>JAYQVH010000014.1:0-87094 GCA_038148375.1 Rhodospirillaceae bacterium | reverse complement strand
GTCCATGAGTCGATATTGAAAATTTCCGGCGTCTGTTTTTCCAGCGTCTTGCGCGCCGGCCCAGGCAGGTCGTCCAGGCTTTTGAGCTTGGTGCCGTAGGCCTTGCCGTAGCTGCGGCCCGGAAACTTGCCCATGCCGACCCACGGGTGGAAGTCGACCAGGTTCTGAAACTGCGCAAAGCCGGGCGCGCTGGTGTACGCAGGATTCAAAACGTCATCCAACTTGGCGGCACGCACGGAATGGGAATCCCAATGGTAAATGCGGCTGGAGGACTCATTCGGCCATTTGTCCGGGTCGAGCGGATTGGGGAAGGAGAATGAGGACCCGTTGGCCACAAATATCGTATCGCCGAAAATCTCCAACGGGTGGGCTTTGGGTTTCACCGTCGCCGTCTCATCGGTGACACTGCCGTCGGGGCCGACTTGAGATTGGATGGGCCCGCCGACAAAGGGCCACACCTCGCGCTTTTCGCCGGTCACAGGGTTTTCCCAATAGTCCAGCGCTTCGTCGGTGTTGAATTTGCAGTACGCACCGGACTCAAAAATCGTGGCGGCATAGGTGCCGTCGTCCAACGGCCGCCATTTGGTGATGTTCAGATTGTTCATCGTGAACATCGGCTCCGCGTTGCCCTCATGGAGATAGCTGTACAGGTGGAGGCGATAGAAGGAATACACCTCCTCCTCGGCAATCGAACCGGCGACCTTGGCGCGCACCCAGGCGCGTGTGATCGGGTCTTCGAGATCGGGGAGTCCGGCGCTGGTCATCGACGGCGGCATCGCGGCGAATGTCTTTGCCGGTGCGGCGACGGTGGCCAGACCGGCCATCCCGACGCCCAGCGCGGTCCGGCGGTTCATCTTTGTATCGGTCACATTGCATCTCCCTGCGTTTGACGTTTCGTAAAAACCTTACCGGCGTTCCCTCACACCTCTAAATACCCCTCGATGTCTTCGATCACATCGGGGAAGTGTTCGGCGTTCTTGGCCGCCAGATCGGCGGGCAGCTTAGCATAATCGGTGATGACGTGGCCGGCGCCGTGAGACAGGGTGACGCCATCGTGCCCGGCCATATCCATCCAGTTGCGCCAGCTGATGACGTTGATCTTATAGACGCTCGACGGCACGTGCGCCGCTTGTGAATCCATCACCGCTGCACGCGGCGCGCGGAACGAGAACACCTCATGAAACGTCATCGACGCGCCGCCCTCGGTCATCGGCGGCACGTAGGACTCGATGCGCTCGTCGAATGCCACTTCGTCCGGTCCGGCGGAGACCGGCTCGAGCCAGTGACTGTTGCGGATGCCGTCCATGGCATAGGGCTGGTTGACGACGCGGAAGTCGGTGCCGAGCTTGAAGCGCACCGGGCCCAGAATTTGCCGCGGCACCGTCACGTCGCGCCCGGTATACGGGTTGCGCCAGATTTCCTCGGCGACGCCGGTTTTCAGGTCGGTGAAGTAGACCAGTTCCAGATAGACGACCTCGAAGCTGCCGTCGGGCTGGCGCACATGGCGGGAGTAAATCTGCTGGGAGACGCCGAGCAGCTGGGTGGTCTCCTCGTCGACGATCCCGGAGAGCACGCCCTTGGTCCAGCGGATCGCCATGCCGCCGTCGGTGCGCGCCATGACCCGAACCATGTCATCGAGGCTGAGTTCGTCCGCCCACAGCGGTGGCGCTTTGCCAAGAGTGGCCGCACCGGCCAATGCTGATGCACCAAATCGACGTCGCGTAAATCCGTTCACTTTTTTCCGCCCTGCTGTTCGTATTGCGCGCTGTTGCGGCTATTCTAGACTCCAAACCGCGCGGCGGACCAACCGCCAATCCAAGATGAAAGCGATACCATGAAATTCTGCGCCCTGGGTATGGACCACAACAACCGCTCTTACGCGACCGAACGGGAGGTCCACCTCACCCAGGTCAGCGAGACGGAATGGCTCTCGGAGAAGCAGGATGGCAAAAGCTGGTCGATCTCCACCCGCCAGCCGGGCGAGCCCTTCGACGGCGGGCCGATGGAAATGCACCTCATCAACTTCCCGAGCTTCGTGTTCTGCATGCAGGGGCATTTGGAAACCACGCCCCAGGACGGCCAGACCTGCCGCCTCGCCCCCGGCGACGGTGTGTTCATCGACGGCCGCGCCCTGCATCACTCGGTGTTCGGACCCAGCCGCGTGCCGGTGGATTACATCACGCTCGGTTTCGCCGGGACCCGGGATGTTGAGTTCAAATAACGCTGCGCCCTCGCGGTGCCGTCGCCGCCGGAAACCTACACCCTGCGAGTGGCAGGATAGGCGTAACTCCACTCGCAATGCCGGAAAGTGGTTGCAGAGACGGGAGATGCCCGGCATTAAGGCCAGAAGCCCGAGAATTTAAAGAAGTATGGTTTTGAAGATAAATGGACGTTGAACTGCACGGCCTCTCCGAGAGTGAGTCCTATGCCCTGTTTAGCCAGATCATTATTCCTCGCCCCATTGCCTGGGTCTTAACCGACAACGGCGTGGATCATGGTGACGAACGCTGGAACCTCGCGCCTTACTCCTATTTCAACGGCATCACCAGCGATCCTCCGATGGTCATGTTTTCCATCGGCGACGGCATGGCCGGTAAGGTGAAAGATACGCACCGCAATCTGCGGAACGAACCCGAATGCGTCATCAGTTTGGCCTGCGTGGACCAAGCGAAAGACATGCAGAACTCCTCCGAAGAGCTGCCCGCGGGCGAAAGCGAGGTCAAGAAATTCGACATCGCTTTGAGCGACTGGAATTGGCCGATCCCGCGCGTCAAAAACTCGCCTGTGTCCATGGGCTGTGTCGCGCGGCAGTTCACACGTGTCGGCAACACGGATCAAATTCTGGTGTTTGCCGAGATCGTCCGGCTCTGGGTGCGCGACGATGTCGGCGCACTCGACGCCAAAGGCCAGGTTCGAATTGACGTGGCAGCGTTCGACCCCCTGGGGCGCGTTGGCAAAGGCGCGTACGTCCGGTTGTCAGAGGTCTTTAGGGTTTGATGTGAGACCCGCGGTCTTTCCGCGCTTGCCCGGCAGTCTGGATTTCGAATTCAATTGATCTGATCGCACCTGTTCAGGAGGCCACCGATGTCCAACCGCGAATCCGACTCCTCCCGCGGCGGCGTATTGTCGCGCCGCAGCCTTACCTCGTCTGCGGCCGCACTGGCGGTCGGCGGCACGCTGCACCGTCCCGCCCACGCCCAAGAGACGCGAAACACGCAAGGCACCTCACCCTATTACCCGCCGGTCAAAGCCGGGATCGAACCGTCCGGTGCGAAGGTCGCGCCTTACACCGCAGCCTGTGTGCAGTCGCCGGTCGTCCCGACCTTCGATGACGCCGGCGCGTTTGTGCCGGACGCCCTCGCGCACAATGTCGAGGTCATGTGCGACCTGATCGAACGCGGTGCCGGAGAGCACGGCGCGCGGCTGATGTCGTTTCCGGAATTCGGCCTGCAAATCCCCGGCTCCTTCGCCATCACGCCGGCCCAGTGGTACGAGGGCACCATCCGCGCCGACGGCCCGGAGCTCGAGCGCATCGGCAAAGCCTGCCAGAACGCCAATGCCTTCGTCGCCTTCAACCCGGCCGAAGGATTCGATCAATATCCGGGCCGTTACTTTTTGTCGGGAATGATCGTCGGGCCATCGGGCGACCTGATCTTGAATTGCCGCAAGCTCACCGGACTGACCAGCAAAACGCGCCCCGGCGACATTCTGTCCGAATGGATCGACACCTTCGGCGAAGACAGTCTGTTCCCGGTCGCCGACACGGAGATCGGCCGCCTCGCCTGCGTTGTCGCCGGCGACATGAATTATCCGGAGGTCGCCCGCGCGATGGTTTTGAAAGGCGCGGAAGTGCTGCTCAGCCCGACGGCCTCGATTCCGTTGCCAAAGGGCCATGATTTCAGCATGCCCAGCGTCAGCGATATGACGCGGCGCGTGCGTGCGTTCGAGAACACCGCCTATGTGCTGTTGTCCAATCTCGGGCCGATGGCGCCGGCGTTCGGTCAGGACGCCGAGTCCCCCTACCCGCGCCGCCAGCCGTCGCAGATCATCGATTTCAAGGGCGCGCTTGTGGCCCAATCCGAAACCGGCGAAGTGGAAATCACCGCAGCGGCGCTCGACATCGACGCCTTGCGCCAGCAGCGCACATCACTCGGCAGCTTCAATACCATGATCAATCACATGCAGATGCCGCTGTTCCGGCATATGTACGACGGCGTCGAGGGCGCGCCGGTCGATACCCACCTGGACGGCCCGATGCTCTCCGCGACCGAACTCGCGGACATTCAGCGCGACACCATCGCGCGTATGGTCGCGCAAGGCGCGCTGGTCGCGCCGGGGGTGTGAGCCTTACTCCGCCGCCTGCTTGACGCTGCCGCTGGCGCTGCCCGGCATCATCGGCACCGGGTCGATCACCCAGCCTTTTGACTCGCGCCGGGCCGGGCTCGGGATGGCGTAGGCGACGCGCTGACGGGTGGCCTCAAGCTTTTCCATGTCGATCTTCCAGCCCTTGGCTTCCCAGCCTTTGAGGATTTCGCGATAGCGGGCAATCGCACCGTCGGCGGGTACGAAGATTTCCTTGGTGTTGGTCGGCGGTGTGACCAGCGGGTTCATCGCCTCCAGCACTTCGCCGTCCTGACCGGCGACGACATCGTTGCGCGTCATCATGCGCGCGTCGTTCTCAGGTTCGATGACGAAGTTGCGCAGGTTGACCAGATAGGATTTCGAGTGCGTCGCATCCACCGGCGTCTTAAAGCTGTATTGGTGAATGTGCTTGTCGGGCATCGGGTTGATGCGCGTGACGTTGTTGGTCGGGCCGTGCGTCCAGGTACCCGCGGTGATCATGGCGTTGGTGTCGCGGCCGGTGCCTTCGCGCATTTTGTCGTCGGCCAGGGGCGGCGCCTTATATTCAACCAGAAAGCCGGTGCCCCAATCAGTTTCATCGATATTGAGGGGCGGCACCCGGTAATCCGGATCCTTACCCGAAAAGCCGTGCGTCGGGTGGACGAATTCATTGTGTGCCGGATCGAGGGCGTTCTCCACGGAGCGCTGATAATCGATCACCCAGTTGTATTCTTGCACGGTGGCCCGCCAGCCCTCGGTGCCGTATTCGGGTATCTCCATGATCGGCGGGCGTTCGGCCTCGGGCAGGTCGCCAAGAAAGACATGGATCAGGCCGTACTTTTCCTCGACCGGGTAAACGTCGGTACGCGCGCGGCTGGGCGGTTTGCCTTCGGGCCCGAGCGACGGCACCTTGGTGCATACGCCCTCCGCGTTGAATTCCCACCCGTGGTACGGGCATTGCACGCAGTCACCCTGCATCTTGCCGTTGCCGAGCGACCCGCCGCGATGGACACAGGTGTCGTTCAGGCAGTGCACCTTGCCGGCGCTGTCGCGGAACAGAACGAAATCCAGCCCGAGCATGCGCACTTTGGTCGGCTTTTCATTGGTGAAATCTTCGCTGCGGCCTGCGGCGTACCAGAAATTGATGAACATGGCGGGGCTCCCTCTCCCGGCGGATTCACACATCGATCATAGCAAAGTCTACGCCCGTGGCCCTGCCCGCCCAAGGGGCTTTTCGGTAACAAAGAGTGACCGGACTGGGCCGGAACGCACCCGCACCTAGCGAGCGCCGGGCGGAAAAGGAGGTTCCGTAGGGCGTGGAAACGTCCGATAGTAAGACCGAATTCGAGGTTGTTTCCCAGATCCCTCCGGACGCAAAGGCCACCGCCATGACTGACGCTCCATCGAAACCGGACCATCTGACCGATGAACAGAATGAGCAGCGCCTGGCGCTCCGCAGGGAACTGCTGGAAATCATCGCCACGCACCAGGAAGGCTTTGACTCCGGGACGCCGGAATCCGCGCGAATCGATGCGATCATCGACGAGCTTGAGCCGCTGACGTTCTATCCCGATGCGATGAACTTTCCGGACGTTTTCCGTGGCCATTGGAGCGGCGACTACTACAACATCGGCCGCTTGATCGGCGGCAAGGGCGCGCACAACAAGGGCCGCGGTGTGACGACGTCGCTGAAGGTGTGGTCGATGGGCCGCCTGCCCGACATTCCGTCCCAGTTTCTCGGCTCCGGCCTGGAAATCAATCCGGATACTGGCGAGTACAATTTCTTCTCGCATTTCACCATCGGCGAGAAAGCCGTGCCGGCGTATCACTTCGCTTTCGCAAAGTACCGTACCGTGGCGGAGGAAATGGACCGCTTCTTTGTCGACTTCGATAAGTTCAAGATCGTTCCCGCCGACCACGACATGACGATGGAAGAGTTCGTCGAGGAAACCGGTCTCGGCAGCATGGACAATGTCGAAGCTAAGATCGAAACCCCGCCGAAGCTGTGGTCGCGCGTGCCCTACATGGACGATGAAATGCGCGTTCAACTCGGCAAGCTTGGCGGACACTATATTTTGTTCAAGACCGACCGGCCGATGTATTCCATCGAATACTGGAAAGACAAAACCATCGCACCGCCCTCCATGGCCGCTGAATAACCGTACCGGAGCCGCGCAGCATGTCAGACCCGCGCGGCACCACGCGCCTCATTTCAATCGGATGGGCCGCCGGCACAGTCGGGTCGAGCACTCTGCTCGGCGCGATGAGCTTTTTCATTCTGTTTTATATGACAGAGTATCTGGGTATCGCGCCGGCAATTGCCGGCACGCTTATTCTGTTATCCAGAATCTGGGATATCGGGGCGAGCATGGTGGTCGGCCAGTGGAGCGATCGCACGGAGAGCCGCTGGGGCCGCCGCGTCCCCTTCCTGTTTTATGGCGCGCCGGTCGCGGCTCTGGGCTATGCAGTTTTGTTCTCAACGCCGCACCTGGAAGGCCCGTGGACTGAGATCTTTGCACTCGTCGCCCTGATTATTTACGCCACTGGCTACAGCCTGTTCGTCGTGCCCTACCTCACCGTTCCTGCGGAAATCACTGCGATCCCCCAGCAGCGCACGACAATGATGTCGTTTCGGGTGGTCGCAATGACCGTCGCCGGACTCAACGTCGGGGTGCTCGGACCAATGCTGTTAAACGTGTTCGGTGGCGGGTACACGGGATATGTCGGCATGGGCTGGCTTCAGGGCGCTCTCATCCTGGCTTTCATGTGGCTGAGCACCTTTCTGATATCGCGCGCGCCGGTGATTGTGCAGGCGGAGACCTCGCGCGTCGGCTATGTCGAGCAAGTGCGCATGGTGTTGGCGCAAAAACCGTTTCGCGTGTTCATCGGCGTCAAGCTATTTCAGCTGTTTGCCGCCAGCAGCACCACAGCAGCACTGCTATATCTCGCCCGCTATGTTCTCGACCAGGATGAGAGTTTTCTGATCCGTTTCACCAGCCTTCAGATGGCGGGAACGCTTGTTTCCCTGCCGCTGTGGTCGTGGCTGGCCAAGCGCTACGGCAAGCGCAACACCTATATGGGCGCAGGGTTCAGCTATGCGTTGATTGCCCTGTCATGGCTGACGACGGCGCTGGGTGAGCCGTTCTGGGCGACTGACATCCGCATGTTCATGGTCGGCGTCGGCTCGGCGGGCTTGTTGGTTGTCGGCTTTTCCATTTTGCCGGACACGATGGAAAACAACACCAGACAGACCGGACTCTCCCAGGAAGGCACCATGGCGGCGGTCTACAGCATGGTCGAAAAAGGCACCGCCGCAGGCGCGCCCTTCCTGGCCGGCCTGGTGCTGCAGATTTCCGGATTCATCAGCGGTGCAGGTTCGGACCTTCCGCCGGAACAGCCACAATCCGCGATCACCGCCATTTTTGTGCTCGTGGCCCTTATCCCGGCGGCCTGTAATGTCGCAGGCGGATTGCTGCTGACGCGTTATACGTTGGACGAGCGGCAGACGGCCGCCGCCGGTTAGACCGGCGAAGCGCACCTACTTCTTATCGAGGTTCGGCTCGGTTGATGCGAACGGACGCGCATCCTGGTTGTTGCGCGCCATCACGCTGTAGACGCGGTCCACCATCGCCCGGCGTTCGCCTTCCCACTTATCGAGTTCTTCCTGAGTCGGCTCGTACTGCTCGATCATTTCGGTAGTCACCTTGCCGTGCCTGGACAGCAGGGTTTCCATGATCTTGACGCGCTGCTGGCCAGTCCACACTTCGGCCCCGAGGGCGATGACCATGTGCATCAGGTTATCGATATGCGCATTTCCAAGCAGCACCATGTTCTCGGAATCGTGTTTTATGAAGTCAGTTTCCGCGCCGAGGCGGCCGACATCATTGAGGGAAACACCGTCTTTTTCCGTCGCCATTTGTCGTCCTCCCCTTAGGCCTCAACCGCAACAAGGTTCGGGCGGCCGCGCGTCGCGCCGGTGTTGTAGATCACCGCGGCGTTGCCCTTCTTGTTGACGTCCATACCCACGGCGGCCAGATCTCCGGCGAGGTCGTAATCCATGTGCTGAAGCGCCCACGGTTCGCCGTTCCAGCGGTGGTCCCACCAGCGGCGGAACTTGCCGTAGGCATCCTTCGGCGGATCGAACGAGGTGTAGAAGTCGACCGGGTAGTATATCCCGCCGCCACGCAGCACGCGGCTGACTTCCTTCATGATCTTGGTGTTCTCGCTGTTCGGTACCTCGTGCAGGATGATGTAGGACACCACCATGTCGAAGTAGTCGTCCGGGAAGCCGGTGTCCTCCGCCAGCGCCTGGCGGTAATTCACATCGAGGCCGATGTCCGCCGTGCGCATGTGGGCGTAGTGGACCATCGGGCCGCCGACATCGACGCCCCACACTTCCGCATCGGGGAAGCGGCGCTTGAGAGCCGTCGTCATCTGGCCGACGCTGCAGCCGATTTCAAGAATACGACGCACCTTGCCGTCTTTCGGCGTTGGGGCCGCGTTGGCCACGCCGGTCTGGTTTTCATCCTGCTTGTTGTGGCCAAGGAAGAAATTAACCGTGCCGTAATGATAGATGTAACCGCCGAGCGGATCGCCGACGTAACCGCCGGGCATGATGTGAATTTCATGTTTGGCATACTCGGGGATGTGCATGCGCGGGTTCAGTTCCAGCGATCCGGGGCCCGCCTTCTCAGCCGATTTCAATTCGGACAGATACAAATCGGCGTCGCTGTAGAACAGGTCGCGTACGCCTTTCCAGGTCAGTTGTTGGTTGGTCAGCCACAGCCGCGCGCTGGTCATGACCGTCGGATCGTCCTGAACCAATTCCAGAACCCGCTCCATCGGCAATTCGGCATAGCGGTCGTAGCCGTTCTCCTCCAGGATTTCGATCACCCGCTCGCGCGCGGCGACCACCATGTTGCCGGGTCCGCCCTGGGCGAAGCGGCGGATGTCAGTGAGGAAGTCCTGATTGCTCTGCACGTCCAGACTCGGCAGGCGGCGGTAGATGCCCTCGCGGCCACGCGGCGCGTCGAGGCGGAATTCGCCGGATTTCGCGGCAGCCATGGCCGGGCCGAAGGTGCCGGCGGCAGCAGCGGCGGAAACCGTGGCGGCGGTCCCGGTCAAGAGGGTGCGGCGGTTGATCATGATCGAGGCTCCCAATGCAAAAGCAGAAACTCGCTTAAGACTGTGGCGTGGAGTTTACACCCGCGCCGGTCCAAACAAAACCGGCGCAAATGATCCGGTTACTTAGCGGGCATGACCCAAATCGGCGAGGTCCAGGCCATTTCCTGAATGCTCTTGGGGGCGTCGTTGGTGCAGCCAGTGGGCCGGTCGGCTTCCGGTAGCGCCAGACATTGCGCCCAGTTCCACCGCGGTGTCGGCACTTCGACGGCGCGCATATAGTAATACGCCGGTTTCGCCGCGTCGAAGGCCGGGTCCCGATACACCGCGCACAACGAGTCAGACCCAGAACCGGTCCAGGCGCCGGTGTCTTCAAGGAACTCCCCGGTCTCGTTTTCCACGCCGGCGACGTCGATGACCTCGTAATTGGAGCGGCCGTCATCGTCGATCCAGCCCTTGATGATTTGAATTTTTTGCAACGGCGCGGCATTCGGGTCGCGCGTGGCGTGAACCAGGAAGGCTGGACTGCCGCCGCCCGGTTGCGTGACGAGATCTGCGCCCATCGGCACGCCGCCGTCGTATCCGGCGGCAGCGACGTTCGCGGACGCACAAGCGTTGGCGGCAATGTTCCAGCCGGCAAAGAAGCGCGGCTCGATGCGCGTCCCCGTGGTGCCGAACACTTCGCGCCGTTCCATGCCTTCGAACAGGGCGTCCCGGGAGTTCTCGACCGCCCATACGCCCGCCAGCCCGCCTGGATTGGCCGTGATGTCACGGGGCGACGTGCCAATCGTGCTGAGACGGGTTTCAAAGTCGGTTTCCTCGACCAGATGGCCAATCCACCCGGCTTCGTGCACATGGCCTGATACGCCAATGTGCGTATCGGTCGAGGCGATCACTCCCAGCTTGTAGGAATTCACGCCGATCACCGCTTCGTCCTGCAATCCGGTCAGAAGCACCGTGCGGAAAAAATCGTTCTTGGACACGCAGGCGCGCGTTGTGAAACCGCGAGTCCCTACCTCTCCGTCTTCGCAAAAGTCCAATGAATACGGCTCGCCGTTGGCATCAGTAAAGTCGCCGACCCGGCGCACCTGTTCGACTTGGCACAGTTCATCGGCTGCGCCGAGAATATCCGGAAAGCCGTTGAAGCACTCCGAATTGCCCTTGTGCTGGAAAATTTCAATGAGGGGCTCGACGATGTTGCGCAGCTCGGCCATCTCTCTGTCTTCCGCCACGCTTTCAAACCGGGCTATGAACGACGGGAACATCGCCCCCGCGCCTAGGTTTGCGTTGTGCGGAATGGACACCACATCACATCCTGGCGTGCCTTCCAAACATTGCTCGGTCAGCTGAATCCACAGTTCCTTGTCGGTCGGCGTTTCGATGTAAGAGATCGACGCCTCCGGCACCTTGTCGTTGCGGAAGATGACGTTGCGGTGAATGTTATTGGCCGCCGTCGTCCCGGTGTACTCATAACCAATCAGTGCGGTGAATTCGCATGCCGAGGTGCGGTCGTAAGCGGCTTCCGCCATGTCTTGCGTGATCTGCCACAGGGATATAGCCGCGTTGCGGCATTGGTCTCTGTTTTCACCGCAGATTTCCGTCAGGCGCTCGGGTTGTTCGTCGAGAATCATGCGGATGAAGGGGAACATCCCTTCCCCGCCGCCGGTGCGCAATAACTTACACGTGTTGGTGAAATATACTTCGCTGTCGGGATCGGTGCACAGTTTCAATTCACCAAAAAATTCCGAGTGATCGGTCACCGCCGCGAAGTCGAGCGGTTCTCTGATCGTCAGAACGCCGGTCTCGTTGCCGTTCTCGTCGTACGGCGGCACGGCAAGCGGCTCGCCCTTGGCAAAGTTATAAGCGTCGGCCGGCGTGATCTTGGTGCCGAGCGGCAGCGCGTCGTAGGAAAATCCGGTGTGAATATGCAGGTCGCCGAAATAAGCATTGCGTGTCGCACTTCTGTCCGCGCAGATCTCGCGTTCTTCCGTGTAGGTGACTAGCACTGTGGTGCTGTCAGTTTGATCCGTCGCACATCCGGCGATCAGGAATGCGAACGGGATAACGAAACGAGATTGAATGTGCATGCGGCCCTCCCCGGAACTGACGTTATCGTCCGGAAAAAACGGACCTGTGTCAAAGACCGTCTTTGCAAAAGCGGCAAGCTATAAACCATACGGCGCGTGGTATGCGCGAGCGGGTCATGTAGCGCTTTACGGCATGTACCAAATCGGCGACGTCCAGGCCATTTCTTGAATGGTCTTGGGCGCGTTGTTGGTGCATGCCTCTGGGCGCTTATCTTCCGGCAGCGCAACGCATTGCGCCCAGCTCCATCTGAACGTCGGCACTTCGACCGCGCGCATGTAGTAATAGGACGGCAGGGCGGGATCGAAATTCTCATCCTCAAATACGGCGCACAGCGATGACGCGCCGGAGCCGGACCATTCGCCGGTCTGCAAATTCACCTCGCCCGCTTCGTTTTCCTGCCCGGTGACGTCGATGACGTCGTAGTGCGCCTGGCCGTCGCCATCGATCCAGCCTTTGATGATCTGTAGTTTCTGGAGCTGCGCCGCGTCGGGATCCTGATTGGCGAGTACGAGGAATTTCGGCGCTTGGGCAGTAGTGCGCGCGGGAAGATCGGTGCCCATCGGCACACCATCTGCATAGCCGGCCGCCGGAACATCCTCCGCGCTACACACATTGGCGTTGAAGTCCCAACCGCCGAATAGGCGCGGGGTGATGCGTGTACCCGACGTACCAAAGGCCTCGCGGCGTTCGAGCGCATCGAAGATGGCATCGCGGGAATTCTCCACGGCCCATACGCCGGCGAGCCCGCCCGGATTTGCGGTCAGGCCTAGGGGCGAGCTTTGCCGATCTCTCATTCTTGAATCGAATGTGGATTCCAACACCAAGTGACCGATCCAATCACTTTCATCCGTATGACCTGACGCACCGATGTGAGTATCAGTCGAGGCGATGACGCCAATTTTGTATGAATTCACGCCGATCTCCGCTTCGTCCTGCAATCCGGTCAGCAGCACCGTGCGGTAAAAGTCGCGCTTCGAGATACAGCCCTGCGCGTTGAAGCCGCGCGAGCCGATCTCATCTCCGTCGCAAAACTCGACGGTAACACTCCCGCCGCGGAAGAGTGGCCGTTCGCCGAGCGTGCGCGGCTGCTCGACGTTGCACAGTTCGTCCACAGCGCCCAAGACATCGGGGAAACCGTTGAAGCACTCGGAATTGCCTTTGTGCTGGAACACCTCCATCAGCGGTTCCATCGCGTTGCGAAGGGTCGCCACAGCCGCCGCGTTGTCCTTATTCTCGAAGCCGGACATATAAGACGGAAACATTCGCCCGGCGCTCAGGTTTGAATTGTGCGGGATGGCAAGCACGTCGCAACCGTCGACGCCCTCAAGGCACTCCTCCGTTAGAGCGGCCCATAACTCTTGGTCCGTCGGCGCATCAACATAAGAGGTCGCCCGCTCGGGCACATGTGAATTCCGGAAAATAATATTGCGGTGGAAATTATTGCCGTCCGGCGTGCCGGTGTACTCGTAACCGATGAGCGCGGTAAACGAACATGCCGAGGTTTTGTCATAAGCAAATTCGGCCATCTCCTGCGTTCGCTTCCACAACGGGATCGCCGCGTCGTAGCAGGCCTGCCCGTCCTCACCACAGATTTCGGCAATACGCTGCGGTTCAGCCTGTCTGTTGACGTCAACGAATTGTCCGACGCTTTCGAAAACACCGGTGCGGAACAGCCGGCACATCCGCGTGGCGTACACCTCGCTGTCCGGGTCCGTGCACAATTGCACTTCGCCGAAGAACTCCGCGTGATCGGTAACGGCGGCGAAGTCCAACGGTTTGTCGATTGTCAGTATACCGGTCTCATTGCCGTTTTCATCGTAAGGCGGCACGGCCAGCGGCTCGCCCTTGGCAAAGTTATAGGCATCCGTGGGAGTCAATTTTACGCCGAACGGAAGCGCGTCGTAGGAAAAGCCGGTGTGAATGTGCAGATCGCCAAAGTAGGCGTTACGGGTCGCACTTCTGTCCGCGCACATCTCGCGTTCTTCCGTGTAGGTGACTAGCGCTGTGGTGCTGTCAGTTTGATCCGTCGCACATCCGGCGATCAGGAATGCGAACGGGATAACACGAGATTGAATGTGCATGCGGCCCTCCCCGGTCCTTATGAAATGTAGGTTACTCCTCCCTTGCCTGCCCGGTCAAAAAACGGACAATTACATCCACATATTGCGCTGCATTTTCTGCGTGATGAATGGGATGGCTGCCGGAGAATTCGTGGCCGCTTGCGCCCGGAACCAGGTCCAGCACTTTGGCGTGACAGTTATTCAGCGGATCGGTTTTCGCCGTCAGCGCCAACACAGGCTTGCTCACCTGCTTGAGCGCGGCTTCCATATCGTAATTCTTCAGAGCATCGGCAGAATCGTCGCTTTGTTGCGCCAGCAGGCTATCGATCACCGCGCCGCGCAGAAACGCGGCACTGTCATCGTCGAGCTCAAAATTTGAGTCCCACATCTTTTGCAGCCACACGGACCTCTCCCAAACCCAAGCGATATGCGAACCGTCTTCCGCCCAATCCGGCGCCGGCTGCCGCGCGGTGGCCAACACCTGTTCACGGAACGCGCGGTCCCACACCGGACTGCCGTCGAGCACCAGATGAGTCACGCGATCGGGATGGCGTAGCGACAACTCGACCGCGATCTCTGATGACAAATGCCCACCAACAATCGCCGCAGACTCCAAGGCCAGCTCACCCATCAGCTCGGCGATGGTGTCGGCGTACTCGGCGATCTCCCACCGCGTTGGGCGCGGATCGGATTGTCCGTACCCCATGTGGTCAGGCGCATAGGCCGCGAACCCGGCGTTGGCGAACAGCGGCAGCATGGGTCCAAACTGACGTCCGGACGCGGGCGTCCAGTGCATCAGGATCAAGGGCTTGCCCTCTCCCGCCGAACGCACATGCACATGCCCCGACGACGTTTTGACCAGAGACCGGGAAATCTTCACGCAGCTTGCGCGCTGTCGCGGCGCCAGGTCACGGGAATCGCACTGTCCGGTATCCGCTGCCCTTCCTTGAGCCCCTGAGCATCTTGAAACGGCGCCATCTTGGACGTCGGATTGACTTCGTAGCGGATATCGCTGCCGATCCAGCGCAGGGAAAACCCAAGGCGCCGCCCATCTACACCGGCCCTGCGCGGCAGCGAGGCATGAATCGTCTTCGGATGAATGATCAGCATGTCGCCGGCCTTGGCCTCCCACACGCGGATATCCGCATCCGGTGCAGCGACGCGTTCCAGCAACTCGGACCAGGGATGGAACTCCGGCGGCGGCTCGACATCCTCGAGCGCCCACGAACTGCGGTAGCGGTGCGGGTCCTTGTTCGATCCGACCAGGGTGATCAGCGGCGCGTTGTCTTTATTGATGTCGGTCAGGGCGACCCACATGGACGGGCTGTGGTGGCCGCGCAAGTGAAACAGGCATTCGTCGTTGTGCCAGGGCGTCGCCGTCTCGGTGGCGTCACCCTCTTTCAGAAACGTGCCGTCCATCCAGGCGCGCATCTCGTCGGACTCAATCACGTCGGCGACTACTTCGGCGCAGCCGCTGTCTTCGACCAGCCGGCGCATCGCCGGCAAACGCCAGTACAGATTGATCAGCCGCACATAACCGTCGTGGTCCTCGAACTCGACATCCCGCATGATCTCATTTGGCCCAAACGACATCGTGCCGTTGCGCAGACCCACCACGATCTCGTCGATCAACGCGGTCATGTCATTGATCCACGTGGCGGAAAACACACCGGGCACGTGGGCGACGCCGACGTCCTTGTAGGTGTCGATGATCTCGTGTGTGACTTTGGGATGCATGTCTGAGCCCTCTTCTCCTTTATGCCGAAGGATGCGGCCAACTTACGGGGATTGCGCTAACCGCCGGCGGCGCATTGAACGTCATGTCGGGATGGTCGGTCAGTTTTTCGGTCATACGCGCCGTCAGCGGATCGGGCTTCCACACCACATCGTCGCCGAGCCAGCGCGTGCTGAACGCCAGCCGCGGCACGCCGGCATTCGCCGATCTGGGTTTGGAGCCATGAATCGTCGACGGATGCATGAACAGGCAATCGCCCTTCTTCATCGTCCAGGTTTGAATCTCGGCGTCCGGCGCCAGAGCCTGATCCATCAACTCCTGCCACGGCCGGTAGGGCTCCGGCGGTTCTATATCTTGGGGAAAGAACGTCGAGTAATAGCGTCCGTCGCCGTCATGGGTGCCGCGCACGGTGATCATCGGGCCGTTGTCCTCATCCACATCGGTCAGGGCGATCCACAGGATTGTCATTTGGCGGCCCCAGAACGGCCAGGTGCAGGTGTCGTTGTGCCACGGTGTGCCTTCCGAGGCCGCACCCTCTTCTTTCCAGAAGGTCGCGTCGATCCAATAGCGCGCCGTCTTGCTTTGCATGATCTCCGCCGCCATCCGGGCGGCCGGCGACTCATCGAGCCACTCCTGGAATCCGGCATGATAAGGAAAAATATTCAGGGCCATCGCGCCGCCGCCGAAATTTTCGACGATGTTGAGATCGTTCTGCGTGCTCGGCGCTCCGGCGTCGAGATCGAGTGCGCCCGATCGATGCTCCGCGATCACATCCTTGACCGCTGCTTCGATGTGCGCGACCCAGTCGTCAAACGCGCCTGGAATCAATACGGTCCCGTCGCGGTCATAAGTCCGGATTTGCTCGTCCGTGACAATCATCGTGAGTCCTTCAGACCTGCGGCACGTGCCGCCGCATCTTCGCTCTGGCGCCCGCGATCATGCACCGGGTCCGCGTTAGCGGTACAGCGTCCTGAGGAAGGTATTGACCAGATAGGAATGATCCCACTTCGGGTTCTGCGAATTCCCCAGACGCAGAATCATCAGATCTTCCGACGGCACGGTGAAGATCACCCGGAAGCCGCCGCCCTCCATCATGCGCACGTCGTCGACCACGAAGGGTTCTTCGTGCGGGATGACGCCGGGCGTGCCTTCCCAATAGCTGCGCATTCTGATCCACGGCGTGCCCAGCCAGAGGCCGGTGCCGAAACGCGGGTTGACCGGCGACGGCGTCGCCATGGTGTCGACCCAGCCTTCAGGCAATACCTGCTCCCCATTCCATGTGCCGCCGTTGAGAATGAGCACGCCCAGGCGCGCCCAGTCGCGCGGCGCGGCGCGCATGCAGCACATCACCCGCGCCACACCGCCAGGACGGTCGAACTGAAACGTGGAATTCCCCGCGCCGATTTTCTGCCACACGCGTTCGGACAGAACCTCCTGGATCGGCTCGCCCATCGCCCGTTCGATCACGAGCGCCAGCAACTGGGTGTTTTCCTGCGCCACTTCGAATCGTGTGCCCGGTTCGCTGGTCTTGTCATAGGCAAGAGCCGCGCCCACCACATCGCCGCAGTACACTAGGCACAAATCCTTGTTGCCGTGAATGACGTCGAGCCCCAGGCTCGGCGCGATTTCCAGGCCCGAGGCATTTTGTGCCAGTTGCCGCACGGTGATCTCGCCGCGCGGATCATCCTGCCATTCGGTGATGTACGTGCCGATCGGATCGTCAAGATCGAGATCGCCGTCGGCCACGGCGAAGCCCAACACCATTGGCGTCACGCTGCGGGTAATGGCGCGGCCGTTTGTCAGAACGTCGGGCTTGCCCTGCTGCCAATACCGTTCCAGCTGCACCATACCCTTGTGCACGATAATCAGCACGTAAGTGTCGCGCTCTTCCGCCCACGCGGCCATGGCGTCGAGATCGGCTTGCGGGATCGTCGTTTCGCCCGGTTTGGCCGCCGGAATGAATTCGCCGCCCGGCCCTTCGATGACCGCGTCGGGCCAATAGAAATAGGGGTCGGGCTCGTAGACGTTGTCCGGCACGTTGGTCATTCGCCACCAGAACACCGGATCGCTGTACACCGGGTCGTCCATCGCGTCGTAGGGATTAACGACTCCGGACGGGAACTCCTGCGCCACCGCAGGCGTAACGGCAAACAGCGCCGCGGCAAGCGCGCGTTTCACGTGATCAAACATTGGCTCTCTCTGCTTTGGCGTTTCTCTTACACACCGCCGGGGGGAGCGGGCTCCTGCTCGCGCGCATACCATTCGAGCGACGACAGGCTCGGCTCTTCCCATACATCCGGGGCGTCGAGGAAGCGCGGATAGTTCTTGGCGATGTGCTCGACGATGCGCTGGTCTGGAAACTCTTCAGGGCTCTTACAATCGGCGAAGTTGCAATTGTACAGGCAGTGTCCCGGCGCCTGTCCCATCAGCATCCACGGCAGCCACGGGGTGACGCGAGTCCACACGCCGGTACTGGAGATCGTGGTCAGTTCCGGGTTCTGCAGGTCTTCCATCGAGAACGTGTAATTGAACGTCTCGGTCACGCGGTTCATCGGGCCCGAGCTTTCGCGTACCCACTTCTTGGGGTCGAGCGCGTTCGGGTAATAAAGATGGACGTGAATTTCCATCATCGAGTGCTGGCCGATCTGCTGCCAGTTCAGAATGAACGGGCGCGGCTCGCGCTTTTCGGTATTCAGCCCCCCATAGGACGGCGGGTCCGGCCAGACGTCCTTGAACACCGCGTTGAACGGATCATTGGCCACCGGCACCACTTTCACCTTTTCGCCGGTGAACGGGTTTTCCATCTCTTCGATGATCTCGCCGGTCTCCAGATCGGTATAAAATACGATCTCGCGCAGCACGCGGCGGTAGCCGTGCTCCGGCCCTTCGTAGGGCAGCAGGCGGTTGCATCCCATGCCGCGGAAACCGCAGATGTCTTTTACCGCCCCGCCGGGTGCGACACCCATGACATACCCGTCGATCCAGCCGAAGTGCGTGGACTCCATATCCAGATTGGAAGTCAGCTTGAGATAGGCATCGACATTGTCTTTGCCGCTGTTGATCAGATCATAAGTCGGTCCGCTCAGCGATGCGTGATTGTCTGCCATCGCGCGGCGCGGCGAAAAAGCAGATGTCATTGCGGGCAGTGCCGTCAGCGCGGCGCCGCCGGTCAGGAGAGAACGGCGGTCTAAGTGGAGATCGTCCATGGGTGTACGTCCTTCGTCTTGCAATCAGCTCAAATTTCAAACGGCACGGGTTTTTCGAAATCTTCCCAGCGCGGGTGAAGCAATTCCGGATATTCACGTTCCAGTCTATCAAGCATTTCGCGCGGAATCTCCCGCGGCGAATTAATCTTTTTACCGTCCCAGAACCCAGACAGATGGCCCTTGCCTTCGGGCATGTTGAGCCACGGGTAATTTTCGAATGCGTAATGGCCGCAGAAATGGACCGGCAGCGATGTGATCGTCTCATTGGCGAACAAATCGATATCGACCCACTGGCAGGAGTTTTCGATATGCGTCGCCGGCCAGTCGGGCGGCGCGCTGCGCACGCTGTCGAGTTTGATCAGGTTGTCCTCGCGGCGGAACTGGCGGAACACGTCCTGGACGGATCCGTCGCCGGCGATGTTGCGGAAACCTATCGGGCTCGCAATTGTGCCCGGATCGGTCAGCAGCAGCGACACCGGCACTTCACACGTTTCTCCGGTGATTGGATTGACCACCGTATCGGTGAACTTGTTGGTCTTTAGATCGCGGGCGAATGAAAGATTGTGCGCATGGATGCGATAGTTGTTGTTTCCGAGGTGGCGGAAGTAGCTGTACTCGATCCCCTCGTAGCGCATCAGCGGCTCGGGGCGCCGGTCACCCGGAATCATAAAGACGATCCAGTGGTACCAGGTGATGGTCTCGCCTTCGTCCTCGACCAGATCGCGCTCGATGCGCAGATGCTGGCGGAACTCCTCCACCGGGTCGTCGAAATACAGAAAATCCGATTGCACCTGGCTGATCGGCGGCTCCAACGAAGTCAAAGTCTGCGCCTGCGCGCCCCCGGCTCCGGCAAGCGCACCGACGGCAGCGGTGGAAGTAACGAAGTTGCGTCGTGAAAACATGGGTGGTCCTTTTGGTTAAATCTCAAACGGGATGGGGGTGTCGAATTCGCTCCAGCGCGGTTCGAGCAACTCGGGATACTCGCGCTCCATACGGTCGAGCATCTCGCGGGGAATTTCCTGCGGCGAATTGAGTTTCTTGCCGTCCCAGAAGCCGGTCAGATGTCCGTCGCTGCCGGGAGCGCCCGGCTCCTTCGGCATGTTGAGCCAGGCGTAATACTCGAAAGCGTAGTGGCCGCAGAAATGTACCGGCAATGAGGTGATGGTTTCGTTGGCGAACTCATCGATCGGCACCCACTTACAGGAATTCTCGATATGCGTCGCCGGCCAGTCGGGCGGCGCGCTGCGCACGCTGTCGCATTTGATCAGATTGTCTTCGCGGCGGAACTGGCGATAGACCTCCTGCACCCGGCCGCCGCCGGTCATGTTGCGGAATCCGATGGGTCCGCCGATCGTCCCCGGATCATGGAGCAGCAGAGATACCGGCACCTCACACGTTTCTCCGGTGATCGGATTGACCACCGTGTCGGTGAACTTGTTGGTCTTGAGGTCGCGCGCGAACGATACATTGTGCGCGTGAATGCGGTAGTTGCTGTTTCCGAGATGGCGAAAGTAGCTGTATTCGATGCCCTCATAGCGCATCAGCGGTTCGGGACGCCGGTCGCCGGGGATGAGAAACACCATCCAGTGGTACCAGGTGATAGTCGAGCCCTGATCCTCAACGAGATCGCGGCCCATGCGGAAGTCGGCCCGGAATTCTGCGACCGGATCGTCGTAGTAAAGGAATTCGGACTGAACCTGGCTGACCGGCGGCGACAGCGATGTCAGAGTCTGGCTCTCCGCGGCACCGGCTCCCGCCAGCGCACCAACGGACGCAGCCGCTGACGACGTAAACGTGCGTCTGGAAATCATCTCTCTGTCCCCCTGTGCTTTGAACGGGATGGTAACGGCAATTACCTGTAAACACTCCTAGCAATTATGGTCGCATCCATAAGCCACACGCATGTTTAAGTCTGATCAGACCGGATCAAGGCGCCGGCAACTTGCTTACGCGTATGCGTAACAATGTTGTGCATGGGCTCGAATGTATTCGGCCTTAGGGCTCTGTATTTATTGAGATAATTATTATTTTTGACGTCGTGCATGGGCTCGTTCCTCGCCAAGCAGATGCGGGATTATGTTTTCGGGCTGCACTCACGGTGCCGCCGGCGCGGCATTGCTTGACCGCAGGCGCCCTTCGGGGGCATTTTCCAGCCTCGAATCAAGGCTGTACCCCTGTGTTCCGATAGGCCCGCGCGCATGTATCTGCTGATCGATAACTACGACAGCTTCACCTACAACCTCTGGCACTACCTCGGCGAGCTCGGGGCGGAGGTCGAGGTCGAACGCAACGACGCCCTGACCGCGTCGGAAGCCCTGGCGCGCAAGCCCAAGGGGATCATTCTGTCGCCCGGCCCTTGCGATCCGGACAAGGCCGGGATCTGCCTCGACGTCGTCGCTGCCTGCGCCGACGCCGGCCTGCCGCTGTTCGGGGTGTGCCTTGGTCATCAGGCCATCGGCCAGGCGTTCGGCGGAAAAGTCGTGCGGGCGCCGGAACCGATGCACGGCAAAGTCAGCGCCGTCACTCACACTGGGCATAAGATGTTCGCCGGCATCCCCTCGCCGTTCACCGCGACGCGCTATCACTCCCTGATCGTCGACCGCGGCAGCATGCCGGACAGCCTGGAAGTCACCGCCGAGACCAGTGACAATCTGGTCATGGCCCTCGCCCACACAGAGCTGCCGATCTCCGGCGTGCAATTCCATCCGGAAAGCATCGCGTCACAGTTCGGGCATCGCGTACTGCGCAACTTCCTGAGTTCGACCGGGCTCGAATGCCCGGACATTCCCGACCGTTCCGTCGCGGCCTAAGGCACGCCATGGCCAACCTCAACCCCTTCATCGCCACCGTCGCCAAGGGTCAGGCTCTGAGTCTGGCGGACACAGAAGCGGCGTTCGAGATCATCATGTCCGGCGAGGCCTCGCCGGTGCAGATCGCAAGCTTCCTGACCGCCCTGGCTGTGCGCGGCGAAACTGTTGAGGAGCTCACCGGCGCGGCCAAGATCATGCGCGCCAAAGCTTTGCCGATCAGTGCGCCGTCCGGTGCGGTCGACACCTGCGGCACCGGCGGCGATGCGTCGGGCACCTACAACATCTCGACAGCCGTCGCGATTGTCGTCGCCGCCTGCGGCGTGCCCGTGGCCAAGCACGGCAACCGCAAGGCCTCATCGAAATCCGGTACCGCGGACGCGCTGGAAGCGCTCGGTGTCAATCTTGACGCCACCCCGGATGTCGTCGAACGCGCACTCAAGGAAGCCAACATCGGCTTTCTGTTCGCCCAGAAGCATCACAGCGCCATGAAGCATGTCGCTCCGGTGCGCGGCGAGCTCGGCATCCGCACCATCTTCAACCTGATCGGCCCGCTGTCGAACCCGGCCGGGGCCAAGCATCAACTGCTCGGTGTATTCTCCGCCGCCTGGGTCAAACCCATGGCCGAAGCGCTGAAGGGCTTGGGCTCGGAAAGTGCCTGGGTCGTGCACGGCTCGGACGGCCTCGACGAATTGACCGTCACCGGCCCGTCGCAGGTCGCGCAGCTCAAGGACGGTCAGGTCACGACCTTCGAAATCACGCCCGCCGACGCCGGTCTGCCGACGCACAGCGCCGAAGATCTCAAGGGCGGCGACCCGGAGTACAACGCGGCGGCCCTGCGCGGTCTGCTCGACGGTACGCCCGGAGCGGAAGGCGACAAAAAATTTAGCGCGTATCGGGATATCGTGCTGCTGAATGCCGCAGCGGCGCTGATCGTTGCCGGCAAGGCCACCGATCTCAAAGACGGCGCTGCCCAGGCCGCCCAAGCCATCGATTCAGGCGCGGCCAGGGCGACCCTCGAGACGTTCGCCGCGATCACGCAAGGTGACGCGTCATGAGCAACGTCCTCGACGGGATCTGCGCCGCACGGCGGGAGCACTACAACAAGCTCAAAGCCGAAAAACCTCTCGCCGACGTCGAGGCCGAAGCCCGGTCCGCCGGCTCCGTGCGCGGCTTCGGCATCGCCCTCGACCGGGCCGCAGCGACAGGCTACGGCCTCATCGCCGAGATCAAGAAAGCCTCACCGTCTGCCGGTCTGATCCGCCCCGACTTCGACCCCGCCGCCCTCGCCCAGGCCTATCAGGCCGGCGGTGCCGCGTGCCTGTCGGTGCTGACCGAAAACGAGAACTTCCAGGGTTGCGATGAGTACCTCAAAGCCGCCCGCGCGGCCTGCGACTTGCCGGTGCTGCGTAAGGACTTCATGCTTGAGCCGTACCAGGTGTTCGAGGCACGCGCGATCGGCGCCGACTGCATTCTCCTGATCATGGCCTGCCTGTCCGACAGCCAGGCGCTGGAACTCGAGGCGGTCGCCACCGATCTCCAGCTCGATGTGCTGGTCGAGGTCCATGACGAAGCCGAACTCGACCGTGCCTTTGCGCTGCGCTCGCCGCTGCTGGGCGTGAACAACCGCAATCTCAAAACCCTCGAAGTCGATCTCGGCACCACCGAGCGGCTCGCCAAGCGCGTGGCCCCGGGCAAGGTGCTGATCGCGGAGAGTGGCCTGAAAACGCCTGCGGACCTTGCTCGCCTAGCCGTCGCCGGGGCGCGGCGCTTCCTCATCGGGGAATCTCTGATGCGCCAAGACGACGTCGCGGCGGCAACCGCCGCGCTGCTCGCCGATCCCGTCGTCTCCGTGTCGGCGGCCTGAACATGGCAAAAGACCTCACCCACTTCGACGCCGACGGCAACGCCGTCATGGTCGATGTCTCCGGCAAAGACAGCACCGCACGCGAGGCGGTCGCCGCCGGGTCGGTGCTGATGCAGCCGGAAACGCTTAAGACCATCCTCGACCGCGGTATCAAGAAAGGCGACGTGCTGACCGTCGCCCAGCTGGCCGGGATCATGGGTGCCAAGCGCACCGCCGACCTTATTCCCCTGTGCCACCCGCTGGCGCTGAGTTCGGTCAAGGTCGAGCTGACCTGCGACACCGGCCGCAATGCCGTGGACATCACCGCCGCGGCAAAGATCACCGGACAAACCGGTGTTGAAATGGAAGCGCTGACGGCCGTCGCCGTCGCCGCCCTGACCGTCTACGACATGTGCAAGGCGATCGATAAAAACATGCGCCTGACCGATATCCGCCTGATCAAGAAGACCGGCGGTAAATCAGGTACTTATGAGTCCGAGTGATGATCTCGGTTGAGGAAGCTCAAGCCCTAATTCGCGCTGGTGTGGCGCCCCTCGGACGGGAGACCGTCAGCCTGTCCAGTGCGCTTGGACGTGTTCTGGCCGAAACCCCGCCCGCGCGCATTTCGCATCCGGCGCATACGGTTTCCGCGATGGACGGGTATGCCGTCCGCGCCGCTGACGTGCCGAATGTGCCAGGCACATTGACCGTCATCGGCGAAAGCGCCGCAGGCCATCCCTTCGACGGCGAAGTCGGCGAAGGACAGGCCGTGCGTATCTTTACAGGCGCACAGGTTCCGCCCGGCGCCGACACGGTCGTATTGCAAGAAGACTGCGACCGTGACGGCGAAAACATTTCAATCCGTGAAATCGAAGCAGGCCGGCACATCCGCCCCCGCGCTCAGGATTTCGCCGAGGGGGATGTCGTCCTCACCGCGCCGCTGCGGCTCACTCCGCGCCATATCGGGTTGCTTGCAGCCATGGATCTGCCGTGGCTTGACGTGTACCGCCGGCCCCGCGTCGCCATTCTGTCGACCGGCGATGAGATCGTCCTGCCCGGCGAACCGCGTGGGCCGGCGCAAATCGTCAGCGCCAACGGTCCGGCTCTTGCCGCGTTCGTTGCCGCGCGCGGCGGCGATCCGGTGCATCTCGGCGTTGTCAAAGACGACCGTGAAGCCCTTACCGCCATGGCTGAAGCTGCCAGGGATTGCGATCTGCTCGTTACGTCTGGCGGTGTCTCCGTCGGCGACCATGACCTGGTGCGCAGAGCGCTCGGCGATGCCGGGCTCAACGTCGCCTTTCACAAGATCGCCATGCGCCCCGGCAAACCTCTGATGTTCGGACATCTTGGCGAGGCGCCCGTGCTGGGTCTGCCCGGAAATCCGGTATCCGCGCTGATCTGCGCCATGCTCTTCCTTGGGCCGGCACTTGACCGCCGCCAAGGCTTGGCGGGCAACGCGCCTGTTCCATCGCTGGCTATCCTTGGTGCGCCGGTGCCTGAAAACGGCGGCCGACAGGACTACATGCGCGCGGTCCTGTCAGACAACGGCGACGGCACCGCGACCGTGACACCGATCTTCACTCAGGACTCAAGTATGATCGGGGCGCTGGCGAACTCAGATGCAGTCATCTTGCGCCCGCCTGGCGCCCCGGCCGCAAACGCAGAAGAGGCCGTCCCGGTCTTGCGCCTGGACGGCCTCCTTTAACTGACTCCCGGCCGGGTAATCCCGGCCCGGCGTCTCCCATTGTTACCAGCCGGCCTTTTCGCCCACACGTTCGGCGACCGTATACTGTTTCTCAGTCTGGATTGCGATCTGGCCGTAGGACTGCATGAACTTCTCGCTGCTCACGCCGGTGGCACGCAGGCTGTTCATCATCTCTTCCGACAGCATCGCCTGTTGCGGTTGAGCATCCGGCATCTGCTGGGCGTATCCCGCTTGCTCTTGTGGCGCATGGGCGGCCGAATTGCTGCCGCCAACCGCTTCACCCAAGAGTTTCTGGCCAGCGACCGCAGCCGCTGCCGTTCCTGACATGCTACCAACCGCACTCATGCCGCCGAGCATCGACAGATCGTTCATGATCCCGAATTGCGCGTAGGACATGCCGCCAGGAGGCGTCGGTGCGGCGCCCGCAGGGTCATTCGCCGTGTACAGTCCTCCCCACCCGCCAGCCGCGCGTGCCCGTTGGGCGGCAGCAATCCGGGCGCAGGATGCCATGTCGCTCATACAGCCACCGCCACCGATGCCGCCGATGCCGCCGTCGCAAGATCTCCGAGGTTCAATCCCATGCCCGACGTCTCGTTGGTCAGCGCTTCGTTGTAATTGTTGAGATTGTTGTCCATGACCTGCTGAGCATCGGTCAGCACGGTGTTGATTTCGATCATGCCCTTGCGGATTTCGTCATGCTGCTTCTTCGCGGCGCTCTTCTTGATGTCACCAGCTTCAAAGTCCGCGACCAGCTGGGAATACGCATCGTCAGAACACTGCTGAGCGGTATCGAGATGTTCCGCTCCAGCCTGAATGCTTTCGGCGTCCTCACCAAGTTGGTCGCCGTATGCGAGAATCCGATCCGCCGGATCAGGGTAGTCGTTCTGCATTTTTTCGGTCAGCGCTGCTGCCGACGCGACGTAACCGGAATACTGCTGCACAGTCGCCGCCGTGCTGGCGACCTTCCCAAGTCCGCCGAAGCCGCCAAACCCGCCGATCTTCCCGAGCGCGCCGGCAGCCGAACCGACGGTGCTCGCCGTGCCGCCCACATCGGCCTTTGGTTCCGGGATCAACTCCCGCGCCAGTTCCACCGATGCGTAACACTCTTTGTAGTATTTCGCTTTCATCTTTGCGTCTGCGTCCTCTGCGCCGATAACGCCCAGCGCAAACACCGAAACAGACAAGAATCCTTCAGCAAGTCACACGATTTCACTCCCCCAAAAAAAATCACGTGCCATCCGCGATACATCTATTACGGGTATTTTTCAATCCGGGATTCGAAACCAGTGGGTCTTTTTTTTACCTAGCTGCGCCGTTTTCTCCGGCACGCTTGACCAAATGTTGGAACTAAAGTAGAACATCCGTGTTGCCAATTTGTTCTGGGCAAGAGAAACACGGAGGGCGCTGCGGTGCTGACAAAGAAACAACACCAGCTGCTGATGTTCATACACCAGCGAATGCAGTTAGATGGCGTCGCCCCCTCCTTCGATGAAATGAAGGAAGCGCTCGACCTCAAATCGAAGTCGGGCATTCATCGGTTGATCACCGCCCTGGAGGAGCGAGGGTTTTTACGCCGCCTCCCTCACCGCGCACGTGCACTCGAGATCATGAAGCTTCCGGACAACGCGGAGCCCGTTGAATCGTCATCCGTCTCGAATGTCGTTTCTGGCGCATTCAAGAGCCCCAACCCGGCCCCCGCCAACGATACCGACGACAATGTCGATATTCCTCTTTATGGCAAGATCGCAGCTGGCATGCCCATCGAGGCCTTGGCTAATCCGTCGGAGCATATCGGCGTGCCGCCGTCCCTACTCGGCCGCGGAGATCATTTTGCTTTGACCATTGAAGGTGATTCGATGATCGACGCGGGCATTCTTGATGGCGATACGGTGATTATTCAGCGCGGCGACACTGCGGAAAACGGAACAATTGTTGTTGCCCTCGTCGATGACGAGGAAGCCACTCTCAAACGCTTACGGCGCAAAGGTGAATCGATCGCGCTTGAGCCCGCCAACCCAAGCTATGAAACCCGGATTTTCGGACCGGACCGCGTTCAGGTGCAGGGCAAGCTGGTCGGCTTGCTGCGCAGGTATTGAGTTAGGGTGAATCTGAATATGAAATACGCCGCTATCGCCGCTTTCACTTTTCTTTTCAGCCTAGCCGCGGCAGGCGACGCGCAGGCCTGCCGGTTCGATACGGATTGCGCAGTCGGAAGCAAATGCTTGAAGGCGCAGTTTGAATTGGAAGGCGTTTGTGCCGGTGGCAACGACCCCGGCAACGATTCAGATCGCAACCCTTACCGCAATCAGATGGACACCTCAGGCAAAGTCGGGAACACCTGTTCCTTCGATACCGACTGCGGCGTTGGCAACAGGTGCTTTAAGGACATGGGAAGCATCAAAGGCGTCTGTCTGCCGCGGTGATTAGCGGCGCTGACGCCACGTCGGTTCGTTCCAAACCCTCCGGCCTGTTGAACGTGCAACTGTCTGAACAGCTATACCATCGCGATTAAGCCAGATTGCATGCGCTCCGTTTCGCCAGACATCAAAGCGGTCGATCCGGACTCCGTCACCGCACAGCTTCCAAACCGGCATGATCGCGATCATCACATCGACCCGACCGCAATCTTCGATGACAGCTTCTTCAGTCAACGCGAGTGCGGCTGAGCGGTCCTGATTGGCATAGATGCAGCCTGCCCGGCCGCAGGTGATGTTATCCGCCTTGGCCCAGGTGTCTCGCGAAGTGCCCCAGCCCTCACGCCAAACGTCACGGGTGAAGGACTCACTCCGGCCCGGGGAAAACACGAGCCGGCCGTCGGTGCCTTTCACGGCAAACACCTTCGCATTCTCGTCAATCAAGAGATCGGGTGGCCCGGCCAGCCAGGGCTGGGGAATCGCAATGGCGATCACGATCGCTCCACTCCAGCGCAACGCGCCGCGCCACAAGCACAGCATCAGTCCGCCTGCTGTGATGAGAACCAATGCCCACGCCGGCGCTTGTGGGACGAACACGGTCGCGCCGGGCAGTCCCGATACAAATTTTGCAATCGCGTTAACGAGCTCAATGCCGGCCCCCATGGGTGCCAATGCGGCTCCGTCCAATCCAAATGGCATGAGAACAAGTGCGAGCAATCCCCACGGCATGATCCAAAGCCCCATAACCGGAACCGCGAGCAAGTTCGCCACAAGCGAATACTTAGGGATCTCGTGAAAATGAAATCCGGTGAACGGCGCCGTCGCACCGGTTGCAATCAGATCGGTGATCAAGACGGCCACCGCGTAAATGAAAACGGCCTTTACCGGCCGGAGGGTTCCAAATTCGTCGCGCAGCCGGGGCCGGATTTGCACGCGCTCGTAAACGGTAATCAACAGAAGAACTGCGGCGAACGACAACTGAAAACTAGCGCCAAGCAGGGCGTCGGGCTGAAGCAACAGGACGGCCATCGCCGCCCAGGCCAACGTCCGCAGCGATAGCGCGCTGCGATCGATCATCACTGCGGCAAATACCACCGCGACCATGATGAAAGCGCGTTGTGCCGGGATATTCATGCCGGAGAGAAGCAAATAGAACAGCGCGGCGCCGAGGGCCGCAACAGCCGCAATCTTCTTAGTGTTGAAGCGTTCGGCAACCGGCAAGATCAAAGCCAGCACGCGGCGAACGGACACGAATGCGAGCCCAGCCAGCAGACTCATATGCAATCCGGAAATCGCCAACATGTGCGCCAGGCCCGATTGCCGGTAGGCCTGTTGCAATGGCTCTGGCACTGCCGCCCTTTCGCCCGTAACCAGGGCCCGTGCAACCGCTCCGGACTCTTTTGGCATTTGCATCGACAACCGCTGGCCAACGGTAAATCTCAATTCCCGTACGCGCTTGTCGAATGCATCTGCAGTTTCTGTACTTGCCTCCGCACGTGTCCAACGGCCGACGGAGAAACCAACGCCGCCCAGCTGGCGGTAAAAGCTATAGCGCTGAAAGTCGAACCCGCCGGGCAAGACCGGCCGTCCAGGCGGGCGCAAGACCGAACGCACATCAATTCGCATGCCCATATCTGGCACACCGTGACTGCCGGGAATGCGGATACGCACACGGTGCGGGGGCGTGCTTTCAGCCGCACGGCCCAAATTCAGGTCTTCGAGGGTGATCCGATACCCAGAGCCGCTGGGTTCTATTTCCGCCACTGTGCCCCTGATCGTCACCGGACCGATTTCTGCGCTCAGTATCGGAGCGCGGACCAGAAATGTACGCAGGTCGGCTGCGGCGAATCCCAACGCGATCATTGCAACGGTGAAACAAAGCCCACGCGCCCGAGTCTCGGCTAAAGCGATACAAGCGATTATGGAGCCACAAAGGAACAAGACACTCAGGGCCGGCAACGGGTCGGTCGGTCGGGAGCGCGAAAAACAGCGCGACGCCCACACCGACCAGCACCGGCCACCACAGGACCGCGTTTGGAGCCTGCCGCTCCCACTCCTCGGCAATCCAACGTTTGATGCCGGCCCAAGTGCCGGCGATCGTCACCCGCCTTGCGCCCTGTAAAATTGGGCCGGTCAGATTGAACTGGCGCGGTGCGTCGCTCACCTCAGCATTGACCTCCTGAACGCTGGCAACCGGTCCGCCGGGACATTTCAATGGCTCGGTCAGTATGCTACAGCATCGCCGCCACTGGCACCCGCCAGGACCGATCCCAAAAGACTTTAGAGCCCTATTCTATGACCGTCGTCACGCGTTTCGCCCCTTCACCGACCGGTTTCCTGCATATCGGAGGCGCCCGTACTGCGCTGTTCAATCGCCTGTTTGCCCGGCATCACGGCGGCCAATATTTACTGCGGATCGAGGATACGGACCGCAAACGCTCGACCCAGGAAGCGATCGACGCGATCTACGACGCGCTGACCTGGCTCGGTCTTGGCTGGGACGGTGACCCGGTCTCGCAATCGGCGCGCCAGGAGCGTCATGCCGAAGTCGCTGCCCAACTCCTCGAAACAGGGCACGCCTACAAATGCTATGCGACGCCAGAGGAACTCACCGAGATGCGCGAACGGCAACGCGCAGCCGGGCAACCTACCCGCTATGACGGCCGCTGGCGGGACCGCGACCCGTCTGAAGCACCGGCAGGCGTTGAACCAGTTATCCGGCTCAAGGCACCGCAGGACGGCGAAACCGTTCTCGAAGATATGGTTCAAGGCCGCGTCACGGTGGCTAATGCACAGCTTGACGACATGATCCTGCTGCGCTCCGACGGGACGCCGACGTACATGCTTTCCGTCGTCGTTGACGACCATGACATGGAAATCACTCACGTGATCCGAGGCGACGACCACCTCACCAATGCGTTTCGGCAAATACAGCTTTTCAATGCGCTTGGCTGGGCTCCGCCAATCTACGGCCACATCCCGCTGATCCACGGTCCCGATGGCGCAAAGCTGTCCAAGCGCCATGGTGCGCTGGGCGCCGAAGCCTACCGCGATCAGGGGTTCTTGCCCGAAGCGATGCGCAATTACCTGCTGCGGCTCGGCTGGGGACATGGGGACGACGAAATCATTTCCGATGAGCAGGCCATCGAGTGGTTTGATGGCAGCGGTCTTGGCAAGGCGCCCGCGCGTTTCGACGTTGCAAAACTGACCGCGCTCAACGCGCACTACCTTAAGGCCGCCGATAATGCCCGATTAACCGATCTGGTCTGCGACATTCTGCAGGACGGCGCCGACTTGGTTGTGATCGACGATAAGGCGAAAGACCGCATTCGCGGAGGTATGGACGGCCTCAAAGAGCGGGCAAAAACCGTACTCGATCTCGCCGAGAGCGCAGCGTTTTACGCCCGTCCGCGACCGTTGTCCTTCGATGCCAAAGCCGCAAAACTGCTCGACGACGCAGGCCGGGCTATTCTTGCTGCAGCGCACATAGAACTGACCGCCGTGGATACCTGGACAGGTGAGGTGCTCGAGGCCTGGGCACGCGAATTTTCTGAGCAAAAAGAGATCAAGCTTGGCCAAGTGGCTCAACCCCTGAGAGCGGCCCTGACGGGAACCACCGTTTCCCCGCCGATCTTTGACGTCATGGCCGTGTTCGGCAAGGATGAGGCCCTGACGCGCATTGAAGAGGCGAGCGCAAAGGTCTGAAAACTTTAACGATTATGGCATTCGCATTTCGGTCAGCGCCGCCGATTTCCCTAGCGCGAGATTGATTGATTCACCCTCTCGTACTATAAGCACCGCAGCAAATTCATAAGAAGAACACAGCGGGATGGGCGCACGTTAGGGGAGCCGTCCGTCGCGAGATAGAAAGGGACTGCACCATGGCGAAAACTGTAACGTTCACTGCGGACGGCAAGACATATGAATTCCCGGTCCTGAGCGGTTCTACCGGGCCCGATGTTGTCGATATCCGCAAGTTTTATGCAGAAACCGGGATGTTCACCTATGACCCCGGGTTTACGTCGACCGGCAGTTGCGAGTCCACCATCACCTACATAGACGGCGACCAGGGTATTTTGCTGCACCGCGGCTATCCTATCGATCAACTTGCAAGCAGCTGCAATTTCGAAGAAGTCGCGTACCTGCTGCTGAATGGTGAATTGCCCAACGCCCAGGAGAAGGATCGTTTCGAGTACGACCTCACCTATCACACCATGCTGCACGAGCAGCTTCATAATTTCTATTCGGGATTCCGCCGCGACGGCCATCCGATGGCAATCATGTGTGGTGTCGTCGGTGCGCTGTCGGCCTTCTACCACGACAGTCTGGACATCACGAACCCGGATCACCGCCGAATTTCTTCATACCGTCTGATCGCCAAAATGCCGACGATCGCGGCATGGGCCTATAAGTACTCGCTTGGCCAGCCGTTCATGTATCCGCGCAACGACTTGGGTTACGCGGAAAACTTCCTCTACATGATGTTCGCGACGCCCTGCGAGGATTACGAGGTCAATCCCGTGCTCGCCAAAGCGATGGACCGCATCCTCATTCTCCACGCCGACCACGAACAGAATGCATCGACGTCTACGGTCCGCCTGGCGGGATCCTCTGGCGCCAATCCGTTTGCGTGTATCGCCGCCGGCATTGCGTCTCTATGGGGGCCGGCTCACGGCGGTGCAAACGAAGCCGTCCTCAACATGCTGAACGAGATCGGCGACGCCAGCCAGATCGGCAAATATGTCAAGAAAGCGAAAGACAAGGACGATCCCTTCCGTCTCATGGGCTTTGGCCACCGTGTTTATAAGAACTACGATCCGCGCGCCAAAATTATGGCCCAAACATGTAAGGAAGTTCTCGACGAACTCGGCATCAAGGATAATCCGCTGCTCGATATCGCCGTCGAACTCGAAAAAATCGCACTCGAAGACGAGTACTTCATCCAGAAGAAGCTCTATCCGAACGTCGATTTCTATTCCGGCATTATTTTCCAAGCGATGGGCATCCCGGTGACCATGTTCACCGCCCTCTTCGCCCTGGCCCGCACGACGGGCTGGATCGCCCAGTGGAACGAGATGATCGAGGACCCGCACCAGAAAATTGGCCGCCCCCGCCAGCTCTTCAAGGGCGAACCAATGCGCGACCTGATCCCGCTGGACAAGCGCTAACCTTCTGTATTCTTTGAAAAATCAGGGCGCGTCCTGCCAGGCGCGCCCATTTTTTGTTGGTGCAGTCTTATTATTGAATCTTTATGCAACCGTTGGTCTTTTTTATGCGTTTTTTATGCGGGAATGGGAAGGAACTGACGACCGATGGCTATTAGCGGTATCGCAACTTCGGCTCTTTTGGCCGCGCAAAAATCGACACATATACGCGCGCACAATATCGTCAACGTCCAGACCCCGGATTTTACACCGCGGTCCCCGGCCTTAGTGAGCGAAGGGCCGACAGGTGGCGTTGCTGTCTTCGCCCAGGAGGCAAATGGACCCGTCAATCTCGCGAGAGAAACGATCGGGTTAATCCAGGCATCGGCTCAGTATGAAGCTGCCGCCGCCCTCATCAAAACAGACCAAGACTTAAACGAGGTACTGCTCAATGCTGTCGGTTAAAGATGATCTGTCGCAATTTGCAATACCGCTCGAGCGGCGCGGACGCTCGGCGCCTCGCCGTCCGGCACGAGTTGCGCCACGGCACGGGCGAACGCAGTGCGTTGTCGTGTCCGTGCGGCAGAGTCCACCATCAAACTGGACAATTCCCTGGCAAGCACATCAGGCCGGCAGCGGTCCTGGAGGCATTCCGGGACGATGTCATCATCCGATAATACATTGATAAGATTGACATAATTCGTCGTTGCGATGCGTTTGAAAAGAAACGCGGATACGGGATTAACCCGGTAAGCAACAACGTGCGGCACGCCGGCCGTAGCCAACTCCAGTGTCACCGTCCCCGACGCCGCAATTGCGCTGTCCGCAGCCGCAAACAGTGCAGACCGCGCGTCAGATGTCGTCACCACCTTGACGGGGACGGGAAGTGTCTGCGCCCACGCGGTCACTTCGGCTTCAACATTGGGGACGGTGGCGATACCGATATGCAGCCCCGGACAGCGCTCAGCGACCAATCTTACGGTCTCCCCGAACACCGGCATCAACGCGCGGACTTCGGACGTCCGGCTCCCCGGAAGTACGGCAAGCAGATGTTCGTTGCTTCCGATGCTCCAGGTGGCCCTGAGATTCTGTGACGCCGCACTGCCGGACCGTGGTTCGCAAACCGGATGCCCCACCCACGTCGCCCGCAACCCGTGTTTCTCGAATAGCGGCGGCTCGAACGGAAACAGCGTCAATATGTGATCGATCCAGCGTGCGAGTTGCTTTGCCCGCCCAGCCCGCCACGCCCACACTTGCGGCGCGACATACCTTACGCGCTTGATCGGACTGCCGCGCTTGGCCAGCGCTTTATGCACACGGCCCGTAAAACCCCAAGAATCGATGGTCACCAGAACATCAGGCTGGGTGCGGTCGATGTCGCCTAAAACTTCTCGTACTCGCCGCAAAACCAGGCCAGCTTTCGGCAGCACTTCGAAGATGCCAAGTATGGCGAGATCTGACGGATCAAAAAGTGACGTCAGCCCGGCGGCCTGCATCTGCGGCCCGCCAACCCCCAACACCTCGACGCCGACACCGGTCTCTTGCTGAAGCGCATCGATCAAGCCGGCGCCCAAGACATCTCCAGACGGCTCTAACGCGACAATGTAGAGTCTAACCGGTTCAGACATGCCAATCAGCTTTGATCCGTGGCGGTCGAAACGCTGCAGGCAACGACCCAAAGGCCGGCGCCATCGGCGCGAGCACAGAGATCCGCGCGGTTCATGACCAGAGTTCCGCCGGCTTCTATCGCGATGCCGCGGAACCCGGCAGCCAAACAGGCTTCAACTGTCTCTGGCCCAACGGTTGGCAGATCGGCACGCCGGTCTTGTTGCGGCTTGCTCACCTTAATCAAGATCGGCCCAGGGCCGTCCTGCTTCAGGTCACCGCCTCTGTGTATGAGGTAATCCGTACCAGCAGCGTCTTCGGCCGCTAAGACCGCTCCATTCTGAACAACAACGGCCTGACCAATATCCGCGGCGCCGAGCGCGCGCGCCGCATCTATACCCGCTTGAATATCAGGCTGATCATGTTCTGTCGGCGCATTCTCGGTCAGGGGACCGTTCGGCACCAGCAGATCTGAGAGAATGGAATCCACACCGATAACACTCAGACCTTCGCGCTCAATTTCATCGATCACCGACCTCAAAAGGCGATCGTCACCGACTTTTTCTTTGCGGGTAAACGCGCGAATGCCGGTTCGCGCAAGAAACCTGATCGTGCGCCAATCCGGTTTGAGATCCCTGAGGTCCGGCCGTTGAACCTTGCCAGCCATGACGACTGCTGTGACTTTCGCCTCGTGCAGCGCCCTGAACATCTTTCCGGCATCTCCGAGGCGCGCCCAGAGCGCAGGGGGCTCGGGCAGATCGTCGGCATGCCCTTCCAAGCCAACAACAAGATACGGCCGCGCCCGCGTCTTGCACGCCTGCACCAGGAGTCCTGGCAGACGCCCGCCTCCCGCAATAATCCCGAGTGTATCGCTGCTTGAGCCGCTCATGGCCGCCTCGGTTGCTTCTGCGCTGCCTGTGGCGGCGTTCAACCGCCGTTCCCGTTCGACGACAACGGCTGGCAGATGGCGCGTGACGAATCCGCCTGAATAAAGTTGACGATATCCATCACCCCCGGATGAGTGCTGAATACATCTGCGACTTCGCTCAGCCGCTCTGCCATATTACCGCCTTGCGAAAACAACAGCCCATACGCGGTTCTGAGGGAACGGATGTCTTCGCGGGAAAAACCCCGCCGGCGCAAACCAATAATATTCAGCCCGGACAAACGGGCGCGGTTGCCTTTGACAGACCCGTACGGAATGACATCGCTCTCGACAGCGGAACATCCGCCGATCATCGAATGCTTGCCAACGCGCACATACTGATGGATGCCCGAAAGTCCGCCGATGATCGCATACTCTTCAACGGTCACGTGGCCGCCCAAAGCGACATTGTTGGTAAGAATGACGTCGTTTGCGACGCTACAGTCGTGGGCAACATGACTGCCAACCATGAACAGGCAGTTGTCGCCGATCGTCGTCGTCATCCCGCCCTGTTCCGTACCGGGGTGCATGGTGACATGCTCGCGGATGGTATTGTTCTTACCAATGATGAGGGAACTCGGCTCGCCTTTGTAACGCGCATGCTGCGGTGGCAGACCCAGGCTCGAAAACGGATGAACGACCGATCCTGCGCCGATGGTCGTGTGCCCATCGACAACCACGTGAGAATGGAGCACGACTTTGTCTTCGATTGCGACGTTCGGCCCGATCACGCAGAACGGCCCAATCTTTACCGTTTCCGCTATTTCGGCCGCCGCGTCGACAACAGCGGTCGCATGAATGTCCCGCATAAAGTTAGCGGTCCACAATCATTGCGGAATAGGTCGCTTCAGCGACCACCGTGTCGTTGACTTTGGCTTCCCCCGAGAACTTCCAGACATTGGCGCGCTGGCGCACTTTCGTGCATTTCAAACGCAGCTGATCCCCCGGCTCGACCGGCCGGCGAAAGCGAGCATTCTCAATGGTCATGAAATAGACCAGTTTACCTTCGGCCTCCGTCCCTAGGGAATTTACAACCAAGACAGCAGCGGTTTGTGCCATTGCTTCAACGATCAAGACGCCCGGCATCACCGGCCTGCCGGGAAAATGTCCCTGGAAAAACGGTTCGTTGATCGTGACATTCTTGATCCCGACCGCACTTTCTCCTGCGATAATCTCTTCCAGCCGGTCGACCAGAAGAAACGGGTAGCGGTGCGGAATCATCTCGATAATCCGGTGGATATCGATGGTTTGCTCAGAAGCTTGGACTGGTTCTCCGTCCATGGCCTTGGTTCCTTGTGTTCGTCGCCGAGTCCGAATTACTTAGAACGCTTCTTGCCGTCGGTCAAACGCTGCACCGCGGCGATTTCGCGCCAAAACTTGCGGATTGGCTTGGCCGGATAGCCCATGACGGCCTCACCGGGCGGAACATCGCGCATAACGCCGGACTTTGCCGCAACTTGGGCACTGGGCCCAATGGTCACGTTATCGGCTAGACCAACCTGCCCAGCCAGGATGACATCGTCCCCGATCGTGCAACTACCTGAAATGCCGACTTGCGAAACGACAATGCAGCGTTTGCCGAGGACGACGTTGTGGCCGATCTGGACCTGATTATCTATCCGGCACCCCTCACCGATGACCGTATCGTTCAAGGTTCCACGGTCGATTGTCGTATTCGCCCCGATCTCGACATCGTCATCGATCAAAACCCGGCCGAGCTGCGGCACCTTTCTGTGCCGGCCGGCGACACTGTCGAAAACAAACCCGAAGCCGTCCTGGCCGACGGCGACCCCCGGATGAAGAATGACACCGCTGCCGACGATACACACCATGAGCGTCACATTGGGCCCGAGGTGACAATCCTCTCCGACGACAACACCCGGACCGACTACGGAACCCGCGCCGATCCGAGAGCGGTTACCGATTTCCGTACCCGGCCCAACAACTGCGCCGGCTTCGATGACAACGCCGTCACCAATCTTAGCGGACGGATCGATATAAGCACCCGACCCGTCGAGAGCCGCCACGCTAATCGGAATCTGAGCCGCTGGATAAAAAGCATCGGCTGCGATCGAAAAAGCGGCCTGCGGATCGTCGACAATGAGCACGACCGCGCCCGCCGGCGCCTTGGCCGATAACGATTCAGTCGTTAAGCACGCGCCGCACTGCGAGGCGTTAGCGGCGGCCGCGTGCTCTGCTCCGGCGAAATACGCAAGGTCATCGGAAGTCGCAGACTTCAGATCACCGACATCCGAAATCGCCCTGTCCAGATCTTGCTGGCCAGGCGCCGTCGCCCCAGTCCAGGCAGCGATTTCACGGACCCGAAAGGGCCCGGCTCGCTGGAAGAACCGGGGATCGGGCATACCAGATTACTCTGCCGCGCTTTCGCCGCCCTCACCTTCGCCCATCGCCGCTTCCGGGCTCTGCATGGCCACCGCAGGCAGCCGCTCATTGAGGATTTCCAGGACTGGGCGGGTGATATCCATGGACGGATCAGCAAAGAGAATCAGGCTCGCAGGGAGGACCATATTGATTCCGCGTTCTTGCGCGACTTGGCTCGCGATCACGAGCATCTCTTGGTTGATCTGCGCAATTGCCTGCTGATAGACGGCCTGGAGATTTTGCTGCTTGATCCGGCTTTCCTGCTGTGCGACCGCCAGGCGCTGCTGAAACTCTTCGGCCTGCTGCTGGAAGACATCGGGCGACATGACGTTGCGCTGCTGAGTCAACCGCTGGTCTTCCTCTCGGAACTGGTTTTCGAGATCACGGTTTTGAGTTTGATATCGGGTCAGAAACTTGTCCCGCTCAAGGCGCACGCCCTTTGCCGCAAGGGAATCCCGCTCGATCAACTGTGTGTTGAGCACGCCGATGACCGGACGCGTCGCGCCGGTCTGCTGCGCCAACGCTGGCGCGGCCAGAACCACCATCAGCGCAAGGGCGCCAATCGTTCTGATGGTTGTAACGAATATTGCGTTTTTCATGTCTCTAGAACCTTTGTCCGAAATTCACGCGGAAACTTTCTGTGATGTCAAAGTTAGCTTTTCTCAATACATGCGCCCAGTCGATGTTGATCGGTCCAACCGGGGATTCCCATTCGACCCCAACCCCGACAGACCCGCGCACGCGCTGCGACTTAAAGATATCGATCCTCCGGTCGCCTAAGTCTTTCGCGGCACCGATCGTTCCCCAATCGGAAAAGACCTTCGGCGTAATACCGATCTCCTCAGGTAATCCCAGGGGAATCTTAATCTCTGCACGCGCTGTCGCGATCCAATCGCCACCCAAGGCGTCGCCAGTGGTCGAATCACGCGGGCTGGCGCCAAAGTCGTCAAAGCCGCGGAGGTTGTTACCACCAAGCTGATATCTTTGAAAGATTTTGATGTCTTCGCCGATGCCGACGATATAGCCCACGTTCCCGGTCGCGCTGAAGATCCAGCCGTCGAAAAAGTCCTCATAGAGGCCCACGGCAACGCTTGAGCGGAGATACTTCTCAGTCCCGCCCAATCCGGCCAAATCATTAGAAAAGCTAAAGAAATATCCATCTGACGGATCGATAACGTTATTTCGCCGGTCAATCGCGAAGGTCTGGCTGACCTGTGACGTCGTGGTCGTACCTTCCTGCTCTTGGACGAACTGAGACGAAAACTGACTGATACCCTCTAGTTTTGTCCACGACAGGAGATAACTGAGCCGTTGGAACACGTATTCATTGTAATTGAAGCCCAGCCGCAACGAACTGCCCAGGGACTGGCTGATAAACCCAGCCTCGTCGAGATAGTCCGTTTCCGTGGCAAAGACATCGACCCCTGCGGCCAATCGGCGATTAAGGAAGTACGGCTCGGTAAAGCCGAGATCGATCTGAGTTTGCTGCTGGGCAAGGCTAAAGTTGAACCGCAGGTCTTGCCCCTTGCCGAGCAAGTTCCGTTCACGAATGCCGATATCAAACAGGGCACCGGATGCACTTGAGAATCCGATCCCGAATTGCAGCTCCCCTGTGGACTGTTCTTCAACCGTCGCCGTGACAACCGTGCGGTCGGGGTAGACTTCTGACGGAACGTTGTCGACTTCGACTTCCTTGAAGTACCCGAGGTTTTGCAACCGTTCACGCGACCGGCGCAGACGGGCTGTGTTAAAGGCGTCGCCTTCGACCAATCGGAATTCGCGGCGAATGACCTTGTCGAGTGTGCGGACGTTGCCGGTGATGTCGATGCGTTCGACGAAAACACGCGGCCCTTCCTGCACGTCGAAGATAATATCGATCGTGCGTTCTGCTTCGTTGCGCGCAACACGCGGACGCACGTCGACAAAGGCGTAGCCCAGCGCGCCAACCACATCGGTGAAGACATCGATGGTCGATTCAATTTCCTCGGCGTTGTACCAGTCACCGCGCGCCGGCACGATTGCGGCTTGCAGGACGGATGGATCGAGATTGGGGATGGAAACGTCGACCGTCATATCTCCAAACCGGTACCGTGGCCCTTCATCCAAAGTGAATGTCAGGTAAAAACTCTTGCGGTTCGGCGACAGTTCCGCAACGCCTGAGACAACCTCAAAATCGGCATATCCTTCGGACAAATAAAACCGGCGCAACAGCTCCTGGTCGAAAGCCATGCGGTCCGGGTCGTAAGTGTCGTTCGACGTCAGGAACCGCCACCAGCGCTCTTCCCGCGTAAGCACCACGTCCCGAAGTTCACCGTCAGAGTACTTGTCATTGCCAATAAAAGTGATCTTGCGAACGTAGGTCGGATCGCCCTCGTTAATTTCGAATACGAGGTCGACACGATTTTGCGGCAGTTCAATAACCTTGGGCTCGACGGTAACCGCGAAACGCCCGCTGCGGCGATACAAGTCGAGAATGCGCTCAACGTCCTGCTGCACCTTGGTTCGCGTATACACGACGCGCGGACGCAACTGGATTTCCGGCTCAATCTTGTCGTCGTCGAGACGCTTGTTTCCTTCCAGCGTAATCCGGTTGATGATCGGATTCTCGACCACCCGAATAATCAGAATCTCGCCCTGGCGGCCGATGCTGACATCGGCGAACAAACCGGTGGCGAACAGATTTTTCAAAGACCGGTCAATCGCCACGGGATCGAACGGGTCGCCTTCACGCACGGCAATATAGGTTCGGATCGTCGCCGGCTCGATACGCTGGTTGCCCTGAACCGCAATCTGCGAGATCACTCCCGCCGATTGCGCCTGAACCGCCGCTGGCGCCAGGCATACCACGCTGTATGCCAAGACAAGCCGTATCAAGTATTTAAAACGGTCGGTTAGCCCTCGCATGGCTCCACTTAACCTTTTCTCTTCCAGGTCCGGTGCGACAGGATCGGTAAACCGACGTTACAGTTGCAGAATGTCGTTCCAGGTTACGAAAACCATTAAAGACAGAACGAGTACCAAACCGAAGCGCAGTCCCCACTCCTGTGCCTGATCCGACAGCGGGCGACCGCGCACGGCTTCGATGGCGTAAAACAACAGGTGGCCGCCGTCAAGCAAGGGAACCGGAAACAAATTGATGATGCCGAGATTGATCGAGAGGATCGCCATAAAGATGACAAAATTGGCGAATCCGGACTTTGCCGCCTGTCCCGAAAACTTCGCGATTTTAATCGGTCCGCCCAGATCCTCTGTCCCCCGTTCGCCGGAGATGATCTGACCGACGGCGATAAAAGTGCCCTCGATGACGACGTAGGTCTGCTGGATGGAAAGTCCGAGCGCCGTAATGGGATTATGGCGGACCATCATCCGTGTTTCGCCCGTGGACTGGACACCTAACAGAGCCCGCTTTTGCGGATTGCCGAACGCGTCGGTCTCCTCGACCACACGCGGCACCGCCGTGATGTCGAGGACTTGTTCGTCGCGCTGAACGGTCAAACGCAGCGGCGCTCCGTTTCCGAGCGGCACGATCCGCTGGAGGTCTTCAAAGCGGTCAACCTCGGCGCCGTCGATCGCAAGAATTCGATCGCCCGGCAATAAGCCTGCTTGTTCTGCGGCGCTCTCGGCAATCACCTCGCCGATAACCGGTTCGGTAACCGGCCGGCCCACCGAGACGAACATCACGAAAAAAACTGCGATGGCAAACAGGAAGTTAACCGCTGGACCCGCGAAAACGATCGCGGAACGTTGACCCAGAGTTTTGTACTTAAAGGAGACGGCTTTCTCTTCAGGAGTCATCTCACGCTCGGTATCGGGCGCTTCGTCGCCGTCCCCCGCACCTGGATTGGCGATATCCGCCTCGCCGAACATTTCCACGTACCCGCCGAGAGGAATCAGACTGAATTTCCAACGCGTGCCCTGGCGGTCAGTATACCCGATCAGTTCCGGCCCAAACCCGATGGAAAAGCTTTCGCATCGGACGTTGTTCCACCGCGCCATCAGGAAGTGACCCAATTCGTGCACGAACACCACCACAGACAGGGCGATGATAAAGTTCATCAACGTGAACGAAATGCCGAGGATTTGTTCCAATGTAAAAGTGTCCTTCGTGATCTAGGTTTGCAGCCTATCCGTGGCGAATGGACGCACCGGCCTGCCGCCTGGCCTGCGCATCTATATCCATCACCGCATCAAGGGAGTCCGGCATGCTGGCTTGCACATGGCTTAAGGCGTCTTCAACCGTCCGCACAATATCGAGAAATCCGATGTCGCCGGCGAGGAACCGGGCAACAGCCACCTCGTTGGCGGCGTTGAGGATAGTAGGTGCCGCACCCCCTGTCTGTAAAGTCTGACGAGCCAGTATGAGGGCGGGAAATCGTTTAAAATCAGGGGCTTCGAAGGTCAAAGTCGAAAGTTCTGCGAGGTCCAGGCGGTCGCACGGCACAGGCATCCGCTGGGGCCAGGCCATCGCATACGCAATAGGCGTGCGCATATCAGGCGTCCCCAGTTGGGCGAGTACAGAACCGTCGACATAATCGACCAGACTGTGCACGACGGACTGAGGGTGAACCAAAATCTGAATGCGCTCCTCCGGCACAGGGAACAAGTGGCTGGCTTCGATTAACTCTAGCCCCTTGTTCATCATCGTTGCTGAATCGACGGAGACCTTGCTGCCCATCGACCAGTTTGGATGAGCGACCGCCTGCTCCGGCGTCGCCGCAGACATTTGTTCGATGCTCCATTCGCGGAACGGTCCGCCGGACGCGGTCAGGATAATGCGATCAACAGAACCGCGGAGAGCTGCATCGAAGACTTGAAAAATTGCACTGTGCTCGGAATCCACCGGCAGCAACGTCGTCCCGTGTTTTTTCACCGCAGCCATGAAAAGACTGCCTGCGCACACCAGACATTCCTTATTCGCCAGCGCGACTATGCCGCCCTGCTCCACAGCCGCCAGGGTCGGACGCAAACCCGCCGCCCCGACGATAGCTGCCATGACAACGTCTGCCGGTATTTGTGCCGCTTCGACAAGAGCGTCGGACCCCGCGGCAACGCGTATACCCGTTCCACTCAGCGCTGACACGAGTGTTTGATAGGAAGCCTCGTCGGCGATGACGACGAATTCCGGGCGCAGCTTTCTTGCTTGCTCAATCAGCAAGTCCACATTCTGGCCCGCGCTCAGTGCAGCAACCTTGAACTGTTTAGGGTTACGCGCGACGAGGTCCAGTGTGTTTATGCCGACAGATCCGGTGGAGCCGAGAACGGTAATTCGGCGCTGCTCTGTCGCATCGGTGTCCGGCGCTACCACGCTTTGACCCCGCCCTCGAAGACGGAGCACATTACGGCGGCAATCGGAGATGCGGCCCAAAGACCGTCGATCCGATCCATCACGCCCCCATGCCCCGGCACCCAGGTGCCTGAATCCTTTACTCCGTGCCACCGTTTGAAACGGCTCTCTGCCAGATCACCGAACTGGCTGACCACGGACAACGCAAGGGCCAGGACAAGCGCCAGCCAGGACCAATCCGCACCGGCCCAGTAAATGACAACCGTGCCGCCGAGTGCGGCTGCCGTGATACTGCCCGCCGCCCCTGACCATGTCTTGTTCGGACTGATTTTCGGCGCCAGTTTCGGGCCGCCGATTAACCGTCCGGCAACGTATCCGCCGACATCCGTGCCCCACACAACAGCCAACACCCATATTACCGTGGCGCTGCCGCCCATTTCACTAACCGCAATCAAACAAACCGCTGGGACGGCGCCGTACAGCAGCGCGCTTTCGAGGGAGGACGTTCCACCGTGATCAACATCACGGTCGGTAAAAAACAAACCAAGCCACACAAATCCGATGACGACGAAGCCAAGGACGAGGTCAAAACCGGCAACAACGACAGCGAACAGCGTTGTCATCAAAACAACGCCGGCACGCGGCGGAAATCCGTCCTTGTTGGAAATATGAACGAATTCCCAAATGACGGCCGCGGCCATCCCGGCGACAACCAGTTCAAACCAAGGCGAACCGTAAAACACGGCCGCCAACGCGATCGGCGCTAGAATGATTGACGTAGCGACACGAGTCCAAAACATGAAATTATCCCGAGACGGCTCCGTAGCGGCGTTCGCGTCCGCGAAATTCCGACACGGCGTATTCAAGGTCGGCCTCACCGAAATCGGGCCAACGCGTCGGCACGAATACAAGTTCCGTATACGCCAGCTGCCAGAGCAAAAAGTTACTGATCCTTTGTTCACCGGAGGTTCGGATCAGCAGATCCGGGTCGGGAATGTCGCGCGTGTACAGATGCGCTGCGAACGCAGCTTCGTCTATGTCTTCGGGCGCTAGGTCGCCGTCACACGCCCGCCGTGCAAGTGCGCGGGCCGCCGACACGATTTCCTGACGGCTGCCGTAGCTGAGCGCAATCGTCAGGATCAGCTTGTTGTTTGACGCGGTGCGCGCTTCCGCGTCGGCGATCATCGTGACGGTATCTTGAGGCAGCCGGAACCGGTCGCCGATAACGCGCAGGCACACCCCCTCGCGTTCGAGTTCTTTGACATCGTGTATGAGATAGAAACGCAGAAGCGCCATCAGATCACGGATCTCGCTTTCCGGGCGCTGCCAATTCTCTAAGGAAAATCCAAATAGGGTGAGATACCGCACACCCAGTTCCCCGGCGGCGCGGATCGTACGATTGACCGCTTCCGCGCCACGCTTGTGACCGGCTGAACGCGGCAATCCGCGCGTCTGGGCCCAACGGCCATTGCCATCCATGATGATGGCGATGTGCTCAGGAACCGGGGCGAACCCCTCAACCGCTTTGAGGGAAACGTCCGTCATTAGACCTGCATGATTTCTTCTTGTTTATGGGCGAGCGCTTCGTCGATGTGTTTAACGTATTCATCTGTCAGCTTCTGGATCTCATCGTGATACTGGCGATGGGCGTCTTCGGAAATTTCGCCGTCTTTCTCCATTTTCTTGAGCTGGTCATTGCCGTCGCGGCGCACATTGCGGATCGCAACCTTGCCCTCTTCTGCGTATTTACCGGCCACTTTGGTCAGTTCGGCGCGCCGCTCTTCGTTCAGAGCCGGAATTGGCACCCGAATGAATTGCCCGTCGACGGCAGGGTTAAGGCCCAAGTTGGACTCACGAATTGCCTTTTCAACTGCCTTGACCTGTCCCTTGTCCCACACCTGCACCGTGAGCATGCGCGCTTCCGGTGCGGCAACGCTGGCAACCTGGTTGAGCGGCATCTGGCTGCCATACGCCTCCACCATGATGGGATCGAGCAGGCCGACGGAAGCCCGCCCCGTGCGCAGGCCGGAGAACTCCTTCTTCACGACATCGACGGTGGTTTCCATGCGGTGTTCAATGTCTTTCTTGAGCGCCTTGTAGTCGGCCATTGCTCACTCCTTCTCCGTGATGACGGTGCAGGTTCCGGCACCGTTAAGCACATCGGTGATTGACCGGTTTCCGGTCATTTTGAACACGACGATGGGCGTGTGGTTGTCGCGGGCCAATGCAATCGCAGTCGTATCCATCACCCGTAAATCCTCGGACAGAACCGTGTCAAAACTCAGGCGATCATAGCGCTTGGCAGAGGAATCTTTTTTGGGATCGGCAGAATAGACACCATCAACTTGGGTCGCCTTGAGCAAGGCTTCGCAGTTCATCTCTGCCGCACGCAGAGCCGCCGCAGTATCTGTTGTAAAATAAGGGTTCCCGGTGCCGGCCGCGAAAATGACGACACGGCCTTTTTCGAGGTGCCGTTCGGCGCGGCGGCGAATATACGGCTCGCACACCTCATTCATACCGATCGCGGATTGGACACGCGTCACGACACCGACAGACTCAAGCGCGTTTTGAACCGCCAGCGCGTTAATCACCGTCGCCAGCATACCCATGTAATCGGCCGAAGTGCGGTCCATACCCTCGGCCGCCACCGAAACGCCTCGGAAGATATTGCCGCCGCCGATGACCATGCAGACTTGACGGCCCATTTCGACGACGGATTTGATGTCTTCGGCGATCGCCAGGACGGTGTCTTTATCCAGTCCATAGGAGGCAGAGCCCATCAGGCCCTCGCCGGACACCTTTACCATAATGCGCTTGTAGGTCAGCGGTTCGCCCATCGAAGATCAGTCTCCCCTGCCGGTTCCGGCGCGAAATTCTCTAGCGGGGTCCGCCTGCAAAAAAGGGACGGTCCTCCGTCCCTTTCCGCTTGGACCACGCTGCGAACACTTGATCGTCCTCAGCGCGCCCGGATGATACACAAAAGCGTCTGAAAACGCCCGTTCCTTTTGGCCATTAATCGGTCAAAAAAGGGCGTCTGGCGCAGCCTTAGCCGCCGACCGCCTCAGCCACTTCCGCGGCAAAATCCTTTTCTTCGCGCTCAATGCCTTCCCCCAGTGCGAAGCGGACAAATCCGGTGACGTTGACCGGCGCACCGATATCTTTGGCCGCCGCCTCGACAACCTTGCCGACCTTCGACTTGTCATCGGAAATCACATAGATCTGCTCGAGCAGCACGACTTCCTCGTAGAACTTGCGCATGCGGCCCTCAACCATCTTGGCAATCACGTCGTCAGGGCGGCCGGATTCCTTCGCCTGCTCGGTCAACACTTGGCGTTCGCGTTCCAAAGTATCGGCGTCGACTTCTTCCGTGTTCAGAAATCGCGGGCTAGCGGCGGCAATATGCATAGCCAGCTGTTTGCCCAATTCCGAGAGCTTGCCAGCATCGCCAGAGGACTCCAGACCGATCAGCACGCCGATCTTGCCAATCCCCGGTTTAACGGCTGAGTGAACGTAAGCGGCGACGACGCCTTCGTTCACCGAAAGTGCTGCGGTCCGGCGCAGCTGCATATTCTCGCCGATTGTCGCCACGAGGTGCGTGACCTGTTCGTCGACGGTACGACCCTCGCCCGGCACCTGCGTAGCTTTGAGCTTGTCCAAGTCGCCATCTACGTCCAACGCCAACTTGGTGGCAGTTTCGACAAACGCCTGGAAGCTATCGTTGCGCCCGACAAAGTCTGTTTCCGCATTGAGTTCAAGTACCGCGCCCTTTGGTCCGTCAACGACGACACCCACAAGGCCTTCGGCAGCGACGCGACCTGATTTCTTGGCGGCAGCGGATAAGCCTTTCTTGCGCAGCCAGTCTACGGCGGCTTCTACATCTCCGCCGGATTCAGCCAGCGCCGTCTTGCAGTCCATCATGCCGGCGCCGGTTTTCTCTCTCAGTTCCTTAACCAAAGCTGCGGTGATTTGTGCCATCGTTTCGTAATCCTTCTCGTTCCCGCCAGAAGGGCGGCATTCCATCGGCGCGTGGCGCGCCAAACCAAGTCAATCCGGCCGCCGGCCGCAGATTTGACAGACGGCGGCGCCTCCCAAGTCTTTTTGGCGGGGTTAGTCGGCCTTTTTGGCCGCCGCCTTCTTGGTGGTGGCTTTCTTCTTGGTCGTGGTTTTCTTAGTTGTCGTCTTCTTCTTGGTGGTCGTTTTTTTCTTTGTCGTCGTCTTTTTCTTAGGAGCCGCCTTCGTTTCTGCGGCGCCCTCTTCGTTGGTGTCAGCCGGCTTGGCTTCCGCTGGTGTCTCTGCTGGAGCTTCGGCTTTCACATCCTGCGCGGCGTCCGGAGCGGCGTCGGCTTTAGATTCAGCTGTGTCGGCACCTTCGTCCGGCAGGTTCTCCACCGGCGCTTCCGCACGGGCGCCCAGGTCCACGCCGGCCGCCTTCATTTCGTCCTGAATGCCTTCAAGCGCGGAGTTGGCCATCAGCTCAAGATAGAGCTTGATCGCCCGGATGGCGTCGTCGTTGCCAGGGATGGGATAGGTGATGCCCTTGGGGTCGGAATTGCTGTCGAGAACCGCGACCACCGGAATGTTCAAATTGTTTGCCTCGGCGACGGCGATGTCTTCTTTATTGGTGTCGATGATGAAGATCAGATCCGGGACATTGCCCATGTCCTTGATTCCGCCCAGCGCCAGTTCAAGCTTGTCGCGCTCGCGCTGAAGATTGAGAGCTTCCTTCTTGGTCAGCCCCTGCAGTCCGTCTTCGTTGCCAAAGCGCTCTTCGAGCTCCTTCAAACGGCGGATCGAGTGCGAAATCGTTTTCCAGTTCGTCAGCATGCCACCGAGCCAGCGGTGGTTGACGTAATACTGGCCGCAGCGCACCGCGTATTCTTTCACCAGGTCATGGGCCTGGCGCTTCGTGCCGACAAACAGCACTCGGCCGCCGCCGGCGACAACGTCGTGCACGGCCTGCATGGCGCGGTGCAGCAGCGGAACGGTTTGCTGAAGGTCGATGATGTGAATGCCGTCACGGACCCCGTAGAGATACTGGTCCATTTTCGGATTCCAGCGACGGGTGTTGTGACCAAAGTGACAGCCAGCCTCAATGAGCTGGCGCATGCTGAACGTGGGCAGCGTCATTTTTCGTTCTCCGGTTAAGCCTCCGCAGGGGGTGACCGGAGCACCTGCCCCGGACCGGATCGACGCTCCGGAACTCCCGGATGCCGCATCCCTGCGTGTGGAATGGAGCGGGTTCTAAGGGGTCTGCTGGCCGAATGCAAGCCGATTCCGGGCCAAAACGGCCCTGATTCAGCGAATTATTGAGCCAGTTCGGTCAAGACCTCACGGACGCGGGGCTCAAACCGGGTCAATCCAGCCGCCCGTCCGACTTCAAGGGCTTCTTCGAGGGACTTGCCGTCATTCACCATGGCATCAATAGCGAACAGGGCTCCTACCCGGTTGCCGCTGCCGCAATGGACGAACGTGGGCCCCGGCGCCGCCGCGAGAGTTTGCCGCAGCTTGTTTGCAGTCGCCGCGTCAAGACCCTCGGACGTACCCACGGGGATACGGACAAACGACATCCCCAACTCGGCCGCTTTCGCCGCTTCATCGTAGGGGACCTCCTCGTCTTCGCGGCGCAGGGTGACGACGGTTGTGACACCCCGGTCGCGCAGGAGTTCCAGATCCTGTTCGGAGGGCTGCCCCCCGGACATAACGTTTGTCTCCGGCAATTGAGGGTTGATCAGCGACAAACCTGTTAGGTCGTCGGCCCCGATCTCCGGCGTAGATGCACATCCGGTCATCGCCAACAGACACCAAAGCGCCAAAGCTGTTAGGACACCTCTCATGCGAATTCCCTCCTCGTCCGTATCTAAAACACCGACAAACGCGTTTTGGTCGTAAACAGTTCAAGCGCTTTCGTACCGACCTGCGAATTTCCAATCTCATCCAATTCCGGTGACCACACGCAAATCGACAGCACCCCGGGAATGACTCCGGCGATCCCGCCGCCAACGCCGCTCTTGCAGGGAATGCCGACACGATAGGCGAAGTTACCCGCACCGTCGTACACGCCGCTCGTCATCATCAGTGAATTGATCCGCTTCACCCGGCGCGGCGGCATAACGGCACCAGACACACCAAGCATGTAGCCACGGTTGGCCAACGGCAGGAAGGCACGGGCCAGGTCGAGGCTTGACATCGCCAAAGCACACTGATGGAAATAAACGTCAAGGACCTGTTCGACCGGACACCTCAGGTTGCCGTGCGTCTTGAGGAAGTACGCGATGGCGCGGTTACGGTCGCCGGTTTCGGATTCCGATTTGGCGACTTCCCGGTCGAACCTGACGTGCCGATTGCCTGACAGTGTTCGCGCCCAGTTGAGCAAACTTTGCTTTGGTGCGCGGTTGTGCGCCGCCACTGTGTCGGTCACCACCAACGCGCCGGCATTGATGAACGGATTGCGCGGGATTCCGTTTTCCTGCTCTAACTGGACCAGCGAGTTAAATGCGTTGCCTGACGGTTCACGGCCAACCCGCGTCCACAAATTGGCACCGACATCACCGAGCGCCATGGCAAGCGTCAAAACCTTTGAAATACTCTGGATCGCGAACGCGTCTTCCGCGTCACCGTAGACATACTCATCGCCGTCGACGGTGCACACGGCGATGCCGAACTTGCGCGGCGGTACCCGCTTGAGCGCCGGAATGTACGACGCGACCTCGCCCTTGCCGAATTCGCGCGCGGCTTCGTTACCGACCCGTGTGAGGATTTCCGTTAAGTCGAGGTCCGCAAGACCGGACGGCGGCGGCATGGCCTAAACGCTCATCGCGCCCACATCGGCGCGTTGGGACATTTTTGGCCGACGGCAGAGACCAGCAGCGACGGCGTGCGGTAATTCAAATCCCGCGGATGGGCTTTGATGTAATCGGTCAAAGCCGTTTCGAATTGGGCGCCGGTCCACGTTCCTGCACAATTAAAAAACCAGCGCAATGCGGTTCCACCCGTAAGGTCATCGGTGAACTTCATCGCCTCGACCACGCCCATGACATGGAAGGCGCGGTATTCTGAATCCAAGCCCATGTAGTCCTTGCCGGACAAGGCAGACGCGGGGGCTGCAAGAACCGTTCCGCATAAAACAAGCACACAAAGCTTTAGACTCTTATTCATAGCTGCTATCCGCGTAAAAACCCGACGACAGCGTCCGACCACTCTTCCGGCATCTGGTCGACCACATCAACACCGCCACCCTCTAATGCAATAAAGGCAAGATCAGGGCGCATCTCCTTAGCCCACAGCGCGTTCTCGTAAATTTGATCGCCAGTGTTGGTCAGCAAGAGCGTGCGATGCGTCACTTTGGGCAGCGCCTCATTAAAATTGTACTGAAAAGCCGAGTGATGGCCATACCAGAACGGGCCGAGCCCGATGAACTTTTCCGCCGTGTAGCGCGTGATCAGTTCGGGATCGACGCCCTCGCCATAGAATTTGTAGCGGTCCAAAAAGCTCGTCTGGAGGTGAGTGCCATCATGTTCGTGGATGAACCCCTTCTCCGCCGTTTCGACATACTGGAGGTAACCCTCCCGCGCCTCGTCGGTCATCGGAAATGGCCCGTTGATAACTAGGTTGTTGATCAGGCCGGGAAACTGCAGCGACGCGGCCGTCGCGACCATCGCACCGGTGTGATGGCCAAGCAGATCGATTTGATCAAACCCGAGATGATCCGCCAGGCCAGGGAGCACGGTCGCGTAATCCTCACACGACGGCACGAAGTCCGGCGGCGACGATTGCCCGAACCCGGGGATATCCATGGCAATGCTGCGCACCCCACGCCGCGCCAGCGGAATAATCACGTTGTCAAACTGGCGTAACGTCATGGGTGCTTGGTGAATCATCACCAAGGGTAAGCCAACGGGGTCTTCAGGTAAGACATCCTGGTAATGCGTTTGGCCAAAGGGGCTTGGCGCATACCCGCGCGCGATAGCGATGCCGTCCCGCGCCAAGGGGTGTCCGGCGTGCACGCTATTTGACCTGGCAGCCGTTAAACCGGCGAGCGCAGCTGCGCCGGCAAGTATCGACCGGCGGCTGAGTTTCGAAGTGTGCATCGTGATGCTTCTCCCAGACGGGAATGTCGGAAAACATTAGCACGCCTCCGGCCCCTGTCTTCAAAGTCAAAATTGACGGATGTCCATCACACCGGGCACGTCCTTGATCTTGGCCAGGGTCTGGGCCGAGATGGCGTAGCGGTCAGGCAACGCCACTTCCACCTCATGACCATTGGACCTGGCGACCAAAAGAATCCGTCCGTTACCCCGCCCATCGGCGGCGATGATCTCACGCAATTCATCGACCGGTGCGCCGTCCCTGACCTGGACCCGCAGGTTATCGAGCCGCGCCGCCACCGCCTCGTCCAGTTTGGTCATCTTCGTTGCCATAAGGCGCACACGATCGTCTTCCATGCGTGCGTCGAGGGTCACAAGCATCGGCTCGCCGGACTCCATTAGTTCGCGTGAGGCGACCAGCACCTCCGAGAACACGACCGCTTCATAGGCACCCGTCGCATCTGACAAAGCCACGAACGCATATTTATTGCCGTTGCGTCCAACGCGCTCCCGCTTGTCGATCAAGGTGCCGGCCATGCGCAGTGGCTGGCGCACGTCGTCAGCGGTCAGGCTGTCGAGGTCGCGGGCATTGATCACGCCCTGAGCCGCCAGCGTCGCCGCATAGGCATCAAGTGGATGGGCCGACAAATAGAAGCCGATGGCGTCGAATTCTTGCGTGAGCCGCTCCATGGGCCGCCAGTCGTCCTGCGCCGGCAGTTTAAGGTCGGGCTTATCGGATTCACCCCCAAACAGGGCGTGCTGGTCGGAATTACGGGACTCCGCGCCAGCCTGTATATGGCGCAGGATCGTCTCCGCTCCGGCCATCATTTGCGCGCGGTTATCGTGCAAGCTATCGAGGGCGCCGGCCCGGACCAGGTTTTCAACCAGGCGCTTATTGATCAAACCGGTATCCAGACGCCCGGCGAAGTCGGTCAGGTCCTTGAACGGTCCCTTCTCGTCCCGCGCTTTGACCAGGCCCTCCATCGCACCGGTGCCGACGTTCTTGATCGCGGCCAGCGCATAACGCACGGCCCAGGTGCCGTCGCCCTTTTGTTCGACGGTAAAGCCGACGCCGGAGTAATTCACATCCGGCGGCAATAGGTCGATGCCGAGACGCGTGAGCTCGGCGCGGAAGCCCGCCAGCTTGTCCGTGTTCTGCATGTCCAGCGTCATGGTCGCCGCCATGAATTCGACCGGATAATTCGCTTTCAGATATGCGGTTTGATACGCCACCAGCGCATAGGCGGCGGCGTGAGATTTATTGAAGCCGTAGCCGGCGAATTTGGCGACGGTGTCGAATACTTCCGACGCTTTCTCGGCCGTCGTGCCCTTGCCCGTGGCGCCTTCGACGAACTTCTCGCGCTGGGCATCCATCTCGGCTTGAATCTTTTTGCCCATTGCGCGGCGCAGCAGATCCGCGCCGCCGAGGGAATACCCGGCCATTTCCTGCGCCGCCTGCATGACCTGTTCCTGGTAGATCATGATGCCGTAGGTCTCATCCAGGATCGGTTCGAGCACCGGGTGCATGTAGGAAATTTCTTCGCGGCCGTTCTTGCGGTCGATGAAGCTGGGGATGTTGTCCATCGGCCCCGGCCGGTACAAAGCGACGACAGCGATGATGTCTTCGAAGACGTCTGGCTTTAGCTTGCGCAGGACGTCGCGCATACCCGTGCTTTCCAACTGGAACACGCCGCTCGTGTCGCCGCGTGACAGCATGTCAAAGGTCGCGGTGTCGTCCAGCGGAATCGTGGCGAGGTCGATTTCGATGTCGCGGTTCGCCAACAACTCAACCGCCTTGGCCAGCACGGTCAGCGTTTTGAGTCCAAGAAAGTCGAATTTCACCAAACCCGCCTGCTCGACCCACTTCATGTTGAACTGGGTCACCGGCATGTCGGAATGCGGGTCACGGTAGAGCGCGACCAATTCCGCCAGTGGCCGGTCGCCGATCACGACACCGGCGGCATGGGTCGAGGCGTGGTTGTAAAGACCCTCAAGCTTCAGAGAAATATCGAACAGTTGGGCAACGCTCTCGTCCGTGTCGCGCAACCGCTGCAACTCGGTCTCGGACTCAATGGCTTCATCCAGGGTTACCGGATTGGCCGGATTGTTCGGTACCATCTTGCAGATCTTGTCGACATAGCCGAGCGGCATCTCCAGCACCCGCCCGACGTTGCGCAAAGCCGCACGCGCTTGGAGTTTTCCGAAGGTGATGATCTGCGCCACCCGGTCATGACCGTATTCCTGCTGCACGTAGCGGATCACCTCTTCACGGCGGTCCTGGCAGAAGTCGATGTCGAAGTCCGGCATCGACACGCGTTCCGGATTGAGAAACCGTTCGAACAGCAGGTCGAACCGCAGCGGATCGAGATCGGTGATCAGAAGCGCCCAGGCTACGACCGAGCCCGCGCCCGAGCCGCGCCCCGGCCCCACGGGAATATTCTGTTCTTTCGCCCACTGAATGAAATCGGCGACGATGAGGAAGTAGCCTGGAAATCCCATCGCCGCGATAACACCGAGTTCGTAGTCCAGCCGGTCACGATACGGCTTGGCTGTCGCCTCCTTGGCCGCCGCGTCCATTCCATCGGTGTAAACCAGATGTTCGAGGCGTTTTTCCAATCCTTCTTTCGCGAGATCGCGCAGCGCTTCTTCCTCGGTGCGGTCGCCCGCTTTAGGAGACCGCGGCAAGATCGGATCGCATCTCTCCACCATCACCGAGCAGCGCTTGGCAATGACCAGCGTGTTGGCAATCGCCTCTGGCAGATCGGCAAACAGCGCTTCCATTTCCTGGGCCGACTTGAAGCGATGGTCCGGTGTTAGCCGCCGCCGGTCTGAAATAGAAACAAATGACTTCTCGGCGATACAGAGCAGCGCATCGTGGGCTTCATACATGTCCTCGGTGGCGAAGAATGGCTCGTTGGTCGCGACCAAAGGAATATCGTGGGCATAGGCGAGATCGATGAGCGCAGGTTCAATCCGGTCCTCTATGGCCAGCCCATGCCGCTGCACCTCGACATATAGACGGTCTTTAAACATGTCCGCCAGTCGCAACAGCACCGCTTCAGCCTTGGCAAACTGATCATCCGCCAAATGCCGCCCAATCGCGCCCTGCGTGCCGGCGGTCAGCGCGATCAGTCCGGCGCTGTGTAGCGCCAGGTCGGGCATGCTGATTTGTGGCGTTTCACCTGACGGCGTATCCAGGAACGCCTGACTGACCAGCTTTAAGAGATTTCGATATCCCTCGTCGGTTTGGCAGAGCACGACGAGCTGATCGGGTTCGGGCAGACGTCCGTTTGAACCGGCGCGGCTTTCGTCGTCCTCGCGGCGCACCGACAACTGACACCCGATAATAGGCTGCACGCCCTGCCCGGCACAGGCGACCGAGAACTCCAGCGCCCCGAAGAGATTGCGCGTATCGGTCAGCGCCACGGCCGGCATGGCATGGTCGACACACAGGTCGACCAGCTCGGGAATCTTGATCGCGCCCTCGGCCATGGAGTAGGCCGAATGGACACGCAGGTGGACAAAAGAAGCTGGGCCGGAGGACTCACTCATGAGGCCATATTAATTCCATCTCGCCGCGCCGACCTCCAGCGCGGAAATCGTCTTATCCACAGAAAAGTGGGTAACCCTGTTGATAGTCAGGAACCAGGGGCGCGCCGCGCGACCGGAACAACAACCTCAATGGTTCCAGCATGTTGAAAGGTCAGACGCAGCATCAGGTCGGTGCCATCTTCCACAGCCTCGTCGAGTCCCGTCAACATCAGATGGGTTCCGCCGGGCGCGAGGGTGACCGAAGTGCCCGATGGCAATGGCACGGCGGGAACCGGGCGCATACGCATCATTCCGTTCGCACCCTCACTGACCGTGTGCACTTCGGTTCTAGCCGCGGCTTCCGTTTCCACCCCCAGCAGCACGTCGTCGCGATCGCCGCCATTGAATATTGTCAGATACCCAGCCGCGACATTCACCTGGCCAATTGGCGCACGCACCCAGGCGTCCGTTATTTCAATCTGCGAACGGGCGGCGACGGCTGTCGACCAGAACAGCGCGACGCCACACACCCAAATCCGCAGCGCCCTCATCACGCCGGAACCAATTGTCCCTCGTCCAGGCGCACGGTGCGGTCCATGCGCTTGGCTAATTCAGGATTATGCGTCGCAACCAGCGCCGCCAAGCCATGACTGCGCGACAAACTGAGCAGCGCGTCAAACACGCCGTCGGCCGTGTGCGGGTCCAGATTCCCCGTCGGCTCATCCGCAAGCAGCAACGCCGGCTGATTGGCGAGGGCGCGCGCAATCGCCACGCGCTGTTGCTCCCCGCCCGACAACAAACCCGGTCGGTGGTCGTAGCGTTCGCCCAAACCGAGACTGTCCAGCAATCCCTTGGCGCGGTCGGCCGCGGCGGCGCGGCTCACGCCCGCGATCATTTGGGGCACGACAACGTTTTCCAGCGCGGAGAATTCCGGCAGCAGGTGATGGTATTGATAAACGAAACCCAGGTACTGGCGCCGCAGCTCAGTCCGGCGCTGTTCAGGTAAGGAGCCGCTCGCTTCACCGTTGATATAAACCTCGCCGCTGTCCGGCTTCTCGAGCAGACCGGCCAGATGCAACAGCGTCGACTTGCCCGACCCCGACGGTCCGACCAGCGCGACGATTTCGCCCGCATTGACCGTGAGCTCTGCGCCGCGCAGCACATCGAGACGCTTACCGCCCTGCTCGAAGGTGCGTGTTACAGCATCGAGTTTAAGCGCGATGCTATTCATAGCGCAGCGCTTCCACGGGGTCAGTGCGAGCCGCTCGCCAGGACGGATACAGGGTCGCCGCAAACGACAGGACCAGCGCCATGATGACGACGGAGGTCACTTCACTCCAGTCCATCACCGCCGGAATAGTGGACAGGAAATAAATCTCCGGCGAAAAAAGTTCCGTTCCGGTCAAGCGTTCCAATCCTCGCCGGATGTATTCGATGTTGTCGCAGAATAAAATGCCGAGGATCAGCCCGAGTATGGTTCCCGTAACGCCGACACTTGCTCCGGCCAAAAAGAACACGCGCATGATCATGCCGCGGGTCGCGCCCATGGTGCGTAGGATGGCGATATCTCGCCCTTTGTCCTTCACCAGCATGATGAGCCCGGCAATGATATTGAACGCAGCGACGACGATGATCAGCGTAAGGATCAGAAACATCACGTTGCGCTCGACCTGAAGCGCATTAAAAAACGTCGAGTTGGTTTGCTCCCAGGACATCACCCGCACACCGGGCCCGGCAACGTCACGTACTTCGCGGGCGATGAGGCGTGCCTGATCCGGGTCCTCAACCTGGATTTCAATCCCGGTGACGCTGTTCGGATATTTGAAATACACCTGGGCCAGCGACAGGGGCATGAAGATGACGGATGAGTCGAAGTCGCTCATACCGACATCGAAAATCGCGGCGATAGGATAGTCCTTCAATCGCGGCGCGGTGCCGAAGGCCGTGACGTTGCCACGCGGCGATATCAGAGTAATCGAATCTCCGACGCCGAGACGAAACCGTTGGGCCATGCGGGCGCCGATCATCACGCCCTCGCCTCGCGCAAATGCAGGCAAAGAGCCATCGGCAATGTTCTCCGCAATCACCGCGCGTTCCGCGAGATCCTCGCCCCGCACGCCGCGCACCAAAGCTCCGGACGTAACACCCTGCGTTGTCGCCATCACCTGCCCGCTGATTTGCGGCATGGCCGAGACGACGCCGGGCACGGCCTTAATCGCGTCCGTCCGCAGGTCGTAATCGGCAATGGAGAACTCAACGCCCTGCACATCGATATGGCCGTTGACGCCCAGGATGCGGCTCATGATGTCCTGCCGGTAGCCGTTCATTACGGCCATGACGATGATCAGCGTGGCGACACCGAGCCCGATTCCGAGCAATGAAAACCCGGCAATGACCGAAACGAACCCTTCTTTGCGCCGGGCGCGCAAATACCGGCCCGCCATCATGCGCTCGAAGGGGCCGAACATCAGGCGCCGGCCCCGCCGCGCTGTTCGGCGTGGTGGTGTTCGGTCAGCTTGGACAAGACGCTTTCCAGGCTGAGCTCTTGCCGTTCGCCTGTGGCGCGGCGCTTGAGCTCAACCGTGCCGCCTTTGAGGCCCTTTGGTCCGACGATGAGCTGCCACGGCAGCCCGATCAGATCCATGTTGGAAAACTTCACTCCCGCCCGCTCATCGCGGTCGTCGTACAGGGTCGTCAGCCCGATCTCTTCGAAGTTCTTGTAAAGATCGGCACATACCGTATCGGTATCGGCGTCACCGACTTTCAGATTGATCAGACCGATGCGGTACGGCGCCACCGTGTCCGGCCATATGATTCCGTCATCGTCATGACAGGCTTCGATGATCGCTCCGACCAAGCGGGATACGCCGATGCCGTAAGACCCCATATACGGCGTCACTAGGTCACCATCCGGTCCGGTCACCTGCGCGCCCATGGGTTCGGAGTACTTTTTGCCGAAGTGAAAGATGTGCCCGACTTCTATGCCGCGCGCTTCGATCAGCTTGTCGCCAAGTTCCTTGCCGATTTCCTCGTCGTGCTCTTCGTCCGTCGCGGCGTAGTCGCTGGTCCAGATATCGACGAATTCCTGCAAGTCGCTCTCGTAGTCGACGACCAGGGGAATCGGCTTTTCCAAGAATGCCGAATGACAGTAGACCGCGCTTTCGCCGGTTTCCGCCAAAACAATAAACTCGTGACTCATGTCGCCGCCGATGGGACCGGGGTCGGCCTTCATCGGAATCGCCTTCAGCCCCATGCGCGCAAACGTGCGCAGATAGGCGACGAACATCTGGTTGTAAGAGTGCCGCGCCGCCTCATACGTCAGATCGAACGAGTAGGCATCTTTCATAAGGAACTCGCGGCCGCGCATAACACCGAACCGGGGCCGCACCTCGTCGCGGAATTTCCAATGAATCTGATAGAGGTTGAGCGGCAGGTCTTTGTAGCTCTTAACGTTATTTCGGAAGATGTCCGTCACCACTTCCTCGTGGGTCGGACCGTAGAGCATGTCGCGGTCGTGCCGATCGGTGATGCGCAGCATCTCCGGACCGTAGTCGTCATAGCGGCCGCTCTCTTTCCATAAGTCGCCCGACTGGATCGTCGGCATGATGATTTCCTGAGCGCCCGCATCGTTCTGTTCCTCGCGTACGATCTGCTCGATGTTTTGCAGCACCCGCGTGCCCATCGGCAGCCAGTTATAGATGCCGGCGGCATGCTGACGCACCAGACCGGCGCGCAGCATCAGGCGGTGCGAAACGATCTGCGCTTCGGCCGGCGTTTCTTTCAGCGTGGTAATAAAAGCGCGGGACAACCGCATGAAAAACCTCGGAATTTCAGGAACGTTCGAATACTGCCGTGCAATTTAGGCAAAGCCAGGGCGGGTGTCTATCGGCGCGTCAATCGGGCGGCGCAGCCTGAGCGGCGAACGCCGCCTTGCCGGTCATGATCTCGCCGTAGATAGCGTGCGCCTCACCGCCAAGTTCGTCGAGCACGGCAGCATGAACGGCGCGGCCGGCGTCGAACCAGAGTTTCATTTCATCAGGCGCCGGTTGGTATACTGGGTCGCCCTCGTCGATCAGCCGTTGGATTTCCCCATCCTGGTTCTGCCGCACCTCAATGCGCTGCCGTTCGAAGCCTTCAAACCCTTCCAGCATCACGAGCCGGTGCTCATCGGTGAAACCGTCCCACCAGCGTTTGTTCACCAGGAACAACCCTGTCTCATAGACATGGCCTGTGATGGTGAAATATGGCGCGTCCTCGCGCGTTGCGCCCATGTGCCAGGTGATGGCGCCAAAACCGCCGTTGATGAGACCGGTTTGCAGGGAGGGCACGACGTCCGACATCGTGAGAAAGACGGTGTCAGCTTCCAGTTCCTGGAGGAAACCGATCACCGCCGGCGACTGCGCCGCGCGGATGCTGAGCCCGGCGACATCGGCCGGCGTCCGGATCTCGCGGTCGGCATAGAAATGCGACCACCCCGCCTCTGCGAACTGCAACAGGACATAGTTCTCCCGCGCGACCAGCGGCTGGTAGAGATCTCGGATACAGCAATCGTACACAAAATCCGCCTCGGCCTTGCTCTCGAACAGGTATGGCAAGCTCAGCACGGCCACTTCGGGAATTTGTGTTGAGATCACCGATTGGGATGTGGCGACGAATTGCACCCGATTACGTTTCAACGCCGCCAATAATGGCTCGGACGCGCCGAGTTCGCCGTAGATGTGGTAGTCCAGGGCGAACAGGTCCGGTCGGGCCGCAAAGGCCGCTTTGTAGCGGTCCCATTGCTGGTCCCACACGGAGCCTGCAGGCGCGTTGGCCGCCAGCCGTCCCTCGATCGGCGCACCCAACACGGGCGCCGCCGCCCATGAGGCGAACGTTACAGCGAGGAGGACGGCGAGGGTCTGGCGTAAACGGCGGCGCATAAGGCAAAAGGTCTGTCATACTGTGAGATCGTTGACCAGAGGACAGCGCCCTAAATGAGTACGTTTTCCAACCAATTGACCGGCGCGGCCGTGGTGCGTCGTGTGCTCGACCGGTTCGGGGTCAAGACGGTCTTCGCCCTCGCCGGCGCATCGCAAACCCATTTGCTCGACGAATGCGAAACCGCCGGTTACCGCATCGTCCCCGGGCGTCACGAAAGTGCGACGGTCGGGGCGGCTGACGGTTACGCCCGCGTCACCGGCAAAGTCGGCATCGCCATGGTCAATGTCGACCAAGGCATGCCCAACGCCATTACCGGCCTGCAGACCGCGCTTGAGGCATGTTCTCCCGTTGTCGTGCTGATCGGCCGCGAGCCGGATACCTGGACCCAGCCGGAGCTTGACTTCGACCACGATATCCTCGGCCTCGTACAGCCGGTCACGAAGTGGGCCCGCACCGTGCATTCGGCAGCCCGCCTGGGCGAGTATCTCGAAGCCGCCTGCCGACGTGCCCTCGCCGGCCGGCCGGGCCCGGTCGTCCTGGCCTTCCCGAAGGATTTCCTCGCCCAGACCATAGATCCCGGCGTCGATATCGCCACACCGGTCGCACCTCCGCCGCGGCCCGCGCCGTCCCAGGGCGAAGTCACGCAAGCTGCCGACCTCGTCGCCGCCGCCAAACGCCCGCTGATCATTGCCGGCACCGGATCATTCCGCTCCGGCGCGGGAGAGATATTACGGCGCTTTGCAGACGACCTCGGCATCTGTGTCGCCGGCAATAATCTCGGCCGCGGTCTGGTGCCGGAGGACGATATTACGGGCTGGGGCTGGCCGGTCGCGCAGTTTGCCGCCCATGAAGCTGATGTGGTGATTTGGGCGGGTGCGCGTATGGCCAAGAAGTTCGGCTACGGCCTCAGTCCTCGGTTCCCGCCCACCACCAAGATCATCAAAATCGACCTCCAGGAAGAGGAACTCGGCCGCAACCGCATGCCCGACGTTGGGATTGTCGCCGACAGCCGCACAGCCCTTGATGCGATCTATTCGGAACTCGCATCCCGGAAGACGTCGAAGTTCGATCCCTCCTGGATGGCGGCAACCCTCAAAGACCGGCTGGATATCATCGCCGATAGCGGCACCGCCGCAGATGTCATTCACCCCATGCGCCTGGCCCGGGAGGTCAACGCCCGCCTTCCGGAAAACGCCATCTTCATTCAGGACGGCGCTTCGATCCTTGTGATGAGCTGGGCCGTCACCCGTTACCACTGCGCCGGCGGCTACATGGATACCATGCCGCTCGGCTCCATGGGCATGGGCACGCCGCTGGCGCTGGGAGCCGTCGCCGGCGCGAAAGAGATCGCCGCGGAAACCGGCGCACCGGAACGCCCGGTGGTGATGGTCACCGGCGACGGCGCGTTCGGCTTTTATCCGGCTGAAATTGACTCCGCCGTGCTGGCCGGTCTGCCCTTCGTCTGCGTGATCTCAAACAACGGCGGCTGGGGCAATGAAATCCATTCCCAGCCGCGCCAGGTGGGGCGCACCATCAATGCCCATTTCGGCGACGTGCACTACGATGTTGTCGCCCGCGGCTTTGGCGCGGAAGGAATCCGCGTCGAGAGCCCGAATGAACTCAGCGCTGCGCTTGATAAAGCGTTTAAAATCAAGGGCAAGCCAGTTGTTATTGATGTAGTGGTTAATGATTTAGGCGGGCTTGATCCGCGCACCAGCACGCTGATGTACCACGACGTGGAGGTCACCCGCGCCAAGCACTTTGGCTCCGGAGACGACGGATGAGCGAGATGCCCAGGACCGGCGCTGATGCCCTGGTCCAGACCTTGGCCGAGAGCGGGATCGACACGTGTTTCGCTAATCCAGGCACAACCGAAACCCATCTGGTCGGTGCGCTCGATCGCTCCAGCGGCATCCGTCCGATCCTCGGCCTGTTCGAAGGCGTGTGTACCGGTGCGGCCGACGGATACGCCCGCATCGCGCGCAAACCCGCGTCCACTTTGCTGCACCTCGGCCCTGGCCTCGCCAACGGCCTGTGTCATCTGCACAACGCGCGCAAAGCGCATTCGCCCGTGATCAACCTGATCGGCAACCACCCGCGCTCGCATTTGCAATATGACGCACCGCTGTCGTCTGACATTGCAGGTCTTGCGGAGCCTGTCTCCGGCTTTGTGCGCCAGGTCGCCGCACCCGAAGAAATTGCTCAGGACGGCGCTGACGCGGTCGCCGCGGCCTGGGGCCCTCCCGGACAGATCGCCAGCTTGATCATCCCGGCGGACTGCTCATGGAGCGCGGGACCGCCACCGGCAAAGCCGGCGGGCCGGACACCTCCAAAGCCTGCTATGGATAATGATGTTCGGCGCGTTTCCGAACTGTGCGCAAAGGGTGCCATGACGGCGCTTCTCATCGGCGCAGAAGGTCTGACGGATTCCGGCCTCGAGCATGCCGGCAAGATTGCGGCCAAGACCGGTGTCCGCCTGCTCGCTTACACGTTCGAGCCGCTGATGCAGCGCGGCGCCGGGCGCGTCCTCATCGAGCGCATCCCCTATTTCCCGGAAGACGCCGCAAAAGCGCTGAGTGGACTGGAACACATGGTTCTCTGCGGCGCCAAGGAACCCGTGTCGTTTTTCTCATATCCCACGGGTGGCGGCACCCTGGTGCCGGACGGCTGCGCCCTGGAGACCCTGGTGCCTGTCGGCGGCGACGTGATCACCAGCTTGGCCGCCTTGGCTGACCATCTGGGGGCAACGGCACAGGGACCGGTGCAGGCCTCAAATCTCCCGGATATGCCGTCCGGAGCCCTTACCGCGGAAAGCGTATCCGCCATGATTGCCCGCGCTATTCCTGAGAATTCCATTGTTGTCGATGAGGGTATTACCGTCGGATTTCCGGCCTTTACCCTGTCCGCAGGCGCTGCCCCTCATGACTGGCTGTTCATCACCGGCGGCGGAATTGGCTGGGCCCTGCCGGTATGCGTTGGCGCGGCAGTGGCGGCGCCGGAGCGCAAGGTCCTGTGTCTGCACGGCGATGGCGGCGCGATGTACACCATCCAGGCACTGTGGACGATGGCGCGGGAGCGCCTGGACGTCACCACCGTCATTTTTTCCAACAAGGGGTACCTCATCCTCGACATCGAATTGCAACGCCACGGACTTGGGCCCGCAGGCGCGAACGCCCATCGCATGATGGACATGGACGATCCGCGTATCGATTTTGTCCAAATGGCGCAGGCTCAGGGCGTCGACGCCCACCGTGTCCAGGATTGCGCGGGTCTGGCTAGGGCGCTGGCGGACTGCCTGGCACGGCCCGGCCCTCACCTCATCGAAGCGATGATGGCTTAATCCTTGGATGCGGCCGGTTTTCGGGTCGGCAGCGGAATACCCGCAGCCGTAAAAGCCTTTTCGCAGGCCGACGCGAGGACGCCCGCCGTATCGCGAGGCAACAGCTCACCGTTCCAGTAGAGGTCTGCGCCGGCCACGGTGACCTGACCGACCACGCCTTCGCCGCCGATCGCCGCCGAGGCGGCATCGCCGATCCCGCCATCGCCGCCCAGCGACAGGCGGTCGGCCAGATCGACCCGAATATCCAGGGTGATCTCGTCCGGGGCCGTGATCATGCCGTAGCCGCCACCCAGATCCACAGGCACTACCGCATTGCCGTTAACGTCGACGCCGGGCGTGTAGGCCACGTCATCCGCGGGGACATGGTTGACTAATTCGCGGCAGTCCTCTGTGCGGACAACCAAAGGAGCCGCTAGAACGGCCGCAGGAAGAGCGAAAAATGTTACCGCCACCGCGGCACAAGCTGGGAAAGCCTTAGACATGGCCGGATTCTGCGCTCCCATCTGTTAACAAGCCGTTTTCAGGACGAACCAAAAGGCCGCCGTTGTGCAATTGCAACAGGACCACAGGAAATTAATTCCGTCTGGCGAACGATCTTCTCGCGAAAATTCAATTGTCATAACATCTTTTTTCCTAGGGGCTTGGGCGCGGCGGATTGGGGAATCCGGCGGCCGCAGGCTTCTTACATGAAGGGGATCAGAAATCATGACGTCTCGCCGTCTGCGCTATTGGCTGGCCAGTGCCACAATGCTTTCCACCGCCGGTTTGATGGGGGTCCAGGACGCCCTCGCCCAGGTGGCCGTTGAAGAAATCACGGTGACGACCCGCCGCCGCGCGGAATCGCTCCAGGATATTCCAATTTCCATCACAACGTTCTCCGCGCTCGAGATCGACCGCGGTGGGATCCGCAATGTCGAGGACGTCGCCCGCCTGACGCCGGGCCTGACCTTCGACCTCGGCTTTGGACCTCAGGACACGCGGCCGCAGATCCGCGGTCTTCCCTCCACCCGCGGACGCCCGCCCGTCGCCATTCTGCTCGACGGCGTGGATATGTCCAGTGAGGCCATCCAGACGGCCGGCGGCGGCAACATGATGAACATGCGCCTGGTTGATGTGGAACGCATCGAAGTGGTGAAGGGTCCGCAAAGCGCCCTTTATGGGCGCACTGCGTTTGGTGGCGCCATCAACTACATTTCAAAAAAGCCGTCAGATGAGTTTTCCGCCGACGTCTTCCTTGACGGTGGTAACCACGGTCAGTTGGAAGTTCGTGGTGCTGTCAGTGGTCCGATCGATGAAGATGGTAAGGTCGGCGTGCGCGTGAACGCGGCCTACGCAGAGCATGACGGTTTTCATCGCAACTCGACCACCGGAAACAGGATCGGCGGGTTTGAGAGCGTTGGCGTGTCCGGAGTGATCTCCGCTGAGATGAGCGAAACGGTGAACGCCTCATTCCGTGTTGCGTACTCCGAAGACAAAAGCGATGTGCGCGCAGAAGTCGTACGCGGTGGCATTAATTTCGTCGCCGCCCCGGCTAACCCACTAGGTCTAACAGGCGCCTTCCAGCCCGACTTCGGTTTGCTGAGCTATGACGATGATACCGATGTGATCGCGCTCAGCCCCGACCCGTTCACCGGCGACGACTTCATCGGCACCGACATTGAGACGCTCATTATGAACCTCAATGTCGAATGGGAAGTTACGGACACCATCACGGTGACGTCTCTCACCGGCTTGAACGACGCCGACCAGTTGCAGGAGTATGACTCCGATAAGCGCGGTGCCGCGTTTACCCAGGTGTTCGGTCCGGCACCCGGCGGCATCAACGAACCGTTGTCGCGTCAGACCAACGTCATTTTCTTCACCGACACCGAGCAGTTTAGCCAGGAACTGCGAATCAGCGACCTTGAGTCCGACGGGTTCCGCTGGGCGTTCGGCGGTCTGTACATGGACGAAAAGATCGACCAGCGCGACCTCGCCTTTGCGACTGTCGACTTCCTGGGCCTCGGCTCCGCCGGTCTTAATGCCCAACTGATTGGTCGTGACGGTCTCAACGAAGGTGTCCTGGTCCGTGACCTTGAGCACTGGTCCGCTTATGGCCATGTCGAATTCGACGTCAACGATCAACTCACGTTAACGGCGGAAGCTCGTTACTCCGACGACAGCTACACCTACGATATCGACGGCGACAACAACAATGCGTTCGGCGTCTTCGCCATTCGTCCTTTCCCCGGTGGACCGATCATCGGCCTGCCGCCGACACCATACTCCCAGCCGGTCCAGTTGCCGGTCGTCAGCGCAAGTGACAATTACTTCACGCCTAAAGTCTCGGTCGAATACGAGATGAACGATGACGTTCTGATGTATGCCTCGGTCGCCAAGGGCGCAAAGCCGGGTGGCTTCTCCACCCTCAGCATTGGCGATACTTTAGACACACAACGCTTCCTTCCGGAAACCTTGTGGAGCTATGAAGCCGGGGCAAAGACCACCTTCGCCGACGGCCGCGTCCAGTTGAACGGTTCGATTTTCTTCATGGATTACTCCGACAAGCAGGTGACGACCCAGGACGCGACCGGCGGTCAGGGCATCAACCTCGGTACCGTGACCCGCAACGCTGGTAAAGCTGAAATCAAAGGTCTCGAGGCCGATGTCGCCATTGCCGTGACCGAGGAAGTCACACTGACGGGCGCATATACTTACCTCGACACCAAGTACACCGATTTCGTGTTCACCACCCTCAGCGGCAACGACCTGGTCCGCGGCGGCAATTGCACGCCGGTGACCGTTGTCGGAACCACAGTGTGCCAAGTGTCGTTGACCGGCAATCCTCTAGAACGTCAGCCGAAGCACGCGTTTACGCTCGGTGCCAATGGATCGTTCCCCATCACCGACGAGCTCAGCGTCATTGGCGAGATTGCCACCCAGTATCAGGCAAAGCGTCCGCTGTCGCAGTGGAACCGCTGGACGCTACCGTCCTACTTCAACGTCGACGCCCGATTAGGGGTTGAAGCAGACAAGTGGTCGGTTATCGCGTATGCGGAAAACCTGTTCGACTCAGACAAGATCCGCAGTGCCCAGGAGAACTTCGACCTGTTCTCCTTCGGCACGGCGATCAACCTGTTTGTGCCGGATGACCGCCAGCTCGGTGTGCGCCTCAGCTTCAGCATGTAAGCTGAGCGTTTAAGACCTAAAGAGAACCCCGCCGGTCCCGCCGGTGGGGTTTTTCTTTGGCCGCCCGCCGCACAGAGATATGCTGAGAACCGGGAACGGGAGGATGTCGCCATGCGCCGTTTGAGCCTTTGTTTGATCATGATTCTGAGTCTGGCCGCCGAATCCATGGCCCAGCCCGCGTCGGTTAATCCGCGCGATTTGGGCGGCAGCGGTGGCGGTAATGGCACTGTCACTCTGATTCATGCCGGCACTTTGCTGGCGGTTCCTGGCGACGGCCCAACGGCGGAGAAGACCCTCGTCGTCCGCGGCGAGCGCATCACCGGAGTAGAGGACGGCTTTGTGTCCGGCGCGGATGTGGATGCCGCAGATGCCGAAGTGATAGACCTCTCAGATTGTTTCGTTCTGCCCGGCCTCATGGACGCCCATGTCCACCTGCGCAGCCAACCCTTCGACCCTCAGGTGCCGCGTGAGTTCTCCCGCAGCCGTAACGAACTCACACCGGCGCAGAAAGCCGTCAACGCACTGATTTACGCGCGGCGCACCCTGTCTGCCGGTTTTACCACCGTGCGCGATGTCGGCTCCGACGACCAGTCCGTGTTCGCCGCCCGCGATGCCATCAACCAGGGTCGCGTGCTTGGGCCGCGAGTTCTGGTCTCCGGAGCGTCCGTCGCCGTTACCGCCGGTCACGCCGATACGACCGACTTCGATGAAAACTCCCCCACCGCGCGGATGCAGAACGCCGTGTGTGACGGCGTGGCCGAGTGCCGCCGCGCCGTGCGCTATCAGGCCAAGATGGGGGCCGACGTTATTAAGGTCACCATCACCGGCGGCTTTGGCTCGAACACCAAGCTCCTGCCGCAGATGTTCGCAGACGAACTGAAGGCCATCATCGATACGGCACATCAGCTCGACCTCAAGATCGCCGCGCACGCCTATCATCCGCAGGCGATATACGACGCCGCAGCTGCAGGGATCGACTCCATCGAGCACGGCTTCCTCGTTAGTGATGAGGGCCTCAAGCTGATGAAGAAAAATGGCACCTTCCTGGTGCCGACCATTTCCGCCAGCTATCCGCCGCCGTTCCTGCGCATTCCCAATCCGCCGTCTGTGCGCCTGCGCAACGAGTACGCCGCGTTTGAGCGCGCCTACAAGATGGGGGTGAAGATCGCCTTCGGCACCGACGCCGGGACGTTCCGCCATGGCGACAACGCCAAGGAATTCGACTTGATGGTGCGCTACGGCATGACCGCGGAGGACGCCATCCGTTCAGCTACCGTAGTCACCGCGGATTTGTTTGGCATCGATGACATCGGTACGCTGGAACCGGGCAAACTGGCGGATATCATCGCGGTCAAAGTTAATCCGCTGGACGACATCACGGCATTGCACGAGATCGACTTCGTTATGAAGTCCGGGCAAATCGCCAAACGCGACGGCGCCATGCTCGAAGGCATGCCTTACCCGCCGATGACCGACTTCGGCCCGGACGGGCCGTAGCTACGATGCGTAAGCCACTCTAGTTATTCGCGTACCCCGACCGCCCCGCGTCGTAAGGCTTGCCGTTTTCTGGGAACCCTTCGGACACGCCACGACGGTACAGATGCTCGACGTAGATCAGCGGTGACATCGCCAGTTCGGCGTAGTGGATGAAGTACCACTTTCCGTCGTCCTTTTTGCGGAATATAGCGTTGACCCGGTAATCGTCCTGAACCGCCGGCCGCGTTTTCATCTTGAAGTCGAGGCTGTTTTCCCACGTCGCCACCGCTATGGTATCGGACAAGAGCCGCACCCGAAGGCCATAGGGCTGAATCACGACCGTCTCGACCATGGTGTTCTCGGACGGCGGGTTGAAGTACTGATCGAGCCCTTCCTGGCCGATCACCCATTGATCCCGTTCCTCGCCGAGATAAGTCGGCGTCTCTTCGTCGGCATCCCACATGTCCTTGATGCGCATCCAGTCGCCGCGATTGAACTTGCTTGCCCATTCGATCACGATGGCTTCGATCGCTTCGGCGTCGGCTTTAGGCGCGGAGGTTTCACTGTGCAGGATGGACTCCGCTTTGGCCGGTCCGGCCAGGGCGATCGCGAAACAGCAGGTCATGAGTAGCTTTTTCATTGCGTACGGGCCTCCTTCTCGGATTCCTGTTCCTCGATCATCCCCAGGAACTCATGGCTGACCTGAGACCGGTAGAGGCGCTCGATGTACATGATCGGCGCCATAGCCGCTTCGCCGTAGTGGACGAACTTCCAGCCGTCGCCGGTTTCCTTGAAAATCGCGTTGGCTTTGAAGTGCTCGCCACGCGGCGCGATGCGCCGTGGTTTGAATTGGAAATCCACATACCACACGGCTGAAACCAGGCCCGGTGCGATTTCGTGCATGGTGACGCGATCGACGTTGTACATCATCGCTTCCATGTCCGGCTCGGCGCGGAACTCGTAGTGCTGCGCTTCGATTTGTTCTATTCCGCCTTTGGCTCCGAGCGCCGGGACTTCTTTGACCGGAATAACCTGATCTTTGGCGAAGTAGCCGTCGACCTGATCCCACCCCACCAGCCACTCGCGCTGGTGAACGAGCAGAACGTAGGGTTCGGTGTCGCGGTCCCAGAGCTCCGGAATGGTGGTCCACCGTTCCGGTGTCCAACGGCCGGCGAAATCGTCGATCAGCGCCATTAAGTCGCGGGTGGTGTCTTCCGGCAGCAGACTGCCGAGGTGAAAATCCTGATAGCCCGGATTGACGTTGCCGACGTAAAACTCCCGCTCCTCGCCCGGATAATACTCTAGAGGCGCGCTGGCGGACTTATGCCCGTCGGCCAGGGCGTTATAACTGACCAGTGAAAGAACCAAGCTGGAGGCGAGGACGCCCCCTGTCCACGTCTTCATGTGTCCCACTCCCGGCATTCTGAGTTACCGGGGTAGTCTTGCACCCTGGGACCGGCGCGGTAAGGCCTATCGATGCTCTGTCCGCACAGCGCCTGCGGCCTGTCCTCAGGCCTGCTCGACCTCGATCAGCGTGCCGTCGAAGTCCTTGGGATGAACGAATAAAACCGGTTTGCCGTGGGCGCCGATCTTGGGCTCGCCGTCGCCGAGAACCCGTTTGCCCTCGGCCTTGAGCTTGTCCCGGGCGGCGAGGATGTCATCGACCTCGAAACAAACATGGTGAATACCGCCGGACGTGTTCTTATCCAGGAACCCTTGAATGGGCGAACTCTCACCAAAGGGATGAAGCAGCTCGATCTTGGTATTCGGCAGTTCAACAAAAACGACCGTCACACCGTGCTCCGGCAGGTCCTGCGGTTCGGAGACCTTGGCCCCCAAGGCGTCGCGATAGGTCGCGGCGGCGGCGGCCAAGTCCGGCACGGCAATGGCCACGTGGTTTAAACGTCCGATCATAGAATCCTCATATGCTTCGGTGTGCCCTTCATATGCGCACGATGTGCACGCGGGTCAACGGTTTGCGGTCGTGGTCGGAGGAAAAAATCTGGCGAATACAGCGCCTTACCGCCTCTTCCACGGCATCGTCATCGCGCCGGGCCCGGCCGCGCAACCGCATCACCGCACGCTCGACTTCCTCGGACAGGGCGTCCGGGCCGTCGCCGCTGAGCGGATCGACAATACCCAGCACGGAAACAATCGGGTCAGCCGCGAGATCGCCGTCCTCTTCCAGAACCAGGGAGACAACCACACTGCCGTTGTAGAAAATCTTCTTGCGGTCGCGCAGCACCGGGTCCCAGAACGGCAGGGCGCGGTCGCCTTCCCAGGCCATGCGGCCGGACCAGACTTCGCCGGCGACCACCGGATCGCCCGGCGCCAGGCGCACGGTCGAACCGTTCTCCACCAGCAGCGCCTGCGGCACCTGGCACTCCCGTGCCAGTTCCGCATGGGCGCGCATGTGCAGATGCTCGCCATGCACCGGGATCGCCGTATGCGGCCGGATCATCTGGTACATGCGGCGCATTTCGTCGCGGGCCGGATGGCCGGACACATGGATTGGCGCCTGCTTGGCGGTGATGATCTCCACGCCCATCTTCGCCAGTTGGTTTTGCAGTTTGAGGATCGCCTTCTCGTTACCGGGAATGACCCGTGACGAAAACACCACCGTGTCGCCCTCGTCCAGTTTCACATCCCGGTGACTGCCAAAGGCTATCCGGTTGAGCGCCGCGCGCGGCTCCCCCTGGCTGCCGGTGCAGATGTACAGCACTTTGTCATTGGGCAGATGGGCCGCATCCTCGGCCTCGTAAAACGTCAGATCAGGGTCGAGATAGCCGGTCTTGCGCGCCGTTTCGGTGACGCGCCATAACGACGCCCCAACCAGTGAGACATGCCGCCCATTTGCCTCGGCGGCGCGGGCGATACTCTCAACACGGGCGAAGTTCGACGCAAAACAGCCGACAGCCACACGTCCGGTCAGCTTGCCGACCAACTCAGCCAGGGCATCGCGCACATCGGCTTCGGAGCCGGCCTCGCCCTCGGAGAACACATTGGTGGAATCGCCGATCATCGCCAGCACGCCCTCATCGCCAAGGGCCTGGAGCGCGGCAAAGTCCGTCACCTCGCCAATCAGCGGGTCTGGATCGAACTTCCAGTCGCCGGTGTGCATCAGCGTCCCGTAGGGCGTGCGGATCGCCAGAGCGTTAGGTTCCGGAATGGAATGAGTCAGAGTGATGAATTCGAGGTCAAACGGCCCCACCGTGAGCTTGCCGCCGAGCGGCACCTCGGTCAGCGGCACGCGATCCTGAAGGCCGGTTTCGGGCAACTTGCGGCGCAGGAATTCCGCCGCGAACGGGGTGGCATAAACCGGACATTCCAGTTTCGGCCACAGATACGCCACCGCACCCAAGTGATCCTCGTGAGCGTGGGTAAGAATCAGCCCGGCCAGTTTGTCTTTCTGTTCGGCGATGAAATCCGGGTCGGGCATGACCACATCGACCCCGGGAATACTCTCGTCGCCGAAGGTCACACCGAGGTCGACCATGATCCACTGGCCGTCACAGCCATACAGGTTCAGGTTCATGCCTATCTCGCCGGACCCGCCGAGCGGGACAAACCACAGCCCCGTATTCAAATCCCGTGGCGGAGACAACGCCTTCTCCCCCGGTCTTTGACCCCGCTTCACGTCATGTTCCGGACATGGACGTCAAGAAGGCCGCGCAGGGTCAGATCATCATCGGTATGATCGATCACCGACGTCGCCTCCGCGAACAGCGGCGCGAGACCACCGGTGGCAATGACGGTATGCCCGCCGCCGCGCTCCGCTTGAATGCGCGCGACGAGTCCCTCGATGAGGCCGATGTAGCCCCAGAACACGCCGGAACGCATGGCGGATACGGTAGAGGTTCCGACAACGGGTGCCGTGCCGGGATTCTCCACCGGGATTTTCGGCAGCAGCGCCGCCGCCATGTGCAGTGCTTCCATCGATAAATTGATGCCCGGAGCGATAACCCCGCCGGCGTAGTTACCGGCGGCATCAACGACGTCGAATGTGGTCGCCGTACCGAAATCGATGATGATCAAAGGGCCTGCGTAGCTCGCTCTGGCGGCGATAGCGTTGACGAGGCGGTCGTCGCCGACTTCGCGCGGATTCTGCAGCAACACTTCGATACCGAGGTCGATATCGTCGTCGCCGATCAGGCGCGCCTCGACACCGAAGAAATCCTTACACATCGTCCGCAAGGCCCGATTCTTATTCGGGACCACCGAGGACACGATCGCCGCGCTGATGTCGTCGCGGCCAATGCCGTCGCGCTGCATGATCTGGGTCAGCCATACGCCGTAGTCATCGCCAGTTTTTTCGCCTTCCGTCGCGGTGCGCCAATGTCCGGCGAGTTCCACGCCATTAAAAACAGCGAAGACGATGTTGGTATTGCCGCAATCAATAACCAGCAACACGGATTAGACTCCCACCGCGAAGAACACGTCACCGGCCGCGACCGTGCGCGTCCCTGCCGACCCTTGATCGAGCAACAAAGCGCCGTCCTCGGCTAAACCCTTAAATGTCCCGTCCAGGGTATCATGCGGCAGACGTACCGTAATGCTTTGCGAGAGACCCGCGGCGCGCGCCAGCCAGGCCCGGCGCAGCGGCGGGAAGCCCTGGCTGCGCCATGTTTCCAGCCACTCAGCCAAACCGGCACACACACGCATCGCAAGCGCCTTGGTTCCTAAATTGAAGTTCGACAGATCCCCAACGGGATAGACAGCGTCGCCAACATCAACCGGCTGCAGGTTGGCGCCTATCCCGACGACCACCTGTGCACGCCCCGGAACGGCCTCAAGCAGCAGACCCGCGACCTTCGCCCCGTCCCACAGCACGTCGTTCGGCCACTTACAGCGCAGCTGCGGCAAAGAGCCGCCGGCTTCCGCTTCGACCGCTTCGATCAGCGCCAGACCGGCGGCGAAGCCGACCTGACCAGCCGTTACCGCCGGCGCATCGACGAGAATACTCAGATAGAGATTGCCCTTTGGACTGGCCCAGGCCCGTCCACGCCGGCCGCGGCCCGCGGTTTGCACGTCCGCGCGCAAAGCGAGACCTTCCCGCTCGCCGGTTTCTGCCCGGCGCAGGAGTTCCGCATTGGTGCTGTCGATGGAGGCGGTTTCCTCCAGACGCCAGCCATCCGGCAGAGCTGCGGGCGCAGACATGGAAATAGGCGGCTTAACCCGGGAACAGCGCCGCGGCGGCGGCATCCGCTCCGGCCAACAGCGGCTCGGGCAGGAGAATGAACACAACGACGACGAAAGCACATCCGGTCATCACCAGGCCGGTCGCTAGGTCCGGGCGCTCGAACGCTTCCGCCGCTTCGTCGAAGTACATGATTTTAATCAGGCGCAGGTAATAGAACGCGCCGATAACGCTCGACAACACACCGATGACCGCCAGCGGCACCAGTCCGGCGTTGATCGCCGCGACGAATACGAAATACTTGCCGAAGAACCCGGCCAACGGCGGTATACCCGCCATCGAGAACATGAGGATTGTCAGCACCAGGGCAATACCGGGATTGGTCTTCGATAGACCGGACAGATCGTCGATGCTTTCAACGTAACGGTCCTTCACACGCATTGACAGAATCACCGCGAAGGTGCCGACGTTCATCAGCAGGTAGATCAGCATGTAGTAGACCATACCGCGCGCGCCATCCTGAGTGCCCGAGACCAGTCCGATCAGCGCGTAGCCGACATGTCCGATGGAGCTATAGGCCATCAGTCGCTTGATGTTGTTTTGCGCGATGGCGGCGACCGCGCCCCACAGCATGGACGCGACGCAGATGACAACCAGGACCTGCCGCCACTGCATCAGCAGGTCATCGAATGGACCGACGAGAAGACGCAGGAACAAGCTCAGCGCCGCGATCTTGGGCGCAACCGAGAAGAACGCCGTAATCGGCGTCGGTGAGCCTTCGTAGACGTCCGGGGTCCACATGTGGAACGGCACGGCGGAGACTTTGAACGCAAAGCCCGAAATGACGAACACCACGCCGACGATAACGCCCACATTATCCTGCGCGCCGGTCAGCGCTTGCGCCAGGCCGGTAAAGGAAGTCGTTCCGGCAAAGCCGTAGATCAGCGATGAGCCATAGAGCAGCAAACCGGAGGCCAGCGCGCCGAGGACGAAGTATTTGACGCCCGCTTCCGTCGCCCGCGGATTACCGCGGTGGAACGCCGCCAGCACATACAGCGCCAGGCTTTGCAGTTCGAGACCGACATACAGCGCGATGAGGTCGTTGGCCGAGACCATCATCATCATGCCGAGAACGGAAAACACCATGACCACAGGCAACTCGTACCGGCCGATGCCTTCGTTTCGCGCCCACGGCAGCATAAGGATCACGGCCAGACCTGCCGCCAGCAGCACCAGCACTTTGACGAAACCAGTGAAATCATTGACCAGGAACAGACCGTTAAACGTGACCGTATCCGCGCCGTTGGTTGCGACCGCCAGCACGCCCGCGACGATAAACGCGATCACCGCCATGACGGTGACACCGCCGATCGGGTCTTTCTTGCGGAATACGCCAACCATCAGCAAGGCCATCCCGGTGATCGCCAGGAAAATCTCTGCGGCGGCGAGGGTGAGATTGGGCATCGGTGTCATTTCGTGTCCTTCCCCGCCCTATCGCCCGAGCGCCAGGCGGATGCCGTCGGCGAGACCTCGCGCCGCGTGTTCCGCCGCAATAGCGTCATGATAGTTGGTCAGCAGATTGGCGACCGAGGCATCCATCACATCCAGGAACGACATCGGATACACGCCCATCCACATCACCACCATGCATAGCGGCGCAAATACCGCGATCTCGCGGCGGGACAGGTCTGTCATGTCTTTCAAATCGGCTTTGGTCAGGTCGCCGTAAATCACGCGGCGGTACAAATAAAGCATGTAGGTCGCACCGAGGATTACACCGGTCGCTGTGAGCAGCGCCACCCAGGTGTTGACCTGGAACACGCCGGTCAGCACCAGGAACTCACCGACGAAGCCTGACGTTCCCGGCAGCCCGACCGAGGCAAGCATCATCAGCATGAACACAAAGGCGTACTTCGGCATGTTGTTAACCAGCCCGCCATACCGTTCGATCTCACGCGTGTGCAGACGGTCGTAGACGACACCGACACACAGGAACAGCGCGCCTGACACGACACCGTGGCTGAGCATCTGATAGATCGCACCCTGTACGGCTTGCTGCGTGGCCGCGAAAATACCGACCGTTACAAAGCCCATGTGCGCCACAGACGAATAGGCGATCAGCTTTTTCATGTCTTCCTGCGCCAGTGCGACCAGCGAGGTATAGATCACCGCGATAATCGATAAGCCGTAGACCAGCGGCGTGAAGTACTCGCTCGCCAGCGGCAGCATCGGCATGGAAAACCGTAGGAACCCGTAGGCGCCCATTTTCAGCAGCACGCCGGCCAGAATGACGGAGCCGGCTGTCGGCGCTTCCACGTGGGCATCCGGCAGCCAGGTATGCACCGGCCACATCGGCACCTTGACCGCGAAGGACGCAAACAGACCAAGCCATAGCCAGAACTGCATCTGGAACGGGAAGTCCGTTGCCATCAGCGTCGGGATGTCCGTGGTGCCGGCGGTGAAGTACATCGCCAGCATCGCGACGAGCAGCAGCACTGAACCGGTCAGCGTATAGAGGAAGAACTTGAACGCCGAATAAACGCGCCGCGCCCCGCCCCATACGCCGATGATCAGGAACATCGGGATCAGCACGCCTTCAAAGAAGACATAGAAAAGCACCATGTCGAGCGCGCAGAACATGCCGACCATCATGGTCTCGAGCACCAGGAACGCGATCATGTATTCGCGCACCCGCGTTTTGATCGCCTCCCAGCTGGAGAGCACACACAACGGCGTCAGGAAGGTCGACAGGATGACAAACAGCATGGAAATGCCGTCCACACCCATGTGGTAATTGATGCCGTAATCCGGGAACCAGTCCTGCTGTTCGACAAACTGGAAATCGGCGGTGCCCGCGTCGAAATTGGCCCAGATCAGCAGCGAGGCCAGGAATGTGCCGACCGTCACCCACAGCGCCACCCAGCGGCTGTTGCGCGCGACGATTTCTTCGTCGTCGGCGCGAATGGTCAGCAACAGCAGAACACCGAGCAACGGCGTAAATGTGACAATGCTGAGCAGAGGTAGATTTGCTACGAACCCTTCCATCGTCTAGCCCCCGACCACGATCCAGGAGACGAACAGGGCAATGCCGATGATCATCGCGAAGGCATAATGAAACAGGTATCCGGACTGCACCGCACCGAGGCGTTTCGCCCCGGCGATAACGGACGCCGAAATGCCGTCCGGTCCGAAGCGGTCAATGGTGCCTTCGTCGCCGCGTTTCCACAGCACACGCCCGAGCCAGAACGCGGGACGGACGAAGATCAGGTTATACAGCTCGTCGAAATACCACTTGTTGAGCAGGAACTGATAGACGCCCGGGAACGCCGCGGCAACGCGGCCGGGCAAGTCGGGTTTGCGCATGTACATGTGATAGGACAGGCCAAGGCCAAGCACGGTGACCACCAGCGGCGACCACACCACCCAGGCCGGCACGTGATGGGCTTCTTCGACTACGTCGACACCGACGACGGCCAGCGCCTCGCGCCAGAAGCCCTCGCGGGAGTCTCCGACAAACACCTCGTAGCCGGCCATCCCGGCAAACACGGCACCGATCGCCAGACCGGCGAGCGGAATGGTCATCACCAGCGGGCTTTCGTGGACATGATCCATAACATGCTTGTCGGCGCGCGGCGTGCCGTGGAAGGTCATCCACAACAGGCGGCCGGAGTAGAACGCCGTCAGCAGTGCTGCCGAAATTCCCATGAAGAACGCGTAATTACCGACGCTGGAATGCGCTGCATAAGCGGCTTCAAGCACAAGGTCTTTCGAGTAATAGCCGGCAAACGGCGGCACGGCCACCAGTGCCAGCGTACCGATCCACATCACCGCGTAGGTAAATTTCACATGCTTCCAGATGCCGCCCATTTTGCGCATGTCCTGCTCATCGGACATGGCATGGATCACGGAGCCTGACCCAAGGAACAGGAGCGCCTTGAACCAGGCGTGGGTCATCAAATGGAAGATCCCCGCAGAATAGGCGCCGACGCCACACGCAAAGAACATGTAGCCCAACTGCGAGCACGTCGAATAGGCGATAACGCGTTTGATGTCGTTCTGCACGCAGCCGATCGTGGCGGCAAAAAACGCCGTCGACGCGCCGACGAACGTTACGACCTCCAGCGCCGCAGGGGCATACTCAAACAGCGGAGACATACGCGCGACCAGGAACACACCGGCCGTGACCATCGTTGCCGCATGGATCAGCGCCGACACCGGCGTCGGGCCTTCCATGGCATCCGGCAACCAGGTGTGCAGGAGCAGCTGCGCCGATTTACCCATGGCGCCGACGAACAACAGCAGACAGATCAGCGTCAACGCATGCCCTTCAATGCCGAAGAAGGTCACCGTATCTTCCGTGTGCGCCTCGACCGCGTTGAAAACGGTGTCGAAGGTCACGGCGTCAAAAAGCATGTAGACGCCGAAGATCCCCAATAGGAACCCGAAATCGCCGACGCGGTTGACAACGAAGGCTTTAATCGCCGCGGCATTCGCCGAAGATTTCTTGAACCAGAAGCCGATCAGCAGGTAGGAGACCACGCCGACGCCTTCCCAGCCGAAGAACAGCTGCACCAGGTTGTCGGCGGTCACCAGCATCAGCATGGCAAACGTGAACAGCGACAGATAGGACATGAACCGCGACTGAGAGTCGTCGTGACTCATATAGCCGATGGAATAGACATGGATCAGGAACGACACACAGGTCACCGTCATCACCATGACGGCCGACAGGGTATCGAAGCGTAACGCCCAGGCGGTTTCAAAGGTGCCAGAATTGATCCAGCTGGCGACGGAGACAACCTGCTCGTTGCCGCCGATGGCCACCGAGAAAAAGATCGGAATTGAGAGCGCGGCGGCCAGGCCGACACCGAGGCATGTCACAACCTGGGACGCGCGGTTGCCGATTTTGCGGCCAAAGAACCCGGCGATGGCGGACACCAGCAGGGGCAGAAATATAGCGGCGGTATACATGAGCAGCCCCTACCCCTTCAGCTCGTTGATGTCTTCTACGGCTATCGAGCGATGAGCGCGGTAGTACACTACCACAATCGCGAGGCCGATTGCGGCCTCTGCCGCCGCAACAGTCAGCACCAGCATGGTGAAGACCTGTCCCATGAGGTCCCCCAGGAAGGCGGAGAACGTAACAAAATTGATGTTAACGGCCAGCAGCATCAGTTCGATCGACATCAGAATGACAATCAGGTTTTTCCGGTTAAGGAAAATGCCGAAGATGCCGATGGTGAACAGAATCGCGGCCACGGTCAGGAAGTGGGTCATGCTGACGGCCATCATGACAACCCCTTCCCGCTCTCGACCTTGACGATCTCCAGCGTATCGGCCGGCGTGCGCGCGTTCTGTTGGGCAATGACCTGCTTGCGCACCCCGGAACGGGTGCGGTGAGTCAGCACGATGGAACCGATCATCGCGACCAGCAGAATGATGCCCGCCGCCTGAAACAGGTAAGCAAAGTCCGTATAGAGAATGTTCCCGAGTGCTTCGGTGTTGCTGACATCAGCCATATCCGGCGTCGGTGCGATGCGCAGTGCGTCCGCCTCATCCGAGATCGCCCAGCTGGTGAAAACCGTAATCAGTTCGACCAGCAGAATACCGCCGATTCCGAGCCCGACCGGTAAGTACTTGAGGAACCCTTCGCGCACCACAGTGATATTGATGTCCAACATCATCACGACGAACAGGAACAGCACCGCAACCGCGCCGACATATACGACGACGAGAATCATCGCCACGAACTCGGCACCGAGAAGCACGAACAGCCCGGCCGCGTTGAAGAAGGTGAAGATCAGCCACAGCACGGAGTGCACCGGGTTGCGCTGGAAGATCACATTGAGCGCGCCGATGGTGGCAAACGCGGCAAACAAATAGAACGCGAGAGTCGCGGCGATCATGCTGCGCCTCCTGCGGTCGTACCCGCGTGTGTGCCTAATCCGTCAAACATTCCCATTCCCCGTCGCTGCCGCCGCTTACCGGTGAGGGGCATCGAGCTCAAGCCGCTTGGCCAGCTCGGGTTCCCACCGGTCGCCATTGGCGAGCAGTTTGTCCTTGTTGTAGAGCAGTTCTTCGCGCGTCTCGGTGGCGAACTCGAAATTCGGCCCCTCGACGATGGCATCCACCGGGCAGGCCTCTTCACAGAAGCCGCAGTAAATGCACTTGGTCATGTCGATGTCGTAGCGTGTCGTGCGGCGGCTGCCATCGGCGCGCGGCACGGCCTCGATAGTGATCGCCTGCGCCGGGCAGATCGCCTCGCACAATTTGCAGGCAATGCAGCGCTCTTCGCCGTTCGGATACCGGCGCAGCGCATGCTCACCGCGGAAGCGCGGGCTCAGGGGCCCCTTCTCAAACGGGTAATTGATGGTGACCTTGGGGCCGAAGAAATACTTCAGGGTCAGCCACAACCCACTGAACAACTCAGTGAGGAGAAACGATCGGGCGGTGCGGTCGATAAATGCCATAGCGTTTCAGCCTCTCCTTAGGCCGGCAGCTTGTCGAAGTAGACGAGGAACCCGGCGGTCAGAGCCAGCCAGATCAACGAAAGCGGCAGAAAAACTTTCCAGCCCAGGCGCATGAGTTGGTCGTAGCGGTAGCGCGGGTAGGTCGCGCGCACCCAGATGAACACGAACAGGCACACCGCGATTTTCAGGGCGAACCAGACCACGCCGGGGATCATGTTCAACGGCGCGACGTCGTAGGGAGGCAGCCAGCCTCCGAGGAACAGGATGGTGACCAGCCCGCTCATCATGATCATGTTGGCGTATTCGCCGAGGAAGAACAGCGCGAAGGACATCGACGAGTATTCGGTCATGAATCCGGCGACGAGTTCCGATTCCGCTTCCGGAAGATCGAAGGGATGGCGGTTGGTTTCCGCCAGCACCGAGATAAAGAACACGACGAACATCGGCAGGTGCGGAATGAAGTACCAGCCCGGCAGCACACCGAACAGCGGCTCGGACTGTGCTTCCACCAGTTGAGACAGGTTGAGTGTCCCGGCCGTCATCAGCACCGTGACCATGATGAAGCCGATGGAGACTTCGTAGGACACCATCTGCGCCGCCGAACGCATCGCGCCCAGGAACGCGTATCGGGAATTCGACGCCCAGCCGGCCATCACCACGCCGTAGACGCCAAGGGAAGAAATCGCGAACAGATACAGCACGCCGACGTTGAGATCGGAGATCACCCAGCCGGCATTCACCGGAATCACCGCCCAAGCCAGCATGGCGAGCGAGAACGTCACCATCGGCGCCAAGAAGAACACCACCGGGCTCGCGCCGGTCGGCAATACCGTTTCCTTGGTCAGCAGTTTGACCGCATCGGCAATGGGCTGGAGCAGCCCGAACCAGCCAACCACGTTCGGCCCCTTGCGCATCTGCATGGCGCTGATGATCTTGCGTTCGGCGTACGTCAGATAGGCGACGCCCACCAGCACGGGCACCAGGAACATCAGGATCTGAATGACGATCCAGACAACCGGCCAGATGTAATCGGTCCAGAGCTCAGCCATCGGTGCCCGTCGCCTTCTGGTTTTTGCCGAGCACGAACTCCTGCGTGCACTGCGCCATGGTGCGTGACGCGCGGCTGATCGGATCGGTCTGGTAATAGTTAGAGACCGGATAGGTAAACGGTGTTGCCTCGATAGGTCCGGCTGCTCCGAAATCATCCCATTCCGCCGCCACCACATCGTCGATGTGGCTAAACGCCGGTCCGGCCTCGCGCAGCTTGGCGCGCAGTTGATCGAGAGAATCGTACGGCAGCGTCTGACCAAGCTTATCCGACAGGGCGCGCAGGATGGTCCAATCTTCGCGCGCATCGCCCGGCGGGAAGATCGCCCGCTGCCCCAACTGCGCCCGGCCTTCTGTGTTCACATACGTGCCGTTCTTTTCCGTATAGGCCGCCCCCGGAAGAATGACATCGGCGACATGCGCGCCGGCATCGCCATGGTGGCCTTGGTATATGACGAAAGCCTTGTCGAGTTTCGACGTGTCGATCTCGTCAGCGCCGAGCAGATAGAGGACTTCGATCTCACCGCTGGCGGCACCGGCGAGAATACCCGCCGTATCCTTGCCGCCTTCTCCCGGCACGAAACCGACGTCGAGGCCGCCGACCCGGGCGGCGGCGGTGTGCAGCACGTTAAAGCCGTTCCAGTCACCCGACACCATGCCGGTGTTGTCCGCGATCTTCTTGGCGGCGGCGAGAATAGCCGCACCGTCTGGGCGCGTCAGCGCGCCCATTCCGAGGATCAGCATCGGGCGCTCGGCATCCTTGAGCACTTGCGCGAACGGATGACTGCCGTCGGCGATCTTGGCAACGCCGTCCGCCGTCCCGGCCAGATGCTCGTACGGATAGGTCAGATCGAACGACTCACCGATCAGGCCCGTCTTCAGGCCGCCCATCAGGTAGCGCTTGCGGATCCGCGCGTTGAGCACGGGCGCTTCCTTACGTGGATTGGTACCGATCAGAAGAATTGCATCCGCTTCTTCGATGCCGCCGATTGTGGCATTGAATAGATACGACGCCCGCACCGACGGATCGAGCGCAGCGCTGTCTTGGCGGCAATCCATGTTCGGCGAGCCGAGCGCGGTCATCAGATCCTTGAGCGCCAGCATCGCTTCACAGTCAACCGTGTCGCCGGCCACAGCAGCGATCTTGTTGCCGCTCGTCTCTTTCAGCTTTTTCGCAATCGCGTCGAAGGCTTCGTTCCACTCCGCTTCCTGGAGTTTGCCATCGCGGCGCACATAGGGGCGATCCAGGCGCTGATACTTCAAGCCGTCGCAGGCGTTGCGTGACTTGTCGGCGAGCCATTCTTCGTTCACCCACTCGTTCAGGCGGGGCAGCACGCGCATGACTTCGCGGCTGCGGCTGTCGACGCGGATGTTGGAGCCGACTGCGTCCATGACATCGACGGACTCAGTCTTACGCAGCTCCCACGAGCGCGCGGTAAACGCATAAGGCTTGTTGGTCAGCGCGCCGACCGGGCACAGATCGACGACGTTGCCGGAAAGCTCCGACGTCAGCGCCTGTTCCAAATACGTTGTGATTTCCGTATCCTCGCCGCGGCCCGTTGCCCCGATCTCCGCCTCGCCGGCGATTTCCTCGACGAAACGCACACAGCGGGTGCAGTGAATACAGCGGGTCATAATCGTCGAGACGATCGGTCCCATGTACTTGTCTTTGACAGCGCGCTTCTGCTCAACAAACCGTCCGCGGTCGTAGCCGAACGCTAGCGCCTGATCTTGCAGATCGCACTCACCGCCCTGGTCGCAGATCGGGCAGTCGAGCGGGTGGTTGATGAGCAGGAATTCCATCACGCCGTTGCGCGCTTTCACGGCACGCTCGGACTTAGTATGGACGACCATGCCCTCTCCCACCGGCATGGCGCAGGACGCCACTGGCTTCGGCGACTTTTCCACGTCGACCAGGCACATGCGGCAGTTGCCGGCGATGGACAGACGGTCGTGGTAACAGAAACGCGGAATTTCCACGCCGGCCTGCTCCGCCGCCTGCAGAATCGTTACGCCGGGATCGACTTCGACTTCTTTGCCGTCGATGGTGAGTTTAGGCATGTCCTATCCCTACGCCGCCCGCGACAGCTTGCCGTCGCGGTAATCTTTGATGCGCTGCTCGATTTCCGGACGGAAGTGACGGATCAGACCCTGTACCGGCCACGCCGCGGCATCGCCGAGCGCGCAGATGGTGTGGCCTTCGATCTGGTAGGTCACTTGTTCCAGAATATCGATTTCTTCGACCGATGCTTCGCCGCTGACCAGGCGCTTCATCACCCGGTACAGCCAGCCGGTGCCTTCGCGGCACGGCGTGCATTGGCCGCAGCTTTCATGTTTGTAAAATGCCGACAGGCGCGTGATCGCGGCAATGACATCGACCGACTTGTCCATCACCATCACCGCCGCCGTGCCGAGACCCGACTTGACGTCGCGCAGGGAGTCGAAATCCATCAGCACGTTGTCGCAGATGTCCTTCGGCAGGCACGGCACCGAAGCTCCGCCCGGGATGATTGCCTGCAGATTGTCCCATCCTCCAATAACGCCGCCACAGTGCTTGTCGATCAGTTCCTTGAGCGGAATGCCCATTTCCTCTTCGACATTGCACGGCTTATTCACGTGACCGGAGATGCAAAAGACTTTTGTGCCGGTGTTGTTCGGCCGGCCGATGCCCGCGAACCACGCCGCACCGCGGCGCAAGATGGTCGGCGCGACAGCAATGCTCTCGACATTGTTCACTGTCGTCGGACACCCGTAGAGGCCTACGCCCGCCGGAAACGGCGGCTTGAGACGGGGCTGACCCTTCTTGCCTTCGAGACTTTCGATTAGCGCGGTTTCTTCGCCACAGATGTAAGCGCCCGCGCCGCGATGCAAATAGAGATCGAAATCCCAGCCGGAGCCACACGCGTTCTTACCGATCAGCCCGGCTTCGTAGGCTTCGTCGATCGCAACCTGCAGGTTTGACGCTTCCTGATAGAACTCACCGCGGACGTAGATGTAGCAGGCGTGCGCGTTCATCGCGAAGCTGGCAAGCAAACAGCCCTCGATCAGCTTGTGCGGATCGAAGCGCATCATGTCGCGGTCTTTACATGTCCCCGGCTCGCCCTCGTCGGCGTTGACCACCAGGTAATGCGGGCGGTCGGTTTCCGTCTTGGGCATGAACGACCACTTAAGACCGGTCGGGAAGCCGGCCCCGCCACGGCCTCGCAAGCCGGACGCATTCATTTCGTCGATGATCCACTCGCGGCCCATCAGTATGAGGTCTTTGGTGCCGTCCCAATCGCCGCGCGCACGCGCACCGGCCAGACGCCAGTCGTGCTCGCCGTACAGATTGGTGAAAATGCGATCCTGGTCTTTTAACATCACGCGTTTTCCTTGGCTTTGCGCGCTTCTTCCTGCTTCGCGTCGAAGGCGCGCTTCGCTTCGGCCAAATCCTGTTTGGGGATCGGCTGAGTGGGATCGGCGGTTAAACTGGTGCGCTCCCCTTCCGGCGCAGCATTCAACCGGTCAGCCATCGGCCCCGGTTTGCGCAGCGAGCCGCTTTTCACTTCGTCGAGGAGCGTACCCATCGTTTCGTAGGTCAGATCTTCGTAATAGTCGTCGCCAATGGCGACCACCGGCGCATTGACGCAGGCGCCGGCGCATTCAACTTCGCTCAGCGTGACCGCGCCGTCGGGCGTGGTTTCGCCGAAGCCGATGCCCAGCTTGTCCTTGCATGCTTTGACCACATCGTTTGAGCCGCGCAGCCAGCACGACAAGCTGGTGCACACCTGGACATGGGTTTTGCCCATCGGGTGCAAATTGAACATCGTGTAGAAGGTCGCGACCTCAAGCACCCGGATCACCGGCATGCTCAGCATTGCCGCGATCACTTCGATAGCCGGCTTGGTCACCCAGCCCTCTTGGCGCTGCGCGAGATCAAGCAGAGGAATAACAGCACTGGCCTGACGGCCCTCGGGGTATTTGGCGATGATCTTTTCCGCGCGCGCCTTGTGTTCGTCGGTGAACACAAAGCTGTCCGGCTGTTCCTTGGCGAGATTCCGTGTGCTCATCGGTCCACCTCACCGAACACAATGTCGATTGAGCCCAGCACCGCTGGGACGTCCGCCAGCATGTGCCCGCGCAACATGAAGTCCATGCCCTGCATGTGTACAAAGCCAGGGGCACGAATGCGGCAGCGGTAGGGTTTGTTCGAGCCATCGGAGACCAGATAGACCGCGAATTCGCCCTTGGGGGCTTCGACCGCGGCGTAGGTTTCCCCGCGCGGCACGTGATAGCCCTCGGTGTACAGCTTGAAGTGATGGATCAACGCTTCCATCGAGCCCTTCATGTCGCCACGCGGCGGCGGCGCGACCTTTCGATCTTGCACCTTGACGGGGCCGCCCGGCATCTTTTCCAGGCACTGAGTGATGATCTTCAAGGACTCCCGCATTTCCGCGACGCGGACGATGTAGCGGTCGTAGCAATCCCCATGCTTGCCGATGGGAATGTCGAAATCGATTTCATCGTAGCCGTCATACGGCTGGGCCTTGCGCAGATCCCAGGCATACCCGGAGGCGCGCAGGTTCGGACCGGTAAAGCCCCAGTCGAGCGCTTCTTCCTTGCTGACGATGCCGATGTCGACCGTCCGCTGCTTAAAGATGCGGTTCTCCGTCAGCAGGCCTTCCATGTCATCGAGAATTTTCGGAAAGCTCGCGGCCCAGTCCGCAATGCGTTCCGCCAGTCCCGCCGGCATGTCTCGGGCGACACCGCCCGGGCGAACGTAAGCCGCATGCATGCGCGCGCCGGAGACATCGTCGTAAAAGCCCATCAGCTTTTCGCGTTCCTCGAACGTCCACAGGAACGGCGTCATGGCGCCGACGTCCATGGCGTAGGACGCGATATTCATGATGTGGTTGAGAATGCGGGTCAGCTCGCAGAACAACATGCGGATGTATTGTCCGCGTTTCGGAACTTCAATGCCGAGCAGACGTTCAACCGCAAGCGCGTAGGCTTGCTCCTGATTCATCGGCGAGACGTAGTCCAACCGGTCGAAATACGGCACGGCCTGGAGGTAGGTTTTATGTTCGATCAGCTTTTCGGTGCCGCGATGCAGGAGCCCAATGTGGGGATCGACGCGATCGATCGTTTCCCCGCCCATTTCCAGCACGAGGCGCAACACGCCGTGCGCAGCCGGATGCTGAGGTCCGAAGTTGACCTGATAGTTCTCGATCTCGGCTTCGGCAGGCTCAGCCATCTTGAGTCGCCTTTTCGTCGCCCGGCAGAATCTGGCGGTGCGCATGCTCCGCCCCTTCCCATGGGCTCATGAATTCAAACGTGCGGAAATCCTGGGTCAGCTTGACCGGCTCATAAATGACGCGCTTCTGGCTTTCGTCGTAGCGCACTTCGACATACCCCGTGAGCGGGAAATCTTTGCGCTGCGGATGACCGTCGAAACCGTAGTCCGTAAGAATGCGCCGCAGGTCCGGATGGTCTGAGAAAAACACACCGTACATGTCCCATACTTCGCGCTCGAACCAATTGGCTGTCGAGAATACCTCGCTCACGCTCGGCACCGGCGTGTCTTCAGTCGCCGTCAGCTTAATGCGAATACGCAGGTTCTGGGTCATGCTGAGTAGGTGATAAACAACCTCAAAGCGCTCTTCGCGTTCGGGGTAATCGACTGCGGTGACGTCCACAAGCTGCGTGAATTGGCAGTTGGTGTCATCGCGCAGGTGCTTAAGGACCTTGACCACGCTGGGACGCTGAATCCGAACAGTCAGTTCTCCCAGCGCAATATCGGAATCGATCACATCGTCGCTGAGCGAGAGCGAGATGGTCTCTGCCAGATCGGCCAGCGCCGACGAGGTTTCTTCCGATTTCGTCATTCCTGCGTTCCCGATGCCCCGCTTCAGCGATCCAGCGTACCGACCCGGCGGATTTTCTTGTGCAATTGAAGAATGCCGTACAGCAGCGCCTCGGCCGTCGGCGGACAGCCCGGCACATATATATCGACCGGCACGACGCGGTCGCAGCCGCGCACCACGGAATAAGAATAGTGATAATAGCCGCCGCCGTTGGCGCAGGAGCCCATGGAGATGACCCAGCGCGGTTCCGGCATTTGGTCGTACACTTTGCGCAGCGCCGGCGCCATTTTGTTGGTCAGCGTGCCGGCCACGATCATCACGTCGGACTGACGCGGACTTGGGCGGAAAAACATGCCAAAGCGGTCGAGGTCGTACCGCGCCATTGCGGAATGCATCATCTCCACAGCGCAGCACGCCAAACCGAACGACATCGGCCACATCGAGCCGGTGCGGGCCCAGTTTGCCAACTTATCGATGGACGAGAGCACAAAGCCCTTGTTCTGCAATTCTTCGGCCACGCGGGCGACGACTTGATGATCGGCGTCGGTTGCCGCGCGGATTGCGTCGGACTGCGCTTGAGCCGGCACGGTTACTCCCATTCCAGCGCTCCTTTACGCCATTCGTAAATGAACCCGATGGTCAGGACACCGAGGAAAATCATCATCGACCAGAACCCGAAAAGACCGATCCCTGACAGGCTAACGGCCCACGGGAACAAGAAGGCCACTTCAAGGTCGAAAATGATGAACAGAATTGCAACCAGGTAGAACCGGACATCGAACTTTGACCTCGTATCGTCAAAGGCCTCAAACCCACACTCGTAGGCAGACGTTTTTTCCGGGTCCGGGTTCGAAGGAGCTGCGATCAGCGACGCCAAAACGATGACGAAGGCCAATCCAAAGGCAATGCCGATGAAAATGAGGATGGGCAGATATTCTCTAAGCAGATCTTGCATGTTTATCTCGGTTCGAACCGGCCAGTCCGACGTGCCGTAAGCGCATGAAAATGGTGGCGTTTCAGCCCATCGTCTGCCGGAACCGGCGTCTCCTCAACCCCATTTTGCGGCGCAAAATTCCGCCCCGTTCGAGGCTTGGTGTAGCCGTTGGGCCGTGCGCAAGTCAAGCCAACTTACCCGTTGACAAATCCAGGGATTCAGCCGCCAAAAGCGCGCTTTACGAGCCGAGTCCGTTCTCGTCCACAACCGCAGGTGCGGCCGCCGATTGACTGCTGCTCGAACTCACCGTGAACGAGCTTTCAATATCGTAGAATCCCTGCGCGGCGCTGCTGGTCGGGACCACGCCGATGATGTAGGCGACATTGGCCTGGAGTTCGAAAGTGATCTGTTCATCTGCGCCACCGGTGACCAGCTAGATCTAAGTGGTCCAGGTGTTATGAGAGAGTCTGGCCAGTTGGTT
>JAYQVH010000013.1:17572-88770 GCA_038148375.1 Rhodospirillaceae bacterium | reverse complement strand
ACTTGATCGAACGCGATATCCTTTGTAAGTGCAGTGGCGATAACCAACTCAATCGCAGATAAAAGGACAGATTTCGTCATGGCTACAAAAATTGGCAACAGGGCACCCAGTTTTAAGATGCCAGCGGACGACGGCTCTACTTTAGAATCCAAAAATCTTAAGGGCCGGAATGTTGTTCTTTATTTTTATCCGAAGGACGACACACCTGGCTGCACAAAAGAAGCGATTGCGTTTCGCGACCACATAAAAAATTTCGAAAAATTGAATACGATTATCGTGGGTGTTTCAAAAGACTCAGTAAAGAAGCACGAAAAATTTAAGGCTAAGTATGATCTCAATTTCTCACTCGGATCGGATGAAGAAGCCGATGTATGCGAGAAGTTTGGTGTGTGGAAAGAAAAATCAATGTACGGAAGAACGTACATGGGAATCGAGCGCTCAACATTCTTAATCGATAGCACAGGCACTCTGCGCGCGGAGTGGAGAAAGGTTAAGGTGCCTGGGCATGTTGAAGAAGTTATTGCCGCGGTTATGGACCTCTAAGTGAATAGTGGTGTCATTTAAGCGCTAGAGCTGCTTTCCTCCGTAGTGCGTATCTTTGCAGCCAACGCCGCAGACATAAATTGGTCGAGGTCCCCGTCAAGAACACCTTGGGTGTCCGACGTTTCCACGTTAGTGCGTAAATCTTTCACCATTTGATATGGCTGCAATACATAAGATCTAATTTGGTGGCCCCATCCAATGTCTGATTTTGAGTCTTCTGTCGCCTGCGCCTGCTCTTCTCTCTTTTGAAGTTCGAGTTCGTAGAGTCTGGCCCGAAGCATATCCCAGCACTTTGCACGGTTCTGATGTTGCGATCGCTCGCTTTGGCACTGAACCACGATTCCTGACGGTTGGTGCGTAATGCGCACTGCGCTATCAGTCTTGTTTACGTGCTGCCCTCCGGCACCGGAAGACCTGTAGGTATCTATTCGGCACTCTTTCTCGTCTATTTCGACTTCAATCGTGTCATCGATCACGGGGTAAACCCAAACGGATGCAAAACTTGTATGTCGCCGCGCAGATGAGTCGTACGGCGAAATTCGCACAAGGCGATGAACGCCGCTCTCAGTCTTAAGCCATCCATAGGCATTGTGTCCGCTTACTTTGTACGTGACCGATTTGATACCAGCTTCATCCCCGGGGCTTTCCTCGGCGTATTCAACCTTGTAGCCGTGCGCGTCCGACCACCGCGCATACATTCGCGACAGCATTTCCGCCCAATCCTGGGCTTCTGTCCCACCGGCCCCGGCATGGATTTCAATATAGCAGTCGTTCCCATCTGCCTCACCGGACAGCAGGCTTTCCAGTTCTTGCTTGTGGGCCTCGTTCGCCAAGGATGCGATTGCTGCCTCGCCTTCGGCGACCGAATCCGCATCACCTTCAGCATCGCCGAGTTCGATAAGCGTTATGGCATCGTCAAGTGCCTGCTCTAGCGACCTGAATTTCGCAATTGACGATTCCAATTGCTGCCTTTCGCGCATGACTTTTTGCGCGTTCGCCTGATCAGACCATAGGTCGGGGTCTTCAGCCTTAGCGTTGAGTTCTTCTAGGCGGAGTAGAGCCTGATCCCAGTCAAAGGTGCCTCCTCAGCAGCTCCATGGTCTGCTTGACAGTGAACACCTTGGATTCGATTTCTGCGCGCATCTATCCTTCCTATCGAACGTAGGTCATTACTAAGGTTTATGGGATTTTTGGCTTTCCGATCAATCCCGCATTTAGCTTGGCAATGCGGCTGATGGTCTGGGGGGCAGTTCGTGTCCGGTGGGGTCTCCGCCCGCTTCTTTAATTGCGCGTTTATAGGCTTTGTCAGATGTAAACGGAGGCATTGCCTCAAAAGCGCTCACTTGAGTTGGAATAATTCGGCCACCTGAATTCGGCAATACCATAAGATACTCCATATTGCGTCCGATCAGCTGGATTGGCTGGTTTCTCTTTGAAAATACGCGCCGCATGCGAGCAGACTCGTCGTAATATGCTTCGTATTGTTCTTCGTCTTTATCGAACAAAAACTCGTAAGCCTCGATCATTTCAGTGACGAACTTACGGTCAACAACATGCATATTGGAAATGATCCAGCAGCGGTCTTCAAATTCCCAGTACTGGGCAAGGCCAACAAGTTCTCCCTTTTTTGTGAAATAAGGAAAAAATGGGAATGCCCGGCAAGCGAGAGAGCGATTGTCCCGCTCGCAAAACTGCGCGCCCTTGCACTCAACAGCGCATGTGGTATCCGGCAACTCTTTGACGATTTTTCTCGATTCCTTATCGAATGCCTTGAACGGGCGCCACAAATCCGTCCGGCCCTTCAATAGTTTCCATTCTTCTTTTTCGACGATCGGAATTGCGTTTTCTGTGGAACAGCAAACGGGAACACCGTCATTAAGGGGGGCACATATTTTTCCGCAATCTACTTTACGGGAAATTGCGGCTGAAAACATGTCATAGAGTTTGGCGAAGTCTTTCTTATTGGCAGTCATTTAACGTTCCTAATAAAGTCCACCAGCGCTGGGCTGGTCATCCTGGCCGACGCCGAATGAAAGATTTGGGTCACTGCCAACGACGGCTGTTTTTCGGCTCGGGACTGTCCCCGGTTTAAAAGCTTCTAGAATTACGTTTCGTGCTCCAGGCGGTGCCACAAGACCGGTTTCAGGGTCAACCCGAACAAGTACGATGTTCTCTGGAATACGAAATGGCGTCGCGGGTTCGTCCCGCAATGCTTCGGCCATGAAATCCCGAAATATCGGTGACGCAACTGTTGATCCTGTCTCATTTGGGCCCAGGGACTTGGGTTCATCAAACCCGACAAATACGCCGACCGCCAGGTCAGGCGAAAAACCTAGAAACCATGTATCAAAACTATCGTTGGAAGTTCCTGTTTTTCCTGCCAGGGGTTTGCCGACAGCGGCCACGCGCCGTCCTGTCCCCCGCTCCACCGCTCCCTGAAGGATCGAAACGACTTGATATGCGCTGGCTGGGTCGGTCAATTGTTCACGTGGATCTGGTAAGGCGGGTGGATACTGGCGCGACCATTCCGCCACGGCACATTCGTCGCACTGGCGCTGGTCTGTTCGAACAATTGTCACGCCATTACGGTCCTGTACACGGTCAATCAAAGAAGGTTCGATTCTCCTACCGCCGTTCACCAGCATCGCGTAGGCCGCCGTGATCTGCACCAGGGTTGTTTCTTGAGATCCTAGTGATGCGGATAGATTTGTCGGCAAATCGTCAACAATTCCAAAACGCCGTGCATATTCTCCGACGATCTCCATTCCTACGGCCTGCGCCAAACGCACTGTCATCAAGTTTTGCGACTTCTCGATACCCGTGCGTAGCGTAGACTCTCCATAATAGCGTCCGCTATAATTCTTAGGTTTCCACTTCGGCAAACCCGGTCCTTGGTCAATTACAAACGGCGCGTCAAGCACTAACGTTGACGGCGTGTATCCATTATCGAGTGCCGCCAAATAGACGAACGGTTTAAACGAAGAACCAGGCTGACGTTGCGCTTGAGTTGCCCGATTAAATTCAGACATCTCGTACGAGAAGCCGCCCGTCATCGCCAAAACACGGCCAGTGCGCGGGTCCATCGCAACAAGAGCGCCACTCACATCAGGAATTTGGCGCAGAGCGTATGAATTCGCGGGATACTCGACACCTTCTTCGTCTACCGAAACCTGCTCAACGAGAATGACGTCGCCCTCGGTCACAACCTGATCTACACGGTTGACCGCCGGCCCCAGTTTTTGTTCGGGCTGCCAGTTGCGAGCCCACTTCAGCTCTTTAAGTGGAATTTGACCGCCAGATGCGTCGTCAAAAATGATCTCCGCCCTATTTTCCACAACTTGCCGGACGACTGCGGTACGCCAATTATCCGGCACACCGTCCGGCTTGGGGATTTCACGCAAACGGTCCGCCCACCCCGCTCCGACCGGCATCCGAGTTATCGGTCCGCGCCAACCATGACGGCGATCGTAAGCCAGCAAACCGTTACGCAACACGTTATCGGCTATCGACTGCAACTCCGGCTCGAGAGTGGTTCGCACCGCTAGACCGCCTCGGTAAAGAGCGTCTGTGCCGAATTGCTGTTGAAGGTCGCGCCGTACAGCTTCAGCGAAGTAGTCGCCACCACGTACGTATTCGGTGTCGCCACGTTGTCGAACTCGAATGGGTTCGCTTTTGGCAGCCGTTAGTTCCTGGCGCGCGATATGTCCGTCGTCTAACATCCTGTTGACGACATAGTCCCGGCGATCGATTGCTGCCTGCGGCCGGCGAATGGGATGGTAGTTGTTCGGAGCCTTTGGCAGTCCAGCCAAATAGGCGGCTTCCGATAACGTAAGTTCATCAAGAGACTTGTTAAAGTAGTTCATCGCGGCCGCAGCGACGCCATACGAGCCGAAGCCTAGATAAATTTCATTTAAATAGAGCTCCAGAATATGGTCCTTCGTGAAGGCCTGCTCTATGCGCAGGGCAAGAATTGCCTCTTTGATTTTACGATCGAGGCTGTACTCGTTCGTTAACAAGAAGTTCTTGGCAACCTGTTGTGTAATTGTCGAAGCGCCGACCATACGGCGATCTGAAAACTGAGCCTCGACGTTCGTGACAACGGCACGGGCGATCCCGAAAAAATCTAATCCCGGGTGGGAGTAAAACGTCTTGTCCTCAGCCGAAAGGAATGCATTCACCACACGGCTTGGGATCGCCTCAAACGGAACAAATATGCGGCCCTCCACCGCGTACTCCTCAATAAGGCGCCCGTCGCCAGCATAAACGCGGGACATGACTGAAGGCTCATAGTCTGCCAACTGGCGATAATCTGGGAGGTCCCGTCCATACTCATAGAATACCCAAACTAAAGCCGCGCCAGCGGCAAAGATGCCGAGCATCGTCAGGCAGAACGCTATGGCCAAAAGTCGGGTCATGGTCTCAATTCAAAATCACCTAGCACAGTCGCACGCGACTATATCAGACAATCCGCGCAACTCATCCATTTTGGCATCGGTTAAGGAACAATCTGGGCAGGGATACTTCAAAATCGTGGCAATAGAGTGTCCGATAAAATCAGATTCTGCCATCGATCTGAATTTCAGCAAAATACCTATCGAAGGCGCGAACGATAGAAGTAACAAGTTTTTGCCGGTAACCGGTTTGCTTCAATGCCCGCTCGTCCTCTCGATTCGATAAGTACCCCATTTCCATTAACACAGACGGAATATCTGGCGCTTTCAACACGGCGAAACCAGCGAACCGATGCGTATTGCGCAACAGCTTTACCTCGCGTTTGAGTTCGTCAATGAGGCCCGATGCCAGATGAGCGGCCAAGTTCATGCTTTCTCGCTGAGCCAGGTCGATCAAGATATTGCGAACCTCGGTCGACTCTCGCGTTAGGTCCATTCCAATAATTAAGTCCGCCTTGTTTTCATTTGTAGCGAGAGCCGCTGCCTCTTTATCCGAAGCGTTTTCCGACAGAGTATATACCGACAAGCCGCGCACATCCGATCGCCCGATGGAGTCGGCATGCAAGGAAATAAACGCATTGGCCGCCGCCCGCCGCGCGATGTCGATGCGCTGACGAAGGCCTAGCGAAATGTCTCTATTGCGTGTCATCACAACCTTGTAGCGGCCGGTTGCTTCGAGTGCCGATTTGAGTTGACGGGCCGCAGCGAGCGTAATGTCTTTCTCTTTAACTCCGCTGACGCCGATCGCCCCCGGATCTACACCGCCGTGCCCGGCATCAATGGCAATCACAGCCTTACGATCAGCCGCTTTCACGGCGGGCTTCCGTTGTGGCACGGGAAGGCTGTCGTTTAGCTCTTGCGCCCCCGCGGGCGAACGATCTGGCCGCGGAGAAAGATCGAAGACTGAGGGATCCGAGCGCGCCACCTCAATGCTTTTGGACGGCCCAGCAAGGCTAAGAAAAGCCTCCCGGGACGCAGGTTTTAGATCGACGACCAGGCGCCAAGGAGTGGTTGCCGTGGGCGCCAGCATGAATGCGCGATCAACATTTGCCGGCTCCGTTAAATCGAGAACCACACGTGAATGACCTGGTTGGAAGAGGCCATACCGAAGGTCGCGCACGACACCTTCTCCCCGGGTATCTAAACCCTCCTGAAGGCGCCAATCGATTTCGGGCAGATCGATCACAGTCCGGTAAGGATCGGGCAGTTGAAATACCGTAAAGCCCGGACCCGCCGTAAGTTCCAGGACGATCCGGGTATGGGAGCCGTGGTCGTGTACGCGAAATGCTGTCGCCGCGCCCTGGGCAACTGCAGAACGTCTATCCGCAAAAACTGCGGTCAATCCCGCAAAAGCACCCAAGACCCCACGCCGGCTGAACCCTCCAAACCGTCGAGTTCTGAAATCCATTGAATTATCCGCCATCGGGCGCCATAACCATTCAAGCTTCAAGATATGGTGTAACGTACTAGAATCTAATCATAATATAGACTTTCCACGCGACTCCGTACAGTCAACAATGGGCTGCCAGCGGTTTTCCACGCCCAAAAACCCCCTCGCTGAAGATTTTGTTGAGCTAAGTGCGGCAAATCGTTAAGTTTCTCAGGCTGGGCTAAGCCCACAGCGCCTCGGGACGCTAGCCCCAGAACTCATAAAAGGTTCCGGACCTAACGCTTCAATTGGCGTTGCTGACCAACTCAGCCCCCCTATTCTGCCCAAATCCGCCAATTGGCGGACCAGCGGCTTTAGAGATTAAACGAAGGCGTTGGCGTGATTCCGACCCAATTGACACACAGCATTCCCGTGGCGAAGCCAAATCGCCGAATGATTTTCCGCGCTCCTAATGGCGGACGTACGGGCATGGTCGCTTGGATACGGTCGGACCTTTCGACAACGCTCCTATCATCCCGCCGAAGAGGGCGCCTGCATGCAGAGCTGACCGCTTCGGCCTTAAGGAGTTACCCGACTAATGGTCAAACGAATGCTGGTGGATGCAAACCACCCGGAAGAAACACGTGTCGTCGTGTTGGACGGCACCCGGCTTGAAGAATTCGATCTCGAAACTTCAACGAAGAAACAAAACAAGGGAAACATATACCTCGCCAAAGTGGTTCGCGTTGAACCATCTTTGCAGGCTGCGTTTGTAGATTATGGCGGCGAGCGTCATGGTTTCCTCGCCTTCAGTGAAATCCATCCCGATTATTACCAAATTCCTGTAGCGGATAGGGAAGCCCTGCTGGCCGAGGCGCAAGAGCACGCCTCTGCACATTCGACCGAAGATGATGATGATGATGAAGTAGCTCCGGCGGATGCAGAGGATCAGTGGGAGCAGGACGATAAAGGTGGCGAGTCCGAGGCTCAGCCTAAAAGCGAAACCGAAGCAGAGCTTGAAACGCAAATAGAGAATCTGAACGGCGCGACAACTGGCGTGGATCGCGTTTTGTCTGCAGATGTGCCGACTTCAGACAGCATTGACAATAATGATCCCTCTGCGCCTTCTGCCGATGATGTCATTCCACCCGACGCCGGCGATCAGGAAGGCACAGCGACGACGACTAGTAATGACTCTGAGCCAACGGAGGGTGAGCAATCTTCACCTCCTGGAAATGGAGACGCCGGTCAACACCCGCCGAAAGCGGCGGTTGAGGAGCTTGGTGGCGATGACGAGGGCGAAGAAAACCTCGATATCCAGCGCCGCAAGTTCGTTGCATCACGGCGATACAAGATTCAAGAAGTTATCAAACGTCGCCAGATTCTTTTGGTTCAGGTTGTAAAGGAAGAGCGTGGGAATAAAGGCGCAGCACTGACCACGTATCTGTCTCTTGCCGGGCGTTATTGCGTTTTGATGCCAAACAGCGCTCGCGGAGGCGGAGTATCTCGTAAGATTACCAACACGAAGGACCGGCGACGCCTGAAATCGATTCTGTCTGACCTCAGTATTTCAGATCAAATGGCGGTGATTCTGCGAACTGCCGGCGCTGAACGCAGCAAGGCTGAGGTTAAGCGTGATTACGAGTACCTTCTGAGAACTTGGAACCAGATTCGCGAAACGACAATGGAATCCCGGGCACCAGCTCTTATCCATGAGGAAGCGAATCTCATTAAGCGTTCTATTCGCGATGTCTACTCGCGAGATATTGAAGAAGTGTTGGTCGAAGGCGACGAAGGTTACAAGGCTGCCAAAGAGTTCATGAGAACTCTGACGCCGAGCCACGCAAAGAAAGTCCAACGATACAAAGACGACTCCCTCCCCCTGTTTCAGCGATACCAGGTGGAGAGTCAGCTTGATGCGATGCATAGCCCAACGGTCCAACTTAAGTCCGGTGGTTCCATTGTATTTGGTCAAACCGAAGCTCTAGTTGCTATTGATGTGAACTCCGGGCGCGCAACCAAAGAAAGGCATATCGAAGAGACCGCTCTGAAAACGAACTTGGAAGCTGCAGACGAAATTGCGCGACAATTGAGGTTGCGTGATCTTGCGGGCCTCGTTGTCATCGACTTCATTGATATGGAAGAGAACCGCAACAACCATGCGGTGGAGCGGCGCCTAAAAGACGCACTTAAAAATGACCGGGCTCGCATTCAAGTGGGCCGCATAAGCCACTTTGGATTGCTAGAGCTCTCTCGCCAGAGACTACGCCCCAGCCTCATAGAGACGAATTTTGAAGTATGTAAGTCTTGTGGTGGAACCGGGTTGATTCGCTCCACAGAATCGACGTCGATTCAAACGTTACGGATGATCGAAGAAGAAGGATTGCGCAATCGGACCAAAGATCTGACTGTTACGGTGCATCCCGATGTTGCGCTTTACATTCTGAACTACAAACGCCGGGGATTAGAAGAAATCCAGACGAGGTACGGGATGAATGTATTCATCCTCGGGGACTCTGACCTCATCCCCCCAGACCTCAGGATGGAACGCGTCAAAGGCGACGGCCCGCCATCAGTTCAAGAGCAGAAGCCCGTGCAGGCGTTTCAGGAAGAGCGCAGCGACAGTCAGGCTGCCGATCTTGACGAGGCTGATGATGATGATCAAGACGGAGACAAAAAGCGCCGCCGAAGAAGGAGGCGCAAAAAGAAATCAGACAGCGACACTCCAAGTATCGCGGCAGATTCGGACTCTTCGTCAGATGAAAATGTCGAACAGACTGCGGAAGAACGTGGTCACGCAGCGTCGGATGACTCTGATAGTGAAGACCGGCAGCGCAAGGGCCGCAGACGTGGTCGTCGCGGTGGCAGGAGACGCCGGAAACGGAATGCTGAGCACGGTGGCGATTACGCGGCAGATAACCAGTTAGGCGATGCCGGCGACGAAGACCAGCAACAACAAACGTCGTCCGCCGACACTCAAACACAAAATGCCCCATCCGAGTCTGATACGACTGATAACACGTCCAGCGGCGCGGAAAGCAGTGGCGCTCCAGATCAAAGCGATCCCTTGCCCGTTCAACCGGTATACGAGCCGTCTAACAAACCGTCGTCTCGGTTTCTTAATGTGCTCAAACGTGGCGCTGACGCTTTCATGTCCTCGTCCTCCCCCGGCACATCTGAGCCACCGGCAGATATGAAATCCGAACAGGTCACCGAGAATCCGCCACAACAGGAGCCAAACGAGTCCGGGCATTCCGATAAGCAACCTGAGGCTCCGAGCCCGGTTTCAGATATGCCGGCCACTTCGGAATCTCCCAAGCGAGGATGGTGGAATCACGACGCTTAGCGCATGAAACGGGACGATGACCTATTGCATCCAGTTCGTAATCCGCGTGACGGCAGCTTTCATATCTTCCGTTGCACCGGCAAAAGAAATGCGGACAAAATGGTTCCCGTTCGTAGCGTCGAAATCTATGCCAGGGGTCATAGCGACATTAGCCTCATGCAGGAGCGCTTTGCAGAACTCGACACTGTCCGTCGTGTGTCGGCTTACATCATAGTAAAGATAAAACGCGCCGTCAGACGGCGCTGCAACGCCGAAGTTTATTTCCGACAGGCACGAAGTGAGGATTTCCCTGTTGGACGCATATCGCGCAACGTGAGCATCGAGTAGCGGCAAATGGTCAAAAACTTCGACGGCGGCCCATTGCGAAATCGTCGGTGGGGAAATGTAATGGTTTTGCGCGAGGCATTCTATTGAACGCCTCAGGTCCTTAGGAACTATCAGCCATCCGACGCGCCATCCGGTCATACAAAAATATTTAGAAAAGCTGTTAACAACGATCGCGTTTGAGTCAATCGCCGCCGTTTCAGCCCGCGCGCCGAACGTAATCCCATGATAAATCTCGTCCGAAATCAATCTGATCTCTTTGGACTGGCAATACTCCAGAATAGCGTGGAAGCCCTCGTGATCGACCATTGTGCCTGTTGGGTTTGATGGACTCGCCAAAATCACACCGTCGATAGCCACCCCGCAGTTGGCGAGAGCCTCTACGCTCAGTTGAAACCGTGTCTCGTCGGAGACCGGAATCAGCACAGGTTCTAGAGATAGAGATGTCAATATATGACGATAAGCAGGATACCCCGGTGACGCCAACGCCACACGGTCTCCAGGCTCAAAGGCCGCGAGAAAGGACAATTGGAAACCTGCTGATGATCCGGTCGTGATGAAAATTGAATCCGGCGGCAATTCGACATTGTAGGCCATCCCGTAGTGCTGTGAGATCCTTGCCTTCAAGGCCGATATACCGCTTGCGACTGTGTAACCGGGAACCGAAGAATTTAGCTTTTCTACAGTTTTATCGACTGCGGGTTTTGGCATGCCCGTGCCCGGCTGGCCGACCTCCAAGTGAATAATATCGGCTCCAGCGCGTTCCAGCTCATCCGCCTCCCTCATGACATCCATCACGAGGAACGGGGGAACCTGACCTCTTTTCGAAATCTTGAATGCCAATGCGCTAGCTTCCTTCGACGACGATGGCAAAACCGAATCCAGAAGGATCGTTTTCCACAATACAACTGTTTTGGCGCGACCGTGTTGGAAAACACTTTATCAGATTTACAAATGGTCTCTGGCCCACAGGCCGCTCCGAACGTCCGCCACCGTCTGTTAATTGATCACCCAGTGCCATTCCCATCACTTCACCCGCCCCAACACCACCGGATGCGGCGACAAATTCAATAGCTGATCGACTTGTCGAAAGAGCCAAAGCCACAATCGGATGACTGATTGGCTCAGATAAGAATTCGGGGCTTGGCGCAGAAAGAAACCCCGTCCCGGAGGGTATCACTCCACTTCCAAAAGGGGTCAGCATCGTCAAAGAGCACGCGACGGCACTTCCACGCCGGTCCTTGATCACGAATCCAGTCGCTCCGGGAGGCGACGCACGCAGATTTACGTTCGCCGGCGCAGCAGGCTCCTGAAGCTGAGCTTCAAACGCGCTTTCCGCATCAGCCGATCCGGTTAAAAATATTCTTGTTCGATCTATTTCGAATGTCCGCGGTGTCCGCCAGACCGGCGCAAACTTTCTCAAATCCGCCGCACTCAGCGACAGACCGGATATTTCAGCACGTTCATCAAGGCGAACCGCCATGACGCCAGTATAAAACGCTGCTGGTGTGCGTCCGCGCAGTTGCCCAATTGTCGCAGCGAGATCGAGTTGGTGAATTCGTTCCCCTTCTCGAAGGACTCTCCTCTCGGGGGACATGAAGATGTCAAGGGCCGCCGGATCGTTGACGAGAGCATCGGAATGGCTACCTAAATCAAGAGCTAGTGCACGACCCACCGAATGCCTAAATCGAATAATGTTCTCCGCCGGACTGACCGCAGCTGACCACGGAAGGCGGCCGTATTTCGCGTGCAGCGCATACATTCCGCGCGGTAGCGCCGGAATGGCAACCTGCCATCTTGCCATCTTACTTTTTTCCGTCGCGGGCACCGGCAGAAAATCGAGGGCATCGACTTGACCAGACTGAGCGTCGTAAACCACACACGTGCCGCCCCCGCCTAAACCGGCAGAGGATTGGAGTGTCGCCGAGAGCGCGAAACTCAGAGCGACAGCGGCGTCAGCTGCTGACCCGCCTGCGACAAGGATCTCGCGGGCGGCAAGGACAGCCTGAGGCTCGTCACCAGCCACATACGCCATGCCGGCACCCTGCTCAATTCCGCCGGGAACCACGTCGATAATCGACGTCTCGCAGGACGAAACAGCCACGGCAAATATCGTGGCGATCGTCAGCTTCGCATTCTGACTACCACGATACCGCCACAATTTGCGTGAGGATTCATTGTAGTTCACGTCGGAATTCTCGTATCGTGCGGAGCTTTGCGAGCCCTCGTCACTGTTTCGGAAATAGTTCGAAAACACGTCAAAACCAGAATGATGCACAATAGATCAATTCTTACGGTTCTTTGTTGGACCATATCAATAGCGATGACCTTTGCCCCGCGGGATGCCGCTGCTCAGGGAATGGGACTGATTCGCGACACCGAAATAGAAAACACGATTGACGCTTACTCCTCACCGATATTCGAGGCGGCAGGTATTACTCCTGGCACCATTCGCATCCGGATTATTGCCGACGACTCTCTGAACGCGTTTGTGACCAACGGAAACCGTATGTTCTTGAACACCGGGACATTAATGGCCGCCAATTCTTCGTCAGAGGTGATCGGAGTCATTGCACACGAAACGGGACACATTGTCGGCGGACACGCCGTGACATTCAGCGATCAGATGGAAGCCGCCCTGCGTACGACCTTGCTGACAACATTGCTCGGTGTTGCTGCCGGTGTCGCCACTGGGAATTCGGATGTCGGAATGGCCGTTGCCTTGGGCGGCCAAGGGACAGCACAACGGCAGTTGCTGGCGTTCAATCGCGGCCAAGAATCATCGGCCGACCAATTTGCCCTGACGGCATTAGAAGAAACTCAACAGTCTGCTGCGGGACTATATAGATTCTTTGACCGGATATCTGGACAGGAGCTGCTCATCACGGACCGACAGGATCCATACATCCGCACGCACCCGCTTACGCGCGACCGTATGGCAACAATCCGTGCCCACTTGGCGACGTCCGAATACTCAGAAAAGCCGGCAGATGAAGACTTAGAACACCGCCATCAGCGTATGGTCGCCAAGTTGTATTCTTTCCTAAAACCGCAGTTCTCTACATTGCAGAAATATCCGGAAACAGACGTCAGCGTTCCGGCGCGCTATGCCCGATCAATTGCTCACTATCGCCGTGGACGGCTGGATCTATCTGTACCCTTGATAGATGGGTTGATAGAGGAGCAACCGGAAGACCCTTACTTTTGGGAACTCAAAGGACAGATGCTTTTTGAGAACGGCCGCATTGATGAAGCGATCGTCGCTTATCGTGAAGCTAATCGCCTACTCACGTTTGAACCGCTGATGCTTGTATCAATGGCTCACGCAATGGTGGAGTCAGGAGATCCTCAGTACGTCAAGGAAACTCAGGATGCGTTAAGAGTCGCTTTACAACAGGACCCTACTGACGCCTTTGCATGGGATTTGTCAGCAAAATCGTACGCGATCAATGGCCAAGAAGGTTTGTCCGCGTATGCTGCCGCTGAAAGAGCTTTGCTATATGGGCAGCTTGGCGAAGTTGTTCGTTATGTCCGCAAGGCAGAAGAGGAAATACCGTCCGGAACACCAATCTGGGTCCGAATTCAGGACATCAAGGCGGTCACCCGGAATTACATGGAAGAAATGCGCGACCGGCGCCGATAAAGGTCTCAGGAACCGCTTATTCACGGACAATTGTGCGGCGCCTTTGCTTCCCTCTTCGTAGACCAGCGTGTAAGTTACGTCCAAATGTCACCAGATTTGCCATCCGGGGTTTTCACCGTGCCTAAGAATAGCCATTTCCTTACACCCATACTTTTTGTTGCCGCCGCTGCGTTCGCAACCGCTCCTGGACAAGCTCAGGACGCCGACTTTACGACTGCCCAGGAGGGCAGAGTGAAAGACCTCGTCCGCGAGTACATCCTCGAAAACCCGGAAATCATTGCTGAAGCAATAACCCTCCTCCAGGCACGACAAGAAACTCAGCGTCAAGAACGACAACAACAGACCTTGGCCAGCTTGAAGGACCGTCTGGCGAATCCTCCTGAAGGCACGGTGATCGGAAATCCGGACGGCAGTGTGACCGTGGTCGAGTTCTTCGATTACAATTGCGGATATTGCAAATCGATGTTTTCGACGGTCCTCAACACGATCAGTGAAAATGATGACATACGTCTGGCATTGATCGAATTCCCGATACTAGGACCGACGTCAATTACAGCGTCCAAAGCGGCTCTGGCGTCCCGAGAGCAAGGGCTATACGGCCCGTTCCATCAGGCCTTGATGAATCATCGGGGCAGCCTGAATGAGTCGACGATCATGTCCCTCGCCCGCGGAGTGGGCCTAAACGTGACGAAACTCCAAGAAGACATGAAGGATCCCGAGATCGAAAAGATCATCGAGCAGAACCGGGAAATAGCTCAGCAACTCGAGATTAGCGGAACGCCGGCATTCGTCATCGGGTCTTCCTTGGTACCAGGCGCCGTGTCTGAAGAGCAATTCAAGCAACTTATTGCCGAGGCGACACCCGGCTAGTTCGCGCCAATCTGTTTGCATGTCCGGTCCACAAACCTTCACAGCGCGAGAACGCGAACGGTTTCGCAAACTCTTGGAGGTTGCGAACTCAACAACCTATGACGGGGAAAAGGATGCTGCTCTGGCAGCTGCGACCCGTCTAGCCCGGTCGCGTGGTATGAGCCTGCGCGAGGCCGCGGGTATGAGCGAAGCGGATGCAAACCGCTCTGAAAAATCGTCATACGACGAACGCCATCGTCGCCAGCGCAAGTCATCCAAGACGGCAGATTTTGGTGAGACGTTCCGCGCACCTAAGAACGGCTTCAGGAGCGAACACGAAAATACAGAAAAAGAGAAAAGGCGTTACGAACAGGCAATGGCCGATGCGATTAAGCGCGGCCTTAAGATTGAGCCCGACGAAGCAAAATCGTCAAAACGCCCGTCCTACGTGCGTAGAAGCGGAACGGGAGCGTGGCGGTCCCGTCCCGATTTCATCCGCGTACTTCTTCGTGAAACACACATGACTGCCCGTGAGATTGCCGCCACGGTTGGTGTGTCGGTCCACGACGTGTACAAAGAAAAACTTCTAATGAGGTAGGAACTGGGAAGCGTCGAATATTATCGCTTCAGATCTCGCGCCTGCTGGGTCATCTCATCCGCCGTGCGGAGCACCGCTGCGGAACTGGAATACGCCCTTTGGGTGACGATCATCTTCGTAAACTGATCGGCCAGATCGACATTTGACTGCTCGAGCGCACCGACAACAACCTGCGCCAGACCGGTCACGGACCCCATCCCGCGAAGTTCAAGATTTCCTGCCTCTTCCGATGCCTTGAAGAAATTGCCGTTCAGCGCTTCGAGATTGTTTTCGGCGGGGAATGTTGCCATTGGCAACTTGAAGAGCGGTACCAAACCAGCATTGGAAAAGCTACCGTAGAGTACGCCGTTGCGGTCAAAGAACGTCGAGCGAAGTAGACCCTCTGTAAGTCCGTCTTGTTCGAGATTGATGACCTCGAGATTGCCTGTCGCCTGGAATTGAGACACCTTGGAAACATCCAGAGTAATCGTCTGCGGTCCCGTAGGGTCGTTGATCGTTAGGGTCAGGATGCCATCACTTGGGGATGCCAATTCACCGAAACCAGTGAAATTGACCGTAGCCGGCTGGATTGACACTGTAACCGGTTGATTGCTCGTCGAGAGACTCGAAGCGTCAAGGGTAAATTCATTCGTGGTCGAGGCCATAAAGCCAACCGAGACAGTCCGCGATTGACCGCTTGCATCCACAAAGGGCAAGCCGACTGACTGACGGCCGCTCGCATCGGCGGAAAGGTTTGCCTGGAGCGATATCGTTGATGTTGCTCGCGCAGGAAAGACTTGATTGGAGTTAATCGTCACCGGCTCAAGGGCAGTGATATCATTAACTTCATCGAAAGTGCCGTCCGCTCGTGCCGGCCAGCCAAATACCGTATTTCCGCCGGTCGTCGTCAAAACCGAGCCTTGGTCGTTCACACCGTCATTGTCGGAGTCAGTGTCAAATTGGACTGCTTGGCCGATAAACGCTCCGTCGCGCGTAAACTGCCAATCCCCTGATCCGTCAGGCAGAACGTTTGTAACGAATAATCCGCGGCCATCGATTGCGAGATCGAGTTGACGTTGCGTAGTAAGAATTAGTCCCTGGCGACCGACTTGGCGCGTGTCAACGGTATCAGCCGCAAAATAGCGCTCACCCAAGCCCGTCACATGGTTTAGCAGAGTCTGAAAACTTGTCCGCTGAACTTTCTACGCATTGGTCTGAACATTCGCGATGTTGGTTGCGATGTTAGACAGGTGTTGCGACTGCGCATTGAGCGCGAGGGTGGCCGTGCTGAATGTACCCTGCAAACTCATTTCCAAAACTCCAGCATACGGCCAGGGTCAGTCCGGGCGATCAGATGATCTGGTCATATTAGAAGCAAGATCGGTGCCACAAAAAATAATCATATATTTCAATTAGTTACAGCGACTTACGCGATTCCGTCGAAAGATCTAGGAGACGGATGCTGCCGCTCGCTAGGCAAGTATTGCCGAGACGGCCAGTTTAATATCCAAGACCGAACGGATATCCGGTCTCGACCGAACAAGGGGGGTAAAGCATGGAATATCGCGCACTTGGCCATTCAGGACTCAAGGTCTCGGCTGTAGGCTTGGGCTGCAATAACTTCGGCATGACAATCGACGAAACTCAGACCAAGGCAGTAGTTACCGCAGCTATTGATCATGGCATCACCCTCTTTGACACCGCGGATATTTATGGCGGCAAAGGAACCTCAGAAACGTATCTTGGCAAAGCTTTAGGTAAGAACCGTCGCGACGTACTCATTGCTACAAAATTCGGCAACCCAATGGGAGACGGCCCGTACGCCAGGGGAGGGTCGCGCCGGTACATCACGCACGCTGTGGAAGAAAGCCTGCGCAGGCTGAAAACGGACTACATCGACCTGTACCAGATCCATACACCCGACCCAGATACACCGATCGAAGAAACGCTCCGCGCTTTGGATGATCTCGTGTATAGCGGCAAAGTGCGCTATATCGGCTGCTCTAATTTTTCGGGATGGCAACTGGTTGAAGCCCAATGGACGGCAGCGACGTCCGGTTTGACTCCCTTCATATCTGCACAGAACCGGTACAGTGTGCTGAGTAGAGAAATAGAGATAGACCTCACCGAACCTGCCGAACAATACGGCGTCGGCATACTACCGTTCTTCCCTCTGGAGAGCGGGCTTCTCACCGGCAAATACAAGCAAGGCAAGAAACCCGCCAAGGGAACGCGATGGCACGCATGGCAAGGCCGTGGCGCTATGGCAAACGCATTCTGGTCCGACGACAAATTTGCGCTGGTGAATCAACTTCAGAACGCATGCAACCGCGACGGCGCAACGCTGCTGGATTTGGCATTTGGATGGCTGCTCTCGAACGAGAATGTCTCAAGCGTCATCGCAGGCGCGACAAAACCGGCCCAGATCAAGAGTAATGTTGAAGCGGCGGCGTACCGGCCCTCACAAGACGTTCTCAGCGCCGTTGATGACATCACACGGCCCGTTCCGCCGGGTGGAATGCCCGGGCGCTGACGGCGCCGACAGCACCGATGTCAGATAAGACCTGCCAATGGAGAGGACGGATCCGCATACAATTTCTTCGGCATACGCCCCGCAATGTAAGCCAAGCGCCCTGCCTGAATTGCCAGCTTCATCGCCTTCGCCATTTCAATAGGCTTTTTCGCCTCAGCGATCGCTGTATTCATTAGAACTCCGTCGCAACCGAGTTCCATCGCAATTGCCGCATCGGAAGCCGTACCCACACCCGCGTCGACAAGCACGGGGACATTGGCTGCTTCGATGATCAAGCGGATATTGACGGGGTTTTGAACTCCGAGCCCTGAACCGATAGGCGCCGCAAGCGGCATAATTGCACAACAGCCAATCTCCTCCAACTGCTTTGCCATAATCGGATCGTCATTGGTGTAAACCATGACCTTGAAGCCTTCATCAACAAGTTGCTTTGCGGCTTCCAAAGTTTCAATGACATTTGGATAAAGAGTCTTATCGTTACCGAGCACCTCGAGTTTGACGAGGTCCCAGCCACCGGCCTCACGCGCCAGGCGCAACGTTCTGACCGCATCGCGTGCCGTAAAACAACCGGCCGTATTGGGCAGATAGGTGTATTTCTTTGGATCGACGTAATCGACAAGCATCGGTTGCGATGGGTCGGAGAGGTTTACCCGACGGACCGCAACTGTGACGATTTCCGCGCCCGAAGCCTCGATCGCCTGAGCGGTTTCCTGGAAATCTTTATATTTTCCGGTCCCCACTAATAGGCGAGACGTAAATATTCTGCCTGCAACCTCAAAAGTATCCTGGCTGTCTGCCACATTGGAATCACCGCCTCCAATGAAGTGAACAATTTCAAGAGCATCTCCGTCTTCAACCGTTGTCGATGCAAATTCGGACTTGGGAACTATTTCGAGATTTCTCTCTACTGCGACTTTCTTTGGGTCGATTCCCATTCCCTGAAGCAAACCGACGATATCCGTCGTGGCATCAAGAGTTCGTGTTTCGCCGTTTACCGTGATGTTCATTGTTTTGGTGCCTCTCGGTCGTGAGCCGGAAACAATGGCCTACGACGTGGAACTTTCAGTCAGTATATTCAACAAAACCGGCATTGAAAAATGCCCGGATCGTCAATTTTTGCCTTTGGACAACGGCTGGTATATGACACCCACAGGAGTTTGCTCTGGGGCATAATGCGCCCGGGACGGGAGGTTGGCCGGTGAGCCAGATCGTATACATCCTGAATGGACCAAACCTCAACTTGCTCGGTTCTCGCGAACCCGAGGTATATGGTCGAACAACGCTAAACGATATTGAATCCAGTTGCACGGAAGCGGCTGAGAAACATGGATTTCTCGTCGATTTCCGACAAAGCAATGAAGAAGGCACCCTCGTCGACTGGATTCAAGAAGCCGGACAAAAGGCTTCGGGCTTAATCGTCAATGCAGCTGGGTATACCCACACGTCCGTCGCTATTATGGACGCGCTCCTGGCAAGTCCATTGCCGATTATTGAAGTCCACCTCTCAAATATTTACAAACGTGAAGAATTCCGGCACCACTCGTACATCTCCCGTGCAGCGCAAGGCGTGGTTTGCGGGTTCGGCGCCCTCGGATATGTTCTCGCCCTGGACGCAATGGCCTCTTTGTTGAAAAGCGAACGGTAACTATGGCTAAAGACACCAAAGGGACAAATCCTGACGCTGGAGATGTTCGCGGCGACGTCGTCCGTCAACTCGCGTCCATTCTGGACGAAACCGACCTTACTGAGATCGAGTACGAAGCCAGCGGCATGAGAATTCGTGTCGCACGGCAAGTATCCGGTTTGTCCAATGCATTTCAGGTCGCACCCGCTGCACCGGCCCCCTCGGCTCAAGCAGCTAGCGCGCCGACACCCGCTGCACCGCCATCTGATCCGGCGGCGCATCCGGGAGCGGTCAAAGCCCCCATGGTCGGCGTCGCGTATCTCCGTCCAGACCCGGACTCCGCTGAGTTCATCAAACAGGGAGATAACGTTTCGGAAGGACAGACCCTTCTCCTGATCGAAGCAATGAAAACGTTCAATCCCGTTCACGCTCCTAAGTCTGGAACTGTGACCAGCATACTCGTGTCGGACGGTCAACCGATCGAATTTGATCAGCCTCTCATCGTTATCGAATAGCCTTCTGGACCGGCATGTTTGAGAAAGTCCTCATTGCCAACCGTGGCGAGATTGCTCTGCGGATTCTGCGCGCCTGCCGTGAGATGGGAATACGCACCGTTGCTGTCCACTCGACTGCGGACACGGAAGCGATGCACGTCCGGTTAGCCGATGAATCTGTGTGTATCGGTCCGCCGGCAAGCAGTGAGAGTTACCTTAACAAAGCTGCAATTATTTCCGCCGCGATGGTAACGCACGCGGATGCCATCCATCCGGGCTATGGGTTCTTGTCCGAGAACGCCGACTTTGCCGAGATGATCGAAGAACACGGCATCACGTTTATCGGTCCGTCGCCAGATCATATTCGCGTCATGGGCGACAAGGTCGCTGCCAAGATTGCGGCCAAGGAAAGCGGCATTCCGGTCGTCCCTGGTTCCGATGGAGCCGTGGCAACTGCTGCCGATGCGGAAAAGATCGCGGCGGATATTGGATACCCTGTCTTGATAAAGGCTGCGGCGGGCGGTGGCGGCCGAGGGATGAAGGTTGCGGAATCAGCTGACAAGGTGGGAGAAGCTTTTCGCGTCGCATCAACCGAGGCCAAGGCTGCGTTCGGTAACGGCGAGGTATATATCGAAAAATACCTCTCCAATCCCCGCCATATCGAAATCCAAGTCATCGCGGACTCACATGGCAACGTTGTTCACCTGGGTGAACGGGACTGCTCCCTCCAGCGCAAGCATCAAAAAGTTCTCGAAGAATGCCCCTCTCCTGCGCTGAATGCAGACGAACGGCGCAAGATCGGCGAAACTGTGTGTGACGCCATGCGAAAGCTTGGCTACCGCAGTGCAGGCACTGTCGAATTCCTCTACGCACATCGTCAATTTTATTTCATCGAGCTGCATACGCCCCTGCATGTGGCGCTTCCGATCACGGAAATGCTCACTGGGGTCGATCTGGTTCGCCAGCAAATCCGCATTGCCAATGGCGCCGAACTCGAATTCAAGCAGGAAGACATTAAAATCAACGGCCATGCGATCGAATGCCGAATCAATGCCGAAGATCCAGTAACCTTCAGGCCATCGCCTGGACAGGTGAAGGGCTATCACATGCCTGGAGGATTGGGCGTGCGCGTGGACTCCGGATTGTTTGCCGGTGCCGTTATTCCGCCCTACTACGACAGCATGATCGCCAAGCTTATTGTGCACGGGCGCACGCGAAATGAATGCCTGATGCGTATGCGCCGGGCACTTGGCGAGTACGTCATTGAAGGGATAACGACGACCATTCCTCTTCACGAGAAACTGGTAAACGCGAGCGACTTTATCAACGGGTCTTACGATATTCGCTGGCTTGAAAATTTTGTTGCCGGTTCATCCAAGGAATAATTGTGGTACTGTGAAGCCGTGACACGAACCAGTGACGGCCAGTGACCCAAATTACTCCTGAACTGCTTCTCAAAGCGTATGCATACGGTGTGTTTCCCATGGCCAAGTCCCGCCATGGCCGCGAAGTGTATTGGGTTCAGCCCAAGGAGCGCGGGATCATTCCCTTGGACCAATTCCATATTCCGCGCTCTTTGAAGAAAGTTTTGAAACGCGGCGGCTACGAAATCCGGGTCGATTCCGATTTCCCTGGAGTCATCGAAGGTTGCGCGGAAAGTGGACCTGGCCGGGAGGACACCTGGATCAATCAGGAAATTGTCGCTCTGTTCGAGGACCTTTTTGGTACCGGCTTGGTTCATACTGTCGAGACATGGCGCGACGGTCATCTTGTAGGTGGGCTGTACGGCCTATCGATGGGTGCCGTGTTTTTCGGAGAGAGCATGTTTTCTCGGCAGGATAACGCTTCGAAAATAGCCCTTTGTTACCTCGTAGGCATCATGAAGTCGGGTGGATACCGCTTACTCGATACTCAATTTATCACGGATCACCTAAAGCAATTCGGTGCCGTGGAAATAAACCACAAGGATTATTTGGCTGAACTTGGGGAAGCGCTGGGGCACCTTGGGCGGTTCGGACCACCGCCAAGTTATTCGGAGCTTATCGAGTTGGTAGCCGCCTCACAGTCGAGCACCCAGACGTCATAGACCGCATGGTCCAAGGCCGAGACTGACGGACTACTTGCGAACATCCATCCCGAAAAAACAAGTTCCCGGTCGGGAGTCCCCGCTTCATCCCATATCTTCAGGAAGGCCGCACTTTCCGGCGTTTCTTCCGGCGGCCGCGTCATGCAGGTGTCAACCTGAATGATCAGTGTTCCGATTTTAAGCGGTTCCCCCACCGGCGTTCGGATCGTGTTAACGCGACCGGTGACTTTGTCGAGCCATCTCAAGACGGCAGTGTTGGTGGGGAAATAGTTTTGCGCCGCAGTCGCGTGCGTGATCAAAACAAGGAGTACCGCGGCTGCCCCTGCCCCAAAAACGGATCTGGTTAATGTGTCAAATTTCATGACTCTATTATCGAGCGCCAATGCGGCAGCGATGTGGCGGGATAATTTTTATTAGTCGCCACCGGTCGCGAGGAAGATAATTTCACCAACCAGGTCTTCAAGCGACTGAAAGTCTTCGCTTCTCTTTATTTCGCCGCTGTCCTTGAGCAACTCCGACGACGACCCGGGTCTCAAGTCGACATACTTGCCGCCCAGCAACCCATCTCCAACGATAGCGGCTATCGTATCGTCCGGGAGCGACACGTCAGGGTCGATTACCATTTCAACACGTGCCTCGAAAGTGTCCGTATCGAGCGATTGTTTGGCCACTGTCCCGACAGCTATTCCGCTGATACGGACTTCGCTGCCCACCTGCAAGCCGCCGACTTTAAGGAAAGAAGCGCTGACAGAATAGCCGCTGGTCGTCGCGACCTGGGCCGTTGAATACGCGAGGTAGAGAAACATACCCGCGACAAGCAGGACAACGGCACCAAGGACTGTCTCGATTGGATTGCGTTTCATTGGACCGTATCCGCGTCCTGTGCACGTGCAGATCTTGCGCGCGCGACAATCTGGTTAAGAAGAGATTCCAAAACTACTGAGTCCTGTGAATAGGACAAACGATCGCCGTCCTCAATTGCGTCAAGTTCACCGCCGGGGTGAATTTCTACGTACTTCTCACCGAAAATCCCGTCGGTCTCGATGACAGCGGCGCTATCGGTCGGAATCTCGATGTCGGTGTTGCGAATAATCAGCGAGACTTGCGCCCGGCGCTGATCGGTGAGCCACACCTTGGCGACCTCGCCGATGTCCAAACCAGCAAACCGCACAGGGCTTCCCACTGCCAATCCGTCTATGCGGCCAAATTCAGCGGTGACCGCAATGGCGTCAACGGTCTCTTCGATGTCGGGTGCCGAACTGCGCGCGGCCACTGCAACGGCGCCAAGGAAGACAGCAACTGCGATGGCCCCGACCTTGGCTTCCCGCGCGATCTGGTCAGCCATTTGGCGTCCAGGCTTCGTAGTCGCCTGTCGCTTTCGAACGTTCGCCGCCGCGCCGGTCATGGCCAGGCGGCAGATAGGCGGCTTCGGTACCGGTTACGTTCTCGACGTGCGGCTTCTGCCAGGCCCGCTTTGGCGTGGTGATTGGCTCGTCGGTTGTGTGGTGCAGCCACGCATGCCACTCGGGCGGGACCTTCGATGCCTCTGGGTCGCCGGCGTAGATGACCCAGCGCTCTTCACGGTGTCCGGCGCGTTTCCGAGACGACCGGTAATAGATATTCCCGTAATCGTCTTCGCCGACTTTCTCACCCTTAAACTTTGTGTACAGCCAGGTTCCCAAGGTCATGTGCATGGTCCGTTTTCAACTTAGGTGCGGCGGCGAATATGGCCGGTTTGGCTGGACCCGTCCAGCGCCGCCACTCGCTCACACAACCGCGAAAATACGACAGAACAATAGCCAAATATTGTTATTTTCCCAAGGTATACCACAAAATATTGTTGAAAGATGGCCAGGGCTTCCGTACTCTTGTGGGCGCCTGAGCAACACCTACTAAATATGCTTTTTCAGGCGTAAAGGGCTGAGGGGAATGCTCGAATCTATCGCTCGCGCAACGCGCCGCTAGGGCGCGACCGGGTAGGGATTCTGAAATGGTCCCCGGTCCAAACCGATCGAATTATTGACGACGGCCGACTGGCCTGAGGGGCAAATATGCGGATTACGCGCCGGTTCACAACGCCAGGCACATCTCCCTACGCCGACATTCCGTTCCGCACGATCGCCAGCGAAATCAAGAATCCGGACGGCTCAGTGGTGTTTTCCCAGTCCGAGATCCACGTGCCGGCGGCCTGGTCGCAGGTGGCCAGTGATGTGCTGGCTCAGAAGTACTTTCGCAAGGCCGGCGTGCCGGCGCGTCTGAAGGCGCTCAAAGAAGCGGATGTCCCTGAGGCGCTCTGGCGCAAGGAACCGGATCACAAGGCCCTCAAACGTATGAAGGCCGAAGATCGTTTTGGCGGCGAGACGGACGCCCGGCAGGTCTTTGACCGGCTTGCCGGCACCTGGGCCTATTGGGGCTGGAAAGGCGGCTATTTCGACAGTGCCGAGGACGCCGAATCCTATTTCGATGAAATGCGCTACATGCTGTGCAGACAGATGGCCGCGCCAAATTCGCCGCAGTGGTTCAACACCGGCCTGCACTGGGCCTACGGCATCGACGGCCCGGCACAAGGCCATCACTATGTCGACTACCGCACCGGACGGCTGACGAAATCCGCCAGCGCCTACGAGCACCCGCAGCCGCATGCGTGTTTCATTCAATCCATAGCCGACGATCTGGTTAACGATGGCGGCATCATGGATCTATGGACCCGCGAAGCGCGGCTGTTCAAATACGGCTCGGGCACCGGCACGAACTTCTCCGCCCTGCGCGGCGAGGGCGAAAGCCTGTCCGGCGGCGGCCAATCTTCCGGCCTGATGAGTTTCCTCAAGATCGGCGACCGCGCCGCCGGGGCAATCAAGTCCGGCGGCACCACCCGGCGCGCGGCCAAGATGGTCATCGTCGATGTCGATCATCCTGATATCGAGAGCTTCATCACTTGGAAGGTGCGCGAAGAGCAGAAAGTCGCCGCCCTGGTGACGGGCTCAAAGCTGTGCCAAGTGCATCTCAACGCGATCATGAAGGCGTGCCGCAATTGGGACGGTGTCGACACCGAGAGCCGCTTCAATCTCAAGGAAAACGACGTCCTGCGCAAAGCAGTGCGTGCCGCGCGCAAGGCGATGATCCCCGACAACGCGATCCAGCGGGCAATTCAGTTCGCCCGCCAGGGCTACAGCGAGATCGAGTTTCAGACCTATGACACGGACTGGGATTCCGAGGCTTACGGCACGGTCTCCGGCCAGAATTCGAACAACAGCGTGCGCGTCACCAACGATTTCCTCGAGGCGGCCCAATCCCGCAAGCCCTGGGAGCTGCGCAACCGCCTGGATAACAAAATCGCCAAGACCGTCGACGCCGCGGAACTGTGGGGCAAAATCGCCGAGGCGGCCTGGCAGTGCGCCGATCCGGGCCTGCAGTTCGACACCACCATCAACGAGTGGCACACCTGCCCGAATTCCGGTCCGATCAACGGCTCGAACCCGTGCTCGGAATATATGTTTCTCGACGACACGGCCTGCAATCTGGCGTCTTTGAACCTTCTGCAGTTCCGCAAGGACGACGGCCGCTTTGATGTCGATGGGTTCGCGCATGCGACCCGGTTGTGGACCGTCACCCTCGAGATTTCGGTGCTGATGGCACAATTCCCGTCGAAGGAGATCGCCAAGCGCTCGTATCAGTTCCGTACGCTTGGCCTGGGCTATGCCAACATCGGCGGCCTGCTGATGGCCAACGGCGTGCCCTACGACAGCGCGGAGGGCCGCGCCCTGTGCGGCGCGATCACGGCACTGATGACCGGCACCGCCTACGTATCGTCAGCCGAGATGGCCGAGGAGCTGGGCGCGTTCCCAGGGTACAAGGCGAACGGCAGGGAGATGCTGCGGGTGATCCGCAATCATCGCCGCGCCGCGTACGGCCATCAGGAGGGATACGAAGACCTCAGCATCGGCCCGGTGCCGCTGAACGGCGCCGACTGCCCGGACTCCGCTGTCGTCATGGCGGCCAAGCAGGCCTGGGACGCGGCCTTGGAGATCGGCACCGCAAACGGCTTCCGTAATGCGCAGGTCTCGGTGATCGCCCCGACGGGCACGATCGGCCTGGTCATGGACTGCGACACTACCGGCATCGAGCCGGACTTCGCCCTGGTCAAGTTCAAGAAGCTCGCCGGCGGCGGCTACTTCAAGATCATCAACCGCATCGTTCCGGTCGCGTTGCAAACGCTCGGCTACGGCGCCGATGAGATCGACGACATCCAGGCCTATGTGGTCGGTCACGGCACGCTGGACGGCGCGCCGGGCATTCACCACAAAGCACTGATGGACCGCGGCTTCGACGGTGACGCCATCGCGGCGCTCGAAGCCGCGCTGGGCAATGCCTTCGACATCAAGTACGCGTTCAACAAGTACACCCTGGGCGAGGACTTCTGCACCGAGCGCCTTGGTCTCGATGCGGCCGACCTCGACCGCTTCGACTTCAACATGCTCAAAGCACTCGGCTTTACGGACAGCGAAATCGACGCCGCGAATATTTATGCGTGCGGGGCGATGACTCTGGAGGGCGCGCCCGGCCTCAAGTCCGAGCACCTGCCGGTGTTCGACTGCGCCAACCCCTGCGGGCGCATCGGCACCCGGTATCTCTCCGCCGCCAGCCACATCGGCATGATGGCCGCGGCCCAGCCGTTCATCTCCGGCGCGATCTCGAAGACCATCAACATGCCGAACAGTGCCTCCATTGAGGACTGCGCTGACGCCTACATTCAGTCGTGGAAGTCCGGCCTGAAAGCCAACGCCCTGTACCGCGACGGGTCCAAACTGTCACAGCCCCTCGCCTCCGCTGTGTTCGACGCGGTCGAGGACGACGATGACGAAGACGTGATTGAGGATTTCGCCGCCAAGTCGGGCCCGGCGCGCGCGGAAATCATCGCCGAGCGCATCGTTGAGCGGGTCGTGGCACGCGAACGCCAGCGCCTGCCCGACCGGCGCAAGGGCTACACCCAGAAGGCGCTGGTCGGTGGCCACAAAGTGTACCTGCGCACAGGCGAATATGACGACGGCGCCCTCGGTGAAATCTTCATCGACATGCACAAGGAAGGGGCTGCCTTCCGCAGCCTGATGAATAACTTCGCCATCGCGATTTCCATCGGCCTGCAATACGGCGTGCCCCTGGAAGAGTACGTTGATGCCTTCACCTTCACCCGCTTCGAACCGGCGGGCCTAGTCGAGGGCAACAGCTCGATCAAGATGGCGACCTCGATCCTGGATTACATCTTCCGCGAGCTGGCGGTGTCTTACCTGGGCCGGTACGAGCTCGGTCATGTCGAGCACTCGGACATCAAGCCGGACGCCATGGGCGACGGCGACGCGGCCGAGAAACTGCTCGAACTGGCAGAGAAAACCGTCTCGCAAGGCTTCATCCGTTCGAGCAATCTGTACTTCCTGCCGTCCCGCGATGAGCGCATCACCGAGGACATTGAGGTGCGCATGACCGAGACGATCATGACCCTGGATACCGCGGTCGGCGACTCGATGAGCGACGGGCCGCAGATGTCCGCTGGCAACGTCTCGGGCGGTCCCAGCGAGGGCGCCTCGAGTTCAGGAGGTCGGGCAGCGGCGATCAGCAAGGCGAAGATGCAAGGCTACGAGGGCGACGCCTGCGGCGAGTGCGGCAACTTCACCCTGGTGCGCAACGGCACCTGCATGAAGTGCAACACCTGTGGTGCGACAAGTGGATGTTCGTGACGCGTTAGGCTGACGACTCAGCCGCACTAGCTAGAGGACTGAAGGTGACGTTTCCGCCGGACCTGTCTCATCGCGCGATGGCCGATCCCCTCGCCCCGGCCCCGGCGATCGATATCCAGAACGCCGATCCGGTCTGGCTCCACGAACTGTTCAACGCTTTCCTGCGCGAGATCGTGCCGACGCCCCAGGCCTACGCCAACTGCCGCCTGCAGGCGGAGGACGTCATCTACACCCTGCGCCGCGCGCTCTATCCGCTGCGGCTGGCGGGATCGGTTACCGGCGACAGTCTGATCGTCGGCGGTGTCGGCAAGCGCACCGCGCTGGCACCAATCGAGTGCGTCGACGTGCTCTACCTGCTGCCGACGAAGCTGCGCATCAGCCGCTCGGCCGACGCGCTCAAGGCGGTCCACGCCGGGCTCGCCGCCCAGTATGAATACGAAGCCATCGAGGCAAGCGAGTTCGGCGTCTCGGTGCTGCTGCCGGACCGCAAGGTGCGCGTCATTCCGGCGCTGGATCACGGCGCAGGCTACAAGGTCCCCGGTCCGGAGACGCTGGAGCGCGCCTCGGGCTGGCGCATCACCAACCCGGTTGCCGAGGCCGCGACCCTGCGCCTGAGCGACAGTCTCTACACCGGCGCGACCCGGCGCTTGCTGACGATCCTCAAAGCCTGGCGCGATGCCTCTCAGGTGCCGATCGACTCTTTGACGCTGGAGGTGCTGGTGCAGGAGTTCTTCGCCACCCAGCGCCGCCCGCCGGCCCTGCCCGATGCGTTCAAGGCGTTCGTCGCCTGGGCGCGCTCGAAGCAACAAGGCCCGCTGACTGCTCCAGGGGCGCAGACGGAACTGGACCTCGATCAGGCGTGGCACGGGGCTGCGAAGGCCGCCTACTGGCGCGTCACCCTGGCCGAAGGCACAGCGAAAACCGATCCGCTCAAGACTGCGCTGGAGTGGCGGCATCTGCTCGGCATGCGCTTCCCGGTGCCGGAGACGCCCGAAGCGGACACGGACATCCCGCCGATCCTGAATGCGTGTGCGTGACGGTACGCGTACCGGCGCGGCATGTTTCATGTGAAACGCCTTGCCCGCAGATGCAAATTTATCCTCCGTGGAAACTGCGAGGAACGAGCCCATGCACGCGACGGGTTTCTGCGGGGCCGGTCTGAATCCGCCAAGGAATTCAGTGGGTTATTTTCAGACAAACGAGCCCATGCACGCTGTAAGGCTGTGGAATACATACACAATTTGCAATGTCGCGGGTAATCGACCGTAGTAAAATTCAAGCGCTATTATGAGTTATGGACCCGCAAGCGCTCACACATTTTTCTATGGCACACTGGGTCATCGTTTTCGCGGTGATCCTGGCACTCTACCTATATGGCACCGGCAATTGGCCAAACCGGGAATAGAGCGCTCGCCATGGTGACTACATATGACCGTGAGTTGTTCTAACTTATCGCGGCAAGTGTCCGGACCAGGACTGCACCAGCGTGCCGGAATGGCCATTACCTCTACCTGCGCGACATTAATCCTCTGTGCGACGTTCACCGCACACAGCGCGTGTGCTGAGGACCACATTGAAACGTTCTGCGACTGCGCGGCATGCCCGGATATGGTCGTCGTCCCGGCGGGGTCGTTTGTTATGGGAAATCCGAAAGACGCCGCCGACATGCTGCCCTGGCCGGGCGAGATGGCCTATCGCTACGAATGGGAACAGCCGGCGCATGAGGTGACCTTCGCCCGGCCCTTCGCCCTTGGCAGAACCGTGGTCACGCGGGCACAGTTCGCCGCCTACGTGACCGCCACCGGGCAGGATCCGGGCGACGGCTGCCTGGGGCGGTTTGAGGGTGTGATCGGCTTTCACCCGGCCCTGTCGTGGCGCGACCCGGGTTTTGCGCAAAGCGACGATGACCCAGTGGTCTGCGTCAACCGCGCTGATGCCGAAGGCTACCTCGTCTGGCTGTCGGCGCAGACAGGACACAGCTACCGCTTTCCCAGCGAGGCGGAGTGGGAATATGCCGCGCGCGCCGGAACCACCACCGAATTTCCGTGGGGCGACGAAGCCGGCACAGCCAACGCCAACTGCAAGACCTGCGATACACCCTACGCGTCGAAGCGCACCAGCCCGGTGGCGACGTTCGCGCCCAATGCCTGGGGGCTGTTCGACACGGCGGGTAATGTGTGGGAGCCCACCCTGGACTGTTTCCAGGAAGGCTATGACGGCGCGCCCACGGACGGCACGGCGCGCACCGCCCTGCCCGGCGGTCCTTGCGAGCGCCGCGTCATCCGCGGCGGCTCCTGGTACGACGTCGACGGCACCATCCGTTCCGCCATGCGCGGCCGCAACGGCCCGCAAAACCGCATCGGCGATCTTGGGTTTAGAGTGGCCCGCGATGTGAAAGAGTGAGAGGTCCGACGGCGGGCCTGCTTATAGGGACGCCAGCTTCATCTCCTCGGAGATCTGGCAGAGTTCCAGAAACATGCTGCCCACCCCGGCGTCGATGTAAGTCAGGTCGTCACGGACGGACGACACCGGTTTGAAGCTCTGCAGCACGAAGGTGGCATTTACAATCGTGCGGTCAGGCTCGATGCCACCGAACACACGGGACAGCAGCAGCCCGCCCTTGCGCGGCAGCCGGCCGGCACAGACATGGGCGTTGGGCCGGTCGATCTTGTAGACCAGGGGATTGCCCCAGCCGTTTATGGTCATCTCGCGTGGCACGCCCAGGGTGCGCCACGGCACCATCCCTTCGAGTTCGCCGACAGCGCAGGTCTGCGCCGCTTCACCGTTGCCGGTGAGGTCGGGACAAGGCAGCACCGGCGCGCTGCCGTTGCTCCGCGCGATTTGTTCGGTGTGGGCTAGCAGAGCCGACTTGATGACGTCGAACTGCTGCGACATGTCGGCCCGCTTGTGCTCGACGTTGACACCGACCCAGTAGGTCGTCACGCCGGTCAGGAAGCTCGCCATGATGCCGGCGACGAGGACAACGCGCACGTTGTCGAGCAGGCTGCGCCGCCGCTTGGTGTGCGTGCGCATCCAGCGGCGCAGCTGCGGCATGGCGACGTTCGACGCGGAGTCCCTGGACAGGCGCGGTTCGGCGCGCAGGTCAAAGTCCGACTCTGGGGTGTCTGTGTATTCCGACATAAACCGGAATTTACGGATCAGACTTCTCTAAGTCTTTGAAAAACTGTAATTTTGTTTGTCGTCCAAACCAATTATTACAGTTAGAAAAAATGCCCGTTTGGAGCGGGAAATCGCTGATTCCCTGACCGATTGAGCCTGGCAAGGGCGGTCTGCGATACAGCAGCGCTAATACAGAAACCTGCTCTTCAGGGTGCCTTCGATCCCTTCCAGGTCCTTACGGATGCCCATGCCGACGTCGAGGTCGCCGAGCACGTCGGTGACCACGTAACCGATTTCGCCGTCGGTGCGCAGGTACTGGCCGGCGATGTTGATATCGCGGCTGGAGAACACGGAGTTGATCTTCGACAGCACACCGGGCACGTCGCGGTGAATGTGCATAAAACGGATTGCGCCCTGCTGCGGCGGCAGCGCCACCTCGACGAAGTTCACCGCGCCAAGGGTCGAGCCGTTGTCAGAATACTTAATCAGCTTGTCCGCCACTTCGAGGCCGATGTTGGCCTGCGCTTCCATGGTACTGCCACCGACATGGGGGGTGAGGATGACGTTTTTCATGCCGCGCAGCGGACTCTCAAAGGTCTCGTCCGGCGACGCCGGTTCCTTGGGGAAGACGTCGATGGCCGCGCCGGCGAGGTGACCGTCGCGCAGGCACGCGGCGAGTTCATCGATGTCGACAACGTTGCCGCGCGAGGCGTTGATCAGGTGCGCGCCCGATTTCATGCCGCGCAGTTCATCCTTGCCGATCATCCCGGCGGTTAGTTCCGTGGCGGGGACGTGCAAAGACACGACGTCGGACTCTTTCAGAAGTTCGCCCAGGTCGCGCACCGGGATGGCGTTGCCCAGCGCCAGTTTCTCGACGATGTCGTAGTACATCACGCGCATGCCCATGGCCTCGGCCATGATCGACAATTGCGTGCCGATATGGCCGTAGCCGACGATGCCCAGCGTTTTTCCACGCATTTCGAACGAGCCGGCGGCGGTTTTCATCCAGCCGCCTTCGTGAGTGCTCCAGGATTTTTCCGGTATGCCGCGCAGGAGCATGATCGCTTCCGCCAGCACCAGCTCCGCGACCGAGCGGGTATTGGAGTACGGCGCGTTGAACACCGGAATGCCGCGCATCTTGGCCGCCGCGGTCTTGACCTGATTGGTGCCGATGCAAAAGCAGCCGATCGCCATCAGCTTGTCGGCGGCGGCGAGAATATCCTCGGTAATCTGGGTGCGCGAGCGGATGCCGACCATATGGGCGTCGGCGATGCGATCAATCAGGTCGCCGTCGTCGAGCGCCTCTTTGACATGCTCGACCTGGGTGTAGCCCTGGCGCTTGAACAGATCGACGGCATTGGCGTGGACGTTTTCGAGCAGGAGGACTTTGATCTTGTCCTTCGGAAGAGAAAGTTTGCTCATAACCCTTGTGCCTTAGATGCCCTGGATGACCCTGCTGAGCCTGTGGCCTTGGTGTGGCCGGACCCACCGGAGCGATCCCATTTGCGATATGATCAGCGGAATGGCATGAATGGTCATGCCCCGAGACGCCGCGCAAAACCGTGTTGGGCGGTCAGGTAGCACATTTCGCGGGCGGGATGCATCCCCAAAGCTGGGGCGGGAGAATATCAACGGTATGACAAAAGACGTCGAACAGCGCCTTACAAAACTAGGCCTCAAACTGCCGAAAACGGCGGTGCCGGTGGCCAATTATCTGCCCTTTGCCATCAGCGGCAACCTGGTGTTCGTGTCCGGACAACTGCCGATGAAAGACGGTAAGCTTCTGTTCACGGGCATTGTCGGCGAGGACGTCTCGACCGGCGAAGCGGTGATCTGCGCCCGGCAAAGCGCGCTGAACATCATCGCCCAGCTCAAGGTTGCCTGCGACGGCGACCTGGGCCGCATCGCCCGGATCGTCAAACTGGGCGGCTTTGTCGCCTCGGTTCCGGACTTCACCGACCACCCGAAGGTGATCAACGGCGCGTCGGACCTGATGGTCGAGGCCTTTGGCGATATCGGCCGCCATGCGCGCGCTGCCGTGGGCTGCCCATCCCTGCCGCTGAATGCGCCGGTGGAAGTGGACGCTGTCGCCGAACTGGCGTGACGCCGTTTCGATATGAATGACAGTTCGGAGTTCGAAAGCCTGTCGGTGCGCATTGTGCCGTCGATCCATGAGATCGACGCGGGCACCTGGGACCGCTGCGCACGGGTCGGCGCCGACGATGAAAACCCGTTCGTACGACATGCCTTTTTCAGTGCGCTGGAAGACTCCGGCTCGTGCACCGCACGCACCGGCTGGCAGCCGCAGCATGTCGCGGTCGAAGCCGACGATGGGACTGTCTTGGCCTGCGCGCCGGTCTATCTGAAGGATCACTCCTACGGCGAATACGTGTTCGACTGGGGCTGGGCCAACGCCTACGAACGCGCGGGCGGACGCTATTACCCGAAGCTGCAATGCGCCGTACCGTTTACCCCGGTGACCGGGCCGCGCCTGATGACGCCGCCGGGCCTCAGTGAGACGGCGGACCGGGAGCTCAAACGCATCCTCATCGCCGGGATGATCGAACTGGCCGACCGCCAGGACGTGTCCTCGCTGCATGTCACCTTCCCCGACGAAACCGATTTCGAAATCATGGAAGATGTCGGCCTGCTGCCGCGATTTGGGCAGCAGTACCATTGGCAGAACGACGGCTACGAGACGTTCGACGCCTTCCTCGACGCGCTGTCGTCACGCAAGCGCAAGAACATCCGCAAGGAGCGCGAAAAGGCCAACAGCTGCGGCGTCGATATCTTCACGGTACAGGGTGACGAAATCACCGAGCGGCATTGGGATGCGTTCTACCGCTTCTACCGCATGACCTCGGACCGCAAGTGGGGTCAGGCGTACCTCACCCGCAGCTTCTTCGATCTGATGACCGAGCGCATGGGCGATCAAGTGGTGCTGATCATGGGCGAGGAAGACGGCGAGCTGGTCTGCGGCGCGCTCAACCTGCTTGGCGGCGATACGCTGTACGGGCGCAATTGGGGCACCGTCGTTCACTACCCGATGCTGCACTTCGAGGTGTGCTACTACCGCGCCATCGACTTCGCCATCGCGCACAAACTGGCCTGGGTCGAAGCCGGCGCCCAAGGGCCGCACAAGCTTCAGCGCGGGTACCTGCCGCGCAAGACGTATTCCGCGCACTGGATCGCCGACGGCGGCTTCCGTGCGGCGGTGGACAACTACCTGCGCCAAGAGCGCGACGCCGTCGAACACGACGTCGAGGCGCTGACGGATCTCGGGCCGTTTAAAAGAACCGGTAAAGGTGGACGTTAGAGCCCCAAATTCCCCCGGTTAAAGCGGCGGTCCGGGTCGAGCATCTGCTTGAGCTCGCCGACCAGGCGCTTGGTCTCCGGCGCCAGCGTCTCCTGATAGCGGTAGAACTTGGCCAGTTGCACGTGCACCGCGCCCTCGTCGTAAAAGAAATCACGCAGGGCAAAGCGGAGCTCCTTGGCAAAGGCGCGCGCGTCCGGATTGGGTTCAAGCCCGCGGAACTTTTTCGCTTCGTCGGCGGCCAAGTGGCGCAGGTGGTGCTCGCTGACCTCATCGACCCAGTAAAAACTCGGCTCGCACATGAAATAACTGAATCCGTAGTTGGTCATGTAGGACTCCCACATGCCGTGCTTGTCCATCTCGGCGCGGTGGGAGTTAAAAAACGCCTGCACCTTGGTCGCGATCTCTACCGCGCGGCTGAGCGGCCAGATGGAGTTGGTCGGCACCCAGCGCTGGCCGTCCTTGCCGAGGAAGCCGCGCACGGAGTAGCCGCGCGCTTCCATTGCTCTGGGCATGAAGTTGGGAATCTCACGCCCGCGCTCCAGGCAAATGTCGCGCACGATTTGCAGGCCCGCTTCCGCAGCCTCTTCGGTAATGGATTCGACTGACAGGTGCAGCGACCATTTCACACCGTCCATGAAGTTGCTGCCGGCAGCGGCCATCTTGGCGGAGTCCTTGAGACCGGAGATCAGCGACGGACCGGATGTGGTGACATCGCCCAAGGTTTTCAGCGCTTCCTTGAAGCCGACCTTGGCGGCGTTCTGACTCTTGAACGGATCGAGGCCGACGCGGCGGGTGACGAAGTCATAGGGCCCGAGGTCGATCATGGTCTGGGCCATCTCTTCATAGGTCTCGAACGCAAACGAGCCGTGGGCGATGCCATCGGGCTTGCGGCTGACATGCAATGACACACCGGTCTTGATGCCGAAGGCGCCGGTGTCGCCCAGGAACAGCCCCGTCAGATCCGGTCCATAGTCGCGGAAGAAGGGTGTGTCGGGTTCCGCGCGCCCCCAGGACCCGGTGCGCACGACGCCGCCATCGGCGCGCACGACTTCGAGACCGAGAATGCCTTTCATCGTCGCCGGCACGTTCTGCGACATGGCGCCGCCAACAGTGGAGTAGATGCCAGAAAACGGCGCGGAGAAGTCGACCTTGAGGCCGTGTTCCTTCAGCGCGTCCGTAACACTGGTCCAGGTGCAGCCGGCATCGACGACGACGTAGCGGTCGGTGACATTGATCTCGCGAATGCGGTTCAGGCGGCGCAGGTCGATGAGCATGCAGCCGGCTTCGGCGGGCACGTAGCCCTTGGTGTAGGACATGCCGCCACCGCGGGTATATATCGACAACCCCAAATCCGCCGCCGCCTTGACCAGCGCGCTGACCTCTTCGGGTGAGCCCGGCTGCACGACAACGTCCGCTGTTTCGGCATCGTCCCAGAAGAAGATGTCGTTGCTGTAGACGCGACGCTCCGCTGCATCTGTGATGACGTGCGCGTCGCCCACGATTTTAGCAAGCGCTGAGGCGATGTCCTGTATGGGGTGGGCCGTATCGGGCATGAATGTCGTCCTTCGGAAATCAGTCTTTCTTGATCGGCGCGGCGTCGCCGTTCTCATCGATGGAAACGTAGGTGAAAAGACCGGCTGTGACCATCAGCGGCGAACCGTGCCGCCCCCGCCTCACCCACGTTTCGATGTGCAGCGTGATGGAAGTCCGCCCCGTTCGCGTGACCGTGGTGTAGCAGGACACCTCGTCACCGATGTGGATCGGCTTGTGAAACTTCATGGCGTCGACCGCGACGGTGACCACCCGCGAGCGGGTGACACTGGCGGCATGGATGGCGCCGGCCATATCCATCTGGCTCAGCACCCAGCCGCCGAAGATGTGTCCTGCGGGGTTGGTGTCGCCGGGCATGGCGATGGTGCGCAGGGAAATTTCGCCCTCGGGCTGGTCGGGATTGAGCGGTTCGGTCATGGGAGTCTGCGGAAACGGCCTAAATACAATATTTTGTTGGAAATGAGCCCCCTCCATACTGTATGCGGTTGTTGGCCCCTTCCCTCAAGTTATAATGCGCGTATGTCAGATCTTTTCCAACAGTCCCGTCCGAACAAAAAATCCAAATACACCGCCAAGGACATTGAAGTTCTGGAGGGCCTCGAACCGGTGCGCCGCCGCCCCGGCATGTATATCGGCGGCACGGACGAAAAAGCGCTGCATCACCTGGTCGCCGAAGTGCTCGACAATGCCATGGATGAAGCCGTGGCCGGCCATGCCGGGATCATCGAAGTGCACCTAGGAAAGAATAACGAGGTCACGGTGAAGGACAACGGCCGCGGCATTCCGGTCGATCCGCATCCGAAGTTTCCCAAGAAGTCCGCGCTTGAAGTGATCATGACGACGCTGCACTCGGGCGGCAAGTTTTCCGGCCGTGCGTACAAGACCTCCGGTGGTTTGCATGGCGTCGGCGTGTCGGTGGTCAACGCGCTGTCCGAAAGCCTGACGGTCGAAGTGACGCGCGACAAAGCCCTGTGGACGCAAACCTTCAGCCGCGGCGATGTGAAATCGAAACTCAAGAAGGCCAAGCCGGTGGCCAACCGGCGCGGCACGGTCATTACCTTCCGGCCTGACGCCAAGATATTTGGCACCGAACTGAAGTTCGATCCGGCGACCATGTATAAGATGGCGCGGTCCAAGGCCTACCTGTTCGAGGGCGTGCGCATCAAATGGTCGTGCGATCCGTCGCTGATCAAAGGCCGCGACAAGACGCCGGAAAAAGACGAGTTGCATTTTCCGAAAGGCCTGCAGGATTACCTGACGTCGGTGACGGACGGACGCCCGCTGGTGACCGATACGATGTTCGCCGGAACGGTTGAAGGCGCGAACGACTCAGGCCGCGTTGACTGGGCGATCTGCTGGCCGGAAGACCAGGACGGCTTCGTCAATTCCTACTGCAACACGGTGCCGACACCTGAGGGCGGGACCCACGAGGCCGGGTTCCGCTCGGCCCTCGGCAAAGCACTGAAATCGTACGGCGAGATGGCCGGAATCAAGAAAGTCAGCGGCCTGACCGCGGAAGACGTCATGGGCGGCGCCTGCGCGATGCTTTCGGTGTTCATCGCCGACCCCCAGTTTCAGGGTCAGACCAAAGAAAAGCTGGCGACGGCGTCCGCCACCAAGCTGGTCGAGAGCATCGTCAAAGACCACTTCGAGCATTGGTTATCCGGCGATCCGGACACCGCGGCCCTGATTATCGACGTCGCAATGGCGCGCGCGGAAATGCGCCAGCGGCGCAAGCAAGACAAAGACATGGTGCGCAAATCGGCGACCAAGAAACTGCGCCTGCCAGGCAAGCTGTCCGATTGCAGCCGCGCGTCGTCCGAAGGCACCGAACTGTTTCTGGTGGAAGGTGATTCCGCCGGCGGTTCGGCTAAACAAGCGCGCAATCGCGAGACCCAGGCGATCCTTCCGTTGCGCGGCAAAATCCTCAACGTCGCCTCGGCATCCCAGGACAAACTGCGCGGCAATCAGGAACTTCAGGATCTGTTCGAGGCGCTGGGGTGCGGCCGCGGCGAGCGCTTCAACATCAACAACCTGCGATACGAAAAAGTCATCATCATGACCGATGCCGATGTCGACGGCGCGCACATCGCCTCACTGTTGATGACGTTCTTCTTCCGCGAATTACCGGGCATTGTCGACGCCGGCTGCTTGTACCTGGCCATGCCGCCGCTGTATCGCCTGAGCCAGCGCGGTAAAACGTTTTACGCCATGGACGACGCCGACCGCGAACGCATCGTCAAAGAACACTTCGACAGCCGCGGCAAAATCGAAATCAGCCGGTTCAAGGGCTTGGGAGAAATGCCCCCGGGCCAACTGAAGGAAACGACGATGGACCCGGCACGGCGCACACTCCAGCGCGTGACCCTGCCGGGTTCGGGAAGCGGCGGCCCGGTCGATAAGGCGACTGCAAAACTCGTCGATCAATTGATGGGCAAGAAAGCCGAAACGCGCTTCAAATTCATTCAAGAGAACGCTGAATTCATTGAAGACCTCGACATATAGCGCAAGGATTGTGGCCTCACCCGAACTCAACACATACGGGAGTCTAGGTGAGTCAGATTTTTAGGATCATCGCGGGCGCATTGGCCCTCGGCGCGCTGTCTTTCCCTTCAGTCGCTCAAGACGAAGAAAAAGCGGTGATGCTCATACAGAACTACCGCAACGAAGTCGTTAAAATGGATTTCTCCTACGTGTTCCGCGACTATTCCTGGAAACTGGTGGAGCATGCGATCGATATCGATGGTGACCTGACTTACAAGTTTCCGACCAGCTTGCCGGGATGCGAATACTTGGTCGATTGGGACATCGACAATGCCAGGCTTACAATCTCAAATGCCAATGGCGTGATCTGCACAAAGGACGTCAGCATCTGCGAACGGCGCACCATCACGGTCGAGGTGCGCAGCCGCGTCTGCTACATGAAGTCCGTCGATTAGGGCTAAACCGGCGTCAGCTGCACGTGTTGTCTTGAAACGCGATCGGGCACGAACTCGATGCCGTGCCGCGGAAGAAAATCTGCTCCGCACTGGATTCGAAGTAACACCCGCTGACGACCGTGCAATTGCCGCGCTTCTTGATGGTGTAGATTGAAACCGGATATGTGCCGTCAATCCGCGGACCAATATTCATACACGACTGAGCACCGGGCTGAACGCCACCCATGTAAAAGGTTTCCATTCCCGCAAACGGCCCGCCGCGGGTATATGCCACCACATCGCCCGTCCGATTGACGATGCAGTACGCGGAGGCTTCGGTCGCGCCGACCAGAATCAATACCGACAAAAGCAAGCCTAACCGCATACGTCCCCCGACTTCCCAAATGAGGCGCTGATCTCAGGCGTTAATCTGCCTTACGAGGCTTCCGCGCCGCTTTCCCGGTCATTATCATGCCATCATTACGCGCAATACAAAAGCGACAGTTGACAAGGATACCCGTGAAATTCCGCCACATCGCCGTCTGGGCACTGATCCCGCTTGCTTCCTGTGCGCTCACGCTCACCACACCCGCACACGCGGAAAAAAATCTAAGTGTGGGCGTCGTTACGTTCCCGGTCAGTGACGGCGATCCGCACCGTTCCGTCAGCGTATTTGCGACATACACATGGTCCCCGGTTTTCGAGACGCTGACGACATTCCTTGAGGACGGCGAACTGGTCGGCGAACTGGCGACAGCGTGGCGCCAAGTGGAGCCGACCTTATGGGAATTCACGCTGAGGCCTGACGCGGTGTTTTCCAACGGGCGACCGGTGACATCCGCTGCGGTGGTGAGCGCGCTTGACTATTTAAAGACGCCGCACGGCCAGACCACATCGGCATCGCGCGATCTGGAAATCATCGCCAGCGCGGCGGTGATCGATCCGCTGACCGTCGCAATCCGGACGAACGAACCATCGGCGATCCTGCCACGCATCATGACCGCCTTGTACGTCGTTGAGCCGGAGCATTGGCGGGAACTTGGACCGGACGGTTTTGCCCAAGATCCGGTTGGGTCCGGGCCATTCACGGTCCAATCGTGGACGGAGAGCCGCATCAGATATGCGGCCAATCCCATGTCGTGGCGGGTGCCGGTTATCGACACCCTGGAAATTTTAAAACTGCCCGAAGCGACCAGCCGCCTAAATGCCCTGGTGACCGGGCGTATCAACATCGCCACCGGCCTTGGTCCGGACGATATTCCGGTGATTGAACAGGCCGGCGGCACCATCCACCAGCGCAATCCGATCGATGTCATTTCCTTGACGTTTGTCGTCGGTGAAGGGCGGCCAACGGATGACGTGCGCGTCCGGCGCGCCCTCAATTACGCGGTGAACAAACAGGCCATCACGGACGTGCTCCTATCCGGCTACAGCAAACCGGCCACGCAGGGCGCAGTGCGCGGGTTACTTGGATACAACGATGATCTGAAGGCCTACCCGTACGACCCGGACCGCGCCCGGGCTCTGCTGGCAGAAGCCGGATTTGCCGATGGCTTTACGCTCGAGATTGAAGCCATCGTCGGTTCAAACGCATCCGACAGCGCGATCTATCAACTGGTTGCGCTGAATTTGGCTGAAGTCGGCGTGACCATGAACATCATTCCGATTCCGACCTCTCAGATGGTGCGCATTATTTTGCAGGGGCAGTGGCGCGGCGACGGTTTCAGTCAGGTGTTTGGATCCTGGCCGACGTTTGAGCCGCTGCGCACCATCCGCCTGCACTCCTGCCTGTGGCCGAACCCCTGGTTCTGCGATGAGGCGATCATGCCGACGTTCAAAGCTGCGCTGGCCGCCCCGACCCTGGACGAACGGATTGCCCTGACCCGGGACGTGCTCGCGTTCTATCACGATCAGGCGACGACATTGCTGCTGCACGAAATCCCGTTGCTCGACGGCGTCGGCCCACGGGTTATCAGCTACGCGCCGAATAAGGGCAAACTCAATTACGAGACGATGGACCTGCGGCAGTAGCCTAGTCCGGGTCCGGCGCAACCTGGCACAGCTTGATGCCGCAGTTCGTGCCGCGAAACAGACTGCCGAGCGTCTCCGGCATGTGCTCGAGCCCATTATCGATATCGACCGTATTCACCAGCTTGCCCGCATCGAACCACGCGCGCAGACGGGCGTCGGCTTCGGCGAAGCGGGTGCGGTAGTCGAAAATGAAAAAGCCTTCCATGCGGGCCCGCTTGCGCACCAGATTGACGTAATTGCGCGGCCCGGAGTATCCGCCTTCTTTATAGTCCGTTGCGATGAAGCCGCAGATGACAATACGCGCGTTCAGGGCCAGGTGCATGAGAACCGTGTCGAGAATCTCCCCGCCGACGTTGTCGAAAAAAACATCGACGCCGTTGGGGCAGAGTTCGCTAAGCCGATCGCCGACGTCTTCGTTCTTGTAGTCAATAGCGGCGTGGTACCCGGCGGCCTCCTTGATCCATGCACACTTCGCCGGTCCGCCGGCGATGCCGATCACACGGCATCCGGCGATGCGCGCGATTTGCCCGGCGCACGATCCGATGCCGCCAGCTGCCGCAGAGACGACGACCGTGTCTCCGGGCCGCAGCTTGCCGACATCGAGGAGACCGAAGTACGCCGTCGCCCCGGCACTTCCGAGCACGCCGAGGGTGGTCGTCAGTGGCCGCACTGGGTCGATCACCTTTTGCAAACTGAGAACATTTGGATTTTGGTGCCCGGGGGATTGAACTGAATAGTCCTGCCAGCCGGTTGAGGCGACGACGATATCGCCTTCCGCGTAGTCCGGATGCCGGGACTGGACCACGACTCCGGTCCCGCGCCCGCGCATGACGTCGCCGACGGCGATCTTATCGTGCATGCTGAGGCCCTTGGAAATGTATGAGCGCTGCGCCGGCGATGTGCCCAGAACCAGCGTCTTTAATAGGAATTCGCCCTCGCCGATATCCGCGATGGGGGTCTCCGCGAAACTGAAGTGTTCCGTCGCGATCACTTCATCCGGTTCGGGGTGGCGCTTCAGCCGCCATTGGCGATTGGAGGTCATCTGTAACGTCCTTGGTTACCTAACGATCTTACCGTGTGCCGCGGCGGCGCACCATCGCCGCCGAATGGCATAATTGAGTCGCTGTTCTGTTATAGTCGAAAACCCTATAATTCGTTGGGTTTAGATTGTTCTAAATACGTAACCACATCTTCCGGTGATTCACAGGTCGTCACAGCGATTGGAAAGAAACGTAACTCCGCCCCCGCAAAAGGGGCGTGGCATAGCGCGTGTGTTCGCGTGGCTTCCGTGGCCGGTTGTGGTGGTGGCCGCGGGCGTGCTCGTCCCCACCTATGCCTTTGCGCAAGCGAACGGCGACCACAACTGGGTGCGCATGGGACTGGAACTGATCGGCGGCCTGGCCCTGTTCCTGCTCGGTATCGATCAGCTGTCCGACGGACTGCGGGTTGCCGCAGGCGATCAAATCAAAGCCATCCTCAAACGATTTACCTCAACGTGGGTCACCGGCGCCATGACCGGTGCTGCAATCACCGCGCTCATACAATCATCCTCCGTCACGACAGTTCTGGTTGTCGGCTTTGTGTCGGCAGGGTTGATGACGTTGCCGCAATCGATCGGTGTGATCTTTGGCGCCAACATCGGGACGACGATGACGGCACAGATCGCGGCCTTCGACATTGGCAAGGAGGCTCTGCCGCTGATTGCCATCGGTTTCTTGATATCCGTCTCCGTGCGCTCCCCGGTCGTGCGCGAACTGGGGTCGGCATTGCTGGGACTGGGGCTACTCTTTTTCGGCATGGAGATCATGGGCGACGCCATGCGGCCGTTGCGCACATACGAACCGTTTCTCATGGTGCTTCAGAATTTGGAGAATCCGGTTTACGGGATTGCCATGGGCGCCGGATTCACCGCGTTGATCCAATCGTCGTCGGCGACGACCGGGATCGTCATCGTGATGGCGACCAGTGGCGTCATCACACTGCCACTGGGTATTGCCATCGCCGTTGGGGCCAACATCGGGACTTGCGCCACCGCCGGTCTGGCTTCGATCGGCAAGTCGGTCGACGCCAGGCGCGCGGCACTGGTTCACATCGGCTTCAACGTCATCGGCGCCGCCCTTTGGATTCTGTTTCTCGATCAGTTGGCCGCGCTTGCGGTGGCGATTTCTCCGGATACACCCGGACTGTCGGGCGCGGACAAATTGGCGGCCGACGCGCCACGTCAGATCGCCAATGCCAACACTTTGTTCAATGTGATCAACACGATCATCTTCCTGCCCTTTGCCAGCCTGTTCGCCGCGGCGGCGACACGCCTCATCCCTGGGCGCGCGGCGGCGCAGGGTTTGTCCTGCCCCCTTAAAACTGGGCCAGAAGTTTATATGCTTTTGGCTTGGCAACGGGAGGGCTGGAGATGGCGCGGAAGCGGCATTCAGATGAGGACATTCTCAATCTGCTGCGGCAGATCGAGCTGGATCTGAACAGCGGAAGTGATGTGACAACGGCTTGCCGGAAGGCAGGTATTAGCGATGCGACGTACTACACATGGCGCAAGCGTTATGGCGGGATGGCGAAATCCCAGCTTCAGGAGATGAAGGCACTAAAGCTCTTCGATATAAGCAGTGATTGGATGTCACGCAGTATGGACCTGCCACCGGAATGCGGTATCGCCTGTATGGCTATGCGAAAGTCAGACCAGCCTTTTAAAATGCCGGTCCAGTCGAAATACAAACATCTTCTGAGCTAGGTCAGGCCGGCACCGGGAGCCTTCCAGGAAAGAAAGGCTGGCGCGCATCGAATGACACGAAGTCTCGGGCTCCGTCACTTGACCCTGTATTTCGTGGGGATGGTGGACGCGACTGGGATTGAACCAGTGACCCCCTCGATGTCAACGAGGTGCTCTCCCGCTGAGCTACGCGTCCCCGAACGGCCGTAACATTCGCTTGATGGACAAGCCCCCTGGCCAGGGAGGGGTTGTTTTAGGTGGCCCCGCCGGCGAATGCAAGTGTTTCGCTGGCACCGGTTTGGGTTATGCTAGGGCCGAGATGAGGCGCGGCTTTCGGCATGGCCGGGGCGGCTGGGCGTGAAGTACGGATGGAACGGGAATGGCCGAGATTGTTGAGTTAGCCCCTGCCATTGACGTGCTGTCGCCGGACCAGCAGACGAGCCCGATCGTCCTGGCCTCACCCCATGCCGGCAATCAGTATCCCGCGGACTTGATCGCGTCGAGTGCGTTGAGCCGGACCGCACTGCGCCGGTCGGAAGACTGCTACGTCGACGAATTGTTCAGTGCCGCGCCGGACCTCGGCGCGCCGCTGCTGCGCGCGCTGTTTCCACGCGCTTATCTCGATCTCAATCGCGAAGCCTATGAACTTGATCAAGGCATGTTCCGCGACACCCTGCCCGACTTCGTCAATACGACGTCGCCGCGGGTCGCCGCCGGGTTGGGCACAATCGCGCGGATCGTCGGTAATCAAAAGGAGATTTACGCCCGCAAACTGGACTGGGCCGAAGCCGAAAGCCGGATCGACCGCATTTACAAGCCCTATCACGAGATGTTGCAGCGCCTCGTCAACGGCACCCGCGACAAGTTTGGGTACTGCATTCTGCTGGACTGCCACAGCATGCCGTCGGCCGGTCTGCCGTCCAACAAATCGAATGCCAGCGCAGGGATCGACATCGTCTTAGGGGACCGCAACGGTCTGTCGTGCGCCGGCGCAGTCACCGAGGAAACCGAGCGGATCTTCGGAACGCTCGGGTATTCTGTCGTGCGCAACAATCCCTACGCGGGTGGATTTACCACCCACCACTACGGCGACCCGAAAAACGGAATTCACGCGCTGCAGATCGAACTCAACCGCGCGCTCTATGTGGACGAAACGTCCCTCCAGCGGCGCCCGGCGTTTTCACGGATAAAGGAAGACATGCGCACCTTCCTTCAAGGGTTGAATCGGTTTTCCCTCAATGCGCGTCAGGAGCTCCTGTACCGGCGCCTCAGCGCGGAATAGCCCAACCGAACGACCACATCCGGGGCACAGCCCAATAAACGTTATTTTTCAACCATCTAGACCAGGCTTTTTTGGCTCCGGCACCTTGTAGGTTCGGCTCGCACGCTCTACATTTCCCCTCAAGCCGCTCAGGGGTATAAAGAGAGGCAACCAAACACGGTATTTCGTCTTTTAGTAGTATAATGTCAGAAATTGGCAACCTTACATTGTACCGGGAAAAATCCACGGTACACCGTTTCGATGACGTTGGAGACGAAGATGGGGGCGACCCGATCCTCGAGGTCCGCGCCAACCGTCTGACGATTCCTCTGACACTTGGCGACCACACCTACCAGTGCGTCGTGCGCGGCCAGAACATTCCGACGACGTTGCGCATCGCTGGCCTGGTGATCGATCAATTCCGGCGCGATCCGAACATGATCGTCGAGGCCAAGGATTTCGATTGGGAGAGCCGCTGGGTCCGCAAACTGTCGCAATACGAAGCCAACTACAATCCTGACACTTGGGTTTCGATCCATATCGACGGTGAGACCGTATTTTCCACCGGAGATGCTTCGTTCGATATCATCGAAGAAGTTGAGTCGCTGGCCGCCGGCGGGGACGTCTCGGACGCCATTATCAACGAGGCCGCCAGCAACATCGTCGGCGCATTGGAAGACCTCGCCGTCGAGCACGACAGCCAGACCGCCTTCGTGTTCACCCAATTTGCCGCTTACCACCGCGCCGCGATCCTCGAGCGCAAGGGCGGCAACACCGGATCCTTCCTTGATCGTGTTCAAATGCTGGTCGAGAAGGACGCGATCTCGGAAACCAACATCACGCCATCCCAGGTCGCCGCCGCGCGGGTGCGCAAGCGCGACCTGATGCAGCAGATCATCGGCTTCGAACGGGCGCATAAAGTGACGTACCGGCCGGAACGCCCGACGTTCACCTAAGCCGCCGGTCCCGTCGGTTTGGACACGCTCGCCTCTTATCTTCCTTTTCTTCTGGCTTTGCTCACGACCGGCGCCGTCGCCGGAGTGTTGGCCGGTCTGCTTGGCGTCGGCGGCGGCATCGTCATCGTACCCGTGCTGTTTACGGTACTCGGCGCACTGGACGTGCCGCTGGACAGCCGCATGCATGTCGCAGTGGGGACGTCGCTTGCGACCATCATCCCGACGTCAATCGCCTCGGTCCGCGCTCATCTCAAACGGGACGCCGTGGATTGGGCGTTGTTTCGCGCGTGGCTTCCGGGTCTGGTCGCCGGCGTTGGCATCGGCACCTGGGCAGCCAATGTCATGATGGACGGGCGCATGCTATCGCTAGTGTTTGGCAGTGTCGCCCTCGTGGTTGCCGCAGACCTGGGTTTACGCAAACGCTCAGACGAGACCCCGCCGCCATCTGATGCGCGTCCATGGCACTTCGGCCCAGGTGGTTCGGGGATCGCCGCAATCGTCGGCGCGTTCTCCGCGATGATGGGCATCGGCGGCGGCACGCTTTCCGTGCCGTTTCTGAATGCCGTGGGCGTGCCCATACACCGCGCCGTCGCGACCTCAGCCGGATTCGGACTGATCATCGCGGTGCCGGCCGCCATCGGGTATGTCGCCGGCGGCTGGGAGGCGGCGGGCCGCCCTCCCGGGTCCCTGGGCTACGTCAATGTTTTGGGATTTGCCGCCATCGTTGCGACGACGGTGCTGACCGCGCCGATCGGCAGCAAAATCGCGCACGCGATATCAGCGAAAATGCTTCGGCTATTGTTTGCTGGGTTTCTTGTACTGACAGCGCTTAGGATGTTAAGCGCGTCGTAATGGCCGACTATAGCGCTGACGCGCTAGTTGCCGGCAGACCGAATCATCACCAACAGCAGGACCAACACAACTGCAACTGCCTGTGCGGCAACGCGCATCTGCATGAGCTTACTGCCGTACTTATCATGGAAGTCGCTGCCCTTGGCAAACGCGACCAGGCCGGTCAGCAGAATGCCCAGAACGGCGAGGAGCGATATCGCGAGCAGGATCATGAGAAAGGTTTCCATGGTCTATATACGTGGACCTTTGCGGTCCAGATTACAAGGTCTTTGCGCGAAGACGAGCAATTCTGCTGCGCTCGCGGGGGACGACCGCTATACTTTGAGCAGAAGAGTGAAGGAATGAAGTGCGTGGACCTGGGAACCGTCCTTGTAGTTGAAGACAACGATTTAGTGCGGGAGTCGTTCTGCCACGTCTTGCGCCAACGCGGCTATAGGGTTGTCGAAGCGCAGGACGGCGAAGACGCGCTAGAAAAACTTGATACGGAAAAATTCGATATCGCGATCGTCGATATCATGATGCCTTCGGTCGGCGGGCTTGAGTTGCGGCAGGTGCTCTACGAGCGCACCCCGCCTCTGCCGACGATCCTGGTAACCGGCCAGCCCGACTTAGTGTCGGGCCTTGTCGAGGACGACCCCGAATTTGTCAATGGAACGGTCAGCCTGCTTCAGAAACCCGTTCATCCGGTCAAGCTGCTGGCCGAGGTCGAAAAGCGGATTGCCCGCTAACCTGCTTTCTCCGGTTCCACCGAAAAACTTTCGCCGCAGCCGCAGCGTCCTGTCTCGTTCGGATTGTTGAACACGAAACCACTTTCAAGTTTGCCTTCCGTGTAATCCAGCTCCGAACCGAGCAAGTACATCACGGCCATCGGATCGACGAAAAATTTCACGCCGCCCGCTTCGACCACGTCCTCAAACTTGCCGTGTTCCTCGGCGTATTCCACCTTGTACGCGAAGCCGGAGCAGCCTTTGGTTTCGATGCCGACGCGGATTCCGGCGACATCCTTGCCGGCGCGATCAATCAGGTACTTTGCGCGCGCAACGGCGGCCGGCGTAACCGAGATCGGTGCGGGTCTTTCCAGTGCAGTCATATGTCCTCCTTTGGGTCCGGGCCGGCTTAAAACATGTCGAGGGCGACGCGCGCCACTTCTGACATGTTTTCTGGAGTCCATGGCGGATCCCAAGTGATGGTCACGCGAACGATGCCGGTACCTTTGGTGTTGGCAACGGCATCGCCGACTTCCCCCGGCAGCGTGCCTGCAACGGGACAGGCCGGCGCGGTCAGCGTCATGGTGATGTCGACATCACCGCGTTCGTGAATATTCAGATCGTAAATCAGTCCGAGATCATAAATGTTGACCGGAATCTCCGGATCAAAAACGCTCCGTAACGCTTCCACCACGGCGGACTCAGTTGCAACGTAGTCTTCCTCGGCCGGGAGCGGCGAGCCACGCTCGATGACGTCGCCCTCTTCCGGCGGGTCGGCGTCCATCGCCGGCATTGAATACGGTGGCATCATTGCTGGTAACTCCCAACCATCTTTAAACCTTTGTACCTGCACTGGGCGCACGTGCGCGCTCGCTTGTCGCCGTCGCTTTTCCGGCCAAACAAGCCATCAATGTGTGCCACGGTAGGGTCGCGCACTTCACGCGGACCGGAAACTGGCGCACGCCGCTGAGCGCAGCGAGTCGTTCTAACCGCGGGCCGAGCTTCTCGCCAAGCTCACCCTGGACGTCGGTGGGGTCGACCTCCTCGGTGCAAATCCGCCGCACGGCCGCGAACATGGTTTCAGCCTCTTCCGCCGTCAACCCCGCCACTGCGTCGGTCATCATCGAGGCCGAGGCGATCGAAATGGCGCAACCCTTACCGTCGAATTTGATATCGCCGATAACACCGGCATCAGTGACCGACGTCGTCACCGACACCCGATCCCCGCACATGGGATTGCGTCCGTCGCTTTGACAGGTGTGGTTCTCGACCACGCCCGTGTTGCGCGGTGATTTGCCGTGATCGAGGATAATTTCCTGGTACAGCGACAATAACTCCGCGTTTTGATCTTGCGCCTCGGCCATCAGATCAGGAGCTCCCGCGCCCGCTCCAGGGCGTCTGCCAGCACGTCGAACTCCTCATGCTTGGTATACATACCAATAGACGCGCGCACGGTAGCGGTTACCCCAAACGCATCCATGAGCGGCTGGGCGCAGTGGTGACCGGCGCGCACGCATATACCTGAGCGATCCAAAATCGTCGCAAGATCGTGCGGATGGGCACCTTCAAGCATGAAGGATATCGCCGATGTTTTATTCGGTGTCGTACCGATTAACGTAATCCCGTCGATGGCGCTGAGTTTATCCATGGCATAGCGCAAAACATCATGCTCGTGCGCAACTCGCGCCTGTGTATCGAATGCGGAGACGTAATCGATCGCTGCGCCTAAAGCCACGGCCGGCACGATCGGCGGCGTACCAGCTTCGAACTTGGCCGGCAATTCCGCCCATTCGCTGCGCTCAAAAGTGACGCTGCTGATCATTTCGCCGCCGCCTTGATAAGGCGGCATGGCGTCGAGCAGCACTTCCTTGCCGTACAACACGCCGATGCCGTTCGGACCATATAGCTTGTGACCGGAGAAGGCATAAAAATCGCAATCGATGTCTTGCACATCGACGCTTTGGTGGACGACGGCCTGACAGCCGTCGAGCAGCACCTTTGCTCCCGCGTCGTGCGCCGCCGCCACAATGTCTTTCACTGGCAGCACAGTGCCGAGCACATTGGACACATGAGCGACCGCGACAAGCTTGGTGCGCCCGGACAGCGCCGCCTTGATCGCGTCCAACGGCACATCACCTTCCGGTGTCACCGGAACGACCTTGATCACCGCCCCGGTGCGGTCCCGCAGCAGCTGCCACGGTACGATGTTGGAGTGGTGCTCAAGTCCGGTGATGACAATCTCGTCACCCTCACCCAAAGAATTTCCAAACGTCGACGCAACGAGGTTGATGGCCTCGGTTGCGCCCTTGGTAAACACGACTTCGCGGTCACTGCGGGCGTTGATAAACCGGCATACGGTTTCGCGGGCCGCTTCGTACTTGCCGGTCAGGGTCTCGCTGAGCCAATACGCGCCGCGATGGACGTTGGCGTATTCCTGTTCGTACTGATACCGAATGACATCGATCACCGCTTGCGGCTTTTGCGCCGAAGCCGCGCTGTCCAGATAGACCAGTGGCTTGCCGTGCACCTGACGGCTGAGAATCGGGAAGTCGGCACGGACGGCGTCGACGTCAAATGGGCGCGGCGTTGAAATCTCTGGTGTGGGCACGGCGACGTTCATGACGACGCCCCCGTCAGCAAATCGGTCTGGCGCGCCAGCCACGCCTTCACCATATCGTGGATCATTCCTTGCACCGCGTCATCGGCGATATTGAAGATGACGTCGTCGAGAAAGCCCTCGACCAACATTGCGCGGGCGGTGTGTTCGTCGATGCCGCGGCTCATCAGATAAAATAAGTGATCGTGGTCCATCTCGCCGGTGGCCGCGCCGTGGGCGCACTGCACATCGTCGGCGTAGATTTCAAGTTCCGGCTTACTGTCCACTTCCGGCCCACGGTTGAGCAGCAGCGCCTTGTGGAGCTGACGTCCATCGGTCCGCTGCGCGCCCCTGGCCACATGAATGCGGCCCTGGAACACGCCATGAGACTTGCCGCCGAGCACCCCCTTAATCACCTGACTGGAGTGCGTATCGGGTACCAGGTGCAGAACCTCCGAAGAGATGCCGCTGTGCTGTGCGGCGGTCAACGCATAGGCGCCATCGACCTGCACGTCCGCGCCTTCGTCTTCGAGCCTGACGGTGATTTCCCGTCGCACCAGATGACCGCCCAGCGACAGCGTAAACGAGCGGTAGGCACTCCCCTCGCCCGCGCTTACCGCCGTTTGGCCGAGGTGCGCGGCGTCGCCATCCTCGCCGACGATGATGTAATGGCCGAGCTCTGCGCCGGATTCGACATAGACCTCCGAGACTGGATTGGTAAGGTAGGGCTGTCCGGGCAGGCCGACGTGGGTTTCCACCAAGGTGCCTTTCGCGCCTTTGTCCGCGATCACCATAAGGCGCGGGTGGAACGCAACCGCGCGGGCACCCGCGGCCCCGACGGAAAAAAGTTGAATACGAGCGTCGCTGCCCGCTTGTGCGCGGAAGCGAATGACCGCACCGTGTTCCATGTACGCTGTATTAAGCGCCGGAATGAACGAAGCCCCGCCCGCGACCAGTCCGCCCAATCTGTTCTTGAGTGAGGCAGCGTCTTTGGCAAGCACAGTATTGAGGGGTTCGATCGAGACCCCATCGGGGAGCGCAGAGAGATCGTCTGAGAGGTCCGAACGGACAACACCGTTGGCCAGGACAATCTTGAACGCGCCATCGATCACCGGAGCGGTGACGGGCAACGCCGTGACGTCGATATCGTCCGCTTTGCCCGCGGGGATGAAGTCCGTCTTCTTCAACTCGTTCAGCGAAGTGTACTTCCAGGCTTCGACCCGCCGCGTCGGAAACCCGTCCGCACCAAGAAAGGCGCGCGCGGTTTGGCGCAATCCATCAACCCACGCCTCGTTGGCGCCAGGCAGGGCACCTGCGGCGTTGGCGTAAAGGTCGCCGAAGGGGTGGGTTTTGTCTTTGGTTACGATTGTCATTGCGCTGTCCGTCAGGCCGCCGCGCTTTCGTAGCGGGCATAGCCTTCTGCCTCGAGCGTATCGGCCAGGGATTTATCGCCGCTTTCGACGATGCGCCCGGCAAACAGCACGTGCACATGATCCGGCACGATGTACCTCAGCAGGCGCTGATAGTGCGTGATCACCAGAAACGCCCGGCTGGGATCGCGCAGGGCATTGACGCCATCGGACACGATTTTCAACGCGTCGATGTCGAGACCTGAATCCGTTTCGTCGAGTATGGCAAACGTCGGCTCAAGCAGACTCATTTGCAGCACCTCGGCACGTTTCTTTTCACCGCCGGAGAATCCGACATTGAGTGGCCGCTTGATCATGTCGTCGGCCATTTCCAGCGCCTTCATTTTACTTCTGACCAGTTTGAGAAATTCCATGGCGTCGATTTCGTCTTCGCCAGCAGCCCGGCGCTTTGCGTTCAGTGCGGTTTTCAAAAAATTCGAGGTTGTGACTCCGGGAATTTCCAGGGGGTACTGAAACGCCAGGAACACACCGGCGCGGGCACGCTCGTCCGGCTCCATGGCCAATAAGTCCGTGCCATCCAGCTTGACGCTGCCTTGCGTGACCTCATAGCCGTCACGTCCGGCGAGAACATACGACAACGTGCTTTTGCCGGTGCCGTTCGGCCCCATGATGGCGTGGACCTCGCCACCGTTCAGGGTCAGGTCGATTCCTTTAAGGATCTCCTTGCCGTCAACCGAGATATGCAGATTTTCAATGTCAACAAGTGCCATCTGTACTCTCACTCTCGCCGGACTATTATCCGAACCTTCTATTTGGTCGGCTTAACCGACGCTGCCTTCAAGACTGATTCCGACCAGTTTTTGGGCTTCGACGGCGAATTCCATTGGCAGGGTTTGAAGGACTTCCTTGCAGAACCCATTGACAATGAGCGAAACCGCTTCCTCCGCGTTCATGCCGCGCTGCTGACAGTAAAACAGCTGCTCGTCGCTGATCTTCGATGTCGTCGCTTCGTGTTCGGTTTGCGCCGACGGATTGCGGCTTTCGATATACGGCACCGTATGCGCGCCGCATTGATCGCCGATCAGCAGGCTGTCGCACTGGGTAAAGTTGCGCGCGCCCTCCGCCTTGGGCTGAACCCGCACCAGGCCTCGGTAAGTGCTGTTCGAACGCCCGGCTGAGATACCTTTGGCGATGATCTTCGACTTGGTGTTCTTGCCGATGTGAATCATCTTCGTACCGGTGTCGGCCTGCTGGCGATTGTTGGTGATCGCCACCGAATAAAATTCACCGGTCGAATTATCGCCCTGCAAGATGCAGCTCGGGTACTTCCAGGTGATAGCCGAGCCGGTTTCCACCTGGGTCCACATCACTTTGGAATTCTTGCCGCGGCAGGCGGCCCGCTTGGTCACGAAGTTGTAGATGCCGCCCTTGCCGTCTTCATCGCCCGGATACCAGTTCTGCACGGTCGAATATTTGATCTCGGCGTCGTCGAGCGTGATGAGCTCGACCACCGCCGCATGAAGCTGGTTCTCGTCGCGCTGTGGCGCGGTGCAGCCTTCGAGATAGCTGACATATGAGCCTTCGTCGGCGATGATCAGGGTGCGTTCGAACTGGCCTGTGTTTTTCTCGTTGATGCGGAAGTAGGTCGACAGCTCCATCGGGCAGCGGAGGCCCTTGGGAACATAGACGAACGATCCATCAGTAAACACCGCGCTGTTCAGTGTCGCGAAGAAGTTGTCCGTGTACGGGACGACCGAGCCGAGATACTTCTGGATCAGCTCCGGGTGCTCTTTGATCGCTTCCGAGATGGAGCAGAAGATCACGCCAAGCTCGTTGAGCTTTTTCTTATACGTTGTCGCGACCGAGACGCTGTCAAACACGGCGTCGACGGCGACACCGGCGAGCATTTCCTGTTCGCGCAGAGGAATACCTAGCTTGTCGTAGGTCTCGCGCAGTTTAGGATCGACTTCGTCCAGGCTTTTCGGCGCGTCTCCCAGCTTCGGTGCGGCGTAGTAGTACGCGTCCTGATAATCGATTTTGGGATAATCGAGTTTCGCCCAAGTCGGTTCGTGATCCGCCTGATCGAGCCAATAGCGGTACGCCTTCAGACGCCATTCGAGCATCCATTCCGGCTCTTCCTTCTTGGCGGAGATAAAGCGGACGATATCTTCGCTTAGGCCCTTTGGCGCGCGGTCGGACTCGATCTCCGTTTCCCACCCGTATTTGTACTTTTCGACTTCGCGGACGGCGTCGACGGTTTTTTGCGTTGCAGCCATTACCCTACCCCTGCATCCGCGCGGGTTGACGGGCGGCGTCCTCAGGCAGACGGCCGAATCCCCGGACGTCCCGCACCATTTCGGCGAGCGTGACGTCTCGCAGGGCATCTGTGACCGCGCTGTTGACCCGATTCCACTTGCCCTGCACCGGACAAAGGGATTCGTAGCAGCACTGTTCGTCAGAGGTCTCAACACACGCGGTGATGGCGATCGGGCCCTCGACGGCCTCGATCACGTCCGCGACCGTTACCGAGTCCGCCGGGCGGCTCAGGCTGTAACCGCCATGCACGCCGCGGTGCGACTGCACCAGTCCGGCGCGCACCAGGTTTTTCATCAGTTTGGCGACGGTCGGCAGCGGAATGCCGGTCTTGTCCGAAATCGCCTGTGTGGGGCGAATTTCGGCGCTGCTGGCCATGTCGATCAACACGACCGTGGCGTAGTCTGTTAACTTATTGACTTTAAACACAAAAATTTCGCCTCAAAAGAAAGACCAAAATAGTCCTGTTTCATACCTGTCTTTAGTCAGCGGCGGCGCAAATTTCAAGGGGAATGGCCGTATCCGGGCGTTCCAATTGAGTGGTATGACAGGCGATGACTGGCGACATGCTCATTTTACTCTCGGATCCCGGCTTCGCCGGTCATCTGCATCGCGTGTTCGAAGAGCCGGCAGCCAAGGCGGATATTGCCGTTGCGAAGGCAGCAACCCTGGCCGATCTAGAAAACGCGCTAGACGGTGCGCAAAGCCAGGCCAGACTTCTCGCCTTCTGCACCGGCGTGATTGTGCCCGATCATTTGCTTAGGCGTCTCAATGCGGGAGCGTTCAACCTTCATCCCGGTCCGCCGGATTACCCGGGGCTGTTCCCGTCGTGCTTCGCCCTCTACGACGGCGCGGAGTCGTTCGGCGTCACACTGCACCGCATGACAGATGCCATCGATGCCGGCGAAATTATTCACACCCAGTCGTGGTCGTTGAACACGTCTGATAATCGCGCGAGCGTCGATCAGGCGTCGTTCGACGTCTGCATGGCGGTGCTGGAAAAAGCGGCCGAGACCTTATGCGATCTTACCGCCGACCTAAACGGCAACGGCCAGGCCTGGTGCGGGCGGCTGCGCACCCGCAAGGATCTCGATGACCTCTGCCGATTGCCGGACACCGTGACCGCGGAGGAATTCGACCGGCGCTATCGCGCCATCGGCGAAGGCCCGGATCATGCGCTGTCGATCACACTATTCGGTCATCGCTTCCGGCTCGACAACGAGCGCAATGAAACCGTGGTCCGTGGCGGACAAACGGTGGGCTGACACCTATTCGGGGCCACCGCCCAGACAACCGATCAGACTATCGGCCAATCCCTGCATCAGATCGAAATAGAGGTCCGGACCCGGCGCCAGCTTGAGGCCCAGCGGATCGACCTCACCAGCGCGTGTGGACGCCGCATCCGCGATGACACGCATGACTGCCGGCTCATAGCCGGGCTCCGACAACAGACACACCGCCCGCATCTCCTTGACCCTGGCTTCGATCTCCGCGAGGCGGCGGGCGCTGGGCGCGCGGTCCGGTGTCAGGGTGACCGCACCAACAGCGTTTAACTGGTAATACCGGTCGAAGTATTGCAATGCATCGTGTGCGGTGACGAAAGGCGCCGCGCGCACGGGCGCGAGCTGCAACGATAGCTTCTCTTCCAGGCGCGTTACCCGCTGCAACGCGGTATCAGCATTACGCACATACGCGTCTTGATTGGGCGGATCGGCGGCGACGAGCGCATCGCGGACGGTGCGGATAATGTGCCCGGCATTTTCGGGATCTAGCCAAATATGGCCATCGTCCTCGCCGTGCCCATGATCGTGCCCGTGATCGTGCCCGTGATCGTGCCCGTGATCGTGCCCGTGATCGTCTCCTTGACGATGCGCGTCGTCTGCGTGACCGTCGTGATCTGCCCCCCAGGCGCCTCCGCTTCTGTTGGCTCGAAACCGGATGTTCCGGTCTTCGCTCAGCGTCAAGACGGTCGCGTTCTTTGCCAAGGCCGCAAGGGGCCGCTGGAGAAAAGTCTCCAGCGGTTCACCGACCCATACGACGATGTCCGCGTTTGCCAAGGCGGCGGCATCCGATGGCGTCAAACTGTACGAGTGCGGGCTTTCGGCGCCATCGAGCAATAGATCTGGCTCGGTCACGCCGTCGGTCACAGCGGCGACGAGGGAGTGAAGCGGCCGCACGGTCGCGACCACAGACGGCGCCGCCGACGCAACACCGGCAACGAAGGCCCATAGGCAAAAAACCGCTGTAAACGTGGATTGATGGCGCACTGTCATGACGTTCCGAAACGTAGGGCTTGTTGACTGTTTTGTTATATCATAACATTTATACCGTCTGTCCACCCCAACCGTGCTGGAGAACCCGCTTGGCGTTCCCGAGCCCCCGTCACGATCACAGCCGCTGCATAAAGTCCGCGCTGGCAATCGCGGATGAGAAAAGCCGCGAGCTCGGCCTGCGTCTGACACCGACACGGCGGCGGGTGCTAGAGATCCTATGGCAACGGCACAGCCCGATGGGCGCCTATGACATATTGGACGTACTCGCCGAGGAAGGAGACCGTCCAGCCCCAATGGTGGTTTACCGTGCACTCGATTTTCTGATCGACGCCGGTTTGGTGCATCGCCTCAACAGCCTGAATGCGTTCATCGGCTGCTCGACGCCCGAGCATGATCACGATGCACAGTTTTTGATTTGCCAGTCTTGCGGCACGACAGCCGAACTGGCCGGCACGCCGATCGCCAAAGCGGTCGATCAGATGGCAAAAACGGAAGGCTTCGATGTCCGCGAGCGCGTGGTCGAAATTTCCGGCGTATGCCCTCATTGCCGCAGCGCAGCGGGGTAAAGATGACGGAATCCTCTCCTTTGATCGAGGCATCGGGCCTGCGCGTCGAACGCGGCGGTCAGCTGATCCTCAATGGCGTCGATCTTTCCGTATCGCGCGGCGAGATCGTTACGCTCATCGGCCCCAACGGCGCGGGTAAATCGACACTGGTGCGCACGCTGTTAGGCTTGGAACCGCCATCTGGCGGAACGGTGCGCAGAGCTGCGCGGCTGACAGTTGGCTATCAGGCGCAGAAGTTGACGATTGACCCCACACTGCCGCTGACCGTGCGCAGGTTCCTCACCCTCACGCGCCGCGCCGGTGACGACAAGCTCACGGAAATGCTAGGGCACGTTCAGTTACCTGCGGAACTCGACAAGAGCATCCACGTGTTATCTGGCGGCGAATTGCAGCGCCTCCAACTGGCGCGTGCGCTGTTGCGCGATCCGGACCTGCTTGTCCTAGACGAGCCGACACAAAACGTCGACATCACCGGCGCGGTCGAGCTTTACCGGCTGATCCAACGAACCCGCGATGCGTTCAATTGCGCCGTGCTGATGGTGTCGCACGACTTGAATGTCGTCATGGCCTCGACCACCCGCGTCTACTGCCTCAACAACCATATTTGCTGTTCGGGCCGCCCGGCAGAAGTCAGCCGCCATCCCGAGTTCCTGCGCCTGTTCGGTCAGAGTGCGGCGGACATGCTCGCTGTCTATACGCACGACCACGATCACGACCATGGCCCGGGAGGCGAAATCTTACACAGTCATGACCATGGTCACGATCATCATGACCACGCGCATTAAGGGGCGCTGCGATGCTTGACGATTTTCTCACGCGCGCCGTCATAGCCGGCATTGGTGTCGCGGCAGCAACGGGCCCCTTGGGCTGTTTCGTGGTGTGGCGCCGGATGGCGTACTTCGGCGATACCCTGGCGCATTCTGCACTTCTGGGTGTCGCACTCGGCATCGCCATCGGCCTGTCGCCGACAGTGGGGACAGTGATCACAGGCGTCGCTATTGCCGTCGCCCTTGTGTGGCTGCAGCGGCGCCGGACATGGTCAAGCGATACGGTGCTCGGATTGCTATCGCACAGCGCCCTCGCCTGCGGCCTGATTGCGGTGACATTCCTGGACGGTGTGCGCGTTGATCTTATGGCGTATCTGTTCGGTGATATTCTTGCCGTATCTCGCATGGAAGTGGTGTGGATCTGGGTTGGCGCGCTGGCCGTGACTTGCCTGGTTATCGCCATGTGGCGTCCCCTGGTCGCGCTGACCGTCAATGAAGAAACGGCCCAGGCCGAGGGCGTGCCCGCGCGTCCCGTGCAGTTGGCCTTCGTGGTGATGATCGCATTGACCGTCGCCCTGGCCATGAAGATCGTGGGCATATTGCTGATCACGGCCATGCTGGTGATCCCCCCGGCGACGGCACGTCAATTCGCGTCAACACCGGAGCAAATGGCCCTGGGCGCGGTCCTTGCTGGAACAGCGGCCGTATCAGGGGGATTGTCGGGCTCTTTCGCCTGGGACACTCCGGCGGGGCCGTCCATTGTCGCCGCCGCAGCAGCGCTTTTCGCACTGTGTGGCGCGGTCCGTGCCGTTTTCCCGGCGCGAACGCCCACTTAATTGCAACCGAATCACCCCGTCGGGCGTTCTTGATATGGCTGGGTTTCCCAGCCCTCCGGCCCTCCGTGGCCGGCGACTCCCAACCCGTGTCACTTGCCGCGCCGTTCGCGCAACGGCGCGGCTTTTTTTCGGAAACCGCCCGCAGCGCGCGGAAAATTGGATCCAGCAAAGCGCTACAGGCACCGGTTAGAGCGAGGCAAACCGCGCTAACCCGGAGGAATTCGACCCGCTCCGGTGACGCGGCGGGATTTTCCGCGACAAGTGCGGCCATCACTGCCGCCGCCAGCAACAGAATGCCGACATAAAGGCAGGGATTTCCGTCTTGATGAGAAGTCTTGATGTACATGCCCCACCAACGCGTATGCGGCCAAAGCGGTTGCCTCACGGGACTTAAGTTTCAGAGCTAAGGACCTGATATTTTTTACGGATTCGGCGCAACCCTTTGAAAACTCTGCCAGTCGTTTGGGTCGCCGTCGACGTACCGCGCGACATCCGGATACGCGTAGACCGGGCGTGACATCTCAATATTCTCATCCGCAGGTGGAAGGTGAGGAACGGACCCAAAACCCGGATCGTTCTTCAGTTTGTACGCAATAAGCGACTCCGGCGCCGTCCCGTCCTCTACCCAGGCTTCAAGAGATCGCAACGCGTCGACCCGGTCCGGCCCCTCCCCGCCAGAGCAATGGGCAACGCCGGGCAGCATGAAAAGGCGATAGAACTCCGACACGGCGTCCGGGCCGCCCATGAAACGCTGAACATCCTCAAGGTAGTCGACCACACCCAACGGCGGCACGGACTGATCCGACCAGCCCTGGTAAGAGATCAGTTTTCCGCCGCGGGAGACGAAGGCGCGCAGATCTGGGCTGGCTGCATTGTTGAGGTGGCGGTTGTAACCCATACGTGGCGGATCGCGGTCGTAGTCGAAATCCTCCGGCATCCAGGACGGACCCGGATCTTCGGCGAAGGCGACGTAGCGGAAGAAGTCACCGCCGAAGAAGTAATAGATCGGCTTTTGACCTCCCGCACCGACGTACGCCGGAACCCAATTGGGTTCCGACCCCGGCATGGGGACCGCGTGGTAAAGCGGCGCGCCAGAGGAATCCACCGCGCCCTGATAGATTTTGCGAATGACTTGGACCTCCGGACCCGTGAAGCAATCCTCGCCTGGTCTGCGGCGGCACTGCATATCGGCGGGGTCGAACGTGCAGGTGCGCGGGTCGGTGATGAGTCCGTCTTCCAGGCCATCATGTGCGTCGCAGGCGGCGACAACCGCGCCATGCAGCAGCGCGACTTTCTGCGGCGTCAGGATTTGATTGCCTGCGTCGTCCTGATTGGCCAGCGCGCTCCAGATCAGATGCAAGCCGCCGCCGGGACTCACTCCGGCAGGTGCGGCAGCGATAATACCGTCGAAGTCGGCCGGAAAACGCTGGGCCGATATCAATCCCTGCCGTCCGCCGGTGGAGCAGCCGCGAAAATAGGAGCGTGAAATATCGCCGCCCGTCGCCGCCGCTATGATCGCCTTTGCCGCCTGCGCAGTCGCATGCGTGGCGCGGTAATAGAAATCGATTTCGCCCTGGGGGTTGTTGTAGGCCCACTTGCCGTCCAGCGGTGTGCCCTTGTGGCCAAGATCAGTGGCAACACAGGCGTAGCCGCGCGCCAAGGCATCGTCGCATTGGCGGATCGACGCCGTGCTGCCGCAGAAGCCGCCGCAGCCCTGGAACAGCATTTTGCCGTTCCACGAGTCTTCGGGAATACGGATTTCAAATCCGATGGTCGGCGAGACATAGCCCTCGACACGGCAGTAGGCCGGCAGCGGCGCGGAAGCCTGCACGGTTTCCGTGGCAAAGACTTGCGCAGGAGCGTCGGGAACTTGAGAGAAGTCTGCAAAGGGCAGCGCCGCGCAGGGTACAGGTTGCGCTTCAGCAGGCGCAGCGAATGGCGCCAACATCGTGGCCAGTGCGAATATCTGAATGAAACGTGTCATAACCCCTCCCCAGTCCTTGGGTATCTTAGGGCGATCGGACCGATGCTTGGAGTCCCACGTTCATGACCAAGGCGCGGACGAGAAATCCGGGGCGGGTGGTTCCCGCCCCCCCCGCTCGCTAAAGCGGGACCACCTGGAAACGATAAGAATTAAACGGGAGACGCACCATGAAAGTTTATGAAGTCGGCACGCAGAAGGGCGTCGACTCCTTACGCACGGCGGAACGGGACGAACCCAAAGCCGCAGCAGGCCAAGCGGTCGTTAAAATTCACGCCAACAGCCTGAACTACCGTGACTACATGGTGCTGAACGGCTGGTACGGCGGTCCCAAGCCGGAAACGCTTATCCCGGTCAGCGACGGCGCTGGCGAAGTTGTGGCCGTTGGCGACGGGGTCTCGAACGTGAGCGTCGGCGACCGGGTGTGCATCAGCTTTTTCTCGAAATGGATGGACGGCCCCTTCGGCCCGCAATACTTCGGCTCGGACCTTGGCGGCGGCGCCGACGGTACGCTGGCCGAATTCGGCGCGTTTCCCGCGGACGCCCTGGTCAAGCTTCCGGACGACTGGTCGTACGCCGACGGCGCGTGCTTGCCCGTCGCCGGAGTGACGGCGTGGAACTGCATCATGGGCGCGGGTGCGTACAAAGAGGGCGAGACCGTGCTGCTGCTCGGCACCGGCGGGGTATCGATCTTCGGGGTTCAGATCGGCAAAGCCAAGGGCGCGAATGTCCTCATTACGTCTTCGAGCGACGACAAACTGGCCAAAGCCAAATCACTCGGCGCGGACCACGGCATTAACTACAAGAAAGCCGAAAGCTGGCCCAAGGCCGTGCTTGAAATCACCGGCGGCAAGGGCGCGGACGTGATTGTCGAAACCGGCGGCCCGGGCAGTCTGGAGAAGTCTTTCGAAGCCGCGGCCTTCAACGGCCGCATCGGTCTGATCGGCGGTCTGGCAGGGCAAGCGGAAAGCCCGCTCAACACCATGCCCCTGGTCGGCAAGAACTTGAGCCTGCGCGGCGTGACCTGCGGGAGCAAGAAGATGCTGCAGGATCTGATCGACACCATGGTTGCGGCCGGAGAAAAGCCGGTGATCGACAAGACCTTCCCGTTCGACGCCGCGGCCGATGCGTTCCGGCATATGGAAAGTCAGGCCCACTTGGGTAAGATCGTCATCACCCACGACTAACACCGCCCGGCGCTCTTTAACAGGCAGCGCTTTCCGCTGACGGCATTGAGAGGATGACGATGAAAGCCTGGGAAATCGGAAACCAGACGGGCCTCGATTCGCTGCGCATGGTCGAGCGCGATGACCCGATTGCTGGACACGGTCAGGCCGTGGTGGCGATCAGAGCCTGCGCGCTTAACCACCGCGACCTGATGATCATGCGCAACCGCTACGGCGGACCGAAGCCGGAGACGCGCATCCCCTTGAGCGACGCCGCCGGCGAAGTCATCTCCGTCGGTGAAGGTGTGACCCATGTCGCACCGGGCGACCGCGTGTGCGCGACGCATTTCACCGGCTGGACCGACGGCGCGTTCGATCCCGCGTATTTCGGCCATGACCTCGGCAACTCCGCCGACGGCCTGCTGGCGGAGCGCGTCGCGCTGCCGGCGGCGTGCCTGGTTAAACTTCCCGACAACTTGTCGGACCGGGCCGCGGCAACAATCCCGGTGGCGGGCGCGACGGTATGGTCGTGCGTGCATCGCTTGGGCCAGATCAAAGCCGGCGACACGGTGCTAATGCTCGGCACCGGCGGCGTGTCGATTTACGCTCTGCAGATAGCAAAGATGAACGGCGCGCGGGCGGTGATCACATCGTCGAGCAACGACAAGCTTGAGCGCGTGCGCGCACTGGGTGCCGACGTCACGATCAATTACCGCACCAATCCGAACTGGGATCAGGCGGTGCTGGACGAAGCCGGAGGCGCGGACATTGTCGTCGAGACCGGCGGCATTGGAACGCTTGGCCAGTCGCTCAACGCCTGCCGCCCAAACGCCCGCGTCGGTCTGATCGGCGCCCTGGCCGGACGCGCGGAACAGCCGAGCCTGGGCCCCCTCTTACTGAGGAACCTGGTGCTGAAGGGCATCACCTCGGGCAGCCGGACGATGCTGGAAGAGTTCGTCGCTGCGGTGGAGGTCAACGGCTTCGACCCGGTCATCGACAGGGTGTTCGACTTCAACGACGCCCGTGCCGCCTATGAGTATCTCGATAGCGGCTCGCACATCGGCAAGATCGTCATCCAGCTCTAGGACTCACGGCTCTCTGCGTGCCGCTTGATCGACGCCAGCAGACGCAGGCGGATCAGGCCCGACCACAGGCGAATGGCGTACCAGTAGAACCTGAACACGCGCAGGGTCTTGTCGTCGGTGCACAGTACGCGGGTTTCAGTGTCGACCCGCACGCGGTCGTCGCCGAGATCGGTCAGCCAGAACGCCCACACCAGCTTGATGCACCCCGGCTCGTTGAACGCACGGAAGGACTCGGCGTCGATAGCCTGCTTATCCTTCGGCGCGTTGCGGCCGCCGATCAGCCCGCGGGCCAGATCGGTCGGCGGCTGGCGAACCAGCTGGATGAAGTCGTCGACCGACATGTTCCGGTCCGGCGGCGGCTTGATCACCAGACGTGCAGGAATGCGCCACAGGTTCATCAACACGCGGGCAATGGTGGAATCGCCGAGATCCATGGCCTCAACGGCTTCGAAGGTGCGTTCGGGCGTGGCGAGCACCACGGTCATGTGGTGCTCGGTGAACTGGTACTCTGGCAACAGGCTATTGAGAACGTTGGACATAATCGGAGGCAGTTGTCATGAAACTCAAGGCGGCTCACTATGGCACGACCCCGCCGAGAGACAAGCCGGAGCACGAGCATGAAACCGAACCCGCATTTCAAACGCCTCAGCCGCGACGAGCTGCCCGCGCACATGCAGCCGTCCCACGACGGCGCGATGAAGCTGCATGGTGACGCAACGTTCACCGAGGTGTTCGGCAACGCACCGCACATGTACGACTGGTACATGAACGACTTTTATAAAAAGGTGTTCTACTCCGGGCGCATCGACCGGCGGATCATGGAGCTGGTGCGCCTCAGGCTCGCAAACGTGCACGGCTGCGCGCACTGCAATCGCGCCGACCGCGCCGGCGCCCGCGAGGCCGGCGTGCCGGAAGAACAGATCGAGGGCCTAGACGACTACGAGACCGGGCCGTTTTCCGCGAAGGAACGCGCGGCTCTCGCCCTCGCAGACGTCATGGTGCTGACCAACCCGAACGGCAGTGTCACCGAGGAGATCTACGCGCGCTGCCGGGAGCACTTCACCGACGGCGAGATGCTGGAGCTCGGCATGATCATGGCCGTGCTGTGCGGCATGGCGAAGTTCATCTTCGCCTACGACCTCGTGGAGAAAGAGGACTACTGTCCCTTCATCCCCGGGCAGCAGGCGGCCGAATAGCGCGGCCCGCCCGCCGCCGGACAAGAATACTTTCCCAGGCCGATCTTGCGTGGAACGAGCCCATGCACGCCGCCCACACGGATGGTTTTTGGCTATTTATCTGTGTAAAATCAACGGCTTACGATCCTGGACACACGAGCCCATGCACGCCGTAAGGCATTGAGTTCACACGAGAATTTTGCCCGCCTCGCGCAGCACCCGATTGTGAATGGCTTCCGCCTTCCGCCGGTGTCAGGCTTACTCCCACGCGACTGAACCGCATGGGATGGGCGGTCCGCTTATGACCGCTGCCAGCACCAGGGACTTCTACACGACCGTGCCCTCCATGGGCGCGGTGTCAGATGCCTTTGACCCGGCGTACTTCGTCCCCCTGCCCAGCGATTGGCTGGTCGCCGTATCCGACATTCAGGGCTCGATCGCGGGCGTTGCGGAAGGGCGTCATTCGGACATCAATTTCTGTGCCGCGGCGATGATTGCCGGACTGACCAACCATTGCGGTTCCATCCCCTATCAGTTCGGCGGCGACGGCGCGGCAGCTCTGATCCCGCCCGAATATGCGGAAGATGCCCGGCGCATCCTGGCCCGCGTGCGGCGGTTCGCGAAACGGGACTTCAACCTCAGCCTGCGCGTCGCCTCGCCCCTGTGCAGGCCTTGCGCGACCGCAACACCGATGTGCTGGTGGGACGTTACGAACCCTCCCCCGGCAATGCCTACGCGGTGTTTCTCGGCGGCGGGGTGGAGCTGCTGGAAACCTCGGTCAAGGAGCGCGGCGATGCGGGCCTGTTCGAGCTCTGCGCGATCACCGAACAGGACGACGACGGCGAACCGCCCGACCTGACCGGCCTGTCGTGCCGCTGGACGCCTCTCAACTCCACCCGCGGGCAGATGATCGCGCTGGTGGTGCGCGGGCCGGACCACGGCGCGCTGTACGAAGAACTGAAACGGGTCACCGGGGTGGAAGCGTTGAAGGCGACATCCTTGCAGGTTTTAAACGCGCGCTGGCCTCCGGCTGGCCTGATGCGCGAAGCCAAGGCGCGGCGCGGCAAGGCCACCCTGTTCAGCTGGGTGATCCGCGTCGGCATTGAAACGCTGGTGGCGTTCATCGTCATGCGCCTGAAACTCAAGCTCGGCCCGTTCGATGCGGAGGGCTACCGCAAGGAAATCATTCAGAACGCGGTGGACTTCGCCCGCTCCGACGACATGCTGTGTTTGACCTTCGATTGTCCGGCGGACCGGATCGCGGCGCTGGAGGACTATCTGGCGAACCGTGCCGCCCGCGGCGAATTGAACTACGGTCTACACAAGTCGGACCATGCGGTGATGACCTGCCTGGTGGCCTCGGCCGTGGAGAACCAGCATGTGCACTTTGTCGACGGCGGCGATGGCGGCTACACCAAAGCGGCGACGCAACTTAAAGCGCAGCTGAAGGCGGGGACGGCGTAGATACAGACTTTTTTACAGTCCTAACCTGCTAAACCACATCCACACTTCAAATGTGACGGAAACCAGCACTATGATCAGAACCCCAAGGATTTCTCCGATGCCCGCAGCAGGGTCCCATTCGAACCCGATGCCGAAGGTGCGCATCACGCCGCGGACAAGCATGGCCGTGGTTTGAACATCATCGGCCGATTTGCCGATCCAAACCGCCGCTTCCTCCCAATCACGGTCGATGCCCTTGCCGGTCAGCAGCGCCAAGCCGTAGAGAAACTGCTCGTCCCGGCCGCCGTTTTCGATGGCCTTAAGGTACCATGCGTGGGCCTGGGCTTTATCCTGCGCAACTCCGGTGCCGTCGGCATAAAGCTCGGCGACCTTAATCTGAGCCCTGACTATGTCTTGCTCAGCGGCCGCTAAAAACCACCGGAACGCCGATTCGGCATTGCGATCTAGAAGATTGCCATTCAAGTAGCGCCAGCCGAGTTGGTGCTGCGCAAAGCTGTCGCCGTTCTCGGCTGCCAGATGCAGGCCGGCAAGATCCTGCTCGACATCTTTCGGAGTCCCGAGGCCGCCGAGGTACAGACCTGCCAGCAGGTACTGCGCATTGGCATTGTCTTTGTCCGCGGCACGCTTGAGAAATTCAAAGGCTTTTTGACTATCCTGCTCTACACCTCTGCCGTTGAGGTGGTACCAGCCGAGTGTGAGAAGCGCGCTATCGAAATCTTGCTCGGCCAGTTCAAAGTAAAGTTGCAGGGCTAACGGTTTATCCGCCGGCACATCGCCCAGACCTTCGTCGTAGATCCGCGCCGCGCGATATTTCGCGATGGGGCGGCCCTGCTCAGCGGCTTTAAGGTACCAGTAGAGCGCCTCCTCAAAGTCGACACGCTCCATTTCGTCGAAACTGTACGTGTTGCCAAGATTAAACATGGCGCCGACATCACCCGCCTCAGCGGCACCCTCAAGCCATCGGACCCCTTCATCAACGTCCTGCGCCACACCAAACCCGAACAAATAGATGCCGCCGAGGTATGACTGGGCAGTGACGTCCCCCTGCTCTGCCAGCGGCAGGAACAGGCTATACGCCGTTTCGTAGTCTTCGGCGTCGTAGGCGGCGATGGCATCGGACAGGCCGTCCGCCCGCGCCGGGACCGAGGCAAGAAGCAGAATGAGAACGGTGGCTATGCGCATCGTTCGGCGGGCTCCTTCGTCGGGTCTCCTTTTTCCGGCCTACTCCATCCGGCCGCGGTAGTCGATCGACGGGTCGTAGGTCGAGAACGTCTGATTGAGGCAGTCCGGATTGCCGATGCAGTTGACGGTGATGGTTGCCAGATCGGCGCGCGCGATCGGGGCGAGCACGGTGGGGTCCTTGGTCAAGGCGCCCTGCCCGGTTTCTGCCGTGCCTTCCGGCGCGATGATGCCGGTGCGCAGGATGACGTAATCCAGGCCGCTGGCTTTCATGTCCTCCTCGGCGCGGAGGCGTTCGTCGCGGCTGTCCTTGGTGCGCGCGAGTTGCTCTTCGTTGTAGGCCGCTTCGCTGTCGCCGACACCGACGGAGCTGAGGAAAATGATTTCCTTGGCGCCGTATTTCTTGGCCGCAGCGGTCATGTTCATCTGGGTGGTATCCCAGAAGCCTGCGGTGGTGCCGCGCCCGCCAATGGCATTGATGACCACGCGCGGTTTGGCCGCGGCGATGGCGGCATCGACATGCTCGGCCACCATGGCGTCGCCGACAGCGTAGCGCACATCCATGCCGTCGAGGCGGGAGCGGTCAGAGGTCGGGCGGACGAAGACGGTGACGGTTTCGCCTTTGGCCAGCAGGCGTTCGACGATCATGGCCCCGGTGCGGCCGTTGCCGCCGAAAACGATCACACCGCCCTCATGGCCATCCGCCTTGGCGGGGGCATGCCCATCTGCCGCAGCAGGCGTGAGATCGGCAATGAGGGCGAGGACGGGCAGTATCAGGAAAATACGGCGCAGCATGAGGTGGGCCTCCTTTGAGTTGTATCGGACGAGGTTAGCGCGTCGTCAACGCGGTCTCCATCAGCTTGTTCAGGCGTTTGGGCCAAAAGCGCTTGAGCCACAGCGCGGTCATCGCCTTGCCCTTGCCGATGTTGATTTCCGGTTCGCCGCGCGCCAGACCCTCAAGCACCTGGCGCGCGCATTCGTCCGCCGGCAGCCCTTTCGCCTGGATGCCGTCCATCTTGCCCCAGGTGGTGCCATCGCCCGTCAGGGCGTTCACGGAGACTTGGCTCTGCACCCCGGCGACGACCAGCAGCGAGACGCGGATGCCGTCCGCCGCGCATTCGGCGCGCAGGGTATCGAAGAAGCCGTGCAGGGCATGCTTGGCCGCACAGTAGGCGGAGCGCACCGGCACGCCGTATTTACCCGCAACACTGGAGGTGGCGACGAAAGTGCCCGACTTGCGCTCCAGCATGTGCGGCAGGACGAGTTTCGTCAGGGCGATGACGGCGAAGTAGTCGAGCTCCATGATGGCGCGGTCGACGCTGATGTCCGTTTCTTTCGTCAGGGAGCGCTGCGACACGCCGGCGTTGTTGACCAGGATGTCGATGTGGCCGAAGCGCGCCAGCACCGTGTCCACGGCGGCGCGGCGGCCGGTTTCGTCGAGCATGTCGAAGGGAACTATGAAAACTTGGCCCGCGCGCTGCGTGCAGGCAGCGGCGACGCGTTCGAGTTCGGCCCCGCGGCGGGCGGACAGGACCACATGCGCGCCTTCCCGTGCGAAGGCATAGACCAATGCCTCGCCGATGCCTGACGAGGCACCGGTGACCCAAACAACCTGATCCTTGAACCGTTCCGTCATAGGACGAGTGTGTTACGCCGCGGCGAGAATGTCATCCGCAACGATGCTGTTGCCGGGTGCGAGCGAGGCGACGACGGAGTACCCGCCCTCGCCCGCGCCGTTGGCGTCGTAATAGAGCGCGCTGTCGGCGGCGGAGAACACCAGCGTCGCCTGACCGGCGGCATGGGCGGCGTTGGCTCCGGCGCTGGAACCATCGTAACTACCTGCAATCGTTGAGAAATTCTCACCATCTGTGACGGTGCCCAGGCCCAGCGCCGCGCCGTCGAGTTGGATGGTGTCCGTGCCGGAGCGGAAGTCGGCGAGCTCGTCGCCGAAGGTATCGGTGCCGCCGAGGACGAAGGTGTCCGCCCCAGCGCCACCGACCAGACGGTCCGTGCCGGCGCCACCGATGAGAATGTCGTCGCCGTCACCGCCGAGAATGAAGTCGTTGCCTGCGCCACCGGAGAGTTCGTCATTGCCGTCCAGGCCCGAGATGACATCGTCGTTCGCTGTGCCGGAGATGAGATCCACCGCGCCGGTGCCCTCATGCGTGGTCGCCAGGGCATCGAGGGTCAGGCCGGTTGCCGTGAAGACGGGATTGAGCGCAATACCGCTCCAGGCGTCGAGGCCGGTGATGGCGTCGAACATCCCGGACGCCGCGCCGTATTCGAGCACATCGAAGCTATCGCCGGCGGTGACGTCGAAGCCGTCGTACTCAATGATGTTGAGGGTGCCGCCGAGGGTGAACGCTCCTGTAACGGACAAGACGTCGTGGCCGGTCTCAGGTATCAGCCCGCCGATTTCGATGTTGAGCGTGGTGCCCGCGCCGAATTCACCATCGCCATCGATGGTTAAGGCACCCGGCGAGTTCCCCGGATTGAGAGTCGTGGACCCGGACGAAACGCTGAAGGTGCCGCCTTCCATGTTGATCGTGCCGGTGCCGTTAATGGTGCCGTTCTGGGCGAAATCGCCACCGTCGGAGCCGTTGGACACGCCGTCGCCCATGTTGATGGTGCCATTAAGATTGAGCGTCGACCCGCTGTCATTGGTCATGTTGAGACCGTTCAAATTCATCGTGCCGTCGATGGTGACGACGCTGCCGGACTGGAAGTCGACCGCATCGACCACCGCATTCGTGCCGGTGAAGTTCAGAATCACGCCGGTCTGGACATCGAACACGCCGGTGTTATCGAGGCTGCCGGTCGAACCGATGGCGAAGGTAGAATTGCCGGTAACGTCAATCGTGCCCTGATTGGTGAACACGGAAGATGTATCCAGGGTGCCACCGTTCAGCACAATCGTCCGGCCCGGATCGAGGGTCTCGGAAATGTTGAGATCGAATACGCCGCTGTTGGTGATCGTGAACGTCTTGCCGGTCGTCATGGCAAAGTTGCTGCCGGGCGCCAGCGTGATCGTCGCACCGTTGAGGGTGGAATCGTGATCGACGTTGAAGGTGGCGTTGACGGTCAAAGCGCTGTTGCCCTGAACGAGTGCCGAATGGGACCCGGTGCTGTCGCCGAGCTGGAACGTAGAAATATTGGACACCAGAGAAGTGTTAGACTGGACATCCAATGTCGCGTTGTGGACCTCGAAGGTGGCTCCAGACGCGACCGCTGTAAACGTCCCACCGTTGAGAACCAGTGTGGCGCCGCCATCGACCAGGAGGCCCTGGCTAGCGGTAAAATCAATGGTTCCTGAGGTGTCATGGCTGAGCGTGCCCATGTCCGAGACCCGCAATTTCGAAGCGCCGCCCACATTCCACGTGATGCTGCCCGTGTTGGTAAGGGTGGCGCCGGTCCCGATCCGGAGCCACGCCGTATTGGCTCCGTTCGCCTCAATCGTTCCCGTATTGCTATAGGTGCCGCCAGTTATGCTCAACTCACCAACCGCGCTGCCGGCAAGCGTGGCATCGATCACGATCGTCCCGGCATTGGTGCCACCGCCGAAGACATTAAGGGCGGTCACATCGCCATCATCCCCTGACTGCGCTGAGATCGTGACCGTACCGCCAGCAACGACATTGAACACAGATGAAACCGTTGTATCGCGGTTGACGTTGAAGTTGCCACCGCTGGCGATGTCCAAGGTTCCCACGCCGCTGATGGCGCGATCCTGCAGTGCGGCGCCGTCCGTGCCTTCGGTGGTGAGGGTGCCGCCGCTGCCGACGGTCAGCGTCTGGCCCGAGGCGATGACGATGCCGGACGTCACCGAGCTTGATGCGCCTGAGAGGGAAATAGCCCCACTGTTGGTAAACGACACATTGACGTTGAACGCCGCGTCGGTCGAGCCCGAGCCGGTGAAGGTCATCGTGCCGCCCGCATTATTGTTGACGGTGATGTTTGACGTGATCGTCCCACCGTTGACGTTGACAGTCCCCGTGTTGTCCAGCAGGCCGGCTGTCCCGAAGGTGAGCGTCGCGCCCTCGGCGACGGTGATGTTGCCGCCCGACGCGTTGGTCAGCGTGACGGTCGCGCCGGTGGACGTATAAAACGAATTCGCGTTGACATTGATTGCCGCACCGCTGTTGTTCGCGATGTTGGCATCTTGAAGCGTGCGCGTTCCGCCTGTGCCCGCCGCCAGGTCAATCACACCGCCCGTGCTGTTAATGATGGCCCCGCCATTAGAATCCAGCAGAACCGAACTTAAGCCGCTGGTCGTCGTGAGCAGAAGCGTTCCGGAATTGCTGATGGTCGAGGCGTAGTTGATCTCGGTTGCCGATCCGGTCGAGCGCGCCTCGAAGATAGCACCCGAACCGATTGTCAGAGTGTTGTTGAGATTGACCGTGTTGGCCCCGGTGGCAATGATGTGACCGCTGCCACCATCAACAATGACTGCTGTGTCGATGGTACTGCGCACGACATCCATCTGGCCCTGAACGGTCAACGTACCGGTGCCGTCAATATTGCCGACCCCCCCGGCAGAACCGAACACGGATGTCAGAGTCGCGCCGAGGGTGAGGTTGTCATTAAGCGTCAACGTCGACGTCGACGCATCAAGCGCAAGTTTCCCGCCCCCGGTGATTGTGCCGCCCGTGTTGTTTACAAGGGTCGCATTGATGACGGAGAAAGTGCTGCCGCTAACCAGGTCGATGTTGCCGGCATTGGTGATCGTCCCGTTGAGGAACGAGGTATCGGTATTGATGTCGAGCGTACCGCCGGTGTTGTTGGTGATGTCGCCGTCGATGATTTCGCGGCCGCCGCCGTTGCCGGCATCCGTACGGATGATACCGCCTGAGTTGTTGACGATCGAGCCCGTGCCGCCGTCGTTGAGATCAATCCGCGCGATGTTCGCACCGCTGGTCGATGTCAGCAGGATGGTGCCGGCGTTCGTCAGGGTGTTGGAGACGTTCAATTCCGCCACCCCGGTCGATGTCGAGCGCACTTCCAGGGTCGCACCGGATGTGACAGACGCCGTATTGGTGATGAAGGTGGAGTTAAGGCCGGTAGACACCAAAGAGCCGCTGCCGCCATCAATGACCAGCGGCGCGGAGATGGTGCCGCGATTGAAGGTCAGCGCGTTCTGAGCGGTCAGCGTGCCGGTGCCGCCCACGTTGCCGACGACGCCGACGATGGTGCCGAGCGTCAGCACGGCGGTAGCACCGGAAAGCGTCAGATTATCGTTCAGCGTCAGTGTATTGGTGGTGCCCGCGGTCAAACTCAGCGTACCGCCGCCGGAGAAGGCCGATCCGCTGTTGTGAATCAGCGTGGCGTTGCTCAGGAATAAGGATTGGCCGGAGGCGATGTCGATCGACGCGGCATTGGTGATCGTCCCGTTGAGGAACGAGGTATCGGTATTGATGTCGAGCGT
>JAYQVH010000013.1:0-17472 GCA_038148375.1 Rhodospirillaceae bacterium | reverse complement strand
TGAAGGTCAGCGCGTTCTGAGCGGTCAGCGTGCCGGTGCCGCCCACGTTGCCGACCGCACCGCCGGAGGTGCCCAGGGTGACGTTGAGCGTAGACAGCGTCAGCGCCGCGTTCAGCGTAAGAGTGCTGGTCCCGCCACTGGTCAATGACAACGAACCACCGCCGGAGAGCGTCGCGCCGGTTTCATGGGTCAGGGTCGCGCTGCTAAGCGTAAGAGTCTGGCCCGCGGCGACGTCGATTGTCCCGCTGTTGGTCAGCGTACCGCCCGTATACGTCAAATTGGTGTTGATATCGATCGTGGCTGTGGCGGCATTGTTAATATTGCCGTTGGAGATGCTACGCGCACCGCCGGCCCCGGCGTCAACCTGGATAATCCCGCCTGCGTTGTTGGCGATCGACCCCCCGCTGACCAGGTCGAGGGCAGAGGACGCGCTGGTGGTCGAGGTGATCAGGATCGTGCCGGCATTCTTGATATCGTTTGTGACATTAAGCTCTGAACTGCCGCCGTTGGCGTCAATTTGCAGCTTGGCCCCCGAGTTGATGGTCACCGTGCCGCTGATATTGACGACGTTACTGCCGGTCGACAGAACCGCTCCGCCGGACAGGACGGAAATCGGCCCCGCGATACTGCCGACGGTTGTTTCCAGCGTTCCGGCTACGGTTGTTACTCCCGTGCCCGATATGGTGCCGCCGTTGACCGTGAATGTGGTGCCGCTGCTGACATCGATTGCGCCGCCATTCGTGAGCGTAATCGTCTCGCCCGTGGAAAGCGTAGCGCCCGTTCGGAATTCAAGCGTCGCACTGTTGTCAACGGTCAGCGTCTTGCCGGACGTCATCGCGAAGGAACTGCCCGAGGCAAGATCGACGATCAACCCAGAGCCGGAAATCGTGGAGTCATGATCGACGGTGAATGCACCATTGACGGTGAGGGTCGACGATCCTGAGATTGTGCCGGAGGTCGAACCACCTGAATCGCCGAGGGTCAAGTCGAGGGTGGACGGCAGGGTCGTGGCGGTATCGACACTGAGTATGCCTGCGCCCCTAACCGACAACGCATGGCCAGAGGTCGCCGAGATTGTGCCGCCACCGAGAGCTAGCGTGGCGCCGATAAGAACAAGCGCACCACCCGCCGACCCCTGCAGATCAATAACACCACCAGAGTTGTGATTGATGGTGCCGCCGCCAGATAAGAGCAACGAACGGTCGGTAGACGACGAAACAGTACCAATGACTCCGGAATTATCGAGGCTTGCGCCAGCGCTAACCACAATCCAGTGGTTACCGGTCGACGCCGTCGTAGAAACTTGAATCGTGCCGGTGTTGGCAAATGTGCCCGTCGTCACCAGCAAGCGCGGATCAGGCGGCGAGCCGGCGCTGCCCTGTAGGTTGATCGTCCCGGCGTTAGATCCGCCGTTGCCAAAGCTTAGATCAACGTTCGAGCCGCCACCGCCCGCATCATCAATCGTAATAACGCCGGTGGCATCGTTGTTGAGCACGATGCTCGAAAACGTGGAATCGTTCACGTTCATAATGCCAGCGATGTTCAGCGTCGACGTGCCGGAGATATCGCCCGCGCCGGCGTCGAAATTCAGCGTCAGGTCGCTCGACAGCGTCGTCACCGTATCGACCTGAAGACTGCCGCCTGAGTCCAACGTAATGGTCGCCGTGTCGCTGGCTGGCGTATCGACGGCGATGGTGCCGCCGGCCAGGTTGAGGATGCCCGTGACCGTCAGCGTCGTGCCGTTAGCCATGGCGATGCTGCCGCCGCCGCTGTGGGTGAACTGCTCCCCCTCGAGGGTCAGGTCGGTATCAACGTTGATAAAGCCGGTGTTCGTCACCGGAATGTTCAACGCGCGCTTGCCGCCCGCGCCCGGGATGGCATGAATGGTGCCTTGGTTGTTGATCGACCCGGTACTGTGGGTAATCACCGCTCCGCCGGACGACCCCGAACTGGTGAGTTCGATGGTCCCGCTGGCCTGATTGAACAACGTCGTGCCGCTGACCTGGAGGTTGCCGTCGAAGCTTGCATTGCCGACAACGCGGATGGTGGCGTCGTTCGAGAACGTCGTGCTGGACACAACGAACGGATTGACCGTGGAGTTGGCGACCTCGAACAGACCGCCTTTACCGTTGTTGAACGATCCTGTGGAAATCGTGCCGTAGAAGCCCTGGATCGTGCCGGAATTGTTCAGAATACCGGTGCCGCCGAGAAATCCCTGGTTAGTTCCGTCACCGAGCCCAATATCACCGCCGCTGGTGAACACCCCCCCGACGTTCAGGGCACTGTTGCCGTTAATCGTGATGGTGTTCCCCGCGGAAGTTACGACCGAACCGGTCACGTCCAGGGTGCCGTTGGTGATATTCAGCGTCGACGAGCTGGCCAGCGTCAGGCGGCCAATCGTGGAAGTCCCGCCTGCCCCATGATTGAACGTGGGGTTAAAGGCGACACCCGAAATTAAGATATCGTCGGTGGACGTCGGAAGCGCATCGCCGGACCAGTTGGTCGCCGTGAACCACAGGTCGTCGCCGCCGCCGTCGTCCCACGTGACCGGAGTGAGCAGATTGATGCCGATATCGCGGGTTTCGGTATTGCTCGGACCGCCGGAGACTTCGTTGAGAACAATCTGGATCGTCTTGGTGGTTGAGGCGCCGGAATTGTCGTTTTCGTATTGCAGGTTCTGGACCAGCGCCTGCACGGCGGCCAGCGTTGCGGAGGCGTTGAGCGTGATAACAAGAGACGTGCCGGCCAGGCCACCCACGAAGGTGCCGATAACCGTGCCGCCATAGGTGACGTTGGGGCCGCTGACGCCGATCTGCCCGGCACTTGTGCCCTGGTTGCGGATGGTCAGCAGATCGTCGGTCGTGTTGCCGGTGGTGACCTGAACCGTCAGCGTCGCCAGATTGTAATCCGGGTCCGGGTCGGTGACCGTGCCCGACGCATCGATGAGGATCGCGTTGTCGGCGGTTTGATAAACAATCGGTGCGGCGTTCAGGGAAACAGTCGGCGCGGTATCGATGTTGTTGACGGTGATGTTGGCATTGACATCGGTAGCGCCGAACGGTGTCTGACCGCCACGGAAGGTGGAATCGATGGTGACGTATGTCGGCACCGACGTCGTATCGGAAAAGCTGCCGGCGTAATTGCTTTCGACCGGGATAACCTGCAGCGGCGTCGGCGTGCCGTTAAATCCGGCCACCGGCACAAAGCGGATTTGCGTGGCCGCCGACAGCATCACGGCGGTATCGAACGACGCCGTGCCAATGTCCTCCCACGTGCCATTGGTCGTGAACTGCCATTTGCCTTCGGTCGAGGCATTGGCCGAGTTGCCGACCACGGCGATGCCGACAAATGTATCGGACTCCGGATCGGAGAACAGGCCGCTGAACACACTGGTGACCGTATCCCCGGCCGGATTGGTATCGCCTTCGTTGATCGCGGTCAGCGTGCCATTGCCGGAGAACGACGGCGCGTCATTCACCGCACCGACGACGACGGTAACGGCGGTCGAGGTCGAGGCGCCGTTGGAATCCGTCAGGGTCAGGGTGAAGGAGTCCGTGCCGTTGAAGTTGCCGGTCGGCGTATAGAGAACGTCGCTGCCGAAAATCTGGGTCGTACCGTTCGCGCCCTGCGTTGCGGTCAGCGTGATGCCATCGCCATCCGGATCGTAACCGGCACCGCCGAACAGGACCGGCACGCCCTCCTGGGTGTGGACGGGCACCGCCCGCCCGACACCGGCGGCGTCTATCCCCCACTCGGCTGTCCCGTTGACGACGACGCCGTTGGCCCGGCCTGTCGCATCGAAGATGGTGGTGCCGCTGCCCTCGGAGAACGGCCAATAGGACACCAGATCTTGCTCGTTCGGAGACGACACACCCGACGTATACAATGTGGTGATCTGGGAGGAATTGAGCGGCGCGGACCATACGGACGCGCTGCCTACATTTCCGTCGAATGCCCAAGTGGCGCTGCCGGCGAAGCGGCCGATCTCGATATCCAGGGTGCCGACCTGGCGCGTGCCGGTAAACGTCCCCGTCGCCACCGACACGCCGTTGACAAACAGTTCCATGGCGTCGTTCGACGCGTTGTAGGTCGCGGCGATGTGGTACCACACGTTCGGCTGCATGGTTGTCGAGCCGATGGAATCCACCGCCGCCCCGTCACCCATGTTGAAGGTCAAAACACCGCTGGAATTGATACTCAGGAAGAACTCCGCGGTGCTATTGGCGCCGCCGATCGACGTCGGCTTGGAGATCAGCGCACGATCAGACCCCGTGGTTGCGTCGAAAGCGAACCATCCCTCAATCGTGAAACTTCCCGGCAGGCTGCTGAGATTGGTATCGACATACGGAGGACCGGCGACGCCGAAGTCGAGCGACACGCCATCGCCGGCAAATGTGATCGGTGTCAGACCGCTCGAACTGGTTATATACCCGTCGAAAGACGAACCCGACGTTGCGACGTTGGGAACGACGGAGCCGCTGACACTCTCGAAATCGTAGTAGACTTGAAGGCCTGCCTCGGCTCCGGACAGCTTGTTTCGAACCCCGGAGATAATGACGGACGGATCGAGCACCTGATCCCAGACGCGCGCCTCATCTATGCCGCCGCGGAAAAAATGCGTTGCTGGTTCATGTCCGACGTTGACAGGCGCCGTGATGGAGAATGACGAAAGCGGGTCGTTCTGGGTGACAGAAAATGCGGTGTCTTCGACACCGTTGACGAACAACCGGATCGTATCCGTGGCCGCATCGTAGCTGTAGGCCACGTGGTGCCATTCTTGGTTATTGACCGTGACCGACGACACAATTTTTTTGATGTTGCCGCCGGCGTCCTCAATTTCGACCGTGAGAGCGCCGTTTTCTAGATATGCTCCGGTGTACGCGCCGCTGCCGGTGTCCAAGCTGACAATCGGATCAATACCCGATGCCTCGCCGTTGCGGAACCAGGCCTCAAGCGTATGCGAGCCCACGGTTACCGACGAAACTGAACTGACCGCATCGTAAATTCCGTCAAACTGCAAATAGTGGTTGTCGTAGGTCGTGCCGAAAATCACCGGGTCTTGGTTTGGCGCCGGCGGTTCCTCTTCGACCGGATCGGCGGAGATGGTGGCCGTCCCGGTCGCAGTACCGAGCGTTACCCCGTTGGGCGTGTTGAGCTGGACTGAAAATGTTTCCGCGCCCTCGCCTACGCTGTCCGCGGCAATTGCGATCGAAATCGTCTTGCTCGTTTCACCGGCGGCAAAGCTGATCGTGCCCGAAGCAGCCGTGTAGTCCGTGCCCGCCGTGGCCGTGCCGTCGACAGTGGTAAACCCGACGGACACCGCCGTTGTCGGCGCTTCAGACAAGGTGACGGTAAAGACCGCCGACGTGGCTGCGGCGTCGGACACCGTGACGCTGTCGATAGATACCGTCGGCGTGTTGGGTTGGGCAGTTATGCTCACCGTTCCGTCTGCGGTTTGGATTGTCCCACCAGCGGGATTGGACAGGCGCACGGTGAAGGTCTCGAGAACTTCCGCGATGGTGTCGGATGTGATCGGAATTTCGATCTGCGCTGTGGTTTGGTTGGCGGCGAACACGATTGTGCCCTGCCCGGACTGGAAATCGCTGCCTGCGGTCGCCGATCCGTTGACCGTGGCATAATCCACGCTGACGCTGTGGGTTAGACCACCGCCGCGCGTCACGGTGAGTATGGCCGTCCCCCCTTCCTGCACCGTGACGCTGTTGATGCTGAACGTTGACGGCGTGACCGGCGGATCGGCGGCGATCGTCGCCGTCCCGGCGCCACCCCCGGACGCAATCGTTGCTTCGACGGGGAACGAAAGATTGACCGTGAAAGTCTCCGCGACCTCGTTGGGCGGCTGCCCGACGACAACAGGATCGGTGAGGATCGGCACTTCAATGGTCTGCGTTGCGACATTGGCGGGGAAAGACAGCGTTCCCGACACCGCCGTGTAGTCCGACCCCGCCCTTGCCGTGCCGTCGGCCGTGGCAAAGCTGACGGAGCTCGGCGCAAACAGATCGCCGCTGCGTGTGACGGTGAACACAGCAACCGTTCCGGCTGCCGTATCGGTCACAGACACGCTGTCGATACTAAACGTCGGCAGCGGCGGGTCGGCCGTGATCGTTGCCGTGGCTGTCGGCGCATTCAAGATCACATTGGTGCTCGAGGACGTCACCGAAATCGAAAACGTCTCCGCGCCTTCGTTACGTCCGTTGGCGAAGACCGGCACACTGACCACGGCTTCGGTCTGGCCGATGCCGAAGGTGACGGATCCGGACACGGCTTCAAAGTCGGCCCCGGCCGTCGCGGTTCCACCCGTGACCGCATAATCAATGGTCACAGCGATTTGCGTATTGCCACCGCGTGTAATGACGAACGTGGCATTGCCGTTGGCACGGTCTGAGACTTCACCGCCCGAGACCGAGATCTCCGCCGGGATCACGGTGTCCGGTGGCGGATCGTTATTATTATTATTGTTGTTGTTGTTATTATTGTTATTCTGCTGATTATTATTGTTGTTATTATTGTTATTGTTAGTCTGCTGATTGTTGTTCTGCTGGTTATTATTATTGTTGTTATTCTGCTGATTGTTATTATTTAAGTTATTGTTATTGTTATTGTTGTTATTATCCTGCTGATTATTATTATTGTTATTGTTATTGTTGTTATCATTGTTCTGATTATTTTCGTTGTTCTGATTGTTCTCGTTGTTCTGGTTATTCTCGTTGTTCTGATTGTTTTCGTTGTTCTGATTATTCTGATTGTTGGTGTTCTCGCCGTTCGTTCCACCGCCGTTGTTGTTGCCGTTGTTGCCGTTGTTCCCGTTATTGTTGCCGTTGTTATTGTTGGTGTTGGGATCGTTCTCGTCGCCCGTGTCCTGTTGGTTATTATTGGCCGCTTCGTTGGCAATCGTTTGAACCAACGCATCGACGGCACCGGCGAAGGCTTGGACTTCCTGTTCCGTAAATTGAACGGCCGTCGGCGTTTCACCGGCAGAAAAACGCCACCCGCCGTTCTCGCTGTTGATACTGCCGATCGGCGTGCCGTCGGGCAGGGTCAGCACGATTTCGCCGACCTGCTGCTGTCCCGTGCCAGTGAGCTCAGGGCGGTTAACAATGGAGATCGACCCCGTGATTGGGTCGTACGACACAACCAGTTTGGTCCCGCGGATGCCGATGGTCGCCACCGGCGTGTCGAGCTTCATCGCATCCGAGCCGGTCTTGGCGATCGATCCGCTGATCACCGACGCCGCGCCGGACAGCAGAGTGAACGCCGCGGAACCGGTTTCCGTTGCCGGATCGTAGATCAGTTCGTCGAGCACCATCTCACCGTCTTCGCCGAGCGCGAAGGTGCTCTCATCAAGGAAGATCAGGCCGACCGACGCGCCCTGTTCGGTGATGATGATGTCGCCCATGTATACCGGGTCGCCCTCGGCCAAGGTGACGATGGAGCCGTCCAAACGTTCGGCGGTCACTTCCCCTTCCATCGATTGAACAATACCGATGGGTTCCGTGCCGTCGGCCTGTCCGCTTTGGGCGACCTGCACCGGATCACGCGGCGACGCAAGGCGCGCAACCAATGACCCGGAAATGGTAAGACCGGCACCGTCGGTCAGAACGGGTGGCGGGTCTGAAAGAAAGAAGTTCTCGACGAGAAAAGACTGGCCCTGCGGCCCTTTGATCAGCAGATCATCGGCAACCTTGGTGAATTCCCCATTGAGTAGGGTTGCGCGGTCCGGAACGGTCGCGGCGCCGTTTTCGACGATGACGACCTGCGTCGACGTCGTGGAGAGTCCTTCGTCTCCTGGCAGGAAATCCGATGTGTTCCCGGACACCGTCATGCCTTCTGCCTTCCCCTGTTCAGCGGCTGGTTCAGCTTACGGTTGGTTTTCGCCAGACACAACCAAAGGTGAAGGACGCCGCTTTTGCCGGCAGCCCGTCCCGAAACAGTCCAGGCCATCAACGCCCCGTTGATACAGTGCGTTGCGCCTAGAGTAATTCTTCTGATGGTTGAAAATCCATAAATCTGTAAGGATTCAGGCTGTTTGCCCATCCGCTGCCTTGGGACATATCAGCGTGACTCGCAGGCCGGGGCCGTTATCGGCCAGTTCGATCTCGATGCCGTGAGACTTGGCCACCGCGCCGACAAGGCTCAAACCAAGGCCCGACCCGGCCGTCGAGCGACTCGAATCGAGCCGGTATAAGCGCTCAAACACCTTCTCGCGATAACCGGACGGTATTCCTGGACCGGTATCCGCGATCTGCACCCGGACCGCAGAATCGGTATCGGCCAGGCTCACGGCGACCTCCCCGCCCGCGGGCGTGTACTTGACCGCGTTATCGACCACATTGGCCAGCGCCTGAGCGATGAGATGCGGGTCGCCCCACGCGGTCAGATTGGGAGGAATGTCTGCACGCATGCCCACCCCCTTGTCTTCGGCCAAGGGTTCGTAGAGGTCGGCGATCTCTGTCGCCACGGCGCTGAGGTCGACGGATTTAAACGACTGGCGCACTTGCGCCTCGGCCCGCGCAATCCGCAGCAAAGACGAAAATGTCGCCAGCAATGTGTCCGCTTCGGCAATGGCGTCTTCAAGTTCGCGCTTTTCGTTGTCGCCGGTCGCATGGGCCGCCGCCGTTTCAAGACGGGCGCGCAGCCGGTTCAGCGGCGTGCGCAAGTCATGTGCGACGTTATCGGAGACCTCACGCAGGCCATTCATCAGGCGCTCGATCTGATCGAGCATTTCGTTGACGGAAGCGGACAGCCGTCCGAGTTCGTCCGTCTGATCGGCTCCGGGGATCCGCTGGCTGAGATCGCCACGGATGATCCGCCGACATGTCTGATTGATGCGCTCCACGCGGCCCATAATGGAACGGCTGAAGAAAAATCCGCCGATCAGACCCAGAGCGACTGTCATCGCGACTCCGATATTCAGCGAGCGAATGAGCTGATCCCGGAAATCACGCGTATCGCGGATGTCTCGGCCGACCAAAAGGCGAAAACCGCCTGGAACGATGAATTGCAAAGCACGCACGTCCGCGCGGGAGGGCTCGGCGCTTTGCATCTCGACAATCGAAAAACTGATCCACAGGTCGTCGGACTCTGTGTTGCGCGGCCAGCTGACCAAATTGCCGGCAATGCGCCTGCGGTTCTCGTCCGTCAGCAGATAGACGCCGTCCGTACGAATGTTGGGATCGACGCGGCGGTCGATCGCCAGCGCCAAACCGGTGACCCCTTCGCGCTCAAACGTCTCCTGAAAGCCTTGGACTTCCGCCTCGATTGCCGCTTCAACCTGGCGTTCGGCAAAGACGGACGTGTTGACATAGACAAACACGAACAAAGCCGCCACCGATCCCCCGAACACGAACGTGTACAGCAGCGCCAAGCGGAAAGTAGTCGTTCTAATTATCCGGCTGAGGCGGCTCACGGTTTAGTCCGCAAGGTCAAGTTTGTACCCGGCACCCCTCACGGTCTGCAGAATAGGTGTGTCAAACGGCTTGTCGATCTTCTGCCGCAAACGGCTGATGTGGACGTCGATCACGTTGGTTTGCGGATCGAAGTGATACTCCCAGACGTTCTCCAGCAGCATCGTCCGGGTGACAACCTGGCCCGCATGGCGCATGAGGTACTCGAGCAACTTGAATTCCCGGGGATGAAGATAAACCCGTTTACCCTGGCGGACGACCTTGCGCGCCAGAATGTCCATTTCCAGATCGCCGACAGAAAGGTGCGTCTGTTCGCTTTGACCGCGGCCGCGGCGCATCAGCGCTTCGAGCCGGGCCAGCAGTTCGCTCATCGCGAACGGCTTGACCAAATAGTCATCCCCGCCGGCTTTCAAGCCTTCGACGCGGTCCTCAACTTCACCAAGCGCGCTGAGAAACAAGACAGGCGTGTCGATGCCCTCACCGCGCACGGTTTCGACCACCTTGACGCCGTTGGTCCCCGGCAGCATGCGGTCGACAATCATGACGTCGTACGAGCCGCCCAGAGCGAGGTCGAGGGCTTTATCGCCGTCCTCGGCGTGGTCGACGACATAGCCGGACTCTTGCAGGCCTTTGGTAATGAAACCAGCCGTCTTTAGGTCATCTTCAACAACAAGCACACGCATCAATGAACTGCCTTTATCTGCCGGAACGAGGCTCGGTCGGCCGCGCGGCTTCGCTTAGGCGTCATAAAACCATAAAGTGGTGCTGGCGCGCATTATATTGTTTTCATGTAGGGTCTTGGCCCACACCGTCGGCAGGAGAGCAAACCGTGAGCACACTGGAGTCAGAGTTAGAGCACTTGCTGGGCAAATTTTGCGACCGCTGGCGGCGCATCAAACCGACGGAGTTGCGCCAGTTGTGGGACCCCGCTGAGACGGAGCCTTTCTACATTGCCGAGGAAATCGTGAACCCGATGTACGGCTGGGACGCCATCGAACCATATTGGCGGGAAGCCGAGACCATTCTGCTGAAGTTCGCCGTGCGCACTTGGGACCTCAAGTGCAAGCTGCTCAGCGACGATATCGCCGCGATGAATTTCATGATGCACTGGGATGGTCTGGTGAAAGGCATGGAAGACGCGCCGCTCGGCCTCGATGTGCGCGTCTCCGCCATGGTGCGCAAGACGGCGGAGGGCTGGCGGTTCTGCCATTGGGTGGAATCACCGCTTGGCGCTCTGCCCTATCTGAAAACCGTGTATACGCGGAATGTCGATCCGGAATTCACGAAGAGTCTTTAAGGTTCAGCCGCGACCGCGCTGCCGGTATAGTGTGGTCATGTTCAAGTTCGCACCCACTGCTGGACTTGCCGTACTTGCCTGCGGACTGGTTGTGGCGGTTGCACCGCCTGCGGACGCGCAGCTGGGTGTGCGCGTCAATCCCGCGCCAATCACCAACAGCCTAAACGTTTTAAACTCCCAGGTGTCGCGCAGCGTGAACCAGCTCAGTACGCAAGTGTCGCGCGGACTGGGGCAAGTCAACACATCGGTCAACCGCGGCCTCAATAGATTGAACAACTTCAGTTATCAGCCGCCGCTGCAGGTGCGCACCCCACGTTACCGTCCCGGCGGGCTAGGTAATCGCGCGGTGACACCGCGCTCGAGTTATTACGCGCCGCAGACTCTCCAAGCACCTGCGGCAGCCCCGATTGCGCAGTCGCAGCAGGTCCGGCTCAGCGAAGATCAAATCAACTCTTTGCGCACCTACCAGCAAAGCATGGCAGCCACCCAGGCGGCCTACAGCATTCTTCCACCCGAAATCCTGACCACATTGACCGACGACCAGCTCGGCCTGCAAAACGCAGCCCAGCGCGTCGCGCTCGACGGCGAGATCGGTGAAATCATTGACTGGACCTACGAAGGCGTATCCGGCTCGGTCACGGTGAAGAGCGAACATACGTTCGGGACGATGCGCTGCCGTGATTTCACACAGACCATTTCACGCGGTGGCGAAACCGTGGAGGCCCAGGGCACATTGTGCGAACGCGGTGCCGGTCAATGGGCACGCTCCACGTTCTAAACATCTGAGTCGTTCGCGAACAGGTCCGCAATGCCGTCACGCACCGGCTTGCCGCTTTGCGTACGGGCAAACCCGTCCACAACGGCCCAACGGCGAGGACAGGCATAAGGTTCGAGAACCGCGTGGCAGTGTGCCGACAGCGTTTCTGTGTGGAGCGTGCGACCGGCCACGGGAACCACGGCAGCGGCGATGACCTCCCCCCACCTGGCGTGGGGCAAGCCAATGACAACCGCGTCGGCGACGTCGGGGCTGGACAGCAGCGCCGCTTCGATGGCCGACGGATAGACCGTGTAGCCAGCCGAGGTGATGGCCGACCCCTCCCGGCCGTCGAGATATAGAAAACCGTTTGCGTCTGTGTGACCAAGATCGCCGACCGTAGCCCAGTCGCCCGCGGTCCTCATCCCGCTACCGTCGGTCTCACCGACATAGCCGGTACACACCATTGCGCTGCGCACCCACACGGTTCCGGTCGTGTTCGGTGGGAGGCTTGAACCTGTTTCGTCACGGACGTCGAGCTCGACCCCGGCGAAGGCGCGGCCGACCGAGGCGGGCGGCGGATTCTCCCGGCCCTTGGCGACGGTGACGAAACTCAACTCCGACGCGCCGTAGTATTCGATGATGTCCGCATTGGGAAAGCGCGCATGCGCCTGCTGGCGCAGGGCCGGCGAAAGCTTGGCCCCGGCGGTGACAATCCCCGAAACACTGGCGCAGGTTTCCGGCGCGGCCAGTTCCAGCAACACGTCCAGCATCGCCGGCACCACCACCAGCGTGGTCGCTTCGCGTACCGCGACCGCGGCATAGACGAGAGGCGCGTCGAAGTGCGGCTGGATCACCGCCATCCCTCCGGCGCACAAGGTTTCAATGACCGCATACAACGACAGGCCATGACTTAAAGGTCCGGGCGCAACTACGACGCTGTTTGCGTCCGTGCCGAGTTCCTGGGCGCTCATAGCGAAACTTTCCACCCATGTGGCATGGGACCGGATGAACGCCTTGGGCCGCCCGCTCGATCCGGACGTGAAGCCGATCAGAAACGGCGAGTCGGGACAGGGCACGGACCGCAGCGCGGCGCCGGTATCACCCTTGGCCGCAAGTGTCTCGACTTGCTCAGGCGACCACCGCACGTCTTCCTCGATGACATCCGCGACGCTATCGAGAATTTCGTTCTCCGCGATCACAATGTTGGGCGCGTGCTCGGCGATCAAGCTCTTGAGCAGAGCGGACGGCCAGGCCGGATCGCACAACATGACACAGGCCCCGGCCATGACAGTACCGAAGAACGTGTCGATCACATGCGGCCCGTTCGGCAGACAAATCGCGACCCGGCGCGCCAGACGTGCATCTAGCGCGGCAGCGATACCATTGGCGCGCCTTTCAACGTCGGCAAACGACACCGCCACTTCCCCGCAGACCAGCGCCGTTTTATCGGGATGCAGGGCTGCGGCCCGGAGAAATCCTGAATGCAGGACGCCGTTATCAGTCATCGCAGGCGGTCTACGGCGTCAGACGCGGATAGGCACGCCGCAGTGTCACAGCGACAGCGGTTGCCACACCCGCTTTGATCAAATCGCCAGGCAGGAAGGCGGCCGACGCCAACGCCGCCGTCGGCACGGATATCCCCGAGATCAGCGCCACGCCGGGAATCCCACACGCATAGACGACACCGATCCCTCCGGCGAGGCACGCCGCAAACAGGGGCGCCGGTGAGGTCGCGCCACGGGCCAGCATGCCGGTGACAAAAGCGCCGATCGGCCAGCCGATCAGGTAGCCCGCGCTCGGCCCCGCGAAGACAGCGAGCCCGCCGCGTCCGCCGGCCAGCAGTGGGATGCCCAACGCAACGACGCCAAGAAGCAAGAGCATAGCCAATCCGCCCCGGCGCGGACCGATCATGAGACCGGCCAGCATGACTCCCATCGTCTGGGCGGTGATCGGAACGGGGACCAGAGGGACAGGCAGCGGCGGTAACAGCCCGAGAACCGCGGTCAATGCCGCGAAGGTGGCGATGAGGACGGTATCGCGCGCGGTCATGGCGCCGTGTCCCACCGTTCATATCCGCGTGCCGTCAGAGCGTCGGATACCGCGTCGGCGTGGGCCATGATTCGCGTCAATGCGGGCACGATAGCCGTCACCACGCTTGCATCCACACCCCGCGCCCGCTGCGCGTCACGCACGTCCCGGGCGATGGCAAAAATCGCCGGAACCAGCCGCAGCGTTAACGCGATCATGAAAGCTGTTTTTTCCGGTTGGACGCCGAGCGGTTTGAACGCGGCCAGACCGCGCTCCAACACGGCCGCCATATCGCTCAGGCGAGAGGTGTAGCTCACCAGCGCCGCGCTCCAGATCAGGATGAGCAGACGCACGACGGTTTCCGCTGCCGCCTCTACACCGGCCAATAAGGCTTGCGCCAGAACGATCAATGCGAGCCAGACCAGTACCGCGCGTGTCGCCTGCCACACCGGCGCCACACCCAGTCCTGCGAACGCCGAATAGCTGGCGGCGACAACAACCGCGAGTGCACACAAAAGAAACAGGTTGTCGATGGCGATCAGGCCGATGCCGATCAGGACAAGCGCGATCAGCTTCACCCCGGCTGGACAGCGGTGCAGCAGACTGTCGCCCGGAATGTAGAGGCCCGTGATCATGCGCGGATACCGCTCAACGACTTCTCGTAGGCGGCGGCGACCTCCGACGGAGAACCGTCCGCGGCGATGAGGCCATCGTGAAACCACACTGCGCGGTCGAAATCGGCGATTTGCCCGAGATCATGGGTGACGAGAATGACACGGCAGGCGAGATCTTTGAGAACGGCCAAGACATTGGCCGCATTGCGCCGGTCGAGCAACGTCGTCGGCTCATCGCAAATCACCGTGTCCGGCGCCGTGATCATCACGCCGGCGAGAGCGACAAGCTGCTTCTCCCCACCGGACAGCATATGAACCGAGCGCTGCGCAAGGTGGGCAATCTCGAAACGGTCCAAGGTGTCCTCAACTCGCTGCTCAATATCAGCAGGCGCCAGCTTGAGCGGTTTGAGTCCAAGAGCGAGATCTTCCGCAACAGTCGGCATGACAAGCTGGGTATCGGGGTTTTGAAAACAGAACCCGACGTGAGCGCGTATCTTATCGCCCATCGTCAGGGTATCGCGCCCATCGACAAGGACGCGGCCTTCGTCCGGTAAAATCAGGCCGTTGAGCACACGGGCGAACGTGCTCTTACCGGAGCCATTGTCGCCTATGACAGCGATGCGCCGTTCGTCCAGTGCGGCCGAAACGTCGTCTAGTGCGATGCGACACTGGAAGCGTACGGTGACGTGATCGACGATGAAGCTCACAGCGGCCAGGCCATCAACAGGACCGGAAGGGATACGGCGACGACCAGAATTTCGAGCGGCAACCCCATGCGCCAATAGTCACCGAAGTGGTATCCGCCCGGCCCCATCACCAATGTGTTGTTCTGATGCCCGATCGGCGTGAGGAAAGCGCAGGACGCACCGATGGCGACGGACATGAGGAACGTATCCGGATTGCTGTCCAGCCGCTCGGCGATCTGCACGGAGATCGGCGCCATGACAACAGCCGTCGCCGCGTTATTCATGATGTCGGAGAGAGTCATGGTCACAACCATCACCAAACCGAGCGCGACGAAGACCGGGAATTGATCGGTCAAGGCAACGATTCCGGACGCGATCACGTCTGCGGCCCCTGTTTGATCCAATGCATCGCCGACGGGAATCATACAGCCGAGCAGTACCAGCACGGGCCAATCGATCGCGCCATAAGCACGGCTCGGAGAAACGATCCGGCCGAGGATCATCACGGCAATCGCGACGCCGAATGCGATGGTTATCGGCAAGAGGTTGAAGGCCGCAGCGCCAATCGCCAGCGCAAACACGGCGGAGGCAAACAACGCCCTGCGGCGGCGACCAACACTGATGGATCGTTTGGCTAGCGGCAGGCATCCAAGGCGCGCCAGCGAGTCATTGACCTGATCGGCGTCGCCCTGAAGCAGCAATACGTCTCCGGCGCGGAAGCGGTGCTGATTCATCCGGGTCATCGCCCGCTTACCTTCACGCGACACGGCGAGAAGATTGACTCCGTACCGGCGTCTCAGACCGATTTCCTTCGTTGTCATCCCGGCTATGCGCGCGCCCGGTGTCACCACGGCTTCGATCAGGCTGATTCTGTCTGAGCTCAGCGCCTCGTCCTCGATTTCTTTCTCACCGACCAGATCAAGCTTGAAGTCCGCCACCGCCTTTTCCAAGGCTTCCGCGTCTCCGCTTAAGATCAGCACGTCGCCGTCACGCAACCGCTCTGTCATGCCCGGGTTCGGAATGTGCTGTTCGCCGCGCACCAAACCGGCAACGGTGACGTCCATTTCCGAAAGCTCGTCCATCGCGCCGAGCATGAAATTCCCGATCAGCGGCGTGCCATCATTGAGGCGCACTTCGGTGATGTAGTCCTTGATGTCGAAGACAGCGTCACCGGACGCCGAGGACTTTCGATCCGAGGGGATCAGACGCCAGCCGATCAGCGCGATGAATGCGACACCGGTCAACGCGACCGGTACACCGACCCAGGAATAGTCGAACATGGCGAAAGTCTCGCCGTTACCGCTGGCGCGATAGTTTGAAACCAGGATATTCGGCGGCGTCCCAATCAACGTGGTCATGCCGCCAAGGATCGAGCCGAAAGACAACGGCATCAGCAACAACGCTGGGGACATGTCAGACCGCCGCGCGGCCTGAAGCGCCACAGGCATCAGCAGCGCCAGCGCCCCGACATTGTTCATGACACCTGAAAGAGCGGCGGCGAGGCCGGCGAGGACAGCAATCAATATGGTTGGACTAGATGTTTCCGGGACAACGTAATCGGCAAGCAGGTCGACGACGCCGGACTGGCGCAAACCTTCGCTGATCATCAACACCATTGCCACGGTGACGACGGCGGGATTTCCGAAACCGGCAAACGCACCCTCGGGCTGCACCAGTCCGGTCGCCACTGCGGCGAACAATGCGCCAAACGCGACGAAGTCGTAGCGCAGCCACCCGCCGATAAAGAACACCAGAACGCCGCCGAGAATCGCGAACGCAGAGATTTGATCGACAGTCAGAATCACGAAAAAATCGCTCCGGGAAAACCTCGGCAGCGCCCGCGATGGTGCGGCCGCGGTGCCAGCGGCGTCAGCGGCGCAGGCCGCGCATCAAGAACGTGTTGAAGGCGGCACACTGTGCCCGTTTGGCCCGCATTTCTACATTTGCCGGATCGTTCCAGAAATTTGTGGCCGCCGCCTGAGTTGGAAAAGCCGCGACGGAAAAATCGTGATCCTTCAAGTCGCCTTCCAAGCGCTCGGCGTCATCGGCTTTTGCCTTGAGCAGGAATGGAATGTCCCGCCTGGCAAGTTTATCGGCCTCCGCCTGGGCCAGCGGCGCATAAGCGTCTTCGTCGAGGACGCGATAAACGGAGACCAAAAACGCAGGCTCGCCGGTCGGCGCGTCAATTTCGTTCCCAGCGAATTTGAAGACGTTGAACTCACCGCCGTCCTTGCGCAGCTTTTTCGCTTCCTCATATTCCGGCGAATACCAGAATTTGCTCACATCGTCCGGCGCCGCAAACTGGGCCAACACCAGCGAGTGGTCGAACCACGGACCCTCCAAATGCTCGACGCCGCGGCCCGGACCACCGATGGCCAGGTAGAAACCGCCATATTTTTCGTAAATCGGCGGCAAGGCCTCGGAATATCGCACCATTTTTTCCGGCACGAGCGAGTGTCCAAGAACGAGAAGATAACCGGGCGGAGCCATGCGTGTGTCCTTTGCACCGGGGAAGACGAATAGACCTACATGATGTGCGGCAAAGCCCGCATGAAGTCAACGGAGCGCACCCCATGACGGTACGCTCAAAACCTCATTTCTTCAGGGCTTTCTTTACGTGATCCGTAAATCCAACGTGGGTGGCCTGGGACGTTTAGAACACCGGCCG
>JAYQVH010000012.1:0-100336 GCA_038148375.1 Rhodospirillaceae bacterium | reverse complement strand
AAACTCTCTCTTAGGTCATCAGCCCGCTTGTCCCAAATACTCTGACGACGGACAGCTGCTGTCGATTACGGTGGCTGGGATCATCATTTTGAAATGAACCGGTATTTTCCCGATCATGCGGCGGAATTCTCAAAGACATTATTCGCATTCTGGCAAGATATCGCAGACGCGCGCGACCGAGTCACATTGGTCACCATGACGGAGTTCGGTCGCCGGCTGGAGGAGAATGCCAACGGCGGGACCGACCATGGATCGGGAGCGTTCATGTTCGTTCTTGGCGGAGGGGTGCGCGGCGGGCGCATGTATGGTGAGTGGCCGGGTCTTAAACCCAGGCAGTTACGCGAAGGCGACTTAATGGTGACGACCGATTATCGAGACGTCGTTTCAGAGATTTTGCAAAAACGTCGCGGCGAAAGCCTTGTAGATCAGGTCTTTCCCGGCCTCGAACCCAAAAATCTGAATATTGCCGAAACGAGGGTCTGACGAAGGGGGCGCCCGGCTGTATTGCAGTGCGGACACCGGCGGGCAACGCATATTGCATTGTTGCCGGGTATCACGGCAGACTCCCGGTTCAATATTGGTATATGCAACAAAACAGGGGCTTACATATGCGATCTATCCTGATCTTAGCGGCTTGCATGCTTGTTACACCGCTTTCCGCGATGTCCGATTCGCCTGTCGCAGATGATGTTTACGTCATTTTTGACGCCGACCTTCCGATGATTGAGATGTCAGACGGTGATATCACCTACTCTGCTAAAGAGGTGAATTGGCCAACGGCGCGCGTACGAGTCTTAATGTTTGACGACGACAGCGGTGGCGTAAGCCATCCTATTACCGATGAAACGCTCCTGTACGTACTTTCCGGTGCGGCGACCGTCGGTGTCGACGGTGAAACGGTTTCAATTGTTGCGGGCGACGTCGTCAGTTTTCCTTCGGGTGAATTGGGCAACCCCGGTGCGCCGGCCGATGCAACCATCGTGACCTGGACGGCGCCAAGTCTGACCGGCGAGATGACCCCGACATTGGTTAAAGGCGCAGATGTCGCCGAAGGCGGGGGCGGTGCAATCAAACTGAAACGATATGAGTTTCCGGGCAATTCAGTCCGGGCCGTCAAATTGGCGGGAGGCAGCAGCACCAACCCGAATAGCGCTAAGACGGACTCACTGATTTATGTCACCGGTGGTCCGATGACGTTCCATCAAAACGGTCAGGAATTTGTCGTTAATGCAGGCGATTTCATTCGGGAAATAGCCGGGTTGCAACACCACTGGACGATCACATCCGACTCGGGTTTTGTGACGACCAGCGGTAAACCGTTGGACATGGATCAAATCAATCCCGATGAAGCGACAGACAGACCGCCAGAGCGGTAAACGAGAGTGCAGACGCAAGAACATAAAACGGCGGCTGAACAAATCGGCCGCCGTTTTTGTTTCTCCACTGTATTGCCAGGTTCACCCAGCCAAATTCTGGATCAGAGTTTCCTCTAAGATTGCGATCCACCCGCCACGGATATCTGAGCCCGTCCCAAATTTGTCTCCGTATGTATCGCCGGGAATCTCATCGCCCCGAAAGGTGTATACGGCGCGACCTTGGTACACCCATTGGTTTTGGCCGTCCGGCGTACGTGTGGTTGTCCAATTGCCGATGGGGGATACATTTTCCGGTGCAAGGACGGGGTCCCAGTTGGCCTCCACGCAGGCCGTGTCGCACATCGTCTTTAAAATCTCATCCCAGTCGCTCACCAGATAATACATGGTCATTCGGTCAGCTGTCGCCAACACTGGGCCGATGTCAGTCTCCTGAACGGTGACCCAATCAGGAACAGCTGGCGAGTCATGGAGCACGGCAACGCTCCAGCCGCCCGGTGCGCGCAGGCCATAGCGGTCGTCCGGCGTGAAATCGCCATTGTAGGTGAACAGGGGTTGGCCCTTAAACGCCCACTGGCGGAGCCCATCCTCGCGCTCCGATATTGTCCAGTCTTCGCCAACCGGCCTTGCCACCCAGGGCGCTTCAACCGGTTGCCACGCGTTCATGCAGGTATCAGAGCATGCCTGTTTCGGACCGGTGTACACCGTGTGTCCTCTCAGGTCGGCGAGGGTTTGGCCTATAACAGACCCGACGATCTGCACGTTCGGCGGAGTAGCGACGGGTTCGTAAAGCACGTCCCAGCTGCGCGATACATTGGAACCCGCTATCGATCCCGGGTGTGTGTCCATTTTGTGTGTGTATGCGGGCCTGCCTTGATACGCCCACTGCAAGGACCCGCCCTCACGCGTAATCAGCGTCCAATCACCCACGGGATTTGACCCAGTTGCCGCCAACACCGGTGGCCATTCGTCTGCGCACTGATCTGTGCAGGTTGACGTCCCTGGCTGTTCGGCATCCGACTTGTATGTATAGAGCGTCATGCCGTCGGCGGTCGTGAACAACCGGCCGCCGCCTAGAACGGTCACGTCAATCGCATCCGGACGTTGTTCGGATTGGGCCGATGCGGGGGCGGCAAGCAGCACGCAGGCTGCGACCATTCGTAAAAACATTCTGTGTTCCAGTTTGGCGTTACACGAGGACGTCTGAGATAATTCTGGTGGTTTCCAAAGAACCCGTGCCCCAGCTTCCGACCGGAATTCCCATTGCCTGCATTGCTGTCAGACCGATCCGCGTAATCGGATCGCCATTGCCGGCGATATGCATGCCCGTTTTGAGGCGACCGCCGGCAGTGCCGATCATGATCACCGGAATATCGTCGACGGAATGGATGCGGGAATTGCCGGTATCTGAATTGGCGAATATCAGGGTGTTGTCGAGCAAGGTACCATCGCCTTCCCGGACACTCTTGAATGCCTGGATGAAGGTCGCCAAGGCCTCCATACTCGTAACGTGGAGCTCGGCGACTTCGCGCTGATATCCAAGGCTGGCATCAATCGGTTCTTCGTGAGTCAATGTATGGTGGGTGAACGACTCTCCGCGACGGCGCAGCATCGAAAGCGCCTGAGAGTATAACATGTTGAAAACCCGGGTTTGGTTGCACGCCAACGCCATCACCAAAATGTCCGTTAAGAGTTTGTGATTGCGATGGACGACCTCAATTTCGATGCCGAGCTCTTCTTCTTCTGGCGGTGGGGTGGGAATTCCACACGCTTCTGACACCTCTGGTTTTTGCATTTGCAGTTCGAGTTGTTGCTCGAGCTGGCGGATTGACGTGAAATATTCGTCCATGCGCGCGCGGTCGCTGGCGCCAAGTGTGCGAATGAAGTCCTTGCTTTCCTCATGCACCGCGGACAACACGCTGTCACGGACCATGACGCTCGCTGCCGGTGTGAAATCGGCCTGGTTGGGGTCGACAAATCCCGTACCGAACACCCGTTGATAGAAGGCGAAGGGGGAGACGTCCGCCGCGTTACGGCTTGTCGAATTGCGGAACGTGTAACTGTCCCGCGGATTACCGGTGCTCGAGATATCGAGAGATCTGAAGCGAGTGTCGCTGCCAATCGCGTCCGCGACAACCACGTCCAAAGTAGGTTGAGGTGTATCGGTGCGGGTGCGCGGTACATGGCCCGTTTTCGCGGCGACCCATCCGGTGAAGTGCACTGCGCTCGGCTTACCGTCCAGCGGTGTGTTGAAGGCGTTAAAGTAGTTCAGGTCATTCTTATACGGAACAAGCGGCTGGGTCTCTTCAAGAAAGGTGATTTCCTTCTTTCCGTCCATGGCGATGCCGCGGCCCGGAGTGTGGGCAAGGCCCCAAAACCAGGTTCCGAAGCGCACCGGAATCGGCGCGCCGGACGCCAGGGCGGTGCCGTTGTCGTTCAGGAAGCAATCTAGGAACGGTAGTCCGACCGTTGCGACAGAGCCTGCTACTGTCCCTCGTAAAAAGGAACGGCGTGTCAAAGTCATGATTTTGTCTCCTCAACCGGTGCAACTGTCGCGTCCGCTGTGTCTGTATCCAATTTCGGCGGGGTCGCGCGGTAGAAAGCGTCGCTTAGAACCATTTCCCGCAACAGCTCAGGAATTTTGTACCCACTCTCAGCAAATCTGCTTTCCAGGTATCCCATCCACTCGCGCTCAGAGCGCTCCGGCGAGCCGCCTGTTCCGTACGCGTAAAGCCGGTTGGCAACGCACGCCGTGGCGGACGGGTTGACGCGCAGCGCTTCGCCCAGCCCTACGGCATCGTCGTACGCGACACCGTCAAGTTCTCCTGATGTGTCGATCACCATACCGTTTTCCATGGTGCGAACCTGACCTGCACCATCGAAACTTTCCATTGCCAAGCCGATCGGGTCCATCAGTTTATGGCAACCCGCGCAACTTGGCTCTTCGTTGTGAACGGCAAGCCGTTGCCGGGCGGTGCGGTTAACCGGGTCGGCATCGTTATTGAAGTCAGAGAAGTCAACATCGCCGGGCGGCTCTGGTATCTTTTGACACAGAAGCTGCTCACGCACCGCTTGCCCGCGCAGCGTCGGTGAACTCTTGCCTGGATGGGAGAAGAGCGCCTGGAAACTCAGGTGCGTGTGAACCCCGGTCCAAGGGCTGTTTTGCGGAAACTCATATTCCACCCAACCTTCGGGATTGACGACCGGGACCCGATATACCGGCCCGAGCGCGCCGTTCATGAAAGTCTGCCGCGTGGTGAAGATATCCCGGTAGTCCGCTTCTTCCTCGAGCAAGAGATGCGTCAAAGTACGTAGCGTTTGTTCCTTCGCGCTTTGGGCAACATCCATGACAAAAACGGGGTAGATCACAGGATCTTTTTGAAGAATATCGAAGCGTTCAAATTCAAGCATGTCCTCAAAGAAGGCGGCAATGCCTGCCTCCAACCGCGACGACGCGGTCATCCGGTCGTAATGCTTTTCCAATCCTTTTCGGGTGTGGAGTTCATCCGATGCCGCGGCGCCGAGTAAGACGGCGTCAGGTGTTGTGTTCCATAAAAAGAAGCTCAAGCGCGATGCTTTTGAATAGCCGTCCAGGCGGTAAAGCCCATTTGATTCCGGATCGGGTTCTACCGTTTCGGTGATGTACAAAAACTTAGGTGAAACCATCATGCCGGTCAGCCCGTAAGCCAGACCCTGGTAGAAATCGCTGAGTGAGGTGGCCGCTTCTCCGGACAGTCTCGTGTAAAGGTCCCGTTCGGAGTCCGTGAGCGGCCTACGGAACAAGAACCGGCCGACTTCAGATATAAACGAAGCTGCGCAGACATCATCGCGCGAGGTCATGTTTTCGGGTTGGCACGGAACCAGCGCGCGCCGGTTGTCTCTATTCACCACCTGCAATGCGATGGATCGTCCCAGAGCTTCGTATCGCTCCAGAGCTGCCGGCGTGATGGTGGCGCTGCTAGCGCCAACGGCGAGTAAGCCGTCAACGCGTTCCAGGGGATCGAACCGGCCGGCAACCACGATGTTGCCGCCGAAGACGTCGCGAACGGTGTTGCGGTATTGCTGTTCCGTCAAGCGTCTGAGTTGCGGCTCACGGCCTTCAGTCAACGGTTCGTCCTCGCCGCAGGCCGACAAGCCGATAGCGGCAATCATAAACAAGACGATCTTCATAACGGTCGTTGTGTATTTCATCTGGTCTCGCAACATTACTGGCTACGGGCGGCGAACTCTTTCCCGCCGTCAGCTTCGGACGTTTTAACGTCGTCCTTTTCGGGTTTGACGATAAATGCAGGGATCGCTTCAATTGAATAAGATGAAGACAATGCGGTGCATTCGCCGGTTTCGGGATCCGGATATCCATCTGCCAGCTCGTGCGCAGCAGTATAGATTGCCGGGCAGCTGAACTGGCCCGTTACCGCAAGATATCCGCCCTTGCGGAAATAGCTCCAGAAGTTGTCCAGGTCACGATAGCCCGCAATGATGCCTTTTGCGCGCGTATCTGTTGCTTCAAGGTCGAGTTCCAGCCTCATGTCCTTGAGGTGAATTTCGGCGTGGGCCAGGTTGCCGTAGTAGGGCAGGAATACTTCAGTGGGTTCCGTTCTCAATACACCCTCTTCGATGCGTCCCTTTGCCGCTTTTCCATACCCGGGGATGTCGTGGATGCGGTAGCTGGCATAGGGTAGCACTGCGCCTTGGGTGTCTTTCGGAAGGACATCATTGGCGCGATACATTCGCACCGTGACGTCGTCATCATTGCGGCGGTCATCGACGTCACTGATTTCAATAAGTGTGACACCCTGCGACGTATCGATGAGCTCACCATTGGCGTTTGTCTCAACGTAACCGCTATCTCGCCACCCGTACGTACAGCCCAGTAATCGATACATTTGGTTGTCGACGCCGGTCTGACCGTCTGGCGTGGTAAAATTCTTATGCGCGCAAGTCTTTGGAGTAGCGCTGCCATCCTCGTTACCGTCGAGGTTCATGCCGTATGAGATCGATCCCTGCACAATTTTGTGCGGTGGATCTTCGACAATGGTTGGCATCGCACAAACGTCTTCCCCGTTCGGTCCGCGTCTCGCCGACAGAGCACGCCTAACGCCAGTCACCGGTTCGATCTCGCCGCCGTCCGTGAGCTTGTCCCGTACGGCAGGGTCGAGGCTTTTCCACCATATTTCGTCGTTCCCGATAGCCAGCCCGCGCGGGCATTCCTCCATGTATTTCGTTTCGTAAACGGAGGTGTAGAACGACACGACGACCAACCCGATGGTTCGTTCAGTGTCCACTGGGGCGGCCAAAGCCGAACTTGCCGCGGAGGCACAAAGCGCTACGGCGCCTAGGGCCGATGAAAGCGTCAAGGTCATGCGATTTGTCATCTGTGTCTCTACTCCGTTTCGAGCTGAGGGCGGGTGCCAAGCCGAAATATTAAGGCCGTAACATGCTCAAATTACCGGCAAACACAAACCGCGATTCAGCGCGATGGCCACGTGTTGCACTCTTTGGTCCCGGCTTGATCCCGGCGGTGGACTATGGCAGCGGGACGGGCCGATGTGGAACGGGCATATTTGGTCATTCTGCGAACGCATGTATGCAAAAAGTCCCAGTTTGCCGCTGATTTTTGGACAACGCCGTGGCGCTCTCTGGACATCGATCTAAGCGGTAGGTAAGGCGCGGACAACGTTCGGGCTCGTTCGACACCCTGGAGGATTTTTGTATGTTTCTGAGCCGCCTTGCGCTGGCCACCGTTTTGGCGAGCGTCACCCTGTCTGGACTGGCCCACGGGGCTCCTGATTACGCCGGAACTGAAGGGCCGCCGATCCGGTTCAGGGCGGACTTATCCTCCGATGAGCAAAGCGCGCCGACCGAAAGTCCGGGAACCGGTATCGCCGAGTTCGTGCTCGACAGGCCCACCCAGACCTTTCAGTGGACGATCACATTTAGCGGCCTGACATCTGATGCGGTTGCCGCCCATGTTCACGGCCCTCAGACACCGGGCGGAAATGCCGGCGTGCTGTTCAATTTAGCGCCCGATGGCGTGAAAAGTCCGCTGAAGGGCTCGGTCGATCTTAACGATGGTGAACTTGAATACCTGCTCACCGGACGCATGTACGTGAACATCCACTCGACGAAGTATCCAGCCGGCGAGCTGCGAGGGCAGATCATGCGGTTGCGGCCGGAGGAATAAGAACGGGATTCGGGGCTTTCCAAAGCAAGGGCTTGTTCGCACGGCGCTCACGTCAGGACAACCAAGTGGCTGGATAGCTTAGAAAAGCGTATGAAAAACCTTGGGAAAAATCATAATTTCAAAGGACTTAGCTGCCCGAGGGGCAGTTTAGGCGAGTAATAGGTAAATCGTGAAAATAGGCAAAAACGCTCTGGCTTCTCTCACCCTTGGCACCGCGTTGGCGGTGTCTGTGGGGTTTTCTGAAGCCGCGTCTGCTGACCCGGTCAAGTCTGCGTCCGCCGCGACGGGATCGGCTGCCGCTGGCGCGCCGCCGGGCCGTACGCTCGGATTTGTCGTCAAGGATTTCATGCCTGCCGTTTACGAAACCAAATTCATGGATGAATGCCCGGCAGGCCTGAATATCGGTAACGACGAAATCTGGTGGCGCAATCTGTCAAAGAAACAGCGCAGCGAACTGACTCAGGATGGTCTTATCACCACGCTCGACCGCTGGTTTTCGGCGGTGCGGCGCGGGCCCAATGGCGAAGACGTGTGTATTAATCCGGAGGTCATCAAAGACGATCCTCCGCTGCTGACCGTTGAAGGAACGACGTCGTTCGGGGCCAATTTGGACGGCAACATTGATGGCAGCGCGACACCGAAGACGTGCAGCCATGAAAACTTCACGAGCCCCGGCGGTGTACCTGGGATCGACAACCAGCTCTATCGGCTGATCGGCTGTATTTACGGGTACCGCGAACAGGGCGTGATAGATATCAACGCCAACGAAATGCGCCGCACAAGCGGTTTGGCCATGATCCTGATCGAAGTGACTGACGTTGACGATCCCCGCAATGACGATGATGTCACCGTAACCTTTTACCGCTCCATTGATCAGTTTCCATTGGATAGCAAAGGCCAGGTTATTCCGTTTTCAAGCTATCGTATCGACTATACCGACGAAGGGCCGCGATACGGAGACTCGCTTAAAGGGTCAATCATTGACGGCGTTCTCAAGGCAGGGTCGGGCGATGTGCGATTGCCTTATTACGGTAACTACAACTACATGCACCCCGTGATACGCGACATGCAAATCGAATTGGCGATTACCGAGGATGGCTCAAACGCAACCGGCATGCTCGCTGGTTACTACGACCTTGAGCAGTACCTTTACCTAACGGGCGGGCTTGGGCCCGTGATCGTTACGGGTGTGTTTAGCTGCCCCGCCTTTTTCGAGGCAGCCAAGAGCCTCGCAGACGGGTATCCGGATCCGGAAACCGGCGAATGCACGCATATTTCGTCGGCGTTTGAGATCAACACCTACGCCGCGTTTGTCGTCCATCCCGACCCATCTGATGACATTGAGACAGCAGGACGCTGAGAGCGCTCGCGCCTCGATTACGTGACCTCAGGAGTAAAATGTTGACGTCTAAGCTCACACATATTGTTGGCAAACTGGCCGGTGCTGCGGTTGCACTCTTCCTCCTCGCCGGGTGTGAAGAACCTGCGCCTGAAACAATCGGCGCGCCGCCCGATATGCGCCGCCTGACTGCGGAGCAATACCGCAACGTTATTCACGACGTCTTCGGCGAGCATATCGTGATTGCCGGACGATTTGATCCGCTCGTTCGCACGGACGGCTTGTTCGCGGTGGGTGCGCGCAATGCTCTGATTACGCCTTCGGGATTTGAAAAGTTCTACGATCTGGCCAGGTCCATTGCCGCGCAAGTCGTTGATGCTGAGAACCGCGAGGTACTCATCACCTGCGCGCCAGCAGATGTTGCCAAGGCGGACGCGGAGTGCAGTAGGAAATATTTTTCCGAAGTTGGCCTATACCTCTATCGGCGCCCGTTAACTGATACGGAATTGGAAACCGCCGTCTCGGCCGCCGGGCAAGTCGCGGATGAATTGGGCGATTTTTATGCCGGTATCGAATTCGGTCTAACCGGCCTCATGGTCACGCCGAGTTTTCTGTTCATTGTCGACGAAACGGAACCAGACACTGCGGCACCGAGCGGTCTTCGATTGACGGGTTATGCCAAGGCCGCGCGCTTAAGTTTTCTCCTCTGGAACTCAACGCCTGATGCCATGCTCTTGGACGCGGCTGCGTCCGGAGAGCTCCATACGGAAAAAGGTCTTGAGGAGCAGGTTGAGCGGATGATGGGGTCAGAGGCGTTTCTGGCCCGCGGCGTTCGAGCTTTTTTCGAAGACTTTCTCGATCTCGAAAAATTCGAGACGCTTGAGAAAGACACCATCATTTATCCCGCATACACCATCAACGCCGCCGACAGTGCCAAAGAGCAGTTGTTGCGCACGATTGTCGACCATACCGTCGACCGAGATCAGCCCTATCCAGGTATTTTCACGACGCGGGACACATTTATCGATGCTCACCTTGGCCGGGTGTATCGAGTCCCGGTGACGCGTCCGGACGGCGGCTGGGAGCCCTATACGTTTCCGGAAGGTGACGTCCGCGCCGGTGTTCTGACTCAGATGGGATTCCTGTCGCTGTTTTCCCATCCGGGGCGTAGTTCGGCTACCTTGCGCGGCAAGGCAGTACGTGAACTTCTGCTGTGTCAGAAAGTTCCTGACCCCCCCGGGGACGTCGACTTCTCATTGTTTAACGATCCCAATGCGCCGAGCCGCACAGCGCGCGAACGTCTAACCGCTCATTCAACGGTTCCGTCATGTGCGGGTTGTCACAAGATAACCGACCCGATCGGTCTTGGTTTCGAGCGCTTCGACGGTATCGGCCAGTTTCGCACGATGGAGCAGGGCGTCGTGATCGACGTCTCCGGCAACTTGGACGGATCAGAATTTGATACGGCAAAAGGTCTGGGCGCGGCGATGGCCGCGCACCCAGGGGTTCCGTCCTGTTTGACGAACCAGCTTTATTCCTATGGCACCGGCCGCGCGCCCGAGCGGAACGAACGGGATTTTATTCGCTATCTGGAAACTAACTTTGCTGAGTCCGGTTACAGCTTGCGGTCCTTGTTGAAGGAGATCGCGACAAGCAAGGCGTTCTTTACTATTTCGAAGCCCGAGCCCAGTGATGACGGCACCCGAGCGGCTTCATTGACTGATACACCCACAACGGAGCGTGGATCATGAGTGTTCTTCTCCCCAGCAAGGCATCACGCCGGCAAGTTCTGCGCAGCATGATGGGCGGCGGTGTGGTCTCTTTAACCCTGCCGTTTTTGGATTGCTTTCTGAACGGCAACGGCACCGCGTTGGCCAGTGGGGCACCGATCCCAGTGCGTTTCGGGACATGGTATTGGGGTATGGGCCACACGCCCGAGCGGGCCGTAAAGGTCAAGACGCAGACCAGTCCCGGTGTTGAATTTCTGGACGAAACCAAGGCGCTTATTCCGCACAAGGACAAGCTGACCTACTTCGCCAATTTCAACATGCCGTTAGACGGCCGCTCAAACTATACACACCACTCAGGCTGGGTGATAAACCGTACAGGTTCTGCGCCCGAAGCGAGCGGCGACATCCCCGCCCCAACGCTTGATCTGCTCATTGCGGATGAGATCGGTACCGGTACGCGCTTCCGCACACTCGATGTGACAAGCGTGTCGCTGGCCCGCGAAAACTACAGCGCGCGCAACACCTATAATCGCGCCGCGGCCGAAGTTGATCCGGTGGCACTGTATGATCGCATTTACGGACCCGAGTTTGCCGATCCCAACAAAGCGGATTTCAAACCCGATCCGGTCGTCCGCTTGCGCAAGAGCGTTCTCTCCGCCTTTGCCGAAGAGACCAAGGATTACATGAAGACTCTCGGCGCCGCAGACAAACAGCGCATGGATCAATATTTCACGTCGATCCGTGAAATCGAGAACCAATTGGCGCTTCAACTGCAGAAGCCGGAACCGAACGAAGCCTGTGTCGTCCCTCAACGGCCCGGCGCGATGGCGGAAGACGAAGTTGTCAGAGTGCGCGAAATGGACTCTGTCGTTGAAACGCACAAGATCATGTCCAAGATTCTGGCGATGGCCGTGGCCTGCAACCAGACGCGCGTGTTCAACATGGTGTTTACAGACAATTTCGCCAATGTCCGGCGTGTCGGGGAGACCTACACACACCATCTCTTGACGCACGAAGAGGTGATCGACCCGCAGCTCGGATACCAGCCTCTGACTTACTGGTTTAACGAGCGGGCGATGGAAGGCATGGCAACCTACATCGAGACGCTGGAAAGCATTCCGGAAGGCGACGGCACGTTGTTAGACAACTGTCTCGTGTTTGCGACCAGCGAAACCAACTATGCGCGGCTTCACACCATCGACGGCGTTCCGGCCTACTTGATCGGCGGAGCCGGCGGCCGAATCAAGCAAGGCATGTATGTTGCTGGCGGCGGCGATCCGATTACCCGCATTGGTTTGACGACAATGCAGATTATGGGTGTGCCCATTCAGAGCTGGGGTACGAAGTCGCTGCAGACTTCGAAGCCGATTACGGAAATTTTGGTTTAATCACGGCCGTAAAAGGGTTGCGCTGTGATGACGCATAAGGGTTTGGGTATGGTGTTGCATCTGCGCAGCGGGGCTTGGTTGCTTGCGGCCGCTGTTTCCGGAAGTTTGGCGTTTCTTTCATCGCAGGCGTTCGCCGAAATCGAAACTCCACCTGCACCGGACCAATTTGTATTGGTTGAAAAAGGTCACGGTTGGGTCATCACCGACAGCAACCAGATGACGCTGTATATGTCGAAAAGCGATACCGACCCTGGAAAGTCCAACTGTGTGAATGACTGCATCGAGACGTGGCGCCCGTATCTGGCGGCTGAGGATGCCGTTACCGGTGACGGCTGGTCGGTGATCAAGCGGATCGATGAAGTGGGTATGGAGCAGGTTGAACGATTGCAATGGGCCTACAACGATAAGCCATTGTACACGAACAGCGTCGACCAAGGTCCCGGTGACACCTATGGTGATGGTATCGGCTTGCTATGGGATATCGCGTTTATTGCAATTCCGACGCCGCCCGGCATTCAAATCGAAAAAACTCTTTTGGGGCATGTTGCGGCCGATCGCCACCAGAGGACTCTCTACACGCCCGAAGATGACGTGGACGTGGCGTCGCTATGTCTGGACTCGTCCTGTTTAGATGTTTGGCGCCCTATGCTTGCGCCGAGGGTCGCGCGCTCTTTCGGAGATTGGCAGATCGTGACTCGCCGCGATGGCCTTAAACAGTGGGCTTACCAGGGTCACCCGCTTTTCCACTACGAAAACGACGTTCAGATTCGCGAGTTCGCCGGTCATGGCGCGCCTCTCGACGCCAATGGACGCGCGATGGCTGCCATGATTCTCGAGCCCCGGCCGCCTTATCCCGATTGGGTTACAGTTCAGGACACGGATGCAGGCGAAATGCTCGGCGATGAGAATTACAAGACGATTTACACATGGGATCCGAGCAAGCTGCGCGGCAATCTTGCTGTGGCTGCGGAAGGCTGCGAGTTCGAGTGTCTGGAAGACGAATGGATACCGATTCTTGCTGAAGAGGGCGATGTCGCTCCCGGCGGCAACTGGGCGATTTTGACTCTGTCAGACGGCCGCCGCCAATGGGCGTACAAAGGCCGGCGCCTGTTCACCAATACCCGTGATACAACTCAGGGCTCGTTTCTTGGGTACCGGCACGGTGGCAATCGCGCTTGGAACGTGGTCATGCACTCTGGCGATGCGCTGCAGGGCACATTGCGACGTCCTTAGGTGAGCGGGTCGGTGCGGCCACAGAACTTGTAAGCGGTCAGGTGTAACACCCAATGTCTCTAGCCGCTTATTCTTGGATATTCCTGTTTCTGTATGTCGCCATGATGGCGGTGTTCGGAGTAATCGGCAACAGGCGCGTCACCAACGCCGATGATTATGCCACCGCGCGCGGTGGCTACGGACCGATCTTCCTGGCCTTCGCCTTTACATCGACCGCAGCGTCGGGTGCCACATTCCTCGGCATGCCGGCGCTGTCCTATCATTTTGGGCTGTCGAACATGTGGTTCATGTTCGTCTATCCCTGCGGCCTGTATGCCGGCGTGTTGATATGTCAGCACGCGGTCGCTCACGCGGGAACGAGCTTTGGAGCGCGCTCGATTCCTGAATACCTGGGCGAAAAGTATCAGTCAGATGTCATACGGGTGATGACGTCGGTCTATACCCTCATCCTTCTGTTTTACCTGGCAAGCCAATTGGTTTCCGGACTCGTCATGTTCGAGGTGATGCTGGGATTGTCCCAATTCACTGCGCTCGTCATAACGACCGCAGTTCTCCTCAGTTACGTCGTGATGGGAGGTGCTCACGCCGACGTTTTTACAGACGGCGTTCAAGGATTCATCATGTTTGTCCTGTCCGTCGCGGTGCTGATCATGTTCCTGGTCGGATTTGGAGTTGACGGAGGTCTGCCGGCGGTTATCGACCGTATCGAAGCGCTCGACACCAAGATGATAATGGCCTTTAACCCCGCAGCGCCAATTACGGCGAATGCCTGGCATGCCTGCGCTTTTTTCATCTCATTCTTGCCCTTGGGCTTGCTTCCGCACGTCGGAAATAAACTATGGGCTCTGAAGGACGAATCGCAGCGGACGCGTTTCGTTGTCGCGTCGTTTGTTATCGGATTGACGCTGCCATGTATGGCGTTTGGAGGCATCCTCGGCCGCGCAGTCCTGGGTGATGATCTCATCGGTACTGCCGCAAACGATGTCGTGCCGCGCCTTTTCATCGAACTGATGCCGGTATGGCTCGCGGCGTTTCTTGGTGTTGGCATTCTCGCCGCGGTGATGTCCACGGCTGACGGTGTGGTCATCACTATGAGCCAGATCTTCGCCAACGACATCTATCGACTGACCTACGCCCCACGGTTCGAGGCGGACAGAGATGCTGCTGCTATAGACCGCAGAGCCCTCAAGATCGGTCGTACCGCGACGGTCGTGATCTTGCTGGCTTCAGCCGGGGTCGCGTGGCTGGGGCAAGATTTTAACATTACCCTGCTCGGTGCCATTGGATTTGGCGGTATGTCATCCGCGTTTGCAGGGCCGCTCGTTCTCGGCATTTTGTGGCCGAAAGTGACCAAGGCTGCCGCTTATGCTGGATTTTTCGCAGGCGGAACGCTCTTCGTTTCCGTGGTCTCGGGCTTGGTCACGGCGGCCGGGACGCCGGGATCCGTGCTGTATGTGGTGACGGATTTTCTGGAGCGTGATTCCGGCAATTCTTTTTCCATAGCCGCTGTCGGCGTTCTCGTGAGTATAACGGTAACGTTCACTGTTTCATTGGTGACGCCAAAATATCCCCAAGACCATCTCGACCGTTTTACCGCTCGCTAGATAGAGACTCCCGCGGGCCGACATCCACCTGACCGCGTATTTCGCCATAAGGCCAGCGTTCCGTCGTGATGTTCACGTAGGTCCAGCCGGCGAGCAGGTATTGAACCTCTGCTTCTGTCACCGGGCTCGTACCTTTCAACGGGCTGACAATCCCGTCAGGCGCAAGGTCTAAAAACGCCAATCCGTTGGCGCCCGGTTGCGCGGGGCCGTGCAGGCTTGCCGCGATGGGTTTGGAAATCAGGCCCTCGAATTCAACTTCCCAAGATAACGTGAGCGTTGTGAGGTCCAAGTAGAGATCTGCCTTACCGGTCGCCGGGCTTTCCGTCAGGCGCGTCTGGTTGTAGGCCGAAAGCTCGGCGTGAAATTCGCGTGACGTCAGTTGCGCCTTTACAGGCGATGCCAAAGCAAACGGGGCCAGAACGAGGCAGGCAAGAACAAAGCGGCGCATCATATAAATCCTGTTGCTACGGTTTGCGGCATTGTAAGGGGGCGCTTAAGATCCGGCTAAGGCCTATTTTACCCGTTGACCATTAGGCGTTTTCCACAGGACTTTGCTATTTTCAAGGCCGGGCTCGCGTGCGAAAACGGAACATATTTTTGGGATGTAGGCAGGGGGTAGCCATGAAAACAGATAAACCGATGAGCCGCCGGTCGGCAGTCAAATTAGGCTTGCAGGTCCCGCTTTCGGCTGCGGCCGTGGGGGTGTTGACGGCGTGCGGTGAAGGCGAGGAGCAAGTTGCTCTATGTGCCGACCCAAACGTTCTCAGCTTTAGTGAAAACAGTATCCGGCAGGCCAACAACTACACCGAGGCGTCGGCTGAGGCGGATAAAAATTGTTCCAATTGCGCCTTCTTTACGCCTGGCGAAGCCGGTCCGGATGGTGAGATTCCGTACTGCGGCGACTGCAGCATCTTTGAGGGGCTTGCAAGCAAAACCGGCTACTGCGATTCGTGGAGCACAAAAGATACCGGGCAGGGCTAAAGCTCTTTAGCGCTGCTTTGCTTGCCCTCTAACGCTGCCTGGCGACATCCGCTTCGCTTACGAGACCGCCCCGGTTGCCCCAGTTCGTCCGTACGTAGGAACTGATCTTGGCGATTTCGTCGTCGTCAAGTTTATCGCCCAAGGCCTCCATGGTTTTCCACGCGCCCGGCGGAGCAGGGGCTGGCACCTCGGCGCCATAAATAATGACATTGATGAGCGTTGCCGGATCTGCGGCCTGAACCGTTGTGCTGCCCACAAGCGGCGGGCCGATGCTGGGATCCCCAAGACCGGTCGGAAGGTGGCACGTGCCGCAATGGATTGTGTATAGAAGTTCACCGGCACGAAAATCTTCTGCGCTCATTTCAGCATGGGTAGTTCGCTCAACAGCCGGCAGGCTTTTAATGTACGTAGCCATCGCGCGCACATCTTCATCGCTGAGCTGCGAAGTGCTCAATGTTATGACCTCGTTCATCGGTCCAAATGTTCCGCCCATACTGCTGTGGCCGGTTTTTAGATACGCAAACAGATCGTCTTCCGACCAAGATGCAAGTCCGTCCGGTGCAGACGTAAGATTCGATGACGACCATGGCCGGATTTTATCGTCCTCGACTTTGTCGTTGTAAACACCGCCGCTCATGGCTTGATCTGTTTTCAATCCACCAAGTGCGTTGCGTGGTGTGTGACATGTGCCGCAGTGACCGAGCCCTTCAACCAAATATGCGCCACGGTTCCAGTCTGCCGACCGCGAATCATCCGGTTCAAATCTCACATTATCGAAGAAAAGGGCATTCCAGATGCCCATAAGAGCGCGTTGATTGAACGGAAATCCCATTTCGTTTTCGGGCGGTGTATAGGGCGACGGGGCCGTCGACTGAATAAAGGCAAATAGGTCTTTTAAGTCGTCGTCTGACACCTTCGTAAAGGAAGGGTAGGGGAAAGCAGGATAAAGGTTCGAGCCATCGGCAGACTTACCTTCGCGCATCGCCCGAATGAAGTCGTCTTCCGACCAGTCACCAATCCCAGCCGCGTCATCCGCGGTAATGTTGGTTGAATAAATCACGCCGAAATCCGTATGGAACGCGACGCCGCCGGCAAAAGCGTCGCCCTCTTCACGCGTGTGGCAGGCCATGCAGTTTCCGGCTGTCGCCAAATACAGGCCACGCTGAATCGGGTCATCACTTATCGCCATGCTGCTCACGGACGTTTGGCCCGCCAGCATGTCGTCCTGGGCTACCGCGGGCGTTGCCAGCGCAATCGCTGCAAAACTCAAAATGGCGACGGCGCGGAAGGGAGCGCATGACGATCGAAAGTGCACGGTAAGACCTCTCTGTTTATGATTTGCGCCGTTCTATGGCCCCGCTCGCCGCCGGACAACGGCCGTTCCGGCGAGCGACCAGCGCTTGGACGATTTTATCGCGCGTTGGGCTCTATGTCTGGTCCGTAGGGGCAAATACGGGCGGTTTGCCTAAAGACCCTATGATTGCCGCGCCGGAGATGAATATCGCAATCCCTGCATATAGCGATTGGTTATAGCTTCCGAACAAATCGTACAACTGGCCCACCGCAAGAGGGCCAATCGCTGCGCCCAAGTAGAAAATCGAAAGTTGCACACCGTAAATCTTCCCATAGGCCTTAAGGCCAAAAAAGCGGCTGGCCAGGAAGGCGACCAAATCGATCTCCGCTGCCGCGGCGAAGCCGAGGCTGATGACGGCGATTTGGATGACAGCGGTAGGAATATTATCCAGGGACAGAAGCAGGCATCCACCAGCGGTGATGCAAAACATGACGGCGCTGACCAGCGGTGCTGGAAAGCGGTCAATCAAGAAGCCGACGCCGACCCGCCCAAACACAACTGCGAACCCTAAAACGCCGGCAATTCCGGCGGCCGCCATTTGCGTCATGTCACGATCGACGAGCAGTGGAACAAGATTGATCAGCAGACCCGCGATGATGGCCGAGATAAAAAAGAACCCGATCGCGATCTTCCAGAATGCGCTTGTTCTTACGCTCTCCGATAACGTCATGCCCAAGCTGTTTGCCGCGACCGGTGTATGCGCGGCGCTGTCCGGATGCACGTCAACCGGCGCATGGTCGTTAAAAAACAATGCGACCAGCGGCAAAGCGACCAGAAGGATGATGGCGCCGATCCCGAGGTATCCGCCTTGCCATCCGAATTCCTGTATCAATGCCGTGGTGAAAGCCGGCGCGACGATACCCGCAACCCCGGCGCCTGCCAGCGCGATGCCGAGAGCTAAGCCGCGTCCTTTGTCGAACCACAAATTGACCGCCCGGGTCCAAACCACGGGTGTTGTCCCGCCGCCGACCAAAGCCATGGTCAGCCACATCGCATAAAACACCGCAATGCTCCCGCCCAACTGGGTGAGGGTGGCATAGCCCAGCGACAGCGCCCCTAGGGAAATGAGGCCGACCTTTTTCGCGCCGAAGCGGTCGATGATCGTGCCGATGATGGGGGCGGTGATGAAGGTGCCGAGCAAGAGGAAACTCGCGGCGGTTGAGACATCTCCGCGGGACCAGCCGAATGCATCGACCAGAGGAATAACGAAAACGCCGAAGGTGTAGAAAGCAAATCCGCTCAGGCCAAAGCTGTTGCCCACGGCGCAGGCAAATAGCGTCCGCCAGCCCCGGCGAAATTCTTGTGATACTGAATTCATTGTTGAAAAGCTCCCCATGCCCCGATTCCCAGCGGCAGGGGATCATTGTCGCGAAAGGCTTGCGCGGACAGTCCAACGATGAAGTTGTCCGCAATGTGAGCGCTTTAAATCTTGAGCGGTTCGCAGAGAATCGGACCTGCTAGACCGAAGATGCCTTAGGTGATTACGAGTAAAGAGTAACGAAGATGGCAGATGCACTGGCGTGGCGCCGGAAGTTCGGCGTCATGGGACCCTCGACCAACACGATCGTACAGCCCGATTTCGATGACCTCCGCGTTCCGGGCGTGACCAACCATTACAGCCGTATTCTCGTCAAAGACGGGAAGATCGAGAGCGACGAGCAGTTCATGGCGCTCACCCGTGGCATTGCCGATAACGTTATTGATGCCGTGCATAGTGTGATGACCTGCGAACCCGACTATCTTGTGATGGGTATGTCGGCAGTCACGTTTTACGGCGGCCAGAAGGGATCGGAGGAATTTCTCGACCGTATCCAAAGTGAGTCCGGCATCAAAGCGTCAATCGGCTCTCAGTCCTGCGTGGCTGCGCTGAAGGCCTATGGCGGGATCGAGAAGATTTCTTTCGTCTCGCCGTATTATCCGACCGCCAATGCGGAGGTGCGCCAGTTCTTCGCCGACAACGGTTTCGAGACTGTGCGAGATATTTGCCTGCAATGCCCAAGTGCGATTGCGATCTCGGAAGTTCAGGAGAGCCGCCTTGTCGACGTATTGCAGGAACTCGATGGACCCGACGTCGATGCCATCGTCCAGGTCGGCACCAATCTGAGCATGATGCGTTTAGCCGCGTTCGCAGAAACCTGGCTTAAGAAGCCGGTCATCGCGATCAACGCCGCGACCTATTGGCACGCGCTCAGAGCTAACGGCATTGAGGGCAAAGTACCGGGCTTTGGACGGCTGCTCGCCGAATTTTAGCGCCCGCCACGCGGCTTACTTGAAGTCGTAATCAATCGTCCCTTTGAAAGTGACGTTGAGCGTGATCACCGGCACCCGGCTCGGTGCGAACGCGGAATGGTGCAGAGCGCGGCCATCCACATAAATGCCGTCGCCCGTCGCGAGCCGGCAGGTATCGCCATTTTGCTGATTGATTTCCGCATGGCCCTGCATACACCACACGATACGAGGCGCGTTTGTCAGATGCATTTCTGTGGGTCCGCCGGGGAAGGGCTCGCCCGGCTGGCTGATGGCTATGCCCCAGTATTTGGCGTCTTGCTTTTCGGACACCCATTCGGTCTCGCTGACCTGTGTAAGCGGGACTTCGCTCGTGGTCATGTAGGAGCGATCGTTTTCGTCCATTTCCATCGTACAGAGTTTCATACCGGCGTTCCTTTCACCTGAGCTTAATCTTGGCGGTAACCAGCGCCGGCCACCGCGTTGGGCGACCGTTGCAGGTTGTACCGCGGCAACGACGGGTTAAAAGGCATGTCCGTTGCGATGAATTCCGAATCTTCCAGAATTTCCCAATAGCCGGCCTTATCAAATTCCTCGCGGATCGCATCCCCGGCCTTGACCATGTACTCGACACCGTCTTCGGTCCGCTTCATCCGACCCTTGTTGACGTAGATGAGAATGTCGCGGCCATTTTTAGCGGGCGTTGTCCGGCCGCCGGCTTCCAAGACGGCATGCCGGAACGAGTTTCCGTCTCCCGTGTAGCGGCGAACCGTGAATTTCGCCGCACCGTCCGGTGCGCTGAGAATGTCGTTGTGGTCGGTGACCGTCTTAGGTTCTTCTCCATCCATCCATTGCGCAATGGCCATAGCCTGCAAGCCTTCGCCGCGTACGACTTTGGCTTTCGGGGCGTCCGCATTGGCGGACACGACGTAGGTCAGTACGATCGTTTCGCCATTCGGACTGTCATTGCGCAAGATGCCGGACGGCAGGAAAACTGCATCTCCTGCATTGATTTCGACCGTCTCGCCCGCAACCCCCACGGTCGCCGAGCCATGGAGCACCAAGAGCTGTGTTTCGAAGGTGATTTGATGGATCACCGGGCCTTTATCCCAGCGCAGGACGCGCAGCGTTCCCATCGGATAGTTGAACTCTTGCGCGGTGTAATGGCTTGCACCTTCCGGCGCTGTGCTTGTGGCGTCACCCTCGGCGATGAAGGTGCGGTCGTAAACTGGCCCTTCCGCATTTGAGACCGGCAAGTCCCACTCGGCGGTCGCAAAAACTGGTGCGTCCTCGGACGGGATGTGAATGAGGTCAACGTCTTGTGCGTTTGCGGTCATCGCGAGCATCCCGGCAGCCACTGAAATCAATGTTGTGTATTTCATAGGACGAAGTCCCCGGTGTCCGGCATGGCAATGATCAGAACATTGCACTCCTCGTGACCCAAAACGCGCGTGCAATGGCCCTGGCCGGTTGTGTCGCGCAACAGGATCATGTCGCCGCGCGACAAATAGCGCTTTTCGCCATTGCTCACCGTCAGTTCCATCCGGCCGGACATAACGCAGTAGAACTGGACATCCTCGACCGTGGTAAAATCCGAGAAATGTCCCGGTAGATATTTCGCCGCCCGCCAGTACTTGACGTCCTGCGGTGCGGCGCCGACGCGGCGTTCATTGCCCGACTGAGGCAGATCGACTTCGCCGAGGTAACTGTGGCCGTGCTCGTCCACCCAAATGCTGGGAAACAACATGGATTGGGCCTCCCCTTGTCCCTGAAATGACGGTTAACCGCCTTACGTCCGAGCGGCACGTTTTCACAAGATGTCGAAGCAGGGAAGGCGCGCTGCGGGGTGGTTCGGCTAGCGAATAGCTCTGTCCCTTCCTTCCACGCCCGCCATGGACCAATATGGGCGGTAACACGACACCAATCTTACGGAGACATACACACATGTGGTGCAAGCGTATTTACCTGGGAGTTGGAGTTGCCCTCGCGACGAGCGCCAGCTTACTTGCGGTGGCGCAAGGTGAAGAGGCGAGGGTGGAGCTTTTCGTGCCTGGGTCGGTGATGCAAGCGATCGAGGGAATCGACCTCGGCCCTGATGGAATGGTCTACGGCACCAGCATCCACGCCCTAGCGGTCTATCGGATTGATCCGCAATCCGGTTTTGTTACTGTCGCCGTGCCGTCGCCGTACGGCGAATCCGACGATGTCGCGGTCGGGCCTGCCGGAACGCCGGCGGAGGGAATCCTCGCCTGGACGGCGCAAACCACCGGCGAGATTCGCATGCAGCGCCCGGGCGGTATGCCAGAAGTGATCTTGGCAAATGCCCCCCGCGTTAATCCGATAGCGTTCAACAAAGACGGTCGGCTGTTTACGGCCCAGTCCGGAGCGGGTGAAAACGCATTGTGGGAGTTGGATGTCATCGGCGATAAGCCGCCGCGCGTGGTGGCTAAGAACAAAGGGCGTCTCAACGGTTTTGGATTCGGTCCCGACGGACGTTTGTATTCGCCGCACTTCGGTACAAACGAGTTGTTTGCCATTGATGTCGACACGGGCGAATTCGAGGTCATTGCCGATGACGTGGGGACGACGGCCGCAACGAAGGTCGATGCCAGCGGAGACGTCTGGAACGTGGACTATGTCACCGGCGATCTCTGGGTAACGGATGTGAAATCCGGCACGTCTAGAATATACGCTTCATTTCCCCCGCCGCTCGACAACCTGACCATCGCCGACGACGGCACCATTTACATGGCCGCTCTCGCGGTCAGCGGCCTTATCGGCTTTGACCCGGAATCGATGGACAGTTGGACCGTGACCGAGGGGTCGTTCACCGTACCGCTTGGCATGGCAACCACGACATTTGCCGGTGAAGAAGCGATTTTAATCGCCGACCCCTTCGGCTACCGCTTTCTCGATCCGGACACAGCGGAGATCAATCGCGAACCGGAAATGTGGAGTCCGGGCGCCTCGTCCGCGCTTGCGGCGAACGACGACATAGTTGTCACGACTTACGGCAATTATGCCGCGATCCGAAAGATTGACCGCAAGACCAATAATGTCATTTTTCAAAGCCGCGACATCAAATCCCCTCGTGGAGTGGTGCTGACCCGCTCTGGCGATGCCATCATCGCCGATGCAGATAGCGGCAAGCTCCTGCGGCTGTCCGGCGAAACGTTTGAGGATGTTGCTTCGGGTCTGAATGAACCGGTCGCCGTCGTCCTTGAGAACGATGAAACGGTTCTTGTGTCGGAGATCGCGTCCGGAACGATCAGCCGGGTCGATCTGAAAACGGGACGCCGAACGGAATTGGTCGGCGGTCTGATCAACCCTTTAGGTATGGCTGCAATGCGCGATGGCCGCATCGCCGTCGTCGAACCGGCGAAGGGTACGGTGACAGCGATAGATCTCGCCACGGATACGCGGACCGTTCTCGCCCATGGTTTACCCGTCTCCCTCGATCATCATGACTTGCCGGAGAATACGACCATCGGCATCGCCGTCGACAGCAGCGGTGCGATCTTCGTCAGCTGTGGCGGAGACAACAGCATCGTTAAAATTACGCTCACCGGCGGTTAGGGCTAAGTGAACACTGACGTCATATTGACCTGCGCCCTGACCGGCGCGGGAGACACTGTTAGCAAGAGCGAGCACGTCCCGGTCACGCCGGAACAAATCGCCGACGCCGCGATTGACGCCGCTGAAGCGGGGGCATCTATCGTGCATGTCCATGTTCGCGACCCGGACACCGGGAAGGGCGGGCGGGACCCGGCGTGTTTCCGCCGTGTCGTGGACCGGATCAAGGCGTCTGGCACAGACATCGTTCTAAATCTCACCGTCGGCATGGGGGCGCAGATGCAGCTTGCGGATGCCGACCCCCGCAAGACTGGACTCGATACCGATCTGGTCAGCGCGGAAGAACGGTTCCGCCATATTGAGGAGCTCAAGCCCGAAATTTGTACACTCGATTGCGGCTCGATGAATTTTGGCGAGGATACGGTCGTCATCAATCGGCTGATGGACCTGCGCTATATGGCCAGGCGCGCAAGGGAGCTCGGCGTTAAGCCGGAACTCGAAGTATTCGATATGGGGCAAATGCAGAGCGCCCTGACCCTGGTGCAGGAAGGCCTCATCGCTGATCCGCCGCTGTTTCAATTCTGCCTGGGAATTCCAAGCGGCGCCCCGGCTACGGCTGAAGCTATGTTGGCCTTGAAGTCGATGTTGCCTGCGGGGTCTCAGTGGGCCGCATTCGGCATATCGCGGGCGCAAATGCCGATGGTGGCACTGGCGATGATCCTCGGGGGTCATTGCCGCGTCGGTCTGGAAGACAACCTGTACCTGTCGAAGGGTGTGCTCGCGACGAACGGTCAATTGGTCGCCAAAGCAAAGCGGATTGTTGAGGAACTCGGCGGCCGTGTGGTGTCGCCGGCCGAAGCCCGTGATAAACTCGGTCTGCGCTTGCAGTGGTAGGGACATGGCGATGGCAGAGGCAGTGAGCGGAACTGAGCGCCGGGTTATAAAACCCGTAAAGGCGACAGCGGAAAACCTGAAAGGCTACGGCTACCTGATTGGGGAACCCGACGACAGCGTTCTGGAAAAGATCAATTTCTACGGCTCTGACGTCACCGTGACCCAACCCGCAGACTTCCATGGCAATGAAGATCTTTGCTTGAACCTCGTGTCCTTCAATCCGCGTCCGTTGCAGGTCAAATGGATGGAGTACCACACCAAACATACCCAGACATTTATCCCTCTGTCGGGGAAGCCGTTCTACATGGTGCTGGGTAAACCGACGGCGCGTCGGCCGGACGGTTCGTGGGACGACGGGCGCTCAAACCTGCCGGACCCGGATACGCTCACGGCGTTCGAATTCGACGGCACCGGCGGTCTGGTCATGGAGGTGGGCACCTGGCACGAAGTGCCGTTTCCGATTGACGGGCCGACGCATTTTGTCTGCATCTGCACCAACGAAACCAATGCAAACCTTGAGGAGGGCGACGCTCAAGGTGAGTGCGAAGGCGGCGACCTGACAAAACGTAATGTCGAGAAACAACTCGGCTTTGTACTGGCCATCGAGCCGTAGATGACTCTTCAGCCAGACATGCGGGTGTACGACATCCGGGTCGTACACTCCATCGTAGATCACGTGCATTTAGCGGAAATGCTGCGTGAGAAATATGGGCTCAGCCCGGACACCTATTGCGAACTCATCCATCGCGGCATGAACGATATCTACAAAGTCGTCAGCGGCGGGAAGCGGCGGGCGTGCCGCGTGTGGCGGACAGGGTGGCGAAGTTTTGCGGATGTCGCCCACGAAACCGAGTTTCTGACACACCTCGCAGATGCGGGGATCGCGGTCGCCAACGTTATTCCAGCCGATGACGGTGAAAAATTTTTTGCGGTTCAGGCACCCGAAGGGCCGCGCGCCGTCGCCATGTTCGAGTGGGCGGAGGGTAGAAAATTCGGGGACAATCCGTCGGAGAAAGCGGCCTTCGACATCGGTGCCTTGTTCGCTCGGATGCACGCCGCAGGAGCGAGTTTCAAGCCTGAAGAACCGCGGCGGACAAACTCACCAAAATATTACCACGACAATCTTCCCTTCCTCCGCCAGCTTGTTGCGGACCGGCCCGGTGACATGGCCTTGTACGAGTGCGTCGCAGAAAAACTGTACGATCGCATGACCGCGATCAAACCCGGCGACTTGCCGTTTGGTCCAGGCCACGGCGACTTTCATTTCAACAATGTCCACATTTGCGAGGACGCTACGCCGATTCTGCTCGATTTCGATAACAGCGGTGAAGATTTCCTGATGCAGGACATTTGCTGTTATGTCTGGGGCAACCACTACGGCAAACTCGATCCTGTCTATGCCGACAAGTTTGTCGAGGGATATGAGTCCGTTCGCCCATTAACAAAAGGCGAAAAGGATCACTTGGACCTTTTCGTCATGGCGAAGGAATTCCGGTTGATTTCGGGGTTTGCCAAGAACGTGAATCAAATCGGCCACTTTCCGCTGCGCTTTAGAAGTTTGGAATGGTTCGCCGCGTCAATCCGCACGCGCGCTAAAGCATTGGGATTATTGTAACCAGCTTTCGCGCACCGTATCGCGACCATAGGTGTGATATGAATACGAAAGATAGACATTCCATCCCCTTTTGGAAACTGGCTTATGGTTTCCTTACGGCATTGATGGTTGGAGTTTTTATGAGCGGGTCATCGAAAACGGCATCGGCGGACGCGACGAACGGTGGGTGGAGCGGCCTGCATATCGAAGGGGCGCGACGCGGTTATGCCGATACGCCGATGGGGCAGGTTCACTATTGGCGCACCGCTCCTGAGGACCCGAAAGCTATCCCTCTGGTCCTCATTCATCAGACACCGTGGTTTGGCATTTTGTACGGTACCGCTATGCCGGTGCTGTCGGAGATGGGGTTTGATGTTATCGCGCTCGACACGCCTGGGTTTGGCTTGTCGGATATACCCGCAGCACCGCCTGAACTTGAGGATTATGCTGACAATATTCTTCCGGTGCTTGAGTTGTTGGGATTGGACCGCGTCGCCATTGTCGGGCATCACACCGGAGCGTCGATCGCCGCGAGTTTCGCCGAGCGTCATCCAGACCGTACTGCATGCATGGTCTTGCATGGACCGCCGCTCTACACCGGAGAGGAGCGGCAGCAACGGTTGAAGGGCGTCGAGGGCCATGAGATGCCGCTGGCAGCGGATGGATCACACTTTACCGAGCGCTGGCAGCGCGTCAGTGGACTATTTTCTCCGGACGCGACACCTGAGAGCGTGCAATGGTCCGTCTTTGGATGGTATCTGGCTGGTCCGAAGGAATGGTACGGCCACCGCGCCGCTTTTTCCTTCGATATGTCCGCTACGCTCCAAAATATCTCCGTGCCGTCGCTGATTGTTTCAAACACCGGGGATTCCTTGCATACCGCTACCCAGCGGGTGTTGGAACTCAGGCCCGATTTCGAATATGTCGAGTTCGAAAGCGGCAAGACGACGCATATCATTTACGACGAACCCGAACCTTGGTCGCGCGCCATCGCGGCGTTTGTCGATAAATCCTGCTCTCCATGACAGCCGTTTCTCGGCGCATCTTCCCGACCAAATACTCTACAGACCTTTATCGACAAGTCCGGTTCTCACCGTTACACCCATATTGGCGGGAAGGAGCCTTGCTCAGACTGCATAACTCTCCGGCGATCCTAGTCTTGCCGCGGCATTGCCCGACCATATAGGCTTGAGGAAAGTAGCGCTTCGCACGCCACAATATGGGCGCACGGGGGTCCGGCAACCGTGTTGCCGAACTGAGGAGGATGCATGAAATTTTCAGTTATTCTGTGGGGTCTTGTTCAGGCGCTTAGGCTCGCAGCCCGCATTTATCCCGCCTACGCGGAACGGATCAAAGAACGGGATATCATCGCTCAGTTCAAGCTGCAGGATGACTCCATCGGGCGGTGGATTCAGTTTCAGAAAGGAAAGATCAAGACCGGATCGGGCATACACGCCAATCCGGATGTCTCGATCTTTTTCCAGAATGCCCGGATCGCCGCTGAGTTTCTGACCCCGCCCTTCGATCAGCTCACCCGCATCGACGCCGCCAAGAATTTTAAGGTCGGCATGAGCGGTCCAGATGAATTGGTTGTTTGGTTCGCATCCACGCTCACATATATGACGACGGTCGGCTGGAAAAGCGGCACGGACATGGGCAACGGTGTCACCCGCTATACAAATGGCACCAACGGCGGCCCGATCTTCGTTTACGTCAAAGACGGCAAGATCATTCGTATCACGCCGATTGATTTCGACGACGATGATGCTCCGTCATGGTCAATCAAGGCGCGCGGTAAGACGTTCACGCCACCGCGCAAGACGTCATTGGCTGCTCACGGCTTGTGTCTCAAGTCTTTGGTCTATTCAGAAGACCGCATTCTCCATCCGATGAAGCGCGTCGACTTCGACGTCGACGGCGAGCGTAATATTCAAAACCGTGGGAAATCGGAATTCGTGCGCATCAGCTGGGACGAAGCGCTCGACATCGTGGTCAAGGAAATCAAACGCTCCAAGGCTAAGGGCCGCGGCAGTATTTTTGCTGCCACCGGCTCGCATCATCAGTGGGGCAACTTCGGACATTATCTCAGCGCCATGGGCCGGTTCACCAATCTGCTCGGCTGTACCAAGCAGATGGGCAGTCCTGACAGCTGGGAAGGCTGGTTCTGGGGCGCCATGCATCACTGGGGCAATAGCATGCGCCTCGGCACGCCAGAATTTTACGGCACCGTCGAGGACTGTCTCCAAGAGGCGGAGATGATGGTGTTCTGGTCGAGCGATCCGGACAAGACGTACGGTTACGACGGTACCGTGCGGCGGGCCTGGGCCAAGGAACTCGGCATCAAGTTCGTTCACATCGATCCGTATCTCAATCACACCGCTGCGCTTATGGGCGGGAAATGGATCGCGCCCAAGCCCGGCACGGACGCCGCGCTGGCCCAGGCACTCTGTCATGTTTGGATCACCGAGGATCTCTACGACAAAGACTTCGTGGAAAACCGGTCCGTCGGCTTCGACGAATGGAAGGATTACATTCTCGGGCGCACGGATAACGAGCCGAAGTCGCCCGAGTGGCAGGAAAAGGAAACCGGTATTCCGGCGCGCGATGTGCGCGCTCTCGCCCGTGAATGGGGCCGTAAAAAAACCTATCTCGGCGCCGGCAGCTGGGGCTGCGGCCTAGGCGGAGCCGGGCGCGGTCCAATGGGCGCCCAGTGGGCGCGTATGATGACTATTCTGGGCGCGATGCAGGGCTACGGCCGGCCGGGTGTCAACTTCGGCAATTTGCAGTTCGGTTCACCGTTGGATTTCTCCTTCTATTTCCCCGGCTATGCGGAAGGCGGGATGTCTGGCGAGTTGGTGCAAAGTGCCAACGCTGCCAACAACTACCAGCGTATGCCGCACGTCGTGACCATGAGCACCGTGCGTCAGTCCATACCGCGCAAATTCATTCCGGAAGCGATTTTGGAAGGTAAGGCGACCGCCTTCCTCACCGATGTGTCGACGGTGCAGGGGCAATTCCTGCGCACCGGTTACCCGGCGCCGGGCCATCATAAAATCGAGATGATGTACAAGTACGGCAGTTCGTCATTGGGCACGCAGGTGGACTCCAGCCGGTACGTTAAAATGTACCAATCGGAAAACCTGCCTTTTGTCGTCAACCAGTCGATCTGGTGGGAAGGGGAAACCAAGTTCGCCGACGTCATCCTTCCGGCTTGTACTGTGTTCGAGCATTGGGACATCGGCGAGTGGTACAATGTTGGCGCCGGGTATGTGCATCACATGTACTCTATGAACAACCATCGCGTTATCTCCCTCCAGCACAAGTGCATTGAGCCGTTGGGCGAATCCAAGTCCGACTACGACATCTTCCTTGCCATCTGCGAGCGCCTTAATTTGGGCGCGATGTATTCCGAGGGCGGCAATACGGAACTCGATTGGTGTAAACGCGCATTCGATTCTTCCGACATGTCGAAATTCATGTCCTGGAAGCAATTCCTCAAGAAGGGGTACTACGTTGTCCCGCCCGTTTCCGAAGGGGCGCGGGCGCCAGTGGGCAACCGTTGGTTCTACGAAGGCCGCAAAAAAGATACGCCGGAGCCCTATCCATTGCCGTCAGATTACGTCGGTGAATGGGGAGATGGTTTGCAAACCCCATCCGGGAAGTTTGAATTCATCGCCAGCACTCTTAACAATATCGACGATTCAGGCCGCCCGCCGCTGAACAAGTATATGCCGACCTACGAAAGTCCAGAGCGGGATGAAAAATTCAAAGGCTACCCGATCCAATTGCTCAGTCCTCATACGCGCTATCCCTTCCATATTATGGGGGACGAAAAAGGCTGCACGATCCGCGACATCAAGGATCACCGCGTGCGGGTCGATGGTGAAGAGTACCTGGTTGCGGTCATCAACCGCCAGGATGCGGAAGCGCGCGGTATTCAGAGCGACGATCTGATCCGCCTCTTTAATGATCGTGCGTCGGTGGTATGCGCTGCCTACGTTACCGACCGCGTCCGCCCAGGCGTGGTCAGCGCGCCGACGGCGTCTGCGGAATACCGTCCTGCCGGTGAGCCCGGCAACTCCACCGATCTCGGCGGGTGCGTGAATATGCTCAATCCGAGCGAGAACATGACTGAAATGACACACAGCATTAAGCCGAACACAACGCTGATCCAGGTGGAGAAGTGGGCCGGGGTTGATCCCTGGCCGCACCGGGAGGCCGCGGAATGAGCAAGAAATGGAACCTGATTGTCGACATCGCCCGGTGCGACAATTGCCGCAACTGTTTTCTGGCGACCAAAGACGAGCATATCGGCAACGACTTCCCTGGCTATGCGGCGGCGCAGCCGGAAAAGGAACATAGCTGGGTGGATATTGTCCGCCACGAACGTGGGCAGTATCCCATCGCCGAAGCGCGCTTTATGCCGGTGATGTGTAATCATTGCGACGACGCACCGTGCATGAAAGTGGCGAAAGATGGCGCGATTACGAAGCGCGCCGATGGCATCGTCATCATCGATCCGGTGAAATCCAAGGGCCAGAAAGAGATCGTCGATGCTTGTCCTTATGGTGCGGTGTTTTGGAACGAGGAAAAGCAGATTCCCCAGGCCTGGATTTTTGACGCGCATCTTCTAGACGACGGATGGCCAGCGCCGCGCGTGCAGCAAAGTTGCCCAACGGAGGCCTTTCGGACCGTGAAGGTCTCCGACGCGGAAATGAAGCGCCTCGCGGAGGATGAAAAGTTAGACGTGCGTCAGCCTGAGCTCGGGACCAAGCCACGCATCTATTACAAAAACCTTCATCTCATGACGAAGTGTTTTGTCGGCGCCTCGGTCGCAGCCGTCATCGACGGCGTCGAAGAATGCGCCGACGGTGCGGAAGTCGTGCTCAAAAAAGACGGCCAAGACGTTGCCACCGCCACGACAGACGTGTTCGGCGAGTTCAAGATCGACGGAATTGAACCCAATTCCGGCGCCTATGAGCTTCACATCAGCCTTGCTGCAGGCAGCAGCCAGTCGGTTCAGTTCGATATGGGTGCGGACAGCGTTTACCTGGGCACGGTAAAGGTCTGAGCGGCGCTGTTTAAACACTGCGGCAGCTCGCCGCTGCATATTCGGAGGAAGCATGGCGCTCATCAGTCCGATGGTTCGCACGGCGCTGTTTGTGTCGAATATCGATGCTTCGGCCAAATTCTATCAGAGCATTTTTGAACTCGACGAGGTGTATTTCGAGGGCGAATTAACCAGCGAAGCCGCGGCTCAATTGTTGGGCATGCCGGCGGACTCAATCACCCGGTATAAGATCTTACGGTCCCAAGGGCTGAACAAAGGCATGATCGGGCTGTTCCAGATATCCAATCCGAAGCCCCCTGCTGTCAGCAAGGACGCGGCCACCTGTAACGTCGGCGAGACCTGCCTGGTGTTCTACTGCGCGGACCTCGATGTCATCACCGAACGCTTGAACGCCGGGGGCCATGCCATGGTATGTCCGCCGACCCACTTACAGGTCAACGAAACGCGCGGGCAGCGCGAGATGACGTTTCGCGACCCCGACGGCGTCATGATCAATTTGATCGAAGGTGATCCGTTCCGCACCGACTGAGGCGCTTAAGCGGCGTTGCTGATCTTCTCCTGTGCGGCGGCGCGAATGTGCTCAACCACCGTTGTCGCAGCACGGTTGAGAGGCTCGTCGGCGCGCCGTGTTATTCCGGCGCGGGCGTAGTCGGCCGGTGTTTCGGTTTCAATGATGGTAAGTTTCCGGTCACCAACGGCTCCGGCGACCAAATCGCGTGGTAGAATCGTAAGCGCATTCAAATGCTCAAGCACCTTCAGAATCAGAACGAGCGAACTCGATGACATGATCTGATCGGGAAGAGGGCAGCGGTTCGCCGTAAAGTATCCCTCGAATGCGTTTTGGATGCCCCGGCCGCTGGGCAAGATCCACTGTGCCTGCGCTAATTCTTGCGGTGTGACATCAGCCTTACCGACCAATGGGTGAGAGACCGGACAGACGATCGCCGATCGCGTTTCCAGTAGATCCTCGGCCGTGATGTCCCGCTGCTGATATGTCGGATCGATCAGACCGACGACGAGATCCAGTTCACCGCTGCGCAGGCAGTCAACCAGATCCAGATAGGTTCCTGAAACAGTTTGCAGCCGCAGACCTGGATTGCGCTTGAGGAGGTTCGCAAGGACGTCTGGAATAAAGTAGTGATTGTAGTTGCGCGTGATGCCCAGCCGCACGATACCGAAGCCGGTGGTTTGCAGGGTCGCCATGCTTTCAAGCGCTTTGTCGTGTTGGCTGGTGATTGCCTCGGCATGGCGCTTGAGCTCGTGGCCGAATTCCGTCACCTCCACGCCCCGGGCCGTACGTTTGAGCAGGCGAGCGTTAACCGATCGTTCCAGGTTTTGAATGCTCCGGGTCAATCCGGATTGGGAGAGGTTCAGCTCCGCCGCAGCCTTGCCCATATGGCCATGACGGACCGTGACCAAGAAATGCCGTAACTGTTGCAATTCCATCCCTGTACCCCCGCCTAGGAAAAGTCAGCAAAATGATATAATTTGATATTTAGTCAATTTACTAGAACAAAAACGCATTAGAAATCAAATCGCGAATCCAGTAAACGCCTAGGCAACTGCCGATTACCGGCATTTTTTCGCGCCAAAATGACGAAATACAGAAACGGCGCGGATCATCACCTTAAGGGGAGTTTCATGACATATTCTCGACTTAAAGGCCTATTACTCGCCGGTGCGGCGGTCATCGCTGTGTCCGCAGAGACGGCGATAGCGCAGCAGATGGCGCTGGAGGAAATCGTTGTTACGGCGCGTAAGCGCGCCGAGAATCTTCAGGACGTTCCGCTGTCCATCACCGCGTTGACCCAGGAAGATTTCGCCCGCCGCGGAATCAATGACCTCGAAGGTGTCGCGAACTACACCGCAGGCCTGAATTTCGAAGATTATTCGACGACCTTTAATGCATCATTGAACATTCGAGGTCTGACCCAGGCTGATATTCAAAACCGCGTCCAGAACGTCGCCGTGTTCCTCGACGGTGTGTACATCCCGCGTAACTACTCGATCAATGTCGGGTTGATGGAACTACAACGTGTTGAAGTCGTGAAGGGCCCCCAGAGTTCTCTTTACGGCCAAAACGCCTTCGCCGGCGCCGTCAATTATGTCACCCAGCAGCCGTCTTTGACGGATCCGTGGTTCCGCGCGTCCGCTACGGTCGGGACGGATGGCCGATACGATTACAGCGGCAGCGTCAGCTATCCGCTGGTCGCAGACAAGTTCGCCGTTCGCGCGTCTTACGGTTCGACCGAATTTGATGGCAACCGGCGGAACTCGTTCCCGACCGTCTCCAAGAAGTATGAAAAGCTCGGCGGTTATAACAACGAGACCTACGACATTGCCGCCTTGGCCGCCCCGGCTGAGGGCCTGGAAATCAAGGCCAGCTACACTCACACCGATTCAAAGAGCGAGGTTCGCCCCGGGTATACTGTGTCCGGTAACACTTCGGCCATTCTGTTGAATTGCGGCCCAGCCGTGCCGGGCTTGGGTACGCCGTCGTTCTGGTGTGGCGAGCTGCCCGATACGGCAGCGCCGTTCCAATCCGCTACGTCGACTCGTCCGGACGGCTACCTATTCCCGAACCAACCGGGCTCGGACACCGGCTCGGAAATCATCCGCGCCAGCATCGACTATGACTTCGGCAATGATTTTGCGATCCAATACGTGTTCGGCGATATCGATGCCAAAGGGCAGGAGATGACGGCCATCACCGACAACCCGACCGCCGGCGTGTTCACATTCCAGAAGGAAGGCGGCCGCAACGATTTCCAAAGCCATGAAGTGCGCTTGTCTTACCAGCCGGAAGACGGTCCATTGAGTGCTGAAATCGGTGCCTATACAGCCGAGCAGGACGATGAGTTCGTCTTCGCCCTCGGCCTGGCGTTCGGTAATCCGGCGCTCGAGATCGTCGATAATACGATTGGCATTCTGGACCTCACGGGCCTGCCGATCACGCTGCGCAACTTTACGGTCGATGAGTCACTCGACGCGGTTTTCGGATCGTTGTCCTACAGTTTCCTCGAAGACCGTGCGCGGCTCTCGGTGGAGGCGCGTCAGCAATGGGTCGACATTACATTCTTTGACAACGTCGCCAATCTGGTGCCGCAGGAAGATAGCTTCTCCAACTTTACCCCGCGTTTCACCGCTGAATACGATGTGACCGAAGATTCCATGGTCTACGCGTCCTTGGCGCGCGGCGTCAAAGCGGGTGGCTTCAACGGCTTCGTCGCCGGCCCGGTGACCCTGATTGCAGCGGAACAGACCTTCGATGAGGAAAAGAACTGGACCTACGAAATCGGGACCAAGAACACGTTGATGGACGGCCGATTGGTGTTGAACGCAGCTGCGTACTACATCGACTGGTCGAGCATGCAGATCACATCCATCCCGACAGGGTTTGACACGACCAACCTCAACCCCGGTACCGTCGCGCCGACCATCTTCCTGAACGTCGGTGACGTGAAGAGCGCCGGTATCGAAATCGACGGTACGTTCCTGCTAACAGACGAGTTGAGCCTCAATTATGCCTTCTCGACCGCCGATCCGAAGTTTAAGGACGGCACCAAGTGGGGTCAGTTCGTCGGCGTCTGTGATGATGTCTTTTGCCCGGCGGACGGCGAAGTCGGCGGTAAAACGCTGCCGCGCCAGTCACGCACGCAGTTTGCTGTTGGAGCCCAGTATGAAGATCAGCTGACCAGCGATCTCGACTTCTATATCCGCTCCGATGTCACCTACACATCTAAGCAGTATGTCGATGCCATGAACCTGGCCTATGGACCGGGACGCTACAACGTTAATGCCAGCGCCGGTGTTAGCGGTGATAACTGGTCGGCACGCGTCTGGGCTGAGAACTTGTTTGACAGCACCTATGTCACGAACTCGCTGTTTATCATCCAGTTCCGCCGCTATGGACCGTCCATCAACGACGGCTTCAAAGCGGGCCTGACGCTGACCTTCGACTACTAAGACCGGACGGCTCAGGAATTGTGGGGCGGGCGCCACTGGCGTCCGCCCTTTTTCTATGGTCCCTACGCTGAAACTGGATCAAAGGCGCAACGTTCATGCTTCGTCCGCGGCACAACCGCCCTTTTGGTTCGTGCGCTTTCATCGCATTATTATGACCTTATACCGTACGGTGTGACTGGTGCTTGAGGCCGACAAGGAATGAACATGACGCAACGAGTGTGCTACCGGCGCAGTGCAGTCTGGATCATTGCGGTTCTCCTTGGTTTCGGCGTAGAAGCTGGCGAGGTGCGGGCGCAGCAGGCGCGTGATGGTTCCCTCGGCTTCGTCATCCGCGACTGGTTTTCGGCCTTCTACAACAGCAAGTTCGCAGACGAGTGTCCCGAGGGTCTCGCTGTCAGCAACGACGAGGTGTGGTGGCGCGGCCTTTCAAAAGAAAAGCGCGCAGAACTGACAGAGAACGGATTGCGCTCAAATCTCAACCGCATGCCCACCGCCATGCGCCGCGGTCCCAATGGGGAAAACGTCTGTCTCAATCCTACGGTTGTCACCGATCCGCCGATGCGGGTTGTCGAGGGCAAATATTCGTTCGGAGTGAATCTTGACGGTAATACAGATGGCAGCGCCACCGCGAAATCCTGTCAGCACGAGAATTTCGTCCATCCGGACGGTACCCCTGGCATCGACAATCAAATGTACCGTCTTCTCGGCTGCGTCTACGGCTGGCGCAAGGGCGGGCTGCCCGAGTTAAACGCTCACGAAGGCCGTGGTACCAGCGGCCTAGGCATGACCCTGATCGAAATCTCGGGCGTGACCGACCCTCGCAATTCCGCAGATGTTACGGTGACGTTCTACCGTTCCGTCGATCAGTTCGCGCTGGATGGCTCAGGCCGGCCGCTCCCGTTCTCAAGCTACAATGTCGATATGGACGCCAATGAGCCGCGATACGGTGATTCCCTCAAAGGCTCGATCAAAGACGGCATACTCACCACCCAACGTGGTGATGTCAGCCTGCCATTTTACGGCAACTACAATTTCATGCATCCGGTCATCAAAGACATGGACCTCCGCCTCGAAATCTCATCCGACGGCGCAACGGCAACGGGCCTTGTCACAGGTTACTACAACATGGACGAGTTTCTCTATTACGTCGGCGGCATGGTCGGTCACACATCGACGGCCGACAACTGTCCGGCCATGTATGTCGCGGCCCACGAACTCGCGGACGGCTATCCGGATCCGGAAACCGGTCAGTGCACGCACCTGTCGTCGGCCTTCGAAGTGGGGGCCTACGCCGCGTTCATTATCCATCCGGATATCGAAGACCGACAGGCGTCCCGCCAATGACCCTCTCTAGATTTCTTGTCTGTGCGCTCGGTACGGCGACTCTGCTCACCGCCTGCGATGCGCCCGAGCCTGAGACCGGCGGCACGCCGCCGGCGATGCGGCGGCTATCCAACGAGCAGTATCGCAACACCATCGCGGATATCTTCGGTCCTCACATCACGGTCGCGGGGGAGGCGGATTCGTTGCTGCGGACGGAGGGGCTGCTCGCGCTAGGGGGTGCGACGGCGCGGATCACGCCATCGGGGTTTGAGAAGTTCTACGGCATGGCCCAGTCCATCGCCCGCCAGGTTGCCGGCCCCGACAACCGGGGCAGCTCCTTCGCCTGCGCCCCCGACGATGCCACCATGGCGGACGATGCCTGCGCGCGCCAGATCTTCAGCGAGTTCGGCCGCTTGCTCTATCGCCGGCCGTTGACGGACGAAGAACTCGCCACACCGGTCATGGCGGCGCGCGAAGGCGCGAACGAAGCCAAAGATTTCTATGCAGGCCTCACGCTTGGCCTGACTGGCATGCTCACATCTCCGCAGTTCTTGTTCGTCATCGACGAAACGGAAGCGGACCCCAATTCACCGTCTGGCCGCAGCCTGACTCCCTACGCCAAGGCAGCCCGCCTGAGTTTCCTGCTGTGGAACACGACGCCCAATACCGTGTTGCTCGATGCAGCCGCCGCTGGGGAGCTCAATACCAGAGATGGCATTGAGATACATGTCAATCGCATGATGAGGTCACGCCGCTTTGAGGACGGCGTGCGTGCGTTCTTCGAGGACTTTCTGCGCTTCGAGGAATTTCAGACGCTCGAGAAGGACAGCATCATCTATCCCGCGTTTACGGTTCAGGTTATCGAGGACGCGAAGGAGGAAGTTCTGCTGACCGTGCTCGACCTCCTCGTCGACCGCCGGCAGGATTACCGCGATCTGTTCATCAACAAGAAGACGTTCATCACTGGCCCCTTGGCGCGTATTTACCGTGTGCCAACCAGCCGGCCGACCGGTAACGCCTGGGTCCCGTATGAATTCGCCGAAGATGACCCACGCGCGGGATTACTCATGCAGGTTGGGTTCGCCGCGCTGGCATCGCATCCGGGGCGCAGTTCGCCGACGCTGCGTGGCCAGGCTATTCGTGAGGCCCTGTTGTGTCAGAAGGTGCCGGCCCCGCCCGGAGATGTGGACTTCTCGCAATTCGAGGACCCGGATTCACCCAACAGGACGGCTCGCGACAGACTGACCGTACACAGTGTCGAACCGGCGTGTTCCGGCTGTCACAAAATTATGGATCCCATCGGGCTTGGCCTTGAGCAGCTCGACGGCATCGGGCAGTTCCGCACGACGGAGAACGGCGCTGTGATCGATGCCAGCGGCGACCTCGACGGCATTCCATTCACAGATGGGGCAGGGCTCGGTCGGGCCATGTACGACAATCCCGCGACGACAGCCTGCGTCGCCAATCGCCTGATGGAATATGCCATTGGCCGGTCGCTCATCGGATCGGACCGCGCGTTCGCCACTTACTTGCATGATCGATTTGCGGAGGACGGGTATCGCTTTCCCGATTTAATCCGCCTGATTGCGACCAGCGACGCCTTCTTTGCGGTGGCGCCGCCGGCTAAACCGGAGGATGATGCGCGTTCAGCCTCGGTGTCTTCATCCGATTACGCATTGGCGGAGGCGCAGCCATGACCGTTGTACTGCCACGCAAACCGACTCGCCGGTCCGTGCTCAAGGGCGCGTTGGGCGGTGGTGTTGTCTCATTGGCGCTGCCATTTCTCGATTGTTTCCTGAACGAGAACGGCACGGCGTTAGCCGCGACCGGCTCTCCTCTACCCGTGCGGTTCGGCACTTGGTACTGGGGCATGGGCCATACCCCGGGACATGCCATTGCCGCCAAAGCGCAGTCCGGTAAGGGGATCGAGTTCCTCGAAGAGACCCAGGCGCTCAAGCCTTATGAAGATCAGCTTAATTTTTTCAGCGGGTTCGGAATGCCGCTCGACGGGCGCTCCAATTACACCCACTTCACGGGCTGGGTCGGAAATCGCACCGGAACCGTCCCGCAGAAAGAAGGCGAGATAACCGACCCCACTCTCGACCTGTTGATCGCCGATCACATCGGCAACCGTTCCCGCTTTAAGACCATCGATGCCTCCAGCGCCGGCATTGCGCGCGAAAACTACAGTGCGCGCAATACAGAAAGCCGCGCGGAGGCGGAAATCTCGCCGGTCAAACTTTACGCCCGCATCTTCGGTCCGCAGTTTGTCGACCCCAACGCTGACGAATTTTCTCCGGATCCCGCGGTTATGGTGGAAAAGAGCGTGCTGTCAGCGTTCATGGAAGACAGCCAGGCGTTCATCCAGACGTTGGGCACCGCGGACCGGGAACGCATGGACGAGTATTTCACCTCGATCCGCCAGATCGAAAACCGCCTGGCCTTGCAGCTCGAAAAGCCTGAGCCGAACGAAGCCTGCGTCCTGCCTGTGACACCCGATGAGCCGCCGGAAGAGAAACTTGCCCGGGTGCGCGAGATGCCGAATGTCATCGATACGCATGAGGTTATGGCCGAACTCCTGGCCATGGCCGTCGCATGTAACCAGACCAACGTTTTCAATCTGGTGTTCACGGACAATTTCGCCAACGTACGCCGTACAGGTGAATCGTATACCCATCATTTGCTCACCCACATGGAATTGATCGATTCCGAACTCGGCTATCAGCCTTTGGCATTCTGGTTTAACCAGCGCTGCAGCGAGGCATTTGCGACATTCCTCAAGACGATGATGAGTATCCGCGAGGGCGACGGCACGCTGCTCGACAATTGCCTGATCTTCGCCGCCAGCGAGACCAACTATGCCAAACTGCACACCATCGACAGTATCCCGGTGTTCCTCGCGGGTAAGGCGGGCGGCCGCATGAGAACCGGTATGCATATTGTTGGCGGCGGCGATCCCATCACCCGCGTCGGTTACACCGCGATGCAGATCATGGGTGTGCCGCTGCGCCGCTGGGGCACGAAGTCTCTCCAGACGTCCCGTCCAGTCACTGAAGTGATGGTGTAGGTCGTGAAGGCGCATTCCTTGATTCGCTTCGGCCTTTTGGTGGTGTTCGCTACGCCGCTGACAGCCTTCGCGGTGGAAGGGCCCGGAGACGTGCCGTCTGCGGTGCGTCTCGAGCAGGTCGGTCACGGTTGGCGGCTGACCGATGACGCCGGCATGACCCTGTACACCTACACCAAGGATCCGCGCAGCGGGTTTCCCTTGTGTAAAGACGACTGCACGGAGGTATGGCCGCCGCTGTTGACCGATACGCCGCGCGATGGCGAAGAATGGTCGACGGTGCGACGCGAAGACGGCGCGCTGCAGTGGACCTTCCGCGGCAAGCCGCTCTACCGATACATGCGCGATGCGGCGCCCGGCGATATGAACGGCGACCAGTTCCTTCAGCAGTGGTATGTGGCGGTGAAGCCGATCCCGCTGCCGCCTGGATTCGGCATCTTCAAGACCCAACGCCGCCAGGTGCTGGTCGATCAGAAAAACATGACCCTCTACACGTCAACGGCCGACCAACCTGGGACCTCGGCCTGCGATGAACAGTGCGCCGAAACATGGGTGCCGGTCGAGGCCTGGTGGACCGCGAAGTCCGCGTTGGATGACTGGTCAATTTTCGACCGCGCCGACGGCACGCGCCAATGGACCTACAAAAACCTGCCGCTGTATCGCTATTCGGGAGATTACGCCCCCGGAGAATTTTCGGGCGAAGGAATCGATACGTTTACGGCAGTGGTGCTCGAGCCGCCGCCGCCGATTCCGGATTGGGTGACATTTCAACCGTCCGACGCGGGCGAATTGATGGCCGATGCGGATGGCAACACGCTTTATGTTCACGATCTTACCAAACCGCGGGCCTTCGGCATCGGCATCGGCCGCGATATGGCCCGTCCCGACCTGTGGATTCCCGTCTATGCGGATGAGAACGATCAGCCCGTCGGGTTATGGTCGATCGTTGAGGCCGATAACGGCCGGCGGCAATGGGCGCATATGGGCCTCAAGCTATACATCCATAAACGCGATCTGGGCGAGCCCGGCGCTCTGAACGGCCAGCGCAGCACCGACCGCGTCTGGCGCACAATCATGACTTCCGGCCAAACCATGGCCGGCAGCGGCAACTAAGGCCGTATTTATCGGACCGCGTGTTCAGGGGCAGGCTCTCCGCCGGCCCGCAGCGAGAAGGGGAGAGACAATGCTGCTACCGCACATCTACAACGATGCCATGGGCCATTCGCTGCTCGATGATATCGAACTGACCATGACCACGGTCACAGGGGTCGCCGCCAAGGAAGGTGAGTATTACCGCCGCATCCAGGCGGCCCAGCAGGATGTCATTGATTGGCGTATCGGACATGCCTTGCCGGGGCACTTCATTGATTTTACCCCGGTCGACGGCCCCACCATGATTGCCGTGTTCTCCGGCCAGATGCACATCACCGTCAGCAACGGCGAAGAGCGCCAACTTGCCCGTGGCGACATGATGTTCGCGGAAGACAGCATGGGGCAGGGGCACATGACGCGCTTTGTCGGCGAGGAAGCTTGCGACTATCTCCTGGTGCGTATGCCAGGTGGATTGAAATAACCGTGGCGCCACTTCGAATCATATGCGCCGTCGCGCTGGCCGCAGTTGCGGCTATGTCCGTGCTGAGCTCTCAGGCCGCGGCCCAGTCTGGGGCGAAGAGCGATCTGTCCTGTGCCTATTTCTCCCCGGTAGCCGATGACACCTCGGGTCCGCCGATCCACTTCTTCGCCACTCTCTCCGCCGACGAAGAGAGTGCAGTGACGGAAAGCCCCGGGGTGGGCCGGGTCGATTTCGTTTTGCAGCGCGATACGTTGGAGTTCAGCTGGACAGCGACTTACGAGGATCTCACGACACCGCCGACCGGCGTACATGTGCATGGCCCTCAGACCCCCGGTGGCGAAGCGGCCATTCTGTTCGATCTCGCGCCGAGCGGCATCAAGTCGCCGGTCGCGGGCTCGTATGTGCTGAACGAAGGTGAGTTGGCGTACCTGATCTCAGATCGCATGTACGTCAATCTGCACACCGAGAAATATCCAGCCGGCGAACTCCGCGGGCAAATTCAGAAACAACGTCCGACCTGTTGAGGGGATTAAGACGATGACGACCAGCCAGAAAACGCCGGCAACGGCCTATCGCATGACCGGATACAAGCTCGACGAGAACGGACGCTCCGCCTGGACGACTTATGACGTTCCGCTTGTTCAGACCAGTCCGCTCAGTTCCATGAGCGCCGTGCAAAAGGGCGAGAGCTGGGGCCTCGGCTTCACGCAGAATAGCCCGAAGCCCTACAATCTTGACGAAATGCACCTGACCAACCGCATGGCCATTGTCTGGGTGATGTCCGGCCATCTGGAAACAACCGTGCAAAGCGGCGAAATGCGCCGCCGCGCGCCGGGGCACGGGAATCTCGTGCGCGGTGACTGCCTTCATCACTCGACCATGCGCAGCACCGTGCCGACGACAACGCTGAGCCTTAATTTGGCCAGCGAGGTTATTCCAGATTTCAAATTCGACTAGCGCCCGGAAGCGTGACCCCTAGGGAGGGCCTTTTAATGAGATTTATTGTACCGCTGGCGTTCACCGCCGCGTTGATCGGTACGGCCGCAGCGCTAGACGTGCCGCAACATGCCGTTCGTGTCGCCGCCCCGGCCGATCCGACCGATGCGTACGTCATCGATGGCGATGCAGTAGAGGCGGAGCCATTCGCGGAATGGGACGCCGTCGATCAGCTAGGCCTGCGCGTACGTATCGCATGGGGTGAGGAAGATGTCGCCAAAGCTCCTGCCGAGGCGTCTCGCTATACTCAGAAGACCTATTCGTTTCCGACGGGCGTCATTCGCGTGCTTGAATTCAAGAAAGATCGAGGCGGTATGATACACGCCATTACCGTTGAAACCGAACTCTACATGCTTCAGGGCTCAGGCACCGTGGAGGTGCGTGGTGAATCGGTTGCCGTCAACGCCGGCGACGTGGTCAGCTATCCAAGCGGCGTGTTGCGCGGAGACGGAGACGCCACCGTGATTCTGTGGACGGTCAACGGAGAGAAGGTCAACGGCGCGGCAAGAGCTATGCATGTGCGGGCGGAGGACGCGCCCGAGACCTATTCCGCTGGATGGTATGAGAACGGGGAATACAAACGTGGGCAGTTCGACGAGCACTTCACCGGCGCACCGGACGGCGCCGTCAAACTGATGGTTAAGCGCTACGATCTCGACGGCAATACATTCGTTACCACCAAGAATTATAAGGGCGGACCGACCGGCAAGACCTCGGGCTCGACGGATGCCCTGATATACGTGACGTCAGGTAAGATGCGCTTCTTCCAGGGCGATCAGGAGGTCGTCGTCGAAGCGGGGGATGCCGTACGTGAAATCGCTGGTTTGCCGCACTACTGGATCCGTCTAGAGGATTCATCCTTCGCGGCGATCGGTAGTCAGCCTGTCGTGCCGCTCTCCGCGGATACGCCGTAAATTGATTGACATTGATAGATAGGACGTCTGATGGATCACGATTACGGCGAGTTCCGCGATCATTGGAAAGTCGTTGTTGCTGCGGCTTTTGGCGTTGGAGCCGGAGTCACGGGCGCGATGGTCTACAGCCTGACGGTGATGATTAATCCGCTCACCGATGCCTTCGGATGGAACCGGGCCGAAGTCTCAGGCGCGAAGACGTTTTTGACCCTCGGATTCGTGATGACCGCACCTTTCGTTGGCTACATCGCCGACAAATTCGGTGTGCGGAAAATTGCGCTGTTCTCTCTAGCGACTCTCGCCGTGGCGATCTGTGTGCTCACACAGATGAATGGCAACATCTTAGTCTTTTATGCCGGGATCTTTTTGGTCTCTCTCTGCGGTTGCTGCACGACTCCGTTGGTCTGGACGCGCGGTGTGGCCACGTGGTTTGAGAAGAAACGCGGCCTTGCCATGGGGCTGACCTTGACCGGCACCGGCATTGCCGGCTTTCTGGTCCCGGTCGGCGTTGGCCGGTTGATTACCTCTTACGGATGGCAGGCAGGTTACCTTGCGATTGCTGGTGCCGCCCTGGTCGCAATTATTCCCGCCAGCTTGTTCTTCTTCGAAAACGGCCGGCAGACCAAAAACGTCACGACACCGCCGTCGCCATCTCTCCAGACCGGGTCGACTGTCGCCGAGGCCTTCCGCAATATTCGGTTTTGGCAGTTCGCCTTCGCCTTCACCCTGATCGGTGGGATGATCTCGTCCCTGATGGTTCACCTTGTCCCGCTGCTGACGGACTCCGGCATGGCACGGGAATTGGCACTCAGTATCGCTGGTCTGATGGGTGTCGCCGTGATCTTGGGCCGCGTGTCGACCGGGTTTCTGGTTGACCGCTTTCATCCTCCTTACGTCGCTGCTTTTTTTCTGGCCATGCCGATGGTCGGCTGTGTGCTGCTCGGCTTCGGATCTCCCCCGGCGTGGATGGTTGTCGCTTCGGCTGTCTTCATCGGATTGGCGGCAGGATCCGAAGTTGACCTCGTCCCCTATCTCACCGCGCGATATTTCGGTCTTAAGGCCTACGGTAAACTCTACGGCTGGGTGTTCGTGTTTTTCTATGCCGGGGTCGGAATTGTGCCGCCCCTGTTCGGTGCGGTTTACGATGCCAACGGAAATTACGATCTTGCGCTCGACTTCGCCATCGCCGCGTTGGCGATCGGTGTCCTTGCGATTGCAACTTTGGGCAAGGCACCGGATTTCAAGGCTGTTCCGGCAGAATGACGGCGGCTTAGCCGTCGTCGGCTTCTACCTCGTGGCGCGGTGCCGGAAGTCCGTCGCTGAAAACTTCCCGGTAAATATCCAGTACGACGAGCAAGTACCCCGCCAGAATAGGTCCGAGCAGAATACCGATGGCGCCGAACGCGGATATACCGCCAAGGATGCTGATCAGGATCAGGAGATCCGGCATTTGGGTTTCTTCGCTGACCAAGCGCGGACGTAAGACGTTGTCGATGAAGCCGACGGCGATGACGCCCCAGGCGATTAACGCGACACCGGCGAGTGTTTGATCAGACAATAAGAGGTAAACGGCGGCCGGTGCCCACACAATCGGCGGCCCGGCGGTGGGTACCGACGACAGTACAACGACAATTGAACCCCAGAACAAGGGCCCTTCGATTCCAACAACGAAGAAAGCGACAGCGACCATCGCTCCTTGGAGAAATCCGATCACCAGTATGCTTTTCAGCGTCGCGCGCGTCACAGACATACCCTTGTCCAGGACGCGTCTCCGGTCCTGCTCCTTAAAGGGGATATACTGTGCTGCCGTGCGGGCGATGTCCGGACCCGAAATCAAGAAAAAGTACAGCGCATAGAGCATGACGAAGACGCTTAGGAGGAAACCGATAGCGCCTTGGGTGACGTTCGAGATGCTCGAAACGAGAAATGACCCCGCGGCGCCGGCGGCCTCGCTCAGTTTCTCAAGGATGCGTGACTTATAGGGTTCGAGTTCCGAGGCCAGGGGCATCCAGTCAGGTAACTCGGTGGACAGATCGATGGGATTCTGAATCTGTTTCTCGACCCAAGGCGCGACGATCTCGCTGATTGCCAAGGCTTCGTTGGCCACCAGAACCACTAAGGCCAGCGCTGGAATCATAACGCCGACCGTTAGCGCGAGAATCATTGATCCAGCTGCGGTTCGGGCGCGCCCACCGAACTGGTTCGTGAGCCTCCCAAACGGACGGCGCAGCATTGCCGCGATCGTTGCGGCCAGGAAGAGGGCGATTAAAAAATCGGCGATGATTCCGATGTATACGCCGCCGAGGACGCAGACAGCGAGCAGCACAAACGCGCGACGAAATGTCTGATCGGTTGATTTAGTCACACCGGTAGTGTTGCCGATTACGGTGCCGCTTACAACAGGCCGCCTGCTTTACCAAGCCGCCAAAACGCGCTTAGCCTGCCTTTTTCAACATGTCGGCGAACAACTCGTCTTCGTTGACCGTGTTACGCCGCTGCGCCTTCCACGTCGTGGCGAAACCGCGTGGGAATTCGTCATCGCCGTCCCGCTGGCCATCTTCCGACCACAGCATCGGGAACAACGGACCCGCCGGCGGATTGCCCTCGACCATTTCGTCAAAAGAGACGCCTGCCAGGTTGACGCAATCGGGACGCGGGTCCCACACGATGTCGTCGCCGAAGATACGAGCCGAAATCGCAATCCGCCAGTCATCGGCAGTGTTGCCAGACGAGTAATGCAGCGCCCAGGGGTGGACGATCAGCATATCGCCCTTCTTCAATTCCCATTGCAGGAACTTGTTTTTGGGGTCGGCGCGTAATTTAGCTTCATCGGGATGCGCGGCGCGATCGTCCGGCTTAACCATTTTCCGTGCGTTGGGTGAAAACAGCCAGTATTTGACGTCTTGCTTGTGAGATCCCGCGATCACTTCCAAAGCGTTTTCGGCTTTGACGTCGTGCAGTGGAATCCATAGGGAGGGCACCATTTGTCCCGCCACCGGCCAGCCCATGCGGTCGCAGTGCCAGATCGTCTTGGAGTCAGAATGAGCCGGTTTGGCGAAGATTTCCTCAAAGAAAAACCGGGCGGTCTTGGAGCCAATGGCTTTCGCCGCGGCTTCGGCCATGGGTGAGTCAAAAATGAAACGGCGGAATTCCGGAATGATCCGCGACATGTACCGTCCCGGTGCAGACGGCAGTAGTCCGACGTCCTCTTCTTCGATGGTGATGCGGCGCGCCATGGGCATTAAAGTGTCGAGCCACTCCGGATCGAACACTTCGCGCAGGCATACGGCGCCATCGCGCTCGTAAGCGGCGCGGTCCTCGTCAGTGACGTCTCGCAGGGGGACTGTATTCAGTGCCATGTCTCATTGCCTCATTTTTTTCATCTGCACTTTGTGCGCTCAAATGACCCTAAACAAATAGAAAGAATGGTGGATGATATGCGCTTTCGGTATGGTGGCCGTGACGGAGGACGGTTGGCCCAACTCCTTGGGATTCAACAGATTTTATACACCAAACGGTGTTGAGCCAGGCCGTGCATACCGGACAGCGGCGGCGACTATGATGCGCCCGGCTTGGCCGCGACCAGGGTCTGGAGGAACCCGTTCGAATTCTTCGGGCCGGGCTTGATGTCGAAGCCGGCGTCGGCCAGCACCTTATGGAAGTCCAGGTACACAAAGCCGGGTGAATAGGGTTCGCAGTTGTTGTTGGAATCGTAGTCAATCATCCAACGTTGCGACGGCGGCATGTTCGGGCCGGCGCTGGGAAATTCGTAGATGCAGAATGTTCCGCCCGGGCGCAGGATGCGAAACATCTCTGTGACCGTCTGTTTGATGACATCTACCGGAATTTCGTGGAACAGGATGTATGCCAACACCATATCGAAGCTATCGCCGTCGAGCTTGGTGTCTTCCGATAACCCCTGCATGAAATTCACGTCGATGCCGCGTTCGACGGCCTGCCAGTGGGCATAGCGCAGCAACGGCAGCGCGACGTCGAATCCGGTGACTTCGGCATCTGGGTAGCGGTCCTTCAGGACCATGGTCGCTTGGCCGATGCTGCAGGCGAGATCGAGAATGCGGTCAACCTTGCCATCTTCCGGCGGGGTCAGACTGTCGACGATCTCGGCATGGAGTTCGTTCTGGTCGTTCATGCCCGCATAGAAGACCTTGGTGCCGTAGTGAAAGACGATGCCGCCGAGCGGGTCGTCCGTGTAGCCGCCCGGCTGTAGGTGGATTTCACGGCGGGCATAGTCCGGCACATGAAACTCGGGGTCATAGATCAGTTTGCCCGGACCTAGAGTCTCTGCTTCGTTCATCGCCGCTTCGAGGTCGGCGATGAACGGCGCGAACGAGCCCCGCGTGCGCCGCCACATCATCTCCTGATGCGAGCGCATGAACCGCTGCCACGTCGCCGGCAATGGCAGGCTGTTGATCACGCCTTTGATAGCTTCGATGTCGGTCTTGTCGTCGGTCTTGCCAAGTTTCTCGCCAACCGCCGCGTCGCCGGTCTGCGCCACCAGCGGATAGGTGCCGTAACCGGCAATGCCGCGAAAGGTCTCAACGAAGTCGAGGTAACTTTCGTCGGACAGTTTGGTCGTGCGCGGAAGAATTCCGTTATAGCCGCGGGGCAGGGATACGGCGGTCATGACGGGCCTCCTGAAGTCTTGGTGGAAACGGGACGGCGGGAAAAGCTGCGGAAGACATTAGATACGAGTTCAGCACGTTCGGCGGCGCGGGCGGCATTGTCTGCCTCGGTCGGCTCGTAAGCCTCAATCAGCGCGGCGATATCTTTGCCATCACTGACGATGTCCTGCAGCACGCGCTCAAGAATGATGGAGCGGTCGCGGTAGGTCCACACCTGAGCGGTCAACTCGACCATGGCTTCAAGAATGTTGTCGAGGACGACATTGTCGAAGAATTGCTTACCTGAACTGTTAATCTCGTCACCAAGCTCCGAAAGCCGGCTGTCACCGGTTTCCGGGTGGAGCATTTCATTGGGGGAATTGTTGTCCATAATTTTGTCTCTCCGTGCGTCCGGTTCCATTGTCACTCGTGGGCAACATTACGCATTAGCTTCTAGTGCCTGCACATGGCGTCCAAAGGGCTTCAGTCCGTAGACCAGAGTTGCGGCACCGATCAGAAGAATTATTGGGCAGACGATGCTGATGGAATAGCGGAGCAGACTGGAGTCTTGCAGCGCGTAGTCCGTAAATACAGCAACAAGCCAGGGGCCGCCGCCTTGTCCCACTAGGTTACTGATCAACAGATATAAGGCCATCACCTGACCCCTCAAGCGGTTAGGGACGATCAATGGCAGTGCGGAAGGTCCGGCGCCAAATGGCATCGTGCCAAAAAAGATCACAGGAGCAAGCAGGACGAGCGAGAGTGTCTGATCACTGACCAATGGGAACGCGACCAGAAACGGCGCGGTTAAAATAGCGGCAATTAAGCCCGCCCGCATGTTCGAATCCTCGTGGCCCCGGGATTTCAGCCAGTCAGACAGCAGCCCGCCGCAGACCACGCCGGCGGAGCCGAGAATCATGAAGTACAAGCCGAAGATGGCACCGATTTCCGCAATCGGCATATCGAAGGTGCGTACAAAATATGTCGGTGTCCAGGCGCCGAGGGAAAACATCATCATTGACATGAATGTGAAGCCCATCACCACGGGACCGAGCACTCGCTTATGGTCCACCAAATAGGCCCAGGCGTCGCGTAATGAAAGTGGTTCGTCTTTGATTTTGCCGGCTGTGCCGATGCGAGGCGGTTCGCGGACGGTCAGCCACAAAATGCCGACCAGAACGAGCCCGGGAATAGATACGACCATGAACGTCAATTGCCAGGGGCGTGCAGTACCGAAAATGCCGAGGTCTACCGGACCGATCGCCATCATTTCGTTGATGATGAGACCGCCCAGAGCAAGAGCGATACCGGAGCCGAGAAAGCCGGCACCGGTAAAAACGCTGAGTGCGCGGGTAAAACTCTTGCGTGGAAAGTAATCAGCCAACATCGAAGCACCGGCGGGCGTCAATGTGGCTTCGCCGACACCGACCAGCATGCGCGCGATAAACAAGTGCCAAAAGAGCTTGGCGACACCGCAAACGGCTGTTGCGACTGACCACAAGACCATACCGGCGGCGATGATGCCTTTACGGTTGCGGGCATCGACCAGGCGTCCAAGCGGAATAGACACGGCGCTGTAAAATAGCGCGAAAGCGAATCCTTGCAGTAAACTGATTTGTGTGTCGGAAATGCCGAGATCGGCGCGGATCGGATCGACCAGCAGGTTGATGATTTGCCGGTCGATAAACGAGATGATCATCGCCAGGCACAGCATAAACACGACAAACCAGGCGTAGCCGTCGCTCCGGAACGCAAAGGGATCGGTGGCCTCCGCCTTGAGGGTCGTATCAGTCATCGCTTAACACTCCGCCGCGATCAGGTCGGCTGCCTTTTCGCCGATCATCAATGCTGTCCCGTTTGTATTGCCGCTGGGCAGGTCCGGCATGATAGAGGCGTCGGCGACCCTGAGGCCCGTCACGCCGCGGACTTTAAGGTCGGGTGTCACGACCGAGTTCTCGTCGCTGCCCATGCGGCAGGTACCGACCGGATGATAGCCCAGGAAGGCGGTGCGCCGCAGAAAGTCTGCCCATTCGTCGTCGCTTTGCACGTCGGCGCCGGGCATGCGTTCGGCGACCCGCGTCTCCGCAAAAGCCGGTCCGGCGAGGATTTCGCGCACACTGCGGCAAGCCGCGATGAGGTCGTTTAGGTCCTCTTCGGCTTCGAACATCTTGTGATCAATTCGCACACCGTCCTCAGGCTGTTTGGTGCGCAGCGTGATCCGTCCCCTCGATTTGGGATAGGCGATATTCACGGCGGCCGAGATTGCTGGTTTGTTGTGCGGGATGACTCCGTTCTCGTCGAAGGTGAACGCGTAAGGTCCGAGTTGGACCTGCACGTCCGCCTGATCGCCCCTTCCGCCAGATGCCATGAACGCCACCGCGTGCGGATAAGGGCTTGTCGCCGGTCCGCGTCCGAACAGAAGCCAGTTGATCGAATGCAGGACGATCTTCCAACTGTTGATCTCGGTATTGAAGGTCGGCTGATTGACTTCGATGCTAACCATCCCTTCGGGATGCTCTTGCAGATTGCGCCCGACAGCATCGCAGGCGCGTCGGACATCGATGCCGAGTTCTTGCAAGTGCTCGGCCGGACCGATACCGCTTAGCATCAATAGTTTCGGGCTGGCCATGGTGCCGGCGGAGATCGTGACGCCGTGCGCGGCTTTAAGGGTATGCCGCTCTCCGCCCTTGCGGTAAGTGACTCCGCTACACCGGTCGCTGTCAAAGGTCAGGCCGGAGGCGGTCGCCCGCGTAATGATCTTCAGGTTCCGGGGTTTTGTGCCCGGCCACAAATATCCGCGTGCCGAGTGATGCCGCCAACCGCGGGTCTGAGTCACCTGACTGTAGGCGACACCGACCTGGCTGGCTCCGTTGTAATCGCCATTGAACGGAACGCCATTTTCTTTTGCCGCGGAGATAAAGGTATGCGCTAGCGGATGCACCGTGCGCAGGCGGTCGATGTGCATCGGACCGGTCCGCCCACGTAGGTCGGGGTCGCCGATCGCGGTGCGTTCCAAGCGCTTGAATATCGGCAGAACATCGGCATAGGACCAGCCATCGCAGCCGGCCTCGGCCCAGCGGTTGTAGTCGCTCGCTTGTCCGCGCACGAACAGCATGCCGTTGATCGAGCTAGAGCCGCCGAGCACTTTGCCCGCCGGCCAAAGGTCGCTTCTGCCGTCGCGGGTCGGGTCCGGTTCGGCGACATGCATCCAGTCGAGGTTCTTATTACCGATGGCTTTGATGATCGCAGCCGGCACGTGAATGAACGGCGACCAGTCGTAGGTGCCCGCTTCGAGCAGGACCACGCGGTCACGCGGACGCAGCTTCGCTAGCCGATGGGCCAGGGCGGCGCCGGAAGATCCGCCGCCGATAACAATGTGATCCGCGTCTGTCATGATTTGATTTCTGGCCAGTCAGCAAGGGCCGCGCGGGCAGCCGCGGCGAAGTGAGAGACGGCGGGCCGCTGGGTTTCTTGATTCCGTAAGACTAGACCTGAGGCCCTTTGCAGCGGTGTGCCTTCGACATTCAGGCGGACGATGCGCCCTGCTTCGACATCGTCCTCCAGAATATGATCGGGCAGCAGGGAAATATAATCACCTGACAAGACGAGCGAGCGCAGCAGCTGAAGCGCATTGGTTTCTATCGCGGGACGGGACAAACCGACGTCCTGGGCGGCAAACAATTCCGAAACCAGTGTCGTCATGTGCGCCTGCCGCACCAGAGCCATCTGCACCTTGGCGATCTCCGACATTGAAACGTGTTTATTGCTGGCCAAAGGATGCTTTGCACTGACCACGAACCGGGACTGAACGGTAATGATCGGTTCAAATGTGAGTTCCGGATCCGTCAGGCCGGGTGGAAAGTTTGTGAACACCGCTTCGACTTGCGCGGTCTTCAGGTTGTCGACGAGATCTTCGAAGAAACCCTCCAAGACATGAACGGTCAGGTCCGGCGCCGCCTTTTTCAGGTGCGCGAGCACCGCCGCTATCACTTCGCCGCTGAACATCGCAGCGACGCCGATACTCAACTTTCCGCGGGCCCCGCGTGCTGTCGCGGACACGTCCTCTGCTGTCCGGGCCGCTTCGTTCAGGATGGTTTTTGCCCGGGTGTAGAGCCGGGCTCCGGCCTCGGTGGGGACAACGCCGCGTGCCCGGCGTTCCAACAACTCCGCTTCGAGCTGGTGTTCAAGGGTCTTTATGCTGCGCGTCAGCGCCGGCTGGGTCAGGTGCAGAATCGAACTGGCGCCGGACAGCGTGCCGCAGTCCACCACGGCGACAAAGTGGCGCAAATGCTTGAGTTCCATTGCCAAAGCCCTGTTTTGAATTTGCCGCAGTATGGTCCGGTTGAACCATAAACGCCAATGTCTAAACCGTACATATCCATATATTTTTGTTATACGATAATCGATGCTTTGAATTGGTCATCAGTGACGCTGACGTGCAAAGTGCTGCCTAAATCAAGAGAAACGTTGGATTTCGCGCGATGGACATGATCAGCGTTGGCGATGCCGATTTGGCGGTATGGCAGCATGCCGGTCCGGACGGCTGCAAAACCCCTGTTCTTCTGGTGTCTGGTCTGGGCGGGCGGGCTGTTTTCTGGGACCCGGTTGTTCCGTCGCTGACGCCGCGCTTCAAGGTCATCACCCATGATCACCGCGGCACCGGGGCCAGCACCAAATCCAAGATCGACTACTCGGTGGCGCAGATGGCCCGCGATGTCTTGGCGCTCATGGACGCCCTTGGTGTTGAAAAGGCGGCCCTGGTCGGACATTCCACCGGCGGCGCCATCGCCCAGCATCTCGCGCTCAACAACGCGGACCGTCTATCCGCAATCGTCTTGAGTGCAACCTGGTCCGGCCCAAGTGTGTACTTCAAGGAGCTATTCGATCTGCGGCTTGCCGTGCTCGAAACCGCGGGACCAGAGGCCTACCTGACCGACGGGATCTTACGGGCTTATCCGCCTGATCATCTCAATGCCCACGCTGAAATTATCACCGGCACCAAAGCGCAACGTGTCGCAGCTTTTCCAGGGGTGGACATCGAACGTTCGCGCATTCACGCGGTCCAATCGCATGATTTGCGTGCCCGCAGTCATGAAATCGCGTTGCCGACGCTCGTCATCGGTGCGGCAGATGATCAAATCACGCCAGTTGCCTTCTCTGAAGAACTGGCCGCCGCTATTCCGAATGCCCAAAAAGTGATTTTGCCGCGCGGCGGGCATTTCGTGCCGCACGTCGAGACGCGAGCCTATAATCAAGCTGTTTCCGCATTCCTTACATCCGTACTCAATGAGGCCTAAGCCATGCCAACATCCGTAGACGTCCGCGCCCCGTGGTGGAAAGTGATCGGTCCTGAAGAAGGAGAGTCAATATGGCAGCCGGAGCCGTCGCGTGGCTATGTCACCGTCAATCTGACTCCGGAAAACATGCCTTATGACGACTTTTCGTCCGGCATTCAGGTGCTGCCGCCCGGCTGTCATGTGCGGGAACATGGGCACTTCCAGAATCATGAACTAATCTTTATTTACGAAGGCACCGGCCGCTGCGAAATCGAAGACGAGGAGTTCGAAATCGGTCCCGGCGCGACCATTCTATTCGGCAAACACGCGCGTCATCTTTTAGAAAACACAGGCGACGTGGATTTGAAGCTGTTCTGGGTGTTTTTCCCGCCTGCCCTTGAAGACTGGTTCCGGGCCATCGGCCGTCCGCGTACGCCGGGCGAACCCATGCCTGACACGTTCTCGCGTCCTAAAAATGTCGCCGACATCCTGAAGGCGATGAAGTTCGTGCCGCCTCGTCCGAAAGCCAAATAACTCAACGACCCAACGCAGGTTTCTCCATGCTTGTTCTCAACCGTGCGGCCGTGGCCGCGTCCTTAACCCATGCCGACTGCGTCGATCTGATGGATGGCGCCATGCAGGCGGTGACGCGCCGCGATGTCGAAATGCCTCTGCGCCAGTTCATGGCGGTGCCGGACACCAAAGGCAAACTTGGCATGATGCCCGGCTATCTGGGCAAAACGGATCAGGCCGACGCTGTGTTCGGCATCAAAATCGTCAGCAAGTTTCCCCGCGCGCCCGAGAGCCCGCATTCCAGCCATGTCGGCGCGGTCATGGTGTTCGATGTCGAGGATGGCCTGCCGATTGCCCTGATGGATGGTAGCGAACTCACCGCCATCCGTACCTCGGCAACCACTGCGCTGGCGACACGCACGTTTGCGCGCAAAGACGCAACCTCGCTCACGCTCTTTGGTGCAGGCGAGGAAGCGCGTCACCACATTCAGGCGATTTTGTCCGTGCGTCCCATCGAGCGCATTATCGTCTGGGCGCGCAATGCCGACAGGGCCCAGGCCTTTGCCGACGAGCAGGAGCTTCCCGACGGTGTATCGATCTCTGTTGAGCCCGACGCGGAGACGGCTGCGCGTGAGGCGGAAATCCTCTGCACCGTGACGTCGTCGCCGGAGCCAATTCTCAAAGGCGCATGGCTTTCGCCGGGCGTGCACGTCAATCTGGTTGGCGCCGCGGTGCGCGCCGCGGCGGAAGCCGACACGGAAGTCGTCACCCGCAGCAAATTCTTTGTCGATTACATTCCATCGGCGGTCGAGCAGGCCGGGGAATTGGTCAATGCCATCGAAGCTGGCTTGGTGACCGCCGATCATATTGCCGGCGAGATCGGCGCAGTGCTCTCGGGCGATGTGCCGGGACGGCAGTCCGATGCCGACATCACCGTGTACAAGTCCCTCGGCGTTGCGGCGCAGGATCTTGCCGCTGCCGTTGCCGCCGCCAAGACCGCCGGTGACAAGGGCATCGGTGTCGAGGTGGACTGGTAATGGCCGCTCAGAGCTTGAAAGACCGGTTGGCGCAGACGGCGATCGTCCGCGCTCCCGGAATCTACGATGCGCTGACCGCTGCGCTGGCGGAGAAAGCCGGCTTTGAAGCCGTATTCGTCTCCGGCTCGGCGGTGGCATTCAGCCAGCTCGCCCGACCGGACATCGGCCTCGTGTCGATGACCGAAATGGCCGATGTCGTTGCCCGTGTCCGGGATCGAGTGGACATCCACCTGTTCGTCGATGCGGATTCCGGTTTCGGCAACGCGCTCAGTGTCGCCCGCACCGTCCGTGCTTTTGAACGCGCCGGGGCGTCGGGCATCCAGATCGAAGACCAGATCGACGTCAAACCGGACGGCCAGGAGACGACGCGGCCATTGGTCAGTGCGGACGCAATGGTGGGGAAGATCAAAGCCGCGCTCGATGCCCGGCACGACGGGAATACAGTCATCAGCGCGCGCTCAGACGCGATGTTCTCAACCGGGCTCGACGACGCTATGGACCGGGCGGCGCGTTACGCCGAGGCGGGCGCTGACATGGTGTTTGTCGAAGGTCTGAAGACGGCCGGGGAGCGGCACCGCCTGTGCGACCTGTTGTCCGGCAAAGTGCCCCTGTTGTTCAACTTGATGAAGCCGGGCGCTGACGGCATGCCGACGCCGGACGGTTTGCAGGGCGAGGGCTACAGCGTTGTCCTGTTCCCCGGCACTGCGATCGGCGCGGCGTCCAACGCCGCCTGGCAGGCGCTCAATCTACTCAACGGCAACGATATTGGCACCGACTCTGTCGCGATCACGGATCTCATCGACCAAAAAGAATTTCTTGGGTAGGACGCGCAGCAGGCGTGCGAACGAGATAATTCTTACGTCCGTTCGACCCGTGTCGCAAACCGGTAGCCAACGCCGAATACCGTCTGGATGTGTTCTGGAGCCTTTACATCGGCCTCGATCTTGGCACGCAGGCGCCCGATCAACACGTCGATCGTCCGGTTGGTTTCCGGCTGATCGGCACGGCCGATGGCATCCAAGAGGAAATTGCGTTCCAGCACCCGGTTGGGGGACGACACCAGCGCCTGCAGCAGATCGAACTCCGCTTTGGTTAGGCGAACGTCTTCACCAGATGCGTTCGTTAACGTTCGCGCCTCTGCATTGAGTTCCCAGTTGCCGAACTTAAAAAGCCCGTGAATGCGATATTGCTCACCGCCACCACCGCCGCGCCGTTCCAGCTGATTTTTGACGCGCAGCAGCAACTCTTGTGGATCGGCCGGCTTCACGACGTAGTCATCGACACCGATTTCCAACGCGGCGATAAGGCTGGAGCGCTCGGAACGTCCACTCAGGACGATGATCGGAACGTCTGACCGCGCCCTGATCTGTCGTGCCACCGTCAGGCCGTCCTCGTCGGGCAGGGTCAGATCCAGGATCACGAGATCGTAGCTCGCTGTCCCGAACAGGGCCGTTGCTTCGGCGGCGGTCGATGCCCGTGCGGTCTTATGACCGGCGGACTCCAAAATATGCGAGATGAGATCGAGGATGAAAATATCGTCCTCGACCGCCAGAATCCGCTTCGCTGTTGCCATTCATTTTGACGCCGGCTTTTCTGCCAGCGGTTCCTAACTGTTTATTATTAAATAATTATTAGGTTTTACAACTTTTTTACAAGTGATTTGTTCTACCGTTACGAACAGTCCTTAAAACCCACCAGGGCGTCGCGCAAGCGATAAACAGGAAAGGACCTTCGATATGACCAACTTTAATCTTAAGAACTGGCGCTTTGCTGCCATTTCCGGCCTCTTCGTGGCTTTTGTTAGCCAGTCCGCTGTCGCCCAGAGCGACACCGTCGAAGTCAGGGCCACGCTACGCCAAGCTGTGACAGTGACCACTCAGACGGACGTGAGCTTCGGCGACGTTGACGTCAATCTGTCTGGAACAGGAACTTTGGAACTCCGTCCTGACAGTACGTTTGCCGCGTCCGGCACGGACATCACGTCTGCCGGTTCCGGTACCGTATCCGCCGGTGTGGTCAACATCTCCGGCTCGAACGGCGTTAACATCGATGTCTCATGCACGTCCGCGACAGTGGCCAACAGTGCAGGGCAAACAATCGCGGTTCCGACCAGCATTGCCGAAGGCGCTTCCGCAACAGGAACGACCTGCGGTGGTCTGGGTTCGACGGCGATCACCGTGTCTCTGACAACCGGCGCGACGGCCATCAACATGGGCGCGACGCTCAACATCGCAAACATGTCCGGTGTGACCTCGACCGGCGCATTCAGCACGACGAACTCCGGTGTGGGTCCGCGTCCACCCTTCAGGCGGTCTACCAGTAGTCAATAGACCGGCCGTTCTACTGAAGGTTCCTGTCTTTAATTGGCCGGTCTGGGACGCACGCGCTAAGGCGCATGCGTTCCCATTTCCAGGCTGAGGCAGACCGCGGTAGATTTTGGACACCCTATGCGAGACATCGTCATGTCTAATGTGCTGAACAAATTCATCCTCGGTTGTTTCAAGCTGCTCTCCCTTGGGCTGGCTGTGATCCTTGTGCTGAACAGCAATTCGGCGGTTGGCCAGTCTTTGCAGGTCCGCGCGGACTTAAGTTTCGGTATCATGGATCTCGCAGCCATCCCGGGGACTGCGGCGCTTGGAACCAATGCGTCGATTACTTACTCCGGCGGTTTAAGCGGCGGCGGGTTCGGCGAGGTCGGTGAAATCCGCGTCAGCGGAAAAAGCGGAACGACGGTGGATATTTCTTGTGCGGCGACGGCCACGTTATCCAACGGGACCAACACCATCACGCTCACCGCTATTGAGATTGCGGTGGGTTCTGGTGCGGCGCCGGGCGGACAGGGTACAGTCGCCTGTGCTGGTGTCGGTCTCAATGTGGCCCAATTGACGTCCGGCAATAACGCCCCGAACACGGCGTTTATAGGTGCTACGTTGGCGACGAGCGGCATTGAAAGCAGCGGCGATTATGATACTGCAAATGCTGGCGGTGTTCCGATTCTAGTCGAGATGGTGGTGCCATGAGTCGTTTAGTTGGTCTGAATACGAGCAGGCTCTTGTGCGGTGCGCTAGCTCATCTGGTTCTGCTCGGATTTGCTTCGGCAGCCGCAGCTCAGGCGCCGCTGTTTATCTCGCCTCAGCGGGTGGAATTGTTCGACAATCGCTGGTCGGAAGTTCTGACCGTGACAAATAGGACGGAGCGAACTGCGTCTTACGCGTTGACACTCGAAGACTACTCAATGACCGAAACAGGCGTGACCTCCCGGGTCGATGCGATGGAGCATTCCGCACGCCGGATGATTCGATTTTCACCGCGCCAATTCGTGTTGCAACCTGGTGAAACACAAACCATTCGTGTCCTCGGGCGGCGGGCTTCCCAGGTCGAGGACGGAACGTACCGCACGCACCTTGTGTTCCGCGCAGTCGATGTCACAGATGGCGCGCCGTCGCAAGGGAGCGGGTCATCCGGCGGCATGAGCTTCGGAATCGGATTCCGGTTCAACATCGCGATCCCCGTCGTTGTTGCGGTGGGTGAATTCGGCTCGCGCATGTCGGTGGCTGAGGCGGAAGTTATCGAAGACGCGGTGCAGGTAAAGTTGACACGCGATGGAAACGCGGACGCGGCGGCGCGGGTCGCGGTCGAATGGCTCCGGCCAAACGGACGCTCTGAAGAGGTGGTTGAATCATCGATCGTGAGAATTTACCGCGAACGGGATTGGATTACGAAGTCCTTCGTGCCAACTTGGCCGAATGGGCGGCAGCCGACCGAAGGTCAGCTTAAAGTTAAGGTGATGGCAGAGTCGCGGAGCGAAACCGATGTGCTCAACGAACTCGTCGTTCCCTTGCAGTAGCCGTTTCCGCATTTTTCGAAGAATATCCCGCCAGACACGCAGCTCGCTTCCGCTGGGGCTGATGGCCCTTGCGTGTTTGGTCGCCACGGCCGCCGCGCGCGACAATGTTTCGACCCCCTCACAATTTGAAGACACTCTGCTCGCCCAGGCATTCGAGACGGCGGACGTCGTCACAACGTTTGACGAGGCCACCGGCTTAACTCGGATCGAGCGTCCCGAGGATCAATCGGTCATATTCGCGGTGCGGGTTGGCCGGACCTTGTTTGAGGGAGATTTCGTTTTTGGATATCGCCGGGCGCGCGGCGACATCCTCATCGGTTTGGGCGCCTTGAGTTCATTGCTGTCGTTTCCCATTCAGGTGGATCCTTTTTCCGGCATCGCGGAGGGCTGGTTCTTATCGGAAGAGCGGACGTTTAGGCTCAGTATCGGTGGTGAGATCGTCGTGGCAGGCGGAAACGTGTTCCCGTACACCGCCGCCGACATCGAGTTGCACGACGACGACATCTATGTGTCTGTTGCACTGCTCGAAGCTTGGTTTCCGGTCACCATCGAACCCGATCTGCTGAGATTGTTGTTGCTCGTCGAACCGCAGGAGCCGCTCGCATTTCAACGTGCCGCCGAGCGGCAAACCCAGCGCGGATTGTTGTCCACGGCCGGCGGACGTCAGCTTGATGAGTCGGGCGCCATCAAGGTTCCGTATCAGTGGGCCGCGGCGCCGGCGGTTAACATTACAGCCGCCGGGTCGGTGTCGAAGAGCGGTGGGAATACGACGCGTTTCGGAACGCTGAGCGTTCAGACGGAAGGTGACCTGCTTGGTTTCTCGTCGTCGCTGAACGCACTTGGAACTTACCGAAATGGAAACGGAATAAGTCTGGATACCTTTGACGTCCTGCTGCAACGGGAAGATCCTTCGGCGTCCATGTTGGGTCCGCTGCAAGCGACCACCATTGCACTCGGCGACATTCTTATGCCGGCGGTTCCGGTGCTGGCGGCCGTCCGGCGCGGGCGCGGCGCATACGTCTCGAACATCGGGTCCAACCGCGTTTCCCAGGCCAATGACTTTGTACTCATTGGCACGGTGCCGCCCGGCTGGGATGTGGAGTTGTATCAGGACGATCGCCTGATCGGCTTTCAATCCATCGGGGGTGACGGTCAGTATGAGTTTTCGACTCTGTCGTTGCGGCTCGGCGCGAACGAATTCCGAATTGTCGCCTATGGTCCGAACGGAGAAGTCGACGAGCGCACCGAGCGTGTTTTTCTCGGTCCCGGATTGCTGCCGGCCGGCACGCTTGCCTATGAAGTTGGCATCGTTCAGTCGTCCGATACCTTGCTCAGTATCGGCGGTCAGGCGTTGTCGGACGAGCCGGCGCTGGTGGCCCGCTTCGAATACGGGTTTACCGATATGCTTTCGGTCGTCGCCGGAGGAACATACGGCACGATCGGTCGGCGTACGGAGCAGGGCGCCCTGTTTGCCGGAACCCGCGCGAGTGTCGGGGGCGTCTACGCATCCATCGACGGTGCGATGGAAGAGGAAGGCAGTTATACGCTCGCCAGTGAGTTGCAGACTCGGTTTGGCGATATCGATGCGTTCGTTTCCCATCTCGAACGTTTCAATCCTCCCCTGGACGGCACGAAGGCGCGAACCGAAACCGCCCTGGGTGTTGGCCATCGCCCCATCAAGTTCGGGCGTGTCGGTGTCGGACAGAGACTAGAGCTGTCACGCGAACAACGAATTGCCCAGCCGACGGCATACACCTTCGACCACCGGCTCGCAGTGAATTACGCAGGATGGAGTGCCAGCAATGCCATCGGTGTGAACTGGTTTGGTGGTAACGCCGTACCCACAGCGGTCTCCGGGACCGCAGCCGTGCGCGGTCAGAGGGGCGGTGTACTTTACCGGCTGCAAGCAGACTACAGTTTCACCCAGGACCGGTTTCTTCAGACCGCGTCCTTGCAGGCGCGCAAACGGTTCAGTCGCGATATCACCGCGACCCTCGATGTCGACCGGGAGTTCGCCAGCAAGAATACGATTTTCGGATTGGATTTCAGTGTCGCCTTCGACAAAGTTTCTGTCGGTATTGCGCCGTCTGTCGATACACGCGGCAACTACGTGCTGGGATTGAATCTGCGCACGGCGTTGTTGCCGAAAAACCAAGCTATCAATTATCGCTTTGCCGGCGCCCAGGAGCGCAGCGGGGCAACCATTCTCGGTGTGCGGGTTTTCGTTGACGCCAATGCCAATGGTGTATTCGATGACAGTGAGGCGACCTTACCAAACATCGTCGTTTCCGGAACGCGGCGCCGGGCCGAAAACACGACAGACTTCACGGGTGTGGCCTGGGTGCCCAACCTGATGCCGGGGCCGCAAACGATCATTACCATCGATCAGCGTACTCTGCCGGATGTGACATACCGGCCGGTGCAAAGTCACGTCGTGGTCCAGACCCGTCCAGGCGTCTTGCCCATCATTGATTTTCCGATACGCGTCACTGGAGAAATCGACGGGTTCGTTCTGACTGACGTCACGGCCGAGCTGGCCGATGAAGAAGGGGTCGCGCGGGCCGAAGTTCTGCTGCTCGACGAATCGAGCAGAATCGCGGCGCGGACGCGGACGGAATTTGATGGCTATTACTATTTTTCGGACTTACCGCTCGGAAAATACCGAATTCAGTTTAGCGCTCCTCAGGCCTCCGAGAACCAGTCCGGACAAATTCCTGAAATGTCAGGTAAGTCTCTGCAATATAGGGATGTTTTGCTTACGGCCGAACAGCCATTTGTCGCTGATATCAACTTTGAGGCGCCGTAAAAGCCTTACAATTCTGCGCTTTATTCGCTTGACACGTGAACGTTGAGTTCTCGTAATAGTAGATAATTCTGAGTCGATAAGATACCCGTGACAAATCTTGAATTTGTTGTAGCCAGAGGTAATGCGCATTTCTTTACGGACACAGATTGGCGGCTTGGCGATCGCTCTTGGTCTCTGCATGTCAGGATCGGAGGCCGTTCGTGCATTTGATTCCGGAGCCCCAAGTTCATCTGTTCAGGTTGCGGCATCTCTGCGTCCATTGGTTTCAATCTCGGCGATCGACCTGCTTGAGTTTGGTGATCTGATGACCACGCTTATCGATGCCGGCGTCTTGACCGGCGGAGCCGACGATGGATTTTTTCTTCAGCTGTTGTCTCCGGCTCTCGTCCCGCTCCCGACCGCCGGCCAAATTGAGGTCGGCGGAGCGCCGGGCGCGGCTGTCGATGTCGCATGTGACGTCGAATCTTTGCTCGCCGGTACCAGCGTAAACTTTTCTCTCGAAGTTCTCCTGAGCCAGAATACTGACGGCTCAGGATTTGCGTGTAACGGATTGGGCGCCCCGGTCTTGACCATCGGGCAAACGGGCAGTGACGCGCCGATCTCGGTTGGCGGTGAAGTACTGGTTACCCCAACGGACACTCCGATTTCTGCGGACCAGCTGGCCGAGTTTGAACGCCAGGCTTCCGCCATCTTCATGGCCATCTTCCAATAAGCCCAGCGCACTGATCTCTATCAGCCGCGGCGCCGGGTAGCCCTTGCCTCTTAGGTCCTGGGCGGCGCAGTGTTATCAAACTCAAAATGGTTTTCGTGTCTGATGCTCGGAGGGAGTGGAGATGACATATGTCGTCCGTTCGATTTTCGTTGGCTTGGTCTTGCTCGTGGCTGCGCGCGGTGAGGCGGCGGAGTTTTCCATCGTCGAGGCGACCATTCCGGAAATGCAGGCTGCGCTGACGGACGGCCGCGTCACGTCACGAGATCTCGTCACCCAGTATCTCGCCCGCATGGGCATGCATGAAAACGAGATCAACGCCAGCCTCGCCGTCAATCATAGGGCGCTGGATATCGCGGATGGCTTGGACGCCGAGCGTGCCGCGGGCCAGGTGAGGGGGCCGCTGCACGGTATCCCGGTCGCCATCAAGGACAACATTCACACCATCGACATGCCGACAACCGGCGGCACAATCGCGCTTGAAGGATTCATCCCACCCTATGATGCCACGTTGGTCGCCAATCTGCGCGCTGCCGGCGCCATCATCCTCGCCAAGACGGTGTTGACTGAAATGGCCAATTGGATGGTGCTCGGCATGGCCAACAACTATTCCGCGGTCGGCGGCTACGCGTTCAATCCGTACGACATCCGTCGCGAACCGCGTCCGCCGCTCAATGACGGCCGCGGCGTCCTGCCGACGGGCAGTTCGTCTTCAGGCGGCGGCACGGCAGCCAGCTTCTGGGCTGCCAATGTCGGAACCGAGACCACGACGTCTATCATCGGCCCGTCCTCGGCAGCGATGCTGGCCGCCGTGAAACCGACCGTCGGTAGGGTGAGCCGCTGGGGCGTGATTCCGGTGACCTACGATCAGGACACCGCCGGGCCGATGGCGCGCACCGTCACCGATGCGGCGATCATGCTCGGCGCCATGGAAAGCGCGCGACCTGATCCCAACGATCCCGCGACAGGAATCTGCACGCCGCCGCCGGGACGCGATTACACCCAATACCTTCAGAAGGATGCGCTGAAAGGGGCGCGTATCGGAGTGCCCCGCGCCTGGTTCATCGCGCCGCACACGCTGCCGCGCGCGGAGAACCCGAGTGGCGGCGTACCCGCAGACCAGGTCGCGATGATGAACGAAGCCGTCGCCATTCTGCGCGATCTTGGTGCGACGGTGATCGATCCCGCAGATATTCCCAGCGCCGTGGATGAGGACTGGGACAATAACGTTCTGGTGCGAGGTTCGTGTTCGCGCGGGCCGCTGTTCAAAGGCCAAGACGATGAGTGTTCCATTGTCCTTAAGTATGGCTTTAAGCGCGACATCAACGACTGGCTCAAAAGCCTCGGCGATGCGGCGCCAGTCTCTGATCTGACCGAGATGCGTGCCTGGAACGCCGCCAATGAAAACCTCGGTACGCTTAAGTACGGCCAGGACTCGATGGACATCTCCGATGAAATGGACCCCTCGTTGCCAGAGGACCGTGCCAGGTACGAACGGGATCGTGCCGACGATATTCGTTTGGCTGGGGCTGACGGCGTTGATGCCGCACTCGGTCAGCATAATCTCGATGCCGTGATCTTCGCCGGCAGCCGCGGCAGCAGTTTCCTCGCCAAAGCCGGATATCCGTCGGTCACCGTGCCGTTCGGGATGGTCGCCAACGGTGATGGATTTCCTGACGGCTTTGATCCCAAGCCGGCGCCATTGAATGTGACGTTCAGCGGCACGGCGTGCAGCGAGCCGCGCTTGCTGGCGCTGGCGTACGCGTTCGAACAGGCGACTCAGCGGCGCGTGCCGCCGGACCTTGGGTATCGCGATGGCGTGGCAGCACCTTAGGCCGGTTTGACGGGCGGTCGCCGCCATGATCCGGCTGTGAGGTCGTCGTCGATTCCCGGCATCGCCTCTGGCCACGGCTTTACCGTAGGGGCGTGTTCGCTAGCCGAGAAGTGATTGGTGTTGGAGTCGCGCCGCGGCATCATGGTAAGGACTATTCGGCAAACGCCAGTGTGAGGCGCATGCCAGACAAGGGGATGTCAAAATATGGCTAAGGGACGCTCTTACGAGATCGTCGCCGATTTTGAGCGGCCATCCGCCGATCTGATCGAGAAGGCGAAGGACCTGTACGTGTGTCTGGTCGGTGGCGAGGTCGGGCCCCGCTATACCATGGATCCGGGCATCAAGCCGCTCGAGCGCGAATGGCGCGTGTGCGGGCCGGCGGTCACCGTGAGGCCCGAGCACACCGACGACGTGCTGATGTCAATGTTCGCGGGCAAGTACATCAAACCCGGCGATGTCCTTGTCGTTGACGCGGGCGGCGATACCCGCGCCGCCGCTTTTGGTGCTTCCATGGCCAACGGCATACGGGAAGTGGGCGGGGTCGGCATCATCGTCGACGGCTACGTGCTGACGTCGGAAATCATCCGCAAGCGCGAAAACATCCCCGTGTTCTGCCGCGGTACCATCGCCAGGTCCAACAAAGCTGATAGGCCGGGATGGATCAACGTCCCAGCCATCTGCGGTGGTGTGATCGTCAATCCGGGCGATCTCATCCTCGGCGATGAGGACGGCGTGGTCGTCGTGCCCAAGGACTGGATTGCCGATATTGTCAAAGAAACGGCCGGTGATCGCAAAGACGGCGCCAAGCGTCCTGAAGGGGGCAAGTACCCCGCGCGCGAAGAGGAAGACGAGCCCTACTACGCCCGCCGCAAGATCGAAGATAAGCTTAAAAACATGGACCGCATCATCTGGCGTTAATTGCCGGTATCGCGATCAGGCCTTTCAGGCTTCCAGTAAATCCGGATGATCGTTTGCGACACGGTCAAGCAGCCAATCGCCGATCTCATCCGCAGATTCGAACTTCCGTCCCTTGAGACGCCAGCTGATGATACCCGGTGTCTGTCCCATCTTCATCCAAGGCCGCCAGCTGTTCAGCGTTGTGTACGCCATGGTTGACGGCACGAAGTCGCGGTCCGCGTTGATGATATCGGCGACCAGCGCCGAGTGGGTTGCCAGCGAGTTGGCGACACGGAACGGTCCGCTCCACTCCTGCTCGTCGTTGTAGCGCTCCCGCGGATTGGGAAATTTCACGTACAGGTCTTCGCTGCCCCAGGCGGTATCGCCAATCACCGTGATGGGCGAAATCACGCCTTTGAATTCCAATCCCTCAACCGGCGGCGCATTGGGCCGCAGAACCGCACCGGGGGCGAACACGCTGGTCTGGCCGGACCGGTAGTGTCTGGGTTGAACGGTTGCGCCCGTGATCGGGTTGTCCCACTCGTCCACAATCTCGGTTGTACCAAGGCGGGTGTGATAGCCGGCTTCCTGCATGGAGTAGACGTAAGTGCCGTCGTCCTGGCGTTTGCATGTTCCCCAACTCATGCCTTCGATGCCAAGGATGGGAACAGCGGTCTCGCCTTCTACCTTTGCGAAGAAGGTGCCGGAATAACGGGTGTAGGATTTTTTGCCGTCATCGCGATTGCGCATGCGCACATACGCGTCTAACGCGGTCTGCGGGTCATTGAAATTCCAAGCTGTGGCGGCGTGCGCTGTACTGCGCGCGCCGACCAGTGCCGCAGTGACGGCACCACCGGCCAGAACATGTCTGCGGGAAAGGGGCATAACGACCTCCTAGTCCGCGCGCGGCGGCGCCGGTGTGCGGTCGCGCATGAAACGCACCAGTCCCGGCACGCTTGGTTTGATCTCTGTCGGCGCGGTCAGGAAATCCGGATTCCGTTCTTCGACCACCGCGACAATGTCCTGGGGCATGTCGCTTAAGTTCGAGGCGCTGCCGGTGAAGCACCGGAACATGAAAAAGCCGGGCGCATCACCCATCAGCATAAAGGGCTGCCATGGGCGTACATGCACCCATTTACCCGATTCATCGATGGTGGTGAGATCCGGGTTCTGCATGTCGGCGAGGGAGCACACATAACTCGTGCTGTCGGTGATGCGGACCATTTCGCCAGAGCTTTCCCGCTTCCACACCTCGGGATCGAGCGGGTTTTTGGCATAGATATGGCTGTGCTGCTCGGCAAACAGCATGTCGCCGGCAACCTGCCAGTCGAGCAAATAAGGTTGTGCCGCTTTCTCCGCTTCGACTGGATCGTCGTAAAGGCGCGAGCCGCGAATCACCGGTTCGATCGGCCGGTTGATCTGCGGGTTGGCGATATGGAGCACTTCAACGTCTTCATTGGTGTAGGGATTAACCCAGGTGTCGAGCACTTCACCGGTTTCGAGGTCGTAATAATACCCGCATTCACGGCGCACGTTGGTGAAGCCCGGCTTATCCTCGAACGGAATCAGCCGGCCCGAGCCCATGCCCATGACGCCGAACAGATCACGGCCCGCTTCCCCCGGTCGGAACCCCATGCCAACGCCGCGGTACCAGCCGTGCTTGACCTTACCGATATCCAGGTCGCCGACGATGCGGGCCATCGCCAGCATGTTTCCTTCGCCGGTGGTGAGGTCCAGATAGGGGCCAGTGAGGGACGGTGTTGTCGCGGCCTGCGCAATCGAACCAGCCGCGGCAGTCGCGGCGAGCCCGGCGCTGCCGGCAAGCATGGCACGGCGGCTGAGGGGTGTATCGGTGTCGGTCATGGTCAAACCTAGTCTCCGGTGATCAATTTCTGCTTGATGTACGAGCGCAGTTCAAACACGTCTTCGTCGTCGTCCAGGAAATTCACTTCTTTGGTGCTGGTCAAGGTGTCGCCTGTGCGCGTGCGCACGTAGCGCAGCACTGCCGGGCGGCCTTCGTACTCTTCCTCGCCGCCGGGCGAGGCGATAACCGTGGTCCAGTGGGTGTCGTCGGCGAGATCTGCGGACACAACCGCGAAGCGGTAGTCCCGTTGAACTCCGTTTGAGAAATATGGCGTGACGATATCGCCCGTCTCCGGATCGGCGAACATTGCGGTCACGGAGCTGTTGGAGCCCGCGTCCGAGACGAAGGTCTCGATGCGGGTGATGCCCAAGCCATCGGGCGTCGCGTCCCACGACGACAGCAGCGTCACGGTTATCGGATCGGGCGAATCTGCCGAATAAATATCAATATGGCCGCGCCACTCACCTTTTTGAGTCGCCCAGGCGCGCAAGATCGCGTCCGTATCCGCCGCACTTGCCGGGACGGCAACAAGGATGGCCGCAAGGGAGAGAAACAATCAGATCATGACCAGAGAGGTATTCCTGTTCTGCCGCGACAATCACGTTAAGCCAACTTTCGCAGGTCCCGGCGCGAGCGCACGCGCGCTCCGGATTGATCGCCACTCAGTGGTGTTCGCCGTTCGGACTCGCGAGTCGCCGCGGTTCCGTTATATGGTCCGCGTGACCAATCTTTGCGTATTCGCTATGACAGATAGACCGTATCCTGCGGCCAACTCTTGAGATTTTATCTTATGACTGACGATCAGAACACCAACGGCAATAAAAAGAAGCGCGATCCGGTCCCCATATGGATCATGGGCGTGCTCGTCCTCACCGTCATCGTCATTATCTGGTACGGCCCGTAACCGGGCCGCACCAGGGCTCACACTGGAAGCGTGCGTCCCAGCCAACGGCCCAACGCCAGGGCAGGGGTCAGCATCATGCCCGGGGTGAAGACCGCGCCCAGGGTGGCGCCGCTGCCGAGCACTTCTCCCGCCGCATAGAGATTGGGGATCGGCTCACCCTGCGCCGTCAGCACGCGGCAGGCGTCATCGGTAACGATCCCGACGGACGACGTCGCCGAACTCCCGAGATGAATAATCGCGTAATAGGGCGGGTTGGCGATCGGACGAGGCATGTAGGTCCGGCCGAATCGATCATTGCCGGTTGCATGGGCGGTGTTGTACTCCGCCACCGTCGCTTTGAGACCATCCGCATCGATGCCCGCTTTCGCCGCCAGCTCGTCCAGGGTGCCGGCCTTGTGGAACATGGGGTGGGAGGCGAAATGCTCCTGCACTTTTTCCTCCGACCATCCGACCATGCCGGGGTCGCTCGACAATAGAATCTGTTCGTCGAACACAACGGCGTAGCGGAAGCGGTCCTGCACGGCCAGCGCCGCGGCGCGCACCTCCTGCATCGGCTCGTCTTCGCGGATGAAGCGTTGTCCTGCATTGTTGACCCAGATTTCCCAGGGCTCACGCAGTTGGGGACGGGTCTCGAAACGGGCATAGGCACTGGCCGGAAATTCCTCGGCGGTCATGACCGAGCCGGTGCCGCAGCGGTGCAGTTCCGCGCCGCGCAACACACCGCCGACGGACGTCGCCAGTTCCAGGCCCTTCCCCTGATTCGGCGCATAAGATCCCGCGCCGTAGGCCGGCCCTCCGACCAATTCCTGAAACAGCTCCGGATTCATGGCATAGCCGCCGGTGGTGATCAGGATATGGCGGCCGCTGAACACGTCTTCGCCGTCGGGCGTCTGTACGCGCACGCCGGTCACGGCGCCGGCCTCATCGGTGATCAATTCCGTCGCGGTCGAGTTCAGCAGCGTTTGAACCCGCCCGCTTTTCAGTTCCGGCTCAAGTTCCTTGCGTACAACAGCCAAGATGTCGCGGCCTTCGTTCTTGCCCCAAATGTAGCGCGCGGTGGTGTAGGTGTGACGGCCCGGACCGGATCCCGTCACCGGATGATCGGGCAGGGGGGTCAAGCCGTTGTCGAGCAGCCAGTTCAGCGTCGCCGGCGCTTCATCGACCGTGCGCCGCACGATGCCGGGATCGCACAACCCTTCAGTGATGCGCATGATGTCTTCGTAATGATCGTCCGGCGTATCAACGATACCCTGGGCATCTTGAATGCGCGTGCCGCCGCCGCTGATCTGTCCGTTGGCCAGATGCAGCGTGCCGCCGATATCGTCGGCGGCATCGATTAACAGCACCCGCGCGCCACGCCGCGAAGCGAAAATCGCTGCCGGCAGCCCGGCCGTACCAGCGCCGATGATCACGAAATCAAAGTCTGTCTGTTGTGCCCGCGCCGCACCGGCGGTGACGCTGGCCGCAGCCAATGTGCCAATAAACTGCCGTCTTTCCATTACAGGATGCCCTCTCGTGCGATGGTTGGAGTGGTCTCGCGCGTCGGTCGCGCTATTCCGTGAAGGATTATGATAACGGGCTCCAAATTGGTCCAGACCTATTATGCACAGCCCTACGGACGTTGAGGGCATGGAGGTGTGCGTTCGTCGCGGCGGTCAACTGGCGGCGAAAATGGTGTGGGGCGTCGTGTGCCGTTAAAGTTGCATGGTACCACGCGCCCAAAGACAAACAGGGATCGGCTTAGGCAAATGTCTCTTTTTCAGAGAGCGCTACTTCTTTTGATCGCGTCCGGCCTCGCCGCGGCAACCGCGCGGGCGGAGGTCACCACGCTACGGGTCGGCCATCCCACGCCAGCAGTGACCGGTGCCTATCCTTTCGCCCGCGATGAAGGCGGAGGTATCCGCTACGCGATGTACGACGCTCTGACCTGGCACACCTTCAAAGGCAAACTCATGCCGGCGCTGGCGCTGTCCTGGGAAAACGAATCGCCGACCACTTGGGTGTTCAAGCTCCGCCCTGGGGTGACGTTCAGCAACGGCAAGCCGTTCGACGCGTCCGCGGTGATCGGCACGCTGGACGCCATGTACGATCCCACGGTTGTTCATCCGCGCACCGCGGATGTCGGCCCGCTTGAGAGCTACCGCGCGCGCGACGACATGACGGTCGAGATCGTCACGCCCGCACCGGATCCGCTCTTGCCGAAGCGTATGTCGCTGGTGCCGATCATTGATCCAGATGTGTGGGCGGAGATCGGCCAGGCGGGCTATGCGCGTACGCCGGTGGTCACCGGGCCGTACACGATCGAGTCCTGGGGCGGCAACAACACGCGGCCGGTGCTGATCGCCCGCGAAGAATCCTGGCGCAAAGTGAAGCAGATGAAGCGCGTCGAGATGAACGTGATTACCGACGTCGGCGCGCGCATCTCCGGTTTGCTCACGGGTGAATTCGATATCGCAATCAGCCTGGGCAGCGACGACATCGCGATGCTCGAAGCTTCCGGAATGAACATCTCCGTTCTCGATAGCCCCGACATCTTGTCTTTGGCCCTGCGCACCGTTCGCGACGATGACTCGCCACTCAAGGATGCCCGTGTGCGCCGGGCGTTGAATTATGCCGTCAACAAACAGGCGATCGTGGATTTTATCCTGAGCGGCACCACCCGTGTCGCCCATCAGCCGTCGAGCGAAGGATTGATCGGGTACAATCCCGATGTCGCGCCGTTTCATTATGATCCGGACAAAGCGAAGGCCTTGTTGGCCGAAGCGGGCTACGCCGGCGGCTTCGATCTCGAGTTCTATGTCTACGGCGGTCTGCTGCCTGGAGACACTTTGATTTTTCAGCAGGTGGCGCAGGATCTGACCAATGTCGGCGTGCGCACGCAAATGCGGCAGGTGCCGTTCCCCGATTACGTGCGCCGTCTGTTCGCCGGTGACTGGGACAACGCCGACGGCTTTTCCATCGGCTGGATGAACCGTGTGATGTGGGATCCCCAGCGTTCGTACGAGCAATTTTCCTGTGCCTACGCGGCGCCGTTCTACTGCGATGAAGAGGCCATGCCGCTGATCGCCGCCTCGCGCACCGAAATGGATCCGGCCCGGCGCGAAGCGCTGATGCAGGATATCGTCCGCCGTCTCACCGACCAGGGCGCGGCGCTCTGGCTGGTTGAATTTTCCGGTGTGGTCGGGATGCGCCCCGGATTCTCTACGCCGGAGTTCCGCATTGATGGCTCAATGTTCCAGGATGTGACGCATACCGCACCCTGAGACCCGCCGTTCGCCGTTGGCGGGACCGCCGCCGCCCGCTAAACTCCCCCTCGAGAGACCGCCAGATGGGCGGTTCACCAAGGGGAGAGACGCACATGAGATTTTCATTCCGCCAGCGTTCATGGCGCACGTCTTCATTGCGCATGTCTGCCACCGGGCTGGCCACGGCCTTGTGCCTCGGCGCGATGAGCATCGGTGCTTCGGCACAGACACCGGCGCTGGTCCAGCCGGATGGCAGCTATCCGACCGTGCCGCTGGAAAAAGACGTTGTCGTCGTCAAGGTCGTGCAGAACGCGCCGGTCAATCTGCAAGACGCGCCGAGCATTGAGGAAGGTCTCGCCACCAACGTTGAGCGGATGGCCTATTGGATCGATCAGGCCTGCACCAACGGCAAGAAACCGGACTTCATTCTGTTCAATGAGTTCCCGCTTACCGGGTACTCGTCGGGCACCCGTGAGGAAAAGCTCAAATTTACCATTCAGATACCCGGCCCGGCGACGGACCGCATCGGCGAGCTCGCGAAGAAGTGCGATACCTATGTCATCTTCGGCAGCTATGCCACCGATCCGGATTGGCCCGGACACATTCTGAGCCTCAATCCGGTGATCGGGCGCGACGGCAAGGTCAAGAAGGTCTACTGGAAGTCGCGCAACATCCCGCGTCTGAACGACGACGGCGAAATCCCGACCACGACGGTCGAAAACGTGCGCGACAAATACCGTGCCATGTATGGAATCGAAGAAGAGTTTCCGGTGCTGATGACCGAGTTCGGCAACATCGCCGTTTCGACCGTGCAGATCGATCCCATGGTGTTTGCCGCTTTTGCCATGCGCGGTACGGAAATCATGATGCGAACGGCAACACTGTTCTCGCGCCTCGATGTCCGCGCCATCGCCTTTTACAACAACATGTACTCGGCAATGTCCAACATTACATTCCCTCCGGAGACGGGCGTGCCGGCGAGTTTCGGCGGCGGCTCCTTGATTGTCGATCCGCGCGGCGAGGTTCTGGCCGAAGATCCGTCCAACAACGACAGTTTTATCGAGGCGGAAATTCCCATCGCCGAATTCCGCAAGGGACGCACCATTCCGCGCTATCCGCTTGAGGTGGTCGCCCCGGTGTTCGAGCAATACAGACCCGAAGTTCCGCTGAACCATCTCGATCTGCCGCCGGACCAGCTGCCGCAGACCCGTATGGACATGAAGGACCTGCTCGACCGTACCAGCCGCTGGCTCAATTCGGACGGGTCCTGAGCCCCTAAAGCACTAAAACTGGCAGACATCGTCGTGTTACATTCGCTGTCTAGTATTCCTGCGACTCGGGCGGCCCGGGCCGAGGAGAGGGGCAAAAGAAAATTTAGCTATGCGCTTTAACGCTAAGACACTCACCGTGTTGGGGATCGCGCTCGCCGCGGTTATCGGCCTTTATCTTTGGCAGGACGACGCTGTCGCGCCCGCACAGGCCGACATCAAGACCGCGCGAATCAGCCGCGAAACCCTGACCCGGGAAGTCATCGCCACCGGCGTGATCCGCCCGGTCGTCGGTGCCGAAATTAACGTCGGCAGCCGCGTTTCCGGCATCGTGCGTAATCTTCCGGTCAAGGTCGGTGATACCGTGGAGGCCGGCGATCTGCTGGCGGAACTCGATCCGACGCCGTTTCAGGCGGTGGTCGCGCAGGCCGAAGCGGAAATCCTACTCGCCCGCGCCGAGATTGAACTGGCCGAAAGCAATCTCAAGCGCAAACAGAATTTGGCGTCCCAGGGCTACAGTCCCGAAGCCGATTTGCAGACGGCGCTGCGCGATCTCAACGTCGCTCGCGCACGTTTAGCGCTCAATCAGGCGAAACTCGATGCCGCCAAGATCGATCTCGGCTACACCCGCATTACCGCCCCTATCAAAGGCGTCATTGCCGATGTCACCACCCGCGAGGGGGAAACGGTTGCAGCCAACTTTGCAGCACCTACGTTCGTGTCGATCGTCGATCTCGACCGCCTCGAAGTGCAGGCGTATGTGGATGAAACCGACATCGGCCGCATCTTTGTCGGCCAGAGGGCCAAGTTCGAGGTGGACACCTATTCCGATACGGAATTCGAGGCCACCGTGACGGCCATCAATCCGAAGGCGGAATTGCAGAACGCGGTCGTCAACTACGTCGTCGTACTCGATTTCGAGGGACAAGACGACCGTATCCTCCGGCCCGAAATGACCGCCCACGTGCGCGTCCAGATGGAGGCGCGCGAAAACGTGATGACCGTGCCGCGCAGTGCGCTGCGGCGCCAAAACGGCCGCGAAGTGCTGCTCGTCGAGCGCGATGGCAGGTGGACCGAGCAGGCGGTAAGGACCGGATGGCGAACGGATCAGCGCGTCGAGATTGTTGACGGCGTGCGCGAAGGTGAGACTATTCAGCTCAATCCGAGCTGACCCAACGAACCGCACCACTCTGAAGGAGGACGCGGCAGGTGATACAGTTACGCGGAATTTGCAAATCCTACGCGCGGCCGAGTGAGGGCGCGCTTCAGGTACTCAAAAATATCGACCTCGACATCAACGATGGCGAGTACGTCGCCATTGTCGGCCCCAGCGGCTCTGGCAAGTCGACACTGATGAATATTCTCGGTCTGCTCGACACATCCGATTCAGGGGAATACACGCTCAGCGGCGAGGCGGTCGCCGGCTTGTCCTCGACCAAATTGGCCAAACTGCGCAACAGCAAGATCGGCTTCGTGTTCCAGCAATTTCATCTGCTGCCACGCACCACGGCGATCGAGAACGTGGAAATCCCGCTGATCTATTCCAACGCGGACAACCCGGAAGAGCGCGCCGTCGAAGCGTTGAAAAAGGTCGGTCTGGGCGAGCGCCTCAAGCACACGCCCGAAGAGCTATCCGGCGGGCAGCAGCAGCGCGTCGCCATTGCCCGCGCCCTGGTTACCGACCCGGACCTGATCCTCGCTGACGAGCCGACCGGCAACCTGGACAAAGCCTCGGGCGAGGACCTGATGGATTTATTCGAGAAATTGAACGATGATGGACGGACCATCGTCGTCATCACCCACGATGAAAACCTGGCAAGGCGGGCCAAGCGCGTCGTGCGGATCGACGACGGCCGCCTCAGTGAATTGCGTGACGTTACCCCCGAAAAATCTCAAATCGGAGATGTGGCATGAATACGAAACTTCTCTTCGCCGGCAGTGCGCGGATGATGCTTCGCTACAAGATGCGCACGTTCTTTATGGCCATTGGCATCGTCGTCGGTGTAACGGCCCTGGTGTTTATGCGCGCCATGGGCGTCGGCGCGGAGCAGCAAATGATGGACACGGTCAACAAAACGTTCTCGACCTCGACCATCAATCTGGTTGCTGGCGGCGGTCATATGGGTCCGCGCCAGGGTGGGCCGGTGACCTCGCTCAAGATCGAGGACTTCCGCGCGCTCGCCAATGAAATCCCGCGCATTCAAATGTGGGGCGCAATGCAGTGGATGCCGGCCCAGGACGTCCGATATCAGGGCACGACGCGGCAGATGGGCGTTTACGGATACTCAGAGGACCCGTCCGTCGTTTGGCAGCGCGGCGTGTCCCGCGGGGAATACTTCACGGCCGACGATGTGGAATCCGCGTCGCGTGTCGCTGTCATCGGCCAGCGTGCCGCCGAAGCCTTGTTCGGCTCGGAAGATCCCATAGGCAAGCAGATTCAAGTCGGTTCCGTGCCGCTGCGCATTAAGGGTGTGCTCGAGCTCCAGGGAATCGATACCCACGGCGCCGATAAGGACGACGAAATACATGTTCCGGTGACCACGCTGATGCGGCGGCTGATGAACATTGATCACTTGTTTGCGGGCCGGCTTGTGCTCGATAGCCCGGACGACATGGAGGGCGTTGCCGCTCAGATCAAGCGCATCATGCGCGAACGTCATTCATTGGCGGAGAGCGAGCCGGACGACGTCGTCGTCATTACCCCCAAACTGGTGCAGGACATCGTCTCCAACGCCAATCGCGTGCTGCTGCAATACTTGCCGGCCGCCGCCGGCGTGGCGTTGTTGGTTGCCGCCATTGTTATCGCCAACATCATGCTGATCGCGGTCAAAGAGCGCGTACCGGAAATCGGCGTGCGCAAGGCCGTCGGTGCCGAGGACGGACAGATCAACTTCCAGTTCCTCACCGAGACCGTGGTGGTGGCGTTGACGTCGGGATTGATCGGCGCAGGGCTCGGGATAGTTGCTGCGGTCGGCTACGGCAGTATCAGCGGCGAGCCCATGGTTGTGACACTGGGTTCGTTGGCACTCGGACTTGGCGCCGCGGTGCTGGTTGGCATCGTCGCCGGCTTCCTGCCGGCCCGTCAGGCCTCCGGACTGGATCCCGTGCACGCGCTTAGATGAAGTGGGCGAAGAATCTTCGCTTTTCTGTCCGGGCGCTTAATCGCGCGCGCATGCGTGCGTTACTGTCGATCAGCGGCGTTGCCATTGGCATCGCCGCGGTCGCCATTCTCATCGGCGCCGGGGCCGGGGCGGAGCGTGAATTCCAAAAAAATCTTGAGAAGCTGGGCGAGAACCTGCTCGCGGTAAACGCCGCGCGGACCGAACCGGATGCCCTGCGCGGCGCCAGCGCGATGTACGAAACCCTGACGCTGGACGACTGGGAACTGATCCAGGACCTGCCCAGTGTGAAGCGTGCCGCGCCGGTGGCGGACGGCGGGCGCACTCTTCGGGTTGGACGGCTGGCGCAGCAGTTCACCATCATCGGCACCACGCCTGAGTTTCAGGAGGCGAAAAAGTTCGAGCTGATCGCCGGGCGCTTTATCGATGACACCGACATCGCTGAACGCCGCCGCGTAGCCGTACTCGGCGCGGATGTCATCGAAGATCTCTATTTCGGCGAATGGCCTCTCGGCGAACTCGTCAATATCGGCGGCGTGCCTTTCCGGGTCATCGGTATTCTCAAGAAAAAGGGTCTCAACCCGGACGGCACCAGCGACGACGGCCAGATCATCGTTCCGGTGACGACAGCGCAGCGGCGCGTGCTCAACACCGACCATCTCACGCGGATTTTCGTACAGGCGGTATCCAAGCCGGCTATCGAAGACGTTCATATCGAAGTGGCGTCCTTGCTGCGCGACGAGCACGGCTTCAACCGTCCCAACTTCGAAGACGATTTCGAAATCCAGGATCAGGACGCGTTGCTCGCCACACAGGATGAAATGAGCGGGTCTTTCAGCCGTCTGACCGTCGGCCTCGCGGCGCTGGCGCTCGGGCTTGGCGGTGTCGGGCTGCTGGCCGTTTCGCTCCTCAGTGTGCGCGAACGCTACGGCGAGATCGGCCTGCGCATGGCCATCGGTGCCTTGCCCCGCGACATCCTGATTCAGTTTCTGACGGAGACCGTGCTGCTAGCGCTTTTCGGCGGAGCGGCGGGAATACTGTTCGGCGGCGCCATCATCTTGATCGGTACCCAATTGACCGGCTGGACCATGGTGCTGACCTGGGAGGCGGTGGCCTATCCGTTCCTCATTTCCCTCGGCATCGCGGTGATCTTCGGCGCGTTCCCGGCATTACGGGCGGCCAAGCTCGATCCGATCATCGCGCTGAGAAGCAGCTAGGGCGCGCTCCAAACACACACCCGCTCTGTCGAAGCTCGCGGCACCGCAGGCGCGGTGGTGGAAAGGATCCCAGCCGAGTCTGTCGACGTTGCCACGATGGTTCCGTCATTGATGGCGGCGACGATACCCGCGATCCCGGCGCAGTCGTTCAATAAAGCCAGCCCGTCCGCCGCGCCGAGCACGAATGCCGCGGTCGACAATGCGTCGGCCGTGGTCGCGTTCGGCGCGATCACCGAAACGGACGCCATGCCTGCGACCGGCCGTCCTGTGCGCGGATCGACAATGTGACTGTAGCGCGTGCCGTCCTGCACGAAGAAGCGGTCGTAATCGCCAGATGTGGCAGCTGCACCGGTGGTGAGTTCCACTGTGCCCAGCAATGCATCTTGTCGGGGGTGTTGCAGGCCGATGCGCCAGGGCGATCCGTCCGGGTGCGGGCCGGTGACGCCAATCGTGCCGCCGAGGTTGACCATCGCCGCCGTCGCACCGCGCGCCGTGAGCGCGGCAAGGGCGCGGTCCACCGCATAACCCTTGGCGATCGCGCCGAAGTCGAGCGCCGACCCGGCGTCCAACGCGACACCCTCTTGATTCACGCGCACGTGCTCCATGCCGGTGACCGCCAGGGCTGCGGCGATGTTTTCGTCCGCCGGTACGAACGCGGTTGCTGCGTCGTAAAAGCCCCAGGCGTCGATCAGCGGTTTAACCGCGGCATCGAACGCGCCGCCGCTGATCTGCCAGAAGTGCCGGGATGCGTCGAGCATGTCGCGCGTTGCCGAACTCACCGCCATTGCCGGGCCGCCCGCCGCCGCGTTCAGCACCGACAATTCGCTGTCGGTGCGATAGAGACTCATCAGCCGGTCAATCGCTTCGATCTCGCCATAGGCCGCCGCTAAATCCGTTGCTGCCTCAAACTCTTCAGGGCGGTAGACGGTGATCTCGAGCGTCGTGCCCATGATCGTCCACGCACGTTTATGCGCCGTCGTCTCGGGCGGCTCGGCCTCGCAGGCCGCTAGGAAAAGGATCAGAAGCCCGGGTAGGAGCCGCACCACGGCATCACTCGGCCGGCGTTACTGGGGCGGCAGGAGTCTGTTTCCCCGCGAGCTTGGCGATCATTAAGTGATGCACGCAACGTGCCTTATCGTTGTAGAGAATTTCGCAATCGTCGCAGCGCACGCATTCGCTCAGGGATATCTTCGGGCCCTGGATCGCACCCCACTCGCATTCTTTGTCGCACAGCTTGCACGTGTCGCACTGCTTATGACGCTTGATACGGAACACGGTGAATTGCGACAGCAGTCCCAAACCGGCGCCCAGGGAACACAAGTACCGGCAGTAAAAGTTGCGAATGAACACCGAGGCCAGCAACAGCGCACCGGCCAGCACCCACATCACGGTGTTGCCGCTGAAGGTGAAGATCCAGAACGGCTCGATGTAGCGGTAAAACTGGTTGCTCCCCGTTGCCAGGAAATACCCAATCGCGGCAAACAGGATGACGTACTTGATCATATTGGCTTTGCGGTCGATATGCGCCGGCGGATCATAGCGCCAGCTTTGCGGCAGGATACGGTCCATCAACTGGGTCAGCGCGCCGAACGCACAAATCCGCCCGCAGTAAATCCGCCCCCACAGCACTGTGGTCAGAACCGTGAAACCCATTAGCAGGAACCACGGCAGATTGTACTGGAAGATCGGGAAGTTCCATTCCAAGAGGCCGAAGATGTGCACCACAGAGACCAGATTGGCTTTGATTACGCCCATGTAAACGATGGCGTAAACCATGGTCGCGTACTTGAGCATCCGGCTTTTCTTGAAAAAGCTGACCATCGCCAGAACGAAAAACACCGACATGGCCATCAGGTCAGTGACAACAGCGCGGTCGAACACCGGCCGGGTGGCCGTATCTTCCTCCATCAGCGCATCGAGGTCGGACAGCGACAATCCGCCTTCTTGCGCCAACGCCGGGCCGCACAGAATCAGGAGCGCGACAACGCCCGCCGCTTTCAGCGGAGATGGAATCACTGCTGCGTTTCTTCCAGGTACTGCCGGGCGATTTTGCGCGATGCCAGGCGGATTACGCGGGCCGCAGAATCGATGGTGATGGTGGCGCGTGATATGGCTTCGATATCACGGCCCTGCTCGAAGCGGTCCAGGATACTTTTTTGATCGAATTGTTCCGCGAATTCTTCCGGTTCGATCGAGAAGTATCCGAACGGTTCGAAATGATCGATCAACTTGATGCCTGTGATCGTGCCGCCGGTGGTCATGCCGACCAGGAATTCGAGACGGCTTTCATAGCCGAACTCGTCCGGTTCGATTTCCACCGTATAAAACACCAGACCGGTCACTTCGGGTTCCCCGGTGTCCGGGTTGGTCACGTAGGCTTTGTAGTGGGGGTAGCGGCCTTCCTTGGTCGAGAATGCTTCGCCTGGCGGGAATACTTCTTTGAAGAGCGCTTCTTCGTCGGTGGTCACGCGCTCGATGGCAGCCAAACCTTCCGGCGTCGACAGTACCTGCGATAGGCCGATCAGGGCGACCGCGATACATATCAGGGCGCCGGCAAATCCTAATTTCTTTTGCACCGTCATATCCGTTCCGAAATCAACTCACCGCCGCCGGTTTGCGCGTCTCCGCCAACCCCCAGATACTGGCCAGGCCGATGACCGTCAAAACCATCATATACACTGCAACGGGCCAGTACGCACCGCCGGCCATGGCCAAGAGCGCAGTAGAGATAAAGGGCGCGATCCCGCCGCCCAATACCTGGCCGAACTGATACCCCAAAGAGGCAGCGGTGTAACGCACGTTTGAAACGAACAACTCACCGAAGTACGCGGCAATCGGACCATACAGCGCGCCGAACGCCAACAGGCCGAGGCTCAACGCAAACCAGATGACCGTCGGATTGGCGGTGTTGACCATCCAGAACAGCGGGAAGGCGTAGAACAGCATGAAAATGCCGCCGCCGAACAAAACAGGCTTGCGGCCGATCTTGTCTGACAGGGATGCGAAGGCGATGCAGCCAACGATCTGTACCGCCGAGGCGATCAGAACGCCATTGAGCATGACCTCGCGTGGGACACCCAAAGTCGTCGTGCCGTAGGACAGCATGAAGGAAATGATGATGTAGTAGGGGCCGCTGACCAGAACGAATGCGCCGGTTGCGAGAAGAATCTGTTTCCAGTAGGCCGTCAGCGCGCGCACCACCGGCGCTTTTTCCACGGTCGCGTGTTTGCGCATTTCCTGGAACTCCGGCGTCTCGTCAATCTTCATACGAATGTACAAGCCCACCAGCACCGGCAAAATGCTGAGGATGAATGGGATGCGCCAGCCCCAGGACAGAAACTCGTCGCCGCTGATGGCTATGGAAGCGCTGAGGACCGCGGTCGCCAGCAGGAAGCCGAAGGGCACGGCCGACTGCGGCAGGCTGCCCCAGAACCCACGCTGATCTTCCGGTGCGTATTCGATCACCATGAGAATGGCGCCGCCCCATTCGCCGCCGTAGGCGAGACCCTGAACAAAGCGCAGAAGTGTCAGCAGGATCGGCGCCCAAATGCCGATCATGGCGTAGGTCGGCAGCAGGCCGATCGCGGTGGTCACCGCGCCCATCACTGTCAGCGTGATCACCAGCATCGGTTTGCGGCCGATCCTGTCGCCGTAATGCCCGGCGATGATGCCGCCGATGGGCCGGGCAATGAACCCGACCGCGAACGTCGAATAGGCCAGAAGGGTGCCGATCAGCGGGTCTTCGGAGACCGGGAAAAACAGTTGCCCGAAGACCAGGGCGGCGGCGCTGGCATACAGGAGAAAATCATACCCTTCGAGGGCAGTGCCGATAAAACTCGCGGCTGCAACACGCTTCATTCAAACAATCCCCGACCTGAGTTAGGGCCGTATATGAGCATGATTGGCCTTGGGCTGCCTACCTCTAGATTGCCGCCCCGCAGACCGCAGTTTGCCGCGTGTTCGGCCTGGGATTATCCCAAATTGTACGGGATCTGATCCGGCCCGTAGTACTGCTCGACCGTGCCGGTGTCCCGGTAAAAGATATTCTGCACATAAGTGCCGCAGCGCTGGCTGCGGACGATCAGTGCCGCCGTGGACTCTGAACCGTTGAACTCGGCATGAATATCCCAGGGTTTGATATAGTCGACGTAGCCGGGGGCAACTTCGACACGTTCGGTTTCCGCGACCTCGGCCTTGTCCGGCAGGTCACCCGGCTTGCCGCCGTCGGTGCGCTCATAGCGCAGCACTTCCTCGCCGCCGGTGACGACGCCATACAGCGTCGACGACACGCCGTGGTCGTGTACCGTTGTCTTGGCATTCGGGGCTTTGATCAGCCCGTTGATCACGAAGCCGTAGTCCGGATCTTCGTAGAACAGCAGGTTGGCATGCTTGCCTTCCAGTCCAAGCTTGGCCGGGCTGGTCGGCCACCCTTTGGCGTGCTCGCGCACTTCGGGGTCTTTCAGAACGTCGGCCAGGTACTCACTGGCTTTCGACCATAATTCGTCTGGTTCGACATTGCGCGCATGCATGTCGCGGACTTGGGAAACGAATTTTTCGACGGCATCCAGCATATAATCTGCTCCACACGGTGAGGTTTCAGATGGACATGGTCCAATTGAGGCTATTCTTGCGATGTCCGCCGATAAGCTAAGCCTGGACATTGTTTTGCTCGCGCAGCGAGTATGGCGGCCAACGTGGATGCGCGGGCCAGTAAGGACTCACAAGCTGATGACATCGGAGGACCTGATATGACCAAATTGACACGCAGAGATGCCGTCGGAACTGCCCTGGGCGCAGGCGGCGCGCTGTTAACGGGGGCGCCGGCCAGGGCCGCGTCGCACTCCTTGCCGTCCGATCTTTCGCAATGGACCACAGCCGACAAAGTGCGCGCGCTCGCCAAACAGCAGGGCCGGCTCGACGCTGGACGCGTCATCTGGCGCACGCGGGGCATCATCTATGGGTTCCGCGCGCCGGAGTCTCCGGTGCCGCTTGTCCGCTTCAAGGGATGCGAGCAACAGTGGTGGGAACCCGAAGCCGATGGCTCCTTTTCCCGCTATACATCGCTCCTGACCTATTACACCGACTTTGAGACGGATCAGGTCATCCGGTCGTTCACCAACCCGCTCACCGGCGAAGACATCGCGCTCAAGGAAAACTGGAGCCGCGTCCCAGAAGGGCAAAAGATTTCAAGCCGCGGCGTTACCATTAACGTGATCGATCAAGCCTTCCCGGATTTCTATAACGACAGCTCGATTGACGATGTCGAGCTGGCTCTTGTCGACGGCATGGTCTCCTTCAAAGGGAAGATGCATTGGCCGGAACCGCTGGTGCGTGCGCCGTACAATCAGGACAACAGCTTCTTCGCGTCGCTTGACGATCTGGCGGATGACAGTAAGACCTGGATTCCATCGCACGGCGCCGGGCACATCCTGATGCCGTCGATGCCCAGCGTCGGTATGACCAAGCCCGAACTGGGGCAGGTGATCTGGCATGTCGAATTTTACAAAATCAAAAGTCTGGACAGCCTGCCTGAGGACTACCTCAGCGCGGCGATGTCCGATCACGGCAGCGAATTCGAGGTTAACCCGAAGTCCGATACCGAACCGTCAAAGCTGACGCAGAATCTGAAGCGTCTCGGTTACCTGAAGGAGTAGGGCGGCCAGGCCTAGCCCTGGTCGCTGCCGTCAGTGGGAATTCTTTCCGCGACTTTCCGCGCTGTCTCCACAATGGTGGCCTTGAACCGGGCAACGGCCTGATCCAGGCTCACGGCGGAGTGGCGGAAGCGCACCGAAACCGAATACGTGCAGAGGTCGCCCTGGCGGACCGGCGTCGCGATCGTCGCCCATTTCGAGCCGGGGATGCGGGTGACGTCGTACCCCTGTTTTTTCACTTGATCCAAATGAGCGCGAAAATCCTGCCGCGTCATATTGATGCGGCTGAGAAGGTGCGGGTCGCGTTTCTCCGCAACCAGCAAGATTTGATCGACCACTTGAGCCGGTTGCTCCGCCAGCAACACGTGCGCCCCGGCGCGTCCGGCGATAGGAACCGAAATGTTATCGCGCATGGGAATGACCACCAGCGGCGACGCATCGTCGGTGTTCTCGACAACGGTCAGGTGCCCGTTGCGCAACACAGAGAGGCTCAGCGGCCAGCCGACTTTTTCGCAGGCTGACAGGAGGAGGGGTTTGGCGAGAACCGACTTCCAGTCCGAGTTCGGCGCGCCTTTGGACAGGATCGCGACCTTATCCGTCACACTGTACCGGCGTGTCGTTTGGCTGCGGGTGACGAAGCCGAGGCTGGCAAAGGTTTTGACATAGCGTTCCGTTGCGCCGCGCGACAAGCCGGTGATCTTTGCGAGCTCGGAAATCGTGATGTCGCCGATAGAGTTGACCGTCCGCAACACATCGACGGCTCTTTGTACGCGCTCAACCGGTCTGATGCTTGACGAAGCCATGTCTCTATCCGTTCTGAAGCCGCTGAGAAATATCAGCAGCGCAGGTCTGTAACGCGGACAGGCAATGCGCGACGGCTTCGTCAACGGTCATCGCGTCCGCATCGAACCCGACCGATACCGAATATTTAATCGTGTCCGAGCCGGTCACCGGAACGGCAATGGATGCACGTTTGGCTGGCTCGACGGTCCACGTGCCGTAGCCCTGTTTCGCCACGTCTTGCAAAATGCGCTCAAGGTCGGCCGGGCTGATCGCCGCATCTGTGTACAGACCGCGGTTGTCGGTCAGCGCGACGGCCAGGATATCCTTGCGAACGTCCTCGCTTTGTCCTGCCAGCAGAACATGGCCCGCGGCCCGTCCGACTAGGGGCCGGAACAAATCGGGCTGGCGGGGCTTTCCGGCCAATGGCGATATGTCGTCCGTATGGGCAATCAGCGCCAACTGCGAATTGCTGATCGTGGAAAAATTGACCGGCCAGCCGACATCGCGGCACGCGGCCGCCAGGTAGGGCAGAACGGACGCGCGCACTTCGGCGCGGTGCGATAGTCCGCACGATAACTCCAGGGTCTTCGACGTCGGCCAATATCCCTTGGTGCGATCGTCGCGGCGGATATACCCCATTTCCTCAATGCTGATGACGAACCGGTTGACGGCGCCACGCGAAATTCCGGTCGCATGAGCGATTTCCGTGATCTTGATGCCTGGCTCCTCATTAATGGCCGCCATGATGTCGACAAACCGCGACACCAGCTCAAGGGGTTCGACACCAGCCAAGATCAGACCTCCATATCATGCTCGCTGAGCGATGATCGGTGTCCTGCGCTCAGACCTCAATGATAGCCAGGCCAGTGAACGCCCAGCGATCATCGAAAGGCGAACCGCTATATTCTGAAGGTATTTCCGCACTTTGAGCGCGGATATTGAGACTCACTTAGCGAGCAAACGCTGACGCACCGTATCTTTTCGCCTGCCTAAAGCGCAATGACCGCTCGGAAGTGGTGTATCCCGGCCATGATTGGCTGGCCGGACAGATCAAAACAAAAGGGGGGTGGTGATGAACTACCGCAGTTTCCTAATCGCGTCTGTTGCCGTGTCGCTTACGGCTCCGGCGATGGCGCAATCGATCGCCGTCGAAGAAATCACGGTCACGGCGCGTAAACGCTCCGAGTCCCTATTGGACGTTCCGCTGTCGATCACCGCGCTGACCGCGGCGGACATCGAAAACTCCGGCTACATCACCATTTCGGACATCGTCCAGGCGGTTCCGGGTATGACCTACGGCAGCTTCGAGGCCGAGGGGCGCGGGGATTCCCCGAGCATCCGCGGGATCTCGGTGAACACCGGCGATCCGACGCTGCAGGGCGCGTCGACCTTTATCGACGGCGTCTACTATTCCGGCTCTCTGTTTTCTTCGCTGCTTGCGAATATCGATCGGGTCGAGGTGATCAAAGGGCCGCAGAGCGCTCTGTTCGGCCGCGCGACCTTCGCGGGTGCGATCAACTACATCACCAAGAAGCCGACCGACGAGTTCGAAGGGCAGTTCAATGCAACGGTCGCCGAGTACGGCGAAATCCAGCTCAGCGGGACGCTCGCCGGACCTATCGTCGAAGACAAAGTCGGCATCCGCGTGACCGGTGGTCTGCTGTCCAAGGGCAGTGAATACAACAACATCACCAACGGCGAAGAGATGGGCGACGACGATATCTTCTCGCTCAGCACCGCTTTGACCTTCACGCCGACTGAGAACTTGGATGCAACCCTGTCGCTGATGTACACCGACGCCGAGTTCGGCGAGGCAACCCGTGCGACCACGGCGCTGAACAACGGCAAGCTCGCGTTTCCCGATGTGGCCGTCATCGGCGGCAACGTCGACCAGCTCGACGAGCCGGGTCTGGACTCAGAGGCGTTCCAGGGCAGCCTGACCATCAACTACGACATCAACGGCTACACGCTGACCTCCGTCTCCAGCTACAGCGATGAAGACACGGTCAACCAGTCCGATGGCAACTACAGCCCCGCCACGGTTCCGTTCCTGTCGTTCCTGTGTAATGCCGGACCGTTTGTCGGGCCTGGCTGCAGCATCTTCCAAACGGTCACCGAGCGCGAAATCGAAACCGTGTTCCAGGAAATCCGCATTGCTTCGCCGGAAGACGAGAACGTCAATTGGCTGCTCGGCGCGTCTTACTTCGAAGAAAAGTTCTCGACCGCCCGCTTGCGCAACTTCCGTCAGCCGCCGACCGAGAAGACGTCCAACAACCTGTCGATTTTCGGCTCCGTCGGCATGGATCTGAGCGATACCGTCGCGGTAACCGTCGACGCCCGCTATCAGACGGAAGACATTGAGAACCTCAACCTGGACACCAACGGACTTCAGGAAGATGAGTTCAACAGCTTCCTGCCGCGTGTCATCTTCGAATACACGCCCAATGACGATACGCTGCTCTACGCCAGCGCGTCCAAGGGCAACAAGCCGGGCAACTTCAACACGACCGCGCCGCCGCAGTTCCTGACAGTCGACGAAGAAAGCCTGTGGAACTATGAAATCGGCACCAAGCTGTCCACGCTCGACGGTGCGCTGAGCATCCAATGGGCGGGCTTCTTCATTGACTGGAGCAACCAGGCGTTCCGGTTCAACGATCCGGATCCGACCGTCGGGTCGTACTTCATCAACTCCGGTAAAACAGATGTCCTCGGCACCGAAATCTCCCTGGCCGCCCGGCTGGACAACGGCTTGTCCGGTTCGTTCTCGTACTCCTATGTCGACGCCGAGTATCAGGTGTTTGAATCTCAGAACGCGCGGACGATCCTCGGTGACCCCGACGTGTCCGGCAACAAGACGCCGCGTACGGCCAAGCACTCGGCCTTTGCGTCGCTGTCGTATCAGGCGCCTTTGACCATGGTCAGCGCGGACATGGACTGGTTCGCCCGCGCCGACCTGAGCTACCGCAGCAAGATCTTCATCGACGAACTGAATCTTGAATATCTCGGTTCGCAGACGCTCTTGAACCTGCGTCTCGGCATCGACAACGGCCCGGTCCGCTTTACCGTTTTTGCGGATAACGTCAACAACAGCCAGGCCCTGACCACCGGCTTCCGCTTCGGAGCGGTCGCCCTTGTCGGGCTGCCGCAGGGCCGCCAGTTCGGCGCGTCGCTGGCTTACAAGTTCTAAGCAAAAGCGCGACAGGCGTGTGACACTCGCACACCACACACGTGCCAAGGCCACCTCCTTCGGGAGGTGGCCTTTTTTGTATACTTTGAGCCGGGCGCGATGCCGTTGGACCGGTCAAGTTTCTCACGGCTCCTCGAAGGCGGCCTTAGTGGCACGTGGCAGGCATTCGGAAGCCAGACGAATGGCATCAGCGAATGGAATGCCGACGGATCGGCGCGGGTCACTTTCGGCTGGGGCGAGGCGACCGAGACATGGGCTCTCAAAGGCAACGCCATTTGCACCTCATGGACCACCTTGCGGGACGGGCGCGAAAGCTGCGCGGTCTACTACGATTTGGGCGGTAGCAGGTATCAGTCCTTCACCATGACGGGTCAGCCCGAGGGCTTCTCCGAATTCAATAACTAGCGGGACTCCGCCGTTCCTCGTTCGGAGCGTGACGTGCCACCTCGACGCGTGGGCGGCGGCCGTTACCCGTCCGCGCAACATTATTGTGCATGGGCTCGAATGTTTAAAAAATAACCCACTGATTTCATTGACTAAATCGGTCAAAGTGCGACTTACGGGCGGCGTGCATGGGCTCGTTCCTCGCGAAATCCCTCACGGAGATTTTTTCACCTCCCTCTGCGGCAGGCGGCGGGCTCCGTGTATACTCTGCGTCACCTGACCACGATCCACCCTTCGTCGCGGAGACACCGATGAACGTTCTGGCCCAACCCGAAGCCTTAGTCACACCGACGCGCCGCAGCGTCCTTAAGATGTCGGCCGCCGCCGGCGGGCTGCTGCTCGGGTTCCGGCTTGCCGCGCCGGGCCAGGCTGAGGCCGCGCAAGGCTCGTTCGAACCCAACGCCTATCTGGAAGTGAAGCCGAACGGGCGCGTGCGCATCTACTCGACCAATCCGGAAGTGGGGCAGGGGGTGAAGACCTCGCTGCCGATGATCGTCGCGGAGGAACTCGACGCGGCCTGGGCCGACGTCGATGTCGAACAGGCGCCGATCAGGCCGGAGGTCTACGGCTGGCAGGCCGCGGGCGGCTCGCTGTCGATTGTGCGCGGCTGGGACAATCTGCGCACCGCGGGCGCCACCGCGCGGCACATGCTCGTCGCTGCCGCTGCCGAGAGCTGGGGCGTCGACGCTGCGGCGTGCACCACCAAGGACACCCACGTCATTCACCCCGACGGCGCGACCAAGATCTCCTACGGCGACCTTACCGAAGCCGCGGCCCGGGTGCCGATGCCCGAAAACGTCACGCTCAAGTCCCGTGAGGACTACACCTTGCTCGGCAGCTGGGTCGGCGGCGTCGATAACGAAAAGCTCGTCACCGGCCAACCTCTGTTCGGCATCGACCAGTCGCATCCGGACATGGTCTACGCCACCTACACCAAGTGCCCGGCATTCGGCGGCACGGTCGCGTCCGCCAACCTCGGTGAGGTGCGGTCCATGCCCGGTGTGCGCGATGCGTTCGTCCTCGAGGGTACCGGCATGCCTGCCGAAGTCATGCCCGGTGTCGCCATCGTCGCGGACTCAACCTGGGCCGCGATGCGTGCCAAGGCCGCGCTTGAGATCGAGTGGGATGAGACCAATGCGGCCAAGGACAGCTGGTCCTCCGCCGCGGCAACCGCCGGCAGCCTTGCCGGTACCAAAGGCGATGAGATCATTCATTCTGAGGGTGACGTCGACGCCGCGCTGCAATCCGCCGCCGCAACCGTCGAAGCCACATATTCCTATCCGTTCATCTCGCATGTGCCGATGGAGCCGCAGAACTGCCTCGCCTGGCACAAGGGCGACAGCGTCGAGATCTGGGCGCCGACGCAGCGTCCCGCTGGTGCCGTCGATTTTGTCGCGCGCATCTTCGAGCTGCCGAAGGACCAGGTGCTGTTGCATCAGATCCGCGGCGGCGGCGGCTTCGGGCGCCGCCTGTATAACGACTTTGTCTGTGAAGCCGTGGCCATTTCCCAGCGCGTCGGCGCGCCGGTCAAGCTGCAGTGGACCCGCGAAGACGATACACGCCACGACCACTACCGGGTCGGCGGCTTCCATCACCTCAAGGGCGCGGTCGATGCCGACGGCAAGCTCACTGCCATCAGCGATCACTTCGTGACGTTCACCGCGGACGGCGAGAAAACCGTGAGCGGCGGCGGCATCAGAGCCGAAGAGTTTCCTCTGCAGCTCATCGCCAACTCTGAGATCACGCAGACCATGTTGCCCTGGCAGACGCCCTGCGGCGCCTTGCGTGCGCCCAGCTCGAATGCGTTCGGGTTCGTCTTCCAATCCTTCTTGCACGAACTCGCCGAAGCGGCCGGGCGCGACTATGTCGAATTCCTGCTCGGCATACTGGGAGAGCCGCGCTGGCTCGATCCGGGCAACCTGCGTGCGCTGAACACCGGCCGGACCGCTGATGTCATCAAACTTGCGGCTGAGCAAGCCGGCTGGGGTGAGGCCCGCAACGACGGACACCACCTCGGGCTCGGTTTCTATTTCAGCCATGCGGCGCACATCGCCGTCGTGGCCGAGGTCAGTGCCGAGGGCGGCCAGCGCGTGCGTGTTCACAAGGCCACGGTCGCTGCAGATGTCGGCCCCATCGTCAACATGAGCGGGGCCAAGAACCAGATCGAGGGCTCCGTCGTGGACGCGGTCAGCACCATGTTCGGCCAGACCCTGACGTTCGAAAACGGTCGGGTTAAGGAAGGCAACTTCGATCAGTATCCGCTGCTGCGCATAGCTGATGCCCCGCATGTGGATGTGCACTTCATTCAGTCGGATCATCAGCCGACGGGGCTTGGCGAACCCGCCTTGCCGCCGGCGATCCCGGCCGTGGCCAACGCAATCTTCAACGCGACAGGCCGGCGCATACGTTCGCTGCCGCTGAGCCTCGACGGCTTTGCCGCGTAACCAAAGATCCGACCTGACACCAGGCTTCGTTTCGCCGCGACCGTAGCCAGCCGTCCCGCGTCTGGTGTACAAGTCGCGCCATGTCTATTCACGTCGCATTAAACCAACAGACTCACTACGTTTATGACCGTCGCGTCGAGATGGGACCGCAGGTTATCCGCCTGCGCCCTGCGCCGCACAGCCGCACGCCCGTACTTAGCTATGCGCTGAAGATCGAGCCCGAGGGCTACTTCATCAACTGGCAGCAGGATCCGTTCGGCAACTATCTTGCACGCATTGTTTATCCAGATCCGGTCGAGTCCTTTCATGTCACCGTCGATCTCGTCGCCGACATGGCGGTCTACAATCCGTTCGATTTCTTCCTCGAACCGGAGACGGAGACCTATCCGTTTACATACGAAAAGCTGCTGGCGCGCGACCTCGAACCGTACCGAGATATCGATGAGCCGGGTCCGCTGTTCAAAAAGTGGCTCGACGGTCTCGATGTTCCGAAAGAGGCAAAAACTGTCGACTACCTCGTGGAATTGAATCAGCGCCTGCAGCGCGACATTCAGTATGTCGTGCGCATGGAGCCCGGCGTGCAGACGCCCGACGAAACGCTCGGCACCGGCAAGGGCTCTTGCCGCGACACAGGCTGGATGCTGGTGCAGATATTACGTCACCTCGGCATCGCCGCGCGGTTTGTCTCCGGCTATCTCATCCAGCTGACGCCGGACGTCAAAGCCCTCGACGGTCCCACCGGGACGGACGTCGATTTCACCGACCTCCACGCCTGGTGCGAAGCCTATCTGCCCGGTGCCGGCTGGATCGGCCTCGACCCGACCTCGGGCCTGCTTGCTGGTGAGGGGCATATTCCACTGGCCTGTACCCCGCGTCCTTCGAGCGCGGCACCGATCAGCGGCATTGTCGGGGAAGCCAAGACCGAGTTCAGCTTCGATATGTCGATCAGCCGCATTTACGAATCGCCGCGGGTGACGAAGCCGTACACCGACCAGCAGTGGTCGGCAATCAATGCACTCGGCAAAAAGCTCGACGCCGAACTGAAAGACAGCGATGTCCGCCTCACCATCGGCGGTGAGCCGACATTCGTGTCGATTGAAAACCCGGACTCGGCAGAGTGGAACACAGCGGCAGTAGGTCCGACCAAGCGGGCCAAGGGCGCCGCGCTGATCAAACGCCTGCGCGAGAAGTTCGCGCCGGGCGGCATGCTCCACTACGGCCAAGGCAAGTGGTATCCCGGCGAGCAGCTGCCGCGCTGGGCGTTCTCGCTGTACTGGCGCCGCGACGGCAAACCGCTTTGGAGCAATCCGGATTTGATTGCCCGGGAAGATGCGGATCAGGAGCCGACCGTCGAGCAGGCCGAGGCCTTCCTGCAAGGCGTGGCAGAGCGTCTGGGCGTGAGCGGTGAGGCCATCGTGCCAGCCTATGAGGACCCATGGCACTTCATCGCCCAGGAGCGCAAGCTGCCGGAAAATCTCGATCCCAAGACCAACAAGCTTGACGATCCGCTGGCGCGGCAGCGCCTCGCCGACGTCTACGAGCGCGGTCTTGAAACGCCGCGCGGCTACGTCCTGCCGCTGCAGCGCTGGAATGCGAAGGATGGAAGCCGATCATGGATCAGCGAGCCCTGGTCGACTCGCACCAAACACCTGTTCCTAGTGCCAGGGGATTCGCCCGTCGGTTATCGTCTGCCGCTGCCATCGTTGCCCTACGTCACACCGTCTCAATATCCCTACATCATCCCATCCGATCCCTTCGAAGAGATCGAGGAATTGCCGGAAGCTTATGAGCGCCGCCAGCCGTTCCTGCGCGGTGGCCGTGGCCGGGATCAGCGGCCGCGCGGTCCACAGCAGATGGTCGGGCAGGTCGGCCACGGCAGCGGTAAGTTCGTGCGCGCGGCGATGACCGTCGAGCCCAAGGACGGCCGTATCAGCATTTTCATGCCGCCGGTGGAGCGCCTCGGCGACTATCTCGATCTCGTCTCCGCCATTGAAGATTGTGCGGCGGAGATGGACGTGCCGATACACCTGGGCGGCTATGCGCCGCCCAAGGATGCGAGGCTGAATGAAATCAAGGTGACACCCGATCCCGGCGTGCTTGAAGTTAATATTCAGCCAGCTTCAAGCTGGGACGAGATGGTCGAGATCACCGAGACGATCTACGAAGAGGCGCGTCACATTCGCCTCGGCACCGAGAAATTTATGCTCGACGGGCGCCATACCGGCACCGGCGGCGGCAATCACGTGGTGCTCGGTGGCGCGGACCCTGCTGCCAGCCCGTTTCTGCGCCGTCCGGACCTGCTGCAAAGTTTCATTACCTATTGGCAGCACCATCCGGCGTTGTCCTATCTGTTCTCCGGATTGTTTATCGGTCCAACCAGCCAGGCGCCGCGCATTGACGAGGCCCGCAACGACAGCCTGTATGAGATGGAACTGGCGTTCTCACAAGTACCCGATCCTTTGACTGGCGAGACCGTCAAACCCTGGCTGGTCGACCGGATTTTCCGCAACCTGCTTATTGACGTCACCGGCAATACCCATCGCTCTGAAATCTGTATCGACAAGCTGTATTCGCCGGACGGCCCGACCGGGCGCCTGGGGCTGGTTGAGTTCCGCGCCTTCGAAATGCCACCTCATGAGCGCATGAGTCTGGCGCAGCAGCTGTTGCTGTTGTCGCTCGTCGCCCGCTTCTGGAAAGCGCCATACTCCGGCAAGCTCATACGTTGGGGTACCCAGCTGGCTGACAAATTCATGCTGCCGTTCTTCGTCTGGCAGGATTTCAAGGACGTCATAGAGGATATGAATCAGCATGGGTATGATCTCGATCTCGGCTGGTTTGCGCCGCACTTTGAATTCCGCTTCCCGCGCTACGGCGCGCTTACGCATGAAGGTGTCGAGCTGGAAGTGCGCCAGGCGCTTGAGCCGTGGCATGTCATGGGAGAGGAGGGGGCCATCGGTGGCACCGTACGTTATGTCGACTCCTCGGTGGAACGCCTGGAAGTGCGCGCCACCGGCCTGACTCAGTCACGCTATCAGATTGCTTGCAACGGCAAGCGCGTGCCGCTGACTCCGACGGGCACAAATGGCGAGTTCGTCGGCGGCATTCGGTTCCGCGCCTGGCAGCCCGCGTCGAGCTTGCATCCAACCATCGGCGTCGATGCGCCGCTGACCATCGATCTGTACGACACGTGGACCGGCCGCGCCGTCGCCGGTTGCACCTACCACGTTGCCCATCCTGGCGGACGCAATTTCGAGCACTTTCCCGTCAACTCCTACGAAGCGGAGAGCCGTCGTCTTTCTCGGTTCGAAGCGCACGGCCATACACCCGGGCCGAAGGATCCGCCGGGCGATATTTCCCGGCCGGAGTTTCCGTGCACCTTGGACTTGCGGTGGTCTTGAGCCGTATAGTGCGCGCTTGTCATACAGGACTTTATAGATGAGCGCTTCGCGCCAGACATCGCCATCTCCTCCTAAGCGGGAAAGCAGCGAACTTATGGCGTCGTACCGGGCGCTTGCTAATACGTACGACGAGATGATCGCTTCTGATCAAACCGTGCGCCCGCAATGGCGATCATTCGCCGATCAATTCTCGCGTTTCTCGGTGCAGGACCGCGTCTCTGCCCACGATACCGCGACGCGTATGCTCGCCGAAGACGGACTTACATTTGTTAGTCAAGACAGCGGTGACGGCCGTCACACGCCTTGGCGGCTCGATCTGCTGCCGGTCATGATTCACCAGAACGAGTGGAATGGGATCGAGAGAGCGCTGATCCAGCGCGCGCATCTTCTCAATGAAGTGATCAAGGATCTCTACGGACCGCAGACTTTACTCAAAAGCGGCCAGCTCCCTCCGGCATTGGTGTTCGGAAATCCTCAGTTCTTGCGGCCCTGTCACGGCATTGCTGTGCCTGGCGGAACGCACTTACACCTTCTCGCCTTCGACCTCGCGCGCTCCCCGGACGGACAGTGGTGGATCTTGAATGACCGTACCCAGGCGCCGACGGGATTGGGGTTCGCGCTGGAGAACAGGCTGATTACATCGCGCAGCCTGCCGGACCTCTTTGGGTCTCATCACGTCCAGCGGTTGGCGTCGTTCTTTCAAGATTTCAATGAAAATCTACAAGAGCTGACGGGCAAGGACGAGCCTTTGATAGGCGTGTTGTCTCCAGGCCCAGGTATGCAGACTTACTTCGAGCACGCCTATCTCGCGCGTTATCTCGGGTATTCTGTCGTTGAAGGCGCTGACTTAACAGTGCGCGATGATCGCGTGTACTTGAAGACCGTTGAAGGGCTGAAGCCTGTCGATTTGTTACTACGACGCGTCGACTCAGACTTTTGCGACCCTCTCGAACTACGCACGGACTCGTACATTGGCGTTCCAAGTCTCGTGAAGGCTGTCCGCGCGGGCAACGTCGTTTGCGGTAATGCAATCGGCAGCGGTGTCCTCGAAAACGATGCGCTGAACGGATTTTTCCCGGCGCTATACCGTGCCTTGCTCAATGAAGACCCGCTGATGCCCGATGTCGCGACATGGTGGTGCGGCGAGAAAGCGGCGAGGGACTATGTTCTGGACAATCTCGACGGTCTAATCATTCGCAAAGCTTTTCAGCCGAAGTCGATCCTAAATCCGGCACGGGACACCTACCACGGTCCATCCCTGACCCTCGACGAAAAACAGGCGTTGTCAGAGCAGATCACACAGTACGGCTACAATTATACAGCGCAGGAGATCGTCGCATTTTCGACGACACCGGCTTGGACGACGCCGCACGAAGTGTCCTCCGCACAGCTTTCGCTGCGTGTATTCGTCGCCAAAACCCAAAACGGTTATCGCGTCATGCCGGGTGGACTGGCGCGCGTCTCAGAACCGGCGAGCACTGAAACGTCTGGGTTGCGGCGTGGCGACTACAGCAAAGACGTATGGATTATCAGTGACGATCCGGTCGACACTTTCAGTTTGTTGGCTAAAGAGCGCGCTGAGGTATCGATCCGCCGCAGCGGTAGAGATCTGCCGAGCCGCACGGCCGACAATATGTTCTGGCTTGGACGTTACAGCGAACGCGCGGAAGGAGCAGTGCGTCTTTACCGCGCGCTCATAACCCGACTGGCGGGCGAATTCGGCCCCACCGAGGACCCTGAAGCGCTCCGTATGCTCGTCAAGTTGTTGGTCAGCCAAAAACACTTGTCCAAGAAGCGGGCCAAAGAAGTTGCTGAAAAGGGCATCGCCGAGGTTGAGAAAGAGCTTTGGAAGATCTTGTTCGATGCGGAATGCCCAGATGGATTGTCGATTATCCTGACCAATGTGAAACGCACGGCCGAACTCGTTCGCGAGCGTTTGTCCCTTGATACGTGGCGGATCATCGGCAAGTTGTGCTCCGCGGCGGACGGCAAAGTCCTGCGCCATGGCCAAGAACTAAGTGATGCGCTCGAGTTGCTCGACGATATGATTCAGCATCTCTCCGCCTTCAACGGCATGGTGATGGAAAACATGACGCGAGGCAGCGGCTGGCGCTTCCTCGACATGGGGCGCCGCCTGGAGCGGGCGTACCGTGGCGTTGGCCTGCTTCAGAATTTGGCGGTTGATGGTGCGATCGATCACCCACAGTGGCTAGATATCTTGCTCGATCTGGCCGACAGTACGATGACATATAGAACGCGTTATAAGGCGCTGCCCGACGTGCCTCGAGTCATGGACTTGCTGATGGCGGACGATGCAAATCCGCGTTCTATCGTTTACCAATGCATTGTTCTTTCTGATCACATCGCGGCGTTGCCCTCCCTCAATGATGAAGGCGGCCTGAGCCAAGCTGCGAAGTTGGCGCTAGGTCTGCGCACTGATCTTTTACTGGTCGACGCGGAGAAGATTGGGGCTGTCGATCAGGAGACGGGGAGGCGCACAAGCCTCGAAACGTTGCTGGTGCGTGTGGACTCGGCGCTGGAAGCGCTGTCCGATGCAGTTGGTCTTCTGTATTTCATTCATTCTCAGCCTTTGCGGGTGTCTGGTCCGCATTGGTCGGAGGCGGAATTGTGAAATACAAGATTCGCCACACGACGACGTACGAATACTCACAGGTGGTGTCGATCTCCCATCACCTTTTACATATGGCGCCACGCAGTGCTGGTCGCCAAAAGTGTCTGAGGTCTTTTATCCAAATTGATCCGATGCCTTCCGTTCGGTCAGAAGCGTTGGACTATTTTCGCAATAAGGTGAGCTACATCACCATCCAAGAGCCGCATGAGACCCTGGAAATATCTGCGTTGTCTGAAATTGAAGTAAATACACCAGCACCTTTGCAATTGGCCATGAGTCCTCCGTGGGAAGACGTCGTCGCGTTATTCTTGGGGCAGATGGATGCGGAACTGCTTGACGCCTACCAATTTGCCTTCGCCTCGCCATATGTCACCGAGATCGAACAGGCGCGTGAGCTGGCAGAAGCCTCTTTTGCGCCGCGACGGCCTATTTTGGACGCCGCGATGGATCTCACGACGCGGATTTATGAGACGTTTAAGTACGAGGGCGGGGTGACCGACGTTTCGACACCTGTAGCCGAAGTCATCCAGGCCAAGCGTGGCGTGTGCCAGGATTTCGCTCATGTCCAGCTGGCGTGTTTGCGCAGCCTTGGGATTCCGGCACGGTATGTCAGTGGCTACCTCTTAACCCATCCCCCGGAGGGGCAGGAGCGCCTTATCGGTGCCGACGAGTCTCATGCCTGGACATCGGTCTGGTGTCCGGGATTCGGGTGGATCGACTTCGACGCCACCAACAACCTGATTCCAACGGAAGAGCATATTACGCTCGGCTGGGGCCGGGACTACGGAGACGTCAGTCCCATCAACGGTTTCATGATCGGCGGCGGCGAACACACGGTTAAAGTCTCCGTCGACGTCCAGCCCGACCCAGCGTGACGTTACGTTTTAGCTAAGGCGGTGCGGCCTATTCGCTTTCCAGCCTTCCCATCGCGCCGACGATGAGCCAATCGCCTGTCTCGTCGCGGACCCACACATGACAGATATGATAACGCTGATCGACAACGGTGCCGTTGGGCAGCATGGTCCGGTGCGTGTTGTAGTAAATCACCGCTGTATCGCCATGAAGCGCGAGGTCGTCAAAAAATAGCTCAAGCTTTTCGGAGTTCGGCGCTGTCATCCGTGCATTGTTTTCTTTTAGCTGCGAGAGCGGTGTCGGCGCAGGGACACCCGGCGGCCAGCCGACATAATTCTCCGAAGCATTGTCGATATAGTAGTCCAGACCGACTTCTGCGCGCGCTTTGTAGATGGCCTGTTCCTTTGCCCAAATCGCCGCTTTGGCGGCTTCGTACTCTTCGGAAGTTTGAGCGTGGGACATCCCCGAGATCCCCATTACAGCGAACAAAATTGAAGCGAATTTTTTCATGGCTTTAGTTTTCCCACGTCAAGATTGAGGTTGAGGCGGCGTCTCCCCAGGTGCCCGGATGATACCGCGCATAATCGTGTTTGGAACGATTGTGTTGTCCCACGGTTTGTCGCGCGGCGGTGCGTTGCCCACGCGCACGATAACTAAGTCTTCTGATGGTACGATGTAGACGACTTGGTTCGCATTGCCGTCGTACAAGTACAGATCTTCCGCCAGATAGCGCTCGGAATGAGCGGTGATACGTAGGTTCTCGATATCGGGATTGGCGGCACCGCGCCGTTCCGTATAAGGCCCAGCAACGTATAGCCCCATGCCCGTCCAAGGGTTTTGCGGCGTCGTTTTCTTGCTCTCGGCGACGTACCCTTCCGGCAGGATACGCTCATCGCCCCACATGCCGTTGAAATACGACAGCATTCCCAGACGGAAGAACGATCGTGCCGGAAGCATAATGCAGCAGCCGGAATGGGCCGTACCGCCGGGCCGATTGACCCAGACCTCTCCACCCTTTGCGCCCAGCGGCTTCAAGACCTCCTCTGATACCCACTCCGCATAGCGCACACCCGTTGCACGTTCGATGACAGGCGCGATCATTTCCGACGTGGCATTGGAATAGTCGTAGCGGGTGCCGGGCTCATGCGTCAGGGGATATTCGTTGATGATGATATCGGTGTGATAGGGGTGCAGATATGACCGGTTGAGGATGCTCTCTGGCTCGATTTCCATGGCCTGGCGCAGGAAACCTGTGCGCATATCCAACAGGTGCCGGATCAGCATTGACTCTCTGTCCGTGCCTTTCCACTCGGTAACGAAATCGCTGACGGGCTGGTCGATGCTCTCGATGTATCCTTTTATGATAGCGCGGCCGATCGCGATGACGGTTACCGGTTTGGCGAGAGAACGGCCAACGATCAGTGTGTCTTCGTCCGCGCCGTCGAAGTAGCTGACCCGCTCCAACTTCCCTTTGCGCCAAACCATAAAGGCCTGTGAATTGCGTTCAGCCGCATAGGCCTCGGCTGCATCGAGCGCCTCGATCAGGATTGTGCTTTGCTGCGTATTATCCGTGTTTGGAAGCAGGCCCCAGTCAGGAGCACCGGCGATCGATTCAAGTGGGTCGTAACTGAAACCGCCATTTTGCCCGGATGCACCGCTATAGAGAGCATCCAATCTTGAGAGGTACAGAGCATCCGCTTCGGGCGGATAGGGTGAAGCCGAGTTTTCTTCCGCTCCCTCCGCCGGTCGGGCAGTCAGCGCCGGCAGCGCGATCGCCATACACGTTAGCGGGATGATAATTGTACGGGTAATCAAGCGAGTCATGACGGTATCCATAGAATATCTTATTGCTGAAAGCGCCCGATGGATGACATCACGATGACAACAGAGAGTCTACGGATTTGGATGCCGGCACTAATCGCAAGTGCCGGCCACTGCCAACAATCGCCGCTAGGTGAGCGCAAACTTATTTGAGGCCATTATTACACGTGGTCGGGGAAGGGTTTTTCTGGTCGTGTAATATTGAGGCGCAAATGTATGCGGAACAAAGTGCCTGTTGGCACGTGTGGCGTTCTCACCGAAACAGAAGGTAAATCGAATGAAATCGACAACTTTTTTCAAACGCGGTTCAGGTCTAGGTGCGCTAGTGGTGCTGGCGCTAGGCGTGTTTTCCGGTTTCGGTCATGGCAAAGCCAATGAAGAGACTACGTCGTTTTCAATCCCGCCCGGGCGCGTTGCGGACGCGGAGCAGATATGGGCGCAGGAACTTAAGATTTTCGAGCAAAGAGCAGGCGGTGACATGGGATATTATTTGTCGCTCGCCAACCCAGGTTATATGGCATGGCCGGCGCCTGCGGAAACTCCGCTCAGTTACCAAACGCTCTCCAAGCAAATAGGAGATGGACGGCTCTTCGCGCCGGGCGAACAAATTTCCGTTTCCAAAAAAGGAATGTCGTTTGATGGCGATACAGCGTTGGCGTTTTTCGAGACCCATCGCACGCGTCGGGCTGGTGGCGAGCAAGTGGATGAGCGTTTTGAAAACATCCACGTTTGGGTGAAGCGGGACACAGGCTGGCGGTTGATTGCAAACATGTCGCGGCCTGTCCTTGAGAATCGAGCGCAATTGGGCAACCCGACCTTGAGAGGCCGTAATGATTAAGTCACCAATGAAACTGACCCGCCGTTTGGCGTTGACCGGAAGCGCAGCCGGAGCGGCTATATCGCGGCCTCTGCACGCCGCGACGACGAGCGATGTCATTGTTATCGGCGCCGGTCTCTCAGGGCTCTACGCAGCGATGCTCTTGGAAGAATCCGGATATTCGGTGACCGTCATTGAAGGACGCAACCGAATTGGCGGGCGTCTCTATACACTCAGCGATCTCCCCGGCAATCCGGAGGCCGGTGGCAACACCATTATGGGCGGTTATGGCCGGATGCGCGATATGGCGGATCGTCTCGGCGTCGAACTCATGGATTATGCACCGCGCGCTGAACTGTCCCAGACAGAGATCGCGCTTGGTGGTCAAGTTATTCGCGCAGCAGACTGGCCGAATCATCCCCTTAATCGCATGCCGGAAGGTGCTCGTGACCGCAGCCCTAATGGCTACATCTGGGGCGTGATTGCGCGTAACAATCCGCTTGAGTCGTTCGAAGATTGGTACGATCCGCGGTCCTGGAGGTACGACGGTCCCGTCTACGGATTGTTGCGTAATCTCGGTTGGTCGGAAGAGACGATTGCCCAGGTTTATGACACCAATGCGCAGTACGGGACATCGGCACATGATACGTCGCTGCTGATGTGGTTTTTCATTCAAAAATGGTTCGCGACCCAAAACGAGATCGAACCGGTTTCTCTTTCCGCGATTGGTGGCAATCAGCGTATTCCCGAAGCCATGGCGAATACCCTGAAGTCCGAGGTGCATCTTGGCAAGACGGTCGCCGGTATTCGGAACGAAAAGGGCCAAATAGAAGTCCATTGCGGCGATGGTTCTAGGTACACCGCAAAGCGACTGATTTGTTCTGCGCCGCTGCCACCTCTCAGGTGGATGAAATTCGATCCCATCTTGCCGCCAACAAAGCGCGCCGCGATTTTGAACGTCGGACAAATGCTGATCACCCAAGTTCACGTCATCCCAAAGGAACCGTTCTGGGAAGAAGACGGACTGGCGCCATCCATGTGGACCGACACGCCGGCCGGTGTGGTAACGGCGCAGCGGTTCGGCGAAAGCCCGGAAGAAATTACCAACTTCTTGTGTTGGGGCAGGGGGCATATCGCACAGTATCTCGACACACTCGGGGAAACCGAGGCCAAGGCCGCCGTTGTCCGTACCATTGAAGCTTTGCGTCCGGCTGCCAAGGGCAAGATCGAAGCGCTGGGTTTCAAGTCGTGGCAACTTGACCCGTTCTCTGGTGGCGACTGGGTCGTCTGGCAACCGGGACAGATTGCAGAGTATCTGCTCGATATTGGCCGGCCCGAAGGACGTATCCATTTTTGCGGAGAACATACAGCGTTATCCAACCGCGGCATGGAAGGGGCGATGGAATCTGGGGAACGCGCTGCGTTTGAGGTGCTTGATGTGCTGTGACCGCGTGGCGTGCGCGTCTCTATGTCGCCGATGACGCCGCCCGTTGTGAACGCTTTAGTCTTGTCATACCGCACCTGACAATTGGGGGAGTAAACCGATGGCGCACCGCGGATTAATCACCTGTCTATGCTCGCTCTGCATATTTATGCTGGTGCCTCTACCAGCGTCGGCACAGTCCGTTCTCATTCAGAATGTGACGCTCATTGATGGTACAGGCGCTGATCCCGTGTCATCCGTATCCGTGCTTGTTACGGATGGCAGGTTCGCTGAGATCGGAGACAAAGTCGAAGCGCCTGACGGAGTGAGTGTTGTCGACGGCAGTGGTAAATACCTCATGCCTGGGATTGTCGACAGTCATATCCACCTTCCTGGAGGTCGTGCCGGTGCGGGCAATCGGGAAATGGTTATGGACATCCCCACTGCGCAGAGGATTCTTGACGGCTACCTCTATAGCGGTGTCACCGCTGTTTATGACTCTGGCAACAACGCGAAATTCATTGCCAAGATGCGCGCCGACGAGCGCGCAGGGCGCATACAAAGCCCACGCATATACGCGACGGTCAGCCTCATCGCGCCGCCGGAAGGACACGGCTGCTGCGCCGGGGGAACGGTGGTCTATGACTACGAGGATGGTGTTCGGAAACTCGACGCACTTTTCGAACAAAAACCTGATCTACTTAAATTTACGCGTGAACGCCGCGGTATGGGCCCAACCGGCCGCAACATGCCAGTTTTGCCGCCCGATCTGATGAATAAGCTGATCTCCTACGCACACGAAAATGGAATTCGAACGACCGTGCATGTGTCTGAAGTCGAATTGGCGCGTGAAGCGATGGAGGCCGGTGCCGACGCATTCGCCCATACGGTCTACCTGGACGACGCCAATTCCGATTTTACGCGCGAAATCGCAGACGCGGGCATTATACTTTCGACAACGATGACGCGCATTGAGGCGGATACAGACTTTCTTGATGATCCGCTTTTTGTGGCGGTGCTTACGGCAGAGGAGCGAGAGGAAATACGAGCTAGCGAGCGCTTTAACGGCTCGCCGTTTACCGGATGGCTGAGTTCTCTACAGCCAGCGATCATGCGTAATATCAAGGCATTTCACGACGCCGGCGCTACGTTGGCCGTGGGAACAGACCGCTCAGTTGGCCCCTTTCCCCACCAGGAACTCAAGCTGATTGTACAAGCCGGCCTGACACCGCTCGAGGCAATTAGAACCGGTACGCTCAATGCTGCCGCGTATATCGGCGTAGACGATGAAATCGGGTCAATCGAAGTCGGAAAAAAAGCCGATATGCTGCTGTTAACTGCGGATC
>JAYQVH010000011.1:38403-106528 GCA_038148375.1 Rhodospirillaceae bacterium | reverse complement strand
GCCCGAGGGACCCCTCCCCTGTGTTGGGTCCTAGAAGTCGATGGTCGAACGGAGACCGAATTGGCGCTTTTGTTGCGGGTTAATTGCGATACCGCGGAATGCCAGGAAGTTAAAGTTACCGGCGTCATAACCAAAGTCGATGGTCTCGCTGGCACCCAGCCATGCCTTGGTGTCGAAGAGATTACGGACGTAGAGTTCGACACGCAGACCCTCTTTGGAAATACCGGCCCGCGCATGGGTCAGGAAGTAGTCGGGACCACGAATCAGGTTCGGCAGATCGGCCCAGTATTCCCCGGAGTAGATGAAGTCACCGCGGACGAACCAATCCCATGTTGAGTTGAGTTCATCCTGGTAGGTGGTCGACAGATTGGCCTGCCATTCGGGATAGCGGGTCGCCTTCAGACCGTCCAAGTTAGTCAGAGCGGTGGATTGCCTAGTGGACGTGTTTTTGAAGTCGGTCCATTTGTTTTGCTGCCAACTGACGTTCAACTGGGCATCCCAGTTTTCCGTAATCGCGAAACCGGACTCAATTTCCAAACCATAAAGTTCCTGGCTGCCGGAAACGGACACACCGAGCGAATTTGCGAAGGAGTTGGGAATGCGGTCGCGCAGAGCAGGGTTTTCATCGTCACGGACATAGGAAATACTCAGCCCATACGGCAGATTTTTCCATTCGTAGTAGTAGGCCGCCGCGTTAAAGCGTGCGCGCCCGTCGAACACGGCTTGCTTCCAGCCGATTTCGAAAGAGTTCAGTTTCTGCGACGGCGTTGATCCGGCCGCTTCGCCGCCGGGAAGCTGGGACGCGATCTGGGCGCATTCCGAAGCCGTCGATTGCTGGCCCGTAATCGGCGAGGTGTACGGCACAAGAAACTCATCGTTACTACAGATCGCCACCAGGCCGTTTGTCGTTCCCGGCAGAATACCGCGCGAGAATTGCCCATATAGGTTGGTATCGTCGCTGGGCTGATAGCTCAGAATGACGCGCGGCGTGATTTCCTTGTAGGTATCGGTGAACGAGAAACCAGACTGCGCAACCGTGCGCTGGTCCTCGGAATAGCGCGCTTCGACAGACAGAGTAAGTTCCTCTGTGATGTCATAGTCGATCGAGCCGTAGACCGCCCACACTTCGGCCGTGTTGCCGGATGTCGGCGGCAGTGTGAACACGCCCGGACCACTGGTGGCGCACGCGCCGGATTGCAGGGACGCGGTACAGTTCGCGACAAGCAACCCCCCCGCGCCGCTGGTGACGTATTCCTGGTCGTAGTAGGTCAAGCCACCGAGCCAACGCAGACGCTCATCCTGGGGCGAACTGACACGGGCCTCGGCGCTGTAATCTTCACCGTATTTCGGATCAACCGAATACCAGCCGGACGCATCGCGGCGATCATAATCGCGCAGGAAGTTGACACCAGATTCATTCCAGCCGGCGAGGATCGTAAAGGTATGTCCGTTCCAAAACTCGATATCGCCGTTAAAGGAAATGCGCTTCTGGTAGCGTTCCATGCCGAAGCCATCAAGCTTGGGTACACCCGGGATGAAGGTGACGTCGAGAAGTGCAGTCTGAATCAAGTCCGGCTGCGGGCCGATCAGCAGTGAGAACGGCGTGGCGATGAAACCGACACGGCCGGGCTGAGCCAGAGCAGCGGGCCGGGTGGAGGTCTCGCTAGAGAATGTCGGACCGAACTGGCTGCCGAATTTTGGCACGTCACCGCACCAGTAGGGCCGCAAGCCATTTTGCGCCGGGGTGATAGTGGTCGGGTTACCATCCTCATCCAGGCGGTCAAAGGACAGGCCGGCGCATGTATTAGCCGCAATCAGATCGTCGGTTCCGACGAAGGCCGCCACAGCCGGGCCATCGTCGTCTTTTTGGTACACACCGCGCAACTTGAACGAGGAATTCTCGGTCGGTTCGGCGTAGAGCACCGCGGAAATTGTCCGGGTGCTCTCTTCGCCGAGTTCCCCGCCGTCGGTGGCGGTCCACTCCCCGCCTTTGTTGTATAGCCGCGCATTCAAGGAATAGCCCAGCTTGCCTTCCACCAGCGGTCCGTTGAAGGACGCATGGACGTCGTAGTTGTCATAAGTGCCGGCGGAGACATTCAAGCGATTCTGGTACTCTTCCAGATCCGGGTTCTTGGTAATGTAGTTGATCGCACCGGCGAAAGTGTTGCGGCCGAAGAAGGCTGACTGCGGCCCTTTGATAACTTCGACCCGTTCGAGATCGCCTAGGCCGATGACGTTCGAGTTGCCGAGCATGAAGATGCCGTCGACGAACAGCGACGTCGGCGCCAGGTGATCGTTCGTGCCCCCCGCGCCGGTAACGCCGCGCAGGCGGATCAGAGAATCGATACGTCCCGGAGTGGTGCCTGCCATGCGGGTCTCGAACACGAGGCCGGCGGTCTGCTGGGCCAGATCTCCGAAATCCTGAAAGCCGCCCGCGATAATATCATCGGCGGTGTAGGCCGTGATCGTGAGCGGAATTTCCTGCAGACTTTCAGAACGCTGACGCGCGGTGACGACGATTTCCTCGACGCTGAACTGCTTCGCGGATGCGGCTGTGCTGACTGTCATCACAACTGCGGCGGCTGAGCCAAGCAGCACGGACTTTGCGGAACGATCAAGCATGTTGTGTACACTCCCCCTGAGTGGAAAGATCAGTGTTCCCGCCCCGGTGCTAAAAGGGAACATGAATTTTCACCCATGTGGTGTAAGGGCCGGAGATTTTTGGGGTCCGTTGCACAATTACAATGCTGGTAAGTGCCTGAGCCTGATGCATAACTTCACGGTATGAGGCGATATCCGGTCTGCGACCGGACAGACACAAGCGAAGTGAGACGATGATCAAAATTGCAACCTGGAACGTGAATTCGATCAAGGCGCGCCTGCCGAATGTCCTCTCCTGGCTTGAGGACTTCCAGCCGGACGTGGCTCTCCTTCAGGAACTCAAGACCGTCGATGAGACTTTCCCGCGCCTGGAGATCGAGGACGCCGGCTACACAGTCGAGACCCACGGGCAGAAGAGCTACAACGGCGTCGCGATCCTGGCGAAATCCCGGATTGAGGACGTCCGCCGCGGCCTGCCCGGCGACGATGAGGACGACCAGGCGCGCTACATCGAGGCGACGGTGTTCGGCAGCTTGCGTGTAGCCTCGATATACCTGCCCAACGGCAATCCGCAGCCCGGCCCGAAATTCGATTACAAACTGGCCTGGATGGACCGCCTCTATGCACACGTGAAGGGCTGTCTGGAAACCGAGGAAACCTACGTGTTCGGCGGGGATTACAACGTTATCCCGAAGGACGACGACGTCTACAGCGCCGCGAAGTTCAAGGACGACGCCCTGACCCAGCCCGAGAGCCGGGCCCGCTTCCAGGCGATCAAGCACCTCGGCCTGACAGATGCCCTGCGGACCTACAATCACAACCCGCATCAGTACTCCTACTGGGACTATCAGGGCGGCGCCTGGCAGAAGGACAACGGCCTCTTGATCGACCACCTGCTGCTGTCGCCCGAGGCCGCCGACCGGCTACAGGGGGCGGGCATCGACAAGACGCCGCGGGGCGAGGAGAAGGCCTCCGACCACACCCCGGTGTGGTGCGAACTTGAGGAGTCCTGAGGCGCGACTCCCGGGACAAAAATTCAGCCGCTGAAAACCGCGTGGAACGAGCCCATGCACGCCCGTGTTCGGGATTCAGAACCTTTCTGAACACTGACTCCTAAGACTCAGTTTTTATTGAGTTATCTGGATTTGGCTGTATTGCCGATGGCGCCGCCTACGCCACTGGCGTAGACTCATATTCAGATCAGGGCGCGAAGGGGCTTTTTGTAACCGATCGCGAGCATCCCGCCATGCCTCGAGCGCCTATTCCATATTCGGCTATGTATTCTGATAAAATGTCGGCCTTTCTGACGTCGATGATCCGCCGCGCCGACAAAATGCTGCATTGTCTGCAGCCGGTTCAGGTGCGGGAAATCCGCGCCCGGGTGGGCGGCAGCCAAACCGCCTTCGCCGCCCGCTTCGGTCTCAGTGCCCGCACCCTGGCGCAATGGGAAAGCGGCCGCCGGTCGCCGGACCGCGCCGCCTCGGCTTTGCTCAAGGTGATCGCCCATGCGCCGGAGACGGTTGAGGCCGCGCTGGACGCTTATCCCACGGCGATCCAGGCCTTCGCCCGCGGGGCTGAGACGGAGCGTGACGAACGCGCGGCGCGGCTGTCGTCCAAGCGCGCGTCCGGGTGGGACACGGACATGTCATCCGGTTCCAATTGACGGCGCCTTCGCGGGCAGGCCACCATCGGACAAATCCGAGGCTTTCCATACCTCCTGTCTCTCAGCCCATAGGACGCTCATGCCCCGCACGCCCCTCTCCCGCCGTTCCTTCTCCGCCCTGTCTGCCGCATCGGTGGCTGCTGCCGCCCTGCCCGCCGCTTTGCCACTTAGCGCGTTCGCGTCGTCTCACGAGGGCGGCGAAAAGATGATGACGCGCCCTATTCCCAAATCCGGCGAGCCGCTGCCGGTGATCGGCCTCGGCACGTCGAGTTCCTTCATCGTCGACCGCTCCGACCAAGCGGCCATGGCCCAGCGCGGCGAGGTCATCCAGACCCTGCTCGATCACGGCGGCAGCCTGATCGACACCGCGCCCTCCTACCGCGGCTCTGAAGGCGTGGTCGGCGATCTGGTCAAGAACATGGGCGTCGGCGAGCAGGCGTTCCTGGCCACCAAGGTGCGCAACGACGACGAGCAAGGTGGCCTCAACGAGCTCAATGAATCCTTCGATCTGCTCCATACGGACAGCATCGACCTCATCCAGGTGCACAACCTGGTGGATACCGACCGCAAGCTCGGCACCATGCGCGAATGGCGCCAGGACGGACGCTACCGCTACATCGGCATCACCCATTGGCGCCCCGGCGCGCAGGATGCGCTGATTCCGGTGATGGAAGCCGAAGACCTGGATTTCGTGCAGTTCCAATACAACATCGAGGAACGCAGCGCCGAGACCGGCCTGCTGCCGCTGGCCGCCGAGCGCGGCATCGCCACGCTGATCAACGTGCCGTTCGGGCGCGGCCGGCTGTTCGAGCAGACCGAGGGTAAAGAGGTGCCCGAGTGGGCGCAGGAGTTCGCCGCCAGCTGGGGGCAGTTCTATCTGAAGTTCATCCTGTCGCACCCGGCGGTGACCTGCATCATCCCGGCGACCAGCAAGCCCCACCACATGGCTGACAATGCCGGCGCCGGCATGGGCCGCCTGCCCGACGCCAAGGAACGCCAGCGCATGATCGAGTATGTGGAGAGTATTTAGGGGGGGGCGCATCTATCTGACGGCGTGGCTGCCCGCTCGCTGGTTCGAACCCACAGGGGACGCCATTAATTCGAAAAGAGTGAGTCCCAATGAAACTTTACCTTTCCTCCTATCGAATGGGCGATCACTTTAGCGAGCTTCAAGAAATGGCCGAGCCTCAGGCCAGAGTCGCCGTTATTTCCAATGCCCTCGACTACATTTCGATTGAGAAAAGACTGGAGTATTCGCTCACGCACTTTGATTGGTGCGATTTTTTCAATTCAAATGGATTCGAAGCAGAAGAGTTGGATTTGCGAAAATACTTTGGCTCGCCCGACTCGTTAAGCGAGGTTATAAAAACATTCCAAGTGGTGTGGGTGGTTGGCGGGAATGCTTTTTTACTGCTCCGGGCTGTGCATGCCAGTGGACTAAACCAGTGCCTTGCGCCTTTGGTGAGGTCTGATCAAATTGTGTACGGAGGTTTTAGTGCTGGTGCGGTGGTTGCCGCTGAGAACCTACGCGGCATCGAGTTGATGGACGACCCCACAGCAATTGTGGACGGTTATCCTGCCACTAAACAGCCCTGGGATGGACTTGGTTTAGTTGATTTTTTAATTGTGCCGCACTTCCAATCAGAACATGAGGAAGCACCCGCCGCGGAAAAGGCTGCAAACTATATGGCTGCGAATAAGATCAAACACCAAACCTTACGGGACGGTGAGGTGATAATCGTAAGAGGTCAAAAAATGGAAATCCGGCCGGCCGTTTAGGACACCGTAATCCTGATTACCCCGAGGGTTCGCAGTTTCATCCCTTAGGGGGAACCATGAGGCTATTCATTGGTAGGCACTCAGGTTGCAAGATCACATGAAGCCTTCGAAAGCGTGTCCAATTGTCGTCCGTGATATCGGCGGCGAGCTGAGTGTATTGGCGTTTCTTCATCCGCTGGCCGGAATTCAACTTGTAAAACGCACCATTGAAGAACCCGAAACCGCCAGCTCTGCGGCTGTTAGAGAATTGGCCGAGGAATCCGGCGTAACTGCAGCTACGATCTCGGACCTGGGCATATGGCACTCGGGGTACGACGATCAAATATGGTCGTTCCATCTTTGCCGCGCGTCAGAGCCACTGCCTGAAACATGGACTCATCAGTGCCCAGATGATGGCGGCCATACCTTCAAATTCTTCTGGCAGGTTTTAACGCAGGACCCTTCATCGGATTGGCATCCGACACATGCCGCAGCTTTGGGGCATGTTAAAGAAGCTCTACGCGCGCTGGATCGACTTCCCTAAGGAACGCAAGCGCGCCATCACAAACTCCGGAGACTTCACCCCGCCTCCAGGAACGGTGCGACCGCGTCGACCCAGTGCTCCGGCTCGTCAAACGGCATTTGCGCGTGGCCGCCTTCGAAGGTGATCATCTCGAAGTCGGGCCGCGCCGCGTGGGCGCGCTTGTTCATCTCGTACAGCGCATCCTCGGTGTACGAGACGATCAGGGTGGGTGCTGCAATCGCACCTAGCGCGTCGGTCATGTCGTAGGAGAACGCCGCGTTGTGGCCGTACCACTCGGTCTCGCCGGCCAGAAACAGGCTCATCACCGACCACTGCACGCCGGCGAGCCAGGCGCGGTCCTGTCCGGTGTCCACGCCCGCGGCCCGCAGTTGCCGGCCCTTGCTGTTGGCGCGGGCGTCGAAGCGGGCCTTGAGGTGCGCCCCGTCGGGTTCGAGCCAGCGGTCCCAATGGGGCCGTGCCAGCCGTTGGGCGCGTTGCTCGGCCGTATAGAACGGCACGCCGTCGAGCACCAGCCGGCTGACCTTGTCGGGATGCCGGTGGGCCAGCGCCACGGCGACGCCGGACCCGGTGTGATGACCGACCACGGCGGCCTGTTCGATGCCGAGCGCATCCAACGTATCGGCCAGGTTATCGGCGTAGTCTTCCACGGTCGGCGGCGTATCGGGGACATCGGACATGCCGAAACCCGGACGGTCGGGCGCGACCGCGGCAAACCCGCGCGCGGCGAGCAGCGGCAGCACCTTGGCGAACTGAATCGAAAACCAGGGCGACTGATGCAACAGCACCAGGGGCCGCCCGCCGCCGTCCGCGGGTGACTGCGAGATATAGTGCACCTGCCCCATCGGCGTGGTGACGTAACCGCGCGATGTCCCTTTCATCACGCCGAGACCGGACCACTGCCCTGGGGTGTGAGCGCCTGTTGGATCCGCCGCATGTGCGGATGGGCCTGCGAGGCCCGTCACCATTAACCCGGCACCGGCCGCAAGGGCGCTGCGGCGTGCTGTCTTCGTCGTCAAGTCAATCATGGTTTCCTCCCTTTCGGATCGAGCGTGCCTTCACTCCGCCGCCGGTCATGCATCCGGCCTAAACCCCGTCTTTTTCGCCGGGCGTCTTGCGGCCAGTCTTAGTTGATTTTTGGCCGTTCACCGCATCCTTGAAGACCGAGCGCACCATATTCATTGCGGCCTCCCATTCGGCATCCTGCTTGAGATTAAGACCGTCGAAGGTGGTGAGTTTGACCGTCCGCATCGCCAGATAGTGCGTGGCCGCGTGCATCACAAGCAGCAGCGGCACAATGGCGGGATCACCGAAGAGCCCGCCTTCATCATACAAATCGCCATGATGCTCGCCCGCGGACGCCCGCGCTTGATGGAGACCCGGCGTTAAGCTCGTATTGCCGAGAAGTTCGCTGATTTTCGCCTTCAGTACGATCGGCTTATCCCGCATCCGGGTTGCTTGCGCGATAAGATAACTGCAGATGATTTCGAGCCGGTCCGCATCTGGCGGGACAGCGGCCAAGTCTTCGACCAGGCCCTGATCGTCATCCCAGAACTTGTTGTCCTGCGCCCATTTTGCAACCAGGCCATCGAACCCCCCGAAGTACCGGTAGATCAGCGGTTTGCCGACACCCGCTTCGGCAGCAACCGCATTGACGCCGATCTTGTCGAGATCTTCGCGGGCGAGAACCCGTTCGAACGCCTCGACAATCGCCTTTTCGGTCTCCGTCCGGCGGGTCTGGATTCCAGCCTTCGCGGCGGTGCTGACTGCCGCTTCGCTGCCATCGTTCATAAGGGACGCCTTTCGAAATGCACCCGCCCCTCGCACGGTTCTGCCGTGGGACGGGGTGATTAGATATGCCCTAAAAAAGGGGCTTGATAAAGTTACCTATTAGTAACATAAAGTGCCGAACACGGTTAGTTTGAAGTTCCGGTAATCCCTCTTCGACGTCTGAAAGGCCTGATTATGCTGCGTTCCCTCTACCGTCCGCCACTCGTTGGCATTCTCGCTTTTGTTACCGTCATCGCCGCACAACCGCTCGGTCATAGCATGCTGATGGTCATCCGCGGTCTGTTTCATGACTCCCTGGCCATGGAAGCGCTTGCCAGCATGCTGTTCGGGGCAGTTGGTTTTGCCATTGTTTGGCTGTCTCTGCATAAGCAGGAAACGTCGGCGACTTGGCTTGGATTTATTGGCGGCGTGATTATCTGGGTCGGGTTTTTTGAGTTTTCATGGGATTTCTTTGCGCGGCTGCTCAACGTCCAACCGGTGCTGGCCGAAGACGGATCAGTACTGATGTCGCCGGGTATTCAGATGATCCAAGCATCCGGCTTTGCTCTGCTCGTCATGCTGCTGTTCTACTACGCGAACCGGGAAACCCGCTGTAATGCGTTCCGGTGGATTCATCGCTTCACCCACATGAACCCCGGCAAAGCCAATCCCGGAAAAGACCGCAACTATGGCCTCATAACCGCGATTGAGACCGTCGTCGTAATCTGGACCCTCTACGTCATCAACATCACGATCGTCGACCCGCGTATCTTCGGCGACCACCACCCCTTCACCTATGCAGTGTTCTTCGGTTTCTTGGTGTGGTCCGTTTACCTCAATTATCGTCTGTTCAAGTTCGCCCGCATGGCGCCCGCGGTGAGATATGCAATTCCCACGACGGTTATTACCTGGTTGTGCGTTGAGATGCTCAGCCGGTGGGGGCTGATGACCGAAATTTGGATTCATCCGTTCGACTACGCCTTCGAGATGACGTTGGTTCTCGCTGGTTTCGCCCTCGCCGGCGTCGTCATTTACCTGACTCCGGAACGCGGCGCGGAAAAGGCTGCGCAGTAATCCGCGACTGAGTTTCCGGCTCCAACTCTGGTCAGTATTGGCCACCTCACCCGAAAAGAGAGGTGCCGGCCGTAAACCTGCGGCCGGCACTTTTTTTAATTAGAAACGCGTTGCGGCCTCTGGGTATTCGTTCGGCTTTGTAATCGGTTTCAGGCAGTTCGGCTTCGCCAGCGCATGATCGCGGAGGTGGAGGCGAGTTAGAGCGCGGTTAACGCCGGCGCCACCACAAAATGAATCCCGTGATGAACAGGGCTGGGAAAAAGAGCCCCGCGATGAACATGATCAAGCGCCCCGGCAAGCCCAGGATCGCGCCACTGTGCAGGCTTGCGGCGAAATCCGCCGACAGCAGGGATGTCCATGTCGGCGCGGCGGGGGCTGAAACGCGTATGATGCCGCCTGTGAACCGGTTGACGAAAACCGTCGTCTGCGCCGCGACCGCCGTCTCTCCGGGCGGGAACACCCGTATCAGATAAAAGGGCTGTGGCCCGAGCGGACGCAGGATAAAGCCGAGCCAGGATCCGGGCACCGCACCCAGCGCTGCGTCGGCGGCGTCCTGCCACGGGATCGTCTCTGGCGGACCGGCATTCTGTGGTGGTGCCCCGGCCGCGCCCGCCGCAGCGGACGGCGGTGCCGCGCTGCGCGCCGGCGGTCCGACCTCGGGTGTTGTCAGCTTCCACACAATCGGCGGCACCGTGAGCGCGGACAGGAACAGAAAGACGAACAGGTAGACGCCGCTGACATTGTGCAGATCGCGCAATACCCGGCGCGACCCGCCATTGAGCTTTACGGAAAGAGCCGCTTTGACTTGCCCCTGCCGCGGCCACCAGAGCACCAATCCGGCAATAAACATGGCCATCAGGATGATCGACAGAACGCCAAGCGCGTTCTCGCCGACGGCACCGAGCGTGAGGTCGCCATGCAGGCGGCGTATCAATGCCAACGACAACAGGCTCGCCCGTGTGCCCCTCACGTCCGCTGTGTAGGGATTCACGAATACCTGTTTTTCGTCCCCAGTGTCGTGCCGCAACGTGACAATGAAGGATCGCTCCGCGGCGTAATCAAGGCGGGAGACGAAGAACGCGGTCCATCCGGCGTTCTCGCGTTCCGCCCGTGCGACGATCCGATCGAGATCGAGGTGCGATCCGCTCGGCTCGACATAAAAGAGGTCCTTATTCGCGAACATGTCGAGCTCATCCTCGGAAATCAGGACAGAGCCCGTGACGCCGACCACAATAATAAGGACACCGGCAATGATGCCGGACCAGCGGTGAAAAATCAGCCACATCGTCTTTGTGCTTGCTTTCATGGGGCTCCCCTCACCGGTTTCGATCGGCCGCGCCTCACGCAGGCGGCTCCCACACGGCGCTGAGAACCCGGCAGGGCTCATCGCCGACGATGGCGGAGGTATGGCCTCTGCCCGTGGTATCGCAGGCGTGAACAATGTCGCCGGCGCGGAACTGGCGGACGTCGTCGTCGCTGACGCCGATTTCCAGTACGCCTTGCAGAACGATCAGCAGCCGGGGCGCGCGGGTGGTGTGGTAGTCGGAGAAATGTCCCGGCGCGCTCTGCGACACCTCCCAGTCCGCCTCGGTGCTGATGGTCAGGAGCGAGGACGGTTTCTCACCGGGATCGTCGAAGGGCCGCTCAACGAAGCGGGAGAGCCCGTCACCGCCGGCGATGATGGTGGTGAACTTCATCGTGAGCTGATCTCGTTTATGAATGAACGCAGGATCGCGTTGAACGCTTCCGGGTGCTCCGCCGACGGCAGATGCCCGGCGCCTTCAACAATCTCCACCTTGGACTGCGGCACAGTCGCCGCGACGGCCCGAATGACATCCGGCGGGTTGGCGAAGTCGTGCTCGCCCTGGATAAACAACAGCGGACGCCCGATGCGCTCCTTCAGGTCGCTGTTCTCGAACGCGCGGCTGCCCATCACCTGCAGCGCGTAGTGCGGCAGCATCTGGCGGGACAACAGCAACGCCTCTTTCATATCGCCCGAGAGGGGTGCGTGGACCATGCGGTCTATAAAAGCATCGGCGCTGGTGATGTCGTGTTCGAAGTCGGGCGTCTGACGGCGCAGGTCCTCGTTCGTTTTTGCCTTGGCCTTCAGCTCGGCCGCCGTGTAGGGCACCAGGCCGCCATGGCTGCCGGTGAAGACGAACCCCGAGGCGCGGCGCGAGCCGTACTTACGCACCCAGTCCATACAGATCATGGCGCCATAGGACCACCCGACCAGGATGGCGTTCTCAACGTCACAGGCATCGAGCACGCGTTCCAGATCATCCGCCCAAATTTCCGTGCCGGCGTAGTCACTCTCGGTCCAGGGTTTGCCGGAATAGCCATGGCCCCGCGCATCCATGGCGAGCAGCCTGAAGTCGCCAGCGAGGCCGGACTCGAATTGCGGACGAAAGGCGGCGTGGCTGTAACCGAAGCCATGCAGGAACATGACCGGCACGCCAGTCGGGACGCCCGTCTCAAACACCGCGAGCGGCAGCCCGGTCTCCGTATAAATGTAACGGCCTTGCAGCTTACTCACACATACCGCTCCGATAAGATGCCCGACCTTAGCGCATTACCTTCGCGCTGCAATCGCCTGGCCGGCGGCCACGGCGGAGGACCATGCCCACTGGAAGTTATAACCGCCGAGCCAGCCGGTGACGTCGACAGCCTCGCCGATGGCGTAGAGTCCCGGCACAGTGCGCACCTCCATGGTCTTGGACGACAGCGCGGCAGCGCTGATGCCCCCTGCCGTCACCTCGGCCTTGGCGAACCCTTCCGTGCCGGTTGGGATGAACGTGAGGCGTGAAAGGGTCTCAGCGGCGCCATCGAGTCCTGCGTCCGGCACGTTGCCGAGTTCGGTCGGGATGGCGATGCGGTCCGCCAATACCTCAGCCAGACGGTTGGGCAGCATCTCTTCAAGAACGGCTTTGAGATGCGCGCGTGGCTTGCGCCGTTTGGCGTCTCGCAGTTTGGCGGCGGCGTCATCGACAACACGGAGCGAAACAGTCTCGCCCGGCTGCCAGTAGGACGAGACTTGGAGGATTGCCGGACCGGACAGCCCTTTGTGGGTGAACAGCACGGCCTCGGTAAAGGAGACATCGCCGACCGTCGCCACCGCCGGACAGGACACACCGGAGATATCGCGGAACACTTTATCCGCCGGACCGAGCGTGAACGGCACCAGCGCGGGGCGCGGCGTGATGACCTCGATGCCGAATTGTTTGGCGACGGCATAGGCGAAACCTGTCGCCCCCATCTTGGGGATCGACGGCCCGCCGGTGGCGAGGACCAGCTGCGGCGCGATTGCTGCGCCGGACCCAAGGGCAACATGAAACTGCCCGTCCGCATGGCTGATGCCGCCGATGGCGGTCGAGAGTTTGATATCGACATTCCCGGCGCGGCATTCCTCCAGCAGCATATCGAGGATCTGGCGGGCGGAGCCGTCGCAGAACAGCTGCCCGAGGGTCTTTTCGTGATAGGCGATGCCGTGACGCTCGACCAGGGCGATAAAATCCCACTGGGTGTACCGGCTCAGCGCGGACTTGGCGAAATGCAGGTTTTCGGACAGGAAGCACTCCGGTGCGATGCCTGTGTTGGTGAAGTTGCAGCGCCCGCCACCGGAGATGAGGATTTTCTTTCCGGGCGCCTCAGCGTGATCGATGACCAGCACGCGCGCGCCCGCCTGCCCGGCTGTCGCCGCCGCCATCAGACCTGCGCCGCCCGCGCCGAGGATGATCACATCGTAAGCCACGGGTGCTTTCTACGGTATCCCGGGGGTTCTCAAAACAGGTCTGTTTCCCTAATCGAGACCACCGTCATGTGCCGATCAGCGGCCGCGACCATTTCCCCAGCACGCGCCTGACGATTACGGCGAAGATCACGCTGAGCGCGACTGACGCAACGAGAAAGGCGCCACCCCACAACACCGTCCCGGCCAATCCCGGCGACGGCAGATCGAGCCCGTTGAGGCCGACACGGAACCAGTAGATCAAAAGCGCATGGAGGAAGTAGATCGTAAAGGCATAGGTCGCGAGCGGATCGAGCACGCGCGGCGAGCCTTTGCCCTGAGCCCGGAGCAAGACGAGGATCAGAACGGCAATGCTGATTTTCTGGAGGTAGAACAGCGACTCCCGGAACGGCAGACCGGCGATTGTCGACCATCCTATAATGTAGGCGTAGACCAGCAACGCCGTCATGACGATTGCGGTGGCCAATATCGGCGTCTTCCATTTGACTACCAGTTCCATTTTGGCGGCATAGCTGCGCCCCAGATAAATCCCCACGCAATACGCCCCTAGGAAATACAGGTAGGTGATCCAGCTGAACTGTGGCCACACGCGCGGCGATACGAGTGGAACGAGCATCAACGGATAGATCAGCCATTTCGCCTTCGCGTGTTCCAGAATCACTGCGATGAGAGGCGTGCTGAGATACAGCAGAACGAGCACCGGGATGTACCACAAGTGATACATCGCGCTGCCGTTGAGCAAGTGGGCCACAACACGGACCGCAAAGCCGGATAGGTCTCCGCCAGACCCGTCCGGCGGCGGCCAGTTCATGGCCGTCAAGGCCGTTGTGAAAATCACATAGGGGACGACGACATTCGTCAGCTTGCGCCGAAAAAAAGTCGGCCAGGCGTGGTCCCGCAACACCGCCGAATACAACAGACCGGAAATCAACGCGAAGTAGAGTGTAGAGCCGTGGAACAGCGCTTCGTTGACGGCAGCGAGGTATCTGTCGCCCGGCCACGCGGGTCCGCGGCCAAGGAAATGGATCGCTTCGACCCAGCAGTGAATTGCAGCAATGTTGATGATGGCGAAGCCGCGAAACGCATGAAGTTCAGGGATAAACGCCGGCCGGACGCGCGTGTTCAATGACGCCACCAATTGACGGAGACTAAGACGCCACGACTGTACCCGGAATCAGGATAGCCGCCCAATGCCGAATGCTATCCCCGTTTAAGACGCGGGGCCTACGACGCCCGCATCTGCGGTGCCGTATCGGGCACGCCATGGCCGAAGTCGAACCATTCCTTGCGCTAAAAGTGCAGGATATCGCGGATCTGCTCCCCGTCTCTGGGTTGATCCAGAATGTTGTGATAACGGGCGATGCGGTGCACGCCTTTGCCGTTTGCCTTGAGCGGCAGCGTCACCATCTCCCAGCAAATCTTGCGGCCGCTTGTGGTCCTGAGTGTTGACAGTTCCCAGATACCGCAGGGCGTAAGTGCGCAATGGATCAGATCCGTGGTCAGACGGTCCGCCTGATCATCGGTGAGGAAATCATGCACGTCCTTGCCGGTAAGATCGACTTGCCACAAATCCACCAGGGCGGTACCGAACAGAACGACTTTGTTGGCGCCGCTTGCAGGATCAACGTCGTTCAAGGAGATCAAGGGCTGGAAGGCGGGATCCGCCCGGTCAAGAAACGCCTGTGGCGTCGGCAATTCACCGCCCTCGCGCAAAGATTGCCAGTGATCGACATATCCTTGCCCGTTCTTGGAAAGCTCTGTCGGCAGACCCGTTGAAGCCATACCTAAAGAGTATACCCTAGCGGCTTCAATGCAAACGTGTTTTTGACCCGCTACTAACTGGGGCGCCCCCCTTTGTCCGGGACTATTTCCGCCAACACCTGATCTGGCCCCTGAATCCGCTATTTGGCGCCTTCGAAATCTGATATAAGCCCGCCGCTTTCGCGACGATGCGGAACGCCGGACGGCCAGCCATGCGGCCGCCTTCGTCATTCTAGAGATGCGCCGCGGCATGGTGCGGCCTGGGGCGTGCCGTCCGGATTCGACACCGGCGCCCGATTGGAATGGCCAACTCCTTCATTCGCATTGCGTCTGCACTGCTTGTCGTCAGCCTTTTGGTCGCCGGCTTCTGGGCCGTGCGCGACCGCCCGCTGTCCGCGCCGGATTGGTCCGGGACCATGCGGGGGGTGTCCTACAGCCCGAGTCATATCTTTTCCGAGAGCGAACTCGACACTGTGCCGCCTGAACAGATCCGCGCTGACCTCGAACTACTGAAATCAATCACCTCCCGCGTCCGCACCTACACCGTCGACCGCGGCTTTGACATCATACCTGCGGAAGCTCGCAAGCTGGGCATGACCGTTTCGCTCGGCATATGGCTCGGCGCAGACCCCAAGCTCAACGACATCGAAATCGCCAAAGCGTTGGACGTCATCAATGCCCATCCCGGTACGATCGACCGCGTCTTTGTCGGCAACGAGGTCGTGTTGCGTGGCGATCTCACGGCAACGGAACTGGCGGCGCACATTGCCCGGGTCAACCGCTCGATCCCGGCGCGGATCGAAGTCGGCACAGCGGACGTCTGGAGCGTGTGGATCGACAACCCCGAGCTCGCCACGCCATCGGAATTCGTCGGCGTCCACCTGTTACCCTACTGGGAGGGCGTGCCGCTCGACGAGGCCATGGCCTACATCGAAGATCGCCGCGAGCGCGTCGCGAACCTGTATCCGACGAAACCTTTTGTCATTGCGGAAACCGGTTGGCCGTCCGAAGGACGTATGCGGGGCGGCTCCGTCCCCTCGCCGGCTATGGCGGCGGCATTTCTCCGTCAGTTTCTCGATCACGCGGCTCAGAACCGCTACGACTATTACATCATCGAAGCCTTCGATCAGCCGTGGAAGATCGGTCCTGAAGGCGCGGTTGGCGCCTTCTGGGGTGTGTTCGATGCACGCGGCGACGCAAAGTACACACTCACCGGGACACTGACCTCCTTCGCTCAATGGCCGGTGTTCGCCCTGATATCGGCGATGATCGTCCTCGGGCTCGGTGCCCTCTTACTGGCCACGCTGCCGGTAATCAGGTTCGCCGGATACCTCGCCTTTAGTCTGATGCTGGGCATGGTGGTACTGGCCGGGCTGGTCATATTCGATTCTTCCGCGCTTAAGTATGCCGATCCGTGGACTCTCGCCGTGCTCGCCATCATCGTGCCGACCGGCGGCTTGGCGGCCGCTTTCATTCTGACGGAAACGGCGGAGTTCGTTTCTAGTCTGTGGCGGCGTCAGCGCAGCTGCGCGATCCCCGCGAGTTGTACCATTGCGCCGTTCGTTTCCGTGCACGTGCCCACCCATAACGAACCGGCGCAGGTTGTGATGCGCACCGTACAGCAGCTCGCCGCACTCGATTACCCGAACTTCGAGGTCATCGTCCTGGATAACAACACGACGGACCCCGAGTTGTGGCGCCCCGTCGAAGACTTCTGCGCCGCGCTCGGGCCGCGGTTCAGGTTTTTCCACATGGATGGCGTGCGCGGATTCAAAGCCGGTGCGCTCAATGCAGCGCTCGGCGTCACCGATGCGCGGGCCGAAATCATTGCCGTGATCGATTGCGATTACCGCGTCGAGCCCCATTGGCTTAAAACCATCGTCCCCGGCTTCGTCGACAATGACGTTGCCGTCGTGCAGGCGCCGCAAGATTACCGCGACGCCGGCGAAAGCCCGTTCAAGACGATGACCTACGAGGAATACGCGACGTTCTTTCACGTCGGCATGGTCGAGCGCAACGAGTACAACGCCATTGTCCAACATGGCACGATGACGGCGGTCCGCCGGTCCGCGCTCGAACAGGTCGGAGGCTGGGCGGAATGGTGTATCACCGAGGACACCGAACTCGGACTGCGGCTGCTTGAAGCCGGCTACCGGTGCCTTTACGTCCCGAGCAGCATGGGGCGCGGCTTGATACCGGACACCTTCGCCGCCTACAAGGCGCAGCGCCACCGCTGGGTCTACGGCGCCATGCAGATTCTCAAACGTCACTTAGGCGCGCTGCTTTCGCCGTCCAGCACGTTGACGGCCGCTCAGCGCTATCAGTTCTTGGCCGGGTGGCTGCCCTGGCTGGCGGATGCCGCCGCTGTCGTATTTCTCGTCAGCGGATTAATCTGGTCGGCGCTGATGATCATTGCGCCGAAGCAGTTTGACGTGCCGATGATGGCCCTGTCGGCAATCGTGCTGCTGCTGTTTGCGACCAAGGTGACGAAGACCTTGTGGCTGCATGCCGCCAAGACCAAGCGCGGTTTCGGGGCCGCCGTCTCGGCGTCGGTTGCGGCGTTGGGATTGTCGTGGACGGTATCGCGCGCCGTATGGAGCGGGCTGTTTACATCGTCGCAGCCGTTCCTGCGCACGCCCAAGCGCGAAGGCTCGGCGGCGGTGATCGAAGCCTTGTCGTCCGTACGTATGGAAACGCTTTTGTTCCTATTGGGCACGATGGCGGGAACCGCGGTCGCGATGACAAGTCAGACTGGGGATATCGCCGCGACTGTGTGGGTTGCCGCCCTCACCGTTCAGGTCGTCCCCCACGGCGTTGCCATATTCGTGGCCATTGTCAGCGCGATGTCCGACCACCAGCTTGCCGCGCCGTTCGAGCAGGACGAGCTGATTCCGTCTGCCGGTTAACGGTACCGGACTTAGACTTCCGAGAGGAATTAAATATCCGCGTAGACGTGGGTTTCCTTGGCCGCGCCCGGATGAGTGACCGCGCCGTTCTTGGCGTCGCCGACCAGCTGGGCGTATTTCCACAAAGCGCCGGACTGAAAATCATGCGTGCGCGGTGCCCAGCTCGAACGGCGCTTGGCCAGGTCTTCGTCGGACACTTCCAGTTCGATGGTGCCGGCCTCGGCGTCCATGGCAATCATGTCGCCGTCCTGAATAAGCGCAATCGGTCCGCCGACGGCGGCTTCCGGCCCGACGTGACCAACGCAGAAGCCGCGCGTGGCGCCAGAGAAACGCCCGTCGGTGATGAGCGCGACCTTGTCGCCCATGCCCTGTCCGTACAACGCCGCGGTGGTCGACAACATCTCGCGCATGCCCGGACCGCCGCGCGGCCCTTCGTAGCGGATCACCAGCACTTCGCCTTGCTTGTATTCGCGTTTGTCGACCGCCTTGAAGGCGTCTTCCTCGCAGTCAAAGCAGCGCGCCGGGCCGCGGAACTTGAGGTTCTTCATGCCGGCGACCTTGACGATCGAGCCCTGCGGGGCGAGCGAGCCCTTGAGTCCGACAACCCCGCCGGTCGGCGAGAGCGGCTTGGAGGTCGGCATGATGACGTCCTGGTCCTCGGGGAACTTCACGTCCTTGAGGTTTTCCGCCAGCGTCTTGCCGGTGACGGTGATGCAGTCGTCGTGCAGATAGCCGCCGTCGAGCAGCGCTTTCAGCAACACCGGCACACCGCCGATGTCGTAGACGTCCTTGGCGACGTAGCGCCCGCCCGGTTTGAGATCGGCGATGTACGGCGTTTTCTTGAAGATCTCGCAGACGTCGTCGAGGTCGAATCTGATGCCGGCTTCGTGGGCGATGGCCGGCAGGTGCAGACCGCCGTTGGTCGAACCGCCGGACGCGGCGACCACGACAGCGGCGTTTTCCAGAGCCTTGCGCGTGACGATGTCGCGCGGGCGCAGACCGCTGGCGATGAGATCCATCACCACGCGGCCGGATTCCTCGCACAGCTGATCGCGGGATTCATACGGCGCGGGCGCGCCGGCCGAACCGGGCAGCGCCAGACCCATGGCTTCGGATACGCAGGCCATGGTGTTGGCGGTGAACTGGCCGCCGCACGATCCGGCGGACGGGCAGGCAACGCATTCTAGTTCATAAAGGTCTTCGTCGGGCAGATTGCCGGCGGAATGCTGGCCGACCGCTTCGAACACATCGACGACGGTGACGTCCTTGCCTTTGTAGGTGCCGGGCAGGATCGAACCGCCGTAGATGAACACCGACGGGACGTTGAGGCGCACCATCGCCATCATCATGCCCGGCAGGGATTTGTCGCAGCCGGCGAGACCGACGAGAGCATCGTAGCAGTGACCGCGCATGGTCAACTCGACGGAGTCCGCGATCAGGTCGCGCGACGCCAGGGACGATTTCATGCCCGCGTGACCCATGGCGATGCCGTCGGTCACGGTGATGGTGGCGAACTCGCGCGGGCTGCCGCCCGCTTCGTTGACGCCCTTCTTCACGGCCTGAGCCTGACGGCTGAGAGCGATGTTGCAGGGCGCGGCCTCGTTCCAGCAGGTGGCGACGCCGACGAACGGACGGTGGATTTCCTCCTCCGTCATGCCCATGGCGTAATAATACGAGCGGTGCGGCGCGCGCTCCGGCCCCTCCGTCACATGGCGCGAAGGCAGTTTGGTCTTATCGAAGACGGGTTTCTTGCTGTCGTCGAGCATCGGTCCGGTCCCTGGAAAACGTTATACTTTCTGCGCCCTTCATAGGGGCAGAACGGGGCAAAAGCCAGGGTTTTGGGGAATTGCGCGCGTTACTTCGCACTCTGCCTAAAGAGGATTTTGTCGTAGGCCGGGACGGTCAGGCGGAACGGCACCTCGGCCAGGGCCGGGCCGGAGACGGCGTAAATCGGGAAATCGAACAGAAAGATGCCGGGAGCCGCGGCGTGGATCATGGATTGGGCCCGGTGTAATAAATCCAGGCGTTTATCCGCATCGAGTTCGACCTGGGCCTGTTCCAGCACCGGCACAATGGCGGGATCGCAGAAGAACGGACGGGCGCGCAGGCATGAGCCGATCTCCAGCGGCCGCGACGCGTCCATCAGCGGCGCGCTGTTCCAGTTGAGATCGAACAGATCGGTGTCCCAATTGGCCAGGGTGTAGCTCTGCAGCCATTGGGTCCCGGTAATCGGACGCAGTTCGAGGTCGATGCCGACGGCGGCGAGATCCTGCGCCACCAGTTGGGCGAGGAGTCCGATCAGCGAACCGGAGGCGTTTACGGTCATGGTCAGGGAGAGACCGGTCCCGTAGCCCGCATCCGCCAGCAGCGCACGGGCGCGGTCAGGATCGTAGGGGTATGGTGGAACATCCGGATTATGGCCGTGCACATAGGACGGCGCGGCCTGACCCAAAACGCTCACTCCTGGTCCGGCGAGTCGGAGCATCGGCTGCTTGTTGACGGCGTAGTTCATCGCCCGACGCACACGCACGTCATTCACCGGGGAGTCCGGATTGCCGACCGTGCGGACGGTAAAGATTTCAACAGCAGGGAGATTGGTGGCGATAACACTGACTCCCGCGGTGTCCATATCTATCACCAGTTCCGGCGGTACGGGCACGCCAAGATCGCCGAGCCCGGTCACAACTGCCTGAAGACGCGCGGTGGCATCTGGCGCGGGCACCATGACCATGGTCTGGAACCGCACCGGACGCCACGCATCCGGCCGGGCTCGCAGGATGCCGTTGCCGCGGCTGTCGCGCCAGGTCTCAAAGGCGAAGGACCCGGTCCCCACAGGTGATTGCGCGAAGGCATCGACGTCCTCGAAGGCCGCAGCCGGAACAATCAATACGCCGGTCAGACGGTTTGGCAGCAGTGGATCCGGGCGTGTGGTTTTGAACACCACGGTCTGCGCATCTTCCGCGATGGCTTCGTCGATCGTGGCGACCTCCCTGCCCCACAACGTGGCCTGCCCACGCACCGTTGTGCGCAGCCAGGTGATGGTGGCGGCGACGGCGTCCGCGTCGAAGGGCGTGCCGTCGGAGAACACGACATCGGGCCGCAGTTTGAAGTCCCAGGTCAACGGGTCGCGCTGCTGCCACGACACGGCAAGCGCGGGCTGCAAGTCGCCCGCCGTGCTCCATTCGGTCAGCGTGTCGAATAGCGCGTGCCAATAATAAGAGCTGGGCGATCCGTTGGCGGTGAATGGCAGGCCCAAGCTCGGCGGTGTGTGCGCGACGACGACGCGTAACAGACTTTCTTGCGCATGCGCTGCGCTGACGACGCACGCGAACACCCAAATCGCAGCGGTACGACGGATCATTTTGGAATCAACGCCAACTTTGCCGCGATCTGTTCCAGAACCTCCGACCAGTCACCTGTCGAGCGGAACAATGTGACATCGGGATACCACGGCGCCGTGTCGCCCGCTGAAAACCAATACCACGGCCGGCCGTAGTGCTGTGGAAGCACCGCCAACACTGGTTTGCCCAGCGCGCCGGCAACGTGGACCGAAGTGTTCGAAGTCGAGACGACGAGATCCATCGCCGCGCAGAGGGCGGCGAAACCATCGACGTCCCTGGTCATGTCGAGATCCGGAAGTGTGACGATGTTCGCGCCGGACGCAGAAATGTCCTTCTCAGTATCGCCGTACTGCAGGGAGACAAACCGCAGGCCGGGCACCGCAAGCACCCTGTTCCAGTGATCGGTCAGCGACGTGCTTTTTGCGTCCCCCGCCAAGGGGTTTGAACTGCGCCAGGAGATGCCGACAAGCGGGCGGTCCGATTCGCCGTCCTGCACGCGCGCACGGAGCGCTTCAGTGCGTTGGCCATCCGCGACCAGATACGGTGCGGCAGCAGGGAATCTGTCAGCCGACGGCCGCAGCACCTGTCCCAACTCACTGATGGTCGCTTGTATATTGATATCGCTGCGGACGGCGTCGTCATCTTTCAGATCGTTGAGAGACATCACGCGCACACCGGGAAATGAGCGTGCAAACAGCGGAACCAATCGTGGATCGCAGGCCAAAGTTACCTCGTGGGCAAGTGCGACGAGTTCGGGAATCAAACCTGCCGTGAGGATTTGTTCGCCCAAGCCCTGGTCGGTCCACACCAGGACGTGAGAATCGCTCAGGCTCTCGCCGGACCAGTACGGCGCCTTCACTAAATGCTGCCAGCTCTTGTAATCTTTGAGTTTGAGACGCGCCGCATACGCCGGCCAGCCTTCGACGAGATCGCCCTGGGACAGGCGCAGCAAGCCGATACGGCGGCGGGCTTGTGCTTCTTCCTGAGAGGTGCCGCGAACCTGACTCAAGAGGGTCATCGCGGCGTCCCGGCGGCCTGCTTTTTCCTCGAGGAGCGCCAAATTCGACACGGACGCCGGATGCCCAGGAAGGTGTGCAACTGCACGTTCAAAGTATGCGCGGGCTGATTCATTATCGCCGGCGGAAATCAGCCATTCGCCCATTAAGGTCAAAGCCAACGGCGACTTCGGGTCTAAGGCAAGCGCTCTTTCCAGCGCAGCCTTCGCGGCATCTGTTTCGCCAGCGTTCGAAAGATAAATGGCGTGACGTTCGTGCACGGCCGGTATATCCGCTCGAAGGGCAATGGCCTTAGCAACGGTATCGGCGGCGGCACGCCAATTTCGGCGTGCCGCATAGGCGGCGGCGAGTTCCGTTAAGATTGCCCCCTCTTCCGGGCGCTGTTCGTGCGCGACCTCTAAGTGCTTGACCGCGGAGACGGATTCACCGGTCGCAAGCGCGACGCGGCCTAGAGCAAAGTGCTCCCACGGTCCGAGATGAACCCTCAGGGCGAGCTGAGCGGCGAGCGCCTTCGCAGTAGCAAGATCGCCGGAGTCAAAGGCGGCCTCTACCTGACGTCGAGCATCGTGTGTGGTCGGAGTGCGGGTGGCGTCTGACATGCTGGCCGGAGTCTGGCGGGATTGGGCTGGCGCGGCAAGGCCGTGAAATGCCTTACGCCGCTTCGATGCGGCTCAGCGCTTCTTCCACCTTGGCCTTGGCGTCGGCGGCGGCCTGCATGCGCTCGCGGTTTTCCTCCACCACTTCGGGCGGTGCCTTGGCGATGAAGCCCTGGTTGGAGAGTTTCTTCTCGATCTTGCCGATTTCGCCGTCGAGCTTCGCAATCTCCTTCTTGAGACGCGCGCGCTCCTGGTCGAGGTCGATGACCCCGGCCAACGGCAGCAGCAGGGTCAGCGATCCGGCAACGGCCTGGATGGCGCCCGAGACATCGGCGTCATCGCCGACCGGCGCGATGGATTCAAGACGCGCGTTGGCGAGGATCAAGGCCTCGTGCGTTTTCAAGCGCGCTTCGTCTGCCCCCTGAGCGCCTTTGACGCTGAGGTCGAGCTTGGCCGACGGCGGGACGTTCATCTCCGCCCGGACCGAGCGGATGACGGAGATCAGATCCACCACCCAATCCATTTCTGCTTCCGCATCCGGCGCGGCGAGACCGGAGTAGTCGGGCCATTCGGCGTTGATCAGCGCCGAGCCGCGGTTTTCATCGATGTGCCGCCACAGTTCTTCAGTAACGAACGGCATGATCGGCTGGCCGAAGATGAGAATTTGATCGAGCACCCAGGCCGCGGTGGCGCGGGTCTCCGCTTTGGCCGCTTCGTCGTTTCCTTGGAACACCGGTTTGGCAAACTCGAGGAACCAGTCGCAAAAGGTGTGCCAAGTGAAGTGATACAGCGCTTCGGCGGCTTCATTGAACCGGTAGGCTTCGATGGCGGCAGCGACACCGTTGCCGGATTCGGCCGCCTTGGCCACGATCCAGCGGTTGAGCGTGGTGGTCACCGACTTGGGATCGAAGGTCGCTCTCGGTCTGCACTCGTTCATTTCGCAGAAACGCGCCGCATTCCAGATCTTGGTGACGAAGTTGCGGTAGCCGGCGATGCGACTCTCGGACAATTTAATGTCGCGGCCTTGCGCGGCCATGGCGGCGAGCGTGAAGCGCACGGAGTCCGTGCCGTAGCTGTCGCACAGTTCCAAGGGGTCCATCACGTTGCCCTTGGACTTGGACATCTTCTGGCCCTTCTCGTCGCGCACCAGAGCGTGGATGTAGACTTCGCGGAAGGGCACGTCCTTCATGAAGTGCAGGCCCATCATCATCATGCGCGCGACCCAGAAGAAGATGATGTCGAAGCCGGTGACCAGCACGTCGCCGGGATAGTAGCGCTTGAGTTCCGGCGTTTCCTCCGGCCAGCCGAGGGTCGAGAACGACCACAGCGCGGAAGAAAACCAGGTATCAAGCACGTCCGGGTCCTGCGTCAGTTCGACGGCTTTTCCGTAGTGTTTGGCGGCCGCGGCTTTGGCCTCGGCCTCGGTTTCTTCGACGAAGATTTCCCCGTCCGGCCCGAACCACGCGGGAATGCGGTGACCCCACCACAACTGGCGCGACACGCACCACGGCTGGATGTTGCGCATCCATTCGAAATACGTGTTCTCCCACTGCTTGGGGACGAATTTGGTTTTGCCGGTTTCCACGGCTTCGATGGCCGGTTTGGCCAGCGTCTTGGCGTCAGCAAACCATTGGTCCGTCAGCCAAGGTTCGACGACCACGCCGGAGCGGTCGCCGTAAGGAATGACCATGGCGTTGTCTTCGATCTTTTCGAGCAGGCCGAGTTCTTCCATGTCGGCGACGATCGCCTTGCGCGCGTCGAAGCGGTCCATGCCGCGATACTTTTCGGGCGCCTCATCATTGATGGCGGCGTTTTCGTCGAGCACGTTGACGCGCGCGAAATCATGGCGGTTGCCGACTTCGAAGTCGTTGAAGTCGTGCGCAGGCGTGATCTTCACCGCACCGGTGCCCTTCTCCGGATCGGCGTATTCGTCTGCGACGATGGGAATGGCGCGGCCGACCAGCGGCAGGATGCAGTTCTTACCGACGAGATCGGTGTAACGCTCGTCTTCGGGGTGCACGGCAATACCGGTATCGCCCAGCATGGTTTCCGGGCGCGTCGTGCCGATTGTGATAAAGGTGCCGTCCTGCCCTTCCACCGGATACTTGAAGTACCACATCTTACCGGTGGTCTCGCGCTGCTCGACCTCAAGGTCGGAGATCGCGGTGTGCAGTTTCGGATCCCAGTTGACGAGGCGCTTGTCGCGATAGATCAGCCCTTCCTTGTAGAGCTGCACGAACACCTTGGCGACGGCCTTTGACAGACCTTCGTCGAGGGTGAAGCGCTCTTTCTCCCAGTCGGGCGAAGCGCCGAGACGGCGCAGCTGGCGGATGATGGTGCCGCCGGACTCCGCTTTCCACTCCCACACCTTTTCAACAAACTTCTCGCGGCCGAGATCGCGGCGGTGGATGCCCTGCTCCGCCAATTGGCGCTCGACGACCATCTGGGTGGCGATGCCGGCGTGGTCCGTGCCCGGCTGCCACAAGGCGTCCCGGTCCTTCATGCGGCGGTAGCGGATCAGCACGTCCTGCAGCGTGAAGGTCAGCGCGTGGCCGATGTGCAGGCTGCCGGTCACATTCGGCGGCGGCATCATGATGGTGTACGGCGCCTTGTTCGACTGGGTATCGGCGGCAAAAGCGCCGCTTTCCTCCCATTCGCCGTAAAGCTTTTCTTCCACTTCGGCGGGGTTGTAGGTCTTCTCGAGCATCGCTAGGACTTTGAAATCATTTGATGTGTCTGGCTGAGGGTGGGTTTACCTTTGCCGGGCGGAAAGCGCAACGCCCTGGCGGTTTCAGGCAAGAAAGGCCGGTATGAAAGGGGAAATACGGGATACGGACAGACTTTTGGCGGACAGCCGTGCGTTGGCCGAGAGCGGACAGCTGGCCGCGGCCCTTGAAACTGCGGCCCAGGCCGTGGACAGCGCACCGGACCGGCTTTCGGCCTTGGCCTGGCAGGCCCTGCTGTTGCGCCTCGCCGGCAGGGCGGATATGGCCCTCCCCCTGCTCCGCCGAATTACATTCGAAGACCCGACAAATCTGAGCGGGTGGGGCCAGTTGATCCTGACCCAGCAGAGCGACCCGGCAACGACACTCGCCGACTTGGCGGAGACGGCCAAAACGGCCTGGGCCCATCAACCGGGGGGCAAACCCGCGACTTTCCCCGCGCCCGGTGATACCGGCCGCCGGTTGCGCCTAGGGTATGTTTCCGGCGACCTGCGCGAACATCCGGTCGCCTACTTTCTTCACGGTGTGCTGGACGCACACGACGCGAATGCTTTCGACCTCCACTTGATCTCGACCCAAGAGAACGCAGACCCGCGCACCGAGGCACTAAAGATCGCCAGCGGCGGGTGGCACGATATATAAGCCATGAGTGACGACGACGCGGCCCATTACGTGCGCGGACTGGCTCTGGATATTGCCGTCGACCTGTCGGGCTGGACAGCGGGCCACCGCCTCGGTGTGTTCCGCCGCCGTATCGCCCCGGTACAAATGACTTGGATCGGATACTCGGGCACGACCGGCTTGGCGGAGATGGATTACATCGTCTGCGACGGGACGGTTCTGCCGCCCGATGCCCTGGCCCCGCGTCCAGCGCCAAAACCGGGGCGGACCGTGTTCGGCTCGTTCAACAACCTTGCCAAGCTGACGGATGAGGTGATCGAAACCTGGTGCGCAATCCTGCGGCGGGTCGATGGCTCACTGTTGGTCCTGCGCGCCCGGCCGCTGTCGGATGACGAAATGAAACGCGAAGTCGGCAAACGCTTCGTCGAGCGCGGACTTGCGCCGCAGCGTTTGCTTCTGGAAGGCAATGAAACGCGCAAGGGCATGCTCGCCGCATACCGCAAGATCGATATCGCGCTTGACCCCTTCCCCTACGGCGGCACGACAACCACCTTTGAAGCGCTGGCGATGGGCGTTCCACTGGTTACGCTCGCAGGCGGCCGATGGACTGCGCGTGTCGGCGCGAGTTTTCTGAATACTGTCGGCTTAGGCGAGTTGATCGCCTCCTCTCCCGCTGACTACGTCGACCGTGCGGTGGCTTTGGCCGCCGATAGCGCCCATTTGACGGATTTGCGCGCGACCTTGGCGGACCGCGTCGCCGAATCACCTTTGTGCGCCGTCGGCGCATTTACACGGGATTTTGAAGATCTTCTGCGCAGGGTCTGGGCAGCACGGCGCACCGGTTCCGATTGATTGCGCGCACCGCGCGGGGCACACTGTGCCCATCAAGAACACGCCACATAAAAACAGGGATGACCATGAACTTTCTGAAATCATTAACGCTTTTTACCGGTTTGACCATCGGTGCCGCATCCGCCTCCGCCAACGACGGAGTTCTGGTCTGGGGCGGAACCGGCAAGCTCGGCCTGGAGATCGTGAAGGACCTCGTCGAGGCCGGCGAGAGCGTGACCGTTCCCGTGCGTCCGACGTCGGACCGCTCCGAACTCGAGGCGCTGGGCGTTTCGTTCGTCACCGCCGACGTCCTCGATGAAGCACAAGTCGAAGCGGCGATGAAATCCGGTCCGTATCGCGTCATCATCGACGCCCTGGCCCGCGACGGCGACACCGGTGTGGAATTTTACATCGACAGCATGAAGTACATGGCCAAATGGGCAGCGGAAACCGGCGTCGAGCAGTTTATTCTGCAAGGCTCCGTCGGCGCCGGATTGAGCCAGCCGGTGTATCCGAAAGAGCGCTGGGACGTCATGGGACCGACGATCCAAGCCAAAGACTTCGGCGAGCGCTATCTGATGGAAAGCGGTGTGCCGTATACCATCATCCGCAATCTGGTTTTGTTGCCCGCGGAACTCACGGAATCCGGCCAGGCCACGCTGACGACCGACCAGTCCAAACGCGGCGCCGTGACCCGCGACGGTCTGGCCCGGCTGACCATGGAGTGCCTGGGCAACGACGCGTGCATCAACGAAATCTTCCACGCCTACGACGAGGAAGTCGACGCACCGGGCCGGTATAAAGCGATTGTGGAAAGCTTTAAGAACGAGTGAGCGCGCGTGACCCGCTACGCCATTGCCTACGCCAAGACAGCCGTCGCGTTTCTCGTTCTCGACGGCATCTGGCTCGGCGCGATAGCGACCTCGTTTTTCCAGGCGCAACTGGGCCATCTGCTGCGTGACGACATCAATCTGCTGACCGCGCTGGTGTTCTATCTCGTGTATGCGATCGGCATCGTCATTTTCGCGGTGCGCCCAGCCCTGGCTCAGGACTGTGCGCAGCCGCTCAAAACGGCGGCGACGTTTGGCGCGCTATTCGGTTTTTTCGCGTACGCCACCTATGACATGACCAATTACATCACCTTGCCGGACTGGCCGGAGATTGTCGTGCTGGTGGACGTGACGTGGGGGACGTTTGCATCAGCGCTTAGCGCGGTCTGCGGCGCGTGGAGCCTTAATCGGCGGTCTTCCTGATATAAAGCTGGTACAGCGGCGCCCGGACAATTTGAAGCTTGCGTGCATACATATTTGTGAAGGCGTCTACCGCGGGCTTGGGACATTGCAACAGGTCTTTACCGCCCGGCAGTTCCTCCGCCCATAGATAATCGTCGAAACCCATAACCCCACCGATCCGCAAGAGGCGAAAACCAAGTACGGCGTCCGCCAACACATCGGGGGCCTGGTGGGAGCCATCGACGTAAACGAAATCGAACGAACCTTCATGCCCTTCCGTGATGAGTTTGGCGAGCAAGCGATCCGACCTCAGTTTACACTTTTCGACGGTGACATCGCGACTGGCCTTGGCACAGGCAGCACGGACATTCGCGTCGAACCGGGCCTCTACCGCGGCTATGTCCTGTACGGCGTAATCGCCACTCTGGTGTTCGATCCCTCCTTCCCAGGTGTCGGCGCAAAAAACTTGCAGATCCTGTTGGTTACCAAGGGTCTCAATCAAATAGCAGATGCTGGCTCCTTCATATGAACCAATCTCAAGAATCTTTTTTGGTTTTAGAACCGGAATGAATTCTTCCCAGTTCTCTCGGGCCAGGTCAGCAAACCAACTGTTCGTGAATTGGTAACTCATTGGAAGCCTGCCCAATCCGCTTCGCGCCGCATCAACTGAATCACTTATGCAGCCAAATAATTCTGGAGCGTTTCAGTACCGGTGCAATGCCCACGCATGGTCCGCCGGGATTTTCCGGCCGACACTTTACCGGCACCGTGGCAGACATCGGTGTCGAAAATAAACAGAGTTCCGGCAGGCCCGGTAATCGGCAGCGACGGAACATCTCCGTGCACGATATTATCGACGGACTTAACCCTAATCTCTTCGACTGCCTTGAGCCTGTGAGCGCGAATGACTTGGTTTGATCCGGGAGCTGCGCGCATCGCGCCGTTGGTCTCGTCCGTATCCGACAGATAGAAAAAAAACTTGAACAGATTTAGTTTGTCGAAGTGATCGGCGAACGGCGGTTTGGTTTGCTCGGTGCGGGTTTCCTCGAGATTGCTGACAAAAATCTCCCGGTTGAGCGTGTACGGCTCACCGTGAAAGTACGCGTCCGATACGGCCTTGAGGTCGGCGTGAGCGAACAGAGCCGCTGTGACAGGAATAGCACCCTGCGGAATGCTCTCCCGCTGCAAGCGAACGTTGACGATATTGTCATAGTTATCCGAGGAAAACGGGCCGTTGCCGTCTCTGTGCAGATCGATGATCTGATCGAACTCGCTGTTCAGCACATCGAGCGTTTCGCCGGACAGAAACCCTGGAAACACGGCGATGCCCCATTCACGCACGGCGTCCGCGATGGCTTGCGGGCCGGGCCACTCCGACCAATAGATATTCGACCGCTCTAATGAGACGGCATCGCGGATATCTTCACCGGACAGGAATTCGGACATTGGTGGCTCACTGCCTGAAGCAATAGGCGCATTACGTCGCGCTGTAATTCAGCCTCTCACACAAATCATAATATTTCGTTAGGGCCCAAGCACGCGTCGAACTGCGCTCCAACCCCTGGGCAGATATGCAAAAAGGCCGGCCCCCTTGAGGTCTTGGGGGACCGGCCTTTCCTCATCAGATTTGTATTCGGCGTCAGAATTGGGAAGTTAAGCGAACTCCGAATTCCGGCTTTCTGTAAAGTGCTGAAAACGCTTTGCGCAGACCGCCAGCACCGGTTGTCGTTCCCGCAGTCGGCGGCAAGGTTTTGTCATGTGTGATATTGGTCCCGTAGACCTCAACCTTGAAGGACTCGGTTACGTCGACACCGGCGCGCATGTTGAGTCGCAATGAATCCGAAACCCGGTTGTATTCGGAATAATCGGCCCACATACCGCTCTCATAGATTACGTCCGTGCGAAGGAACCAATCGCGGTCAGCGAAGTTTCCGAGCAACGTCGGGCTGAACGACAGGGTCCAGCGGGCCTGGTTCCGGGGGTCGTTGCCGTCGTTAACGACTGACAGCGGGCCGGAGCCAAGTACGTTGGATTCGTTCGAGCCGCGGGACGAAAAGTTTGTCATCTCACCGTCGCTGAAACCGACGGTCGCCGACAGGTTTAGCCAATCCGTGGGATTTCCGGTGATTTCAAGATCGAAGCCCTTGTATTTCGAATCACCGGGACCGCGGTATGACGTCGTTCCACCCTGCGGCAGAACGATGACCGAGGCGAACGGCTGGTTTTTCCAGTCGATGTGGAACACCGCGAGGGTGAAAGCCCAGTTTTCAAACTGCTGCTTCCAGCCCAGTTCCCACTGCTCGTTCTCCTGCGGCGGCGTGTAGATGCCGAGCGCCGAGAGTTGATCGTCCGGAATGACCTCCGGCGCGACCGAGTTGATAAATCCGGCTTGAGTCGGCACACCGAGTAGCGAACTGTAGGAATAGCTGGCATATGTCGAAGCGCCATCGAACGGCTGGTACGTCAGGATTACGCGTGGAATGAAATCCTTGTTCTGATCACTGATGTTGCACACGGTTGCAAAGGAACATGCCAAGTTTGGATTGCCTTGCAGAAGGGTCTCGGACTCTTCATCCGTGTATCGCGCTTCCAGGGAGACGGTGAAATCATCGGTGATGTCATAATCGATCGAGCCGAAAATCCCGAGTGTCGTGTTGTCCTGGAAATCAACGGTGGGGAGATTTCCGACCACCGGGAAACTTGACGGCGTGAGCTGATTGGCAAATGGCGCATTGCCGAGACGGTAACGCTGTGAGTAATCGCTCAACCCGACCAGATACCGCAGTTTCTGATCCTGAGGTGACGTCAGACGGACCTCATAATAGGTATCGCGAACGGCGATATTGGTGCCCGTCGCGAGTATAGCGTTGGGCTGACGCGGAATGCCGTATTCGAAATCGCGAATTGTGACCAGACCGGTTGCAGCCCGGGACACCTGGAATGAAACGGTGTGATCGCCGACATCGTACTCACCGCTAAACTGCAGCCGGTAGGTGCGATCGAAGTCACCTAAGCGTCCGCCCGGTGTCCGCAGGATGCTATATTTCTCGAGCAATGGATGCAAAGTCGTGAGAGATGTCAAACGGCCATCTCCCAAAATAGACTCACCAGCGCCCGCTTGCGGTCGAATGGTATACGGACCGACAAGGAACTTGCCGTTGGGGAAGTTACCGCACCAAGACGCGTAGGTGAGAACGCTCAGGTCGCGTGTGAAAGGAGTACGCTCACCGGTCGCCGGATTGAGGTATTCCCCGCTGTAGGTCTTGTTACATTGACCGGGGCCGACGCCGCCTGCGCCCGGCGTTCTCGGATCGATGCCACCATACTGACCCGAAGTTGTCGCGTGGGTGTAGTAGCCAGTAAATTTGAGGCGCAAATCTTCCATTGGGTCGACGGTTAGAGTGCCGCTGAAGGACGTGTCTTTGGCCCAGCCGTAACGTTCGCCGTCTCCGGTAAAGAAGTCACCCCCCGTATCCTTGACACCGACCCACACGCGGACTCCCACTTTGTCACTGATCGGTCCACCGACTCCGGCGTCGGCATAATAGGAGTCTCCATCCGACGGCGAATATTCGATCGACACATCCCCTTCCCACTCGTCGCCGGGAAGCTTGGGAATATAGTTCACCGCCCCAGAGAAGGTATTGCGGCCAAAGTAAGCGGTCTGAGGACCCTTGATGACTTCGACCCGTTCAAGATCTCCGAGCGGCAGGAAACCGCCGCCCGCGCCGATATAGGAGCCATCCCAAAACAGCGCGCCGACTTGGGTCGACGGAGTGATGATCTGCTGCTTCATGCCGCGGATACGGATGTCCGGATTGAAACGCCCGCCTGTCGCGGTCAGACCTTGGAAATCAAGGCCGGGGACAAAGTCGGACAGTTCGTCAGGCGTGCTGACCCCGGCCCTGTCTAGTTGTCCCTGCGACAGGGCTGTAACTGATACCGGAATTTCGTAAATGCTTTCATCGCGCTTACGCGCGGTGACGACGATTTCTTCGAGCGCGACGCGCTGCGCCACCGCCGGCCCGGCCGGCGGCAACGCCACTGACGCGAGCAAAGACGCAATCAAAAGGTTGCGTTTCTTCATCGTAATTCCCCCTAGTTTGGTCAGGACGTGTCGTCCTGGAAAAAGCCCCCTCACACAGCCGATACGAAGCACCACCCAATGAGTGCGCAGCACTTACATGCGACGAGGGTTACTTTCCGGATAACGATGCTTAAATGCATCAATGCTTTACGAAAACGACCACCGTATGACTTATTACTTTGAAAAATGAAGTAAAATTTCCTCTAAACTATGACTATCATTTGTTTTTATGAGTTTGTTTTGACCTTTTTACTTTGCTTTTCAATGTATTTTGCCTGCGCCCGGGTCTCCTTGAAGCCGCCGGCATAGAAAAAGGCCGGCCCCAGGGGGACCGGCCTTTCAAGTAGTGTGTTTGCTGGTTCGCTTATTAGAACGAAGCGGTCAGCGTCACGCCGAATTCACGGCGCTGGTACGGCTCGGTAAACGCCTTACGGTTCGGTGAGATGAACGCCGTCGTCCCGCCATTGAGCGGCAGGGTCTTGTTCTGGGTCAGGTTCTTGGCCCAGATTTCAAGCGACGTTCCTTCGTACAGATCGATGCCGAAACGGGCGTTGATCAGGAACTGATCCGGCGCACGGTTGTAGGCTGAGTAATCCGCCCAGGTCTTGCCGTGGTAGATGAAGTCCGTGCGGAAGAACCAATCGCGGTCACCCATCGTGCCCATGAAGGTCGGGGTCAGACCCCACTCCCACACAGGGATGTTACGCGAGCGGTTGCCATCGGCAACGACGGACAGCGAACCGGAGCCAAGCACCGCAGACTCGTTCGAGCCACGGGACGAGAACGACTTCATCACGTGGTCCGTATAAGCGACGTTACCGGACAGCTGGAACCAGTCGGCCGGCAGCACGTTGAATTCGAAGTCAAAGCCTTTGTACTTCGAGTCACCGGGGCCGCGGAACGACGTGGTGCCACCTTGCGGCAGAACGATGACCGAGGCAAACGGCTGGTTCTTCCAGTCGATGTGGAACAGAGCCAAGGTGAAGTTGTAGATGTCAGCCTGCTGCTTCCATCCCAGTTCGAACTGTTCGTTCTCCTGCGGCGGCGTGAACAGGCCCAAGGCGTCGAGCTGATCGGCCGGGATAACATCCGGCGCGACAGCGTTGATGAAGCCGGCCTGCGTCGCGACACCCAACAGCGAACTGTAGGAGTAGCTGGCGTAGGTCGTCGCCCCTTCGAACGGCTTGTAGCTCAGAATCACGCGGGGGATGAAATCATCATATTCATCAATCGCGTTACAGGCCGTCGTGAGTGGGCAGGTCCCGCCACTTCCGGTCCAACCCTGAGGCACTGCGCCCTGAATAATGGTTTCAGATTCTTCATCCGTGTAACGCAGTTCGACGGACGCCGTGAAGTCGTCGGTGATGTCGTAATCCAACGAACCGAAGATGGCGAACGTGGTGTTGTCCTGGTGGTCAACAGCCGAGAAGTTGGTGTTGCGGTACCGTTGGGAATAGTCGCTGACCCCGACGATGTAACGCAGCCGCTGATCGTCCGGCGACGCGATACGCGCTTCATAGTAAGTTTCACGCAGCGCAACGTCCGCACCAACCGCGATGGTCGTACCCAGCGCGCCACCAAGCGGCGGAATGCCGAAGAAGAAGTCACGACGGTCAACCGTACCCGTGTTGGCCCGAGATGCCTGGAACGTGACGGTGTGATCGCCAACGTCGTAGGTCGTCTTGAGCTGGTAACGGTAGGTCTGATTGTGACCGCCGAAGGACGTGCCGGGGTCACGCAGGATGCCGTACTTGTCGGACAGCGGGCCGAGCTGGAAGAACTGGTCCAGACGGGCCTGGCCGCCGAAGGTGTCAGCCGCGGTCGGATTGAGCGTGAACGGCGCGACGAAGTTTTTGCCGTTCGGGTACTCACCGCAGAAGTTCGAGCCGCCAAAGTCAGCGATCGGGCGGGTAAAGGGCGTACGTTCGCCGGTCGCCGGGTTCAACAGTTCACCGGTAAAGACGATCGGACAGGCCCCTGCCGCAGTGCCGACGAGAGCCGAGTCCACGCCGCCGGCCGTGCCGGTGTCGTTGGCGCGGGTGTAATAACCGGTCAGTTCGATGCGCCAGTCTTCCGTCGGGTCATAGACCAGCGTGCCGCTGAACGAAGTATCCTCCGTCACGGCGTACGGTTCGTCGTCGGCCTGGGTGCGGAAATCACCGCCGTCACGCTCGAAGCCGGCCCAAACACGGACCCCTACGCGGTCGGAGATCGGACCGCCGATGGCGCCTTCGATCTTGTATTCATCACTCTGCGAGGGCGAGTAGCCGAGGGTGATGTCCCCTTCCCATTCGTCGGTCGGACGCTTGGGAATGATATTCACCGCACCGGAGAACGTGTTCCGGCCGAAGTAGGCTGTCTGCGGGCCTTTGATGACTTCGACGCGCTCGGTGTCGCCGAGAGGCAGGAAGCCGCCGCCGCCACCGATGTACGAGCCGTCCCAGAACAACGCGCCGACCTGGGTCGACGGCGTAATAATCTGCTGGTTCATGCCGCGGAAGCGGATGGACGGGTTAAAGCGCCCGCCGGTCGCGGTTGAGCCCTGGAAGTCGAGGCCGGCGACAAAGTCCGACAGTTCTTCCGGATTATCGATACCGGCACGGTCCAGTTGGTCCTGCGACAGCGCGGACACCGAGACCGGAATCTCGTAAATGCTCTCGTCACGTTTACGCGCCGTGACGACGATTTCTTCCAGCGCCATTGATTGAGCTAGCGCCCCGCCTGCCGGAGGCAGTGCGACGGAAGCCATCAATGATGCCACCATCAAAGACTTATTTCTCATGTGGAAACTCCTCTACCATGAGTTTTTGCCGGGTTTACCCCCACCCGGCCGGAATTAAGTTTGGGCGCCATAGCCCCGCTTTGCGGATCCAGCCCCACTGAACCGGATTCCTGCGCAGGACAATGAGTCCCACCCACTGTGTTCGTATCTGTAATAAAATACTTTGATATGTTAAAGACCAAACAGGCCTATCAGGTGGGCGTATTATATGATTTCGGGCGCTTTTATTGGTGTGTGTGGCAAATCAACATCATACATATCGGGAATTTGTTTTGTTTTCCTAATTTAAAAGCGTATTCGGCCGAAAATGAACGCCATAGAAAAAGGCCGGCCTCCAAGTTGCCTTGGGGACCGGCCTCTCTCACGGCGACTAGGGGTTGAAACGAGGAGCCCAATGATCAGGCGAACATTGAACCCCCGCATTCTGTAGAGCGCCGTAAGCTCTTTGCAGGCGGGCCGATGGCATGTGCCACCGGCCTACCCAATATGTTGGTTGCGTCAGCTTAGAAGCTGGCGCGCAGCTGGACACCGAACTCCCGTGCCTGCGGTACAGCCGTGAAGATCTTACGGGCGGCCCGTCCGGCAGCATGGTTGAACGAGGTTGTGGTACCGGATGTGGTCGGCAGCACTTTGGTGTTGTTGATGTTGGTCCCGAACACCTCAAGCTGTAGACCTTCGGACACCTCCAGACCGGCGCGGATATTCAACTGCTTGCGCGCAGACTGCTTGTTATACCGCGAGTAATCTGTGAAGTGCGCACCGGTGTACAGATAGTCCGCCCGGATAAAATACGGGCGATCTAAGAAGTCACCGCTGATGACCGGGCTGAGAGAGCCGGTCCACTCCGGATGGTTCCGAACCGGATTGCCGTCGGACGCAACAACCCCTGGCGCGGCCAAGCCGACCCGTTCGTTGGAGCCGAAGTTGAGGTAGTCGTTCATCACACCGTTCGAGTACGCAATCTGACCTGAGATGGACAGCCAGTCGTTGATCTGGCCGTTCACTTCGAGGTCGAAGCCCGAGTATTCGGAGTCACCCGGTCCGCGGAAGGACGACGTGCCACCGGACGGCAGGAAGATGACGGCCGGGAACGGCTGGTTCTTCCAGTCGATGTAGAACATGGCCAAGGTCATGCTCCATTGATCCCATTGCTGCTTCCAACCGATTTCGTACTGAGTGTTCTTCTGCGGCGGAGTGAAGTTGCCGAACACGTCAACGGCGGCGTCGGAAATGACATCCGGCGCGATGCTGTTAATGAATGCGGCCTGCGTGGCGAGGCCCAGCAACTTACTTTGCGACCAGCTGGCGTAGGTGGTTGCGCCTTCCATCGGCTGGTAGCTCAGGATCACACGCGGCAGGAACGCGTCGTACGAATTGGTCTCGTTACAGATCGTGATGATGCCGCACGGCAGTGTCGGATTACCGAATTCGACGGCCGTGAAACTTTCATCCTGGTAACGCCCTTCAACAGACAACGTCAGATCATCGGTGATGTCGTAATCAAGGGAACCGAAGATGCCTTCCGTTACACTGCGCTGACGGTCGACCGCCGATGTCGGGCGGGCAAAGTCAGGGAACGAATTGTAGTGCTGGTTATAGGCACTCAATCCCAGCATATAGCGGAGACGCTGATCCTGCGGCGACGTTATACGGGCTTCGTAATAGAATTCGCGGATCGCGATTTCCGTACCGATGACGAACGTTGAATTTGGATCAACGAACCCCAAGAACGGAATCCCGTAGAAAAAGTCGACACGTGTGGTCGTACCGGTCTGCGCCCGTGAGGCCAGCAGGTTGATCGTGTGATCACCGACGTCGTACTCGGCGCTCAACTGCAAGCGGTGCGTTTGATGCCAGCCGCCGATGCCACCCTGCGGCTTACGGATAATACCGTAATCTTCAGACCGCGGATTGAGCGTCGTCAGCCCCTGTATGCCCTGCGCAGAGTTGAACATCTGAGCGGCCGACGGGGATCGTGCGATCGGGAATTCGAGTACCGGGTCTTTCGGAAACTCACCGCAGAAACTGTCGATCGTCAGCTGACTGAGATCGCTTTCGAACGGAATGCGTTCGCCGGTTACAACGTCGACGATGTTGCCGCGATAGATGATTCCGCATGAGCCGGCCGGAACGGGCGCTTTGACGCCGGCACCCGTCGAGGTGTCTTCGGCATTTGTATAGTAACCGGTCAACTTGAAGCGCAGATCTTCCGTCGCATCATAGGTGATTGTTCCACTGACGGACTTGTCGGTGAATTGCGCGAACGGCTCGCCATCGTCAAAGCTGTAATCACCGCCGTTGCGGTCGTACCCGGCCCAGATGCGCACGCCCATGCGGCTTCCGATCGGGCCACCGACACCGGCGTTGACTTTGAACTCGTCGTGGTCGGTCGGAGACCAGGCCAGTTCGATGTCCCCTTCCCACTCGTCGCCGGGCTGCTTTGGAATATAGTTGATCGCTCCGGCAAAGGTGTTGCGCCCGAAGTAGGCCGTTTGCGGGCCCTTGATCACTTCGACGCGTTCCATGTCGCCGATTGGCAGGAAGCCGCCGCCGCCGCCGACATAGGAGCCGTCCCAGAACAACGCTCCGATCTGCGTCGACGGTGTAATGATCTGCTGGATCATGCCGCGCACACGGATGTTGCCGTTGTTCCGGCCACCGAAGTCGTACTGACGGAAGTCCAGGCCCGGAATATACGCCGACATATCCTGGCCGTTGGTGATCCCCGCTTGATCGAGCAACGCATCACTCAGCGCACTCACCGACACCGGAATTTCGTAGATGTTCTCGTCACGCTTACGCGCCGTGACGACAATCTCCTCAAGCGCAAGACTTTGCGCTACGGCGTCACTAACGGGCGGCAAAGCCACCGAGCCCATCAACGCCGCGATCATCAATGATCGTTTGGTCATGGAGTTTTCTCCCCCTAGGTTTCAAAACACCTCAAACGACGAGCCAGCGTGAAACCGCGTGGCCAAGCTGTCGTCTGTCCAGACCAGACGCGGCCCCCAACCCCAGAGGTCGTTGCGTCAAATCTGCGTTGCCAAAAGACAACACTTGATATGACGTCTGGCTCATAGGGAGTGTCTCAGCGGGACTAATAATTTGCAATGCAAAGTATTTTAGCGTGCTCGCAGGGTAATCTTTACGCTCATCCACAGATTGAATCGCAGTTTTTATGGCGATTTTGGCGAGGGATATGACGCGGCAGTCGTACCGCGCCCGAAATATTACTTCGCAATACGAAAAAGGCCGGTCCCTTGGGACCGGCCTTTTCCACTGCAGTGTCTGTTCCGGATTAGAACTTGGCGCTGACCCGGATGCCGTATTCCAGGGCCTGATAGACGCCGGTGAAGACCTTGCGGCTGCCGCCCGGGCCGGAAGTCGTACCGGACGTGGTCGGCAGGGTCTTGTCGTTGAAGATGTTGGTGCCGAAGGCTTCAAACATCAGGCCGTCGGACACCTCGATCCCAGCACGCAGGTTGACCTGCTTACGGGCGGGATTTTGATTGTACCGGGAATAATCGACGTAGTGACGGCCGGTGTAAAGGTAATCGCCGCGCACGAACCACGGACGATCGCCGAGCGTGCCAGTGATGGTCGGGCTTAGGGAGCCGGTCCATTCCGGATGGTTACGCACCGGGTTGCCGTCAGCAACAACCGACAGAGATCCGGAGCCCAACGCCACCTGCTCGTTCGAGCCGCGTGACGAGAAGCTGTCCATCACCCCGTTGGAGTACGCGACCGTTGCGGCGATGTTCAGCCAATCGGTAACGTTGCCGTTTATCTCGAGGTCGAAACCGGAGTAGCTGGAGTCACCCGGACCGCGGAACGACGACGTGCCCGCGCCGCCCGGCAGGAAGATGACGGCCGCGAACGGCTGGTTCTTCCAGTCCATGTAGAACATGGCGAGCGTCATGTTCCAATCGTCCCACTGCTGCTTCCAGCCGAGTTCGTATTGGGTGTTTTCCTGCGGCGCTGTGAAGTCACCGATGGCATCAACTTCGCCGGGCGGAATGATGTCCGGTGCCAAGCTGGAGATGAAGCGGGCTTGGGTGGCGAGACCCAGCAGCGAGCTGTAGGAGTAGCTACCGTAAAGGGTCGTGCCGTCGACCGGCTTGTAGGACAGGATGACGCGCGGGATGATGTCGTCATAGCTGTTGGTCTGATTACAGATGGTGACATCGCCACACGGCAAACGTGGATCGCCGAACTCGATCGCCGTCGACTGTTCGTCGGTGTAACGCACTTCCGCAGACAGAGTCAGGTTATCGAGGATGTCGTAGTCGAAGGAGCCAAACACGGCAAAGGTCGTGTTGCGCTGGCGGTCGACCGGCGACGGACGCGCCGAGTCCGTGAACACACTGTAGTGCTGGTTGTAGTCGCTGACACCGAGCAAATAACGGAAGCGCTGGTCCTGCGGCGACGACACGCGGGCTTCGTAATAGAACTCGCGAAGTGCGATTTCGGTGCCGACAACCAGAATCCGATCGCCGACGGACGACACACCGAAGAACTGATCGAGACGGGTGGTCGTGCCCGTGGCACCGCGCGATCCAAGCACCGTCAAAGTGTGGCCTGCGAAATCGTAATCGGCACTGGCCTGAAGACGGTAGGTCTGGTGCCAGCCACCAAGCCGGCCCTGCGGCGCACGAATAATGCCGTAGTCGAGTGACCGCGGGTTCAATGCGGTCAGGCTTGCCTCACCGTTGGCACCGTTGAGCAGCTGAGCGGCTGTCGGTGTGCTGGTAACTGGGAACTCAAGCGTCGAACCGTCGGGGAATTCACCGCAGAAGGTTCCGACACCGAGTGTGCTGAGATCGAATTCGTGGGGCGTGCGTTCTCCGGTGGCGGCATTGAGCAATTCACCGCGGAAGATGAATCCACACGCACCTGCCGGAGTCGTGTGCCGCAAGGAGGAACCTGTCGCTGTATCGGTTGCGCGAGTGTAATACCCGGTGGTCTTGAGGCGAAGGTCTTCCGTCGGTTCATACGTGATGGTGCCGCTGACGGACGAGGTTTTGAGCTGAGCGAATGGCGTACCATCGCGGTAGCTGAAGTCACCGCCGTCTTTGTCGTAACCGGCCCAAACGCGAACGCCGACACGACTGCTGACTGGACCGCCGACTGCACCGTTGATGTTGATTTCATCATGGTCGGTCGGAGACCAGGAGGCAGAAACCTTGCCGTTCCACTCGTCACCGGGCATAGCGGGAATGTAGTTCACGGCGCCGGAGAAAGTATTGCGGCCGAAGTAGGCCGTTTGCGGGCCCTTAATGACTTCGACGCGTTCAAGGTCGCCAAGCGGCAGGAAGCCACCGCCAGCACCTATGTAAGATCCATCCCAGAACAGCGCACCGATCTGCGTCGACGGCGTGATGATCTGCTGGATCATGCCGCGGATGCGAATGTTCGGATTGTTGTAACCGCCGAAGTCGAAGCTGCGATAATCCAATCCCGGCACCAGTGCAGACAGGTCCTGAGGGTTATCGATACCCGCACGATCCAGCATTTCCTGAGACAGCGCGGTAACGGATACCGGCACTTCCAAAATGCTTTCATCGCGCTTACGTGCAGTAACAACAATTTCTTCGAGTGCGAGGCCTTGTGCCAGGGCGGGCCCGGCAGGCGGTAACGCGACAGACGCCAATAACGACGCCGCAATTAGATTGCGAGTTTTCATGCCTGATTTTCTCCACACAATGCTCACGTCAGCACTTCGGGGAATCACGCTGAAGCTCGCCCCTCCCGCCCTGACAAATGACGTTTCAACCCCTTGAATCGTCTAGAAGGCATACCTTGCGGAGGAAAATGCCGCGGCACAATAGGAAACATCATGGCCCCATGACGTTTCTTGCCGGTAGATGCAACAATGCATCACATGGAGGGCAAAAAACTCACCAGCTGAGCGTCGCGTACACGCCAAGATTTCATCTAAGAGAAATAGCTGTGCGCCGGTGAAGCCCTGGTATCGCCATCTGCGCGGCGAAGAGTGAGAACCAGATCGGAGTCGGCGACCCCGTGAGGAACCGCTCACTGAATGAGCGTTGTATAGGTCTTCCGTGCAGATGGCGGGGTCACGATTAGAATAGTTTTCTCATCCTGTCTTAACCATTCACACGGCGCGCGGACCCATGACTTCGCAAAAATCCATACGGTCGCTGGAGCGAGGCCTGACCGTCATGCGAGCGATCAGCGCCTTTGGCCCGATGAGCATCTCTCACGTCGCCAAGACCACGGACCTGCCTCGGCAAACCGTGTCCCGCATTTTATTTTTCCTGCAGGACCTCGGGTATGTAACACGGCGTCCAAACGACAAACGGTTCTCGCTGACGGAATACGCCCTTGCCCTGACGTCCGGTGCTGCCAGGGATACTTGGGTTAGCCGCATCGCCGTGCCGGCGATGGAGACGCTTTGCCGCGACGTTCTTTGGCCAGTGGCGCTAGCAGAGCCGCGCATTCCATCGATGGAAATCCTTTGGGACACCAATGATATCAGCCCTCTGGTGATCAAACCGGCGCCGATCGGGCTTAAATTTCCCCTACTGACTTCGATTTCCGGGCGAACGTATTTGGCATTTTGCGCGCCCGAACAGCGCGAAACGATGATCGACGCGGTCTTAACTGAATCTCCGGACGCTTTGGACGGCATCGATCTCAGCCGGGAGTTGCTTCTGGGACAGTTGGACGAGATCGCCGAACAGGGCTTTTACTGCGGCCACATGCCGCACAAGGCGCATTCCAGCTTGGCGGCACCGGTGTTCGACCGGTCCGGGGTGCGGGCAGTCGTCGATATCCGCTTCCCGCTACGCTCGTTGAGCCCCAACGAAGCGACGGCGCGCCTTGCGGAACCGGTCACGACCTGTGCCGGTTTGATTAGTGAAACACTGAGACTGGAACAGCGGCCGGGCTAACCCATCGCTCGAATGCCTGTTACATCCGCTCCGAACGGCTGACGATGCGCTCGATTTCCTGGCGCACGATACGTTCAACCATGTACGGCAGGTTATGGTCGAGCCATTGCTTGAGCACCGGCGTACAGATTTCCCGAACAAGCTGTTCGATTGTGATGCCCTGGTTCCCTAAGGTCAGGGCACGCTCCTGGGCAACGGCCTGGGCCAATTGCGCGATGTGAGCACCCGACGCCTGCTCGACCTGATCGGCAACCAGTCCATTTTGGCCGAACGGCTCATATTGCTGTGGCGCCGGCGGCGGCGGCGGTGGTGGTGCCGCAGCGGCTTGCGGTTGTGGCGGCGCCATCGCGGGTTCCGGCTCGTCGGCAACCATGGCATCGGTGAGCTCGATCTCGTCTTCGCCCGTGTCCGCGATCGGCAGGTCGTCGTCATCGTCCGCGAGAAGCGCGGCAAGATCCGGGCCATCATCGTCGTCATCTTCGAAAGACGGCTCTGGCTCTGGCTCTGGCTCCGGTTCTGGCTCCGGTTCCGGATCGGGTTCAGGCGCAGCCGCAGCTTCAGGCTCCGGCGCTGCTTCCGCAGCTTCGCCTTCCTCGCCGGCCTCTTCATCCTCCGAAAGAATCTTTCGAATGGAGGCGAGAATGTCCTCCATTGAAGGTTCTTGTTGACCTTCGTCACTCATAGCGATTGGTCCGTTTTCCCCACATTAGTTGGAAAGACGGTACTCCAAAAGTTGGAAAGACGGTACTCCAAATGGTTAAAAAAATATATAACGCGTGCAAAATCCGAGGGTTAGCGGATTTCTGCGGTTTACCGGCGAGCCGCGTCCTGATCGGCCTCAAATGAAGAGCCGAAAAACCTACTATCGACGTCCTCATAATGGTCGACGGCATCGTACAACGATACGTCGAGCTCGAGGTCCTCAGCGGTCAGGCGGCCAACAGACGCAAGAACCTGAAGGGTTGCGACCAACTGATCACGCTGCGCGGTCACCAGACCAACCCGCGCGTCCAGCAGTTCCTGCTCAGCGTCGAGGACGTCAAGGACGGTGCGCGCACCGACTTCGGCTTCACGCTGAACCCCCTCCAAAGCAATCTCAGACGCCACGATCTGGGTTTCGATCGACGCGATACTTGCCCGCGCGGCTTGATAGTTTTCCCATGTGGACGTAGCGGACTCCCGGGCATCGAGACGCGCCTGATCGGCTTCGAGACGGCGCTGCCCGGCGGTGTGCTTGGCTTGGCGCAAACGGGCGTAAACCACGCCGCCCTGATAGAGCGGCACGGTCAGGGCAAGCCTGGCTTGCGCGGTCTCGGAGGTCGACTGGTCCGCGACTGTATCCCAAGCTTTAGATAGCTGACCATCTAGACTGAGGGACGGCAACAATTCACCGCGCACAAGACGAATATTCTCCTGAGCTGCGGCGGCCGAATATTCCGCCGCCACAAGCGCCGGATTGTCATCTGCCGCAGCGGAAATGGCGTCATCGACTGTGGCTGGCAGGTTTCCTAAGGATTGCGGAGTGGTGAGGTTTTCCGGCGATTTACCGACCGCCGCGACGTAGGCCGCGCGGGACCGCTGGAGATTGCCCTCTGCCTGAATACGCGCGGACACCGACGCCGACAGGCGCGCTTCCGCCTGGGCGACATCCGTACGGGTGATTTCACCGACGCGAAAGCGGTCTTGCGTCGCCTCCAACTGGCGCGTCAGCACCTGAACGTTGTTGCTGCGCAGTTCGACCACGGCCGTGTCACGAAGCACGTCCAAATACGCCGTCGCGGCGTCAAGCAACACCTGCTGTTCGGCGCCCGTCAGACGTGCCCGTTGGGCTTGCACGTTGGCCTTAGCCTGCGCCGTTCCGGCCTCGGTCCGGAAGCCCTGGAACAACGGCTGGGAGACACTGAGGGAGGCGGACTGCGACGTCCTCAGTGTCGTTCCACCTGCGAACAACGCGCCACCACCAATCACACCCTGAATGTCTGTCTCATTCCTGCGGCGTGAGACGTCACCGCTGAGGGATACCCGAGGGCGCCAGCCGGACACCGCGATCGGCACGGTTTCATCGACGGCCCTGAGTTGGGCACGGGCGGCTTGCAAGCTCGGGTTATTTGCATAAGCCAAAGACAGGGCCTCACGCAGAGTTTCCGCGGACGCAGGCGCATTGCCCGATATTGAAAGGGCGATCGCAGTCGTCGCCAGAAGCCATTTCGAAGTTCTCATGGTCTACGTCCTCAACGCCACAGCAAAATCGCCCCGGTGCTGCCGATTAACTAGCCGAAGCTCTGCCGGAATGCCACCGCTAAACGTGTAACGATGGGTAACTCACTCCGCACACCCAACCGCCGCGGGTGACCTCCCGCAAGGCAGCGCGTGATACAGATTCCCGCAGTGGACACCGTCGGTCCTGCCGAGGCCTGGAATTTAGAATACGAAGGATGTTTTAGCCTGAAATTCCGGAAGAACGGGGATATAGGCATCGAATTCCGTTCGCCGCCCGAACGCCTCGCCGGTGCGCTGAATAAGCGTTGCCCGGCCGACGCGGCCGCCCGACTCAACGGCGACAAGCCGGCCGCCGTCTGCCAATTGAGCTGCAATGCCGTCCGGAACCTCAGAGACAGCCCCATCGAATATGATCACGTCGAACGGTGCTTGGGCCGCACAACCCGTCTGAATGTCGCCAGCAATGACAGCCACCGTATCTGCACCCAAATCGGACAGTACCTTGGCCGCAGCATCGCGAACGGCGCCCTCCTGTTCGACCGCAACCACCGAGCCTGCCATGTGGGCGAGCACAGCGGCCAAGTAACCGGCGCCACAGGGAACGACAAGGACATGGTCTGTGGCCTGGACGTCGACTAACTGGATCAGCTTCGCCGCCACCATTGGTTCCATCAGCCAGCGCCCCGGCGCCACTTCCAGATCCTCATCGATGTAGGCCAGCGATTGGCGTGCGGCCGGCAAAAACCGTTCCCGCGGGACCTTGCCAATAGCGTCAATCACCAGTGGATCGGTCACCTCACTGGTCTTGATTTGGCTGGCAACCATATTGCGCCGCGCAAGTTCGAAGTCCATCGCCATGGCTAGACCGGTCCTGTTCAATGTCTCAAATCGGCACCGGGACGGCACGCACCGCCCGCTCCGCGCTTATACCCAACGCCAAGTTACCATTCAATCACGGAGGTGCGTTCTCCCGTGTCGGCAAACGAGGCAGAAACCCAGGTAAACCGCTGTCCACACGCTTGACCAGGCACCCATCGCCTTCTATAACACGCCGCCTCGCGGTTGACCGAGCCGCGGGGAAGAGTGCCGTCGCAAGACGGTTTCGGGCCGAGTGGCAGAGTGGTGATGCAGCGGACTGCAAATCCGTGTACGTCGGTTCGATTCCGGCCTCGGCCTCCAAGCGGTGTTCCGGCGTAGCTCAACGGTAGAGCATTCGGCTGTTAACCGAAGGGTTGTAGGTTCGAATCCTACCGCCGGAGCCATTCTCCCTGCAGGCTCGTATTCCCGTTTGGACCGCTTAAAACTGCGGGTTTTCGCGGGCTCAATCGTTTGACCGCGTTCAAAGTATTGAGATATAAACGGAATTCAGCGCTTACCGCTTTCAAGCGAAGGGCGAATGAGGGGAAACGCGCGCCTTGGCACGATCCAATTCGGACTTAATCAGACTATTGCCACCGGCGATGCTTGCGCTCGCGATTGGCGTCCCGCCGTATCACGCCCATTCGGCTCCGTTACGGGATGAACTCTCGGATCTTGTCCGCACGCATCCACTGATTCAATCCAACGAATTTCAGGTCCGTTCTGCCCAGCAAGACGTTCGCGCTTCGGTTTCACCGTTTCTGCCTTCCCTGGACTTAACAGCCGACGCAGGACAAGAACGGGTAAGCACCGAAGCGCTGAGATCCACACCCGGAGGCCCGCTGGAAAGCGGGACCGAAACCTGGGGCTTATCGCTTACCCAGAATATTTATGATGGCGGCTTCAGATCCTCCAACCGGGCATCGGCGAAGCTACAGCAACAAGTTGCAGACTACACGCTGACCAGCGTCCGGCAGACCGTCATGTTCGAGGGCATTTCGTCATACCTCGACGTGCTGCGGCAAACGCAATTGCTCGAACTGTCCAGTCAGAACGAAGAAAACATCCGGCGCCAATTGAATTTGGAAGACGAACGCGTCCGGCGCGGCTCCGGGATTGCGGTCGACGTGCTGCAAGCGAAATCACGTTTGCAGATCGCGCTCGAAAGAAAGGTCTTCGTTCAAGGCGCGCTTGAGGATGCTCGCTCGCGGTACTTACAGGTTTTCAGCCACCCGCCCGAAGTCGGCACGATGCGCATGCCCACGCCGCCGACCCAGTTGCTGCCGGACTCCGTCGATGATGCCATCGGGATCGCGTTGTCGGAAAACCCGGCCGTGCTGACGAGTCAAAGGCAGATCGAAATCGCTGACGAAACACGGGATGGAATTCAGTCAGAGTACTATCCGAGCATCGACCTCGTCGCCGAAGGGAATTACGAGGATGATTTCAACGGCGTGCCGGGCATTCGCCGCGACTATTCCCTTAAGTTGCGGGCCAATTGGAACCTGTTTGGCGGGTTGGGCACGACGTCGCGCAGCAAAGGCGCAGCCTATTTGTACCAAGCGCGGCAAAGCGATTACGTCCAGACCAGACGGAAGGTCGAGGAACAGACCCGGCTGGCATGGCAAGCACTGGTCACGGCGCGCGAACGGGTGGAGTTGCTTGAAAACGCGGTGAATATCGCGTCCGAAGTCTTCCAGAGCCGTGAACGGCTGCGTGAAAGCGGACGCGAAACCGCACTCAATGTGCTGGATGCGGAAAACGAAGTCTTCAATGCGCGGATCAATTATACGTCCGCATTGTTTGACGCCCGCGTGGCCGGATACCAGTTGCTGCTTGCGATGGGACGGCTCGAGCAGGTTTTACCGCAGAGCGTGCGCTGAACCGCGGCAAGGACGCCGGGGACTACTTGCTCGTCGCCACGAATACACCGTCCCAGTCCGCCGGCGGCGGGGCCTGCTCAAATTGAACCATCCGCTCCTCGTAAAGGCGGTAAAACGCCGGAAGTTCATGAACAAGTCCCTGCCCATCCATTTGCGCGATCAGATCGTTTGCCTTGGCAATCGCATCGCGCGCACCCGCCCAATCCTGAGCGCGATACCGCTCCAATACGTGCAAATGCAGATCACGGAGCTGCTGGAAGGCGTCTGATCGCGCTACCTCCGGCGTACCGAGCAATGCGAAAATACGCACCGCTTCCGTCTTGCCTTTCACCTTGATCAGATCAAGCTCCAACGTTGCGTAATCAGGCGCCAATGCCACCGTGTTATCACCGAGCACGATCGTCACGCCGTAGGTTTTCGACTGCCCCTCTAAACGGGAGGCCAAGTTCACATTGTCGCCAAGAACCGAGTAATCGAACCTTTGCTCGGACCCCATGTTGCCGACACACGCCTCGCCAGAATTCAGGCCGATGCCGATGTTGATGGGCCGGTGCTCGCGCCCCTCGTCTTGTGCATCTTTTTCCAGCCCATCGTTGACCTCTTTGAGCTCCTCAATCATACGCAGCGCCGACGCACAGGCATCGCGGGAATGGTCTTCATCCAAGAGAGGCGCATTCCAGAATGCCATGATGCAATCGCCCATGTATTTGTCGATGGTGCCGTTGTTGGCCAAGATGACGTTCGTCATGGGTGTCAGGAACCGGTTGATCAGGCTTGTCAGACCCTGGGCATCGAATAATTCGGATATCGATGTGAAGCCGCGCACATCGCAAAACATAAAGGTCATCTCGCGCATTTCCCCGCCAAGCGTAAGCTGGTCAGGATCGTCCGCGAGCTTCTTCACGAGATCAGGTGACAGGTATTGGCCAAACGCCGAGCGCACCTGCTTTCGCTGCGCTTCCTCCCGTGTGAAGGCGGCATAGGTCAAAAAGGCGTAGAACAGAATTGCAACGATGACCGGGAAGCCAGGGTCCCATAACTCAAGGCGCTGGTCGAAAGCGTTCCAGGAAAACCAGATCATCGCCACGGTACCGGCGACGAATACGATCATCGACCAGCGGGCGCCAAGCAGAGGCGTGATAATGATCATCACCAAGCCGATGGTGATGGCGGCGAGCACTTCGTAACCGTCGGCGATATCAAGCCGGGTCAACTGCGTACCGTTAAATACGTTTTCAATGATGTTGGCGTGAACCTCGACACCCGGAAGCACGGGATCAAGTGGCGTGGCGCGCACATCGAATAGGCCCTGCGACGACGTGCCGATCAGGGCGATTTTTCCCTTCACCGCACTCTCATCCACACGTCCGGCCAGGACCGAGGCGGCAGAAATGTAATTATTTTTGTATTCACTGTTGGGCGTGTAATAGACCCAGACGCGTGCATTGCGGTCGACCGAAATCTCGATGTTTTCCCGGGTCGGCCGAAGCTTTTGCAGGATGACACGTTGAACGCCGTCGTTCTCGTCCGTTTCGACGATAACATTGCGGGCGCCCAAGTGAACGCGGATCGACTCAAGCGACAGGGATGGAAAAATCCCTCTAGGACTGGCGACCAGCATGGGTATGCGCCGGACAATACCGTCAAGGCGGTCCTCGGCGGCGCTGAACACGCCACGCCCTTCGGCAGCGCGGTCCAACACCTCGACATTGCGAAGAATGAAGCGGTGGTTCTCGACCCATGGCGTCGGATCGGCACCCAGTTGCCCACGCAGGGAACTGCGCGTGTACCCCACCACCGAACGTTCGACGGTCAAGGGCGTGTGTCCCATCACAACAATACCGCTCTCTTTGATTGCGGCGGCAAACAGGTCATCGTTGGTCGGGACACTTTTTAAAAGGTTTCGGGTTTCGTCGGTTAGTCCCGGGATGGTGTCCGCCAGGTTTGCCGCGGACGTTGTATCTTCTTCGGGAAAAACGATGTCAAAGGCGACTGCGGACGCGCCCATGGCCGTAAGAGTTTTAACAAGTTCAGCCCACCGTGTCCGCGGCCAGGGCCACTGCCCAAATTCGTCAAGACTGGCCTCATCTAAGTCGATGACCACGACCTGACTGTTCGCCCCCATGTAAGGACGTGGCTTCAGCTGCTGATAGGTATCGAACGTCTTGGCCCGGATCAGACGCATAAATTCCGGATCTTCGTTGCGCAGAGCGACCAATCCGACGAGAGCAAGGAGCGTGGTCAGCCGCCCAGTCTGAATGAGGGAACGGTTAATCCACCTCCCCCAAACACGAAACGAGAAAAAGCGGCTCAGACCCGCCGCTCCGGCGGACTCTGCCTTGGCCCTTTTTTGACCGCGTTCAGTTTGTGTGACCGTGTCGTCGCGCACCCAAACTCCCCCTGGCGCCTGGACGTTTCGGGATACCCTACCGGCTCCGCCGCGGCGGCGACAGAGTTTTCATTGTTTTCGGCGCACCTGCCGAAGGCGCTGCCAAAACCGGGAAAAAAGGTTATAAATCAGACATGTCACAAGACCTGACCAAATCTGGCGGCTTTTTCGCCCACGCGGACCGTGCCTGGCTCAAGAAGTTCCTTGACCCTTTGAAACCAATGTTCAAGGAAGTTCTGACGGTATCCCTTTTCGTCAATCTGATCGCTGTCGCGGTCCCGGTGTTTGTGCTTCAGGTCTACGATCGGGTCGTCTTCCACGCCGGCCTGACCACGCTGCAAGGCTTGGTCATCGGGATGGTAATCGTCATCGCTTTTGACTTTATTCTACGCCAGACGCGCGCCAAGGTGATGCAAAGCGTCGCATTGAAACTCGACGTTTCCGTCGGGCGTCGATTATTCGAGAAGATCATGGCTTTGCCGCTGCGTAACCTCGAAAGCCGCCCGGCCTCCTACTGGCAATTGTTGTTCCGCGATGTAGAAGCCGTCCGCAACACGCTTTCGGGCGCGTCCGCAATTCTGTGTGCAGACCTGCCCTTTGCGATTTTGTTTTTATCGGTTGTGTTCCTCATTGCCTGGCCTGTAGCCTGGGTCCTGGTCATCGTATTCGCGGTTTTTCTCGTGCTGGCCTGGCGCTCCGGAAAGATCGTCGCCGCCGCCGCCGAAGAGGAGAAAACGAAAGTCATCAGCCGGGACGGCTTGATATCCGAAATGATTATGGGGCGGAGCACGATCAAAGCGTTGGATATGGCCGGGCATTTGCGCCCCCACTGGGAAGACCGGCAGGCCGAGGCCATCAAGCAATCGATCATCCGCGGGACCAAGACGGATGCCTTTGTCAACGCGGGGCATGCTCTGACGATGTTCACGACAGTCGCGATGACAACAGTCGGCGCCTTAGCGATCATGAACCAAAATTTGACAATCGGCGGTCTGATCGCCGCGAACATGCTGAGCGGAAGATTGCTCGGGCCGCTGAACCAACTCGTCGGCGCGTGGCGTAATTACGTCTCGTTCGGACAATCCGTAGAACGTCTGGGAAAAGTTTTCGCCGAAGTTGAGGACAAGACCGAAAACGTCATTGCGTTGGAACGCCCCAAAGGCCGCATCACATTCGAGGATACCGCTTTCAGATACAGTGAGAACGCACCGCCCGTGGTTGACGGTATTAAACTCGACATTGCACCGGGAGGTGTAACCGCGATCATGGGGGCGAACGGCAGCGGCAAGACCACACTGCTGAAACTGCTGCTCGGCCTCTACCGCCCCGTGAGCGGGCGTGTACTGCTTGACGGCGCGGACATCAAACAGTTTTCCCGCGGCGCGCTGGCAAAGTGGATCGGCTACGTGCCTCAGGAATGCGTCCTGTTTAACGGGACGGTCAAAGACAACATCGCGCAAACCCATCCAGACGCACCCGATGAGGAGATCGTGCGCGCCGCCAAGCTCGCCCAGGCGCATGACTTGCTGACCGATCTCCAGGACGGCTATGGCACCCAGGTGGGCGAAGCGGGGTCACTCCTATCGGGCGGGATGCGCCAGCGCATCGCGATTGCGCGCGCCCTTGTCGGCGACCCGCCGGTCATTGTGATGGACGAACCGTCCGGCAGTCTTGATAAGGACGCGGAAGCGAACCTGCGCGCGACACTCGCTGAACTGGGTGCGTCGCATACCATTATCCTGGTCACCCACAGCCCGGTGCTTCTGCAAGCATGCAACAACGTGATCATCATGGATCACGGCCGCATCCAGATGGCCGGGCCGACTCAAAAGGTGATGGAGGCCTTGGCCAAGAAACGGGCCGAAACGCAGCAACAATCGAAACCTGTCGCCATTCCCTTGAAAAAGGTAGATGGTCCGCCGGCCGCGAAAACAGCGCGCCCGGCGGAATAACTCAAGGACGATGTCCGGATGAGTCAACTTGACGACTTATTAGACCAGCATGAAGCACCGGGTTGGCGCACGGTCGCTTACGCGATCATGTCGTTACTTGCCCTGTTTCTGCTGTGGTCGCTGTTTGCGCATCTCGACGAAGTTGCAATCGCGCCGGGGGAAGTGGTCCCACAAGGACGGGTAAAAACGATCCAGCACCTCGAAGGCGGCATCATCGACGAGCTTTACGTCCGCGAGGGCGATACCGTGCGGGAAGGCACGCCGTTGGTCCAACTCGATTTGGCGGGAACCGTGACCAATGTCGAAGAACTGCAAGTACGCCTGGACGGCCTGCTGTTGCGCAAAGCCCGATTGGAAGCGGAAGCAAACACCACACCGCTTGATCTCCCGACAGATGTCGGCGCGAATGTTGCGAGCATCGTCGCAGCCGAACAGCAAGCTTATGATGCGCGCCAGCGGGAGTTGAACAGCACCCGGGCGGTCTTGGAAGGTCAAGCTGTGCAGCGGTCTCAAGACGTGAAGGAGGTCGAAGTCCGGCTGAACGCTGTACGCATCAGCTTAGGTTTGGCGCGCGAACGGCTCGCGATGTCCGAGGACCTGCTCAAAGACAAGCTGCAGTCACCCATGGAGCATTTGCAGATTGAGAGCGAGGTCGAAAGCCTCGAAGGGGAAGTCGCGGCTTTAAGCGAAGCCCTCCTCCGCGCCCGCGCCGCTCTCGCGGAGGCGCAGGAACGCATACAAGAGCTGGACTTGCGCTTCGCCCGCGAAGCACGTGAACAGCTCGGGGAGACCGAAGTCAGCATCGCGCGCACCCGCGAACTGCTCGAAACCGCCAATGACCAGCAGACCCGAACCACGATCCGCAGCCCGATTACCGGCGTCGTTAAAAACATGCGCTACGCCACGATCGGCGGTGTGGTGCGGCCCGGTGAACCCATCCTGGATATCGTCCCCTCCGAAGACACCCTTGTCATTGAAGCGCGTCTCAACCCAATGGACAGGGGGTTTGTTCAGGCCGGCCAGCCCGCAACCGTAAAAATCGATACCTACGATTACGCGCGCTACGGCGGCATCGACGGCAAAGTGGTGTCGGTTGCGCCGGACTCCACTGTTCCCGAAAACGCACCTCCTTACTTCAAGGTGATAATCGAAACGACGAAGCCCTGGCTTGGTGAACGAGAGGACGGATATTTGATCTCGCCGGGAATGGGCGCAACCGTCGATATTCAAACCGGCACGAAATCCGTGATGGATTACTTGATTAAGCCGGTACTCAAACTGAAAAATGAAGCTTTCCGCGAACGGTAGAGGCGCACATCGTCCGCCGCTATAGACATGAAATCGGGAAGACGGCTTAGGATCCCGGTGTCAGAATCATCTGCTCGCGTGCGACCAGGCTGCCTTCCCAAACATCCCGGGCTTTAAGCTCAATGTCACGCATGAAGTCATCATTGTGATCGGGATCGTGATGGAAAATCGCAAGCTGCTTCACGTTGGCCTGCTTGCACAAGCGGACACCTTCTTCCCACGTTGAATGACCCCAACCGATCTTGGCCGGGAACTCTTCATCGGTATAGGTGGAGTCATAGACGACCAGGTCGGCGCCCTCGATCAGCGCCAGCACGTGCTCGTCGGGCTTACCGACCACATGTTCCGTATCCGTGACATAGCAGATCGACTTGCCTCCGTATTCGATCCTATACCCTGTCGCGCCGTTCGGATGGTTGAGCCCCTGGGTGATAAGTTTGACGTCTTCGTAGATATTCCAGGTGTCGCCCGCCTCGAAGTCCACAAAGTCCAGATCGACTTGAAGGGCTTCCAAAGGCACTGGAAAGGTCGGGTTTGCCATTTGATTGGCAAGAACGTTTTCGATGCCCCCGAGTTCCTGCAAGTGACCCGCGTGGATGGCAAACCGGCTACGCGGCAAAAAGGCCGGACCGAAAAACGGAAAGCCGTTGATATGATCCCAATGAGTATGGGTAAGGAGAATCATCCCCTCTTTGACGCCGTCACGAATGAAATCGTTACCGAGCTGGCGAATACCGGTGCCGGCATCAAGGATGATGCGCTTGTCTCCAGCGTAAACTTCCAGGCAACTTGTATTCCCGCCATACACAACATGCTGTGGCGATGGACATGCAATGCTGCCTCTTACTCCCCAAAACTTTACCGCTAAAGTCATGCGCTGCTGATCCGTTCAGGCGAAAAACCGACTATGCCTGAGTTCCACCACAGGCAATACCCCGATTTCTTGTAACACGTTGGTAGACCTCAAAGAACATGTATACACATTAATTGCCGACAGGCATATACACTATACTATTACGAGTAATTTACTACTTATTGTATATTATTACGACACATTCTATCCGCCGGATTTTTCGCGTCCCAGGACCGTGGAGGGTGAATCCGGAGCCGGCTGCATCGGCGATTGAAGCCTCTCACTCCAACCGAAGCTACATCCCAGAGCGCGATGCTTGACCGATATCGGAGGACAGTGCGATCACTTCGGCTTCGATGATGCTCCTACCGATTGAAATTCACCTATGTCTACGTCCGATCGCCCTCGTGTTGCCGTTACACGGCGCCTGCCAGTTCCATGCGAAGACCGCCTGAATTCAGGTTTCGATGTCATATGGGGCGACGATGACCGCGCTTACGACCGGGATTCCCTTTTGGATCTGGTGGGTGATGCCGATGCGCTGATCGCCTCCCCCGCGGAAAAGCTCGAGGCGGACGCCATCGCCGCGCTTCCGGACAGCGTCAAAGTGATCTCGCTTTTTTCGGTGGGCTACGATTATGTCGCGCTCGACGCCGCAAAGGCGCGCGGTATCATCGTCACCAACACGCCCGGCGTGCTTACGGAGGCCACCGCCGACATCGCATTCCTACTGCTCCTCGGCGCCGCACGTCACGCCGGCGCCGGCGAGCGAATGGTCCGTCAAGATGAATGGCCAGGATGGCGCCCGACCCAACTGATCGGCACCGATCTCGCGGGCAAGACACTCGGCATCTTCGGCATGGGGCGTATCGGAGCCGCCGTTGCGCGGCGGGCTGTCGGGTTCGGCCTTAAGGTGATCTATCACAACCGGCGTCCTACGGACGCCGCCGGAATGGATGCGGCCTACGTCGCCGACCTGGACGAATTTCTGACGCGCAGCGAATTCTTGAGCTTGCACGCGCCACTGACCAAAGAAACCGAAGGGTTCCTCAACGCCGAACGCATCGCGAGACTGCCGGAGCGCGCCATTGTCGTGAACACCGCGCGGGGTCAGATCGTCGATGATGATGCGCTGATTTCCGCGCTGAAGTCGGGACGGATCGGCGCCGCTGGATTGGACGTTTTCACCAACGAACCGGACCTGGATATCCGCTACCGGGACCTCGACAATGTGTTTCTCCTACCGCACTTGGGCAGTGCCACTGAAGAGACACGGGAGGCCATGGGCATGCTGGCGATCGACAATCTGGAAGCGGTACTGGCAGGCAGACCGCCCCTCCACCGGGTCGTCTGACATTTCCGCCGGGATTACGCCGCGCTTACGGTACGGCTGGCGCTGCTGCTGGAGGAACTCGAACTGCTGCCACGATTTGAACCGACATACGCGTACTCGCAGTGATCGGAGCAGTATGGCTTACCTTGCACGACCGGCTTACCGCAGAAATGAAAATCGTCTTCCTTGGGGTCGCCATGTGGCCAGCGGCAGGTCTGATTGGTGAGGTCCGCCAGCGTGAAAACCTTGCTGACTTCTTTTTTCGGCGCGGCCTTCTTGGTCGTGCGCCGGATCGGAGACGGCCGGCTCTTCAGGCCCAAGCGATGCGCTTTGCCTACGACGGCATTTTTTGATACGCCCAAGCGTTTGCCGATTTCACCCGTCGTCAGGCCTTCGGCCCAAAGCTTCTTGAGTTTAGCAATGCGATCATCTGTCCAAACTACGGGCATGTCACACCTCGGCTGTGGGCTCTCGGGCAATGGTCGTGGACCGGAAAGGGCGCAGACCATAGCCATCTCGTCCGTACGAGTCCAGCGACCCGTTGAAGGCCAGAAAACTGGTCTTTTCAGGGCTGTTTTAACCGCGTTTGGCTTGGCGCTGATCCTGATCTGCACACCGCGGACCGGCGCAGCGGAACGCGTGCTAATTCTCTCCGCGGCCAGCGCGGCCCCCGCCTTGCGAGATATTTTGGCGACCTCTGGGGCGGCCACGTCACCAGATGTGCGCGTATCTGTCGCGAGTTCAGGAACGCTCGCACGCCAGATCGAACGCGGCGCACCCGCAGACATATATATCTCGGCGGCCCCGGCTTGGATCGAGCTGTTGGATGGAAAAGGGTTACTTGACCGTGAATTCATCCGGCCTTTGGTCCGTAACCGCCTTGTCCTCGTCGGACCTATGTCCGGCGGCACTGGGCTAGGAATGCTCGACGTCAGAAAACCACTCGCTCTCTTGAGCGCGCTGGACGGAGGCCGCCTGGCGCTTGGCAATCCGGCCCATGTGCCGGCGGGCTTATACGGGAAGGCTGCCCTTGAAAATCTCGGTCTGTGGCCTGCGGTACGCGACCGCCTGGCACTGCAGGCGAACGTCCGCGCCGTATTGGCAATGGTTGAGCGCGGTGAAACGCCCCTCGGCCTCGTCTACGCGACGGACGCGGCATTGAGCCCACACGTAAGGGTAAGGGGTATCATTCCCGCCGACGCGCATCCGCCGATTGCCTATTTCGCCGCCGTCCTGTCCGGGCGTGCAACGTCAGACGTGCTGGCGGTTTTTGAAAGCCTCTTTTCGGCGCGCAGTCGGACAACATTGGAACGGTACGGCTTTGCCGTGGAACGGTACGGCTTTGCCGTGGAACGGTACGGCTTTGCCGTCGCTCAATAGGGCGTGCTGTACGGTTACGACAGAACCGGACCATCAATTTCGTAGGTTCCTTTCGGGTCCTCGACTTCGATCACCCATAAGTCCGCGTCATATTTCCGCTGCCGGGAGATATACGCATCTGCATCCTGTTCTGGCACTCCGGTCTCCCCCGTCCCGCACATCCATACCAACTGACCTGTTTCCGTCCTGACCTGGGTGTAAACGCGGCAGCCGGCCTGAAACCCATTGACCTTAATGAGAACGGCTCCTGCGTCTTCGTCGCCGCGGACAATCAGCGCGGCCATGACCCCTTCGCCGCCTAACCGGCGCAGGAACGCCTGGACCCAGATCCGTGTTTTTAGACGGGTTTCCATGTGAACCGTGAGCCTCGCCAATCCGATACGTCTTTGATAAACTGTTGAATTAGTATAGGGAATCGGGGTCTCCGTCATCGTCGCGTGAAACGGCGGCGATCGGGAAAGAAGGGTACGTAGGGGCAGTGCGAGCAATTATCGGCATCATATTCGTGATGGTTTGCGTGTTCGGCGGGTACACCGTGTCCGGCGGTAAGTTCGAAGTGATTCTTCATGCCCTGCCCTACGAACTGACGATCATCTTCGGCGGTGCGATCGGCGCTTTGATTATTGGCAATGCCGGTAAAGTCATCAAAGGAACACTGGGCGGACTGAAAAAAGCTTTCGGCCAGCCAAAATGGAACGAAGAAGATTTCCTGGATGTCCTTTGCCTTCTGTTCACCATTACGAAGCTGGTCAAGTCCAAAGGTATTTTGGTTATCGAAAGTCACATCGAGAACCCGCAGGAAAGCGATATCTTCCAGAAGTATCCGAAAATCGTCGAAGATCATTTCGCGACAGCGTTCATCTGCGACACCCTACGCATGCTGTCGATGAATTTGGACGATCCGCATCAGGTTTTTGATGCCATGGAATCGCAACTGGAAAAGCATCATCACGAGGTCTTAAAGCCGCAGGAAGCGTTACAAACGATGGCTGACGGCCTGCCGGCGATCGGCATCGTCGCTGCGGTGCTCGGCGTGATCAAAACAATGTCTTCGGTCACAGAACCGCCGGAGGTATTAGGCACCCTGATCGCCGGTGCGTTGACAGGCACATTCCTCGGAGTGTTCCTTGCTTACCTGCTGGTCGGCCCTTTTGCAGTCCGGCTGAAACAGATTCTGGACGAAGAGCATCAGTTTTACCTGATCATCCGCGACGTCCTGGTCGCCCACCTCAATGGTAACGCGCCTCAAGTATCGGTGGAAATCGGCCGGGGCAGCGTCCCAACCGAGGTTCAACCCAGCTTTTTCGAGCTCGAAGACGCTATCAACAATACCCCGGCCAACGGCTGAACGTTCGTACATGAACCAATTGCAGGTTTTGCATGTGTCCGGGCAACTATACTCTTAGTGGTTTGTTTTGAGTCGTGATTAACTCTGGCCGCGATGAATGTGCGGCGGGAAACCTATCTCCCGCTTTGGTTTAATTTGCTTTCTAAGTAGTGTCTCTGGCGTGGCTGGATCTTCCAAACTTAACCCGATCGTCGATGCGGATATGGACTCATTGTTTGTCCTGCCGCTTGAGATTATCCCTTTTAAGACCGAGGGACTGCACAGCGCGCGCCTGATCAAGAACAACCATCTCGAAGGGGTGATCGAGCTGTTTGCCGAGCGCGACACCGGCAGCGGTCAAATCTCGGTCGATAACTTGCCGGACCACTTTCAGTGGAAGCAGGGCCTGTCGCACCCGGATATGAGGGTGGTCAGCCAACTCGCGCCATTGCACAGTTTCGACGTATACAGTTTGCGTAAATCGCTACGAAAACTTGGCATCCCGATCGCCGAGGGTTCCGAACTTCAACTCACCGAAGAGAAGAACAAGGAACTTACGGCATACATGTCAAACTTCACCTTGCCGCTGATCAAACAGATTTACGGTGACGACGATCTGGAGGTGTCGAACTTCAGTGACTTGATCGGTCTATTCAAGGACCCCGATGTCAAAAAAGCGCTCGCCAAGCTCAAATTGATGGCGGAGAAGCTCAATATAGAACTCGATCAGATTCCTCTGTTTCTTGAGGATTACGGCGATATTTTCCTATCGCTATCCTATTACAAGAATTGCCTGGACCGGCTTGAGCCTCTACTCACCAACTTCCTGGACTCCATGAAGGAAGTGAAAAAGAATTACCAGGTACGCCAAGACAAGAACCTGCTCGATCACATTGCAAAAGTCGAAAAACTGATGACGGGCGTTGTCGAATTTTTGAAACGACTGTTCAATGACTTCGACGTTCAAACGCAGGATCTTTGGGATAACCTGTCGGCAGCGCGTTTCGAAGAAGTTAAGAAGCTGATTTCGAATTATCACACCACGATCGGTGGCGTGCTATGCGGAATGACCGTGAAAATGAACGCATGGATCACGAAGTTTCCGAATGTCAAAATCGGTAGCCCTGTCAGTAAAGGTGAGTTCGTGATGACGGATATGCGTCAGGGCATGAGCACCATCCGCGCAATTGCGCAAGGCCAAGCCGTCTAACGCGCCGATAAGAAATCTATTCCGCCGGACTTGTCTGCGGCGCGGAAGTCTCGTCAGATACCCCCTCTTCCTGACGAATGACACGCTTCAACCAGAAAAACGCTACGATTGCGACGATCACCGAAGAGACCGCCATCGCCACAAACACGCCCTGAATGCCGGCCACAGAGGCGCCCAGATACGCCAACGGCACCTGGACAAACATTGACTTCATTGCGCCGATGACCATGGCCGGCATGGGCCGCGCAAGGGAATTGAAGGTTTGCGAACCGATATTGATGATGGCCAGGATCGGATAGGTCACCGGCACCACCAACATGTAGAACGCCGCAACCCGGATCACCTCTGAGTCATCGCTGAATATCTGAGCGACAGAGTCTCCGAACACAGCAAGGATCACCGCGAGCAGCAAGCCGTAGACAAAGTTAGCTTGCAGCGCGAAGCGGACGGCTTCTTTCACGCGGTCGATGCGCCCTGCGCCGGCGTTCTGTCCGACAAAGGGTCCCATGGCAATTGACGTCGCCATCATGAAAATAAGCGCAAACATCTCAAGACGGGTCGCAATGCCGTAAGCGGCGACCGCGACCGCCCCGAACGAGGCAACAAGCGCTGTAAGAATGCCCATAGACACGGGCACGATCAGCTGAGTTCCGGTCGACGGCAATCCGATATGCAAGATTTTGCCCCAGTTCTCGCGCAAACGCTCAACGCCGGGAATGTCATAGTTCAAGGCATGCATGCGGTGGTGCAGCACCCACATCGCGGCCGCGAAACTGAGGAACCGCGCGATCACGGTCGCCAGAGCCGCGCCTTGCAGTTCCATGCGCGGCGCCCCCAACAGGCCAAAAATCAAGATGGGATCGAGAATCAGGTTTACGACCGCAGAGACGCTCATAATCATGCTTGGCACCTTGGCGTCCCCGTGAGCGCGGATCAGCGCATTGGCAATCATCGGTACAATCATGAACACCATGCCGTAGTACCAGATTTCCATATAGTCATGGATCAGCGGCATGACCTCAGGCCCGGCGCCAAGAAGGGCGAAGAGCGGGTCAATCGTCAAAAGACCGGCGATCGTGAACAGCAAGGTAATGATAATAGACAGGATCAGACTGTCGCTGGCGATGACCTTGGATTCAGTGCCCGCGCCGCTGCCGACGACACGCGAGACCACGGCCGTTACGCCCGTCCCCAATCCGACAGCAATGGCATGTAAAATCATCACCACTGGGAACGTGAACGCCATTGCAGCGAGTTCTTCCGTGCCCAGCTGAGCCACGAAATAAGTGTCGACGACCTGGAAGGTCATGGACATGATCGCGCCGATCGCCATGAAGGCGGTCAGGTTGAGAAACTGGCCGCGGACCGGGCCTGAGGTCAGATCCCGCCCGCCCTTTCCGGCTCGTCCCGCACCAGGACCGTGACCATGCCCAGAGGGCGCGCGTGTTTTCGATGGCGTTGAATGTGCGCTCACATCGTGTCCTTACGTTTGAACCAATCATAATAGATTGATCAAAATCAATGTCGCTGCGAGTTTTGCACAGCTGTCATGTTCGCGTCACACACCGGCCCTGGCCTGACCGGTATATAGTTGACCTACCTACGGTGGTATAAGACCCTCCAGTCTTGCCGGTTAAAAGGACACCAGAGGCAATGCCTGACGGAGTTCACGACGGAACACGCGTTACAGAGACCTTCCGCGCCGAAGGTCTGACAAAGATATACGAAACCGGCGACCTCAAAGTCCAAGCGCTCCGCGGCGTCAATCTCACTCTGTACGAAGGAGAACTGGTTGTGCTGCTTGGGCCGTCCGGCAGCGGCAAGTCGACGCTTCTGAACATACTCGGCGGGATCGATCTGCCGACATCGGGCAGGTTGTTTTTCAAAGACCTCGAAATCACGGCTTGCTCCGCCAGCGAGTTGACGGCGTACCGGCGCGATCATGTCGGTTTCGTTTTCCAGTTCTACAATCTGATTCCGAGTCTGACCGCCCGCGAGAATGTCGGGCTGGTGACGGAAATCGCGGAAGATCCTATGCAGCCCGACGAAGCGCTGGAGATGGTCGGGCTCGACCACCGGCTCGACCACTTTCCGTCGCAGTTATCCGGTGGCGAGCAACAGCGCGTGGCGATCGCCCGCGCCATCGCGAAACGCCCTGAGGTGCTGTTGTGCGATGAACCGACTGGCGCGCTCGACAGCAAGACAGGCGTGGTTGTGCTGGAAGCTCTGGAACGCGCCAACCGAGAACTCGGCACCACAACCGCACTGATTACGCACAATGCGGGGATCAAAGACATGGCGGAACGGGTCATCCGTTTCGCCGACGGCCAAATCGCCAGCGTGGAAGACATACCGTTCAAAAAAGCGCCGCAGGAGCTGACCTGGTGATGCGCATCTCTCCGCTCAACAAGAAACTGCTGCGTGATCTATGGCGCATAAAGGGTCAGGCCTTAGCTATAGCCGCGGTTGTGGCGTGCGGCATCGCTCTGCTGATCGCCTCATTCGGCACTCTTGCCGTCTTGGACACGAGCATGAATGCATTCTACGACCGCACCCGGTTTGCGGATGTATTCGCGACCTTGAAACGGGCGCCTAATAGTCTTGAGAATGACATACAGAATCTACCCGGTGTCGCTCTGGCCGAAACGCGCATCACGGCAGCTGTCAATCTCGACCTGCCGGATATGACCGAACCGGCGACAGGACAGTTGATATCATTGCCGGAACGCGGCACCCCTCTTCTCAATGACGTGACGATGTTGGCGGGCAGGTATCCGTCCCCTCTCAGGCCCAACGAAATCGCAGTGACAGAGGCTTTCGCCAACGCCCACGGTTTCAGTCTGGGTGATTCCTTCAAGGCTATCGTTAACGGCCACAAACGGCCCTTGGAGATCGTCGGCGTGGTAATGACGCCAGAATACATCTACGCGCTCGGTCCCGGTGCGCTGATGCCGGACGCCAGGCGGTTCGGCGTAATGTGGATGGGCCGCAAAGCGCTGGCTGCCGCGTTCGATCTCGACGGCGCATTCAACAGTGTGACATTGCGCCTCCAGCATGGTGCTCAGGCGGAAGAGGTCATTCGCCGTCTGGATGTCATCCTCGAGCCTTATGGCGGATCCGGCGCCTATCCCCGTGCCGATCAAATTTCACATTTCTTCCTGTCCAATGAACTCGACCAACTGCGCATCACTGGGACGGTCTTCCCACCTGTATTCCTTTTGGTCGCCGCATTTTTGTTGAATGTCGTCGTTACACGCATCGTCGCCACGGAACGTGAACAGATCGGCCTGCTCAAAGCATTCGGTTATTCGGATTTCGAAGTGGGTTGGGTCTACCTCAAATTCATCATCATTCTGGTGGCGACCGGACTTCTGATGGGAATCGGTCTCGGCAATTGGATCGCACGGGGCATGATTGGGATGTTCGGCGAATATTATAAGTTTCCGCTCCTCACCTATAAAACCGACCCGGCTGTCCTCACCGCCGCAGCCAGCGTTAGCCTTGTCGCCGGGTTGATTGGCGGTCTCGGCGCTGTACGTCAGGCCGTAGGTCTGTCGCCAGCCGTCGCCATGGCGCCGCCGGTACCGACCTCATACCAGAAAGGTGCGCTGTCGCACTTCTTTGCCCGTTTCACGATCAGCCAGCCGACACGGATGATTTTCCGTCATGTGACGCGCTTTCCGGTTCGCGCCGGACTGACGGTGATCGGCGTCGCATTTTCCGTCGCCTTGATGGTAATGTCCTTGTTCTTCCTCGACAGCGTCGAGGAAATGATAGAGGTCTACTTCTTCCAGGCGGAACGGCAGACCCTCACCGTGTCCTTCGTCGAGCCACGGCCAGCCACCATTGAGCATGAGCTCCAGCATCTGCCCGGCGTAATGAAAACGCAGCCTGTTCGCAGCGTCGCCGTGCGCCTGCGCAACGGCCACGTATTTGACCGCAAAGCCATCCAGGGAATCGTCTCCGGCGCAGACCTGTCGCGCCTCCTGAACAGCGAACAAAAAATCGTCGAACCTCCGCCGGGCGGACTGGCGTTGTCGCGGCATATCGCCCAGGACCTCAACCTCAAAGTCGGCGATATTGTGACCGTCGAAGTGCTGCAGGAGCGCCGGCCTGTCGTGGAAATCCCCATCGTCCAGTTGGTCGATGAATACATTGGCTTCCAAGCCTACATGCACATCGACGCGCTCAACCGGCTGATGAAAGAAGGGCCAACGGTCACATCCGTGCATGTGCAGGTTGACAGCCGCCACGCCAACGAACTGTACGCAATACTCAAAGATCTCCCGGCCGTTGCCGGCATCGCCCAGCGAAGCGCAACGCTAGACAGTTTCCGCGAAACCATGGACAGCACGATGAACGTGATGATCGGCTTCTATGTCGCGCTGGCCAGCCTGATCGCGTTCGGCGTCGCTTATAACGCTGCCCGCATTGCTCTGTCCGAACGCTCCCGCGCTCTTGCCAGTTTACGTGTCCTCGGGTTCACCCGCGAGGAAGTGACCTACATTCTCCTCGGCGAACTGGGAATTCTTACCGTTGTGTCTCTGCCCGTAGGCTGCGTCCTCGGCTACCTTATGGCCTTGGCGATGTCCCCCGTCTTATCGACAGACATGTACAGTTTTCCGTTTGTCATCCATGCCTCGACTTACGGCGTGTCCGTCATCGTGGTATGCGCGTCGGCGGTCGTGTGCGGTCTGCTCACGCGCCGTCGTGTCTATGGGCTCGATCTGGTCACAGCATTAAAAACGAGAGAATAGATGATGTTCCGACCGAAACTGGAGATGTACCGTGCCTAAACTGTCCCGCCGCACCTTGACCATCGGCGGTGTCGTCGCGGTCGTCCTGATCCTGATTATACTGTCATTGCAGCCCCAACCGGTGGGTGTCGATGTCGCACGCGTTGTACGCGGCGACCTCCTCGTTACCATTGACGACGAAGGCCAGACCCGCTTGAAAGATGTTTATGTGGTCTCGGCACCCGTCGCGGGGCGCGTCCGCCGCATCGACATCGAAGCGGGCGACCCAGTGACTGCGGGCGATACGGTGCTCGCACTGTTCGAACCGTCCGACCCTGCCATGCTCGACGTGCGCAGCCGTACCGAAGCCGAAGCCATTGTCAAAGCCGCCGATGCCGCCGTGGGCCTGGCGGAAGCAGAGCAAACCCGCGCGCAGGCCCAGCTCGACTTCGCCGAGGCCGAACTCGCGCGTGCCGAGCAACTGGCAGACCGCGGCACGATCTCTCAGGCCACACTAGACCAGCGTCAGCTGTCTTTGCGTACCGCGCGCGCCCAGCTGGCGCAGGCGACGGCCAATTTGCGTAAGACACGGGCCGACCTTGAGTCAGCCCGGGCGACATTGATCACGGCGCGCGATGTGGAGACCGGAGTCCGCACCGATGATGAACTCATTCCCGTGCGAGCACCGATCAGTGGCCGTGTATTGCGAGTCCTCCAGGAAAGCGAAGGCGTGCTGGCGGCGGGGACTCCGTTGATGGAACTCGGCGACCCGGCTCAGTTGGAGATCGTCGTCGACCTGCTGTCCACCGACGCTGTCAAGATAAACGCCGGGGATCGCGTCATCGTCGACGACTGGGGCGGTGACGCACCACTCGAAGGCCGAGTGCGGCTGGTCGAACCCTTCGGTTTCACGAAAATCTCCGCGCTCGGCATCGAAGAGCAACGCGTCAACGTCATCATCGATTTCGTCTCTCCCCAAAATGAGTGGCAGAGTCTCGGTCACGGCTACCGGGTCGAGACACGGGTGGTGATTCAGGACCGCCAGGGCATACTGAAGGTGCCGATCAGCGCGCTTTTCCGGTCGGGCGACAGCTGGGCTGTGTTTATCGATGACGATGGCACGGCGCGCTTGCGGGAGATCACGGTCGGTCAGCGCAATACCCTTGAGGCGGAAGTCTCCGACGGTTTGAGCGAAAACGAGGCTGTGATCCTCCATCCATCGGATGCCGTCGAAGACGGAGTCGACGTCGAAGAGCGCGGTTAGCGCTAAATCACTTTGCCCGGATTGAGAATGCCCTTGGGGTCCAGGGTGCGTTTAAGCACGCGCATGAGTTCGACTTCTTCCGGTGTGCGGCTCCAGCCGAGGTAGCTGCGCTTTTCCGTACCGATCCCGTGCTCTGCCGAAACTGAACCACCGAGGTCCCGGACAACACCGTAGAGAATATCGTTGACCTTCTTGTGCGCCACGTCCGAGCCGTCTCCGACGGCTACAACGGCGTGCAAGTTTCCATCGCCGAGATGGCCGAGAATAAGAGTCGTCGCATTTGGATAAGCTTTGGCGATACCGTCTTTGGTGCGGGATGCAAAGTCTTCCATGGTCATAATCGGCAGAGAGACGTCGTAGGTGAACATCGGCGCGATGGTGCGGAAGCCTTCTCCAGCGCCTTCGCGGATCGCCCACAAATCAACGCGATCACTGGCGGACTGGGCAATCACACCATCCTGGACGAGGCCCCTGTCATGGGCAATCTCCATCACAGCTTCAAACCGATCCGCATCGCTTTCTGCGTCGTAACCAAGAGCTTCTGTTAATACGTAGTAGCCGTGCTTGGGCGGCAGTGGCGGTTTCAGCGACGGACACCTCTCGCGCACAAAATCGTAGTAGTCCGCCCACATGACTTCGAATGCGCCGAGACCGCCGCCGAGTTGGGCGTCGAGCAGGGAGAGAAATTCTGGCACGTTTTCAAATGAATCGATGCCGACGAAGGCAGTCGCCGTGCTCACCGGCTTCGGCTGCAGCCGGATCACGCAGCGCGTCACGATACCAAGCGTCCCTTCGGAGCCGATGAACAACTGCTTGAGGTCGTAGCCCGCGTTGTTCTTGAGCATGCTGTTCATCGAAGACAGCACCGTGCCGTCGGCAAGCACGGCCTCCAGCCCCAGCACGGACTGACGCATCATGCCATACCGGATAACGCGGCTGCCACCGGCATTGGTGCTGATCAAACCGCCGAGAGTCGCGCTGCCGCGCGCGCCGAGGTCGACGGGAAACATGAAGCCCTCTTCATCGGCGGTATCATGGGCGGTCTCCAGAATGACGCCGGCCTGTGCCGTCATCGTCCGCCCGTGGGGATCTATGTCCTCAATCCAATTCATGCGCTCGAGCGAAAGCACGACATCGCCCTCACCCGGCGCGCCGCCGCCGACCAGACCGGTCATACCGCCCTGAGGCACAACAGGGCGGCCCGCCTCGTTGCATAGGCTCAAAACAACGGAAACTTGTTCGGTGCTGGTTGGGCGGATGACGCAACTCGGTTTTCCGGCGGAGCCATGACCTCGCGTGTCCGTGTACCGCGGAGCGATGTCATCATCGATTAGAAAACCAGGTTCGTCGACCGCCAGGGCGAGCGCGCCGAGCAGGTCGCTCACGGATCACCGTTGGTCTTCGGTAGCACCTCTGCCAGATCGTTCCAGACCTGCTGATCGACGATCAGCCCATCGCGAAAGACGAAGCGATCAATGTAGCGCACCTCCCGGATCGGAGAGCCGTCGAGCGCTTCGCCGTTGAGCATGCCCGTGCTGTATACGACCGTGTCGGCGCCATCCTCGAAGCAGTCAAAATCTTCGAAGGTCTTGGTTATGGCGCGGTAGCGGGTCTTCGACCACTCCACCAACTCTTCGAGCGAGCACATGGAAATTCCTCCGGGAAAGGTCATCTTGAAGCCGGGCCCAAGAAACGCCTTCGCCGCTTCCAAATCCCGCGCCTCCATGGTGCGCAGGAATTCCTTGACGCGGTCCGCGCTCATTCCGCCGCCTCGGCCTGTGCGGCTGCCCGAACCTCCGGCGCAATGACGATCTTGCCGGAGTCATTATCGACAACTGCCGGGCAATCGAAAAACTCTAACGTCAAATCGGTGCCGTAGGTCTCGGTGATGAAGGCCTTCCACTCGGCTGTGTAATACGCGTCGGCGTGGGCTTTGGTTTCCCACTCGTACCAGCCGCCGGCACGTTCTCCGTTGCCCATGAAGTGCTTGCGGATCAGACCGGGTATTTCCCGGTACTTTGGCGCCGTTGCTTCATAAAGCGCGAGCTTCTCCGCAGCGGTCATCTCAGACCTCGCCTGCCTGGGCTTAAATGTGACCAGCGTCGTGATCATCGCCGGCTCCTAAAACACACAGCTTTTGGCAAATTCAGCGGCTTCATTGGCCGTCCACTCGCCTTTGTCTTTCTCCTTGAGGTCTTCGCACCATGCCTCACTGCCTGGCTTAGGCGCGCAGGCCGACATGAAAAACATCATCGAGAACAGAATCATGAACCGGGTGAGCATCATCGGCACTCCAATAAAAGTTAAATCAAGCCGTCCTTGCTGAGGCGTTCCATCACCTCTTGCTGTCGGCGGACGAAAAATGCGCGGTCCGGCACCTTGACGGCGCCGTTCTCGAGCATGGCATTGGGCTCGACAACCGTATGACTTCCATACTCTTGGGCATAGATGCCATAGGGCTGACGCGACAGCAGGTTGGTCATGCCCGAGTGGTTGCGGACCTTGCGCAGGCTCTCGACATCGAGGACCGCGGACGCGCAGAAGGTCTCGCCCGTATAGGCCTCGGCCAGCACCAACCCTTTATAATCGACGATTTTGGACATGCCGCCGGTCGACTCCGCCGGGATCGGCGTACCCTGAATACTCGCGGTGTTGGACGACACGACGTAGCACATATTCTCAACCGCGCGGGCCCGCCGGCAGATTTCCTTCGGCGTCAGCATCGGCGCGCCAACCTCGGATGTCGAGTGGCACAGGATTTCCATGCCGCGCATCGCCAGGCAGCGCGAGATTTCCGGATACAGAATTTCTTCCGAGGCAACGCATCCGATCTTACCGATCTCCGTGTCGGCGACCGGGAAAACGGCATCCGCGCCATAGAGGTCCAAGTACTTGTCCCAGACATCGTACGGGCTCGGCGCAAACAGAGAAATTAAACGCCGGTAACGTACGACGACATCGCCGCTCGGCGCGATCACGAAACAGGTTTGGAAATAGAGGTCCGGGAAGTTGGGATCGATCTCATACACGTTACCTGACAGAAAGCACGAACGCTCCTGCGCGATTTTGCCCATGGCTTCGTATTCCGGGCCGTCCATCGGGATCGCCCCGATCTCCTGCCAGCGTTCTATGGACTCACCCATCGGAAAACTCGACATGAAATACTCGGGCAGCACGAACAGCTTTGTCTTGGTGCCGCTGAATCCGAGCGTAAACAGGTCGATTGTTTTCATCGCCGCGCCGATGTCATCGATCTGCTTGAGCATCTGGGCAGAGGCTTCGGCGCGGTCCTTGCAGTGATTGACGGCGTAGCAATTCACCTGCAACGCCGTGGCCGTAAACTGTGTGATCTGATCAGCCATCGCCGATGTATCCCCTACTCTCTTAAATTCCCCGACCGCGGGTTTATCAAGGGTTGCCCGGGCGAGCAAGCCGACGACTCCCGCT
>JAYQVH010000011.1:0-38303 GCA_038148375.1 Rhodospirillaceae bacterium | reverse complement strand
CCGCGTCCCTAATTCTCGCGGCGCTCCGCGTCCCTAATTCTCGCGGCGCTCCGCGTCCCTAATTCTCGCGGCGCTCCGCGCCGACAACAACGACGAGCAGCAGGGCCGTCTCGTCGGTGCGGTTCTGCCAAGTATGATTGTTACCGGTCTGGACCAGAGTGTCGCCTGGTCCGAGGGTAACCTCGTCCTTGTCGGTTACCAGCACGATCTCGCCACGCAGAACGGCGATGTAGTCGATGCTGTTCGACGTGTGCATGGGGATCTGTGGCGCATGTTCCCCACCGGGCAGTTCAGCGGTGTAAAATCGGGTCCCGGCAAATGTCGCCGATAGCCGCCCCAGGCCCGGATCGGTCACATCCTCGCGGACGGGAATGCGCGCCGGCACCTCGTCGGTCTGCCACAGCCGCACCATGCGCGCGCCGTTGAGCAACAACACGTCCTCCGGTTCGCTGTCTTCCATAACGTAGGATTTTCCGTCCTCACCCTCGACCGTCAGCACGCGGCGGGTGGTGTGAACAAAAGGGGTTTCGGGCAAATCCATGTGGCAGTCCTCCCTGTTGATCGGGGAAACTTAACCACGGCTGGATAATTTCGCCAAGGTGCCGAGCGAACGAGATGCCGCGACAAAGCGTTATTACGGGCCCGGAGGGTTTGGCAGTGCTTTTGTGACACGGCGGAGACGGTGAAGTGTCGAGGTGGCTAATTTTTGCGGCAGTCCTTGCCATAACTGGCGCGGTTGGCCTTGAAGCGAAGCGTGTCGATGAATTGCGGCAGAAAACACCTCGCCTCGTCGAGCGCATCTTGGAGCGCTGGGCGGACTCTTTGCCGGAATTGAGCGATGAAGAGATCGACATTCTTGTCGCAGTAGAGGACCCGACGTTCTGGGATAATGACGGCATCGATTTCCGGACGCCAGGACAAGGCTGGACGACGTTAAGTCAAGCGCTGGCGAAGCGCCTCTACTACAAATATTACGTGCCGGGCCTGCAAAAGTTAGACGTTGTGCTTTTTACGCGCTTCGCCCTTATTCCGGAGATCAGCAAGGAGGATATCCTCGACGCGTTTGTTGCCGCCGCTTATTTGGGAACCAAGGACGGAAGGGCCGTTGTCGGCTTTGCCAGCGCCGCTGAGGCGTGGTTCGGAAAACCGTTCAGCGAATTAAAGCGGCGGGAGTATATCGAACTCGTCGCCATGCTCATCGGACCGGACGAGATCAATCCTCGGACAAACACACTCCGCCTGGACGAGCGAGCGGACAGGATCGAGCGGCTTGTCGCCGGTGAATGCGCACCGATCGTGCCGTGGGATGTTCACCTGAATATGTGCGGTCCGGTCACGCAGCACTGAGGATGTCAAACGCTGCGCGTTCGCCGGATTCCATCGCCCCTTCCATGCCGCGATTGGACAACGCCGTATGCTCGCCGCAGAAATGAATGCGGCCATGTGGCTTCCCGACCTCGTTGATAAATTCGCTGACCTGCCCCGGCCCCCAAATGGCGTAGTCGCCGCCGGCAAAGGGATCGCGCACCCAGGACTTGATGTAGTGCGCTTCGATCTTGCCCTTGGCCGCCGGGCGAATCCGCTCGATTTCAGAAATCACCCAGGCCTGCGCCTCTTCCCTGTCGAGCTGGTCCAGCCGCACGGCGGTGAAGCCGCGTGCCCAGGCGGTGAAACTGGTGATGTCGTCGTTATCGACATTGTGCATGTTGCCGATGACGTGTCCGGCGACGGTGTCCGTCCACATGTCCGGCGAGTTACCGTCTGCTTCCCAGAACGGTTCCTTGGCGGTGAAATGGACCTGGGTCATCGGGAAGTACGGCACGGTCCTGATCGCCTTGGCTTGCGGACCGGGCAGGAACGGATCGAACCCGACGTAACGCAGGATCGGCATCGGGATGGAGCAGACAACGAAGTCAGCGCGGTAGACCGTACCGTCGTGGCACACAACCTCCGCGCCGGAGTTATCGCTGCGAATTCCTGCGACCTCCCGGCCGAGATGGATTTCGTTGTTGAGTGTCGCGGCCATGGCTTCGGGGATGTTCATGTTCCCGCCGACCGCAGCCCACTGCACCGGCCCGCCGTCGCGCATGGAATTGATCCAGCCGTCGTTAAACCACATCATCAGCGCGGAAACATCGTGGGCTGATGTGCCGTAGGAAATGTTGAATTCAAAGGCGAGGCTGATTTGCGCGTCGTTGAGACCCAGGCCTTTCAGCACTTCGTAGACCGAGATGTCGTGTTGGGCGGACTTGGGATCGTACCAGTCCTCAAAGGAGTCAAGCCGGTTGGTCTGGCCGAGCAGAACAGGGCCGAGAATCCAAGGCGGCAGGGCCTTGAACTCGTCCGGCATAATATTCTTGTGATGCGACTTCCACTGCTCGCCGGTGATGTGCTCGCCGTCCATATAGAGTTCGTACGGGAACTTCATGCCCCGCGGCATGACATTCATGTGCGGAATGTCGAGGCGCTGCAGAATATCGATCATGCGGCCGTAACCGGTGCCGATGGTGTTGCCGCCGGCTTCCGGGCTGCCAGGGATGTGATGTAAAGAGAACAGGCGTCCGCCGATGCGCTCCCGTCCCTCGATGACCTGAACGTTGAAGCCCTGCTCTTCCAGCAGCATCGCGGCATTCAGACCCGACAGTCCGGCGCCGATCACCAGCACGTCCGCGCGGTTCTGCGCCCGCAGCGGCCTGACATGGGACGCCGCCGCAGCAGCAGCAACGCCGGTGGCCAGCGCGGAGCGCCGGGAGAACGACTTAGAGTGCATCCAGGACCTCGAAAGCGACACGTTCACCGGATTCCATCGCGCCTTCCATGCCGCGGTTGGACAGCGATGTGTGCTCGCCGCAGAAGTGCAAATTGCCATGCGGCTGATGCATCTTGATGATGAAATCTTTGATCTGTCCAGGCTCCCAGACCGCCCAGTCACCTGATGAGAACGGGTCGTTGTGCCAGGACTTGAACCCGGCGACTTCGATTTTGCCTTCCGCCGCCGGACGCTGCTTGACGAACGCATCGTAGACCATGCGTTTCGCGTCTTCCTCCGGCAGCTGATCGACCTGCTGGGCTTTCCAGCCGCGATGCCAGCAGGTGATGCTCGTAAGTTCCTTGGGATCAGGCGCGAAATGCTGGGCCATGACGTTACCGAGGACGTTGTCGGAGAACATTCCAACCGGCATGCCGTCTTCTTCCCAGAACGGCTCCTTGGGCACGATGTGGGTCTGGGTGAGCAACTGGGTGCCGAGAGTTTGCACGGCACGGGCCTGAACGCCGCTGAGCCCCGGCTCGATCTTGATTGTGCGCAGAACCGTGAAGGGAATGGAGCAGACAATGCGCTTGGCGCGGTAGACCGTACCGTCGTCGCACACCGCTTCGGCACCGCTGGCGTCGGCCGTAATGCCGACGACCTTGCGGTTGAGGTGCACTTCATTATTCAGCGCCGCGGCCATGCCTTCGGGGATGCTCTGGTTCCCGCCTTCCGCGGCATAGGTCGCCCGCGGTTCGATCAAGCGCTGCATGTTCCCCCAGTTGTAGACGAACATCAGCATCAGGGCGGAAACGTCGTAGGACGAGTTTCCGAAGTCGGAATTAATGTTGTAGGCGAGGTTGATCTGTTCGTCGGTGACGCCCTTGGAGCGGAACCAGTCATGCACCGGAATGTCGAGCGGCCCGGACTTGGGGTCGCACCAGTCTTCGAAGGACTCGAGTTCCATGTTCTGAATCAGATAAATCGGCACGAACGCCCACGGCATCATTTCCTTGTAGGGGCCGTCGAACACGTTGCGCGGATGATCTGGCCAGGCGTCTTTCGGGATCATCTTGCCTTCGAGCCACAGTTCGCGCGACAGGATGTACGGCGTGCGAGGGATGATGTTGTTGAGCTTGGCGCCGAAGCGTTCCGCCGCATCGATAACCCGGCCGTACCCCGCGCCGATGCCGTTGCCGCCCGCCTCCGGATTGCCGGGAATGTCGCGCAGGGACAGGATGCGTCCGCCGACACGGTCGCGCCCTTCGATGACCTGAACGTTGAGCCCCTGCTCCTGCAGCACATGTGCCGCGCCGAGGCCGGACAGGCCGGCGCCGATGACCAGCACGTCGCTTTGGTTTTGAGCACGGACCGGCTTGGGCGAACCGCCACAGGCAACGGTGGTCGTCAGTGCGGCAGCGCCCGCGCTTTTCAGAGCGGTACGGCGGCTGAAGTAGTATTTCGGCGTATTCATGTGGCGGAGTCCCCTGCGGAAATTCTGATGTCAGTGTGCGGCCAGAGGGGTCGCACCGTAAAGGGGCAGAATTCCGCCGGAAACCGTGGGTTGCCCCATGACCGCGCTGCGGTAGGATGCCCCTCTTCGATAGCCCGATTCTCTCACCTCGGCTCGCAAGGCAGATTCCATGACCCAGACCGTACATAGAAAGATCGTCCTCAACGCCTATCCCGACGGCATGCCGAAGCCGTCCGACTTCCGCATCGAAGAAGGACCGATCCCGGAGCCGGGCGAAAATGAGATGCTCATCCGCACGCTGTACATCGGACTGGAACCGCGCCTGCGCCTGATGATGAACCCAACGACCGACGACAACAAAGACATGCGCCCGCACGGCGCGATGACCGACATCGGCAAGGTCATGCCCGGCACGATCCTCGGCGTCGTGGTCAAGTCCAACAATGAGAAATACAAGACAGGCGATGTCGTCGAAGGGTTCCTCGGCTGGCAGAACTATGTGGTCACCACTGGCGAACCTCATCCGACGAACAATCCGGAAGGCGTTGCCATCTGCGACATGTCGCTGGTCAACGATCCGGTGCATTTCATCGGACCTTTGGGCGCCCCTGGTCTGACCGCGATCCTGGCGCTCAAGCACGAGGGTAAGCTGGATCAGGAAGAAAGCATGGTCATCACCAGCGCGGCGGGCATGGTCGGCTCCCTGGTCGGGCAACTGGCCCTGTTGTGTGATGCCTGGGTGGTCGGCGTAACCAGCACGGACGAGAAGTGCGACTACCTGACGAATGAGCTCGGGTTCGACGTCGCGATCAACTACAAGACAACCGAGGACCTCGGCGCGGCGATCAAGGAAGCCTGCCCGGATGGGGTCGACTACTTCTTCGACAACACCGGCGGCGACATCGCCGAGATCATCAAGAAGCAGCTCTCGCCCAAAGGCCGGGTGACGCGCTGCGGCATCATCGCGAACTACAACAAGACAGGCTGGAAGCAGTCCGAGCAGTTCGCCGGGCAGTTTTCGGTGCACAATCATGTCGACGAGTACGCCGACGCGCGCAAGACCCTGGCCGATCTGGTCAAGGACGAAGCGCTGCAGTACGAACTCAAGGTGTTCGACGGCCTCGACGCCGCGCCGGAAGCGTTCATCGGCCTGCTCGGCGGCAAGAACATCGGCAAGTGGGTGGTGAAGGTCTCCTGACGGAGAATCTTCCGGCGGCAAGTCAGCGGGGAACGAGCCCATGCACGCGGCCCGTAAACCGCAAGACGGCTAATTAATATAATAAAAACAATGGGTTAAATTCTATACATTCGAGCCCATGCACGCACTGGCGTCACCACTGGATGGTGACAATCGCGCCAGGCGAGCGTCTTGAACTAAATCAACAACACGGCGGCGCAGGAATGCGAGGGTGATGGGCCGGTCAGGCTAACGAGAGGTCCTGGGCCGGTTGAGGGGCTGGCCGTGCACGACATCTATCTCTCTGTTATCGGGTTGTTCGGACTCCTGTCCATCGCAGTGCTGATGCTGCCGCTGTCGCGCCGGCTGAATATTCCCTACACGGTGATCGTCACGGCGGCGGGGATCATTATCGGACTGGTGATTGCGGCCACCGGTCTCAATGGCAGTTTAGGCGGCAGTTCAGGTACCGGAGCCCATAACGGCGGCTCGCCGATCGAAGGCATACCCATCGCCGGGGAAATACTGCTCGCGCTTGGCAGTTTCACCGTCACCTCCGAAGTGATCCTGTTCGTTTTTCTGCCGGTGCTGATATTCGAATCCGCCCTCGCCATCGTCGGCGTTGCTATCTCGACCGTCATCGTCGGCGGGACCATGCATCTTCTAACAGGCACGGCCTTGATCGCCTGTCTGCTGCTTGGCGCGATCGTGTCAGCCACGGACCCCGTCGCCGTGGTGGCCATCTTCAAGGAACTTGCCGCGCCGCGCCGGCTCGGAATTCTGGTCGAAGGCGAAAGTCTGTTTAACGACGCAACGTCGATCGTTATCTACAACATCCTGCTGGCGATGCTGTTGGGCTTGACCCAGGCAACGCCGCTCAGCGGCGTGTTGTCATTCCTGGAAGTGTTCTTGGGCGGCGCGGCGGTCGGCTACATCCTCGCGCGGGCCATGTGCTGGCTGGTCGGGCACCTGCGTCAGCAGACCATCGTCGAAGTGACACTGACCATTGCGCTGGCCTACATCGCGTTCGTCGTCGCCGAGCACTTTCTCCATGTCTCCGGCGTGATGGCGACATTGACCGCCGGACTGGTGCTCGGGTCCATTGGCCGCACACGCATTTCCGGCGGCAGCTGGGCGACCCTGACCGAGACGTGGGAGAACATCGGTTTCTGGGCCAACAGCCTGATCTTCATCATGGTCGGGATTGCGGTGCCGGCGATACTCGCCGACGCATCGATCACCGCGTTGTGGGCCCTCGCCGGCGTGATCGCGGCCGCCACCGCGGCCCGCGCCGTGTTGATCTACGGCCTGCTGCCGAGTCTGAAATGGATCGGCCGGAAAGTCGACATCACCCGCGGCTATCAGGCCGTGATGCTGTGGGGCGGACTGCGCGGCGCGGTGTCTCTAGCGCTCGCCCTGGCCATTGCGGAAAACGCCAATGTCGCCGCAGACACTCAGAACTTCATCCTCACCCTGGTCACCGGCCTGGTCCTGTTCACGCTGTTCATCAATGCCACCACCATCCGGTACGTCATGAGTTATTTCGGCTTGGATGCTCTGCCCGCGGCCGACCGCGGTGTGCAAAACCGGGCGATGATCCGCGCCATCAGCGATGTCCGCCAGCAGATCACGGAATTCGCACGCGACCATCGGGTCAAAGACGCCATCGTCAAGCCGTTGCAGCGCGAATATGACGCCCGGATTCATTTGCTCAAACAGGACATCGGGGATGCTGGCGATCTCTCCGACGCCGATTGGCTCAAGGTCGGCCTTTCGACAATCACGGCACACGAAAAACAGATCTATCTAGATCTGTACCGTGAAGGATTTCTCTCGGCGCGCTCGGCACAAACCTTATTGCGCTGCGTCGAGGACATGAACGATGCACTGCGTCATGACGGGCCCGACGCCTACGCCACGCCGGCCGCCTCGATCACTCGGTTTCCGAATACGTTCCTGCTGGCGCTGGCCGTGCACCGCCGCCTCGGGCTCGGTGCCTGGCTCAGCGCATCGCTGGCCGAGCGCTTCGAAACGCTACGGGCCTGCCACGCCACCATCGAAGATTTGCGGTCCACCTACGTCCCCCGCCTGGAAGGCATGATCGGCGGACCGGAGACCGTGGCGGCGATTGACTCCATCCTCGCCGAGCGGCTGCGGCATGTCGCCTTCGCGCTCGATGCCCTTAATAATCAGTATCCGGATTACGCCAAGCGCATGGAGGAACGCTCACTCGGTCAGGTCGCCGTCCGGGTGGAGGCGGAAGATTACGACCAAATGGAACGCGACGGATTGGTCTCGCCGGAAATCTATCGCGCACTTGAAGATCACCTCGCCCACACCAGCCGGAAGTTCGAGCGCCGCCCGCCCCTCGACATCGGATTGCGGCCGCTGGAGTTGGTCGGCCGCGTGCCGCTGTTCACCGACCTGTCGGAAACCGACAAGGCGGAGATCGCGTCGATGCTTAAACCGCGCCTCGCCATCCCAGGCGAAATGATCTGCCACAAAGGCGACACAGGGCACGAAATGTATTTCATTTCCTCCGGCACATTGGAGGTGAAACTCGACCAGGGCGATGTTCAGCTCAATAACGGTGACTACTTCGGCGAGTTATCCCTGCTGCGTGCTCAGCCGCGAAACGCCGACGTTGTCGCCAACGGCTTCTGCGACCTGCTGATCCTGCGCAAAAGGGACTTCGACCGCTTGCTCGAAGAGAACGCGGCGATCAGCGAGCATGTTTATGAGATCGCCGCCGACCGGCTCAAATAGCGCGCCCCGCACGCCCCGGACATGGTAAGAGTGGCCCATACCGCCATTTGACCAAGGACATGCCATGCCCGCCTTCCTGATCGCCGACATCGACGTCAAGGACGCCGACACCTACACCGCGTACCGCACCGCCAACCCGGACATCGTCAATAAGTTCGGTGGACGTTATGTCTCGCTCGGCGGCAAGACCAAGGTGCTGGAAGGCGACTGGCAGCCGCGGCGCACGGTGATCATCGAGTTTCCGGACATGGCCGCCATCGACGCGTTCTATGACTCAGAGGAATACACGGAGCTGCGCAAGATCCGCTGGAAAAGCGCAGACTCGCGCCTGGTGGCGATCGAAACGCTCGACGAACCGCGCGCACGGCCGTAACCGCAGTCAATCGCCAAAACAGAGAACCCCGCCGCGAGCAGCGCCAAAGCGCCGACCCGGACGGGGCCTCAGAGGCGGAGGATCATGGAACTCCGCGTTCGCAAAGATATGCGAACGAATAGTGTCTCAGATTTAAAGGCGCAGCACTCACCCGGCGCGAAACCGGTGAGCCGACGCAATGTCAGGCAAGCTGGTCAGGCGGAGTCATGGTTTTTACGCACCCTCCATATCCGATCGGCCATTTGCCACCATTGGGTATGGCCCGCCGAGGACGACGCGAAGGCCCTAACTTGAGCTCCTGTTCGCGTCTTTCCACGTCTTCAATGCTGATCCTGTGGCGACGCCGCGTCAAGCAAACTCGCGGGTGCATTCCGTGCGAATTTTTGAAAGAAATTTTCTCGTTCCCGCGTGCGGTGCAGTGCGCGTATTTAACCTAGATCAAAGCGCACGCGCGCGCTGCGTGGCAGGGTCTGCGCATCATGTTGAAGCAGGTGCCATATTTGTGTGCGGCGCTCCTGGCAGCCGGCCTGACATCGTTCGCCGCAGCGCAAGACGACGGCTATCAGCCGGATGTCGAGCGCGGCCGGATGGCATTCCGGGAATGCGCGCGTTGCCATTCGTTTCTCGACAATCCGCCGCGCCGGGGCCCGACCCTGATCGGTGTGTTCGGGCGCGAGGCAGGCACGGTTCCAGGCTACGCCTACTCAGACGCTATCAAAGAGTCCCGCATCATCTGGACCGGCGAGACCATCAAGGCGTGGATATCCGACCCGGTCGGTTTTATTCCCGGCTCTCGCAAGAACGGCCACTCGCTGCAGCGGCCGCATCGCCTCGATGACCTGATCGCCTATCTGAAAATCCGGACCGATCCGGCCAATCAGTAAGTGTTACTCAAACGCCGCGCGGTGTTCGTGGATGAACTGCTTGAGCGAGCACGGCGGGCGGCCGAGGATTTCGCCCATGGTTTCGGTGGTGTAGTTGAGACCACCCGTATTCTGCATTTCTTCCATCAGCTCGACGACACCGTCGATGTGCCATTCGCTCGGCAGCACCTTGGAGAGCACAGCGTGGAAATCTTCCAATGACTGCGGCTTGTAGGTGATCTCACGGCCGAGTTCTTCCGACAGCAGGCGCGCGACGTCGTGCATCGACAGAATGTCGGGCCCGGTGAGGTCGTACTGCTGGCCGATGTGCTTGTCACTTTCGGTGAGCAGGATCGCCGCGACTTCGCCGACATCGCGGACATCGCACATCGCCGCCGTGCCATCGCCGGCCGGGAAGGTGAACCAGCTTTCCGGCTTCACGGTGCGCGCGAAGGCGAGAATATTCTGCATGAAGAAGTTCGGGCGCATCACCGTCCAGGGCACGCCGGAGTCTTTCACCGCTTGCGAGACGCGCACATGCACCTGCGGAATGCGGCGGGTGTTCTCCGGATTTGATTCCGTCGAGGACAGATAGACCAAGTGTTTGACGCCCGCGGCTTTGGCTGCTTCGAGAACACCCAACTCGAATTTCTCTTCGTTGGGGCCGTTCGGCAGGGTCAACATGACCTTCTCGACGCCGTCCATCGCCTTGGCCACGGCATCGGCGTCGCCGATATCGCCGATGAACAGTTCGGCGCCCTTCTCTTTCAGCGGAGCGGCTTTTTCTTCGTTGCGAACGAAGGCGCGCACAGGCGCACCCTTGGCGAGCAGATGGTGAATGGTTTGGCTGCCGGTCTTTCCGGTGCCGCCGGTGACGAGATACATGCGTGAAACTCCCTATCCCTGAACGTGGCTCGAAGCCGATGTGGTGGCCACTGTCTAAAAGGCTGCGGCGCTTGTGGCAATCCCGTGGTGAGTGCAGAGCATGAGCGGTGCAACTCCTGCCCGTGCCGCGCACAGCTTTGCACAAAATAAAACGCGACTTGATTGCGATACGAAACCGAAAAATTACCTTAGACCGACGACGGAGCGCAACCGAGCGGCTATATAAAACGTAACTCTTGTATACGATAACGAGTGAGATCCAATGCGCGTCTGTCTGCCCGCGCCATTGGCTTGAGTGGACCGGGCATACTCATCATAACGCAGCGCGCATGCCGCACTTGACTGACATATTACGTCTTCCGCTGACGACCGTAACCGACCGGGGACAAACCGGAGCGTCGGACAAGGGGTTCACCACCTTCTGCCGCATGGGCGGCGGACTGGGCCTGGCGGCGTGCATCGCGGCGTTCGTGTCGGGGGCGTCGATTACCGGCCCCCTGGGCGGAATAGCACTTTTTCTTGCCGGACTGGTCTGCCTGCCGTTCGGCCTGACTATGGGCTTTTCTCTTCGCACCATGACGCTGATCGGCTTGCTGTATACGCAGGGTCTTCTGTTGTACGGCGCGTTCGTCTTTGGCGGGTTCGCCTCACCAACGATGCCGTGGTTCGCCGCCGTTCCGATTTTCGCCTACTACTATTTACGCGGTGGAGCCCGCTTTGCCGTTCTGACCGCACTGGCGCTGAGTCTGGTGGTGATCGCGGTCGGACCGTTGCTCGGTTTCGATATGTCATCGTCTATCCCGCCCGAGCGCTACAACATGGCGTATTTCACCTCGGCGCTTCTGGCACTGATGTATGTCGCGTATGTCGCCAGGATTTTCGCGCGGCTATCGAACATTTCGTTTCGCAAATTGTCCGAAACGAAACGCGCCTCCGAAGAAAGACAGCGTCAGGCCGAGTGGGCCAATGCTGCCAAGACGCAATTCCTCGCCAACATGAGTCATGAGCTGCGCACCCCTCTGAACGCAATCATAGGCTTTTCCGACATTGTTCGGCATCAGGCGCTGGGCCCGGTCGGCAATCCCAAATACGCCGAGTACAATCAGGACATTCACGACAGCGCTCTGCACATCCTCGCCGTGATCAACGACATTCTGGACTACGCCCGCATCGACGCCGGCAAGGTGGATATCGAAGAAGCGCGCATTCAGATGAACGACCTCATAGACCGCGTGTTCAAGCAGATCCGATTCCGCCCCGAGGCACAGGGCATACTGCTGGAGAAAACCGTCAATGACGGCGTGCCGGATCTGTATGGGGACGAACGGCTGGTCACCCAGGTGTTGATCAACTTGATGGTCAACGCGCTGAAGTTCACCAACGACGGCGGTCGCGTTTCATTGAAGGCCAAAACATCTGAAGCCGGTGAGGTGATCGTCACGGTTGCCGACACGGGAATCGGTATTCCCGAAGACGACCTGAAGGTCATTGGCAAGCCGTTCGTCAAATCTCAGTTCACCCGGCGCAAATCCGATGACGGGTTTGGCCTGGGCCTGGCGATCTCGCGCGAGTTCATGACGCTGCACGGCGGCACCATCAAATTCGAAAGCACGGTCGGGCAAGGCACGACGGTCACATGCACATTTCCGGCGTCGCGCACACTGGAAGCCGCCAACGCCTTCGGTGCGCGCAAGAGCTTTGCATAACATGCTGAGCAACGCGCGCTAAATTGCTATCATCGCGCCGGTCTAATCGAACGAAACGACGTGATGTTATCCCTCGCCAACGCCCTCGCCACAGGTGATCCCAGTTCCCGCACGTATTGCGAGGCGCTCGCCGATAGGATTGCGGGTCACGCGCACCTCAACGCCTTTACCGTGTTTGATCGCGACGCTTTGCTGGCGGCAGCGGACGCGGCGGACAAAGCGCGCGCACAGGGCAAGGCAGTTGGGCCCCTGCACGGCGTGCCGCTGATCCTCAAAGACAACATCAACACCACCGCCCTGCCGACCAGCGCCGGCACACCGGCGCTCAAAGGAAACATCTCGGCGGCCAATGCTCCGCTCGCGCAGCGCCTGTTCGATGCCGGCGCGCTGCTGGCCGGCAAGGCGAACCTGCATGAACTCTCCTCCGGCTGTACCTGCGCCAACGAAGTGTTCGGCCCTGTGCGCAATCCGTTCGACACCGCACGCATCCCCGGCGGATCGTCCGGCGGAACCGCGGCGGCCATTGCCGCGGGCCTGGTCCCTGCCGGTTTGGGAACCGACACCGCCGGCTCCGTGCGTGTGCCAGCATCCTTGTGCGGCATCTACGGCTTCCGCCCGAGCACTGGGCGTTACGCTGCCGCGGGCATCGTGCCGCTGTCGCAAACCGTCGACACTGCCGGTCCGATGGCCGCGTCCTTGGACGGCATTCTCCTGCTCGACAGCGTGATGGCCAACGATCCCAAGCCGGTTGGCGCGCGCGAGGCCAAGGGTCTGCGCCTCGGCGTGGCGGAGGATTTGATCGCCGCGTCATCCGCACACGTGACCGGCGTGATGGACGCCGCGCTGAAACGCCTGGAAGACGGCGGCGTCACCCTCGTTCCGGTAAACCTGCGTCCGCTCGATGCCGCGCGCCGCGCAGCGGCGGCCGATCTGATCGACTATGAGTTTCCCGGCATGATGCGTGCCTATCTGGCCGCCCATGCCCCGGATGTTTCATTGGAACAGTTCGTCGAGCGGATCGCCGCACCGGCAACGAAACAGTTTACCGCCGAGCGTCTGACCAAAAAGATCAGCGATGACGCCTACCGTTTTGCCGTCGGACCTGCTTTCGACGCTTACGACGCGGCGTATCGCAAACTCCTCACCGATGCGCAGGTCGACGCGGTGTGTTTCCCGACCACGCCTGATATCGCCCTGCCCTTGGTCGAGGACGACACCGTGTTGAAGGATGGCGCGCCGGTGTTCTCCTGGTTCTATTACGCTCACACCGCGTTCGCGAGTTACGGACGGCGTCCGGGCATCAGCATTCCCGCAGGATTGAGTTCCGATGGTTTTCCTGCGGGACTGGAAATCGACGGGTTGCGCGGCGAGGACGAAACGCTGCTCGGCATTGCCAGAGCGGTCGCGCCGCTTGTCGACGTCAGTCGCGAACAATAGTTCGGCGTTAAGAGCCAGCCGGCCCGGTATAGATGCAGCCTTCGCCGCAGGAGCCGCGGCGGATGACGATCTTGCTCAGCGCCGGAAACTGGGGCGCCAGACGGTCCCACACCCAGGTGGCGATATTTTCCAGGGTCGGATGATCGAGGCCTTCGAGATCGTTGAGGTACCCGTGATCAAGCTCGCCCTTAAGGGCGGCGATGGCCGTGTCGATCTCGGCAAAATCGACGATCCAGCCGGTGGTGGGGTCTGGTTCGCCGGACAAATAGACCTCGGCCGAGAACGAGTGGCCGTGCAGGCGCGCATAGCGGTGGTCCGGCGCCACGTTAGGGGCCAGATGATGGGCGGCTTCAAAGGTGAAACTCTTGAAGATATCCATGGAAGATGCGCGGTTTTTTCCTGTGTGTGGCCGGGGTTATGGAGAACAAAGCATGGAAAATCAAGGCGCTGAAAAACGTTCGGCGCGCCTGCCGGGCATGATACAAAGCCGCCATGACGGACACGCCCCAGAATTCCGGCGCCGCCCTGGTGCTGTTCTCCGGCGGACAGGACTCGACCACCTGCCTGGCCTGGGCGCTTGAGCGCTTTGAACGGGTGGAAACCGTCGCGTTCGACTACGGCCAGCGCCACGCCGTGGAACTGACCTGCCGGACGGCTGTGCTGGACGGCCTGCGGGCGACTTTTCCGGACTGGGCCGAACGGCTGGGCGACGATCATCTGATCGAGCTTGGATTCCTGAGTGCGCTCGGCGAAACCGCGATGACCCACGAAATGGCAATAAAGATGGCCGACAACGGCCTGCCGACGACGTTCGTACCGGCGCGCAATTTGGCCTTTCTCACTGCCGCCGCGGCACTGGCCTACCGGCGCGGCATCGACACTCTGGTCGGCGGCATGTGCGAGACGGACTATTCGGGCTATCCGGATTGCCGGCGTGCAACCATCGACGCGCAGGAGCAGGCGTTGTCCCTCGGTCTCGACCGGCCGCTCACCATCGAGACGCCGCTGATGCATCTCGATAAAGCCGGAACGTGGGTGATGGCCGAAACGCTCGGCGGCGCTGCGCTGATCGATCTCATTCTTGAACAAACCCACACCTGCTACCGCGGCGACCGCGCGCACCGCCATGACTGGGGATACGGCTGCGGCACCTGTTTTGCCTGTGAACTGCGCGCCGCCGGGTACGAGCGCTACCGCGCCGCGGCCTGAACCACGCCATGACCTACAGCGTCAAAGAAATGCATTACACGCTCCAGGGCGAAGGCGCGCAGACCGGCCGTGCGGCAGTGTTCTGCCGCTTTACCGGGTGTAACCTGTGGTCCGGCCGCGAACAGGACCGGGCAACGGCACAATGCCGGTTCTGCGACACCGACTTTGTCGGCACCAGCGGTACAAACGGCGGCACGTTCGCGGATGCAGACTCCTTAGCTGACGCGATCGCCCACCTCTGGCCCGAGGACGTTTTCGGCAAGCGCTACGTCGTCTTCACCGGCGGCGAGCCGCTGCTGCAACTGGACGAAGCACTGATCGACGCCTGTCATCGTCACAGCTTTGAAGTCGCGATTGAGACCAACGGCACGCTCCGCGCGCCGCCGGGCATTGACTGGATCTGCGTCAGCCCCAAGGCCGGCACGGAACAGGTGCAGACGTCCGGCCAGGAATTGAAAGTGGTGTATCCCCAGGACGGACTGGACCCGCGCACGCTGGAAGATCAGCTGTTTACGCATCGCTTCGTGCAGCCGATGGATGGACCGGACTACGCGGACAATCTCCACGCCGCCGTCAAGTTCTGCCGCGCCAATCCGGCGTGGCGTTTGAGTTTGCAGACTCACAAGGCGTTGGGCATTCCGTAGCGCACGTTTCGCGCACCATTGTCTTATTCGAATTAGGTTCGATTAGCTGTGGTAGCGATAACGAACCAATATTCATTTTACTCGCTATAGGCGAGCGCGCATGATGGCTACCGCAGGGCACAGCCCGGCGTTACCTATTACAATATGATCGGCAGTTCGATTTTATCGTCGACGTTAGGAACTCTGTCTTGCCCTCCCATAAATGGTTCGATTTGTTACGGTGCAAGCTGCAGCCCACGACCATCCTCAAAGACGACTCAGGCGTAGCCCTTATCGCCATCGCGTTCGTGCTTGGATCCATAGCGCTGGCCACCACGGTGGCAATCATTCAACGCGAATCAGGCATCCAGGAAGAACTGCGGGATACACGGTCTCAACGCACCAATTTCGATCTCATCAAAGCCGCACTTGAGGTCTATGCCCTGCAAGATTACGGCGCCAGCGGCGTCGCCAGTGGCGGCGACCTTTACCGCCTGCCCTGCCCCGCAAACCCTGCCGACGGCGATGGCGTACGCGAAGCCTGGGACAGCGATAATGCGTGCGGCTCCAACAACCGCGGGATTGTACCGTGGAGTTCCATCGGACTCAGTGAGAGCGATGTTATCGATGGCGAAGGTAATTACATCACGTACATCGTGCACTCGACCGACAGCATGGAAGTGTGCGACGGCCTCACCGCTCTGGCCGGCAACTTGGATGACGCCAACGCCACAGCGAACTCCAAGTACGCGCTGATCAGCCACGGAACAAATACCTTCGGCGGATTCCGAGCCGTGACAAATGCGCAAGCATCTGCGCCATCGTCCAGCAATGAGCAGGCCAATTGCTCGGTGTCTTGCGGAGCGGGAACCTCTACAAACGTATTCCGCTCCGGCCCTTCGTCTAATGACAGTTCGACTTTTTTTGATGATGTGGTGCGCGGCGTGCAGCTCGGCACCAAGATCACCTCTTACTGCAAGGAATTGTTTGGCGAAGAGGCCGTCAGCGCCGGCACATCCGGATCGCGTGAAGTGCTCGTTCGCCTTGTCACCCGCACCCAAAACAACTCGACCCCGACGGAACTGCGGACACAGGCGATGAACTGGTGGGTCTGCGGTTTCAGAACAACGACACCTTCGCCTCGTCGGCCTGCGCCCACTCGGAGGTGACATTTCCGCTGCAAGGCCATGTCATTCGCGTCTACGGTCAGATCGCGTTTAAGTCCGACATCGCCGGAACCGACCAAGGAAGCGGCAATGGCCTGGTGTTTGGGTTTGCCGGACATAAGCAGACCGACGACAACGCGGCGACCACCGTCAGCAATACGGACTGCGGCGGCGTCGACCAGTACATGGGCTTTCAGGACGACGGCGCGGGTCATGCGCTGGCCACGAACATCGAACGCTTTGGTATCGAGATCGACACCTACCGGCATCTGGCGGCATCGGGACCTTATTCCGCAGGTGATATATTCGACCCGACCGCCAACCATATCGCGATCGTCACCGGCGATGTCGACCATGAAGGGTCCGAAACAATCGCCGAGGGCGAGGAAGACAACAGCCCGATCTGCCGTGACTTGGACGCATTGGGATTTAGCGAGTTCGGCATTGCTCCCGAAGACCGTGGCAATGGCGACTGGCCGACCGTAGCAGCCGGCAAACGCGTGGATACAACGGCGACCAATGAAGGCGACGGCGAAGCGTGTATCCGCAATAGCTCCGACCCGGATTGGCTGGAGGACGGCGACCCGTTCCGCGACGGCGTCACTGATCAGTTTCATGATTTCCGCATTGAACTGCATGATTACAGTGTCGACGGCGACGACTTGTGCGACGCAAATGAAATCCGCATTGATGCCTGGATCTGGGGCAACAACGACTCGGACAACAATTGCGATACGGAGCCCTGCAACGATATCACGTCAAATTTCGACAACGGCACGTCCGGGCGCGAACCTCACGTGCGCCTGTGCATCGATGACAATACCTCCACCGGCGAAGCGGACCTGCAGGCGGTACGCTACTTCCTGGCCAACGGTTATCCGGTGCGCGCCTCGTCCGCCGCACAGCGCAACGACCTCTATTTTGCGGACTTCAGGCTCGGCTTTGAACGCGTCGACGGCGCATCGAATAAAACTGACGGAGGCGACGACAACGCCACAACGGTCATCACCGAAGACGACATCCGGCAGTATCTCAATCTCACGACAGGCAACATCACCACCAACCAGGGTTTCGCGCGGCGCACGACAAACGGTGTGAATATTTTTTCCGACGAAGGCGCGCTCTACCTCGATGAATTGGATGGTTTGGGTGTGGCGGGCGTCGGCAACAGCAACAACTTGCTGGATACGATCGACCCCTCAAACACCAGCGCCTACCCGAACGCGAACGGGTCCTATCTCGACGTCAATGACCGTGAAAAGATCGTTTTCGAGTTCGACAACGAATGGGCGTGCTTCACCGTGAATATCCGGGATTTCGGAGACTCTGATAACGGCGGGTATACCGGATCGGACATTGAACGCGTCCTTTTACGCGCGTTCAACGGCACCACTTTGATCGGTGAAGAAATTAATGTGCAGACTTGTTCCTTCAACGCGGGCAACGCGGGAACAGCACACGCCATGGCAATCACGACCGACTTCAATATGGACGTCACCGCCAGCGAACGGTTCGATCGCGTGCAAATCATCCCCATACCGATCGACAGTTCCGATCCGGAGGCGCACACGCGCATCCTCGTCGGCGCCGCGGTCGCCTGCGGCCAAAACCGTCATTGCGGCTTCGACCGTACCGACTCCAGCGACAACACACTGAACTACAGCGAGTTCCGGTGCCACCAAGTGCTGTCCGATCCGCCCAATGCGACGGGCCTCAACGAAACGGATGAGATTCAACCCGAAGCGGTCAACTCACTCATGGGGCTTGGCGACAACGTCAACGAGGATGTGGGCCGGTCCTGGATCGACCTCAACAATTATCCGGAGGACGGGTCCGACCTGGACGTCCAAATATTCTCGGAGAATGGAACGCTACGCTCGCAGGACAACAGCGGCGAAACCACCGTCGGGTTTGGCGTCAACGGCACCGGAACAAGCAGCAGCTTGCTGGATACGCTGGATACCGTTCTTACGCCAACCGGGTCAGAAACCAACTTCGAACAATTGCAGTTCAAATTTGAACAGGACTGGCCGCGGCTGCTGATCGGCATCACACGTTTCGGCACCCAGGCGAACGGTGGCAGCGATCAGGTACAGGTCGCCTTCTACAACGATGGAAATGCGACCGCGATCAATACGCAAACCATATCGCCCTGCCCTGGCGCCGACACCAACAACAATTGGCGTAAAGATGTGTTGATCGATATCGACTCTTTAACCTCAGGCGTGTTCGACGAGGTGCGCGTCACACCCTTGCCCAATACCGGCTCAGGCGACCGTCAGACACAGGTTTATGTCCGCTCTCTAAAAGCCTGCGATTTGACCGACCCCTGCGACCTCGCCTATGGCGACGAAAACGTCGGCCAGGCCTCCCGCTATTGCACCGAGACCATCCAGTAACCGCTTCTTTCTCGCCTTTGCCGGTGCTCGGCGCTTCTGTGTAGAGTTATAAGACTGACGTCACGCGGGAGAGATGAGATGAAACGTAGAGACCTCCTTAGCACCATGGCCATGGCCGCCGCGGCGCAGGCCATGGGCGGAACCCCGGCTACTGCGCAGCAGGCGGCAAGCACGTCCTGGCCGGACCGTTCGGTCGAGGCCAAGGGGTGCGTCGCCCTGGTCACCGGCTCCAACCGCGGCGTCGGATTAGGCTTCGTGAAGGTCCTGCTCGAGCGCGGCGCCAAGCGCGTCTATGCCACTGCCCGCAGCGAGAAATACTTTCCCGAATTGGCTGCGCTCGATCCGGACCGGGTCGTACCGATGCTGCTGGACGTCAACGTCGCCGGACATCGCGAGGCATGCGCGGCGCAAGCCACCGACGTCACCTGGCTGATCAACAACGCCGCCTACCCCGGCAGCCGCGTCGCCGAGGAGCGCCGCATTCTATCGTCCTCAACGCTGGACGACTGCAAAATGGTGGTCGAAACGAACTGCTGGTCGCCGGCAGAACTGGCACGCTTGTTCACGCCGATTATCCTGAACAACGGCGGCGGCGCGATTGGCAATGTCTTGTCGGGTGCGGCTTGGTTTTGCCTGCCGGAATACACGGCCTACAGCATTTCAAAGTCAGCAGCGATGATGATGACCAACGGCCTGCGCGCCGAACTGGACCGTGACCCCATACTGGTGGCGAGCATTTTCACCGGCGGGGTCGACACCCGCGCCTCACCGGCCAGTGTCGAAAGCGGCGGGGTATCGCCCGAGGAGCATGCCCGTCAGGTGTTCGACGCCATGGCGCGCGGCGAGACGGATATCTTCGCCGCCGGGTCAAAGCGGATGCGCGACGTCATCTTCTCGGACCCGAAGGCCTTCGAACGCACCCGCATCGACCGCTTCTGGGAAGATCCGCTGGTGATCCGCAATCACACTTAAAAGGCTGGCGCACTCACCATGGATCGGTCCACGGAAACGGCGCGGCGTAGTTCTTGAGCCGGTCCGGCAGCGCGGGGGCGTGCGGCGGCTTGAACGAAAACGGCGCCGGATCAGAAGAGAACTTATTCACCAGCGGGCCGCCGTAAATGCGGATGAACAGGTTGTAACCGGTTTCGCTGCCGGCGGGCCCGTGCATTTCGTTTTCCGCCCACCAGCAATAACCGCCGGGCCCCATGCGCCCGGCATCGCCGAACACGTACTCACCTGACAAGACGAAAATCTCTTCGATCATCGGATGGCCGAATTTGCCTTTCATCACCGCGGGCGGCGGGTGATGTGGTAGCGCGGCATAGAGGAACGTCTGCTCTTGGGTGTCGGGATCGAAGCGCAGCTTCTTGGTAAAGATCGTCGGCGACAGCGGTTTTCCGGTCACCGAACCCTCATCGCCTGTTTTCCACTCTAGATTATAAACGTCGACACAGGTAATCAGTTTGTCCTCGCGGTACAGTCCTGCCGGCGCCTCGCCCATGATCGGCGCGTGAAAGCCATGAAACATGGCGAGGACGACCGCGCCACCGGCGGACGTGTTGCTGTCGCGCCGGTAACCGGCGGGAAAGAAGCCGTAGCAGTCTTTGCGGTATTCGACGCCGTTGACCTCAAATGCGCCGTCGAGGACGTAGAATTCGAAATCGCAGCGGAAATGAACCGGCCCGGGCAATTCGAACCCGGCCGGAATTTTGATGATAGCGGTGTACGCGCCGGTTTCTTCATCTTTGCTGAGAATTTTTGCACGGACATCCCAGCGCGGATCGGGCTCGTTACCGGACTGCCAGGGAAGACTCTGGGCTTGAACGAATAAGGTGTGCGGCCGTGCCATCGCCGTCCGCCCTACTCTTCCGCCGGACGGAAATCGGCCATGTCGCTCCACACCTGCATGTCGGTGATTTTGCCATGGGCGACTTCAAAGCGATCGATGTAGCGCACACCATCGAAAGTCCTGTCGTCATTCCACGTGCCCGCCATTGAACCCATCGCATAAACAACCGTGCAATCGTCGCCCGGCATGGCATCGTACCGGTCCGTGGTCTTACGCGCGCCTTTGTGACGGCCCTTGGAAAACGCTGCAAATTCCGCCGGCGAGGCAAACACATGACCACCCGTGACGGTCATGCGGAACCCCGGCGCGAGCATCGCATTGACGGCGTCGAGATCGCGCCGCTGCAATGCGTCGAGGAAAGTTCTTACGATATCGACCGCTTGGTCCATGATGCCCCGTGTTTCCCTTAATAAAGCGTACGCCGGTTCGGCGGTTTGGCATACGGCTTTTGCGCATCGGATACGACAGGACGGTACGGTGCGTCGTAGTCGACCGGGATGCCGTCCTGCCCAAACGTGTTTGCGAGTTTTCCGCCGACCGTGCGGATGAACATCATGAACCCGGTGTGCGAGCCGTAAGGGCCGTGCAATGTGCCAGGCTCCCACCATGCGTATGATCCGGGACACATCACACCGACATCGTTGATGGCGTATTCGCCGGACAGCACAAACATTTCCTGCACGGTCGGATGGGTCCATTGCTTTTCCATGTACCGGAACGGCAAGGCCGCATAGAGAATGCTGATCTCGCCGGTGTACGGGTCTTCGCGCAAGGGACGCACACCCGTGCCCATGAGGTAACGGGTGTAGGGATTTTCGGTCCAGCCTTCGAGCCCGTCCTGCGCGGGATCGATTTTTCCGACCAGGAGTTTTTCGTCGTAGAGACCGTCCGGCGCCTCTCCTGGTTTTTCTTCAGGCGCGGCGGACAGCATCGTCAGCACGACGGCGCCGCGCGGCGTGCTGAACGAGGTGCGCGCGAATCCCGCCGGCAAATGGGTGTACGCATAGGGCGGATGCTCGACGCCGTTGATCTCGACCATGCCGTCGAGAACGAGCATTTCTTCGTGACAGGTCAGGTATCGTGGACCCGATCTATGCCACCCGGCCGGATAGCGCACGATGGCGGTGCAGGCGCCCGACGCCGGATCGCGGCTGAGGACTTTAACATCGAGGCCGGACCACGCATCCGACGCACCTTCACCCCCCCGTGCCCAGGGCACATCCTGAGCCTGAATAAACATGCAATGGGGTCGCGGCATTGATCTCGTCTCCCGTCAGGCGGCAACCATAGCCGATCCAAGGACGGCAAAGGAAATAGGATATTTTTCTAATCGGCAAGCAACGTTGCGCATGGCGTGCTGCTCCGCCATGATCGCGCGAAATCACTCTTGAGTTGGGGGACACCGACATGGCGCGGCCGCACATCATGTATATCCAGGCCCAGGACATTCCGTGGCAGAAAGGCCTGTACGGGCCCGGGCGCGACGACGTCGAAATGAAAATCCTGTCGATCGACGAAGCGGGAACGGATTCGACCACCATTCTGCGCTATCCCAAAGGCTGGAGCCGCACAGAGCCGGAATACTGCACGGCGCACGAGGAATTCCTGGTGCTCGACGGATCCATCACCATCAACGGCCAGACCTATATCACCCATCAGTATGCGTTCTTCCCCGCGGGCTACACGCGGCAAGCCGCATCGTCGGAAGAAGGCTGCGTTCTGCTCACCAACTTCGCCGACCGGCCCGAAATCAAAAGCGGTGCCGGCCCGGACTATGATGAGAAATTGCTGATCCCGTTTGTCGATCCGATGACCATGGATTGGGATCCGGGCCTCACCGATCCCAAGTTCGCCTCCGGCACCGCGATCAAGCCGCTGCGCAACGACCCCTATACCGGTGAACAGTCATTCCTGTACTGCACCCGCCCCCACCGCGTGCCCGCCGGCATGATGAAGCCGAAATGGACCCACCCGATGATCGAAGAGGTGTTCTGCCTCGACGGCGAATACGTGTGGGGCGACTTGGGCCGCATGGGACCGGGCGGCTATTGCTGGTGGCTAGTCGACAAGTATCACGGCCCGGCCGGTACGGACGTCGGCTATCACCTGTGGGTGCGCACGGTCGGCGGGCCGCTGGCCAATACCATCGCCGACAAGCCGGAGCCCTTCGTGTGGGACCCGCCGTTTACGCCGGACCTGCCTGAGGACTTGAAAAAAATCGCCAAGCCCTACGTGCGCCCGCCGAATTACTGAGGCAGTCTACCTAGTGGTTGCGCTGACGATAAAACAAGACGGAGCCTAACGTCCGCGGCAACACTCGGGCCTCGTTTCCGCGGAGGGTTCTGTGCACACCGAAGTTAAAATCAAGCCGTTCTGGTATTCCGACGTTTTCGTCTTTCCCAAGCTGATCACCATCGTCACGTCGCTGGACAAGGACGGGAAGGTCAACGCGGCGCCGTATTCGCACATCATGCAGTACGACGTCATGCACAAGCAGCCGCGTATTTATTTGGGCATGCGCAACACGTCGCACACGTTCCAGAACATCCGCGACACCGGGGAGTTCGTGATCAACTGCCCATCAGCGAGCCATTTGAAAGACATGATGGAAACCGCGCGCTTTCATCCCGAAGGCGTCAATGAGCTGGAGCATACGTCATTCACCATGATCCCGTCGCAGAAGGTGAAGCCGCCCAGCATCGCGGAATGCAAACAAATCCTGGAATGCACGGTGGACGACATCGTCGATCTGGACGCGAGCCAGGGTCACATCATCGGCAATATCGTCGCGCTGATGGTCGATGAAGACGTTGCCAAAATGGGCCGGGAGGACCGTCTGCGCGCCCTGGACCTGCCCATCGGCCTCGGGGACGAACGGCGCAAGGACTACTTCTACGGCCACGTCCAAAATATTTCCAAGCTGGAGCTTGAAGACGTCGAGGGCGAGGACGATGAAAAGGTCGCGCTCAACACCGGCATGCCGTGGGACGACGATGCCCTTAAAGCACTGCGCCGGGTGCCCGGCGGTGTACGCCGCACTGTGATTCGCGAGACCGAAGCCCGCGCCAAAGAAAAAGGAGTGGACCGCGTCACCGCCGCGCTTTACGGCGAATTGGCGCGCGACGCCGGTATGGACGATGCGGTGCTGGCGCGCTTCAAAAGCGGCGGCTGACCAAAGGAAAACCCCGCCCGGCTTGGGGGAGGGAAAGAGCCGGACGGGGTTCAGGTACCGCTAGAGAGGGGACTCTTCAGGCGGCCTTTTTGTCAGCGTCTTTTTCAAGAGCTTGGAGAATGTTCTGCGGGGATGACTCGCCGTAGGGGTCTTCACCACAGTTGTCTTCGAAGCCAGGTTCTTCGAACCAGTGCGTGACGACGCCGTTGTCGATCACCGCACCGTAGCGCCAGGAGCGCATACCGAAGCCCAGATTGTCCTTACACACCAGCATGCCCATCTTGCGGGTGAATTCGCCGGAACCATCCGGAATCAGGCCGATGTTCTTGATGTCCTGCTGCTTGCCCCAAGCATTCATAACGAACGCATCGTTGACGGAGACGCAGTAGATGGCGTCGATGCCGAGGTCCTTGAACTTCAGCGCCAGTTTCTCAAAGTCCGGCAGCTGGTAGGTCGAGCAGGTCGGGGTAAACGCACCCGGCAACGAGAACACGATGACCTTCTTGCCTTTGAAGTAATCGTCGGTGGTTTTTTCTTCCCAGCGGTAGGGGTTCGGGCCTTCGACGCTTTCATCGCGCACACGGGTCTGAAACTTTACGTGGGGAACCTTCTTACCAATCATGATCCGCTCCTATTGCTTCTGTTTGCTTCCGAGAGACCGGGGCGCGGCCTCGCCTCATGTCGTTGAGGGGCCAGACTGCCCCGCCTCTATCTAATAACCGTTATTAGAATAACTTTAATTTATAATGCGTGTAATGAGCAAATTTTCAATCGCTTTCTGGATAGTACGGCGGTGCGGACAAACCGGATCAACCAATAAAAAACGGGGCCTTTCGGCCCCGTTGTCGATCGTTGCGACGGCAAGGTGGGATCAGTTTGCAGATGTCTCATTCTGAAGGTAGGTGATCAGCGCCTTGCGGTCTTCCGGCTTACGCACGCCGGCAAAGGCCATTTTGTTGCCGGGCAGAAAGTCCTTGGGTTTGACCAGCCACTCCTCCAGCGTTTCCGCCGACCATACGATCCCCGACTCTTTGACGACATCGGAATAGCGGAAATCATCCTTGGAGCCGGCCTCGCTGCCGAACATTCCGTGCAGGTTCGGGCCGACTTTATGACGCCCATCGGCCTCGAGCGTGTGACAGGAGCGGCACAGAACAAACACGCGCTTGCCGCGGTTTATAAGCTCTTCCTCGGACATCTCGTCCTGGGCAACGGCTGGGGTGTGACCCCACATCGAGAGTGCGGCAAAGGCCGCTGCTACTGTCATCAAACGCTTCATGTTCGACCCCATATGGCGGAAAATCGTGAGAAACCTAGTCGAATTCCGCACGTTGTAAAGTGGCAAAATGGCGGTTTCAGGGCGATTTCAGGCCGAATTGTGGTCTTACTCACCCATCAGTGGCCATCTGCCAGCGCTTATTTGCCCGCTTGTAATTGCGCTGCCTTTGATCCAAAGCAAATGTTCTGTGACATACGCCTGTTACATGAACAGGGAATGATCCACCCAGCTCTGTTAGGCGTATTAACGCCATACAGACCATCTTAAAAACGTTTTCGGAATCAGGTTATTCACATGAACAAGGCGCAACTGACTGCTGTCGCGATTCTCCTGGCCGGTGTGGCGTGGGTTGGGTCTGGTATGATCGCCGGCAACGGCGCCGATACGCGCAATGCCAACGCCGACCAGGCGCGTGCCCCGGTTGAACCCGCGCCTATCTCGGTGCGCGTTCTCACCTCCGTTGCGCAGCCGTTCCAGAGCGACATTACGCTGCAGGGCCGCACGGCCGCGTCGCGTGCCGTTGAACTGCGCGCAGAAGTGTCCGGCCGCGCCGAAGAGATTCTCGTGCAGGAAGGTCAGCCCGTCACCTCCGGTCAGCCGCTGCTGAAGATTGCGGTGAATGACCGTGCCGCGCGTTTGGATCAGGCCCGCGCGACACTGGAACAGCGCCGCATTCAAGTCGAAGCCGCGCGCCAGCTGGCAAAGCAGAGCTTCGGCACCCAGGTGCGCCTGGCGGAAGCCGAAGCACAGTACCAGCAGGCCCAGGCCGACGTTGTGCGCTTTGAGCTGGATCTTGCAAACACCACCATTCGTGCGCCGTTTGACGGCATTTTCGACACCCGCGCAATCGACGTCGGTACCGTTCTCAATGTCGGCGACAAGCTGGGCACCGTGGTTGACCTGGATCCCATCAAGGTCACCGGCCAGATTTCCGAGCGCAATGTGCGTGACGTGGCCATCGGCATGCCCGGACGCATGGTGCTGTCCGACGGGACGGCGATCAGCGGTGAGATCAGCTATGTCGCGTCCGTGTCCGACCCGAGCACCCGCACCTTCAAGATCGAACTGACCGTGCCCAACACGGACTCCAATGTCCTCGCCGGCCTGGCCGCGCAGATGCGCCTGCCCGCCGGCAAGAGCATGGCTCACAGTGTGTCACCGTCCGTGCTGACCCTGTCGGACGACGGGCGCATCGGCGTCAAAACCGTCGCCGCGGACAACACCGTGAAATTCTGGGCGGTCGAGATTCTCGACGATGGCCCTGACGGAACGTGGGTTACCGGCCTGCCCGCCGAAGCCACGATCGTGGTTGTGGGGCAGGACTACGTTGCGGTGGGCCAGAAGGTCGAGCCGGTCAACGTTGCCATCGCAGCAGACCAGTCGTAAGCGCGTGGGCCATTCCGGGTGGCCGACAACGGCCACCTCTTGGTCACGTTACTGTCGGTTACGAAATCGTTTCCAGTCGTGGCGTGGCTGCGACGCCATTCATACATTATATTGATCACAGGTTGCGTGCCGCGGCGCAGGGCTGCCACGGCGCGCGTGTTTTTCACGATCTGTAAGAGATACCGGCCTGATGAACGCCATTATTTCCGCAGCCATGCACCGCTCTCGGATGGTGATATCCGCGCTGGTCGTGCTGTTTCTCGCCGGAACCGTCTCTTACGTCCAAATCCCAAAGGAAGCTGAACCTGAGATCACCTTCCCCCTGATCTTCGTTTCGGTTGTGCTTGAGGGCGTTTCACCCGGCGACGCCGAGCGCCTGCTGATCCGCCCGATTGAAGAAGAAGTCCAGTCGCTGGCCGGGATTAAGGAAGTGCGCGCGACAGGTTTTCAAGGCGGCGCGAATATCACCCTTGAATTCGAAGTCGAGACAGATTTGCAGGACGCCCTGGCCGATACCCGCGCCGCCGTCGACCGCGCCAAACCCGAACTGCCGGTCGACGCGGAAGAACCGTCTGTCCGGGAATTCGACAGCTCGGGCTTTCCGGTGATTTCGATTACCGTGTCCGGCCCCCTGCCCGAGCGCTCCTTGCTGCAGTTGTCGCGCGAATTGCGGGACCGCGTGACGCAGGTCGGCAACGTTCTTGAAGCAACGATCTCCGGCGTGCGCGAAGAACAGGTTGAAATCATCGTCGACCCGCTCATGGTCGAACACTATGGCCTGAGCAATAGCGAATTGTTCCAGCTCTTCAGCCGCTCCAACCGGCTGGTCGCCGCCGGTAGCCTGGACACCGGGCAAGGACGATTCGCTGTCACCTTGCCCGGCCTGTTCGAAGACATCGACGATATTCTCACTCTGCCGGTGAAAGCGGATGCCAATGGCACCGTGCGCTTTTCCGACATCGCTGAAGTGCGCCGCACCTTCAAGGATGCAACCACGCTGGTGCGGGTCAACGGCAACCCGGCGATTACCGTCGACATCAAAAATAGGCGCGGTACAAACGTTTTCGATACGGCCAAAGCGGTGCGTGCGGTTGTCGACAGGGAAATCGAAAACTGGCCGGAAGCGGTTCAGGTCAACTACATCACCGACCGCTCCATAAATGTACGTGCGCAGCTCGACAGCATTCAAAACGGTGTCGTTCTGGCCATTTTCCTGGTGATGACGCTGTGCATGGCCTTGCTCGGCGTACGCTCCGGCATGCTGGTCGGCCTTTCGATCCCCGGCGCCTTCCTGACCGGCATCTTCCTCATGTACATGATGGGCCTGTCGATCAACTTCGTTGCGATCTTCGGGCTGATCCTGTCCGTCGGTCTGCTCGTCGACGGTGCGATTGTGGTCGTGGAAAACGCCGACTTGCGCATCAAAGCCGGACAGAAGCCATCGAACGCCTACGCCGATGCAGCCAAGCGCATGGCGTGGCCGATCATCACCTCGACAGGCACCACCATCGCCGCGTTCGTACCGCTGCTGTTTTGGCCCGGGTTTGTCGGCCAGTTCATGGGGCTCTTGCCGTTCACCATCGTTTTGGTGTTGCTGGCTTCGCTGGCGATGGCGCTGATCTTTGTGCCAACCATCGGTGCAGTTACGCGGCGCAATGACAGCGGCGTTGAGACGCTGGAAAGCGAATCCGATTTCGTAGATCCGGAACAGCAGACCAAAGTGACGGGGCTATACGTTTCGATTTTGAAAGCGGCGTTGAAACGGCCCGGCACCGTTATCGCTGCCACCTTTGCCCTGCTCTTCATCGTTCCGGGCATATTCATGGCTTTTGGTCCCGGCTTGACCCTGAACCCGTCTGAAGAACCGCGGCAGGCGATGCTTGAGGTCAAAGCGCTCGGCAACATGTCGATTCAAGAGCAGGATTTGCTCGTCGGAGAAGTGGAGCGCCGCATTCTCCCGATCGAGGATTTCGACTACGTCTACGTACGCACCGGCAAACCGCCCGGCAGCAACAACAGCGATGCGGATTTGATTGGCGAGATCAGGCTCATCTTCAAACAATGGGGCGACCGGCGCTCCGCGGATGCCATTCTCGAAGATGTCCGCCAGCGCACGGCGGATATCGCCGGCATCAAGATCGAAGCCAAGAAACAATTGCATATGACGTCGGACACAGCGATCGAACTGGTGCTGAGTTCGAAAAATCCGCGGCAACTGATGTCAGCCGCCGCACAAATCCGCACGATTTTCGATGGCGTCGACGGGTTGCGCAATGTTGACGATACGCTGCCCCTGCCCGGGATCGAATGGCAGTTGTCGGTCGACCGAAGCGAAGCGGCGAAATACGGCGCCGATCTGACTCTGGTCGGAGAATCGATCCGGCTGATCACCAACGGGTTGCGCCTTGGCACCTACCGCCCGGACGACAGCGAGGACGAGATCGACATCGTGGTGCGCTATCCGGAGCAATACCGGACCGTGCGCCAACTCGATGACATCCGCATCGAAACCCAAAGCGGGCAAGTCCCCATCAGCAATTTCGTACGCCGCAATCCGGTGCAGAAGGTCGCCGAAATCGAGCGCACCGACGCGCAGCGCACGGTCACGCTCACCGCCGGCGTCATGCCGGGCGTATTGGCCAATGAGAAAGTCGCCGAAATCAAAGCGGGTATCGCGGCTCTGAACTTGGACCGCAGCATCGACGTCACCTTCAAGGGCGAGGAACTGGACGCTCAGGAGAATTCGAACTTCCTGGTCACTGCGTTTTCCCTGGCGATGTTCCTGATGGGCATGATTCTGCTGGCGGAATTCAACAGCTTCTACGCGGTCGCCTTGATCCTGAGTTCGGTGATCCTATCGACGATCGGCGTGTTCCTCGGCCTGCTGATCACCGGCAATCCGTTCATCATCACCCAGTCCGGTGTCGGCATCATCGCGTTGGCCGGCATTGTGGTGAACAACAACATCGTGTTGCTGGATACCTTCTTCCGCTTCCGCGAGAAGGCGGCATCCACCTATGACGCCATCCTGCGCACGGGCGTGGAACGGCTGCGCCCCGTGTTCCTGACCACCGCGACGACCGTGCTTGGCCTGGTGCCCATGGCGCTGCAAATTGGGGTGAACTTCTTTGACCGCTCGATTGAACTCGGCTCCCCCGCACTGCAATTCTGGCGCCATCTCGCCATTGCCATCATCTTCGGTCTGATCTTTGCCACCCTGCTCACCCTTGTCGTCACGCCTGCCGCCCTTATGGCGCAACGTAATTTTATTACGTGGTTTCGTAATATTCGCAATCGAAGCGCCGCGGGAACCGATAATGCCTTAATGAGTCCCGCAGAATAGCTCGCTTTTTGATCCAAAGCGCCGCGCCCTACGTAAAGATAAGTACAAAAACCCAATCCGGTTTTTCCTTGTTTTTCAGAGAGTTGGGGTCAGAGGCGCACCATGAACACGTTGATCGCCGTCGCCGCGAAGCGGGCCAAAATCATTTACTCGGCATTTGCCATACTGCTGATCAGCGGGATTACGGCGTACGTCAACGTGCCGCGAGAATCCCTACCACAACTCGCCATTACCGTTATTTACACCTCCGTCGTTCTCGACGGCGTGTCGCCGGATGATTCCGAGCGCTTGCTCGTCCGTCCACTTGAAGAAGAACTGCAGAACCTGGAAGGCGTGCGCGAAATGCGCGCCACCGCGTACCAGGGCGGCGCAAATGTCGTGCTCGAATTCGATGCCGGCGTCGGCGAAGAGGAAGCCCTCGCAGACGTGCGCGCCGCCGTTGACCGCGTAAAGCCAGAGTTGCCGGAAGAAGCGCTTGAGCCGACCATCAGCCAGGTTGATTTCACGCGCCGCCCGGTTCTCACCGTCGGCCTGTCCGGCGATCTGCCGGAACGCACTTTGCTCACTCTTGCGCGCGGCTTGCGTGATGAAGTGCGCCAGATTCCGTCCGTTCTCGACGCCACGATTTTGGGGGCGCGCGAGGAGCAAGTCGAAATCATTATCGATCCGCTGCTGGTCGAATATTACGGCCTCAACCAGGACGAACTTTTCCGCGTCTTCAGCCGTTCCAACCGCTTGGTCGCGGCCGGTAATCTTGATACCGGCAACGGCCGTTTCGCCGTGACCGTGCCGGGTTTGTTCGAAACGACGCAAGACATCTTCAACGTTCCCGTGAAGTCAACGGAGTCCGCGGTGGTGACCCTCGGGGACATCGCCGACATCCGCCGCACGTTCAAAGACCGTCAGACATTCGTGCGCATCAACGGCAAGCCGGCCGTCACTGTTGACGTCAGCCGCCGTCCGGAAGCGAACGTTGTCGATACCATTGCCGCGGCACGCGCCGTCGTCGAGCGCCAGCAAGTGACCTATCCGGAAGGCCTGGAAGTCATCTACCCGGTCGATGACACGGAAAACATCGTGTCCCGCTTCGACAGCCTGCAGAACAGCGTCATCATCGCGGTCATTATCGTGATGGCGATCTGCATGGCGTTCCTCGGCCTACGGTCGGGCCTGTTGGTCGGTGTTGCTATCCCCGGCTCCTTCCTGACCGGCATTCTGGTTTTGGCGATGATGGGTATCACGCTCAACGCGTTGGCCCTGATCGGCCTGATCCTATCGGTCGGAATTCTGGTCGATGGTGCGATTGTCGTCGTGGAGAATGCCGAAAGCCTGCGCGAAGACGGCATGCCGCCGCGCGAAGCCTATGTGAAGGCAGCCCAGCGCATGGCGTGGCCTATTATTTCGTCCACAGCGACAACCCTTGTGGTGTTCTTGCCGCTTTTGTTCTGGCCGGGAAACACAGGCGCCTTCTTCAAGTTTCTGCCGATTACGCTCATCAGCGTGCTGACGGCCGCTCTGGTCATGGCTTTGATCTTTATTCCGGCCATTGGCGCGAGTCTGAAAAACAAGAGCGTCAGCACGCGCGTCCAAGAGCGGAAAGAAGGCAGCTTTGCCAATAGCTACCGCAAGCTCCTTAACCGTTGCCTCGACAATCCGGGGAAAGTCATCGCCGGAACGGTAGCTTCGCTGTTTCTTATTCAGGTTGCCTATTCGAATTACGGGTCGGGCATCTACTTCTTCCCGCCTCAGGAACCAGACTCGGCGACTTTGTCGGTCCATGCGCGCGGCAATTTGTCCCTACAGGAGCAGGAGCGCCTGATTCGCGAAGTCGAAAACCTGGTCCTCGGCCTCGATGGAATCAAGTTTATCTATTCAAAGACGGGCCGCCCGCCCGGCGCTGGCGCAGATGCTCCGGCTCCGGACTTCATCGGCGACATCAAGGTCGAAATGCTGCCGTGGAATGAGCGCCGCCCGGCCGCAGAGATTCTGAGCGACATTGACGGCCGCGTCAGCTCTCTTCCCGGCATCGAAGTGGTGATCAAGAAGGAAGGCCATGGCCCGACCACCGGTCAGGCGATCCAGATCGAAGCCGCATCAAAGGACACAACCGCGCTCATTCAAGCGGTTGAGATGATCCGGAGGGGAATGGAAGAAGTCGGCGGATTCGCCAGTGAGTCGGACAACCGCCCCCTTCCCGGCATCGAGTGGCAGCTTAAGGTCGACCGCGCCGAAGCGGCTAAGTACAACGCAGATGTGACCGTGATTGGTCAATCGATTCAGCTGATCACCAATGGTTTGAAGCTGGCGGAATACCGTCCGGACGACAGCGAAGAGGAAATCGACATTGTCGTCCGCTATCCGGAGGACCAACGCTCAATCCGCAGCCTGGATCGGGTGCGCATCGAAACCGGCCGTGACCTCGTGCCGATCAGCAACTTTGTTGACCGTGTCCCCGTGCAACAAGCCGGAGAGATTGCGCGCATAGACGGCGTACGCACGATGAAGATCGCCGCTGACCCGCAGCGCGGCTACTACGCTGGTCTTCAGGTAATGCGCCTGAAGCAATGGCTGGCGGGGCAGGATGTGCCTAACAGCGTGCAAGTGATCTTCAAGGGTGAAGAAGCGGATTCGGCGGAAAGCAGCAACTTCCTGACCAACGCCTTCCTGCTGGCGTTGTTCTTGATGGGCATTATTTTGCTCGCCCAGTTCAACAGCTTTTACTCGGTGTTCGTTGTTCTGGTCGCTGTCGTCCTGTCAACGGCAGGTGTATTCCTCGGACTGCTCGTCACCGGCTCAAGCTTCAGCATCGTGATGACCGGCATAGGTACAATCGCGCTGGCCGGAATTGTCGTGAACAACAACATCGTTCTGATTGACACCTTCAATCAGTTTAATGACGGCACGCGCAGCCTGCGTGAAGCCGTGCTCGAGACCGGAATGGACCGGCTCCGCCCGGTGCTGCTAACCACAGCAACCACGGTGCTCGGTCTTGTGCCGACGGCGATTCAACTCAACATCGACTTCTTCAACCGGACCGTCAGTATGGGCGACCCCGCCACCGAGTGGTGGAGCTACATGTCCCAGGCGATTATTTATGGCCTGCTGTTCGCCACCGCGCTGACACTGATCGTGACGCCATGCATGTTGATGGCCCGCGAAAAAGTGTCGCTGTGGAAGCTCCGCCAGATCGATCGCATCAAGAGTCTGATCGGCCGCGGCACGGGACGCGCTGGCGGCGAGACCGTTCCACCCCTCCCGGCCGAATAAAATCGCCGTTAAGAAGACGCACCCTTTGCATATTTCGCCGCGCGGACTTCTAGGTCCTCGTTGAGGTCGTGTAGAAGTCCGCAGGCGAAAAGCGCCTCGGTCACCAGGAACCCTGGCGCCATAAACACCTGAATGAGATTGTCGAACAGGGCCGGACGCCGGCCCTCGAAGACATGGCCGACGAACTGAATGATCCAGCCCGCGACGAAGCAGGCACCGGCAACCAGCCAGGACTGCCCGGCCTCTCCCGCAGCGATGGTGTGTGCGAACCACAGCAACGGGATATGAACGACCGTGGCAACAATGCCCATCAGCGGCACGGTGGCGAGATAGAGAAGAAGCAAAGCTGCGAGGAACAGTGTCGCCAGGGTGACCGGAAAATCACCGGCTGACGCGATCGGCAGATGCGACATGGCAATCAGCAACGCGAATACGATCATCGGCACACCGATAAAATGAGTGGCGCAATTGCGGACGTCTCGGTGGTACGCCGTATACATCGCCATCTGTTCGCGAAACCAGTGCTGCATCTTATACATCCCCTCCCCTTTGGCAGACATCCGCCGGAACCCGGTGTAGGCTGCTGGCACGTAAGACAGAACAACACGATCAAAGCGTGACTTATGCAAGGCTACAGCGTCCTTGGCCGCGCGCCACCTCTTTTCCCGGCGTTCCGGGCCGCCTTTCCCTGGTTTGGCGGCGACCTGCAAACCATCAAGAACAATCTCAGTTGGACCGAGCCGCCATTCGCGCCCGAACGGCAGACGCGGCTGCACCTGCCGCTACATGACGGTACCGGGGATACGCTTCTAGGCCTGCTCGACCGTCCGCCGCAGGACACCGGCCTGCCGCTGCTCATCTTGATTCACGGGCTGACGGGATGCGAAGGCAGCCGCAACATCATGACATCTGCGGCATACTTTGTAGCGTGCGGTTTTCCGGTTCTGCGCTTAAACCTCCGCGGCGCCGGCCCGTCTCTCGGATTATGCGCGGAACACTATCACGCCGGCCGCACGGACGACCTGGGCGCTGCCCTTGCAGCCATTGAAGGAAACGAGAAACGGCATGGCATCGTCATGGCCGGAGTGTCGCTTGGCGGAAATGCGCTGTTGAAGTTTGCCGGTGAAGATTTTCACGGGCATGACGTGTTGGCTGTTGCCAGTGCCTGCGCACCCATCGACCTCAAGCGTGCGCAGCAGCGCATCATGTCACGGCGCAACGCGCTGTATCACCGTTATCTGATCACGCGAATGAAAGCAGATGCCTTAACAGGGGCAACCGATAAAATGGCAATGCGCAAGACGCTGGCTGACGTCCATAACGTATTCGACTTCGATGATCGGGTCGTTGCACCGCAGAACGGGTTCGACGGCGCGCTGGACTACTACGCGAAATGTTCGGCGCAGAGCGTGCTCAAAGCCATACGTGTTCCCGCTCTCTTGATCCACGCGCGCACCGACCCCTGGATCCCGGTGGAGATGTATACGGAGCGGAGTTGGCGCGAGGACCAGCAGGTATCTGCCGTCATTTCAAGAGACGGCGGCCACGTTGGATTTCACGCCGTCAATAGTGCGGCACCGTGGCACAACCTCTGCATGGCTGAATTTTTCCTGAACGCGGTCCATCGCGCATCAGGAATCCACCGGAACGGTCAATAGACTGGTGCGCCAGTTATCCGGCGGAAGGTCCGGATCGTTGACAATCCGCAAGGTCTTGAATTGCGCAAAGGGCGTGCGCGCGGCCTCCGCCATGACCATACCGACATCCTCGCGCGAAATAACTCCGGTTTGGATTTCGTTTGGGGCGTAAAAGCGAATGCCCTGCGTACCGCCGTCGTAATCCCGCAGTCCTCCGGGTCCGACAATCGTGTAGGGCACACCGCTGGCACGGAGATACAATTCGGACCGGTATTTCCACAACATGCCGCGGAATCGCTCGGCGAGTTCCGGACTCTCAGGAACGCGCCCCGCGGACAAGGACGTGATCATTACCACTTGCTCAAGACTGTTCGCCTTGGCGAGATCTATCAGGTTTACGTTGCCTTGGTACTCAACGGATTCCGGATCGTTGGGACCGGTGGTCTGCGTCGCGCCAAGCACGGAGATAACGCGGTCGACACCACTGTAGAGCGGCGCCAAAGACGCGGGGTCTTTCACGTCGCCACCGACCCATTCGACGTCACTACCGAGACGCTCACGGGCGCTGTCGGGATTGCGGGTGAGACCGCGGACCTTATGGCCCGTACGCAGCAGATCTTCGACGACAAACCGGCCGGTCCGGCCGGTCGCGCCGGCGACCAGAATACGCTCCGTCGCCTGCGCCCAAGCCCGGCGACCGCGAGTGCCAGACATACAAACGGCGGAGCCCAGGAGGGCTCCGCCGAAGGTCCGCCGTGAAATCATTCGCCCTGGCCGGGACGCAGCGGCGGCGCTTGCGCTTTGTCTTTTGCGATGTTGGCCCATTCGGAGCGCCAGTCATCGGGCTTGCCGTCCTTGTCGCCGACGATTTCCACGGTCTTTCCAAGGGCACCCTCGTTGCCAAGCGCATCGACCAGAACTTCAGCGACATCATCGCGCTGGATAAAGCCGGAGTTGGTGCCGCCGACGCCGGTGATGGTGATGCCGATCTTGCCGCCTTCGTCGGTGCCGAGACCGCCGGGCTGCACAATCGTGTACGGCAGGCTGCCGTCGCGCAGGTAGTCCTCGCCAAGCCACTTCCACATCTGCACGTTGTCGCAGAACTGATTCAGCGGCTGATCGCCGATGCCGGCCCCAATTGCGGAGGTGAGCACGAACTGCTTTACGCCGTAATCTTTCGCGATCCCGGCCATGTTAACGACACCCTGATAGTCAATGTGCTGCGGCGAAGCAGGGCCGCCAGGATCGAAACATGAACCGCCAAGAGTAGAGATGACGTAATCGACACCGTCCATGGCGGTGCGGATTTCATCTAGGATGCGAGCATCCATTTCCACCCAGGTAAAGCCGTCTTCCGGAAAGCGTTCTTTTGCCCGTTCGACGTTGGTGGTTGTGGCGCGGACCTCATAGCCCTCCTCCACCGCTTCCTTGACCGTTTCCCAGCCGGTCTGGCCGGTGCCGCCGACGACAAGAACCAAATCCGCCGCAAGCGCGGAGGCAGAGACGGTCAAAGCCGCCACGGTAGACAACATCATAGATTTCAACATGTAGGTACGAGCTCCCCTGTTTGAGTTTCTTAAAAATTCGCGATTAAAACGTGTTGGACTATTCCGCCGCTGCAGGCTGAGGCGCCCCCTGCCCGTCCTCGATCTCGGACTTCCGCTGTTCGGCGGTTTTGCCTAGATATACGGAGACCGCACACCACACCGCGGCAACGCCGGATCCGACAAGGGCGATCTGACCTAATCCGAACCCTGCCGAGCGAAGGCCGTTTTCGATCCAAATATTGACCAAGTCAGCGCCGCGATAGACGGACGTATCGACGACATTTTTGGCCTTGTACTTGCGATCGCGGTCGACGACGGTCCATAGCATCTCGCGTCCCGGGCGGGTCATGGCGTAATTGCCGGCGCGGCGCACGACCTGGAGCGACAGGATCATCATCAGCACCGGAAACGCGCTCAGCGCAAAGAACGCGAAAATCATGAAAGCCGGCATCACCGCGAGCAGGAACACAAGTCCCCAGCGGCCGGCTAGGCGCGAGGTGACAAACAGCTGAGTGAAAATCGCCAAGCCGTTGACGACACCGTCGACAATGGCGTTGACGGCATAGCGCGCTTCCCGCGTTTCGAACGCAGCTCGGACGAGATCGACTTGAGCGACATAGAAAATCGTGGAGATGAACGTGTACAGGCAAACGAATACTGCAATGGCGATCAAGTACGGGTCCTTGATGAGAGTAGAAAACCCAGACCAGGACGACCCGCCTAGTTTGTCCTTGTTCATACCCGAGTCCGCGTGTCCGCCTTCGGTGTGCCTGGTTAAGTCGTAGATACACACAAGCGTAATCGACAACACCACGGCGGCGATGAGCAGCATGTTGTCCACCCCAACCGCATTGACGATAGCCGCTGTCGCCAGAGGACCGAGCGCGGCCCCAGCGCTACCGCCGGCGGCGACAAAACCGAACAGCCGTTTGGATTGATCCTTGGTGTAGCGGTCGGCCAGGAAACTCCAGAAGACCGAAACGACGAACATGTTAAAGACGCTCAGCCAGACGTAGTAAATACAGGCGACAACAAGACTGACCTTGACATCGGCCAAGACAATCGGCCACGCGTTTAGAACCGGTGCCGTCATGGTGTCAGAACTGCCGAGCGGGTAGGCGCCCATCAAAGCGTAGAAAATGCCGATGTTGAAAATAAAGAACGCGTAGATCCACGGCAGGCAGGACGCGATCTTGTAGCGTGACACCACCCACCCGAATATGACCGCGGCTGCGGTCGAGGCGACGAAGGTACCGGTCCACAAAAACTTGAGGTCTTCCGAGGCGACTTCCGAGGCCAGCGCATCGCGCAGCGGGCGCATGGTGTAGTAGCTCGCCATCAAGCAGAACAGATAGACGAAGGAAACCAAGACGGCGCGCAACTCGTGGCTTTCGATTTGCGCGGTTTTCTTAAAGAAACTGTCGATCTCAGAGGTCATGGGGCCACCCTGGCATCCGGAGAAAAGCGTCCCGAAATATAGCCAGAATGGCTCGTAGGGTACGAGCCCCTTTTAACGCCAACCATCCCTCGGTCGCGAAACCGTGATCTGCTTCAAAGTGTTACAGAACGGCCGCGACGATCAGGCGTTGGCGCGGTCCGTGCCGCTCAGCTTGGCAATCATCCAAATGCCAAGCCACACGATGGCGCCGATCATGAACACAAGGGCGTATTCCACCGCCGGCACACGAGGCACCTCGGCGATGTTCTCCATGCCGCGCCCGACCCCGGCTACATAAACCAGCGCGATGGCGCCGATATAGGCGGCCAGGAACGCCCAGCGCAGCCACTTCGACAACCCAAGTCCGTGCATCTGCGTGATGATGAACATAGCCAGGAACCCGAACAGGAACTGTCCCCACTGCCCATTGCCGTGCATCAGCGCGACGATGGTGCCGTGCACGACGACGAAGAACTCCATCGTGAAGGTCCAATACTTGTTGGTGTGGGTGCGCGTGAACATCAGGCTGCCCTGAAGCATGATCATGGTTGTGTAGAA
>JAYQVH010000010.1:0-109359 GCA_038148375.1 Rhodospirillaceae bacterium | reverse complement strand
ACGCTTGGTTCATTCTTAACCACGTGAAACCAATTTCATCTAAGCAAGACTGAACCAAACCACCAATTAGATACCGATATGCATTGCGTTCGGCTTTATATGTTTGGCGTGACTGATATGTATTGACATATGCTGCGACTACTGTCGCAGAGGCGGCAGTGATCGCACAAGCGCTGCGTAGAAAGTATTCTTAGACGCCTCTATCGTCGCTTGTGCGGTAATTTTTGCGGCTTCGATAGCAGCGTTTGCGGCAATGGACGCTGCTATAGATTGCTCCAGAGTGCCTAACTCCATTCGAGCCTCCGCCTGTTAAAACTCTCGATGAGGACCAGATTCGCAATAAACTTATCTAATTTGCATTAAACACAAGAAATTGGGCTCTGTTAAACGAGTTTGAATAGTTTCATCGCCTTGAGCCCGACCCGTCCGGCCCGCTAAAGTCGGGTCCTGGCACAGCTGAACACCCGGCCCAGAACGCCGGGCCTGCAGGGACCACTGCCCATGACCGCTTCTCCGTCGCCCAGCGCGGCCGCCGCCTCCTATGTCACCAAATGGGGCAAGTTCGTCTGGGAGGATCCGTTCCTGCTCGAGAACGAATTCTCCGAGGACGAGCGCATGGTGCGCGACAGTGCGCGCGCCTATGCCCAAGACAAACTGATGCCCCGGGTGATCGAGGCCTACCGCAACGAAACCTTCGATCCTGAAATTTTTACCGAAATGGGGAAGGTCGGTCTGCTTGGCGCCACCGCACCCGAAGCCTATGGCGGCTCCGGCCTCAGTCATGTCGCCTATGGTTTGATCGCGCGCGAAATCGAACGCGTCGATTCCGGCTACCGCTCGATGATCAGCGTCCAGTCGTCGCTGGTGATCTATCCCATCGCCGCCTACGGCACCGAAGAGCAGCGCCAGAAATACCTGCCCGGCCTGATCAGCGGTGAGCTGATCGGCTGTTTCGGTCTGACCGAGCCGGACTCCGGCTCCGATCCCGGCAGCATGGCGACCAAGGCGGTGAAAACCTCCGGCGGCTACACGCTCTCCGGCACGAAAACGTGGATTTCCAACGCCCCCGTCGCCGATGTGTTTGTGGTCTGGGCCAAAACGGAAGACGGCGTCATCCGGGGCTTCATCTTGGAAAAAGGCATGAAAGGTCTGAGCGCGCCGAAGATCGAAGGAAAACTATCTTTGCGCGCGTCGGTCACCGGGCAGATCGTCATGGACGGCGTCAAGGTCGGAGAGGACGCGTTGCTGCCCAACGTGGAAGGGCTCAAAGGTCCGTTTGGCTGCTTGAACAAAGCGCGCTTCGGCATCGCTTGGGGTGCCATGGGCGCGGCGGAATTCTGCTGGCACGCCGCGCGCCAGTACACACTTGACCGCAAACAGTTCGGCCGCCCGTTGGCGCAGACCCAGCTGATCCAGAAAAAACTCGCCGACATGCAGACGGAAATCACGCTAGGCCTCCTGGCTGCGCTGCACGTCGGGCGTAAGGTCGACGCGGGTACCTGCGCTCCGGCGGACATCTCCATCATCAAGCGCAACAACGCCGGCAAGGCGCTCGACATCGCCCGCATGGCCCGCGATATGCACGGCGGCAATGGTATCGCCGATGAGTATCACGTCATGCGTCACGCGATGAATTTGGAAAGCGTGAACACCTACGAAGGCACGCACGATGTGCACGCCTTGATTCTCGGCCGCGCCCAAACCGGCCTGCAGGCATTTTTCTAGGCCACCGCTGATGACCGCCGCGCTGATCTCCGACGCCTACCGCGACCTCAATGCCGAAATGCATGAGGACCCTGATTTCGGCGCGCGCGCCCATCACCACGCCGAGATGGTTGCCGAACTGTGCCGGGTCAACGGTTTTACCACCGTTCTCGATTACGGGTGCGGCAAAGGCACGCTGAAACTGGCGCTGGCGCGGCTGGCACCCGACGTCACCGTCGCAGAATACGACCCCGCCATCCCAGAAAAAAGCGCCGACCCGGATGCCGCCCAGCTGGTCGTCAGTCTGGATGTGTTCGAACACATCGAGCCCGATTCCCTGGATCACGTATTGCAACACATCGCCGCAAAGGCGACGACCGCAGTCCTCGCGTTTATTTCCCTTCAGGAGGCGGGGCGCACGCTGCCCGACGGGCGCAACGCCCATCTGATCGTCGAAAATGAGTCCTGGTGGGCGGCCAAGCTGACGCCCTATTTCAAGCCGCTGTCGGTACGCACGCTCGAAACAGAGAAAAAAGACAAAACCGAACGGCACCTTTTGTATATCGGGCGCACGCTCGCCCGGCCTGCATCCCCATAGGAGACTGAGCATGAACGCCGATCCCGCTGCCAAGAACGACCGCCTGATCGAAACCCTGACTGACATTCTCGGGACAGATCAGGTCATCGTCGATGACGCCGAGCGCGAATTTTACGCCGCCGATGTCTATTCCGCCGGGGCGACGCCCGCCGTGGCGATCCGGCCGACCGACAAGCACAAGTGTGCCGAGGCTGTCGCCGCGGCCACCATGCAGGGCTACGCGGTGGTGCCGCGTGGCGGCGGCATGTCCTACACCGGCGGCTACCGGCCCGTGCGCGAAGACACCGTCACCCTCGATCTCAGTGCGATGAACAAGATCATCGAGATCAACGAGGAGGACTTGTACATCACTGTCGAAGCCGGCGTGACGTGGCAGCAGATTTACGAAGCACTCAAACCGCGCGGATTGCGTCTGCCGATGTTTGGCACATTCTCCGGATCGCGCGCGACCGTCGGCGGCGGTCTGTCCAACGGCGCGCTGTTCATGGGCACCGGGCGCTACGGTACGGCGGCGGAAATGCTTCAGTGCATCGAAGTGGTGCTCGCCGACGGCACGCTGCTCAAAACCGGCCAGCCCGGATTCAAAAACGTCGACAAGCCGTTCTACCGTACCTACGGGCCGGACTTGACCGGCCTGTTCGTGCATGACGCCGGTTCGCTCGGGTTCAAGGTGCAGGCGACCCTGCGCATGATGCGCCCGCCTGCCGTGACCGACTTTGCCTCGTTCTGTTTCCCGGATATGGAGTCGACCGCCAACGCGCTGTCGGAAATTGCGCGCACCGGGGCGGCCGAAGAGGCGTATGTGTTCGACCCCATGTCGACCAAGAAAAACATGGCCGACGCCAGTATTATCGCGGACATAAAAACCCTCGGGGCCGTCGTCAAAGGTCAGTCCGGCTGGCTCAAAGGGCTGGTCGAAGGGGCCAAGCTTGTCGTTGCCGGGCGCGATTTCATCAAAGAGGGGGCGTTTTCCATTCACACGGTGGCGTCGGGCAACTGCCGCGAGGCTGTCGATACCGATCTTGATGCCATCCGCAAAGCCGCGGCGAAATTTGGCGGCGAGGAAATTCCCAACTCAATCCCCAAGGCGGCCCGCGCCGAACCGTTCAAACCGTTGAACAGCATTCTCGGGCCCGACGGCGAACGCTGGGCGGCGCTCAATGCCAAGGTCGGCCATTCCGGGGCGTTGCCGCTTATGCGTGAGGTCGAAGCGCTGCTCGAAGCCAACAAGGCGCGTATGGACGCCAACGGCATCTACATGACACGGCTGATGATCGCCATCGGCCAGCACTATTTTTCCTACGAGCCAGTGTTCCGCTGGTTTGACGAATGGCTTCCGGTGCACAAGCGCACGCCGGAACCGGGTCACTTGAAAACACTGAAGGAGCCCGAGCCCAATCCGGACGGTTCGGCCCTTGTCGCCGAACTGCGCGAGGAAGTTGTGAAAATCTTCACCAAGCACGGCGCGGCATCGAACCAGATCGGCAAGACCTATCCGTATTTCGACAATCTGCTGCCGGAAACGCAAAGGGTCATGGGCGGCATCAAAAAGCTGCTCGATCCCGACGGCGTGGTGAATCCGGAAGCGCTCGGCTTTAAGTAGGGCGCCCGCGCGCCTTTAGAACTTTCCGATCAGCGCCGCGCTGACCGAAACCATCGGGCGGGTCAGGCGCTCTTCGATGCTGGTCAGCGTACCGGCGGCCTGGTTCGGCGTGAACACGGTGGTGATGCGCCGGCTGCTGGTCTTCAGCACGTTATTCCACACCAGCCGGAAGAGCATCTCGTTCAACTGTTTTTCGACCGTCAGAATCATGTTGGGGCGGGGGTTGCCGCGCCGGAAGCGGTCGAACTCGCTGCGGATACGCGGGCCCTGGTTGCTGTATTCGATATCGTACGACATTCCCCACGCCTTGATGTCGTGGCGGAAATTGACCGACATCTCGGTCTCGGCGAGCAGCGCGATGTCACGCTTCACCCCGGTGAACGGATCGGTCACGCTCGAGTCCTGCCACAGGTAGCTGGCGCCGAGCACGGCGTCGATCAGATTGAACTGGGCCAGGCGCAGGCTCGTCTCAACTTCGAAGCCGTAATTGTTGCCCGAGCCGATGTTGCCCGGCTGGGAGTCGAAGTCACCGAAGGGGATGAGGTCGCTGACATTGTTGACGCGCCGGTAAAACATGCGGCCGTTGACCAATCCCTTGCTGTCGGCGAAGCGGTGCTCGGTGCCGATCTCGAAATCCCATGACGTTTCCGGGTTGAGGTCGGGATTGCCCAGATCGATTTCGTCGTCGTTGCGATCGACGCTGGCGACGAAATCCTCGAAATCCAGCTGCCCGACATCGCGCTTGAACGAGAACCACATCTGGGTGGCTGGGCTGGCGGTGTAATACGCATCGAACGACGGCTTCACGTAACTGAGCGAGCGCTGCAGATCCACATCGGAGCCGACCTGATCGAGCTTGGAATACTCCGCCGCCAAACCGGTCTCGATTTCGATCTTGTCGGTCGCATTCCATGTGTGCGTGGAAAACACCTCGATACGATCCTCGGATATCTTTTGATCGGGATTGAAAATGCCGGCGTCGACCTGCTGCCCGTTCTCGACCGTGAAGATGGACTGGAATACATCGAGGCTGTTGATCGCCCCTTCCGCGCCCAATTCGAAGGCATGGCGGGGTGCCGCCGCCCACTTGAGCGTCGCGCGCGCGATCGCCTCCTTGGCCTTCTCGTCTTCGATATCCCCGCCGATGGGCGTCTCCCGTGGGCCGGCGACGCGCAAGATGGAATTGTCGCGGTCATGGCTGTCGCTGCGCAGCACAAACAGCGATTCCAGCTGCAATGACTTTGACAACGGCCGGATGTAATCGCCGCTGAGTTCCCAATCGCGGTTATTGCCGGTGCGGCGTTCCAGTGTCGCGCCGGTGTTGACGCGCGTGCCCTGGCCGTCGAATCCGAAGGTGAATGTGGGCTCGTACACGCGGATCGGTTTTTCCTCCACATATCCGTTGATCTGGATGAAGTGGTTTGACGCCCACGTGTACGACAGCCGGCCGCGGCCGATGTAGAATTGGCGGTCGATGATGCGTTTTTCAAAGGCTTCGCTGAGCGGCGTGCCGTCCGGAGTGGCGATGAAATTCGTAACGTCGCGGTTGGGCATGCCGGGCCGGGTTTCCACGAACATCGTGTACCCCCAGTTGCCGGACTCGCCGCTGTAGGAGGCGTAGCCGAGCGGGCGCAGCTGTCCGGAATCGAATGCTTCGGCGCCGATGCTCCACGTGCCGCTGCCGCCGGTCATGTCGCCGTCCAGCACCACGTTGATCACGCGCGAGCCGACGTCGGCGTCGATTTCGCGGACATTGCCGCTGATGACCTCAATGCGCAGCACCTGGGACGCGGAGATGCGGTCGAAATATTCCTCGATGGAATTGCCCTTGGCGGTGACGCGGTTGCCGTTGATCAGGATCTGGTCCGTGTCGGAGCGCAGGCCCCGGCGTTCTTCCGCGGGGAAATCGCCGGTCGAAGTGGTGCCGAGAATTGAGTCCGCACCCGGCACCCGGGCCAGCATGTCCTTGGCGGAAATCGGGCCGTAAGGTTCGAAATAGGCCGCGTCGTAGGTGACCACCGACCGATTGCCGCCGTCCCCTTGGTCGTGATCCGTCTGTTCCTGCGCCGCCGCCGGCCAGCTGCCCGCACCGAGCGCGAACATCACGGTCAGGACGCCGTACAGCAGCGGAGTCGGGCGGGAGGGAACCAAGAACTGAAACACGGGCGGCATCATGCCCCAATCCTCCCGCCAACCGGAAACTGTTTCTGAAGGCGTTCTTGCGGCAATCACGCGCCGGCGGGCGCATTTGACCTGACGCAAAGACGGCGCCTCGCCTCGCGGCTTAGGGTGACGCAGTTCCAAAGGAGGGTTGCGTCATGTTTCACGCTGTCAAACGTTTGACGATTTCCACTGTCGCGGCTGTGGCGTTGGCGGCCTGCGCATCCGACGGAACACAGACTGCGTCTGACTGCTTTGATGCCAATCGCATCGTCGGCTGGGAAACCCACGACGGCCGCAGCCTGGATGTCACCGACCATCGGGGCGACCATTATCGCGTGCACTTCTGCAACGCCTGCCGCGGGCTGGACGACGCCATTTCGCCGCAGTTCGAGGCCGGTGCCGACGGCATGATGTGCGGCGATGCCGACGAGGAAGTGCGTATCCGCAATACCACCTGCAAAGTCAGCTCGGTGATGCGCGTCGCCCCGCAGGCCGAGGAGCTGGACGCCGACTCCTGTAGCTGACGGAGCCATTCGTCAGGACGCACTTAGAAAAATTTTTCTCTGCCCGGCAGTAGCCATCGCCGGATCGCCGTCGCACAATCCGCCTGAAATACTTCACCGCGGCGAGGGGGACAGCGCGCCATGACCGAGACCTACATCAAACGTACGACACTTATTGTCCGCGATGCCGCGCGCATGAAGGCGTTCTACGAACAGGTGTTCGGCTGGACCTGTTCCTACGACGCGGGGATGGAGCTCTCCGGCGAAATCCTGCCCTGCGGCAATCCCGGCGATATGGTCCAGCTCTATATGATGGAGGGGCCGGATAAGGACATCGGCAAGATCGGCCTGCTGGAATGGACCAAGCCGCGTCTGCCCGATCCGGGTCCGCCCACGCATCAGCTTGGCATCGGCGATATCGTGCTGGTCGCCGATGTGCCCGACATGAAATCGCTGATCGAGAAGGTCGAGGCGTTCGACGGTGCTAAAGTGCACTACCCGCCGGAGGACGGCACCTTCCCGAACCCGCGCGGCGAGGGCGATATCGAATACTGCTCAGCGCACATCTTCGATCCGGAAGGCTATTTCTACGAGCTCTATTACCGCTACAACCAGCCCAACCCGGATACGGTGATGATCCGCCGCACCACCTGCATCGTGCGCGATGTTGAGCGCACGCTCGGGTTCTTTACCGACACTCTGGGCCTGACCAAGTATCAGGACTCGACCATGGAAATCTCCGGCCAGCTCGCCGCCGGCAAGGCCGGGGACACGGTGCGCTTCGCCGTCGCCAAGGCCGATCACGATTACATCGGCATGATCGGCGGCCTGCAATTCATCAAGGACCCGCTGCCCGATCCCGGTGATGTCACCTGGCAGTGCGGCATCGGCAAGCCGGTGTTCGTCGCCGGCAGCCGCGACGCCGAAGGCCTCTACGCTCGCCTGCAGAAGTCAGGCGTGCATATTCTGAAAGAGCCCTACGCCCGCGCCGTGCCCAAGACGGGCGGCAAGGGCGAAACCACGATGGTCTCCCTGGGCTTCCAGGACCCCGACGGCTTCGTCTGGGAAGTGAACCAGCGGGATGATGGGAAGTAGGTAGAACTCGCGCAGCTCAAGTGACACAGGCATGCGCGCCGGTATGAGCATTGGCGCACATCAGCTATGCGGGGATAGGGCACCACCGTCGTGTTCGGCGGTGTAAAAAGAGCGACCTCTATACAGGAGTTCTTCGATGCCCTGGTTGGAACGCACCGTCCTCCGGCGCCTCGTGCGCCGCAATCCTGATCAATGGACATGGTTGAGCGATCTCGCGGCCAAGACCTCCGGCGTATTGTGGAAGTTTGGGGCATTCGGCGTGCTCGCCACTCATCGCCGTCATGCGCCGCCCACGCTTGTTCATATCGTCCGTCTCGCCGCGATGCAGGTTTACGACTGTGGTGCGTGCCTGCAGATTGCTGTTGAGTCCGCGGTTAGGGACGGCGTGCCGCCGGAGGTGATCCGGCAGGCTCTTGAGGGTGGAAATGGCCTCTGCGGCGCGGACGCACTTGCCTACCGCTATGGCCGCGCTATCGCGTCTGACGATCCTGCCCTACCTGACTTGATCGAGACCGCCAGCGCCGACCTCGGTGGTGCGGTCTTGGGCGAAATGGCTATCGCTGCCGCAACAGCAGGCGTATTCTCGTTGACCAAGCGAGGCCTCGATATCGCTGTGTCCTGCCAGAAAATGGAGATAGCGGTACGCTGAGCAGTGCGTCATGCTGACGGCCTCTAAAGAAAAGGCAGCGCGTTATGGGCTCTCTCGATCTCTCCGTCATCGCCTTCGTCATGGCGATTTATTTCATGGCCGTGGTCACGCCCGGGCCGGCGTTCCTGTTCATGTCGCGGCTGTCGCTGCAAGGGCGCCGCGCCACCGGTTTCGGCGCCGTGTTCGGCATCGCCATTGCAACTTCGATTTACGCCATCATTGCCATGACCGGGCTCGCGTTCCTTCTCGATCAGCTGCGCTGGCTGGCGCGCGGGGTGCAGATCGCCGGCGGCCTGTACCTGATTTATCTCGGCGTCCAGGCGTGGCGTGCGGCGCGGCACGGCCTCCAGGACGACGCACCGGACCTGCCGGATGCGCTTCAGCGCCGTAAGGATTTCTGGTCTGGGCTGCGCATGGGCCTGCTGGTGGCATTTTCCAATCCCAAGGGTGTGCTGTTTTTCGTCAGCCTCTATGCCGCCGCCATTCCTATCGATGCGTCATTGGCGACCAAGGGCGTGATTCTGATTGGCGGTACATCGATGGAAATTCTGTGGTACGGCGCGACCGTTGTGCTTCTGTCTCGCCCCGCCGTCGGCCGCCTCTACCGCCGTGCCGCCGCGTGGATCGAGCGCGTCATCGGTACCCTGCTGGCGGCGTTCGGCATCCGCCTTATCCTTGATCGCACGTAACTCGAACGCGCGCCGCCCCCCGGACGATCCCCGCCGAATCCCCTTTTCAGGTGCGGATGAAACCGGGTAGAGAAGGGCCCGCTTTCTCACCCGCATGCGAGGTCGTTTCCCATGCCCACCGTTTCCCCGCGCACCGAAGAGTTCTCGTGGGGCCGCATGGAGTGGCTCGCCGATCATGCGTCCCACCCCGGGGTGCGCGCCTCGCTCGCACGGATGGTCATCAAAGCGAAAGAGGCCTCGCCGCGGCATCGCCATGACAATTGCGCGGAAATTTTGCATGTGCTGGACGGCGCGGTCACCGTGCACATCGACGGCAATGGTCCGCTGCCGCTGTTGTCCGGCGGCACCACCGTGGTTCCGGCCTATAAATCCCATTGGGTCAGCAACGCCGGTCCGACGCAGGCCGTGATCATGATCGCCTATTCGTCGGGCACCGGGGATTACATTGAGGTCGACGCGGCTTAGCCCGGTTTCCGTTCACCTGCCGATAAATAATCTGCGTGCATGGGCTCGTTTGATTAAAATCCTAACCCTCTGATTCCGAACGTAAAAACCCGTCTTCCGGCGGCCGGAGGGCCGCGTGCATGGGCTCGTTCCACGCAAGGTCCGCGCCGATAATCTTTTTGCGCCCCAGGCCGTGCAGCGCCAGGATAGCCGCATCTGTTTCGAACGCCCGTTCCGCACGCTGTTGGGAGCCCCGCCATGCGCTACACCGCCGCCTGTCTGACCGATGTCATCTCCGCCACCGGCGCGGACTGGGGCGCGCGCTTCGAAGCCCTGGCCGCGGACTATGCCGACCTCAAGCTGGTCGTGCTGCCCGCCCTGCCTGAGTCCGCCGACATTCCGGCGGGCGTTGCCGAAGCAGCAGTCGCCCATGGTCTGCACATCGCCGGCGCGATCGGTGACGCGCCGTTTCTGCTCGGCCCGGCGGATCACGATCTGCTGACCGATGCGGGCGGTCTCTATCCCGTGTGCCAGACGCCCATCGGCGATGTCGCGGTCATCGCCGGTGACGGCCTGCGCGAACACGAAACCGTGCGCGGGCATGTGCTCGGCGGCGCTGAGATCATCCTCAACCCGACGCGCGAGCGGCCCGATGCGCTGAGCCATCAGCGCGCCATCGCCCGGCCGGCGCGGGCCTATGAAAACCTCGCGGCCCTGCTGACGGCCTCTGCCGGCGGCACCTCCGGCATTTGGGATTCCCGCGGTCATGAACTGGCCGAAGGCTACGCCGGCAGCGACGCGGTCGCGGCCAAGATCGACCTCGAGACCCTGCGCACCTCGCGCACCGTGCCGATGCTCAACTTTCCGGCGCAGCTGCGCACGCAACTGTACGCCGTTGAGTACGACCGCGCCGCCGCGCGCGCCAAAGACTGGGGCAAGGATGACGCTGCCCCCATCGCGCCCTATCAGGTGCTGCTCGCCCAGGCGCACATCACCACCGTGCCCAGCATCGAAGATGCGGACGAGGTCATCGGCATGAACCTGGATCGCAGTCTCGGTCTGGCGTCGAAGTTCGCCGGGCGCGGCGGGGTCAAGCTGGTCGTCTTTCCCGAGTACTGGATGACCGGCGCCGTGTTCGGGGCGTCGGTGGATGATTTCTGGCCCAAGGTTGGCATCCGCATGGACGGCCGGCACTTCGCCCGCCTGCAGGAGTTCGCCGCCAAGACCGGGTCCTTCGTCGGCGGCGCGATCTTCGAATACGATCCGGACTGGCCGCGGCGCTGGTTCAACACGGCCTTCATTCTCAATCCGTCGGGCGATGTGATTCTGAAATACCGCAAGCTGCAATGCGGTGACATCAACGGCCTGTTGAACAACACCACGCCGGGCAACGTGTATTCCGAATACGTGCAGCGCTACGGCGAGGACGGGTTGTTCCCCGTCGTCGACACCGAGATCGGCCGCCTGGCCGCCTGCATCTGCTACGACACCAATTTCCCCGAGCTGTGGCGCGCGCTCACCTTGCGCGGTGCCGAGCTGGTCGTCTATCCCACCGGCGAGCCTCACAACGGCCACCGCACCGCCTGGGACATCGCCAAGTGCGCCCACGCGGCGGAGAACCAGATCTACATCGCCAGTGCCAACGCGGGGTGTGAGTCCGCGCGTCCCGGTGCGCCGACCACCTTTTTCCACCGCGGCTTCTCCAAGCTGATCGGCCCGGACGGACGCACGGTCGCGGTCGCCGATACCGGCGGCGAAGTGCCACTGGTCGCCAGCGTTGACATCGCCGCCCTGCAACGGGCGCGCGCCGACGCGGATCTGTCTGTGATCGATAAAGTCGATTTTGCCAAGGCGGCTCAAATGTACCGCGGCCACGACGGCTTCCCGCTCGACTGGGCGCTGGAGAAGCCGACCGAAACGGCGGCGGAAGGCATCGGGATTGTCATGCAAACGATGGCGCGCTACCGCGAAACCGGTGTGTATCGCGCGCCGCAGCAGATGGCGGCGGAGTGACCGCTCAGCCTTCCTGGTCCGCGGCGTAGGCGGCTTTCGCCGCCATGATGAGATCGTAGAGTTCTTGCGCATTGCCGCCGATCTGTTCGATCAGCGCGCCGTGGGTCGATTGCCCCGCGCCGCGCCACAACTCCAGTTCGGGGGGATTCGGTTCGATCAGCGTAACGTGGTCCGCCGACGCGAGCATGCGTTCCTCGTCCGCGCGCAAGGCCCCGCCGGCGGCGCGCATCGGCGGGTAGGATGCCATCACCAGCTCCTGCTGGTCGCGCGTCAGCCTGTCCCACCATCGTTTGCTGGCGAGCAGGGTGATGATCGACGGCGTATGGCGCGTGCGCGTGTAGAAAGGTGCTGCTTCCGATGTGCCGGTGATGTTGTAGACATGACTGTTGGTCTCGCCTGCGTCGATCAGGCCGGTTTGCAGAGACGTTAGAATTTCCGTCGAGGCCACCTGAAACAGATCGACACCCAGCGCCTGGGCGAACAATTGCGATGCCGGGTCGATGAGAGCGCGGTAGCGGCGGCCAATTAGGTCGGCCGGTACGCGCATCGGCTGTTTGGCATAAACGCCATGCCACGCAGCGCCGTAATGCCGAATACCGATGATGCCTTGTTTCAACAGCAGGTCGTCGACATAGCGGGTCAGCGCGGTCTCGAACACCCAGTCGACCTCGTCCCAAGACGAGAACAGGTAGGCGGCGTTGATGACGGCGAGTTCCGGCAGCATCGTCGAGACGGATTGAAAGCCAACGCCGGCGATGTCGATGCGACTCCGGCGTAGGGCATAGAAGTGCGCTTCGTCGGATCCCAATTCGCCGTTGACCAGCAATTTGACGTCGAACGATCCGGACTCATCCAGGCGCCGGCCCATGTCTTGATAGAAATCTTCGGACGTCAGGGCCGGCGATGAAAACGCGCCAATTGTCACCGGCGTTTTATCCGCGGCCAGACCCGGCTGGGCGAGCGCAATGACAAGACCTATGGCAGAGAAGATGCGCACCAATGTTCCTTCCGGCCGCGCCGCCCGGCGCAGCGGTTACAGACCCAACGATCCTGGGTTCATCCGCCCCTGCGGGTCAAGGTGTGCTTTCAGGGCGTGGATCAGTGCACGCATCTCCGCGCTGCGGCTTTCGAGATACGGGTACACGCGTCCGATCTGCAGATGCGCCGCGCCTTGGGCGCGGAACACACCGATCATGCCCTCGCGTAGCGTTTTCACCGCGGCCTTGGCATCCGCATCGGCGGCGTAGACAGGTTTTTGCTCCAAATAGCTGTCGGGCAAATGATCCTCGATCAATTTGGTTCGCGCGTCGCGCCAATACAAATTCGGCTCCACGAGCACGCCGGACGGACCGGCCGGTACGGCGGTGATCGCCCAGGCGATATCGTGTTGCTCGATCAGCGGCGCATGGGCATCCATGAAGGTGTCGAGTCCGCGCAGCAGGCCGCGCAATCGCGAATGAGGCACGATGCCGTGCATCGGCACCCAGCGCTCCCCATGATGGCCCAGCAAGATGGTCGGGTCGGGAAAGGGCGTGCCGCGCATCACCTTGGGTACGCTGGCTTCGATTTCTGTTCCGTCCTTTCCCAGCGCGGCGGTGGCCGCCTTCAATTTTGACGCGGCTTCGGCGTCGTCGCGGCCGTCGACGGTGAGGTGGATCGAATAGCAGATGTTTTCCAAATACCGCCGTCCGGCGGCGGCCACCTTGAGCGCCTCCTTCAATCCCGCTGCGACGGAGCTTTGTCCTTTGATCACGCCGCTCAGCATCTTGAGGCCATCTTTGACGCCGGCGTAGGTCGTGCGCATAGTCGTGAAGCCGGGATCGAAGCCGAAACATTCGGCGACGGCTTGGCAACGCGCCACTTCGCTCAGCGCGCCGCAAAACGCATCTGCGGAATTGAATTCGAAGGCCGCGTACAGGGTTACTTCTGGGCGCCGAATCAGTTGCAGCGTGGCCCGTGCTTTCAGCCCAAGCGCCCCGCAGTCGCCCAGGAACAGCCCTGTCAGGTCGGGTCCGTAATGGCGCAGGAACGGCGACGGGTTTTGATCGTTTCCGCCGGTGCCAGTGGAGAGCAGGCCGCCGTTTGCCGTGATGACCTCCAGGCCGATGACACTTTGCGCGGCGAAGCCGTACTGGCCGGAACCGTAGTTGATGCCGTTCTGAGACAGCGTCGCGCCGACGGTCGCGTGTTTGCCGGAACCCGTGCCCCAAAATGGCGTGCGCAATCCGTGCTTGGACAGTTCGGTGTCGAGCTGTGCCCAGGTCACGCCCGTCTCGACGGTCACATACATGTCTTCGGTGTTGATCTCGACAATGCGGTTTAGTTGGCGCGTGTCGATCAGCGCCGTGTCGGTGCGCCCGCTGATGTAGCCTGCCGAATAGGACATGCCGCCGCCGCGGGGTATGACGGCGAGGCCGGCCCCGGTCAGCGCCTTCGCCGCCGCCTGCGCATGCTCGACGGTATCGGGAATGACGATGGCCGCGGGTGGGGCGCCGTCATAGAACAAGTCGGAAGCGAAATAGGCGCGCGCACCGTCGTCGGTGAGTACGTTCTGTGGGCCGAGCGCGTCGGCTAAGGCGCGTAGAGCGCCCGCGTTCGGACCCTCGGCCACAGGTGCGCTTTAGGCCGCTTTGCGGCCGCAGAGATAACTCATGCCACGCGCCCCGCGCGAAGCCCCCATGACCTTGTCCGCCTCGACCTCCGGCTGAATGCTATGCGCTTCCGCCGGGCCGAAACCGATTTCCGTAAACACGTCGTCGTTGGCCCAGCCCTGGCTGCGTGATGTCTCAGCTAAATCCATGTCCAGCACCGTGCCCCAGAACGGCTCGTTGTTGTTGAAGGAATCCCAATCTCGGGTGAAGTCGAGCCATGGATCCTCGTGCCGGTAAGGTTGGATCTCTTGATGCACCATCATGCCGCCGGGCCTGAGAAGCCGCCGGCTCTCTTTGAGGATGTTGAGTGTCGCGCGGTAAGCGGTCTCGTGCAGCATCGCAGCCGACACCACGAGGTCGAACGACGCGTCTTCGAAGTCGGTGCATTCGGCGTTCTGTTGCGCGAAATGCACTTCGACACCCAGGTGCTCCGCGCGGCCATGGCCATAACGCAGGCACGGTGCGCCGGTATCGATGCCCCAAACTTCGGCGTCCGGAAACTGTTCTTTCAGCGCGACCGTCGAAGCGCCCACCGTGCAGCCCATGTCGAGAATGCGTTTCGGTTTGAAGTCCGGAAAACGGGCGCGAACGTACTTGGCCAGGGCCAGCCCTAAACCGTCGTTGCGCGGGCCGAAGTTGCCGTCGACGTAAATGAACGCGCCGCGGTCGTACATCGCGCCCATGCCGACGTCGTCCGCGGTGACTTCCGTGTGATAGCCGCCGGCCATGCAATGATGGTGGTTATGTTCCAGATAACCGGGAATCTTGAGGCCGGGATTTAGCGTCAGGCTGCCTTTGATAGGGCCGTCCGTGATTTTGCGGTAATTGGAAATCATCTCCGGCAGTTGCCGTTCAATCGATTCGGCCAGTGACCCCCACATCATCTCCTGTGAACAACGCTGTAAGGCGCTCGACATCTTGTACTGCGGGTTGGGCAGCATCGCCTTGCGCACTTCCTGGCGCGTTGCCGGCGCGCGTCCGTTTTCTTTCTCGAACCTCGGCCGGACGCTGTTCTCATAGACGGTCTTATTGTGCGGGGTGATGTCGCTGCGGATGAAATTCGCCAAATGATAGGCGAACACCGTGCGCGCCGTTTCGTCGTGGACGGCCGACGGCATCATCGGATGCGATGTTTGCTTGCGCATGAAAAGTCCCCCAGACCCCGCCTCATACGTGTATGATAGTAGCGAGGCAAAAAATCTTTCCGGAAAGTATCTTTCAAGAAAGATAAATCAAACCCGGCGGCTTGAGAAGGCCATCCGGCGGTGGAAAGGGCATAAATTCTGCCAATGCGCGACGAGCAACGGGATCTTGTCGACACCCTGGTCGACCAATGGGCTGTCGAGATGCCCAAGTACAACGGGGCGGCAAAAGGGCTGGTCTACCGCCTGATCTATGTGAACGAACGCTATATGGCGGCGATGCAAACACGGCTGCGCAAGCAGGGGCTGACCCTCGGGTCCTACGGCGTGCTCGCCTGCCTGCGTCGCCAGGGCGAGCCCTACGCCATGTCGCCGACGGCGATTTTTCAGGCGCTGTCCTTAAGTTCGGGCGGCGTTTCCAACTTACTTGAAAAAATGGAAAAAGACCGCTTGGTCAAACGCTCGCCCGATCCGAATGACCGGCGCGGGGTGCTGGTCAAGCTCACGACCCGCGGGCAGGTCATCGCCGACGAAGCGGCGGCGATCGAAAATGAAGCCGAGCAGGACTTTATTTCCGATATTTCGGATGCGGAACTTGGCGCGATGAACGCCATCTTGCGCCGCGTTCTGATTCAGCTCGACGGCGCCGCCATGCCCGACGACGACGAAAACGGCTCGTAAGTGCTGCCCGTCAGGTCGCTTCGAACACTTCGAGGAAATATCCGTCCGGGTCCTGAGCCATGAACAGGCGCACCGGAATGAAGTTGCCGTCCGCATCGCCCAGATTGCGGCCGTCCGACACCGGCATGACCAGAGTTCCGCCAAGCCTCTCCACGGCCGCGGCCGAGGCGGCCGCGTCGGAGGTGCTGAGCACCAGCGCGGTGCTGCCAATGCCGAGGCGGCGGACATTGTGGTCCGGCTCTGGCAAGGGCGGGTCGCTCATTTCCATCAGCCCAATCATCGCCACTTCCGGGTGTTCGCCCTTGAGGATGACGAACTTTCCCTCGCCGCCGCGCGGTTCCGGTCCGACCGGGAACAACGGAATACGATCCATGCTCACCGTCAGGTCCGCGTATGCGGTGAGGCCAAACACCCCCTCATAGAACGCGATCGAGCGCTCAAGGTCGCGCACCATCATCGTCGCGCGGCGCAGAACGCTGGTGACGGAGCTCACGGCTAACGCTCCTGGCCGTCGAAGAACGCGAGAATGGCCCGCGCCCGCGCCACCGGATCCGCGGGACGGGGCACCGGCGTGCCGAACGGCAGGTGGCCCGCCGCTTCCGCCGCATCGCGGTAACGCACGTCGTCTTCGGCGTCGAATACAAGGGTTGGAACCTTAATCGCCGGAAGATGATCGCGCGTATCTGTTTCCAGCGCAGCGGCGATGGCGTCTCCCGCGGTCTTCCACTGTTTCAGCGTGTCGACTAGGCGGATGTGAAGATTGGTCCCGTTGAGATCCGGTGTGATTTTACGAATGGCATCGACACCGCCATCGTACCACGGCCATTGAATCTCCTGATCGCGCAGCATGTGCCAGCAGCGGTGTAAATGCGTACCGTCCAGGAGCGGGCGCAGGTCGGGCATGTAATTGACCTTCATCTCCGTACGCTGTTCGTCCGCCGGTAGGGTCACCCCGTCGAGCACCAGGCGCCGCACCGTGTCGACGTGCGTGGCCGCGAATTTCGCGGCGAGGGGCGTGCTCATGCCGTTGGCGACGATATCCACTTCGTCCAGTCCCAGCACCGCAAGAGCATCGACGATAGCGCCGACGTAGCCGTCGAGAGATGGCGCGTCCAGCGCGTCCGAGTCATTGCACCCCGGCAGATCGAGCCCGAACGCCGGCCGGCCTTGGCCAAGCGCCTTCAAGTACGGTTCGTCGGCGCGGGCGCTGCCCGGCAGATCGTGCAAATAGACAATCGGCGTGCCGTTGCCGTGTCCGGCCCGCCGCACGAGGATCTGACCGCTGCCCGTCTGCACATAACCGCGCGTCACCTGCAGCCCGCCGCGCGGCGCTGTCAGCGGATCAGGCGGCGTGAACTCCCCCGCGCCATCGAAGTCCGCATACTCGGTGAATAACTCGCGCAGGCGTTTCTTCCAGGCATCCCGGTCCGGCTCAAGCCGTTCGATGGTGCTGCCCTCTGGCAGCGGATCGGGCAGGCTGTCGAGGAACGCGTAGAGCACGTCGTCCTTGCGCGCCATGAACACGCAGCGCGCCTTAAGGGTCGGGATCACCGGCTGAGCCTTGTAACGCATGGCCCCCGAGTAGGCGTCGGAGAAATGCGGCCCGGCCATGAACAGGTCCATGCTGTAGTCGTGGACATAGCGCAGATCCCGCTGCGGAATCGGCAGGCGCGTGGCCTTGCTTTTGGCGAACCACGGAAACCAGCGCTGGAAGTCACGCACCCGCGTCCACTCTTCGCCGAGATAGCTGCCGGTGTCGGTCACCGTGAACGGGCGCATGTAGTCGGCGATAAATGCGTGATCCGTGTCGCCCGGCGGCAGGGAAATGCCATCCATGATGGCGACAGACACGCGCTCGGGATGGTTGGCGGCAAACTCGAGCAGGATCTTCGAACTGGTGTGAAAGCCGTAAACCGGGCAGCGCTCGACGCCAAAGCCGAGAATGGTCTCGGCCAGGGCGCCGGCGAAGTCGGCAATCTCCGGGCGCGGTTCCGGCGGCAGCGGTGTCGAATTGCCGTAGCCGGATGTGTCGATGGCAATCGCGGTGAACGTATCCGAGAAGTGTTCGACCAGGTCCTTATGAAGCACGGATGAGCGCGGCGAATCGTGCAGCAGAATGATTGGCGGGCCGGACCCGGCGGCGCGGTAATGAACCTGTCCGTTACCGGCGTTGATGAATCCTTTGCGGATTTTTGCGCTCATGTGATGTGTCCCCAAAATGATTGGGGCACAGACTAGCCGGGAAGGTGGCCTGGGCCAACGCGCGAATTCAGTACGGCAATGACCCGTCGTAGCTGTTCGCAAGCTGGCGCGCGACAGCGTCGGGGAGCTCCGGCGCATACGGCGAGTCCCAAGGTACGGGGTAAGACTCATCCGACCACTCGGTCGTGAGCGGTCCGCCCTTGCAGCGGTAAATGCCGAGCGCACCGGTCTTGGTCCCGACCGGTCCGTGCGCAATACCCGGCGGGCGCCAGAAATACGCGCCCTGTTTGAGCACGCCCATTGGCATATGCATTTCGCCGGACAAAACGAACACCTCTTCGACCACCGGATGGGTTTCCAGGCGGTTGACCTCGCCGGTCATGCCGGTCTCGTCAATGTCTAGCAGCCATGTGGCGTCACCGGTGTCCGGGTCTTTGCGCAGGCCCAGGCGTTTGACGCCGGGGGCCTTGACCTTGGGATCGGTCGCGCTGCCCCATTCCGCCGTCGAGGATGAGATCCGCTCGACAAGTTTGCGCGCGTCGTACAGGCCTTCCGGTGGCGCACCCGAGATGCGGTTGTGTGGCCCTTCGAAGTACGTGAGCACATCGGCGCCGCCGGGAGTTCGCATCGCACCGCGCGGGTACCCTGCCGGCAAATACGCATAGTCGCCTTTTTCGTACGCGATATTGCCGACGCTCAGCGTGCCATCGAGCACGAACAGCTCTTCGTCACTGTCGAGATAATGGTCCTGTTCGAGCGCCCATCCCGCCGGGTAGCGCAGGATCGCCGTCAGCGCATCGGTCTCAGGATCGCGGCTGAGCAGCTTTGCCTGCACGCCCGGCCGCGCCGACTCATCGCTGAGCATGCGCCAGTCGAGCGCTTGAGTTTGAATGAATTCGATATGGGGGCGCGCCACAAACGTATCCTCAATCCGTGCCAGATCCTTCAAGTACGGTGCGGGATTCGCGCACCGTGCGGAACAGACGGCGGATCAGCTCTTCGCGGTTGTCTTTGCGTTCCTGCCACGCCGCATCGTCGGGTTCCCACGCTTCGATGTCCGCACGCGTCAGCGAGCCTTTGCTTTCGAGCACGCGCTCAATGGTGTCGAAGCGGTCGGTCAGGACGGAGACTTCCGTCGCGAGCGCGATGATCATGGCGTGCATCTGGTCCATGTTCGGATCGTTGAAGTATTGCGGCCGCTTTCCCTTCGCCGGCCGCGGCGTTTGAATTTTGCTGCTCATCGCCGGTCCCAAGTCTACGCCGCGGGTTTGATCATGTGGGCGTACCACGCCTGACCGCCGCCGCGGGTCGAGCCCATGAATTTCTTGTTCTGCACTTCCACCGCGCCGGTAAGCGCATTGGCGGCGGCGACACCCGGGCCGTTGCCCTGCCAGTAGGAGTCCGGATCGAAGCCCATTGCGGCGGCGATTTCGCCCAGGTCCATTTCGTGAATCGTGCCCCAGAACGGCTCGTTATTGTTGTACGTGTCCCAGTCACGCATGAACTGAGTCCAGGCATCCACACCGGCATAGGGCGGCAATTCAGAAAGCAGGAACACGCCGCCTGGCTTAAGCACGCGGAACGCTTCCTTGAACACGTTGAACACGGCGCCGTGCGACATCTCGTGCAGCGTCGCCGGGCAGTTGACGAGATCAAAGCTCTCGTCCTCGAATTTAAGATCTTCGGCGCTCATCAAATGAAAGTGGATCGCCAGACCCAGGCTCTCGGCACGGGCGTGGGCGTAGCGCAGGCATGACGGTCCGACATCGATGGCGTGAATCTCCGCATCGGGAAACCCCAATTTGAGTCCGCTGGTCGAGCCCCCGGCGGTGCAGCCGATCTCCAGAATTTTCTGCGGCTTAAGGCCGGGCCACGTTTGCGCAATCATCAGCGCCGTCGCCTTGCCGATGCCGTCCATGCGCGGGCCGAACAGGCCTTGGGTGTAAATGAAAGACCCTTTGTCGTAGAGCGCGCCGGCTGTGATGTCGTCATCCACGAGTTCGCCCGAGTATCCGCCCGGCATGCAGTGATGATCGTTTTCGGCGACGTAGGCGGGTATTTCGAAATCCGGATCGATGTGAAGCGACCCCAACGTTTCGCCCTCGCGGATTTTTTTCGCAGTGGCGATGAGATCCGGCAGTTGACGTTGTATGGTGTCGTCCACCGAGTTCCACATCATTTCTTGCACGGTACGCTGGAACGAGCTGGTCATCTGATAATACGGATCGCGCACCATGGCTTTGCGGATTTCGTGCCGCGTTTCCGGATCGCGCCCAAGGTCTTTGCGCATTTGGTGGAGGACGCGTTTTTCATAAGCCGCTTTGTTGCCCGGCGTGATTTCATTCAGGACGTGCTTGCCGAGCTGGTTGAGAAAATCCTGACGCGCCTGTTCGTTGACCGAGGATTTGGGCAATACGGCGTGTTCTTCCTGGCGCAGCATGGTTTGGCTCCGTGAAAACTCGATGTGCCTGAGATAATGCCTTACCTTAGCGTGACAAGACGGTGCGCGCAAAGCGGTCCACAGACCGAGCGCACGAAACCGTAGAGCCCGGGGGGAAGCAGTATGTGGCGGAAATGGACGGGGGTACCGTTGTGGCGGCGGGTCATTGCCGGGTTGATTCTCGGCTTGATCGTCGGCCTCTCGCTCGGGCCCGATGCGGCCGCGCTCAAACCGCTGGGCGACATTTTTCTACGCGCCATCAAGTTGCTCGTTGCGCCGCTGATCCTGGTGTCGATCGTCTCCGGCATCACGTCGATGGAGCATCCGGGCGACCTGGGCCGCATCAGCGGGAAGGCGGTCGCGCTCTATATGGCGACGACGGTTTTCGCCATCTGCATCGGCCTGGTCATCGCTGTGCTGATCGCGCCCGGTACCGGTTTGGATATGCAGGCGGTCGTAGCCCCGCCGGATGCCGCGGCGTTGCCCAGTGGCATCGACGTGATCATCGGTCTGGTGCCTGATAATCCCTTTGCCGCGCTTGCCGAAGGCAATGTGCTGCAAATCATCGTCTTCGCCGTTCTGCTCGGCATGGCGCTGGTCGCCACCGGCGAAGCGGGCCGCCCGGTCCGCAGCCTGATCGATTCCGGCACGGCGGTGATGATCTCGCTCACCGGCTTCATCATGGAAACAGCCCCCATCGGTGTTTTCGCTCTCATCGCCTGGGTGGCGGGCACGCAAGGCCCGGACGTCATCATTCCGCTGATCAAATTGGTTGCGACTGTTTACGGCGCGTGTCTGATCCACGTTGCGTTGACCTACGGCGGGCTGGTGGCACTTGGCGCCCGTCTCAATCCGCTAAAATTTTTCGCCGGGATCACCGATGCGATTGCCGTGGCGTTTTCCACTGCGTCTAGCTCCGGCACCCTGCCGGTAACTCTGCGCTGCACGGAAGAAAACATCGGCGTGTCCAAACCGGTCGCGAGTTTCGTCCTGCCCCTCGGCGCAACCGTCAACATGGACGGCACGGCGCTCTACCAGGGAGTCGCCGCCGTGTTCGTCGCCCAGGCCTTCGGCATCGACTTAGCCATGAGCGACTATCTCACCATCATCGGAACGGCGACGCTCGCCGCCGTCGGTTCGGCGGGCGTGCCCGGCGCCGGTCTGATCATGCTCACCACTGTGTTGACGTCGGTCGGCCTGCCGCTCGAAGGTATTGCGGTGATCGCCGGCGTCGACCGTCTGCTAGATATGGGCCGCACGGCCGTTAACGTTGCCGGCGATGTGTCAGTGACTACGGTGATTGCGGTCAGTGAAGACGCCCTCGACCGCAACGTGTTCAACGCCCCGTCGGGCGCGTAACCCGGTCAGGTCACTGCCGCGGCACGCTCCAGAGACGTGATGAGAGAGGAGTCGCGCAGAAAGGCGCGGAGTTTTTCGCGGTCCGCCGCAATCTCCTGCATGTCTTTCAGCGCGGCCCGGCGCTTGTCCGGATCCTGTTCGCGGTGCCGTTTGTGATTGGCGTCGGACGTGGTTTGAATGTCCGCGCTGGCCGCGAAGTGTCGCTGGCGCGAATACAAATCCAGCAGCGCCTTGTCTTCGCCGTTCCACACCCGGATCAGTTTGTCCGAGAGATTGAACGCGTCATGCACGCCGCCGTTCATGCCGAAGCCGCCGGACGGACTGTTTAGATGCGCGGCGTCTCCGGCAAGCATGATCCGGCCAATCCGGAGGGTGTCGGCGAGACGCCGGTGCACGCGGTACAGCCTGGCGGTGATGACCTCGAACGGTCCAGCGCCCGGCACAAGGCGGCTGAGCCGGCCTTGAATTTCAGTTTCGCTTAACGCGTCTTCGTCGCTCTGATCGACGGGTGGCGAGTACCCGACGCGCCACATCTCCTTGGTGCGGAACATGCTGAACGACCAGCCGTCGGCCCAGAAATAATTCACCCCGCACAGGTCATCCATGTGGTCCTGAAACGGAAACGGCGTGCCGATGGAAATCGACGTCGTCGGATAGGTCTCGCCGCTGAAGCCCAATGCCATGCCGCGGCGGACAACGCTGTTGGCGCCGTCGGTGCCGATCAGCCATAGGCCGTTGATCGTTAACGGTTCGCCGCTGATCACCGCATTGACCGTAATTCCGTCCGCGGTTTGGCTGATGCCTGTCGCTTCCGCGTTGTAGATCAGCGCTCCCGGCGCTTCGGCTTCGAGCATCTTCGCCGCTTCGACCACTAGATTGAGCTGTTCGCATTGCAGCCGGTACGGATGGCTCGTTTGGTCGGCCAGCACGCCGAGGTCGAACACCGCGCGCTCGCCGGTCTCGAACATGCGGTATTGCCAGGTCGGTGCCGGACGCCCGAGCGCGACGAGTTTTTCGCCGAGTCCCAGTTCATCCAGCAGATCCACCGTCGGGGGATGAAAGGTCGAGGCCCGCGGTTCGGCATGGGGTTCGCCCGCCGCTTCGAGCACAAGCACCGGAATGCCGGCGCGCACCAGCCTCAGCGCGGCAACCAGCCCGACCGGGCCGGCCCCGACGACAACCACGCGGTTGTGATCGCTCGGATCGAATTCTGGCATGGGGTTCACCTCCGCGCGGCGGACTTTGACGGCCACATGTGAAATACTCTAACAGACTTTGCAGCCCGCAAACCAAAGGACCCAGGTTCGTGTTATTCGCGCGTTTTCTCAAACCCCTGATGAAACGGGGGACACTCACGATCATCGGCCACGACGGCGTGCGCCACGAGGTCGGCACCGGCGGCGAGCCCAAGGTGACATGTACGTTTCACGACCCCAAGCTCGGCACCAAGCTGTTCATCAATCCGGCGCTCTATGCCGGTGAAGGCTACATGGACGGCACGCTGACCATCGAGGACGGCAATCTGTTCGATCTTCTCGATCTGGTGATGTCGAATATCGGCGCGACCCACGGACATTGGGCGGCGCGCACGCTGAAATCCATCGAGCGGATCGGCGGTCTGCTGCGCACCTATAACCCGATCTCCCGTGCCGCCAACAATGTAGCCCATCACTACGATCTGTCGTCGACGATGTACGAGCGTTTTCTCGATGACGACATGCAGTACTCGATGGCCTATTACCGCTCGCCCAACGAGACGTTGGAGCAGGCCCAGCGTAACAAGGTCGATCACATTGCCGCCAAGCTCTGCCTCGAGCCTGGCATGCGCGTGCTCGACATCGGGTGCGGCTGGGGCGGGCTGGCTCTGGGTCTGCATCAGCGTCACGGCGTCAAGGTCACGGGCATCAGTCTGTCGGAGGAGCAGCTCAAGGTCGCGCGCCGCCGCGCGGCGGAGGCCGGTGTCGGCGACGACGTGACGTTTCTCTATCAGGACTATCGCGAGACAGAAGGCACCTTCGATCGCGTCGTCTCCGTCGGCATGTTCGAGCATGTCGGCCTGCCGATGTACCGCACGTTCTTCAGGTCGGTGCGTCAGCGCTTGGCCGACGACGGTGTCGCGCTCTTGCACACCATCGGCCGTGCCGACGGACCTGGCGCCACGGACTCGTGGACGCTGAAGTACATCTTTCCCGGCGGCTATGCGCCGGCGTTGTCGGAAATCGTGCCCCATGTCGAGAAAGCCGGGTTCTACATTACGGATATCGAAACGCTGCGGCTGCACTATGCCTATACGCTCAAGGAATGGCGGCGCCGCTTCATGGATCACCGCGACGAGATGGAAAAAATCTATGACGCGCGCTTCTGCCGCATGTGGGAGTTCTTTCTGGCCAGCGCGGAATCGAGTTTCCGCAACGCCTTTCACGTCAACTTCCACATTCAAATGAGTCCGAGCCTCGAGGCAGTACCGCTGACCCGCGACTACATGTATGCCGGCGCTTAGGCTTGGGTGAAACGCAAGATCGCGCCGCAGGCGTCGCGCGGATGCACCCAAACGCCGGCTTCCGAGTCCTGCACGGCGACGCCTTGGCCGGTCAGGAAAGTCCGCGTCGCTGCGATGTCGCGCACCGTCACCGTGAATCCGGCGAGGGCGGGGACTGGTAAACCGGTATCTCGGCCAAAGGCCGCAACCAGCGCCGGTTCATCCAGGAAAACGATTTCCTGATTGCCGAAGGTGACGCGGTTTCGGCCGCCGACCTCAGCGCGCGGATAAGCCGCGAACCGCTGCACCGCATCTTCGACATTGACACACAGCACAGTCACGCCGCTCACGCTTAATGCGCCATTGGGATGGCCGTCCGACGGCGGCTGAAACACCAGCTCCGGCGTCAGCTGTTCGACCAGACAGACGAAACCTTCCGATCCCAGGGCATCCGGCGCTTTAAACCATTTGAATTTCGCGTCGCCGTGCTTGGTGCCGTAGTCGACGTGACGTCCCGCATTCTGGACCGGCGGCGTCTCCAGGCCCTGGGCCGTCAACGCTGCGTGGCTGGCGTCGGCATCGTCGGTGCCCAGCGCGAGTATGTGCAGGCCTTCATAGCGGGCGAGAAACGGCGCCAGGTGGTGGTGTGGGTCGGTCGAGTGCACGCCTGACAATTCAACGTAGCTGTCGGCGAAGATCAGGTGGGCCGAATCCTGGCCGAGCGGGACCGGTGAACCATCCTTCACGCCCATCAGGGGTGCCGGGTTTGTCGGCACAAAACCGAGGCGCGTGAAGGCCGCCGTCAAGATGCCGATGTCGCGGCCGACGACTCCCAAGTGATCGATGGCGCTCAAAGATATTTCCGCTGGCGTGGTCATGGGTCTTAAGTGCCATACTATCGGAACAGGGGCAAAGCCTGCCGCGAACGGCATGCCCGCCGGACACATCCGCACTTGAGGAGGGAGCATATGAAAACCAACGTTAAATATCCGGATTACATCGGCATTTCCGATGTCAGCACGCAGTCGTTCGAGCAGATGCGCGTCGAAGGGTATTTCGACGGCCAGCCGTCGATCATGTTCGATGAGCCGGAAGGGTTCGACATCGGCGATCCGCCTGACCTGCAGGGCCGCTCGCGCGGCTGGACGCCGGTGCACGCGCAGCTGTGTGCGCTTGCCGCCTGCACGTCGATCACGGTGCGCGTTGTCGCCCGTGATATGGGGCTGAAGTACAAGGGCATCCGCACCGATATCCGGTCGCTGATCGACATCCGCGGCTTCTTTTTCGATCTGCATCTGCAGCCGAAATACGAGCAGCTCAATTTCGATCTTTATGTCGACAGCAAGGAAAGCATCGCGCGCATCAAGGACCTGGCGGCGGAAACCGACCGTCGCTGCCCGCAGCTGGGCCTGTTCCGCATTGCCAAGATTCCGATGGTGATGAGCTGGTACCGCGAAGGCGCCAAGACGCCGCTGTTCGAAAACCGCCTCGCCATCGGCAAGGGCAAGACACCCGAGGACAAACTGATCGAGGCGCAGAAGAAGCTCGAGGCCAAGGCCGCAAGACAAGAGTCTGCGAAATCGAAAAAGGCGAAGACATAGGGCCTCGATCCGTCCGCCTGCGTCATTGACGTAGGCGGCCTCGAACGCCGCATAGTCGGCCCGTGATTCCTTTGAGGAGTCAGGACTCTAGTTCAAGAGTCTGAGACTCAAGGTGAGCAACCGTGGCCACCGTGCATGGGCTCGTTCCACGCCAAGTCTGCGTCAGGATACTTTTTTCGCGCCGGGGGTGCCGCTGGCGACCTCGAAGCGCGCCAGGCTGCCGAAGCTGGGGTCGGGGTCGGTTACCGAGCTGACCGTGCGCAGGTCGGCGCGCCAGCGCTCATGGGTCAGGTCGCACATAACGTAACCGCGCACCCGGTCCTCAAACAGTTTGACCTGCGGGTTCTCGGGCAGCAGAGCGGCGAAGGTGTCGTACAGGAAGCTGGGGGAGGTCAGAGACGTGCACACGAATTCGGTGCCGACCTTCAGGCTGCCGGCATCGAACGGTGCTTCCGTGATGTCGCTGACCCAGAAGCCATGGATGTCGCCGCCGAGCGAGACCACGTTCCCGACCCCGCGCTGCTTGATCAGGTCGATGATGCGCCGGCGGTTGGCCGGGTAGCCGCCCCAGTTGTCGTTATAGACGCCGCGCGCCGGGCCCGGCAACTGATCCAGCCCGGCCATCATCAGCGACTGCGCGATGACGTTCCAGGTTGCGCCGCCGCGGCCGAAACCGATGGCGAACCAGAACTCCTGCTCGCGGCCCATCATCGAACGGTCTTCGTTCATCGCCTCCGGGCAGGCGTCGAGGTCGATCACCGCGCCGGCCGGCGGGCCCGGTGGCTCGCAGGCCTGAGGATCACGGAACTGGCGTAGGTCGAGGACGGAAAACTCGGCCAGATCGCCGAAGGCGAAGCGCTGATGCAGGCGCATGCGCGCGCCGTGCGGACGGGCCATCAGGCGCAACGGCAGGTGTTCGAAGTACGCGCGGTAGGCCGCCGTCCGCCGCTGCAGAAAGGCTTCGCTGTCGTCGCCGAATTCCGGCTGATCGTCGGCGTAGTTGTTTTCGACCTCGTGGTCGTCCCAGGTCAGCACCCAGGGGGCGTAGGCATGGGCGTCCCGCAGGTCCGGATCGAGCTTGTAGGCTGCGTGCAGGGCCCGGTAATCGTCGAGGCTAACCGCTTCCTCCACCGGGTGGCGGCGCACCGGCGCCTGCGAGATCGCGTATTCGTAGATGTAGTCGCCGACATGCAGGATCATCTCGGGGTCCTGGGCGATCATGTCGCGGTAGGCGGTGAAATAACCGTGCTCGTAGTGCTGGCAGGACGCAAACGCGAACTTCAGCCGCTTGGTTTCGGAGCGGAGCGCCGGTGCGGTGAGCGTCCGCCCGACCGCGCTCGCTTCGCCGCCGGCCGTGAAGCGATAAAAGTACTCGCGGCCCGGTTTGAGTCCGGCCAGTTCGACATGCACCGCATGGGCAAACTCCGGCTTGGCGATCGCTGTGCCCGATTGCACGACGCGCTTCATGCCGTCGTCCTCCGCAACCTCCCAGCGCACTTCGATCGGCTCCGGCGGGAGCGCCGCTGTGTCGAAAGGAACGGGCGCCAGCCGGGTCCACAGCACGACACCGTCGGGCATTGGGTCGCCCGATGCCACACCCAGCTTGAACGGGTAGTCGGGGAAGCGGACGTCGGCCAGGGCGGCGCGGGTGAAGCGTGGAAACAGGGCCGGGCTGAGCGCCAGGGCCGCGGCCTGCGCTAAGAGTCGACGGCGCGACGAAGAAGCGATGGTCATGCGCAAGCCCCCGTGTCCTGCTGCTGACGCACTATACCGCAGTGCTTCCAGGCGTCATATGACCGTTCCCCGGCAGGCCGGTCCGGCGCGCGTGGCGCTTTGCGGCCGGCTGCGCTAAAACGTTGTGATATCCAAGCCGGGGGCGTTTGCTGTCATGTCCGAAGACGCAATTTTCATTGATAAGTCTGGCCCGCATGCCGTGCTCCGGCTCAACCGGCCGGATAAGCGCAACGCGCTGAATCTCGGCATGTGGCGGCGTATGATCGATTTGCTCGATGAAGCTGCCGCCGATCCGTCCGTGCGCCTGCTCATTGTCACCGGCGCCGGTCAGGCCTTCGCAGCGGGCGCCGACATCACCGAGATGGAGGCCGTATTCGAAGACCCGGCCATCGCCAAGACCATCGCCGAAGTGACCTACGACGCACAGAAGGTGTTGCATCGTTTTCCGAAACCGACGATCGCGATGATCCGTGGCGCCTGTGTCGGCGGCGGCTGCGGCATCGCTTTGTGCTGTGATCTCAGATTTGCGGACACGACAGCAAAGCTCGGCATAACACCCGGTAAGCTCGGACTTGTGTACAGCCTCGCCGATACCAAGCGACTGATCGACGCCGTTGGTCCGGCGCGCGCTAAGGACATACTCTACACCGGACGTATTCTCACCGCCGAGGACGCGCTGAGTGCCGGACTGCTTAACCGTCTGGTCGAGCCAGATGACCTGGAACGGACCGTGACGGCATTTGCCGACGATATCTGCAAGGCGTCGCAATTCTCTGCCGAGGCGACCAAGAAGATCGCCGGTATGATTCTGGACGGCGCAGCCGACGATACGCCGGAGACGCGTCAATTGTTCATCGACTCGTTCTCGGGCGACGACTTTCACGAGGGCTTCACCGCATTCAAAGAAAAACGAACGCCCGACTTCGGCAAGACCTAAGCGCCGATGGCCGGCTCCGACTCCGCCGCTGTGGCTGGCGATGCTTTTCAATCCGGCGTCGCCGCACTCAGCGACGGCCGTCTCGACGACGCGGCGGAGGCCTTCGACAAGGTTTTGGGCGCCCAACCGGCTCATGCCGCGGCGTTATACAACATGGGCGTGATTCACTATCACGCCGGCCGCCCGGGCAAGGCGGAGCCATATCTGCGCCGCGCACTGGCGCAGCGTCCAGAGCACGCGGATACGTTATCGGTTGCGGCGGCTGTGCTGGCCGAACTCGGCAATCTTGAAGAGGCGGAGGCCCTCGCTCACAAAATTCTTTCTGCACAGAACGCCGATGCCGCCGCATTGAACTCGGCAGGGCAAGTGTTTTCCCACGCCGGTAAGAGCGGGCTTGCCGAAGACGCATACCGGCGGGCCCTGTGGCTCGACCCCGCCTACCGGCCTGCCGCGCTCGCGCTTCATTCGCACTTGTCGCTGCGCCGCGCGTTCGACGACGCTGCCGCTGTCTGCGAGACCGCATTGGCACGACGTCCCCGCGATCAGGATCTTCACCTCAAGCGCGCGCAAGCGCTGTGGGAAGGGGAAAGACCGCAGCGAGCGTTAAAGGCGCTCCTCGCGCTGCTCGATTTTGCGCCCGATCACATCACGGCACTCTATGACGTTTCGCTTTTTGCCAGCGCGCCAGACCGCGACCGCAGCATGAAACGGCTGCGCGCCTTGCTGGCGGAGGGCGATCTCGACGACGACGAAGAAGCTAAGGCTTGGTTTGCGCTCGGAAATCACTCCGCCGTGCAAGGTCAATGGGAGTAGAGTCTCGCTTGCTTCGCGGCTGGAAACCAGGCCCGTGCGGCGCCGGCGCCTGATCTGTACGCTCTGTCCGGCCGCGCCTTCTTGGACCGCACGGAATGCATATTAAGCCGGAAGCCGCCGGCGATCGTCAGTGAGCCGCCAACCGCACCGACACCGCTTATCATCTGCGGTCCGTCGCGCTCGGGGAAGTCGTTGCTGCAATCCTGGCTGAGCGTACATCCGGACATCGCGGCCGCGGATGAAACCGGCGTGCTGCCCCGCTTGGCCGAGACCGATTGCCTTCAAGACGAATCAAGCCGCCGTGCTGCCGCCGAGCTCTATCGCGAGACGCTATGTGTCCTCGGCGGGGACGCCAAGTTCGTCATCGATACACACCCCACAAATATTCTTTATCTCGACCTCCTGCTCGCGATATGCCCTGACGCCCGTGTCGTGCTTATCGACCGTAATCCGCTGGATACGGCGGTTAGCGTGTTTGCCCGTCACTTCGTCACCGGAGGGCATTGGGCCGACAATTGGGCGGGCATTGCCGATCGTTTGCAGGCGCATGTGCGGCTCAACGCGCACTGGTCAGGCTGGGCTCCGGTTGCCGCCACCGTGCGCTTTGAAACGTTGGTGACTCAGCCGCAACCCGTCATCGATGCAATTCTCTCCGCGCTGGAGCTCACTCCGTATCGAATATCTCCGTCGGACGACGTCGACAGCTCCGTGCCCGTTCCCTGGTCCAGTTTCAACGGCCATGTGGTGCCGCGTTCCGATACGGTCGGCCTGTGGCGCCCATTCGCGCCGTGGCTCGGCTCTTTTGCCGATGCTTACGGGCGCGACGCTCTCGAAGATGCAAACACGATTCCCTCCGAAACGCACCCGCCGAAATATGCGTTTGCCGACAGCCTCGCGTCATTCCGACGCGGTGAGGAACTCTCCGAAGTGCAGCGCGATGCGCTTGCGGAAACACCGGCGCTTCATGCTGCTGACGCAGACACCGCCGCGCGGAACGGCGATGTCGCCGGTGTTCTTGAGGCGCGCTGGCGCGCCGTCTCATCCCGGCCATTCACCCACCACATTCAGCACCATGCCCGCGCGCTCTCAGCCGCCGTGGCCGAGTCCGACCAACATCAAGAATACGCCCGCCTACACCGTCGGGTCGGCGCCCTGTGGAGTGATTACCGTAAAAAGTCGCGGCTTGCGTTCGGCGATTACGGCACGCTGTATCAAAGCTACGCGCCGGCGTATTTGTGCGGCAGCCGCAACACCGAACGGCGCGCCGCGACTTATGGGATGCGCGAGCTTGCTGCCGGCCGGCGCGTCCTGGATCTCGGTTGTAACACGGGGTTTCTGACGCTCGCCGCAGCGGAAACCGCAGACATCTGTCTGGGCATCGATCATGAGCCGGCTTTGATTGAGATCGCCGAGGTCGTACGCGACTTTGCCGGACTTGCTAATGCGTCATTTGTAAGTGCCGATGCGGCGCAGTGGGCCACGACGGACGTGTACGATGTCGTGATTGCTGCGGCCGTACACGGTTGGTTCGACCTCCCTTTTGGCGAATTCGCCCATCGTCTCGCTGATCTCACCGCACCGGGTGGTGCCATCCTGTTTGAAAGCCAGGGGCAGAGATCGTCAGACGTCACCGAGCCGGATTTTGAAACAAAGGTATCGGAAATCACGAACAGGGGACTACGGATCGAGCGTACCGGGACTATATGCGACAATGGCGTTAATCTCCGGGCTTTCGTCGTACTGCGGAGAGACGCGTAATGGCTTCGCGCGAATACTGTGACTACGTTCTGGACGTTCTGGACCACATCGGCGGTATCAGTGCGCGCCGCATGTTCGGTGGTTTCGGCCTCTATCGCGATGGCGCAATGTTCGGTCTGATCGCGGATGATGTCCTCTATTTCAAGGTTGGTCCCGGCAATCAGGAAGACTACGAAGACGCCGGATCGGAGCCGTTTACCTATCGCGGTAAGAATAAGCCGGTGCAGATGTCGTTCTGGCGCGTGCCAGAGGATGTTCTGGAAGACGGAGACGAGGCGCGCACATGGGTGTTGAAGGCCAGCGACGCGGCGCTCAAAGCCAAAGCGGCGAAAAGCAAACCCCACAAGACGAATAAGAAGACCACAAAAAAGAAGGCCCGCTAAGCAGCCCACTTCACCCAGGCGCCGTGAAAATGCGCGGTGCCCAACACGCGCTCTTCGCCGCCCGGCCATATCGTCAAGCGGATGTCGGGAAAGTCCGTGACCTCGTCCGGCTCCAGGCGCAGCCAGGCGAGGGGTGTGCGGCCGTCACTGGCAGACCCGGCGTCTTCGATCAGCTGCCGCAGTGCTGCTTGCTTATCCTTCGGTATGTACTGCCAGAAAATCGAATGAAAGATCACCGTGCACAAACCAGCGGTGCGGCGACCGAGTTCGCCGCGCAGCCAATCTTCCGCATCGGCCGTGTCTAGGCGTGGCCTTAACTTTTTCGCGATGCCGATGGCGCTGCGCAGGCGCTCAAGCCTCTCCGCCTGATCCGGCCAGACGTAAGACTCAAGTCTGCGGCGGTCCTCCAAGTTAATGACATCCAAAGGCGAGATATCGCAACCGGCGCGATCGGCAATCTGTACTGGCGCATCCACATCGGGCAAGCCACCGCTCCACTCGGTCTCGATCCAGACGTCGCTTCCGGTCACCTTCCAGGAGTAGGCGGCGTTGGCATAACGGAATTGGTCCCACATCAAGTTTAGTCCGGCGCTTGCGCCGATCTCCCGCAACGCCAAGGGTAGACCGGTCTGAGCGGCGGCGGCGAGGAAGCCGCCATGCAGCGCCGCGCTACGCCGTACCTCGTTGGTCTGCGGCGGCAAGGTGATGTAGCTGCTCAGGAAGCCGGTGTTGTCGCGCAACGTCGTGCGGACTGGGTCTTCAAGAAACTCGCCGCTCCACTGTCCGCCGCAAGACGGGTACAACGCCGCCAATGCCGGCGCCTGTCCGTCCAGCGCGAGTCGATGCAGGCCGCCGAGCAGGCGGGTGGTGAGGTTGTCAGCGAACGGATCGCCCGGCCACGCCGCAAGAATATCTCGGGCGCCGCCACCGCTGGCGTAATTTTCAGCGACGCTTTCAAGTACGGCTTTAGCCAACGGCGAGCCCAATTGCCCGCACAAAACTGCTTGCCAGCGAATATTTTCGAGGATTCGGTCGTGTGCGTCCGTCACCGTATTCCGGACTCACTCGCCATAGGGCTCAAGGCGATAGACCTGACTCATTTCGATCACATGCCCGTCCGGATCCTGAAAAAACATGATCGTGCCGAACTTGCGGCCGTTGACGGACTCGGTCGAATAGTCCTCGGGCTCCTGAAGAACTGTCGCACCGATTTTGATCAGATTGTCGTGTACTTGCTTTATGTCGTCAGTGACGATGACCAGCACGGCATCCGATGTGCCAATGGTCGGGTCGTCCGGGTCCCGAGTCCAGGCCAAGGGTGGGTCGCTGAATTCAAGCAGCCCGATCATCGCCCATTCCTCGTGCTGGCCCTGCATAATCGCAATGCGCGAGTGTTTTGGCTTGCCGTTGAGCGGTAACCCGCCTTCACCGTCCGGGTTCCGCGCGCCGCCGCGATCCAGCCAGACGGAAAATCCGATGGCTTCATAAAATTCGATCGAACGCTCGACGTTTGAGACCAAAAGCGTCGTGCGCTTAACCACTGACTTGAACGCATAGGCAGGCGATACGAGCAGCCAGGCCGCGGCAAAGGCGAAAGCGAGACGACGAAGTCCCTTGATCATGTTCGACCCCTTCTGATTACTGGGCTGCGGCCTGCTGCGCTTCAAAAGCCGCCTTGCCCTCTTGTGCCAAATCCCAAATCATTTGCGCATCACCGCCGATAGAATCGATCATGCGGCGCACCACCGGCGCGGTCGACTGTTTCCATACCGCGCGTTGGTCGGGTGCCAGGTCGTGGGAAGTGAATCCCCACTTGTCCTGCTCGTCGAGGAACACTTTCCATTCGTCCCGCGTCCATTGGCGCGAGTCGGCGATTGAAATAAATGAGTCGATTAAGATGCGGCGCTGATCTTCGGGCAGCCGATCGATCCAGCGCTTGCGCATAACAATGATTGAGGTTGCGAAAGAGTGGTTGGTCAAGGTCAGGTGCGGTGCTTCGCCCGCGATACCCGTCGGCGCGTACATGATGATGGCGTTCTCGCCCGCATCCACCAGCCCAGTCTGTAGCCCGGTGACGATATCGGTAAATCCGAGCGGAATTGCGTCGGCCCCAAGCGCCTCGGCAAACAACCGGGCCGACTCGCTCGAGGAGGTCCGAAAGCGTACGCCCTCCAGCTGCGCAGGCGCGGTCACATGCATCTTGCTGTAAATCTGATTGAAGCCGATTTCGTCCCATTGCAGGAAATGAATATCTTTCTCCGCCAGCAGCTTGGCGTAGGCGTCAAACAGGTAATGATCCATGATGAAGTCGGCTTCGGCGTAATTGTCGAACAGGAATGGCGTGTACAGCATCGCCATTTCCGGAACGACGGTGGTCGTCGCTAAGCCGGACCAGTTCGCCACCTGAATGCGCCCGCGGCGAATTCCTGCGACCAGATTCTCTTCCGGCCCAAGTTCGCCATAAATCAGCATCTTCATTTCAATATCGCCGCTGGAGGCATCTTCTACGTTGCGTTGGTAGGTCAGCCACTTACGGTCGCCGGCCGTGTCCTTAACGCCGGTGCCGCCGACCGTCACGGTCAGGTCCGCCGCTGACGTGAGGGGCACTGCAAAACAAAGTACGGCAATAAACGAGAGAAAACGCAGCATGAGGTTGAATCCGATTTCAGTTCAGATCCCCACCTTAGCCGCCATACACACTCTTGAAAACGGGGACTGACGTCACCTTTGCGTGGGTCACTCCGCCGGGAGAGGGCGTCTTTTCGCGAGGCCAAGACTTGCGCGTAAGCCATCGGCCTGAATCATGGCCAAAGCAGGTACCAGCAGCATCTGTACCGCTGTGCCGAACAGCACGCCGAAGCCAATGCTGCAGGCGACCGGCACAAGAAACTGCGCCTGAATGCTACGCTCGACGATCAACGGAAACACACCGAGGAACGTGGTCAAGGCGGTCAGCATGATCGGCCGGAAACGCGATTTAGCGCCGTCGATAATGGCAATGCGCGGACGCTTACCGCTGGCCTGTTCCTCGTTGATGAAGTCGATCATCACCAACGCACCATTCACGATCACGCCGGCGAGTCCGACGATTCCAAAAATACCTGGCAAGGTCAGATTAATACCTAACATCAGGTGGCCAATGATCGCGCCGATCGCGCCAAACGGAATCGCCGCCATGATGATGATCGGTTGAATGTAGGAGCGGAACGCGATTGCCAGGAGGGCATAGATGGCAAACAGGGCCATGATGAAATTGCGGCCGAGAACCGGCAGGGTGCGCCGCTGTTCACGCTGTTCCCCGCCAAAATCGAAAGTCAGCCCGGGCAGATCCTGAGCCAAGCGCGGCAATATTTCTTCTTCCAGTGCGGCCGTGACTTCCTGGCCCGTGATGGTCGTGTTGTCGACGTTGGCAGTCACTGCAACGATGCGCCGGCCGTTCCTGCGCTTAATGGCAGAAGGACTAATTCCCTCCGTCAGGTCGGCCACGGCGCCGAGCGGGACGAAATCGCTGCCCGGGATGCGCACACGGTAATTGAGAAGGTCGTCTAGCGAGTCGCGCTGGCTTTTCGGCAGGCGGACATACACCCGCACCTCTTCGCGACCGCGCTGGACACGAAGAGACTCGGCGCCGAAGAAAGCCGCGCGCACCTGTTGCGCCAGTCCTTCGAGGGTCAAGCCATACACGCGCGCCTGAGGTTTCAGGCGAAGCTCGATTTCCCGTTTACCTTCGTCGCGATCATTGCGCACGTCAAACACGCCGGCAATCTGTTCGAGCTCAGATTGAACGCTGCTGACCGCACGGCTGAGTGTGTCCGGCGTGTCGGCGGAGAGCTCGACCTGCACCGGTTCACCGAGATTGAACAGCTGAGACGAAAAGAACAGTCGGCGGATTCCGGGCGGCGTGCCCACTTTCTCCCGCCAGCGGTCCTGAAACCCCTGAGCGGCGAACGGCCGCTGTTCGGGGTCGATCAGTTCAAGCACGACCGAGGCTTTGTTGGCATCCGGGAGGATGCTGACCCCACCGAACGGAGGGGCGGCGAAATCCTGACTGCCGATGAGTTCGTAGACAGCGGTGACAACCGGCTTTCCGCTGTCAGGCATACCGGCCTGAAACTCCGCTTCGACCTCGCGGCCGATACTCAGGATATAATCCGCCATGTCTTCGGTTTGTGTAAGCGGCGTGCCCGGTTTGAGTTCCAGCGTCGCAGTCACGTAGCGCCCTTCAACGACCGGGAAGAACTGCACTTTGACGTACCCGCCCGCGACGAAGCCGAACGAGACAAGAATCATCGCCAGGCTGGCGTACACCGCCACCCAGGGGTGTGCGGTCACGAATTGGAGCGCCCGATCGAGCGGACCGTCAACAAACCGTTTCAGACCTTCGGAGAACACGGTTTGGATGCCTTGAATGCGGCCTAACAAAGACCCGGGCCGTACCGGCGCACCGAAATGCTGGTGGGATAAGTGGTACGGCAGCACCAACATGGCCTCCAGCAAAGACAGCAGAAGCAGAATGATCACGACCGTCGGCATTTGGCCGAGGAACTTTCCGCCCGTGCCGGGCACCAACAACAGCGGTGAGAAAGCCGCAATCGTCGTTGCCACCGCGAAAAGCACCGGAACTGATACACGCTGCGCGCCGCGAATAGCGGCCTCCAGCGGCGAGCCGCCCCGAACATTTTCCGCGTATATGTTTTCACCGATCACAATCGCGTCGTCGACGACAATGCCAATGGCGAGAATAAACCCGAACAAGGCGATCTGATTGATCGAGTTGCCGACGCCATTGACCACGGCAATGGCAGCTACGAAAGCGACCAAGATTCCCAACGACGTCCAAAATGCCAGGCGCACATCCAAGAACAGAGTCAAACATACAATCACCAGCACGAGCCCAATGGCTCCGTTCTTGAGCAACAGGTTCAGGCGGCTTGTAAGTTCCTCGGCATCATTGCGCCAGATGACGGCCGAAGTGTCCGGCGGCAGCATCGGCGCCAGATCCTCTTCCAGGTACCGTTCGACGACCTCGACCACCGAAAGAACCTGCTCATCGCCGGTGCGGAACACTTTCACAAACGCGGCAGGTTTGTTGTTGAATAGACTGATCAGATCCTGGTCGCGGAAACCGTCGTCGATGGTGGCCAGATCGGCGAGCTTCACTTGGGCGCCGTTACGTCCGGTGAGAACGATGATTTCTGAGAAATCCTTGCGGTCGTAATTGCGGCCCAGAGTGCGCAGAACGACATCTTCGTCAACGGATTCGATTTCGCCGCCAGGCAGGTCCAGGCTTTCCTGCCGGACGATTCCGGCAAGGTCAGGCAGGGAGAGGCCGTAGGCTCGCAATGTTGCGTTGTCGACCTCGATGGAAACTTCGTAGTCGCGGACCGAACTGACCTCGACCAATGAGATGTCATCCGTCGCGGTCAGATCGTCTTTGACCTTATTGGCGAATTCCTTGAGCGCGTGTTCGCCGATGTCACCTACAATTGCGATCTCGATTACGCGCTGACGATTAGACACCTCCCGCACTTCGGGTTTTTCGGCGCCGGCTGGAAAAGTGGTGATGCGGTCTATTTCCGCTTTAATCTCATCGAGTTTACTTGCGCTGTCCTCACCGATGGCGAGCTCAATCGAAACCGTACCTCTATTCTCGATCGCCGTTGCGGTGATGTCCTGTAATCCGTCAATACCTTCAACGCGCTCCTCGATGCGCTGCAGGATTGACTCTTCAATTTCCTCGGGCGTTGCGCCGAGATACTCGACTTCGACGGTAATGGTATCGAGTTTGATTTCCGGAAAGACTTCGACCGGGACGATAAAGGCGTTGAGCAGACCTGCCGCGAGCATAAAGATCATCAGCAGGTTGGCGGCGACTCCATGCCGCGTCATCCATTCAATGGCGCCTCTCATCGGATATCTCTCATGGCGTGCCCGGTGCGTCGTCCGTTGCGCGCACTTCAAGACCTGGCGTTGCGACGGGCAGTTCGCTGACGATTAACCGCGCGCCGTCTTCTAGATCGGGGCTGCGCACGGCGACGACGTTGCCTTGATCTTGCACCAAGTCGACGGCGATGCGTTCCAGGCGCTCACCGGCACCAACAATCCAGATAGAAGCGTCATTGCGCAGTGCCGCGCGCGGAATCAAGGCATACGACAGTGCGAGTCCTTCAATCTCCACCGCGGCATAGGTGCCGGAAATCAGCGGCGGTGCATCTTCAAGAGTATCGATGCCTTCCAAGTCGATGCGGCGTCCGCGCCGGGTAGGCTCTGGAACGCGAACGACGACATCGATCGTGCGGGTGTCCGGGTCAATGCCGGCTTCGACGCGGTGGACAAATCCGTCCCAGGCGTAAGTGTGGCCACGGTACACAAGAGTGACCGTCGCTTTCGGCGGGTCCGTCAGTTCTTCATCCCAAATTCCGGGGATCAGGGCCGCTTCACGATCCGACAGGGACACAACGATCTCCGAAACGTCATGGGCGTAGACGCGTGCCACTTCGACGCCTGGCTGAACGACCGAACCGACATCCACAGACTCGCTGAACACGCGGCCATCGAAGGGCGCAGTGATAACTGTGTTTTCCAAGTCGACTGCGCGCGCCGCGATCTGGGCATCCAGAGCCGCGATCTGAGCCCGCGCCCGGTCTCGCTGATTGAGTGTTTCATCGCGCCGGCGTTCGCTCGCCGCTCCGCTTTGCGCGAGTTCTTGATCCCTTTCCAATTGCCGCTCCGCAAAAGCCAGGTCAGCCCGCCGCGCCGCGCGCTCGGCCTCGGTCTGGTCGAGCGCGGCGGCATAGGTGCGTGAATCAATGCGCAGCAGCATGTCGCCTTTCTTAAATGTCCCGCCGGTCACCAGGGCAGGACTCGTCTCGGTGACTTTGCCGGACACTTGGGCAATCAAGGTCACTTGCGCGCGTGGGCGCACGGGTCCAAATCCGCGCACTGGCAGCGGGCCATCCGTCACCACGAGCGGCTCAACCTGAACCAGCGGTGCGCGTGACGGCCGCTCAACCTGACTCGGCCGCGGCGCCAACACGTTCAGTAAAATGAAGGCAAGAATGCCGGCCGCCAAAATTCCGACAGCCACCAGGCCCCATTTGCGCTGAGGATCCAATCGTCGCGGCAGGTCGCCCGGCGGCAGCGCCGATGCGGTCTGCGCAGAACCGGCTTGCGGTGAGGGTGCGCCGTCGTCCATCCGTTCCTCTTCCATTCCGGCCATATTGACTGACCAGTTAGTCAGTATAATAATGGCGATCTGAACGGTTAGCAACACGGATTTGCCAGCATCATGACTGCGACAGCGCGGAAAAAGGGCGTCAGAGCGGCCCAGAAGGAAGCGCGTCCGGGCGAAATCGCCGCTGCCGCGCTAAAACTGTTTGCGCGGGATGGTTTCGCCGGCACGCGTCTCGAGGAAGTCGCCAAGCGCGCCGGAATCAGCAAGGGCACGATCTACCTGTATTTCGATACGAAAGAGGATTTGTTTAAAGCCTGTGTCCGCGAAACCGTGGGGACCCACCTTGCTGAGACGACCGAGATCGCCGCAACCTTTACCGGTCCAACGGAGGAGTTGCTGCGCGAGGTCGTCGTGCGCATGGCCAGCCGCCTTTCGCAACCGGAATTCCGCACCATACTGTTGTTGATGATTTCAGAGGGCAAAAGATTTCCCGAACTGGTGAACTTCTACCATGCCGAAGTGCTGTCTCAGGGTCTCGCAATGCTGACCAAAATTTTGGAACGCGGCGTGGAGCGCAGTGAGCTGCGCAAGACTGCTGTAATGGATTTTCCGATGCTGCTGATGAGTCCAGCCATTATGTACGTCATCTGGGATCACCTGTTTGGCGCACATAAGAAGCTGGATCTCAGCGACGTGTTGCACGCGCACCTGGATGCCATGCTTGAAGGCATCAAAGCCTAATTTATGGCGCGCGGTGCTGCATCGCCGCCCACGCGAATCCGTCCGGCGCCTTAAAGGTGAACGACGGGGTTCCAAATTCGTCAGGCATGATTTTGGTGAGGTGCGTGGCTGCGGAACCTTTAACGGCCGTGTGCAAAGCGTCAATATCGCGGACCCGCACCGAATAGAACGAATGGCCGAGATGCCCTGGCTGCGATCGCGCCAACCGATCATCGGGTGGGTTTGGACTGCGGACCAGAAAGCAGCGCAGGCGGCCCGGAAGATGTTCGGTCGGGTCATCGCCAGCTTCGGGGTCGTCGAAGTCGATTTCGGAAAAGGACTCCTCCGGCGTCAGACTAAACATGTCACTGGGCATGTAACCGGGCTGATAGGATATATCGACCTGATGATACCGCTTGAAGCCGATGACATCTTCATAGAAATCGAAAATGGCGAGGTCGTCACCCTGCAGCACGAGAGCCATGTGGCATCCTTCCGTCATGCGCAGCGGTGCAGATTCATTAATGGTTCCGTACTTCGGTACGTCGAAATTCATACGGGTCATGGCCACCAGCTGCGCTTCGGGCACAAACAAGAGAACGTCCCCCGACGCGGCGATTGGTTCCTTGAATGGGCGTTTTTCCTCGAATTTGCGGGCCAGATCGAAATTGTAATGCGGTCCGACCAAGTGAATCGGTTTTCCCTGCCGGCGTAGGATTTCTCCGTGCACATAGGCATTGGCGATGTTGTCGGTGCGGTGGACGGACCAGCGGCAGCCGTGTGTGCGCAGCGGCGCCATATTCAGGCCGGGTCCGAGCGGCGTCTCCCACTTGATCAAGCGGATCAAACCCGCCGTTGCTTTCTGGTGCATCATGCGGATGCACGTCGCGGCGGAGTCCACTCCGTACAATGCCTGCGCATCGGCGGCGCTCAGCTTTGCGGTCGCGCCGGCTGAGTAGCCGCACGATTCCCAGAACGCCTGGGCTTCTGCAAGGTCGGTAACACCGACACCGATGTCATAGATGCCACCAACCAGATTCGATTGCCGTTTGGTCATACGTTCCCCCTTGCTCCGACTGTGAAGCGTGAAACCATTAAGTCAAGCGACGCCTGCTTGACACAGGATGCATTCGACCGGTCTCTTACAAGGTGAGAGGACAAAATATGGTTTTTCCGGTTATCCATTCGACACTCGATCCGGCCGCGCTGACAGAGGAAATTGCGCGGCGCTATGATTTCGCGCCGCCCGTGAAATGCCAGTTGATCAGCCGGGCCAACAACGATTTTTATCTTGTTCAGACGCGAGCTCAGAGGTTTGCCCTGCGTGTCACGAAGGCGAATTTCCGCACGCGGGCAGAATACGAGTTCGAGGCAGAATACGTCGCGCACCTTTATGAGGAAGGTTGCCGCGTCCCTGCGCCGGTGCGAGCCAATGACGGCAGCCTGCTTTTCGAAATCGAAGCGCCAGAGGGCGTGCGCTCCTTGTCTCTGATGCATTGGCTCGAGGGTACCCCTTTTACCCATCAGCTGACCGCCGCCGATGCACACGACATGGGCGCGGCCCTGGCCCAGTTGCATCTCGTCGGCACCACTTTTTCCGCCCCGGCGCAGAGAGTTATTTCAACGCCCAAGAGTCTCGAACAACGAATTCCAGATTTATTGGAGATGCTTGACGGGCAACCAGAGGATCAAGATTTCTACCAGCGCGCGATGCATCACGTAAACGATGCCTACGGCCGCATCGGCGATGACAAATTGCCTCGCGGCCCGGTGCACGGCGACTATCAATTCGCCAATGTGTTGCGGCTCGACTCCGGTGAAATCGGAATGCTCGACTTTGATACCTGCGGCGTCGGCTACCTTGTTGAAGACATCCTGACGTTCGTGTGGCGCAGCGACATGGAGATTCGGGACGATACCGTGAACGGCGCATTCATTTCCGGATACGAGTCACTCCGGCCACTGTCTAGCGAAGAGCGAGACGCCTTGCCCCTGTTTCGCTTCGCCCGGGATTTGGTCATGTCATCGAGCTACGCCATTCTCATCAACCGCGTCGGACCCGTATCCGGGTTCGATGGCGATTTCTCACCAATGACGGAACTCGCTCGGCGTCATGCGGCCGACGTGGGGTTCAAATAGGGGCGAGATGACTTTTCCTGTCAGTCAATCCGTACTCGACGCCGGCGCTCTCGCAGCAGAAATAAAGCGCCGGTACGGCCTGAACGGTGAGGTGCGTTTCCTGCTGTTGAGCCGGGGTATGAATGATATCTATCGAATCGAGCACGACGATGGCCCATCCGCGCTCAAGGTGGCGCGTACCGGCAAGAGCACGGACGACGAATTCGCATACGAACAGGCCTACGTTCGCCATATCGCTGAACGGGGAATTCAAGCGCCGTGTCCGGTGCCGTTGACTGATGGTTCACTGTTCTTTTCGGTTGATGCGCCTGAAGGCACGCGGCAAATCGTGATGATGGAATGGCTCGAAGGGCGGCCATTCGACAAGACCGTTGGAGAGAGTGACGCCCATCGCCTCGGCGCCCTGCTCGCGGAAGTTCATCTCGCCGGTGCGGATTTCGTAACGCCGCATCGCAAGGCCGTCGCATCGCAACCAAAGCTGATCGAGCGCTTACCCTTCTTGCTGGCATATTTCGCCGGTCGTCCAGAAGACGAAGCCTTTCTAACAAGGGCAGGGCAAGCCGTTCAGGACAAGATGGCGGCCTTGGCAGAGTCAGATGTTCCGCGCGGACCCTGTCATGGAGATTTGCAGTGTGCAAACGCGATGGAACTCGCCGACGGCAGCCTTGCCGTTTTCGATTTTTCAGACTGCGGTACCGATTGGCTAGCCAAGGACATCGCTGCGTTCTACTGGCGCAATGACTTCGAAGGTGTCACTGAAAGCGTGAACCAGGCGTTCGTCGCGGGTTACGAGTCGCAAAGGCCTTTGACGCGCGCTGAAAAGGAGGCGCAGCCGTTGTTCCGCCTCGTGCGCCACCTTCTCATCACGTCGTCTATGGCGCAATTCGTCAATCGCATAGGCCCTGTGCCCGGTTTCGACCGAAGCATCGATTACTATCTCGATATGATTCGCCGGTACGCCCAAGAAGCTGGCGTAACCTAGAGCGCGGGAGGTCAGTACCCGGCTTCGATGTCAACCAGGGACAACATCGGTTCGCCGGCGACATAGCGGCGCAGGTTTTCCCGCAGTACGATCCAGAACTTGTCGCGGCCGGAATCATTGAAGCTGGATGTGTGAGGCGTGATCAGAAGATTGGGCGCCGCGAACAGCGGGTGGCCGTCCGGCACCGGCTCCGGATCTTGCACATCTAGTCCGGCGCCGCCGACCTGGCCGGATTCAAGCGCGGCGATCAGATCTTCCGTTACGACGCTGCCGCCACGGCCGACGTTGATGAAGAGGGCGCCCTCCTTCATGCGGGCAAACATCGCAGCGTCGAAAAGGTCATCCGTTTCGTCCGTCAGCGGAAGTGCGTTAACCACGACGTCTGCCTGACCGACTAGATCCGGCAATTCATCAGAAAGGCCCACATAGTCGACGTAGTCGGGGCCGGTCCGGCTGGAATTGCGTGTCGCGATTACCCGCATGCCAAGGCCGGATGCCAGCCGCGCCGTTTGTGTGCCGATTCCGCCAAGACCGGCGACCAGCATGGTCTTCTCGCTGATCGCCCAAAGATCGCCCGGTGGGAGCGCGAAACGATCCCAGCGGCCCGCCCTCTGCGCAGCGGCGTAATGGTCAAGTCCGCGGGCGAAGTACATCATCATGGCGATGACATGTTCCGCGATTTGCGGCCCCGCAAGGCGCTGCATGTTTGTTACGACATATCCGCCGGATGCGACCTGCGGAATCGATACGCACTGTGCGACTCCAGCAAAAGGCATATGCAGCCAATGCAAATTCGGTCCCGCATTGACGAGGCTTGCGCTGCAAAATCCGACGGCCGCCCGCACGCGGCCGGCATTTTCTGTGGCAAGCTGTACTGCTTCGCCGTTGTTGCGGGCCGCAAGCAGTGTGACCGACTCCGGCACGACTTGCTGATACCACGCGAGCCGCTCATCAGAATCCGTCAGGACAATAATTGCCTCCGGCGCTGTCCAGCCCGGCATCTCGCGAACTGGCAGATCGCTTTCAACCAAACCAAGTTCGGCAATCACATCGCCTGCTTCGTCCGCAACAGCGATATGTCCAGCGGCGAAACAGCCGACCAGTGCTGCCGTAAGCCAAGTATACCGATTCATCCGGAGTCTCCTCGCTGATCGCCAACAGGCGGCCTCTAAAGCCCGTCGCTGAGTTCGACCAGTTCGTAATAAGTCTGCATGTATCCGTCGACCTGACCTTTGAGGAATATGTAGTCCCCGTCGGTGGTGGTCCATACGTTGTAGATCGGGTGCTCTTGCGGCAGACCCTCGACCGCGACGAACTGGAAGTGGTGGGCGTCGAAAGTGCCGGCGCCGACTTCAATTTTTTCGTCCCCGACATAGATGACAGTCGGTCGCGCTTCGGCGATGTAAGGGCCGGTCGCGCCTCTATGGTCCGTTGACGATACCAGTTGCGTGAATGTCTGTGGCTGGCCTGGTTTATCCAGGTCGACCGAAGCGCATACCCAGCCATCGTTCTGGATCGCGTGGCCGCCGAATCCGGGACAGGCGCCGCTGTAGGGAAAGCGCTGCGACACGCGGCCTTCGAGTGCGGTATAGGTTTCGCACTCCGCAATACCATCCGCAAAACGGAACCACCCCGAGCCTCTGAAGGCGTCGCCGACGGTGATACGAACGAAGGCATCTATCGGCGCCCAGTCGGCGTTGGCGGTGACGTGGACGAACCGCAGCACGCTAGGCCGATCGTCGATTTCCCCGTGGGACATCAAGGACCGTCTCCCATCCGCATGACGGGTCAGCGTCCACACTTCCCGGCCGCGTTCCTCGTCGAGACGGTCGCTCTTCTTGGACGTATAGAGAACCCGGCCCTTCCGCGTGACGTGATCACGCTGGTGATACTCTTTGGTCATGATCGTGCCGCCTTAACCGACCGTCTTTTCGAACTCGACCAGTTCGTAGTGGGTCTGCATGTACCCGGCAACGCCACCTTTGAGGAATGTGTAGTCGCCGTCCGCCGTGGTGTAGACCTCATAGGGCGGATGTTCTTCAGGCAGGTCCGTATTGGTCGGCACCTGGAAGTGATGGGCATCGAACGTACCGGCCCCCACGGTAATTTTCTCATCACCAACGTACACCATGTCCAGGCGCAGTGGGTAGAGCATCGGCCCGGTCGCTCCGCGGTGATCGGGCGAGCAGAGCAGCAGTTCGTCGATGCTCTGCTGGCCAGGTCCTTTGCTTAGGTCGTAATGCGAGAAGTGCCAGCTGTCACAGGCGATGGCATGATTCTGGAACGACTTCAACGGACCGTGCCTGTGGTTCATGCGTTGAGAGACGCGGCCCTCAAGGGCGGTAAAAGTCTCGCACTCCGTGTAGTCGGCGTGAAATTTGAACCAGCCTGTACCCATAAATTTATCTGCGACGGTCAGCCGCACGAAGCAATCCTGCGGCATCCAGTTCTCGTCCACCGTGTACGTGGCGTCACGCATCACTGACGGCCGGTCGTCGATTTCCGTATGTACACCGATGGTGCGTCCGCCCCAGCCGTATTTGGTAATCGTGTAAAACTCCCGGCCCCGTTCCTGGTCCATGCGCTCAGGTTTTTTTGACGTATAGGCAATCACACCGCGCACGACGGTGTGTTCAATCTGGGTGATGGGCTTGTCAGAGGTGGCGGTGGTCATGGCGGTCCCCGGGGCTGGGCCCCTTTCTTTGTCATATGAGTGCAGGCATCATACCTTTGACAAAATTCATGTCCACGGTGCCGCCCTTACACTTTATGGGATCGCAAGTGCCGTGCCGTCGCCGCATGGTGGTCGGAATTGGGCCGGACCTTGAGGTCGGAGAGCCGGTGGCAGACAACCGGAGCGTAAAGCGCCCGGAAAGGAAATCGCTATGACGCGTCCGTTATCTCTGGTTGTTGCCCTTGCCACGCTGCTTATTGCGGGTCAGGCAGGTGCCGACTCACCGCTCACCGGCCGGGCTGCCGGCAGCGTGCCAAAGGGTTCGATCTGGGATGAGCACTGGCAATTCCGCAAAGAAACCCTGTCTGCCAGTCCCGAAGTCGATTTTGAATTTTACCTCTATGGAGAACTCGGGAACGAGGAGACGATGATCAACAGTCTGCGCCGTGACCGCGTGCAGATTTCGTCCGCTTCGCTTTGGGGGCTGTCGTCCACCATTCCCGAAGCCGCAGTTTTGTCCCTGCCATATCTGTTCGAGAGCGCAGAGGAAGCCGATTATTTTTACGACTGCTGTGCCGGTGACATTATTCGTCCCTATTTAGAGCCGATCGGCATTTCATTTCTCGGCTGGTCCGAGGCGGGCTGGACGGGTTTTTACGGGCCACGGGCCTACACCTCACCGGACGACGTCAAAGGCGAGAAACTGCGCACACCGTCAACACCGTCGGTCGCCGTTTTTTTCGAGGCGCTCAGCGTCGATACGGTTTTCCTCGGTATCCAGGATGTCGTGCCCGCGTTGCAGACCGGCATGGTCGAGGGCGGCGCCTCCAGCCTGCCTTGGTACGTCAATGCATTTAAGGACCACGCCCCGCACTACACTCTTACCGATCATCATTACGAGACCACGGTGCTCATGGCGTCGAAGCGCTGGCTGGATCGTGCGACGCCGGCTCAGGTCGCAGTCATCGATAAAGCGTTCAACGTTTTTCCATCTCAACGTTTGACCGTGCGCGAAGACGCCGCCGCGAAGATTGCCGCGCTGCGCGACGATGGCGCATTCGTTCACGAGTTGACGCCCGAGCAACGCGGCCATTGGATCGCTGCCGCCCAGGCGGTGCATCCGGCGATCTTGCAGGACATTGGCGGTGATGCTGAGGCGATTTATGCCCTTATTCTTGAAGCCAAAGGTGAGTTCAAGGCTCGCCAAGACCAGGAGGCACGCAGATGAAATGGTTATTGGTCGTTGCGGCGCTCGCGCCGGGAAGTGACGAGAAAGGCGTTGATGCGCTGACGTTGCACACACTCTCGTTCGACTCGCAGGCCGCATGCGAAGCGGCGCGCGAGGGGATTGTGCGTCAGGTGGAAGACGTTATGGAGCCTGCGCTGATCAAACAGTTAGTTGTCGATGAGCTCAAGCGGTCCGGCGACGTCCCGAATCCGGAAGAGTTCGCCGATCTGTTCCTCGGCCGCGCCAATGCGGCCTGTTACCGCAGCGAATAACACGGAGCGCTACGCTACCTCGAATGCGTGGCCGATTCTCAACGCGAGTGCTTCTTCCCGTTTCGGTGTGACGATCTGGAGCCCGAGAGGCAGGCCGTCTTCGGTCTTGCCCATCGGGACGGACGCGGCGGGACACCCGGCATAGTTCGCGAACGATGTGAACGTCGTGATCGTCTTCGGCATTTGAGAGTCGAAGGAAAACGCGGGCACCGGCGTCGTCGGCGTTACCAGGGCATCCACTTTGGAAAAGAGATGGCGGGCGGTCGGTCTGACGCTCTCGATCATGTGTAGCGCCTTGGCCAACTTGGGTGCCGACTGGGCTGTACCGAAATCTATTCCCGCACGGAAAATTTCACTGAACCCTTCGGGGTTCGAGCCCAACATGTCCGCGTGAACATTGGCCAGATCGGCTTCGATCAGGAGCAACGCTTTCGACCGCACGGCTGATGGATCGAATCCGTCCCAGAACGCCGGCTTCAGCGTCGCGCCGAGGCCCTTGAGACGGTCGACAGCCTTGGCATAGGCGACGGATACGGCCGGATCCACGGCTTCGCCGCCCGCCTTATTAAGGTCGCTGAAATAACCCAGCGTGATGCCCGTCAGATCGGTTTCAGTGGTTTGCGCAAACTCCGTCGGGCCGTGCCGGCTTGCCGGATCGTCCGGATCGAACCCGGCCATCACCCTCAGCATCAGCGCCAAATCCGCGCACGATCGCGCCATAGGGCCGACATGATCTAGCATGAACGCCAGAGGCATGACGCCGCGGGTGCTGACAAGGCCGTAGGTCGGCTTTAGGCCCGAAACACCGCAGAACGATGCCGGAATGCGCACGGAGCCCAAGGTGTCCGACCCCAAGGCGCCGGCGCACAATCCGGCCGCCAGAGCAGCGCCCGATCCACCCGAAGAGCCGCCCGGCGTGTATCCGTGCCGGTGTGGATTGTGGCAAAAGCCGAAAGCTTCGTTTGCCGTCGTCGCGCCGTGCGCGCCTTCATGCAAATTCAGTTTTCCCAGAAAGACTGCTCCGGCCGCGCGCAGACGCCGCGCCACATCGGCGTCTTCTTCCGGAATTCTGCGGCGGTACGCTTCGATGCCGCCGGTGGCCGGTACGCCGGCGAGATCGATGTTGTCTTTCAGCGCGATGGGGATGCCGTCGAGTGGCCCGAGAGATGTCCCGCGTGCACGCCGGGAATCGGATGCGGCCGCATCCTTGAGCGCGGACTCGGCCGTCACCGTGATAAATGCATTAAGTTCGCCGTTGCGGGCTCCTATCCGGTCAAGATAGGTCTGCGTTGCATCGACCGCGGAAATTTCGCCGTCTTCGAGGGCTTGCGACAGGCCGGCGACACCTGCGGCAACAACGTCAAAAGTCATGTGTGAATCCGTATTCGATGCGCGGCGCTACTTGGGCAGCACTTTGCCCGCGCCTTTGGTCGTCCATATTACACTGTCAGAGGCATGACGTCGCCAATCCAGGAATCTTTCCGGCACGTCCGTGACAATAACGTCAGGGTCACCGTCTTCCGGCTGGAAATGACAGCGTGCGGCTAGCAATGCCATTTGATCTATAAACTACGCCGCTTTCTCCGTTCTTTCAAAGTGCCGGATGTACGCGGCAACGCAATCTATAAACGTCTGCACTGCTTTTGTCGGCGAGAGCGCGAGGAACCCTGCGGCCACACGCTGATTGAGGAAGATTTCCTCCTCTCGGTAGCGCATCGCGACGTCGTGCTTGGGAAGTTCGGTGGTCGCCGCGGCAATGTCCTTCTTGAAGCTCGAATCGATATCGATAATCAGCAGCGTGCGGTCGATGGCGCGCATGAAGGTGGCTGCGCGGATAAATCGTCGCGACGAGAACGTGGCTCTGTTTGCGCCTGGAACGTTTTCCCAGGTCAGCGTGTGAGTCGGCAGGTCGGCCGGCAGATCCGGCGGCGCAGACGACTCATCGGGGACAACGACATGAATATGGATGTCAGCGCCTGAAGAATTCGCGGCTACGGATTTGATCAGGTTGGGCGCAAACCGGGCGACGTATTTTGGATCGCCGGAAGCGATGATCACAGGTACGCCCATGTCCAGGTGCGCGGCCGCTTTCATTAGACGGGTCAATTTTCCGTCTTCCTCGGACTCCACAGCCCGGGTCCTGAATTCTTCCGCATCCGATGGCTTGGCTCGCGCAACGCAGACCTTCGCCAGCAGACACAGGGCTTTTACGTAATCGGGTTTCCATTCAACCGCCTGACGCAGTACCGTCTCCGCCTCCTGCCCGCGATCAAGGTCGATCAGGACATCCGCAAGAGTGACGGCACCGGCCGGGTCGGATGAGTCGGCGACGTAACGGCGGTAGGCGTCGGACGCGTCGACCAATTGGCCGCTGTCGCGCAGAGCGTGACCCAACTGGAAGCGCACCGAAGGCCGGCAGCCCGGCTGGGCGACAGCCTGGCGCAGCAAGGTAATCGCGGTCTTGTAATCCCGTTTCTTGATCGCCCGCACGCCCAGGTACTCGAGCGCCAGCGGCTCGTCAGGGCTGGCTTTCAGCAGTTTCTCAAATACCGCCGCAGCACCATCTTCATCGCCCTTTTTGTGAAGGGCCATGGCATGAGCAACGACTTCCTTGATCGCAACCATCAAACCAATCTTTCTATCCGGTCGACCGCATGTGCCAGCGCGGAGGTTCTGGCCGGCGCATCCCGTAAGTCTATTGCCATATCACGCGTAAACCAGTGGTAAAATTGCCGGTACTTTTTCAGCTGTGAGGACCTGTCCCACGCGTTAACGCGTTCATACGCCTCATCCAGGCCGTCCAAAGTCGCGTGAATGGCCAGCCGGTCGTATTCGGAGCGGCCAAACATGACGATGGGCTTCTCGTGCAGGATCGCTTCATGTCCGACACCACTGTTCAAGGTTACAACAGCCTCGCAGGACTCGATGAGGTCGTGCACGCTGGCATCTGCCCAATGGGTAAAGGGCGTGCTGGCAATGGCCTTGAAGGACTCGGAGGTCTGAGGTGCGGCCGGATGCGCCTTAAACACAATGTCGATCTGCCGCACCGTCGCCCAATTCGTCAATGCGGCGATGACATCTTCCTCTGAGACATCGCAAAAGAACCGCACCACTTCGTCGTCCGGTATCTGGCAAGGAAAGAACAAGTAGGGCCGGTCGGGTATTGTGCCGCCGGCCACGAGGTCCGCGCGGGACCGCCGGTCCGGTTGGCCGAATTTGCTGTCGTTGGTGGACATTAACGCACGGCGATAGGCATCGAACACGGCACCATCGTCGGGGCTCTCGTGGAATCCGTTGTACGGGTAACCGGTGGCGCCGGCCCCCCAGCCGTTCTCATCCAGCGTGAACAGCCACCGGTGCGCGATTTGCATGAGAAACAGTGCTGGCGTTTTCAAGCCGGGGCATTGAAACCGCTGCCGGTGAGGCAGGATAACCACGTCTGCCCCCGCCGCGTCGGCAAGTTCCGCGGTGATCTCTGCGCCAGGCCGCTCAATACATACCGCCGCGTGTCCTCGCGCGGTGAGCGCGTCCCGAAGATGGGTGAAGCAGGACCCCCATGACTCCCGCAAAGCGCCGTGTGCGCCCGCCATAAAGGGCGAATCCGTTTTGCGGCGTTCTCGGTCCGCGACAAGGTTGGGGCTCTTGAATGGCAGAGCCATATCCGGCTTGAGCAGCAAAACTTTAAGCCCCGACGTTTCCGGCCATAACGCGACGATGGGGTCAGCGATGTCTGTCGCCGTCAACACAGGGCTGCCGCCTGTAAATGTACCGATGAAGTCTGGCGATTGAGTCAGTGCCTGCCGCACGACGGCATCAAGGGCGATCACGGCATCCGCCGCGCCGATCACACCTGAGCGTATCCGCTCCGCAAGTGGTTGGGCGACGGCGGCCAGCAGGCTGAGAGCGTAATCGTTGCCGTCGATCGCGAGGATCAGGCCGGGATCGGTGTTGCCAGGTGTGATCACCGGAGACTGATCGAGATGCGCATTGAGACCGGCGGGAAGCGACCCAACCTTCACCTGGTCAGTGAGCACGAATTTTCCGCGGACCAATCCGGCAATGTGAAACAACCTCACGACACCAAGTGCGCTCGCCGCGCCGTTGCCCGTCGTTTCTGGTATTGCGTCTTCCCATGTCGAAGACAGCGCCAGGTCCGGATGGCTCTCGCTCCACAGAATCAGTCGGGCTTGTGTTTCCGGCCCGGCCCCGAGGACGTGAAGGTGGACACGCGCGGTGTTGCCGCCATCGCGCACGGCGGCAAGCCGGGCGAATAATTTGCCGTCAATGTCATCCGGGGTGACGCATAGCATGAGCGTCACGTCGTTCGCCGACGCGGCGGTTAATTCGCCCATCAGAGTGGGCAGTCCATCAAGAATGGCGGCGGCTGAAGTCATGCCGTATCATGCCGTCCCATGATGAATCGGCAAGACGCGATGTTTCATGCGCTCCGCTTTTTACAGAAATCGGAAACGGAGGGCGACTACTTCGAATTCGGCGTATTTCAGGGCCGATCGCTGGCGACGGCGTATAAAATTCACAGTCAAATGGACACCGCCGCGCGGCATTTCTACGCCTTTGATTCCTTTTCCGGCCTGCCGCATCTGAGCGCGGACGACACGCTGGAAGATTACAGCGTGTTTCACGAAGGCCAATTTGCAGTCTCCAAGGCGGATGTGGCCCGGAACCTCGTCAATAATGGCGTACCGGAAGCCGACGTCACGCTGGTCGAGGGGTTTTACGATACCTCGTTGACAGACCCTGCAACCCTGAACGCCGTGGGCGATGCTAAGGCCGCCCTGGTTCATATCGATTGCGATCTGTATTCCTCCGCCGTGCCCTGTCTGAGGTTTATCGAGCCGCGCATGGTCGACGGTGCCATCCTGATGTTCGACGATTGGTTCTGTTACCGCGGCCGTGCCGACCAGGGTGTTCACCGCGCCTTCGATGAATGGGCGGCGGAAGCGCCATACACGTTTACGGAGTACGCCAAGTACACGTGGTCGGGCATCATGTTTATCTGCAACACCCGCGCAGACGCCTAACCGCCATGGAACGCATCATGGCGACCTCCATGGCCGACATCCGGCCTGACCACATGGCGCGCTACACCGCCACTAAACACTGGCTGACGAGTAATGGTGTGACCGGCCATGTGCTCGATGCCGGTTGTGGCGTCGGCTACGGCTCGAACCTCATGTCCGATGCGATCGAGCGCATCACCTGTGTCGATGCGTCGGCGGAGGCAGCGGAGTTGCACGCAAAGCATTTCTCCAAACCCAACGTCAATTACATCAACGCCAATCTGTTCGAGGCGGACCTGGCCGGCCCCTTCGATGCGGTGGTTTCGTTCGAATTTCTGGAGCACATTCATGAAGCGCGGCAGGCGGTTGAACTGTTCGGTACTTTGGCCCGCGTGCTGATCTGCTCAACGCCCAATGAAATTGTGCGTCCGCACAAAATGTAGCCGGTCAATCCGTTCCACGTGCGTCACTACACACCGGATGAATTCGAGGATCTGCTGGCCGCTGGCGGCTACACAGTGAAGGCGAAGTTCCACCAGCGCGGCGGTCAGGATCCCCAGCTCCGCCCCGGCTGGGACGGCAAGTTCATGATCGCTGTGGCGGCCAAGCCCTCGCTGTAAGCCTTACTTAAACCGCTCGTCGCTGAGGCGTTTGGCCTTTTGGCGGCGGTCGATTTCCGTATACTGGGTCAGCTCGCCGGGCTTGTGAAATTCCACCGGCATCTCCACGCCAATGCGCGATTTGATCAGCGCTTTGTAGGCCTGCTCCAACTCCGGCGTTGGTTCGGCGGTGATTTCCGCCATGACGATCATGTCGTCGCGGCCCTCGGCGTCGCGCACAGCGCGGCAGAAATATTCGCCGGTGAATTCCGGGCGTTCCAGCAGCACGCCGCCGATGCCGTGCGGAAATACATTGATGCCGCGCAGCTTCACCATGTTGTCCGAGCGCCCGAAAATGCCCTGCATGCGTTTGAAGGGCAGGCCGGTATCGTTCGTGCCGGTGTGAAACGCCGAGACATCGTGCGTGTTGAAACGGATCATGGGATAGAGGTCGTCCTTGAACAGAACCGTGTCGATCACATCGCCCTGTTCGCCATCGGGCAGCGGTGCACCCGTATCCACATCCGCGATCTCGACGTAGTGCGCATCTTCCCACACGTGCATGCCGCTGTGATCCGGACCTTCAGCGCAAATGACACCGGTGTCGCCAACGCCGTACCAGTCGAAAGTTTCCGCACCGCCCCACAAGCGGGATAGTTCGTCCCGGTCCTCGCGGCCGAAGTGCCCGGAGATCATGCGCACCGGGATGTCGCGGCCGATTTCGATCCCTTCCTCGGCGGCAGTCGCGGCAAGCTTGCGCAGATAATCGACGAAACCGACAATCACCGTCGTCTTGAAGCGTTTCATAATATGGACTTGCTGCACCGACCGGGTTTCGACGCCGGTGCCGGCGGAACAGAAAATCGCGTTGGTGAAGTGCAGCACCGCCTCGCGCATGTAGTGCCCAGCGTTGACCATGCCGTGCCCGTAAATCGAATGCACGACGTCCGAACCCATCAGGCCCTGAAATAAGTACGCCCGCGCAACCAAGAGATTTTGCATCTCGCGCGTCTTCGGGCTGAACAGCAGCACCTGCGGTGTGCCCGTCGTTCCCGAGGTCGTGTGCATCACCGCGGGCATGTGGTCGTCGTCGCTGAAATCGGTGCCGGCGAAATCCCCGAATGGCGGATGGGCGCCGATGGACTCCATCAGGTCCGACTTGCTGAACGGCGGAATTTTGGTGATGTCTTCGAGCGTTTGTATATCGCCCGGTTCCAGTCCGGCGTTGCCCCAATGGCGCTGGTAGAAAGGCACTTCCCAGCCGCGCGCGACGCATTTCAGAAAGCGCTGCTCCTGCAGGGCGTGCAACTCATCGCGGCTCATACCCTTGAATGCGGGCAGGAATTCGTCGCCGATCGGGTGATCGGTGAGCATCTGGTCGATGTCGAAACCGGCGAAATAGGGCGGGCGGGTCACCATGCCTGTGCGGCGCCTCTTAGTAGGAGCGCGGCAGGCCGAGCACGTTTTGCCCGATGTACGCCAGGATCAGGTTGGTCGAGATCGGCGCGACTTGGTACAGCCGTGTTTCCCGGAACTTGCGCTCGACGTCGTATTCCTCAGCGAAGGCAAAGCCGCCGAAGGTCTGCACGCACATCTCCGCCGCTTCCCAGGACGCTTCCGAGGCCAGCATTTTGCCAATATTTGCTTCTTCGGCACATTTCTCACCGGCGTCGAACTTGGTGGCGGCTTCGTTGACCATCAAGGCCGCGGCCCGGTAGGAGGCGTAAGCCCGCGCGATCGGGAACTGCACGCCTTGGTTCCGGCCGATCGGGTTGCCGAAAACCTTGCGTTCGGTCGCATAGTCGGTGGCTTTCTTGATGAACCACTGCGCGTCGCCCAGGCATTCGGATGCAATCAACGTGCGCTCGGCGTTCATGCCGTCGAGGATGTAGCGGAAACCTTTACCTTCTTCGCCGATCAGGTTTTCCACCGGCACTTTGACATTATCGAAAAACACTTCCGTCGTGGCGTGATTCATCATGGTGCGGATCGGCCGGATGGTCATGCCGTCCTTGAGCGCATCGCGCATGTCGACCATGAACACCGACAGGCCGTCGCCCTTTTTTTCGATCTTGTCCTTGGGCGTGGTGCGCGCGAGCAGCACCATAAAGTCGGAGTGTTCGGCGCGGCTGGTCCAGATCTTCTGGCCGTTGACGACGTAGTGATCGCCGTTCTTCACGGCCGTAGTTTGCAGCGACAGCGTGTCCGTGCCAGACGTCGGCTCGGTCACACCGAAAGCCTGGAGGCGGATTTCGCCGCTCGCCACTTTCGGCAGCCAATCGCCTTTTTGCTCCGGACTGCCGTGCTTCAGGATCGTACCCATGGTGTACATCTGTGCGTGACAGGCGCCGGCATTGCACCCGTTCTTATGTATTTCTTCCAGGATGGCGCAGGCCGCTTTTAACCCCAGGCCGGAGCCGCCGTACTCTTCCGGTATCAGCGCCGCCAGAAAGCCGGCCTCCGTCATCGCCGTGACGAAACCCGTCGGGTACTCGCGCTTTTCATCCAGCTCGCGCCAGTACTCATTCGGAAAGTCTTGGCAGAGCGCGCGCACGGAGTCGCGGATGGCTTCGATTTCTTCTTCGGACAGGGCGGAGGCGGTGTGATCGTCCCGCATGGTGTGGCTCCTTAAATATACGGCGCCGCAGGCTGCGCGGCGTGGCTGTGGCGCACTCTAGTCATGGGAGCCGCCAGCGCAATGGCCATTGCCGGGCCGTACGGCGGGCGGTCATTCCTGACCGAAGATCGGACGAGAACGGCAGAAAACCTATCCGAATCGGGGCGGCTGCCAGTTGTCGACGTCGAAGATATCGGGGATATGGCGATCGAAGGCAATCTTGGCCAGCTCCGGCAAGTCATCGGCTGATTTGAGTTTCTGGCCCGGCGCACGGCCGAAGGAGCGGCCCGGCATCTCCGCCAAGCCGATCCGCGGCTGCCAGTCTGAGAGGTTATGCAGTGCGCCCGTAAACGGCACGCTTGGCAAATCCGGGTTCATGACATCGGCCACGTTGGCGCTGTAGTTAAAGTAGCTGTCCCAATAAAACATCAGCGGATTGCCGGTGCCGTCATCGGTGCCCGGAATGGCGAGATTGTAGTTCGCTGACGTCGGCAGCCAGATGATGTCAGCGATCACCCGAATGCGCATTTCGTCCAGCACGTCGGGGCCGCGCGCGGTCTGCGCGATGCCGTCCGGTCCAATCGCCTCAGGCCAGGGGCCGCCCTTAAAATGTGCGATCGGCAGTTCTTCGCCGGTGACCGGATTGACCCAGGTGTCGTCATAGATCGTTTCGCCGTCAAAGTCGGTGTAAACGCCTACTTCCCATGCCGTGCCTTCGTAACGGTTGTCGCCGACGGGCTTCCAGCGAGAGTAATTGTAATTCAGCATGGTGTTGAGCGGCACCATATTGCCGCCTTCATGCAGGTAGGCGTAGTAGTGCACGGTCCAGTATTTGTGGACTTCCGCCTCCTCGGTGGTGGCATAAATTTTGGCGTACACGTCCGAGAGCGTTGTGGGATCTGATAGGTTCAATTCGCCGTGTGACGTGGCCACGACTGTTTGTGGTGCGCCGGCCACCGCCGCCACCGTCATACCTGCCGAGCCTTTCAGAACATTGCGCCGCGTCACCTGTCCGATCATCGTCTCGCTCCCAGATATATGTGTGTTCGACTGTTCATAATGCGGCGGCGTATGCGAAAAGCCACACGGTCATTGTGATATCGGGCGCATGGTGGGCGCATGGCGTGGACACGGATGAGGAGGGTGCATCATGCAAAGATGTCTAATGGCCTTGGCCGCTTGGGTTTTGATGATGCACGCGGCCTGGGCCGGCGGTTTCGAGGTCGTCGTTCCGGGTTCACCATTCAAAGGGCTGCATGGACTGGCCTTTGACGGTGACGGTGTTCTGCATGGGGTTAGCATCACCGGCATGAGTGTTTACAAAATCGATCCCGAAACTGCCGCGGTCGAGACCGTCGTCGGTCCGCCGCTCGGGGTCGGTGACGATGTCGCATTTGCACCGGACGGCACAATGGCGTGGACGGCACGCGATGCCGTGCATGTGCGCGATCCCGACGGCACCGTGCGCGTGGTCGCGACCGGCGTGAACGGTGTCAATTCGATCAACTTCGGGCCGGACGGCCGGTTGTTCTTCACTTTGATCTTTCGCGCCGACACACTGTACGAGGGTTATCTCGACGGCCGGGAACCGCGGCTTGTCGCCGAAGGTCTCAAGGGTCTCAACGGGTTTGAAATCACCGGTGACGGCAAGATCATCGGTCCGCAGTTTTTCGGCAATGCCATCATCTCCGTCGATATCGAGACCGGTGAGATCGAAACCATCGCCGAGGGAATTCAAACACCCTCCGCGGTAAACTTGTTATCCAATGGCGATATTATCGCGCTCGGGTACCGCACCGGCAAAGTCATCCGCATTGATGCCATGACCGGGGAGACGCGTGAGCTCACAGCCCTTGAAGATCCGCCGATCGACAACCTCGTCATCGATGCAAGCGACCGAGTCTACATCTCCCACTCGTCGCATAACGGTCTGACGCGGCTCGACCCGGACACCGGAGAGTCGGCGCAGCTGATTTGGGGCGGCCTTAGCGCGCCGGGCGGACTGGCCGCCATCTCGCTGCACGGTCGGGAGATGCTTCTCGCAGCCGATGCTTGGAGCCATCGTACCGTCGATCCCGAAACGGGAGACGTCAATGTATTGCCGGTCGGACCGAACGTGTTCGGCTCTACAGGCATTGCCGCCGACGACACCCGCATTGTGCTGACCAATACGTCGCCCGCCGGCATGGTGCAGATCATAGAGCGCGGCAGCGGTAATGCCATCGCCAGCCAGTTTGGCTTCGGTGCTCCTTACGATGTTGTCATTGAACCGGACGGATCGATCCTGCTCGCCGACTTCGCAGCTGATGCCCTTGTGCGCCTTGGCACCGACGAAGACATGACCCGCACGGTTGTCGCTCAAGGTCTCGGCGGGCCGGTTGGGGTGGCTTTGGATGGTGCCGGACATGCTTACGTTACGGGTTACACCGATGGGACCGTCCGCCGCATCGATCTCGTTACAGGAGACACCGCTGTTGTCGTATCCGGCTTGAGTCAGCCCGAAGGCGTTGCCCTCTTACCGAGCGGCAAACTCGCTGTGGCGGATGTTGGAACGCAGCGTCTGCTGATCATCAATCCGGCGACAGGCGAAAAAGAATCGGCGGCCACCGATTTGCCCATCGGCTTCGATCTCCGTGGCGCCGGACCAGAGCCCGGACTGTTTACAGGTGTTGCGGTATCCGCCGGCGGGGCGGTTTTTATCTCCGGCGATCTCGACAACTCGCTGGTGCGTGTATCCGCCGGGAACTAACGCGCCGCCTGACGCTGTTTCATCTGATCATAAAACCAGGCCGGTGCGCGTTCGTACCGCCCGTCGAGTTTGTAGAGATCGACGCGTTCGATGGATATGGCACGGAACATGCCGGCGTCTGTATATGGATCGTCAAATACAAACCGCACCACCTCGTCCCAGGACCCGTAATCGCCGTAAGCGATGCTGCGGACTGATTGTCCGTCGCTGTTTTTCACCGAAGCCGAGATCGGATTGCGGCCATGCGCGAGCAGGTGTTCGTGGTGCGCGGCTTGATGCTTCGCGATGACTTCATTAACCACATCGCGTTCGGCGTAGTCTTTCTGGATTAAGTAGATCGGTTTGGCCGGGGCCTCGCCGGTCGGCATCACCGGCACGGTGAAGCCTTCTTCGGCCTGGCGGCGCTGCAGTTCCGGCGCGAACCAGGCGGGCGCGCGGTTGTAGCTGCCGTCGATCTTATAAACGGTCAGCGGCAGGATCTCGATGTCCTTGTAAATACCGCCCTGCGTAAACGGATCGTCGTAGACGTAGCTATTGATAAAGTCTTTGGAGTCGGTGTCGCTGATCGACACGCTGCCGATGCGGACACCGTCATCATCGATCAAGGCCGACGACACAACCGTACGGCCGTACTTCAAGAGGTGCGCCTGATGCCCAGGCTCATTGGCGGCGCGGATGCCGGCGATGTCTTTGGTGAAGTCGTAGTAACGCCGCACCATGTACATCTCGATCGGTGCAGTGACCCGGTCTTCCGCGACGGCGGTATCAACCTGCGGCGGCGCGCCACCTAGCAGTATGATAAGCGCAAGATATTTGCGCAGCCGGCGCATCGCGATCAGTACCCCGCTTTTTCCTCGACATCATTGTCACGGCCCATCACCAAGATGGTGCGTTCGTACGAGCAGATCACGTCCCTGTTCTGGTTAAATCCAGTTGTCTTGACGGTGACGATGCCCTGGCCCGGGCGGGACTTGCTGGCGCGCTTCGACAGCACTTCGGATTCGGCGTAGATCGTGTCACCTGCGAACACCGGGTGCGGCAGCTTGATGTCGGTCCAGCCTAGATTGGCGACCGCCTTCTGGCTGATGTCCGACACGCTCATTCCTGTGATGATCGCCAGCGTCAAAGTCGAGACAATCAGCGGTTGGCCGAACTCCGTGTGTTTTGCGTACTCGGCGTCGAAATGCACCGGGTGGGTGTTCATGGTCAGCGTCGTGAACCATATGTTGTCGGTCAGGGTGACCGTGCGCCCGGGACGATGCTCATAGATGTCGCCGACCTCAAAATCCTCGAAGTAGCGTCCACCGCGCTCGCGGTATCGATTCTCTCCAACTTTGGCTGCTTCAACGACCATGTCTGTCTCCTGTTTACGTCTTGATCTTAGACCGGCGCGGGCACTTGGGCGGCGTAGGCGTCGGCAATCTGTTTGCGTGTCGCGAACCACACGTCGGGTTTTTGCGCCGCATGGGCCAAAAAGTTCTTAAACGCTTTGATGCGTCCCGGCCGCCCGACGATGCGCAGGTGTACGCCCAGTGACATCATCTTGCTCGGGCTGTCCGCGCACTCTTCATAAAGCCATTCGAACGTGTCGATCAGATAGCGCTCCCACTGATCGGGCGTGTAAGACGGATCCATCCAGAACTTCATGTCGTTGGTATCGAGCGCGTAGGGCGAAATCAGGATCGGTTTGCCATCGACCACATCCCAGCGCGGTGTATCGTTGGAATAATCGTCCATGTGGTAGCTATAACCTTCTTCGACGAGCAGGCGGCGGGTATTTTCCGTCAGCACGTAGCGCGATAGCCATCCGTCGGGACGTTTGCCGCAGGTCTTTTCGATCGACTGCCACGCCTTGCGGATGAAATCGCGTTCCATGTCTTCTTTCATCCAGTGCTGATGGGCCCAACGATAGCCGTGGGCGCATATCTCATGTCCATCGGCGACGATTTCCTTAGCCAGCTCCGGCGCGCGTTCCAGCGCCAACGCCGCGGCGGTGAAGGTCGCGTTGACCTTGTAGTCGCGCAGCAACTTCATCACCCGCGGCGCGCCGGCGCGAATGCCGTATTGATAGTTGGATTCGTTGCCGAGGTTGCGGCCCTTCGACATCACCACTTGCAGTTCATCAACCGGCTCGGGCGCACGGTCGCCATCGGCGATGCTTTCTTCGGCGCCTTCTTCGACGTTGACGACTACGGAGACGGCGATGCGTTTGCCGTCAGGCCACTTAAAACCGGAATGGGACATGCTTAGTGATACTCCTCGCCGCCGGAGACGTTCAGCGCCTCGGCGGTAATGTAATCGGCCTGATCGGAACACAGAAAAGCGCAGGCCTTGGCGATATCGTCCACCAGCCCGACCCGGCCCATGGGGATGCGCGCACGCATATCGGCCAGATACTCTTCCTCGCTCTTGCCCTGCGCTTTGGACATAAAATCGTTCTGCCACGCACCGAGTCCGGTGGTGACATGGTTGGGGCAGATCGCATTGACGGTGATCTTGTGCGGTGCCAGCTCGATGCCGGCGACGCGGGTTAGCCCGACCAGCCCGTGCTTGGACGACGTATAGGCCGCCGTGTTGCCGAACCCGGACTTCGCCGCCTGACTGGCAATGTTAATGATGCGTCCGCCTTCGCCCTGTTTGATCATGTGTTTGGCGGCATGCTTGATGCCGAAAAAGCATCCGCGCAGATTCACGCCCAACACTGCGTCCCACTGTTCCTGGGTCATATCGATGAGAGGGCCGAACAGGTATCCGATGCCAGCGTTGTTGACGAGGATATCGATGCGGCCATAGGTCTCGACCGCAAAATCAATAAGCGCTTTGACTTCCGCCTCGACCAGCATGTCGGCGGCATAGCCCACGGCCTCGCCGCCGTCGGCCTTGATGCCGGCAACCACCTGATCGATTTCATCGGACGTACCGACACCGTGCTTCGGCGCGATGTCGCCCTTGGTCTGGCCGATGTCGTGCACAACGATCTTGCAGCCTTCCTGCGCCAGCCGTTTGGCCATGGCTTCGCCAAGCCCCTTGGGGCGTCCGGCGCCGGTGATAACGGCGACTTTTCCGTCTAGGTCGTACATGTACGTCTCCTTTCGTCCAGGGAGATCAAAACGGCTTCCACAATCCTATCGCTCCAGCCAGGAACACCAGGCCCCAGATGGTCAGGATCGGTATCCGTGTGGTGTATAGGGCGCGCTTCATCTGCGCCAAATCTTCCGGCGTTTCGCCTGCGGTCATGACGCGCTGAAATGCCGAGCGAAAAGGTTTCATTGTCGTGCGCGAAACGATGCCGCAGTACACGGTGCCGGCCCAAATCAGTAACTTCGCGGACAGCCAGTTGAACTCTGTCAGACCGGATCCCATCAGTGAGGTCACACCGATCACCGTGATGGCGATGGCGATCAACCAGCGCATCGCGAAATCGACTTTGACGATCCAAGCGACCCTGTCCGGCGTGCTCGCATTCAGATACAGCGCCACCACGAAATAGATCCATACAATGGTGATGACCCAGATGAGTGCCAACCAAATGGGCGCCAACTCAAAGAACTGCATGCTGCCCATGGTGAAGCCCAGCGCGATGACCAGCGGCATGCACACGCGAGGAAACTGATCGAGCCAATGCATGATCTTTCTGATCCACGTCCGGCCTTCCGGGCCGATCCCGGGCTTGATCAGCTTCCCGGAAGCGTAGAACACACCTAAATCTCCGCCGAGCCAGTACACGAAGCACAGCACGTGCAGATAAAGAAGAATATCGTACAGACCGATGACCACAGGCACCCCTAACGTCCTCCGCGCGCCGGTTTGCGCGCCCCGCCGCCACGGGGTATAGCATCCACGTCAGGGGGGTCAAAGATGCGCAAATACATAACCGTCGCGTTCGGCGCCTTCTGTTGGATGAGTGCCGCGCATGCCGCGCCGGAGATCACCGGTTGCGACCGTCTGGCTGCGAATCCGCCGGATCCGGACCGAATCACCACGGGCGTGGAGCGCGCCGATGTCGATATCCCCGCTGCCATAGCGGCCTGTCGCCTCGCTGTGGCCGCCCAGCCGGATGTCGCCAGGTTCTCTTATCAACTGGGCCGTGTGTTGTTCTACGACGGTCAGATAAACGCGGCGCTGGAGTCATTCGGCCGCGCGATTGAACTCGACTATCGCCAGGCGAAGTTTCTTGTCGGCCTCATTATGACGCGCGGTTACGACGGCGTGCCGCAAGATATCTGCCGAGTCGAAAAGTTGTGGCGGTCCTCTGCCCGCCAAGACCATCCCAATGCCGCGATCAGCTACGTCGACTTTGCCTTACAGGGCCGTTTCGACGCATGTCAGGAGGTGGCCCCCGAAGCGGAGATGTCGGGTTTTCTCGACGCCGCCCAAACGCAGTTGGGCTATGTCGGCAGTTTGCTCATTGCCAACCTAAGGCGTGACCTGGAACACTCGGAATAAGTCAAATGCACTTCACCGCTACTGGGAGGGACCACATGCGCAACCTGCTCGTCTTTATGAGTTTTGCTCTTTTTGTCTCCGCGGCAGCCGCGGCCCCCGATCCGGAAGCAGTGACGGAATGCGATCGTCTCGCCTCACACGGCTCCGATCCAGAGCGTGTCGCGCCCGGTGTAAGTCAGTCTGAAATGCGGAAGGCCGCCGCCATCGCCGCCTGTCTTGCCGATACGGATTTACAGCCCGACAACCGCCGCCTTCGGTACCTGCTGGGCCGCGCCTACTTCTATTCCGGGCGCGGGGAAGATGCGATGCCACATTTGATTTTTGCGGCCGATGCCGGTCACCGTCAGGCGCAGTTCGTGCTGGGCTATATCTACGATGGCGGCTTGCAGGGCGTCGAACAGGATCGCTGTAAAACTGAATCGCTGTGGCTGCGTTCCGCCCGGCAGGGCCGGTTCGCGGCGCTGGTCAGCTATTCCCATCATGTCACGCGCGGGCTATTCGACGGCTGTGAAATTGGTGCCAGCGCTGACGAAATGACAACGTTCTTGGAAACAGCGAAAGGCATGGCGTCGGATTACTTCCGCCGTATGTGGACGGCAGACGTCACCGCCGATTTTGCCGCCTATCGTGAAAGGACAGGCCAATGAAACTTTTAACTTCTGTTTTGTCAGCCGTTGCGCTTTTTGCTGCCGGCCCGGCATTTGCCGAGGGCGATTTCATCACCGAGTGCGATATTCTCGTTTCTCACGGAGAAGACCCGGATCGCATCGCACCTGGCGTGGACGACGTGCTGCTGTTTGCGGGCCGCGCGGCCTGCGAAGACGCCGTAGCCAAGGATCCGGACAATCCGCGGCTGCGCTACCAGCTTGGTCGAGTGCTGTTTTACAGCGGCGAAGCCCAGGCCTCACTGCCTCATTTGGGATTCGCCGCGGAAGCGGGGTCAGAGCAGGCCCAATTCGTGCTTGGATATATCACTGACGAAGGTTTACAGGGCATCAAGAAGGATCCCTGCAAGGTCGAAGATCTGTGGGTCCGGTCGGCGCGGCAAGGCCGCTTTGCGGCACGAGTCAGTTATCCGCGCCATGTCGCACACGGTAAATTTGAGTCGTGCGGCATTCAGGCCAGCCCGGACGAAATTCGAGGATTCCTGACCGCGGCTGCCGATCAGGCAGACGGGTATTATCAGCAGTTACTCGTCGCAGAGGTAACGGACACCTACGAGGCCTCCAGCCATGCGAAGTAAATTTTCGTGTGCCATCGTGGTTGTTGCCGCATTGGCCGCGCTCAACCTCGCGTCCGCCCGCGCCGACGGCCACATTACAGCGTGCGACCGCCTTGCATCTCATCCTGAGGACCCCGACAAGGTTGTTCCAGGCGTGCCGACGTCCGCGGTCGATCAACCGGCGGCGATCGCGGCCTGTGAAGTCGTCGTTGCGGACGACCCGTCCGATATGCGTGCGACGTATCAATTGGCACGGGTTCTTTTCTATGCCGGGCGCAGTGCCGACGCGGTGGCAACCATGCAGGTCGCGGCGGAGGGCGGTTATCGCCAAGCTCAGTTTGTCATGGGAGCGCTGATCAGCAACAAGCGGCCAGACGCGTCCGAAGACATCTGCGATGCCGAACACTGGTGGTACGAGTCCGCAAAGAACGGACGCCTGGCAGCGCAAGTGTCTTACGTGCGTCATGTCACCAAAGGGTATTTTGACGCCTGTGAACTGCGCGCCTCGGTGAAAGACATGGAGGCCTTTCTGGACAATGTTCGCCAGAACGACCGCGATTACTACGTCCGGCTTTTGCTGGCCGATTTGACCGAAGACCTTGCCGCTTATAAAGCAGGGCAATGAAACACGATTAGATCACACGCCGGCGCGCCGGCGGGATTACACGGGGATGTCATGGCTGATAAAAACATACAGATTCAACTCGCACGCCAACCGGAAGGAGAGCCGAAAGTCAGTGATTTCCAGGTTGCGGAAACAGACATACCGGCAGCCGGTCCGGGTGAGTTCCTCGCGCGCAACATCTATTTGTCCCTCGACCCGTATATGCGCGGCGCGATTGCCGGCCGCCACATGGGACACAGCCGGCTTAATCAGAGTGATTTGATTGGCGGCCGCTGCGTTGCCCAGGTAATCGAATCCAAACATGCCGACTACGCCGAGGGCGATTACATCGTCATCGAGTCCGGCTGGCAGCAATACTGTGTGTCCGACGGCGGCGTGGGCGATGAAGTGCGTAAGCTTGACCCGGATGCCGGCCCGCTATCGGCCGCGCTCGGCGCTTTGGGTATGCCCGGCTTGACCGCATGGGCGGGGGTCGAGCAGCTGGCAAAACCGGGTCTGGGAGATACCTTTGTTGTCACCGCGGCTGCGGGTCCGGTCGGCGGCACATCCGGTCAGATCGCGAAGGCCAAAGGCTGCCGTGCCGTCGGCATCGCCGGGTCGGACGAGAAATGCCGCATTGTCGTCGAGGAATACGGCTTCGATGCGTGCGTCAATTATAAGAAAGACAATTGGGAAGATGACCTTCGTGCCGCCTGTCCGGACGGTATCGACGTTTATTTTGACAACGTCGGCGGACCGGTGCTCGACACCATTACCCAGCAGCTCAACTTGTACGGCAAGATCGTTCTGTGTGGCTTGGTGTCGCAATACAACAGATCAAGTGACGGCGCATTCAATGGCCATAACATGGGCCCCTTTGTCGGCAAGCGGGCGCAACTGCTCGGCTTGGTGGTTTATGACTACTACGACCGCATCAATGAATTCCTCAAAGCGGCCGCACCGCTGGTCAAGGACGGCCGTCTCAAGTTCCATGAAGACCGCGCTGAGGGTATCGAAAACGCTCCGGCTCATTTCGCAAAACTGATGTCAGGGCAGAACGTCGGTAAGGCCATGGTCGTGATCGGACCGGAAAAAATCTGACGAGAGGGTCTGGGCGCGTGGTAGCCAATCTTCAGGTTCAGCTCGCGAAGCAGCGTGATGGCATGCCCGATGCGGCAGACTTCCGCGTGACCGAAGCGCCGCTGCCGCGGCCCAATCCCGGCGAATTGCTGGTGCGGTCGGTTTACTTGTCTCTCGATCCGTATGTGCGCAAAGCCATCCGCGGCGATCATCCGGGACACACCAAGCTGGTCGATGGCGATGTGATTTACGGGCGCAGTGTCTGCCGGGTAGTGCGCAGTCATCACGACGACTATCAGGCCGGGGACTATCTTGTCGCCGAGACCGGTTGGCAGCAGCATGCCGCCATCGGTGTGGATAAAGTCGTCCAGCGCATCGATCCCGCCGCCGGTCCGCTCTCCAGCGCGATCGGTGCGCTCGGCATGCCGGGTTTGACGGCGTGGGGTTCGGTCGAGCGTCTCGGCAAACCGTCAATCGGTGAGACGCTGGTGGTCTCCGCAGCAGCCGGTCCTGTCGGCGGTTGTGTTGGTCAGCTGGCAAAGCTGCGCGGCGCGCGTGTTGTTGGCATCGCCGGCAGCCGGGAAAAGTGCGATCTGGTTACCAAGACCTATGGATTTGACGCTTGTGTCAATTACAAGACCGACGGCTGGGAAGAGGCGTTAACGGCGGCGTGTCCCGATGGTGTCGATGTCTATCACGACAATGTTGGCGGCCCGTTACTGAACGCAATGGCCAAACATCTGTCCTTGTACGCACGGGTGGTGATGTGCGGACGCCCTGCCGATTATCACAGCAAAGATTTCCAAGGCGTGGGACTCGGTCCGTTCATCGGACGCCGTGCCAAAATGTTCGGCCTCGTCGTTTATGATTACGAACCGGATTTCGATCATTACCTCAAACTGGCATCCGGCTGGCTGCGTGAAGGCCGCCTCAAAGTTAAAGAAGACCGCGTCGAAGGGTTGCAAAACGCCCCGGCGCACTTCCTTAAACTCATGCGCGGCGAGAACGTCGGCAAGGCGATCGTCGCTGTCGGGCCCGAAAAGGCTTAACCCTCTTCAATTCACCTCAACGAAGGAGACCATCATGACTGTTTATGTTGTCGGCCAAGCGCGCGTCAAAGATCCGGCGGGTTTTAAGAAGTATTCCGAGACGGTGGCCGGCTTGGCCGAGCAGTTTGGCGGCAAGCTTATCGCCGCTGGCGGCCCGGATGAGAAAACGGTGATCGAAGGCGATCAGTTCGCGGAAGGCCGGGTCGTCATTTTCGAATACCCATCGTTGGACGCTTACCAACAATATGTCGCGTCGGAGAAGTACCAGGAAGGCAAAGGCTACCGCCTCGACTCCGGCACGCTTGACGTTGTCGTTATTCCTGCCACCGGAAAATAATCTGAAATCTAGATTTTCTGGCCGCTTACAAATCCGCGGCATTGGGAGACGTGCTCCGGTGCGTCAGCGAGTTTCCAAGCTTGAAGATTTGTAAAGCCAGCGGCGGCGACCATGTTGGCAAGGCAATTTAGTGTGGGTGCCCACCAATTTGATTCGTTGTCGCCGTAATTCTTGCTCGGATAAAACTCCATCACCATTTGGTTGCCGGCGTAACCATGGCCGAGGCCGCCATTGTACGGGCTATAGTCATCGAGGATCGCGCTCTCCACGATGATCGTTCCCGAACTAATGGCCGCCAGCTTGTCGAGCGCCAGAAGCGGATACCGAAGGTGATACAGCGTGCCAAAGAAAAATATGAAGTCGAACATGCCGAGCTTGTCGGGCGAAACATCGTAGACGGTCATTTCATGGCGCTGACAAACTGAATCGTCGTAGCCAAGCGCTTCCCGGCAAAGATCGAACGTTTCCCACGCAGTCCGTACGACATTCGTCCCGAGACGATCGGAAAAATCATCGATAGCGACGGCTTCGCGTGCTCCGCGTTTGAGGGCCTCGAACGTCCAGAAGCCATCCCATGCGCCAACGTCAAGAACGCGGAGGCCGTCTAGCCGTTCGGGGACACCGTACAGATCGGCCTCGAGCGGGGCCCAGCCTGGCGTAACCAATCCGTTCCCTAATTCGATGCGGTGATACCAATGATCAAACGCGTTAACGCGGTCTTGGAGGGAGCGGTCCGCCACTTTGGGTCAGTCAATAAGGAACAGTGACAGCTGCGGCACGAACATCACGACCACCAGGCAAAGCAGCATCAGCAGGATGAACGGTATGACGCCTTTGACGATGGTCAGGAAGTCTTCCCTGAAAGCCCCCATGGCGATGATGATGTTCAGCCCCATAGGCGGTGTCAGGTAGCCGATCTCGAGGTTGACGATCATCATGATGCCGAAGTGGATCATGTCCATGCCGTAGTCCGCGGCCATGGGTGGCAAGAGCGGGCTCAAGATCAGGATCGCCGCTCCGATATCGAGGAACAGGCCGACTGCGAGCAGCAGAAGGTTGGTCATCAGCAGGAACAGGAGCTTTGAGTCGATGTACGCGGTCATCGCCTCGACGATCCTCCCTGGCACCTGCTCGTAGGTCATGAACACGTTGAGCGACAGGGCGATTGCGAGGATCGGAAAAAGGCTGCCCATCAGGGTCGAGGTCTCGCCGACCACCCGCCAGACCAGAACACCGGCGTCTTTCAGCGTCCCCGAAAGGGCGCCGAAACGGCCAGTTACCAAATCCATAAAGCCGTGTTTGTGGGCGAAAATCTCTACGCCGAGCGCGGTAAGGACAGCCACGGCGGCAGACTCAGTCGGTGTGAAATAACCGGAGTAAATGCCGCCGAGAATTACGAACGGGGTCATCAGAGCAAAAATGGCACCTTTGAAGCTGGCCCAGATTTCGCTCGCCGTCCACATGTCGCCGCGGTATCGCCAATTGACCGTCATGGCGTACAGACTGAGCACGGTGAGCAGCAAGATCGCCGGGCCTGTACCGGCCAGGAACAGATCGGCGATCGATTTCTGAGTCATCACGCCATACAGAATAAGCGGGATCGATGGGGGGATGATGATGCCCAGGGTGCCGCCGGCACAGAGCATGCCGATAGAAAAGGGCCGCGAGTATCCTTCCTGAATCAGCGCCGGGTACATGATCGAGCCGACCGCGAGCAGGGTCACCGCCGACGAGCCGGAAATCGCGGCGAACACGCCGCAGGACAGCAGCCCGGCAATGGCGAGGCCGCCGGGGATCGGTTTGGTCAGCGCGCGCATCAGCAGAATCAGGCGCTCGGCGATGGAGCCTTGCGACATAATCGAACCGGCGAGGATATACAGCGGGATCGACAGCAGGACTTCGCGGTTTGACGCATCCCACATGTCATAGACGACATTCATGAGCTCGCCGCCACCCCAGAAGTAATAGGCCCAGAACGTTGCCACCCCGAGGATGACAATGATGTTCATGCGCAGGATCAAAAGCGCAATCAGGATGATGGCGAGAAGCAAACCGTTCATCGGCTTGTCTCTTTCTTATAGTCGGCTTCGCCGTCGGCGATGTCGGCCGCCTCTTGATCGGTGGCGATTTCGACGCCTTCGACCGACTCAGGCGGCAGCGGACGCAATTCTACAAAGATGCCATAGAGCGCGTGCCGAACCGCCACCAGGCCGAAGCCCACGACGATAACGCCCTGGATCGGCCAGATCGCCCAGCGCGTCACGGCGGTGACGTCTTTCAGTTCGTAGCTTTCGTAAGCGACCTGAAAAGCGATGTAGGACATAAAAGCGCAAAAGATCGCGAAGCCGAATTCACCGATACGGTTGGCCAGAGAGTCCCAGCGGCGCAGCACAATGTCGGCAAATTTGGGCCGGAAGTGGCTACCGTTGGCTGAGGCGAGCGCGACTCCCATGTAGGCGACGATGATCATGCCAACGACGCCGCGTTGCGGTGCTCCGAACCAGCCAGAACCGGTGAATTCGCGGCTGAGCACATCGCCAATCAGCTGCACGGCCATCCACAGGAAGGCTAAGAAGCACAGCGATTGCTCGAAATAACGCAGGTAGTGCAGAAAGGCCTTAGCGGTGCGCAAGGCGGGTCCCCAGGAACAAAACGGTCAAGTTTCAGTTGGCGTGCATCTTATCGATTGCCCTTGGCGATGCAAACCGCAACCGGGCGGATGGGCGCGCATATCACCGAGGGTCTACTCTGCGGCCATTGTCTGTGCCGCGAATGCGCGCTTGCCCTCTAGGATTGCGGCATAAACCTCATCGGCCCGGCCGCCGATTTCATCCAAGATGACGCGGTGAGTGGACGCCGTGGCGTCAACCCATTGGGCGCGCTGCGCTTGAGACAGGCTGTGGATAGCAATGCCGCGAGAAACAAGATCCGCTTTGAAGTCGGTGACAAGCGCGCGAATATTGTCGCGCGACGGACCGATCGGAAAGAATGAATCCTCGATTGTTCCGCGCTGAGCCTCGGTCAGGCTGTCCCACCACACCTTGTTGGCCATCTGAATACCCTGGTCGTAGGACTGCTGGGTTTCGGTCACATGGGATGCAAAATCCGAGAAGGAAAAATAAAAGAAGACCATGCTCGACAGTCCGCCGTCGACGAGTCCGGTCTGCAAGGCCGGCGCGATGTCCGCTGTGCCCAGCGGCACGGAGTCGGCGCCGACGGATTGCAGGAACGCCTGGGCGGCGTAATTCGGTGAACCGCGCAGCTTCAAACCTTCGGCGTCGGCCGGGGTCAGCACCGCTCTGTTGGCGTAGAGATTGTTCCAGCCGACTTCAGACCACGCCAAAAACACCAGACCGCGTTCCGCGAGAAGTTCGGAGAACATTGGGCGCAGATGGTTGTCGAAAACGAAATCGACTTCAGCGTCGGTGTCGAACAGAAACGGGATCATCGGCACCGCCGCTTCGGGAACGATCCCGGCCAAACCCCATATGGTGATACCGCCGATCTGAACGCGGTTTCGCCGGAGTGCCGTCAGCATCTGTTCTTCGGTGCCGACTTCGCCGCGGATGAAATATTCAAGTTCGATATCGGGCGCGTCGTTGATCTTGGCTTTGAAGTAATCCCACTCCCGGTCCCATGGCGAATCCGGTTGCGACATGGCGGTCACCTTACCGCGCGCGACGACATCCGCCTGAACGGAAAAGGGCAAAATCAAGAGGACGAGAAACGCGGCAAGGCGATACAACAGATATCTCCTGAAATGATACGGGTGAATGTGGACGCTCACCGGCCGCTATTGGGCAACTTGATGTCGTCCATCGGCCGGCGATGAGGACCCGGGTAGGGCGGCGTGCGCCAAATGACAGTACAGAAAAACCCGTGCGAAATGGCAAAAAACAGCCACACCGGCCACGGCGGTGCGGCGCCCAGCAGCACAAACGTCATGGTCAGGAAGGTGACAGCGACCGCCAGGGTCATCCATGTGATCACGCGTTTGCGGTTCATGGTCTGAGAGGTTTGCGCTTTCGAGGGCATATCCGCACTCTATCTGCGAGGTCCCCTCCGGCGCAAATGAAAGCCCTACAATCTTTCGCTGAATCAACGTCTTATCCGCAGCGCTCTGCGTGTAAAAATTACATAAAAACAATTACTTGCGAAATTTTTTCAGGAACCTCCCGCGATCCCCAGGCGTTGCTCGTTTACAGGTCGACTCACGTACAGCAGCGATAGAGGATAGATATGAACAACGGAAACGGCCCAAATCCGAATTCCGGTAAAGCAGGCGCGCAGGGACACATCGGCAACGGTTTTTTTGTCGATGGCGACCTCCCGCCCGGCCTGGATGATTTACCTCCCGGTCTGGCCCAACTGTGGGCTGACCTGATGGGGGATGTGCCCTACGGCGACTCTGACGACGAACCGTCTGAAGGCGGCGGCGAAGGTGAGGGCGAAGAAGGGTCCGAAACCGAAGGCGGTTTTGTTTTCAATGGCACCCCGGACGACGATGAATTCGAAGGCACCGACGGTGACGAACGCATAAAAGGCGGCCCCGGTGATGACGATCTCGCCGGCGGTGGCGGTGACGACACCCTTGAAGGCGGTCCCGGTGACGATGACCTTATCGGCGGCGCCGGGAACGATATCCTGATCGCCGGCCCCGGCAATGACACGCTGATGGGCGGCGAGGGCGACGACACCTATGTCTTCGGTGGCGAAATCGAGCCGGAAGAAGACGAAGATGAGCCCGAAGACGAGTCCGACGGCGAACCCACCGGTGAAGACGAGGGCGGCGAAGAAGAACCGCCGCCGGAAGACGGTGAGGGGGAAGCGCCGGCCGCAGCCGCTGCTGCTGCCAAGAACGACAATCCTGGCAAAGGCAATGGAAACGGCAACTCCGGCAAGGGCAACGCCGACGACGATGACTCCGACGGCGATACCGGCCTGGCTTGGGGCGAAAACATCATCGAAGACGAAGGCGGTCACGAAACCGTCGTGTTTGACGGTGAAGCCCGCAACGCCCTTGCTCACGAGCAGCACGGCCAGGATTTAATCCTGTCCGCAGGTAACGGGTCGCTCCGTATCGTCGGATACTTCGATGATCCGGACCGCTGGACCTTCAAGGACGATCTGGGTGAATTCGATCCGACCGGCGAAAGCGACGAGGAAGAACCGGCTGAAGATCCCGGCGACACCCCGGAGACGGCCCAAGTCATCGCCACGGAACTCGAGACCGAAGGTGACGTTGGGTTCGGTGAAGACGCTGCGGATGTGTTCTCGTTCACCGCACCGGATGACGGTGATATCAAGATCGAACTGACCGGTCTGAGCGGTCCGTCGAACATCCGTGTTCTCGACAGTGAGGGCGGGGTGATCGCTGAAGACGGTGTCGAAGGTGACGATATCGAACACGTCCTTCCGGTCGAGGCCGGCGCGACTTACTTCATCGAAGTTACGGACGGCGGTGACGCCGGTGCGGAGTACGGCCTCTCCGTCGAGTTCGAACCGGATCTCGGGAATACCTTTGAAACCGCGACGCCGGTCGATGAGCTCGATGGATCTACGTCCATGACGGTCGGCTTCGGCGGTGACGCCGGAGACTTTGCCCGGCTGACTCCTGAGGCAGACGGCACCCTGGTTGTCGAAGTAGACGGCGGCGAAACCGACCCGATTCTCACCCTCTTCTCCGGCGCGGGCGATGTGCTTGCCACCGGCGTGCAGAATGAGTTCGGCGCAAACCGCTTCGAATTCGATCTCACAGCTGGGGAGACCTATGTGGTCGGGATCGAACCGGACGGGTCGCCGACGGCGTATGATGTCGGATCGTCCTACACGGTGGCGCCGGCCGAAGAAGAGCCTGCCGTCGTCGACGATGCGTCTCTGTCGTCCTGACGTCCGTCACCGGATAACTGTCGGGGCGTAGACCCCGCTTCAAAACCCGCTACACTGCGCGACTCTCACAGCGAGAGTCGCGCAGTTCTTTTTTCAGAAGGTTCTAAATGATCGATCTCTACTACTGGCCCACGCCGAACGGGCATAAAGTCCCCATCATGCTGGAGGAATGCGGTCTCGAATACGAAACCCACCCAATCAACATGCTCAAGGGTGACCAATTCGATCCCGAATATCTGAAGATCAATCCCAACAATAAAATCCCCGCCATCGTCGACCGCGACGGGCCGAATGGTCAGCCGTACACGGTGTTCGAGTCCGGTGCGATCCTCCTGTATCTCGCCGACAAAACACGAAAATTCATCCCCGAGGACACGGCGGGCCGGTTCGACGTCATTCAATGGCTGTTTTTCCAGATGGCTAACGTGGGCCCGATGTTCGGGCAGTGCGGCCACTTCCTGCAATACGCACCGGAGCGCATTCAGTACGGCATCGACCGCTATCAGGGCGAAACCAAACGCCTTTATCGGGTCATGGACAAACGCCTGGGCGAGGTCGATTACCTTGCCGGCGACTATTCCATCGCGGACATGGCGACCTATCCCTGGGTCAAGATCAACTATTTTCACGAAATCGACATCGACGAGTATCCCAACGTCAAACGCTGGCGCGAAACAGTCGGTGCGCGTCCGGCGGTGCGGAAGGGCTGTGCGCTGCTTGAAGACATCATGAAGCTCGGTGACCCTGACGAAGAGGGCTACAACAATCTGTTCAAACAACAACACGTAGACCGGAGATAGCGACGTGCTGCTCGATCGCAACCGGTCGCAAATCTTGATCGTCGATGTGCAGGAGCGCCTGTTGCCGGCGATGCTGGATGGTGAGCGCATGGTTGAGCGCTGCGGGCTGTTGCTGCGGGGGGCGGCGGAACTGGGCATTCCGGTGACTCTGTCCGAGCAGTATCGCAAGGGCCTCGGCCCGACCGTCGAACGGCTGAGTAACCTCAGGGGCGATGCGGCCGTGATGGAGAAGATGCATTTCTCCTGTGCGGCCGACCCGGACATGCTTAAGCACGTCACCGATCTTGCTGGCGATGGCCGCCGCCAGCTCGTCATCGCCGGCATCGAGTGTCATGTTTGCGTGCTGCAATCGGCACTCGGTTTTAAGCAGGCCGGTCTCGACGTTTACGTCGCGATGGACGCGACGACGTCGCGTCAGCAGGCTAGCATCGACCTTGCCCGGGACCGCTTCATCGCCAACCGGGTGGCCGCCATCAATGTGGAAATGGCGCTGTTCGAATGGATGAACGTCTCCGGCACGCCCGAATTCAAGACCATCAGCAAGCTGGTGAAGTGACGATGCCCGCGTTACGGCGCGGTCGGGTCCTTGATGCGGATGGTGAAGCCTTCCTCGGTCAGCCGGTCGATGACCTGCTTCGCGTGATCTTCGCCCCGGGTCTCGATTGTGATGTTTAGCCGGGCGGCGCTGGCGGAAAGATCCATGGCGAAGCGCGTGTGCGCCACTTCGAGCACATTGGCGCCGAGGTCTGCGCAAATTCCCGCCACAGCATGCAGCTGCCCCGGTTTGTCGGGCATGACGATGGACAGGGTCAGCACCTGACCGAGGCGAACAAGATCGCGCATCAGCACCGATGACAGCATGCGCGCATCGATATTGCCCCCGGACAGGATCAGGCCGACATGCCGCCCGGAAAATCTGTCCGGATACTGCAGCAGCGCGGCCAGGCTCGCGGCCCCGGCGCCTTCTGCCACCACTTTATCGTGCGATAGAAACATCGACACCGCGCGCTCCATGCTGGTTTCGGACACCGCTAGGACGTCGCTGACGTGCTCCTCGATGCAGGGCATGGGCGCAGTCCCTATTTTCTTGACCGCGATGCCTTCGCCGATGGTCGAGCCGCCGCAAGGTGCCGATTGTTGTTTCAGGGCGTTGCTGAGCGACGGATACAGCTCCGGCTCGACACCGATGATTTCAATACCCGGCTTTAGCCCTTTTGCTGCCGTCGCGGTTCCGGCGATGAGGCCGCCGCCGCCGACGGGTACCACCAGCACATCGACGTCCGGCGCGTCTTCCAGCATTTCGAGACCGATGGTGCCTTGACCGGCGATGACGTCGTCATCGTCGTACGGATGGACAAACGTCAGGCCGCGCTCGTCGGCCAGGGCACGGGCGTGGGCCGCCGCGTCGTCCAAAGTATCGCCCTCAAGTTCAACCGTCGCGCCGTACTCGCTGGTCTTGCGCACCTTTACGAACGGTGTGCCCTTGGGCATCACGATCACCGCCGGAATGTTCAGCCGCCCCGCCTGAAAGGCGACGCCCTGGGCATGGTTACCGGCGGACATCGCCACCACGCCGCGCCGTTTTTCCGCATCGCTCAGAAGCGCCATGCGCGACAACGCTCCACGAGCCTTAAATGCACCCGTGTGCTGCAGGTTTTCATATTTCACGGTTACGGATGTGCCGGTGCGCCGCGAGAGCGCTTCCGACAGTCGCGTCGGTGTGCGCACGACGCCGTCTTCAATACGCTTCGCAGCGGCGCGCACGCCGGCAAGAGTTACGCTCATGACGCACCTCTCGCGGCTGCGGTGTAAGGATCAATATGAAGTGTATCGGCTGGGATCATGATCGCCGGTCTCCCGAAAAGAATGACAAGAAGGCACGAAAAACGCCCGGATATCCTTAGAGAGCCGGGTTCATAATTCGGGCGATGACATTCAAACCGATCATGGGTTTTGGCTTACCAGCCCCTTCGTGCAGCGTCCAGCCTCGAATTAGAGGGGCTGAAATATGAAATTGAACACGTAGTCGTCTTTTGTCGCGCAGTTGCGGTGGCGGGTCTCGGGGTCGAACGCGGCGATCGGTTTGATGCCGCCGCCGTCAACGAAGTGCGCGCTGTACCCAAAGGCGGCAACGTCGCCGATCAGATCCTCGATCTTGCGGTCCGTGTGCCTTTCTTCAAGTTCGATCAGCAGCACCGGTTTGAAATGCGCGATGGTGCCGCGTGCACCGGCCAGAACCTGCATCTCGAAACCCTCGACATCGATCTTAATAAACCCGACGTTGGAAAACGCGCAGGCATCCAGGGTGCGTGCGTCGACTGAAATTTGTCCGTGCGGATCGGCTGCGCGCGCGGGGCTCAGCGATCCCATCTGGTTGGAGAACCCGCGACCGCGTTTCGGCACGTACATATCCGTCCGACCGTCGCGGTCCGAGAGCGCCAAAGGATGGGCTGAGACGTTTTTCGGCAAGGCGCGGTTGAGCCAGCGGAACGCTTTAGGATTGGGTTCGAAGGCATGGACGTGGCTGGCGATGCGCGCCAGCGCGCGAGTGTAAACGCCCTTGTTGGCGCCAACATCAATAGCGACGCGGTCAGCCGGGACGATTTCTGCCAGCAGACGCAGTTCCGCCTCGCCTGTCCTGCGGTGCTTGCTGTCGAGGTATTGGACGTAAAGGCCGGGCGGAATCAGGTAAAATTTCAGCCATTCGCCGGGCGTGAACGCGGGAAAGTAGGGCTCGCCGGTTGTCATGGCTCTTGTGATAGCACGTCGTGGCGGGTACCACACGGCACCGCTTTTGAGTGAGCCCTTTTTATGTCCGCATCTGCCGCGTCCCAGTCCGCCGGAGAGAACCGGCCTTTCGGCATCGGTCTGATGCTCGGCGCCATGCTGACCATGACCGCCATGGATACGGCTGTGAAATGGGCCGTTGCCGATTACAGCCTGCAGCAGGTGAATTTCATTCGCAGCATTGCCGCGATGCTGACCCTGTCGCCGCTGATCTGGCACCATGGCGGCTTGAGCGCGTTACGCACGTCCCGCCCACTGGTCCACGTGTGGCGCACGGCACTGATGCTGATCATCAGCTACACGTGGTTTTTCGCTCTGCGCTACATGAAGCTCGCCGATCTTGCGGCAATTGTGATGATGTCGCCTCTGATGATCACTGCACTTTCAGCGCCGCTACTGGGGGAAAAAGTCGGACTGCGCCGCTGGATTGCAGTCGGAGTTGGTTTCGTCGGCATGCTGATTATCGTTCGCCCCGGCTTTGGCGTGTTCCATCCGGTCTCTCTGCTCGCCGTGATGGTCGCGTTCGGGTACGCCATGCTCATTCTATCCAATCGTGCCAACCGGGAGCGTGAGTCGCTGGCATCGCTCACGTACTATCCATTGATCGGGATATTTGTCGTCTCGAGTGTCTTATCGCCGTTCGGCTGGACACAGCCGGACACGATCGCCTGGTCGGCGATGCTCTTCGTCGGCGTCTGTGCCGGTCTCGGCCATTTGTGTCTGACGCTTGCGTTCCGGTTTGCCTCGCCACCGGTGCTGGCGCCGCTGGAATACTCCGGCTTGCTCTGGGCGGTGCTGTTCGGCTGGCTGTTCTTTGGCGAATTGCAGGATCGGTGGGCGTTTGTCGGTATGGCGCTGATTACCGCAGCCGGTGTCTTCGTTGTTTACCGTGAGGCCGTACTGTCGTCCGCGCCGATGCCGGAAACGCCGGCGGCGAAGGCGGACTTACCTTCCTGAATTAAATCATAAAGCCGCGCCGCATCGCCGCCGATTTCATCGATCAGAGCGCGGTGCGTTCCGGCCGCCGCCGCTTTCCAAAGCGCGCGTTCGTTCGGCGTCAGTTCAAGTACGGTCGCGCCGTGTGCGGCGGAGTACGCTAGGGCGTCTTCTCCCTCAGCGCGGACGTCAGCGCGTACCTTCCACGTTGGCGATATGCCGAGTTTAACGGTCTCTTGCTGCACGCCTGTCAAACCTTCAAGCCAGACCTTGTTGGCAAACACTGCTCCGGGATTGAGGCCGTGACGTGTGAGCGTGATGTAGGGTGCCAATTCATAGAGCGAAACCGTGCGATACATCGCCGTGTTGGTTGCCCCGCCGGCGAGCATGCCGGTCTGCAATCCCGGCACCAGATCGGCAAATGGCAGCTGCGCGACATCCGCGCCAATGGCTTGAAGAAACGCCCGTGCTGCCGGACCGCCTGCTGCGCGCATGCGCAAACCTGCCGCATCCGCCGGCACACGTATGGGGCTTTGCGAAAACACGTTGAACCAGCCGGAGTCGATCCAATGGAGAAAGGTTAGGCCCTTGTCCGTGAACATTTCGCGCACCATCGGCTCGACATGGGTGTCGAGCACGAAGTCCGCCTCTTCAAAGGAATCGAACAAATACGGAGACATCAACAGGCTCAATTCCGGGATGGCGGCGGAGATGCCGGGCGTGCTCAGCATCGATATGTGGGCCCGGCCGCGGCGCACGGTCGTCGCCATGCTTTCTTCGGTGCCGACCTGTCCGTCGATCAGCAATACGACATCGACGGGCGCTCCCCAGCCGGATTCCAAACGCTGTTCAGTGCCCAAAAATTTATCGCGCAACTGGCCTTCGCCCGGGACCAGCGCAACGATGTTGACCGTCTCCTGTGCCGAGACCGGTCCTGAGAGGGAATGGACGAACGCGCAGAGGGCGAACGCCGCCCGCATTATTTTTGCGCGCATACCACCTGATAGCTGCGCACAGGACGATCGTCGTTGGCGCCGGTTTGAAACTGCGACACCGCCTCGCCGAGGGTGACGTTGTCTGCCGAAAATCCGGCCTGGGTGGAGATCGCCATGAAGTCCTCGTCCTGGACGGTGCCGAGGTATGGCTCGTTGTTATATACCGCCTGCCAGTCGGCGTAATACTTCTGTAGCGGATCGCTGGGGCAGATACCGTCCATGTGAATCATGATGCCGCCGGGGGCGAGAAGACGGTGGCATTCCTTGAAGATGGCACGGATCGCCCGGCGCGATGTCTCGTGCATCATCACGTGCGAGACAACCAGATCGAAACTGCCGTCCTCGAAATTCGTATGTTCCGCGTTCTGTTGCGAGAAATGAACTTCCTTGCCCATGGCTATGGCGCGGGCGTGGGCGTAGCGCAGGCACGTCGCAGCGACGTCGATGGCGTGCACTTCGGCGTCCGGGAACACGTCGCAGTAGGGCAGGGTCGAATGGCCAACCGTGCAGCCCATGTCGAGGATGCGCTTGGGCCTGGTCTCCCCAAACTGATTGCGCAGCCAGGCAATCAGGGTATGCCCCATGTCATCCAGATTGGGCCCGAGGCCGCCCATCGAATAGAGACGGAAGGTGCGGTCGAACTCCGCGCCGGCAAAAACGTCGTCGGGCACCATCTCTTGCTGGTAGCTGCCCGGTTTGCAGTGCATGTCGACCGCGGCCAGATAGGGTGGAACCTCGACGCTCTCATCCAACGTCAGCGAACCAAGTTTGCCGCGCATCGCATTGGCGCGGTCAATCAGGTCCGGCAGTTGGCGCTCAATGGTCGGGCCAACGGTGTCGTACAGCACTTCCTGAGTGGTACGTAGCATCGCGCTCCACCATTGGTTTTCTGGCTCATCTTCCAAAGCCTCGCGCAAATCGCGACGGCTCGGTGCGGCGTCTGCGTTTGAAAGACCCTTATCTCTCAGCAGCGCGCCGTTGGCGGCTAGGAAGTTGCGGGTGCTGAACACGCGCAACGTTTTCACGAAGCCCTGTGCCGCCTGTTCGTCGTGTGTGGCGGTCGGGAACATGGCGTGATCGGAATTGTTGCGCATGGTCATTCTCCGGTAGGTCTGGCGCAGAGGTCTGGAACCCCGGCGGCTGATCGGCCCATACTAAACCCATCACAGTTGATGGATCAAAGCCTGGGCGAGCCCGTCCGGCTGGGGAGCGCATGATATGCCTGAGACCAAAGCGAAACCGCGCCAGCGCACAGCCAAAGGCCGGCGTCCGTTTTTCCTCGACAACCCCGAGTCCGACAAGCTGCTAGCCATGGTCATTGCCTTGGTGCAGGAGGTCTCGGTCGTGCGCGACCGCCTCGACGCCCATGAGCAGCTGGCCAGGGCCGGCAAGGTAGCGACGCCTGAAGAGGTCGACGCCTACGAGCCTGACGACGATGTCGAGGATGCACGCGAGACCCGGCGCGCGGCATTGCTGGAGCGTGTGTTCCGTATCATCGCAATCAAGCAGGATGAGCCGGCAGACGGTGCCGACCCCTATGAGGCGTTGGTCGATCAGTTCGCCAACGACGATAAGACCGCAGCCGAGTAAAGCGCTTTACTGCTGGGCGAAGGCTTCCTTGCCCGCTTGGATCAGAGTCATGATCTCCGGGGCGCGGCCGCCGATCTCGTCGACCAGCTTGCGCTGATTGGGCAGCGCCGCGTCGCGAAACCGGGCTCGCTGCGCGTCCGTCAATTCATGAATCTGCTTGCCCATTTCGATCAGGCGCCGTTCTTCCTCACGCATCAGGTCGAGGGCCATCTGCCGCTGCGCGGACTCCGGTCCAAAACTGGTGTCGATGATGTCCTGCTGCTCGGGCGGCAGGCGCTCGAACCAGCGCCGGTTGACGACACTGAAGCCGAATTGCCGCGCGTGGCGTGTCCGTGTCATATGGGGTGCGTAGTCCGCTTCGCCGCCGCGGGCGTAGAGCACCAGGCTGGACTCGCCGCCGTCGACGAGTCCCGTCTGCAAGCTCGACACCAAATCCGTGCGCGGAATGTGAATCACATCCGCGCCGATGGCCTGCAAAAACAAAATCGATGCCGAAGACTGTAAAGACCGCATGCGGTAGCCGACTGTGTCCTGCGGCTTGAGAAGCGGTTTGCCGCCGAAGAGGTTGAGCCAGCCGACATCTTGCCAGTTCAGGAGCACAAAGCCGCTGTCCGCGGCCAGCTCCGCGTAGGGCTCGCGTAAAAAGTTATCGGTTACGAAGTGCACTTCCTCCAGGGAGTCGAACAGAAACGGCGCGGTTAGCAGGCCGAATTCCGGCACGACCCGCGACATGCCCGAATCGCTAAAGCTTGAAATGTGCACCCGGCCCCGCAACAGTGCCGGCATGCGGCTTTCCTCGCCGCCGGTCTCGCCATAGATCAGCATGCGCAGCGGCATTTGACCGTCTGACCGGTCCAGAACCGTCTGTTCGTATTCCAGCCAGATTTGCTCGCCGATATCGCCGGGGAAGGTCGCCGCGCCGACGACTCCGACAGGTTCCGGCTCGGCCCCGTCGCTCGGTAGCGCAACAATAATGGCAACCGCGAACAGCAGGGCCAGTGCGATATACCAGGTAAAAGAGTGCATAGAGTGATCGGTCGCGTTCAGCGGACGTGCCCACGGCGGCTACAGTGACGCGTCATCTTGGCATGCCCTGCCGAGTGTCTACAATGCCGGGACCAAACCGGGGTTCACCCGGCGCCAAATCAACCGGAGGGATGCATGCAGATCAAGGCTGCGGTCTTGCACAAAATGGGCGCGTCTGCGCCGTTCGCGGAGAGTCGCCCGCTGAAAATCGAAACGTTGGAGCTCGATCCGCCGGGCCCCGGCGAATTGCTCGTGCAAATCAAAGCCGCGGGCCTGTGTCACTCCGACCTGTCGGTGATCAACGGCAGCCGGCCCCGTCCGACGCCGATGGCTCTGGGCCATGAAGCGGCGGGGATCGTCAAACAGATCGGCGAGGGAGTGACCCGCTTCAAGGAGGGCGATCACGTCGTGCTCGTGTTCGTGCCCAGCTGCGGCCACTGCGTGCCGTGCGCCGAGGGGCGTCCCGCGCTGTGCGAACCCGGCGCCGCCGCGAATGTCGCCGGCACACTGGTGTCGGGCAATCGCCGTTTGCACCAAGACGGCGACGACATTCACCATCACCTCGGTGTGTCCGCCTTTGCCGACCACGCCGTTGTCAGCGAGACGTCCTGCGTCAAGGTCGATCCCAGCTTGACCTTCGAGGAAGCCGCGCTGTTCGGCTGCGCCGTCATCACCGGTGTCGGCGCGGTGCTCAACACGGCGAAGGTGGAGCCAGGCTCGCGCGTCGCCGTCATCGGCCTCGGCGGGGTCGGATTGAATTCCCTGCTGGGCGCGGTTCTGGCGGGGGCAAAGCAGATCGTCGCCGTCGACTTGCGCGATGACAAACTCGACCTTGCCCGTCAGTTGGGGGCCACCGATGCGGTCAATGCGTCGGATGCGGATGCCGTTGCTAAAATTAAGGAGCTCACCGGCGGCGGCGTCGACTACGCCTTCGAAATGGCCGGTTCGGTGCCGGCGCTCGAATTGGCCTGGGCCATCACCGCGCGCGGCGGCGAAACCGTGACCGCCGGTTTGCCCCATCCGGAGAAACGCATGCAGCTGCCGCCGGTGCAGCTGGTCGGAGAAGAGCGCACGCTTAAAGGCAGCTACATCGGCAGTTGCGTGCCGGTGCGCGATATCCCGCGTTACATCGATCTCTACAAGCAAGGCAAGCTGCCGGTCGACCGCCTGATGTCCGACCGCATCGCGCTCGAAGACATCAATGCCGCTTTCGACCGCCTCGATGCCGGCGAGACCGTGCGTCAGGTCATCGTCTTTCCATAAGCCGTCGCATTCAGAGAGACCGCGCCATGCTGCTCAATAAACCACGCGCCTACGACATCATGGACAAGCACGGCCTCGATGGCCTGGTCGCGGTCAATCAGATCAACATCTACTATCTGACCGACTATTGGGGCCCGCTCATGCGCATGCGGCGCCTGTTCTTCAATTACGCGGTGCTGCCGCGCAAGGAAGACGCGCCCGCGGGCTTGGTGGAAACCGCTGTCGCCACGCTGCGCTTTTTCGAAACGCCGGGTGCGACGTGGGTTCCGAATGTCTGCGGCTTTACCCATCCGATTTACTCCGACCGCCGCGACTTCGATCCGGACACCGAGGAGCCCGAGGCGGTGCAGGAAGGTATGCGCTGGCCGGTGAGCGAAGGAAAGCTGTCGCAGTCCGACGAGGAATATCTCGCCCATGTGGAAAAATCCAAGGGCTCGTACTCCGTCAATCCGCTCTATGCCCTGAAGAAAGCGTTGAAGGACGCGGGCCTGGAAAAGGCGAAGGTCGGCATCGACGATCCGCGCGTCATCCCCTGGCTGCACGAGATCGGGCTGCCGGACATCAAGGGCGTGGAGGCGACGACCATCTTCCGTGAAATCCGCATGGTGAAGTCGCCGGACGAACTCGACATCCTGCGCCAGGCCGCGGCCATGAACGAAGAGTCCGTCAACACCGCGATTTCATCGCTCCATGTCGGCATGGACCAGGACGAGCTCGAAATCATCTACAATACCGAACTCGCCAAGCGCGGCGGCAAGGGCGTGTATCTGTCTACCGGCTCGATGGGCAAACGCAAATCGAAAGTGAAAGAGAACCAGCTCATCACCTTCGATGGACTTTGTGAATACAAGCATTATCACGGCGACATGGGGCGCACCGCGATTTGCGGCGCGCCGACGGACGAAATGCTCAAGCGCAATAAGATCATGCGCAAAGGGTGTGAAATCGCCTACGACATGATCAAGCCGGGCATGAAGGGCCGTGAGATGACAGAGCGCGTGATCGCAGAAATGCGGAAAATGGGATTCCCCGGTTTTTTCATCTGCACGCCGCACTCCCTCGGTCTCGAACACACCGACCATCCGTTGCCCATCGGTCCGATGATGCCGGGGTCGCAGGGCGAATTCGTGTTTCAGGAGAATATGGTGTTCACCATTGACATGCCCTACTACGAAGTCGGCTGGGGCAATATGCATCTGGAAGACACCGTGCGGGTCTCCGCGGATGGCTGCGATCCATTCAACAGCTGCGAAGTCGGTCTTCGCATTGTCCCGCCTGAGGGCGGCGCGGTCTCTATCGCGGCTGAATAGGAACGGACGTGGCTGGTAAAAAGAAATCCCAATCCGGACGAACAAATCGGCGCAACGGCGGGGATGTCATCGCCGCCGCGCTCAAGTCGTACGGCGTGAAGACCGTCGCTTGCCTGTCCGGCACGGCGCACACGCATCTTTTGTTTGCCTTCGAGAACCGTGACATGGGGATTGTCTCGGGCCGTCACGAAACCGCGACCATCGCTGTCGCCGACGGTTATGCGCGCGTCGCCGGACGGCTCGGCGTGGCGTTGATCAAAGCGGATCAAGGTCTGCCCAACGCCATGTCCGGGATCATTACCGCAAATCAGGCCTGCACGCCGGTGGTGGTGCTGGTCTCTCAATTGCCAGATCCCAAGCGCGAAGCGGCGGACGAATGGCCCAACGACTGGCTCGATATAGTCAAGCCTTACGTCAAATGGGCGCGCAGCGTGCCTACGGCGGACCGGCTGGAAGAATTTGTTCATGCTGCTGCGCGTCAGGCGTTGACCGGACGCCCTGGCGTTGCCGTGCTCGGTATTCCGCAGCACTTCGAGGCAGCGGCGCTGGATGAGGGTGAGTTCTCTTCACCGCCGCCGACCGTGCCGCCGGCGCCAAATGCCGACGCAATTGAGCAAGCCGCAGACATCTTAGCAAAAGCCAAGCGTCCGATGATTCTCTCCGGCACCGGCGCGACTCTGTCCGGCGCCGGTCCGGCGTTGCGCAAATTCGTCAAAGCCTTCGGTTTTCCGGTGTTGGGTAACGCGCTTGGACGCGGCCACGTGCCGGAAGATCTGGTGCACGGCTTTTCCTGGCCGCTCGCTCAAGTCGCGGCCAAGGAGGCCGATGTCGTGCTCGTCTGCGGCATGCGCCTGACCGAACGCATGGGCTACGGTCTGGCGCCTCGGTTCAGCGCCAAGGCGAAGTTCATTCAGATCGACGTCGCGGCGGAGGAAATCGGCCGCAACCGGATGGTCGATGTCCCGATCGTCGGCGATGTGGCGCTGTCCATAGAGGCCCTGCACAAGGCGCTGAAAAAACGCAAAGTCAAAAACCCGGGCCCGCCGGCGTGGGTCAATAAGGCAATGAAGGTGCGTCTCGCGCGGATTGCGGAGCTTGGCCACGAAGACAAGGCGCCGGTGCACCCCTACCGCATCGCCCGCGACCTGATGGATGTCATGCCCAAGGACGCGATTTACGTCGGCGATGGCGCGGACATCCAAAACTGGATGCACGCCATCCTGCGCATTCGCACCGCGCCCGGCTTCATGGATCACTATCCGCTGGGCTCGATGGGGATCGGGACGCCGCTGGCGGTTGGCGCCGCCGCCGCCGCGCGCGATCTGGCCGCGGAAACAGGCACGAACCCGCGCCCCGTGGTGCTGGTTACCGGTGACGGCGCCTTTGGATTTTACGCCGCCGAGTTCAATGGCGCGGCGCTCGCCGATCTCAAGATCGTTTGCATCATTTCCAACGACGGCGCCTGGGGCACGGAAAAGCACGGCCAGCTCAACGCCGTCGGCAAGTCCATTAACTGCGAATTGGGCCAATGGGATTATCATCTCATCGGCCAGATGTTCGGCGGACGCGGCGAAAAGGTCGAGCAGCCCGCTGGCGTCAAGCCCGCGCTCAAGCGCGCGTTTGCCGCCGACACGTTCAGCGTCATCAATGTGCTCACGGATCCGATGGCCGGACTCGTACGCAAACAGGATCCGCGGGTTCAGACCATCGCTTTCGAGGATCTCGTCTCAAGTTTGAAAACGCATCACACGCCTGACGTCGCGTAAGCGACAAAATCAACATGTCGCCTCAGCGACGCGCGAAGAGGAAATGTTATGGCCGCCAAAACAAAACCCAACCGCCGCCCAAACCAAATGACCGGGGCGCAGCTGATGATGCGTGCGCTCAAGAAGTACGATCTCACCACAGCCTTTTGTTTGGCGGGAACGGCACATGGCCATTTGCTTGTCGAAATGGCGAAAGAAAAAATCACCATCATTCCGGGGCGTAATGAATCGGCTACGGTCGGGGCTGCGGACGGTTATGCACGAGTGACCGGAAAGCTCGGTGTGGCGTTGATCAACGCCGAACACGGATTGCCGAATGCCATGACGGGGATTCTCACCGCGCATGGTGCGTGCTCTCCGGTCTTGGTTTTGCTGACCATGCCCTACGGCAACCGCGCCGACGCGCAGGGCGGGTATCCCTCCAACGTGCTTGAGATGGTGTCGCCCTTCGTCAAGTATTGCCAACTGGTGCCCGACGTTGATCGCCTGCAGGAGTACGTCGAAGTCGCGGTGCGCCATTGCACGTCAGGCCGTCCAGGTGTCGCGGTGCTCGGCATCCCCAACGGTTTCCAGGGAGCCGCCATTGAATACGCCGAAGGTGTTAATCCGGATCCGACGCACGTTCCGCAGCCAGAACCTGATACCGAAGCAATCGCCGAAGCCGCGTTGCTGCTGTCTAAAGCCAAGCGCCCGCTCATTCTTGCTGGCTCAGGTGCGACCCTGTCCGGCGCCGGTTCAGCGCTGAAAAAGTTCATCAAGGCGTACAACATTCCGGTGTTCGCCAATGCGCTTGGCCGCGGTCTCGTGCCGGAAGACAACGTCCTGAGTTACTCCTGGCCGCTGGCCAATCTGACGCCGGCCGCCGCGGATGTGGTCGTGGTACTGGGCATGCGTCTGACACAGCGCATGGCCTATGGCCTCGCGCCCCGCTTCGACCGTAAGGCCAAATTCATTCAGATCGATATTGAGCCGGAGGAAATCGGCCGCAATCGTCCAATCCATGTCGGGGTCGTCAGCGATGCCCGGCGCGCGGTGGAAATGCTGCACAAGGCACTGCGCAAGATGAAGGTTAAACCCAAGGCCGATCCGTCATGGATCAGGAAAGCGCTCAAGCCGCGTCTCGATCGCATTGGCGAACTGGCGAAGAGTCCGGCCGGCGGTCCGATTCAGCCCATCGACATGGCGCGTGCGATCACCGCGTATATGCCCAAGACCACGATCTACGCCGGCGACGGTGCCGATACGCAGAACTGGATGCACGGTTTCCTGCAAGTGCGCGCCGAACGCTCGTTCCTGGATCATTACCCGGTCGGATGCATGGGAACCGCGTTGCCGCTCGCCGTCGGCGCGGCGGCGGCGTCCAAAGAAGAAGCGGAGAAGAATGGCACCAAACCACGTCCGGTCGTGCTGGTGACCGGCGACGGCGCGTTCGGCTTTTATTGTGCCGAGATCAACGCTGCCGTGATGGCGGGCTTACCGCTGATGGTGGTGATCTGCAACGATGGCTGCTGGGGAACGGAGAAACACGGTCAGATCGTGCAACTCGGCGAGGTCATCAACTGCGAACTCGGCCACAACGATTATCAATTGATCGGTCAGGCGTTTGGCGCGATGTCGCTGAAGGTTGACGATCCGGCCAAACTGGACGCGACCATGAAGAGAGCGTACCGCGCCGTCAGCGACGGCCCGGTGGTGGTCAACATCCTGGTCGACGGCGAGGCCGGCCTGGTGCGCAAGAAAGACCCGCTGGTGCAAACCATCGCATTCAGTGATCTCAAGGTATCGCAGGCCGCCCAGTACGATTTTTAAGGGCCGGCCTAAAACCAGGCCGAAGCCAGCACCCAGAGGATTCCAACCGGGGCGACGAACCGTACCAGGAAACGCCACATTTTGAACATTGAGGCGCTCATGCCGAGCTCCTCGGTCAGCACATTGGCCTTCATCCACCATCCGGCAAACACGGCGATGAGCATGCCGCCGAGCGGCAACAGAGCCTGACCGGTGATGTAATCGACCAGATCGAGGATGCCCGTGGTCTTGAACTTCTCGATAAAGCCGAGCAGGTAGACCTCGGACCAGACATTGGTGGAGAGGCCGGACGCCAGGCCGACAAGCCAAATCGCGCCGCCGATAGCAAAGGTCGCGCTGCGCCGGGTCCAGCCTTTGCGCTCTTCCAGCCATGACACCGGCACTTCCAGCAGTGAAATCGCAGAGGTCAAGGCGGCAAACCCGAGCAGAACAAAGAAGGCTGTGCCGATAATGGTGCCGCCGGTCATCTGCCCGAACGCCAGGGGCAGAGTGACGAATACCAAGCCCGGTCCGGCGGCGGGATTGAGCCCATTGGCGAAGACGATGGGAAAAATTGCGACGCCGGCGAGCACGGCGACCAAAGTGTCGGCGATGGCGATCAACACACAGGCACGCGGCAGGGGAATGTTATCGGGTAGATAGGCGCCGTAGGTGAACATGATGCCGATGCCGACCCCGATGGAGAAAAACGCCTGACCTATGGCGGCGAGGATCACGTCTGCCGAAATTTTCGAGAAGTCGGGCGCGAACAGGAACGCCATCCCCGCTCCAAAATCCCCGGCAGCGATGGCGTAGCCGACAATCACAACCAGCATGATGAAGAGTGCCGGCATCATGAATGACACCGCGCGTTCGAGTCCGAACTTAATGCCGTGGGTGACGATGCCAACCGTTACGGCAATGAACACCGTATGCCAAAACACCACCGAAACCGGATCACCCAACAGCGCATTAAAGTCCGCGCCGACCGCGTCCGCGTCCATGCCGATGAACGAGCCCGAAACGGTCTTGGGGACATAGGCGATAACCCAACCGCCGATCACACTGTAAAACGACAGAATAAAAAACGCCGCGGCGACACCGAGCCAGCCGACGATGCCCCAGTTATTCGACGCGCCGACTTCCTGCGCCGCTTTTTGCATCGACACCGGCGCGCTCATATGACCATGGCGGCCGATCATGGTTTCTGCGATCAGCACCGGTATGGCGATAAGGGCAACCGCGGCCAGATAAATAAGTACGAATGCCCCGCCGCCGTTGGTGCCGGTTATGTACGGGAAGCGCCAAATGTTGCCGAGGCCGACTGCCGCCCCGACTGCCGCCATCAAGAATGTCGTATTGGACGACCACGTCTCATGTTTGAACGCCATTCCGATTGCTCCCCTTCGCGCTCATCCCCACACGTCTGCGGCATGCTAGCGGATATCGGGTCTAGGGCAAAACCTCAGCCATGGCCTGTAAAACGCGCTTCGCCGTCGGCTGCGGCGCATAATGTTCGACCGCCCAGGCCCGCCCCCGCGCGCCGATGTCCGGCCATTGTTCGCGCCGGTCCCACACTGCGGCGGCGCTGCTTTTGAGGTCCGCCAGATCGAGCGGAACGTAATGCACCCACGGTTCCGGCATCACCGGCAGGTCGAAGCCGTATTTTTCGAAATCCAGATGCACGGCGACGCATCCTGCCGCCAGCGCCTCCCAGAAACGCCAGCTGTCCCAGCGCAGCACCGCGGCCGCGTCCAGGGTTTGAAAGCGATGGAGTGCCGCCAGCTCCGGCTGGTTTTTGTCGAACCAGCCGTTGCCCTGGATCTGGCTGTAGAAATCGCCGCCGTAACACAGGCAGACGGCGCTCTTTTTTAGCGCCTCAATGTAATGGCCCGGTGGAATGTTGATGTATTCCACGGGCAGCACTTTTTGCAGGTCGGGCACGAACGCCAGATCGAGCAGGGCGCGTACGCCTTGCTGCAGTGTCGGGCGGAACGAGTGCAGCGCGTTTTGGTCACGCTCCGCCATCGGCAGCTGCGATTCTGTCCGCGCGATAAGCCGCTCGGTCAGTCCGAACGCAATCGGTATGCGCCGCCCCGGTTTCACCGCCGCCCGGCTGCCATGCGCGGCAAAGAGCAGATGCGGTTGGGGTATCTCGCAGAACACGCTGATATCGCTGGTGGTGATGTAGGCGACCGGCGACAACCCCTCTACCGGTACGAAGGCATTCGTCGACGATATGTCAATGAGGTAGGCCGCAAATCCGGTTAAGGGGTCGCTGTGCAACGAGGCAAGATCTACGCCGTCCAGCGGCATCGAAGCGGGGCGGGACGTCAGCTGAGTCGCGTTGGTCCGGACCGGCACGCCGAGGGCAACAAGCCCTTCGATCAGGCAGCCGGAAAAATGGGTCAGGGTTTGATCCGGCGCATGAATATAAACGCCGCGCTTAAACTGCTTTAGGAGGTCTGGGTCTGACATGTCTTCGGACTGAGATTGCACCGCGAGCCATCATCCTGCACCATCCGTGTCAACTGGCAACCCTGGCCGGTAGGTCGGAACGCAGGTGACGCTCATGCCCGTCGTGCATTTTACGGCCCATCTCGATGGCGTTGCGCCCAAAGACCCGGTGACGGTCTCCGGCGCGACCGTCGGCGATGCATTGGCAGAGATTTGGCCACAGTATCCCAAGCTCAAAGGCTATGTGCTCGACGATCAGGATCGCGTGCGCAAGCATGTCGCGATTTTTATCGGTGGAGAACTGAACCGCGATCCTGCCGTCCTCAAGGCCTCTGTCGATATGGGTACCGAGATACACGTCCTCCAAGCCCTGTCCGGGGGCTAGGACTCACTGAGGGAAGGAACACGCACCATGGCCGATCGGATGTTCGCTTCGACCCGCAAGGGGCTCATCGAATACGGCAAGGCAGGGGGTGCCTGGTCGCACACCGCAACCCATTTCATCGGCCAGCCGGTGACCAACATGCTGGCCGATGGGCGTGATGGCACGTTGTATGCCGCGCTCGATCTCGGCCATTTCGGTGTCAAAGTGCACCGGTCGTCCGATGCCGGCGCAACCTGGCACGAACTTGATTCGCCGAAGTATCCCACGGCGCCGGAGGGCGAGGACGGGCCTTCGCTCAAAATGATATGGGTGCTCGCGGCCGGCGCGGCCGATCAGCCCGGCCGTGTGTGGGCCGGCACGCTGCCGGGCGGTTTGTTCCGCTCCGACGACCGCGGCGACACCTGGCACCTGGTCGAAAGCTTATGGACCATGCCCGAACGCCAAAAATGGTTTGGCGGCGGCGCGGACGAACCCGGCATTCACTCCATTTGCATCGATCCGCGCGACGGCAAGCGCATTGCCATCGGGGTGTCCTGCGGCGGCGTGTGGGTCAGCGAGGACGACGGCGGATCCTGGCGCGTCGGGTCTCAGGGGATGTGGGCCGCGTATGTGCCAGAAGACGCAAAGTACGATCCCGGGATCCAGGATTCCCACTTGATCGTCCAGTGTCCCGCAGCGCCCGATGTCTGGTGGTGCCAGCATCACAATGCCATGTTCCGCTGCGCCGATGACTTGCAGAGCTGGCACGAGCTGACCGACGTGCCGGTGTCGAATTTCGGATTTCCGGTGGCTGTGCATCCCCACGATCCCGATACCGCGTGGTTCGCGCCGGCGAAGAAGGATGAGTTTCGTTATCCTGTCGACGGCAAAGTCATCGTAAACCGGACCCGCGACGGCGGCAAAACGTTCGAGACGCTACGCAACGGGCTGCCGCAGGACAACGCGTTCGATCTCATCTATCGCCACGCCTTTAAGGTTGATGATACCGGCGAGGAACTGCTGATGGGCTCGACCACCGGCGCGCTGTGGCACAGCGCCAACGGCGGCGATTCATGGCAGCTGATCACCGCGCACTTGGCGCCCGTCTATGCGGTGACCTTCGGGCAAGAGGGACGGTCAGTCTGTGCGGTCCGTCACGCGCTGCGTTCCCGCCAGCGTTCCCGCATCCAGTTTGTAAAACAGCAGGCACAGGCAGCTCAGGACCAACGTCGCGCCCGGGATCAACACGGCGATGTCGATCGATGCCAAAGCCTCCGCCGTTTGTGCGACCGGTCTGCCGTCCTGTGCTTCCGCCCAGCCGTAAGCGCTGAGGATCAGACCCAGCACCGCGGGGCCAAAAGCGAACGACACCTTTTCCACGGTCGTATAAACGCCTGCGAAAATGCCTTCGCGGCGCAGGCCGGTGCGCCGGTAGTCGTATTCGATCGTATCCGGCAGCAGGGATTGGCCGATGAGCAGCAGGCCGCCGGCCCCAACGCCTGCGACAGACGCGCGCACATAAATATACCATTCGGGATCGGCTGCCGTGCCGAACACCCATGAGGCCGATGACACGCCAAATATCGCCGCCGCACATACATATGTTAACGGTTTGCCGATCCGGCTGCTCGCTGCGACCCACGCGGGCTGCGACAGCACGGTCGTCCCCGCCTGAAACAGATAATAGCTACCCAGGTAGGCGTAGGAGACCTCGAGAATGCGCGTAAACAGCAGCGGCAGCGCGGCGAGAAAAATGGCGAATCCGAAGAGCTGCGTGAATTTGACCAACAGCAGAACGACAAAGGGACGGTTCTGAACCGCCAGGGAAAATTGCTTGGTCAGGCTAATCCCGTGATCCGTGATCTGAGTCGTATAGGCCGCATCATGCGTCATCCAGAAGCATGTCGCGCACAGCGCGATAATCGCCACGCCGACAAAAACCGACATCACGGAATGGCCGAGTAACCCACCGCCGAAGTACGCAATGATTACCGGACCCAGTACGGATGAAATGATCTGACCGCCCGCGACGGCGCTCACCCGATACGACATCATCGCCGTGCGCTCATCCGGGTCGTTGGTCATCTCCGCCGGCATGGCGAGGTACGGCACATTGAAGACAGTATACGCAGTCGCGTTGAGCAGAAGCGCCGCGACGACGTACACGATGAGCGCGGTTTGGCTGTCGAACTGCGGCACGGTGAACATCATGATGAACGAACCGCCGGCCAGAACCCCGCCCAGGACGAGAAAGGGACGGCGCCGGCCCCAACGGCTCTTGGTCCGGTCCGTGATCAACCCCATCAGTGGGTCCGTGACGGCGTCATAAATTTTGGACACCAGGATCAACAACCCGGCTAAACCGGCCGCGATGCCGATGTGCTCGACCAGGAAAGCCAACAGCAAGACGCCGATGGCGTTGAACATCGCCGACATCGGCAGCGTGCCGATCCCCCAGCCGATTTTCAGCCTGAGAGGCAACTGGCCGGACGTGTGGGGTGTGCCTGGGTCCATCATGCCGGTCCTTTGCGTGGTTGCCCGTCAGGCCGATTCAAAGTCGTCATCGACATTCCCGGCATAATATTTTTGCAGGTGAAGCATCGGCGCGGCCGGGGCTTCGACATAGTGGCAGATCAGCCAGCGCTCACCTCGGCGGCGAAATACCGCCGTCACACGGCTGTCGATACCGACCAGATGATCGAAGCCTTTGATCTCTCCGTTCCAATGCATCTGGTAGAGCGCGACGGCCAGATCCGGCGCCAGCTGTTTGGCGTGAACGTCCCACACGCGCATGGAACACCGCACCAGCCGCGCACGCGCCGCCGCGTAATACTGTGTGAGGGCTTCCCAGCCGATCACCGGTGCCGCCATTTCCTGCGGCAGCGCGTAAGGCGTGTCCTCTTCCGGGTCCCATAGGTTCTTGATGCCCGGCTGGTCGCCCTGGGTCCAAAAGCCGCATAAATTTGTCAGCACCTGTTCGATCTCAGTCGCGATGTCGGTCATGTCGCATGCCTTGTCCCCTGTCCGGCCATCGTTCCACAGAAGGCCGCCCGGGGCTATGCCTTGAACGCGCCGCCGTGAATTGCGCTAGGATCAAGACCGGGAAAACCAGGAACGCCCTTCTATGCCGGCTTGTGACACATTGCTGCGCGGCACCGTCATCACCATGGACGCGCACCGCCACGCCTACGAAGACGGCTTTGTCGCCATTGCCGGCGGCAAGGTGATCGCTGCCGGGCCTGCGGCGGACTGCGACTATACCGCCGGCGAGGAGATCGGTGGTGACGGCCACATCGTGCTTCCGGGTCTGGTCAACGTCCACGCCCATCTGGTTCAAGGCTGCATCCGCGGCATGGCGGAGGGGACGACCTTCGAAGAGCGCCTGTTCGGCTTTTATTATCCGATGACCGGAGCGTGCGACGAAGAGCGGTCTTATATCTCTGCGCTGCCGCCGATCCTCGACCTCGTGCGCCGCGGGGTGACCACCACCGCCGACGACCACTTCACCCATGTTCACAAGACATCCATCGACGGCGTGCTCCGCGCTGTACGCGATGCCGGTATGCGATGCCGCATGGCGCGTCTGATCCTCAGCGACAAAGACAATGCCCCGGACGGCTTTCGTGAAGACCTCGACACCGGCCTCGGTGAAACCGAGCGGGTCAAAGCGAAATGGGAGAACGAACTCACAACAGTGACCGCGTCGACCATCGGCATCACCTACTGCGCGCCGGACGAATTCAAAGCGATATGGCAATGGACGGTCGATAACTGCCGTCAGTTCGATGTTCATGCGCCCTCGGTTCTCGACACTAAGTATCTCGCCGAACGGCGCGGCTGGGAGGGCGGTACGTTTGAGTGGATGGACCATGAAGGCATCCTGGGTCCTAACGTGATCGCCGCGCACGCGCAGACCCTGCGGCCGGGCGAGGCCGGTCTGATCGGTGACCGAGGCGCTAAAATCGCTCTGGTGCCCGATATGGAGCAGGTCCTCGGGTTGGTTGAATTTGACGCGCGCGCTTTTCTCGACGCCCGCGTCACTTGCGGGATCGGACTCGACGGACCGGTGGTCGCCTACGGCCATGATCTCTGGACGGCCTTGCGCGCTTTCCTCACCGCGCAGCGCCTCGGCGATCAGCACCGGAAGCAGATGGGCGATGCGCGCGCGCAATGGACCGGATTTGAAATGCTGTTCGGCAGTGCCGAGCTGGCGTTGGAGTTGGCGACGATTGGCGGCGCCCGCGCGCTCGGCATGGATGATCGCATCGGCTCGCTGGAGCCGGGGAAGGAGGCCGATGCCGTTGTCATCGACCGGCGTGGCGAGACCCACCTCTCTCCGCCGGCAGCTCTGATCCCCAACCTGATTTATGGCAACGGCCCGTCACCGGACGCGGTCGCGCGCGTCCTGATCGGCGGCAAGACCGTGGTCAAAGACGGCGAACATGTCGGGCTCGACCGCATCGACGCCGTGCGGCAGTCGGATGCGCTACAGGCCGAGTTATTGGATGAGACGGGCGCGCACAAGTTTGTTCGCATGCGCTCGCCGTTTACGTGGGTTACCAGTTAACCGGTGTCCGTCAAAAATTCCGTCATAGTGTTGGCCTCCCTGGACCGGCGGCCTTTGACGCGTTGCCGCCTTCCGCCTGATCCCTTTGCCGAAACCGCGGCGGTGGAGTAGAACGGCGGCCTGATACAGGTCTCCGCCACGCCAGGGTTCGCCATGCCGCCGAAACGCAATCCGCTCAAGCTTAACGCTCTGCAACTCAAGACTCTCGCGATCCTGCAAGCCCTCGCAGCGCCTGAAGACGGCGCGGCCGCGCCAGAAGGCGATCGTCCGATCCCGCGCTTGCCGCCAGCCCACGGCAATCACTTTCACGTGGGCGAACATATCGTCATGGGCTCTGACGCCACTGGATTGCACAATCCCTCGGTTTGGGCGGCGCTGATCCGCAAGGGACTGATTGGCGGCGAGCCCCCGGTCAGTCTGACGTTAACGCCTGCCGGTGCGGCGTATAACACCGGGGTCGCGGATAAGGTGCTGCATTCGCACGATCACTAATGGGCGCGTCGCCCTGCCCCTAATGGGCGCGTCGCCCAACCACTGACGGGCGTCTCGTTCAGCCTTGGAATCACCACACTGTGGGTGCAATCTGGATCAAACCATGAAGCCGTATCAGGCTTCGGTTACGTCCTGGCCGGACCGCGACCTCGACGGGAGCTCTGCGACATGCGTGTTCTACTGATCTGCCTTTCCGCATTGTGTGCGGCGTCTGCTGCGTCCGCGCAGGACCGGACGCTGCGCGTCGCGATCGAATCGCGCTCTCCGACATATGGCAATCCCTATACGCAAACGCTGCAGAGTATTTTTCATCCGCTGTACGCCGTCTACGACGCGCTGACGCTGCTTGACGCTAATGGCGAGGTTCGGCCGGCGCTGTCGGTATCGCACGAACGCCTCGACGATCTGACCTGGCAGTTCAAGCTGCGTGACGGCGTGACCTATGCCAACGGCGAAGTGTTCGACGCGGCAGCGATGAAACACAATCTGGATTACCTGCTGAGCGCGCAGGGCCAGACCGCATACGTCGCTTCCCTCATTCCGTCGGTCGCGCGTGTCGTGGCCGTCGACAACCTCACGCTCAACATCATCACCTCAACGCCGGACGCGATTCTGCCGCGCCGCATGGCAGCGGTGGTGACGGTTGCGCCCGGTCAGTGGGATGCGCTTGGGCCGAGCGATTACGCGTTCGAGCCGGTCGGCACCGGCCCCTATCAGATCGCCGATTGGGGCGAGTCCGATAGCGTGCTTGATTACGCGCCGTTCAACGAAAGTTGGCGCGGGGCTCCGGTCATTCAGGACTTCGACATCGTCATCCAGAAAGAAGGCGCGGCGCGCAGCCAAGCCCTCCTTTCCGAACAGATCGACGTCGCCATGAACGTCGGCATCGACGAGATCGACTATCTGGAGTCCGCCGGGTTCAACGTCGTTACCAATGTCTCACCGGTCGTCGGCGCGCTGGCTTTCAATAACGTCGATCAGAATTCTCCTTTCACCGACATTCGTGTGCGCAAGGCGTTTAACTACGCGATCAATCGTGACGCCATCGCGCAATACATCTTCGATGGCATTGTCGAGCCGGTCGGCCAGGGCTCGACGGCCGGCGTGTTCGGCCACAATCCGGATGTGCCGAAATATCCCTACGACCCCGAACGCGCCCGCGCGCTGCTCGAAGACGCGGGATACGGCGACGGCATCACCATGAACGTGCTGGTGACGCCGGGTCCGCCGGTCATGAGTCTGATGTACCAGCAGGTCGCGCAGGATCTGTCGGTCATCGGCGTGACGCTCAACATTCAGTTCGCTCAAGGCCCGCGTTGGGTGCAGATGTGGTTCTCAGGCGACTGGGACGACGCCGGTATGATTTCGGCTGCGTGGTCCAACGTCACCTTCATGGATACCGCGCGCGGATTTGAAACCTATTCCTGCGTGCGCCCCGATCCATTTTTCTGCGAACCGTCCGTGGTGCCGGACATTGAAGCGGCGGCGCAGGAATTCGACGTCGAAAAGCGCCGCGCCATTCTGCAAAAGCTGGCGATGGATTTCCACGAGCTGGCGCCGACGCTGTTTCTGTTTCCGACGACCAATAACCTGACCTACAGCCCGGACGTAGTCCCGGCGGAAATCATCGGCATCCGCTCCCGCGCGGAAACGATGCGGTTTAAGGACTAAAAAAAACGGGGCCGCATTTCTGCGGCCCCGTCTGTGTTTGAGTCAGGCGCTCGGCCTACTTGGCCATCGCTTCCTGTTGCAAGGCATCGCCGCGAGCCTGTTCCGGAGTCCACTCCCACGGATATTGCTTCTTCTCCGGGGCGCGGACGACGACGAACGGCGCCGGGCCGGACGTCGCGGTCATGAACGCCCAGGTCTTTTTGGCGAAGTCAGGGTCATTGATGTCGAGTTCGGCTTCCGGCATATCGACATAGGGGTCCGTACCTTCTTCGCACACGGTGATGTTCTTGATGTGCACGATCTTGCCCGGCTCGTCCGGCAGGGTCATGCGGAACTTGAACGGATACCAGCCGTCGGCGGGGACAACCTTCACCGGGTTCTTCCAGATGATCTCGCCGACCACTTCATCGACCTGACGGCCGTGCGCCATAATCGGGGTGTCGAGCTTGCGCATCTTGTATTCGATGTCCCAGGCCGGATCGAACGCGGCCTTGGCGTCGGTGACACCATCGGGCACCTGCAGGCGCAGGCCGACAACCGGACTGGCTTTGCAGCCGTGGTTGACGCTCAGCACCATAGGGGTCGAATAGCCGGCATAGCCTTCCTTCAGGTCCAACGCATTGTGTGCCGAGGCCGATGCGGCGAGGCCGAGGCTCACCGCACCAACGGTGGCGAACAGAACTTTCTTGAACATTGAGTGACTCTCCCTTGTTTGACTCTCAAATAAATGGGGCGCGCAAAACATGCAGGTTCCGCGCCTTGGGCCAATGTCTGGACGGACTGGAAGCCCTAACATGTCACAGCGGTCCGCACCTCTCCTAAAGACCGCCATTTGGCGCTGGCCGGAGTTTTAGCATTAGCAGCGAAGTGGCGCGAGTCGAACCGGCCCAAGAATGGCAACACTTGGTAACAGCGGCTCAGCCCTGTCCGGACAAAACCGCACCCAGCGCCAGAATCAGGCGGTTTACGCTCTCTGTTTGGGCCGTTTCGCCCATCAGGCCGATGCGCCAATGGGTGCCGACAAAGGCGCCCAGACCGGCGCCGATCTCGATCCCGTGATCGCTCAGCAGCGCTTTGCGCACGCCGGCGTCGTCGGCGCCGTCAGGTATGGTCACGAGGTTCAACTGCGGCAGGCGGGCTTCGGGTGCGACCGGCAGGGACAGGCCGAGGCCCGCCAGGCCGTCAACCAGCGCCTCATGGCAGGTGCGGTGGCGCTGCCAACGCGCCTCCAAGCCTTCCGCCTGAACATCCAGCAGAGCCTGATAGAGCCCATACACCGCGTTCACCGGTGCGGTGTGGTGATAGGTGCGCCCGCCTTCGCCGTCCCAGTAGGCCATGACCAGGGCCAAATCCATGAACCAGCTTTGCGCCGGGGCGTTGCGTGCTTTCATTGCTTTTTGCGCGCGGTCCGACATGGTCAGCAGTGACAAGCCGGGTGGGCAGGACAGACATTTCTGCGTGCCGGAGTAGATCGCATCAGCGCCCCAGGCGTCGGTCTCCACCGGAATACCGCCGAGCGACGTTACTGCATCGACGATGGTGAGAAGGCCGTGCTCCTGGCCAAGCGCGCACAGCGCTGCCGCATCGCTGGCCACACCGGTCGACGTTTCCGCATGAACGAAGGCGAGCACCTTCGCGTTTGAATGATCGGCGATGGCGGCGCGCACAGCGTCGACGTCAACGGGCTCGCCCCAAGGTGTTTCCACTTTCACCGGTGTCGCGCCACAGCGTATGACGATGTCGGCCATGCGCGTGCCGAACACGCCGTTGATGCACACGATCACTTCGTCACCCGGCGAGACCAGATTGACCAAGCAGGTCTCCATCGCCACGGAGCCGGGACCGGACAGCGGGATGGTCAGCGCGTTCTTGGTTCTGAACACCGCGCGCATCAGGTCCTTCACCTCTTCCATCATGTCCGAGAACACGGGATCGAGATGCCCGACCGTCGGCTGCGCCATCGCCGCAAGCACGCGGTGATGGACGTTCGACGGGCCGGGGCCCATGAGCAACCGGGGCCGGGGGGTGATGGGCGATGAACTCATTGCGCGTCTCTCTGATAGACTTAATGACGTATACCCATAGCACGTTGGGGCGGAATGGATCGCCCTGTAGCTTTTGGCGCAGGCCAATGCTATCTCCGCGCCGCTATGCTCACCCTGCAAGACATCACCGTGCGCCTCGGCGGCAACGTCATTCTCGACGGGGCTTCCGCCGCCTTGCCCGCGAAGAGCCGGGTTGGGCTGGTGGGGCGCAACGGCGCCGGCAAATCGACGCTGCTCAAGGTGATCACCGGACAGATCGACCCGGACAGCGGTACGGTCGAGGTGCCCAGGCGCGCCCGCGTCGGCTATGTCGCCCAGGAAACGCCGGGCGGTCCCGCAACGCCGATCGAAACCGTGCTGTCCGCCGATCAGGAGCGCACTCAACTCCTGGCCGAAGCCGACACGGCGGAGAATGCCCACCGCATCGCGGAGATTCATGAGCGCCTGAACGTCATCGACGCGCACGGCGCGCCGGCGCGGGCGGCACGTATTCTCGCCGGACTCGGTTTCGATGAAAACGCGCAAAACCAGCCCCTGTCGTCGTTTTCCGGCGGCTGGCGCATGCGTGTCGCTTTGGCGTCGCTGTTGTTTTCGGAACCTGATCTGCTGCTGCTCGACGAACCGTCCAACCACCTCGATCTCGAAGCCGAGCTGTGGCTGGAGTCTTTTCTCAAGTCCTATCCGGCAACGCTGGTCATCGTCAGCCACGAGCGCGACCTGTTGAACACCGTTGTCGATCACATCCTGCATGTGCAGGGCGGCAAGGCGACGCTGTATCCCGGCAATTACGATTCCTTCGAGCGCCAGCGCCGGGAGCGCCAGGCCCAGGCCGAAGCCTTGCGCAGCAAACAGGAAACTAAGCGCAAGGAACTGCAGGCCTATATCGACCGCTGGCGTTATAAGGCGCATACCGCGAAGCAGGCGCAAAGCCGTATGAAGGCCCTGGCCCGCCTCGAACCCATTGCCGAAGCGGTGGAGGATCCGTCCCTATCGTTTGATTTCCCAAGCCCCGAGGAGCTGCGCCCGCCGCTGGTGGTGCTCGATCAAACGGAAGTCGGCTACGTCGCCGATACGCCAGTGCTGCAGCATCTCAATCTGCGTATCGATCCCGACGACCGCATCGCATTCGTCGGGCGCAATGGCAATGGCAAGACCACGCTGGCAAAGTTGTTGGCCGGGCAGCTCAAGCCGTTTGACGGCGATGTGACGCTGTCGAACAAACTGCGCGTCGGCTATTTCGCCCAGCATCAGATCGAAGATCTTGTTCCGGACGACACGCCCTATCTGCACATGACGCGCGTCATGCCCGATGCCAAACCCGCGGCGGTGCGCGCTCAGCTCGGCCGCTTCGGCTTTTCCGGCGACATGGCCAACCGCGAAGTGAAAGCATTGTCCGGCGGGGAGCGTGCCCGTCTGGCGCTGGCGCTGATCACCCGCGATGCGCCACACATCTTGCTCCTCGATGAGCCGACCAACCATTTGGATGTCGATGCGCGCGAGGCCCTGGTGCAGGCGCTGAATGCCTTTGACGGCGCGGTGATTGTCGTCAGTCACGACCGCCACATGCTGGAGGCGACGGCGGACCGTCTCGTGCTGGTCGCCGACGGCACCGCAAAAGATTACGACGGGTCGCTCGACGATTATCGCGACCTTATTCTTGGCCGTAATCAGGGGCGCAATGAGTCCCGGGATGACGGCGAAGACAAGGTGCGCAGCGCCGATAGCAGGTCGTCTAACAAAAAAGAACAGCGCCGGCAGGCGGCGCACCAGCGCGAACAAACCAAAGCCCTGCGTGATGCGGTGAAAAAGGCGGAAGCGGAGATGAGCCGCTACAGCGAGCGCCTGAGCACCATCGATCAGGCGCTGTTCAAGCCCGACGAGGCTGTGGCGGACCTGAAAGACAAGCCGATGTCAGACCTGATGAAACTGCGCGCCGATACGGAGCGCAAACTCAGCGCCGCCGAAGCCCGCTGGCTCGAAGCGAGCGAGGCGCTCGAAGCGGCGGACGCCGCGTAACCAACGGGCGGCGGAGGCCGCGTAACCAGAAAGCAGCGGCGGACGCCGCCTAATTTTTCACCGCTCTGTAGCGAAAACGGGCGTGCATGGGCTCGTGTGATAAAAAAATAAGGCCCTGAAATCATTGCCTGATTCGCGTAAACCTGCACTTACGCGGTGCGTGCATGGCTCGTTCCTCGCAAAATCCGCGGGGGAAACATTTTTCAGGCCGGGTTGGCTGGGGGACCTGGATTCGAACCAGGACCGACGGAGTCAGAGTCCGCAGTTCTACCGTTAAACTATCCCCCAGCACGTCCCAGACGCCGAGGCCAATACCATATCACACGCGGGCCTGTAGGGCTGGAAAACCCGAGCAAAGACATCGTCTCAGCGCTCGAGGCGGCGCATCCTACCCATAACGCAGCGGCGGTCAACCGTTAGACGGATAGGGGCGGGCGGCGTATTGTCTGTCGCCGGGCGACCCGACAGGGTCTGCCGCCCTCCGCCTGGAAAAGAAGCTCTGTTCGATGCCCGTTCTCCTCGCCGCCGTTGCGATCAATGCCATTCCCGTCAGCTTGGTCGTACCGATGCTGCCCTTTCTGGGACAGCGCTACGGCGCATCCGAATTCGAGGTGGCGCTGCTGTTCACTTTGATGCCGCTGGTCGGCATCGTCGGAAATCCGCTGTGGGGCCGCCTTAGCGATAAGATCGGCCGGCGTGGCGCCCTGACCTGCACGCTCGGCGGAACCGCGCTGTCATTTGTCGCGTTCGCCTATGCGGATTCCCTCAATGCGCTGTATGCCACGCGCACCCTTCAGGGCATTTTTCATGGATCCGTCTCAATCGCCCTGGCTTACGTCGCTTTGACCAGCTCAAAGGAAACGCGGGCGAAGACGATGGGGCAGGTGTTCGGTGCCATGGGGATCGGTCTGGCGATCGGCCCAGCGCTTGGAGGCATCCTCATGGGGGATCACGCGGATACGTTCTCCCAGACGGTCCCGTGCCTTGTCGCCGCTGCGTTGTCATTCACGGCGGCGACCAGCGTCTTCTTCTTCCTTAAGGAGCCCGAGACGCCCAAGGCCGCAGGCGCTGTCCCGGGTAAGCCCGGGTCTGGGCCGGCTTCGGGCAGGTTGAGAGCAGTCCTCGCAACGCCGGCGCTGTGGCCGCTCGTGCTCATGATCATGATCAGCGGTTTCAAAATGAACGCCGAGCAGCTCGCGTACCCGTACTGGGGCATCGCTGTCGACTGGTCGCCACAGAGTGTCAGTTTCGGCTTTGCCGGACTGAGCATCGGCTTCTTGATAACGTCATTTGGTTTGATCGGTCCCATGACGAAGCGGTTCGGCGAGGATCGCACGCTGGCGATTGCATCGGCCGTCGATGTCTGCGCACTGACCGGCTTCCTGCTAACTTCATCGACTCAGTATGCTTGGGGTTTTCTGTTTGTCGTGTCGATCTCCAGTCCGATGTGGGGCACCGTCCTCATCAGCGTCATCGCGCGTCACGCTCCTGACGGTATGCAGGGTGCGGTGCAGGGATTGGCGACGTCGACTCAACTGACAGGACGCATTGTCGGCACGTTGCTGGCCGGCCTCGTCTTGCAGAGCTTCGGTTATGCCGGTGTCTACGTTCTCATGGCCGCCTTGATCGCACTGATCTTTATTCAGTCGGTTCGGTTTGTGCTCGCTGCGTCTGCTGCGGACGCGGCAGATCAGCCAGCCCAGTAAGCCGATGACCGGCAACGCCGATCTCGAACGCAAGTACTGGCGGCCCTATCCCGGTGTTCGCCGGTCCTACATCGATGGACCGGACGGACAACTGCACCTAAGATCCAAGACGCCGGAAACATCTTCCCCGTATCCGCCTCTGTACTGCGTTCACCAAAGTCCGTCTTCCAGCGTGGCATTGGCGGCGCTGGTCGCGGAAATAGGCAAGGACCGGCCTTGCGCGGCAGGAGATACGCCGGGTTTCGGTGAATCCGACCCGCCCCTCAGCCCACCGGCCATCGAAGATTATGCCCGCGCGCATATGTCGATCATCGACTCCTTGGGATGGACAGATCCGCTCGATCTGTTCGGATTCTTTACCGGATCGAAAATCGCGCTTGCGATGGCGCTTGCACACCCGGGCCGAATCCGTCGCCTGATTCTTATGGGCGCTCCGCTCTATTCCGACGAGGCGCTCGCCCGTGAACAGGCAACGTACAGCCCGGATGAGTACGGCTGGGACGGTGGCCACTTAATGAAATGGTGGCAGCATTTGAAAGCCGGCGCGCCGAAGCCGCACTCGTTGTCACTGTTTGCGCGCCATTTCGCGGAAATCCAACGTGGCGGCCCGGACTCCTGGTGGGGACATCGAGCGGCCTTCGCTGTCGACCTGCGGGAGGTGCTGCCGCGGGTGACTCAGCCGGCCCTGATCCTGTGCACGGACGACCCGCACGGCAAGAAATCGCTCGGCGCCGCGAGTCTCATGCCGTCCGGCCGTGAGGTGGCGCTGCCCTATCCGGGTCAGGCCCTCCTCGATCTTCAAACTGACGAGGTCTGCGCCCACATTAGGGATTTTCTGAGCCCTTAGCGGTCAAACCGTTGTCTGTGCCCTTGCTGCCGCAGTCGGCCCGGCGGTAGCATCGATCCCATAGAGTCAATTCTGCTTTGAGCCTCGCTCGGAGCGGACGGCATACGAGGTTTACTTGACCCGTTCCCATAGCCGCCGGCATGAGGCGTCCCACGGACCCGCCGGCGGAGGACACACCCGCCCTGCGGCACGACGGGCCAAGGCCCGTTCTGCGCAGCGGCCCGATACGGTGCTTGCGGCTGTCGATCTCGGCACCAACAACTGCCGCATGCTCGTTGCGCACCCGAATGAGCAGGATTTCGACGTCGTCGACTCCTTCTCACGTATCACGCGGCTCGGCGAAGGTTTGAGCGGTTCGGGTGCGTTGTCGGAAGCGGCGATGGCGCGCACGATCGAGGCGCTGAAGTGTTGCGTGCGCAAGATGGAAAAGTGCGGTGTCACCGCATCCCGTCATGTTGCGACCGAAGCGTGCCGGCGCGCCAGCAACTGCGATGAGTTTCTCAACCGTGTGCGTACAGAAACAAATCTGGAACTAGAGATTATCACCGCCGATGAGGAAGCCGGACTGGCGCTGAAAGGGTGCTCGTCGTTGATCGACCCCGACGTGCCGTACGCCGTCATCTTCGACATTGGTGGCGGCAGTACCGAAGTGCTGTTCGTGCGAAACGAAAAAACCGGTATGGACGTTATTGGTTGTATCTCCATGCCGCTTGGTGTTGTGACCGTCGCCGAGGACTGTGGCGGAGGCGACCTATGCGAGCGCACCTATGAGGAAGTCGCGGTCCGCGTTGCCAGATTGCTCGAGCCGTTCGAGGAGAAACACTGCATTGCAGAGCGGATTGCCGCGGGTGAGACGCAAATGATTGGCACGTCGGGTACAGTCACCACGCTCGGCGGGATTCATCTCGGTCTGCCGCGCTACGACCGTACCGCAGTCGATGGCATCATGATGCAGTTCGAAACGCTGATCGGTCACAGCCGCGACCTGTGCCGCATGAGTTTGCAGCAACGGGCGGCTGAACCGTGCATCGGCTGGCAGCGCGCCGATCTGGTGCTTGGCGGCTGCGCTATTCTCGAGGCGATCTGCCGCTTGTGGCCCGTGGGTCAGCTGCGTGTCGCGGACCGCGGCCTGCGCGAAGGGATGCTGATGGATTTGTTGCACAAATCCCGGCCGTCATCTGCGGCGCCGGCGGCATCGTAGACTGAATTTCACAATGCCCAAAAAACGCAGCACCGGATCCAGGGGGAGCAGCGGGCGCGGTCTCACCGTGCGCGTGAAGAGTGCAAAAGGCCGCCGGTCGTCGTCCACGCGGTGGCTGAAACGCCAGTTGAACGACCCCTACGTCCGTCAGGCGCAGGAATCTGGGTACCGGTCCCGCGCCGCCTTCAAACTGATCGAACTCGACGACAAATATAAGGTGTTGAAACACGGCGCCCGTGTGCTCGATCTCGGTGCGGCGCCGGGCGGCTGGACGCAGGTCGCTGTCGAGCGGGCCGGACAGGGTGGTCAGGTCACGGCGCTCGACATCCGCGAATGGGAGGAAGTTGCTGGCGCCACCTGCCTGACTTTCGACTTCATGGACGAGGACGCGCCGGAGAAGCTCAAAGCCGAGATGGGCGGGCCGGTGGATGTCGTCCTTTCTGATATGGCGGCGCCCGCAACCGGTCACAATCAGACCGACCACCTTCGGATTATCGCACTGGCCGAGGCTGCCTGGGCCTTCGCCGAAGAGGTGCTCGCTCCCGGCGGCGCTTTTGTCTGCAAGGTCTTTCAGGGTGGCACGGAAGGCGAACTGCTGACCGCGATGAAGCAGAAATGCACCAAGGTCGTCCATGCCAAACCCCCGGCGAGCCGCAAGGATTCAGCCGAAATGTACGTCGTAGCCACCGGATTCAGGGGCTGAGCCGAGGCCGTCATCCTGCGCCTTGAGGGGGGCAGCGAAGTGTGCCATAACCCCGCAACTTTTAACGGTGGTGGCAGAGCCCGGACCTTATGAAATTCGCCGAAGCATACACGTTCGATGACGTGCTGCTTGTCCCTGGCGCCTCTGCTGTGCTTCCAAACCAGGCTGATACATCCACGCGGCTGACCAAGTCCATCAGCCTCGGCATCCCGCTGATCTCTGCGGCTATGGACACGGTGACCGAGCATCGCCTGGCCATCGCCATGGCCCAGGCCGGCGGTATCGGCGTCATTCACAAGAATTTCACCGTCGAAGAGCAGGCGGCCGAAGTCCGCAAGGTCAAGAAGTTTGAATCCGGCATGGTGGTCAATCCGGTGACGATCTACCCGGATCAGACCCTCAGCGACGCCCTGCGTCTGATGTCGGAAAACCGGATCTCCGGCATTCCGGTGGTCGAGCGCGATAACGGCAAACTGGTCGGCGTGTTGACCAACCGCGATGTGCGCTTCGCGTCAAATCCCAGCGAACCGGTCAGCGAACTGATGACGAAGGAAAACCTCATCACGGTGCCGGAATCGGTCGACCGGGAAGAGGCCAAGAGGCTGCTGCATCGCTACCGCATCGAAAAGCTGCTGGTGGTCGACGATGCCTACAAGTGCATCGGCCTGGTGACGGTCAAGGACATCGAAAAAGCCGAAACCCATCCGAATGCGTCCAAGGACGAGCAGGGCCGCCTGCGCGTTGCCGCGGCGACCGGCGTCGGAGCCGACGGTGTGGCGCGCGCCGAAGCGCTGCTCGACGCGGGCGTCGATGTCATCGTTGTCGATACGGCGCACGGTCATTCCCAGGGCGTGATCGGCACGGTCGATATAATCAAGCGCGCGAGCAATTACACCCAGGTCATCGCCGGCAACGTCGCCACGCCCGAAGGCGCCAAGGCGCTGATCGATGCCGGCGCTGATGCGGTCAAGGTCGGCATCGGTCCAGGCTCGATTTGTACGACGCGCATCGTTGCCGGTGTCGGCGTGCCGCAGCTGACCGCCGTCCTCGAAGTTGCCGAAACGGCCCGCAAGCACGGCGTGCCCGTGATCGCCGACGGCGGGATTAAGCAATCCGGCGATATCGCCAAAGCCATCGCCGCAGGTGCGGACGGCGTGATGATCGGTTCGCTGCTGGCCGGCACGGAAGAAAGCCCCGGCGAGGTGATCCTGTTCCAAGGCCGCACCTACAAAGGCTATCGCGGCATGGGCTCACTCGGCGCGATGGCGCGCGGTTCGGCCGACCGCTACTTCCAGCAGGACGTGGCCGACAACATGAAGCTGGTGCCGGAAGGCGTCGAAGGCCGCGTGCCTTATAAGGGCCCGGTGCACCCGGTCGTACATCAGCTCGTCGGCGGCCTGAAGGCAGCGATGGGTTATACCGGCAACGCGACCATCGCCGACATGCAGACCAAGTGCACGTTCCGCCGCATCACAGCTTCCGGCTTCCGCGAAAGTCACGTCCATGACGTGGCGATCACGCAGGAGCCGCCCAACTACCGGATCGACTTTGACTAGGCCGGTCACCGGTCGCTGGACCCCCTGCTTATGACTCGCGAATTATGACCCCTGGGGCACGCCTGCAGGCGGCAATCGATATTCTTTCCGCCATGGCGGCGAGTCCGGGTGCCAGCGACCAGACCCTGCGCAATTATCTGCGCGGGCGGCGCTACATCGGCTCCAAGGACCGCCGCGACATCACGGAACGCGTGTGGCGGGTGGTGCGGCACCGCGCTCAGCTTGGCTGGCGCCTCCACAGCGACGCGCCCGATCCGCGCACGGCGGTGCTTACCGACAGCCTGCTCAACGATGGCCGGGACCTGGCCGCGCTTGTCCAACTGTGTTCCGGCGAGAGTTACGATGCCGCGCCGCTGTCGGACGCTGAACGTGACGCGTTGACTCAGGCCGTAGCCCGTGACGCCGGGGAGATGCCCGCACACATCCAGGCCGAGTGTCCCGAATGGCTATGGCCGTATTTCACCGATCTCTATGGCGAGGACGCCGAACAGGAACTGCGCGCGCTGTGCGCAGAAGCCCCGGTCGATCTGCGCGTCAACTCCCTGAAGGGCAACCGTGCCGCGGCCCTGGCCGCGCTTGCCGCCGAAAGCCTCGAGGCGGCGGAGACGCCGTGGTCGCCGCTCGGTCTTCGGCTGACCGGGCGCACCGCTCTGGGCAACAGCAAGGTCTTCGCCGACGGATGGGTCGAGGTGCAGGACGAAGGCTCACAGTTGGCCTCGCTGCTCGTCGATGCCCAGCCGGAACACGACGTCCTCGATCTCTGTGCCGGAGGCGGCGGCAAGACCCTGGCGATGGCCGCGGCCATGGGCGGGCAGGGGCGCATCGTCGCGGCGGACACCGACGCGGGCCGTCTCAACCGCGCCAAGCCGCGGCTCAAGCGCGCCGGCGTGTATAGCGCCACCACCCGCGTACTCGATCCGGCCAACACCAACTGGCTGCATAAGCGCCGCAAGGGCTTCGACCGGGTGCTGGTCGACGCACCGTGCTCGGGCACGGGCGCTTGGCGGCGCAACCCGGATGCGCGCTGGTCGCTGACACCGAAAGACCTCAGCCGCTACATCGACATGCAAGATCGCCTGCTGGCCCAGGGCGGGCGCATGACCAAGCCGGGCGGACGGCTGGTCTACGTCACCTGTTCGCTGCTGCGCCAGGAGAACGAGGACCGCGTCGAGCAATTCCTCGAGCGGCACGAACATTTCCGCGCCCTGTCCTGCGGCGATGTGTGGAAGGCCGTGCTCGGCACGCGCTACCCGGGCCGCGGGCGCTTCCTGCGCCTGTCGCCGCGCCGTCACGGCACCGACGGCTTCTTCGTCGCCATCCTTCAAAGGGCGGAGGGGGCATGAGCCAGCTTTTGACGGGCGCGCCCGACCTATCTAAAACCGATCTCATCTCTTCGTTTGGTGTTCCGACATGACCGACCGCATTCTCATCATCGATTTCGGCTCCCAGGTGACACAGCTGATTGCCCGCCGGGTGCGGGAAAGCGGCGTCTATTCGGAAATCCACCCGTTCAACGCTGTCACGGAAGAGAGCATCAAGGCCTTCGACCCGAAGGGCGTGATCCTGTCCGGCGGCCCGGCCTCGGTGATCGGCGATGACACCCCGCGTGCGCCGCAGGGCCTGTTCGACATGGGTCTGCCCATCCTCGGAATCTGCTATGGCCAGATGTGCATGGTCGCCCAGCTCGGCGGCCAGGTGGAGACGGCGGATCACCGCGAGTTCGGCCGCGCCTTCGTCGAGGTCAAGGCGGACTGCACGCTGTTCGATGGCGTGTGGGACGCCGGCAGCCGCGAACAGGTGTGGATGAGCCACGGCGACCGGGTAATTGCCATGCCGGACGGCTTCTCGGTCGTCGGCACATCCGAGGGTGCACCCTTCGCCGCAATCGCAGATGAGGCCCGCAAGTTCTATGGCTTCATGTTCCACCCGGAAGTGGTGCACACGCCGCACGGCGCGGCGCTGATCGAGAACTTCACGCATCGGGTGTGCGGGGCTGCCGGCGACTGGACGATGGCCGCCTTCAAGGACCAGGCGATCAAGGCCGTGCGCGAGCAGGTGGGAGACGGTCGCGTGATCTGCGGTCTGTCCGGCGGCGTGGACTCCTCGGTGGTCGCAGCACTGGTGCACGAGGCCATCGGCGATCAGCTCGTCTGCGTGCTGGTCGATCACGGCCTGATGCGCGCCGGCGAGACGGATCAGGTCATCGACGTGTTCCGCAACCGCTTCAACATCAAGCTGGTGCTGGCCGACGCCTCTGATCTGTTCCTCGGCAAGCTCGCCGGCAAGACCGACCCGGAAGAGAAGCGCAAGATCATCGGCGCGACCTTCATCGACGTGTTCGAGGCCGAGGCGAAGAAGGCCGGCGGCGCGGACTTCCTGGCGCAAGGCACCCTCTACCCGGACGTCATCGAGAGCGTGTCGTTCTCGGGCGGGCCAAGCGTGACGATCAAATCCCATCACAACGTCGGCGGCCTGCCGGAGCGCATGAACATGGCGCTGGTCGAGCCCCTGCGCGAGCTGTTCAAGGACGAGGTGCGCGACCTCGGGCGCGAACTGGGCCTGCCGGAGGAGATGGTCGGCCGCCACCCGTTCCCAGGCCCGGGCCTGGCGATCCGCATTCCGGGCCAGGAGATCACGGCAGAGAAGCTCGACACCCTGCGCAAGGCCGATGCGATCTATCTTGAGGAGATCAAGACCGCCGGCCTCTACGATGCGATCTGGCAGGCCTTCGCCGTGCTGCTGCCGGTGCGCACCGTGGGCGTGATGGGCGACAGCCGCTCCTACGACTATGCCCTGGCGCTGCGCGCCGTGACCTCGACCGACGGCATGACGGCGGACTACTACCACTTCGATATGGAGTTCCTCGGCCGCGTGGCGAACCGCATCATCAACGAGGTCAAAGGCATCAACCGGGTGACCTACGACGTCACCTCGAAGCCCCCGGGTACGATTGAGTGGGAATAGAATACATTTAATGTCCCCCGTCAGCACCAATGGGACAGATTGGGGTGATTGCGTAAGGGAGTAATT
>JAYQVH010000009.1:0-116751 GCA_038148375.1 Rhodospirillaceae bacterium | reverse complement strand
CGTTGCCAAGCCAAAAGCATATAAACTTCTGGCCCAGTTTTAAGGGGGCAGGACACCGCTGTATCTCGCCGATGGTAGGCCAGGCGCGAGCGTCGCTTCAACGGCAAGCCGATGTCCGTCCGCCTCTCTTGCACCGCTCGGCGTGAGCGTCCATGGTTTGGCGCAGAATTCCGCCACCGCCGGAGGCTAGGTTTATGAAATATCTCCACACCATGGTTAGGGTGACCGACCTTGACGAGTCCCTCGACTTCTATTGCAACAAACTCGGTCTTAAGGAGATTCGCCGCTGGGACCACGAAGGCGGACGATTCACACTCGTCTTCGTTGCCGCACCGGGCGACGAGGACAACGCCATCGAGCTGACCTACAACTGGGATCCGGAAGAGTACTCAGGCGGGCGCAACTTCGGCCACGTCGCCTATCAGGTCGATGATATCTATGCGACCTGCCAGCATCTGATGGACTCAGGGGTAACGATCAACCGCCCGCCGCGCGATGGCCGTATGGCTTTCGTGCGCTCCCCAGACCAGATTTCAATCGAGCTCCTGCAAAAAGGCGACGCGCTGCCGCCGAGGGAGCCGTGGGCGTCGATGCAAAACACAGGCGAGTGGTAACGGCCGGGAGCGAATTTAATATGTGGAACGGAATTCAAGACCCGATGACGCTGCATTCATCGACCCAGCGCGTGTGGTTCAAGGAGTCATCGGCGGGATCGGTTTCCTCGGCGCCGGCGCCATCTTCCGCAAAGGCGACGAAGTTTCGGGCACAGCGACCGGGGCCGGCATCTGGACATCGGGTGCCGTCGGCCTGGCCTGCGGCTTCGGTTACTTTGTGTTTGCGGGGATGGTCGTCGTTGCCGCGCTGCTGATCTTCGCCGCGTTGGGGGCGTATTTCAAAACCGTCGCCAAATTCGTCGACAAAAAATCAGGCGCCGCTAAAGACGATTAGTGCAGGTTATAGGTGATCGGCTTGAGCTGGCTCAGCTTGGCCAGCAGGTAATCCAGGTCTTCGCCTTCGAACTCTGCGTCGGCGCTTTCGTATTGGGTCAGCACCCGTTCGATGACGCGGCGGCTGTATCGCTCCGTACCTGACGGCCCCGCATCCAGCGGCGTTTCATCGACCACACTGACAGCAACTTTCACTGCCGGGCGATAGCCGGCCGGCACCTTGGCCTTCTCGCATAGGGTTTCGAGCCCTGTACCGCCGGGATCATGCGCCAGCAACCGGGCGTTTTGCAGAGGCGCACCGGCCAAAGTCGCCATGGCGTGCTCAAAGAATTTGAGGTTGCCCAGGCAGATGGCCCGCAGCACCAGCGATGGCGTCAGACGGCCGTTGTCGTGAAGCTGGGTAACAAGTGCTTCGATTTCCTCGTCACTGGCCGCCATCGCCAACCCGGCCGTCACACGTTCCGAGCTTTGCAATACGATATCGGACAAGAGATCCGGCGAAACCTTATGCCGGGCCAGCAACGTGCCGCGAAGATGGTCGGCGACGAGCGCGACTAGGCGCTCCGCGGCGGTGATCGGCAGCGCCGAGCGCTTGATCATGCTTTCCTGGATCGCCTCAACCGTGCCGAAGCGATCAATCACCGTCTCCATGGACGGGTCGGTAATGTGCGCGCCGGGATTATCGACCACGGCTTTAACAACGCTTTGCTCGCCCCGCTCAATTAACGCCGAAGCGACCTCCGCAGAAACGGTCTTGCGGCCGGCGATGGCCTGCTGTTTGGCCGCATTGTCGGACTTAACGATCTCGATCAGATCTTCGGACGTCAATACCTCACTGAACTCGAGGATGGGCAGTGCGACGGTCTCGACATCGTTGGCCAGCTGAACGGCGACATCCCGCGGCAGCAGCGGGCTGGAGCGCAAGTTTTCCGCTAACGCTTGACGCACCTGCACTTCGGCATCGCGTGCCAGCAGGCGGAAGATATCCTGCGCAATGATCTTTTCGGACGTGGACAAATCCACGCCAGCCGTTTGCTGGGCGATCCGGGCCGCGGTTTCGGCGCGCACCGGAGCCGACGTTGTCCGGGACAAACGTTCGACGTCGGCGAATGTCAGAGCGGGACCGGTCACCTACATATTCCTTTCACTTGCGACTTTTATCGGGTTCCGGAAGCTGGCCGGTTATCGCCAAGCCGCCGGTCAAACCCCGTCGCACCCCCGCTGGTTCGTGTATCAGTTGTAAATCCAACCGGAGGTGGTCTGAGAATACAGTATTTTTTATGCGAAACAATGCTTGTATTGCCCATCATTGGTGTTCCGCCACTGAGGGAAATCAACCTTTACGAGCGGGATTATCCTGGTTCTCGAGCAACAACGCGCAGCCACCCGTGCGGGTTGCATTTTCAGGGACCTGAAGAGGGTCTGCGCCGACGCTGCACACTTACAACCAATATGAGTAGAGCGAAGGCAGGAAGATAGAAGATTTCCTTCGGCCCTCTGACCTGGCCACGCTCGGCTTGGAGAATTTCCCAGTCAAAATCCAGCCCCGCCTGTTCGGCGGGACCATTGAACGTGAGGTCGTCGACAAACAGGCGGCCGTCCTCCGTCCGCACTGCCAGCCCGGCTTGGTCCATCAGCCGCGCCCTCGCGTCAGGGCCTGATACCCCCAAAGTCAGAACGACGGTGCGCAATTCGACATCACCGTTGAAGGTCTCTCCCCGAACCTGGAGTCTGAGAGTGGCGCCATCGGGTAGTGTGCCCACTTCTTCAATGATCTGATTCGGCGCGATGGCGACGTAGGCCGGCACCGCAAGGTCGAGCCAGAACCCGGGCCGCAGGAGCGTAAACGTCACCAGCAACAGGGTGGCGCTTTCCCACAACCGGCTGCGGACGAGAAAGTAGCCTTGCGTGGCGGCGGCAAACACGAGCATGGCGATGGTGGCAATGAGGAAGATCGCCGTACCCTGGAACCATGTCACATCGAGCAACAGCAAATCCGTGTTGAAAATAAACAGAAACGGCAACAACACCGTGCGCAGTGAATAGGCAAAGGCGGTGACGCCGGTGCGGATCGGATCGCCACCCGACACGGCGGCGGCAGCGAAGGACGCAAGCCCAACCGGGGGCGTAACGTCCGCCATGATTCCGAAGTAAAACACGAACAGGTGAACCGCGATCAACGGAACGATCAGACCGCTTTGAGCTCCAAGCTCGACCACCACGCCGGCCATAAGGGAGGAGACGACAATGTAATTCGCCGTGGTCGGCAGCCCCATGCCGAGAATCAGACTGATCACAGCCACCCAGATGAGCATGAAGATGAGTACACCGCCGGAGATGAATTCGACGAACTCCGCCATGACTTGGCCGATGCCGGTCAATGTGACCGTGCCGACGATCACTCCGGCAGCCGCTGTCGCGACCGCAATACCGATCATGTTGCGGGCGCCCGTGATCAAACCCGCGAGCACGTCGAGGCGGGCTTCATGCCACAGCGCGGGTGTCACGCCTTCGCCGCGAAACAGGGCCTTAAGCGGTTTTTGCGTGGCGACGATAACGACCATGAACAGGCACGCCCAGAACGCGGCCAGACCCGGCGATGCGCGTTCCACCACCAGAAACCACACCAGCACGACAATCGGGAGCACGAAATAAACACCGGTTGGGGCGACGTCGCGCACATCAGGCAGGTGAAAGTCTTCCTGGTTCGGATCGTCAAGCGGCAGGTCGGGTGTGCGCGCGGCACGGCGTACCAAGACGACGTAGGCCCCGGCGGCGGCGAACGCGACAATGAATCCAGCGGCCCCACCGGTAACGGCTTTGACCCAGTCCACACCGAGGTACATCAATCCGAATACGAGAGCGGTGGCGCCCAGGCCGAATGTCACCCCTCCGACCTTTTGCAATAGCGAACGCGCGGCGGCTGCCGGTTTGGACAGCATCGGCATGTTCTGTTTCACCGCCTCCAGATGAACGATGTAGAACAGCGCGATATAAGAAATCACGGCCGGAAGCAGCGCGTGAGTGATGACCTCGGTATAGGTCATACCGACTGAATCCATAATCAGAAATGCTGCCGCCCCCATAACCGGAGGCGTCAGTTGCCCGTTGACGGAAGATGCGACCTCCACCGCCCCCGCCTTCTCGGAGGTGAAGCCAACGCGGCGCATCAGCGGAATGGTAAAGGTGCCGGTGGTGACGACGTTGGCAATCGACGATCCCGAGATGAGACCGGTCAGAGCAGAACCAAGCACCGCGGCCTTGGCCGGGCCGCCACGCAGATGTCCGAGCAGGGCAAAGGCCAGTTTGATGAAGTAATTGCCCGCCCCTGCGGCTTCCAGGAGAGCGCCGAATAAAACAAACAGAAAAACGAAACTGGTCGAGACGCCCAGCGCGATACCGAAGACGCCCTGGGTGGTCAGCCATTGATGAGACAGGGCACGTTCAAGTGACGCCCCCTTCCAGCGCACCACATCCGGAATGAAACCTTGATCTCCGAAAAAGACGTAGACCAAAAACACGGTCGCTACGATGGTGAGCGCCGGGCCCAACGCTCGCCGGGCCGCTTCGAGCAGAATGAGCAAGCCCACGCCGGCGGTGACAATGTCCATCGTCGTCGGCAACCCCGGGCGGGAGGCCAACTGCTCGTAAAAGAGCACGTGGTACCCGGCGCAGAAGGCGCCAATGCCGGCCAGCAGCCAGTCGTAAAGCGGAATGCCCGTTTTCTTCGCTTTGGACGAAAATGGAAACGCAAGAAAAGTCAGAAAAAGTGCCACGGCCAGATGCACGGAGCGCGTTTCGGTGTCGTTGAGAATCGGAATCATGCGGCCGAAGAGAAACGGCAGCGGTGATGCGATCCACAATTGGAACAACGACCACGCCAGCGCTGTGGTCAGGATGATTCGGCTCGGCCAGCCTGGCGGATGACGGCCACCCTGCTCCAAATCTGCAGCCATATTGCGCAGTTTGGATGCGGATGAGGCAGACGCGGCTTCAGAAGATGTGGACGGGGACGACTGGTCGGTCACACAAAGGCCCCGAAACGGTAAAGACTGACAGAAGGACAGATCTTAGTCGATCCAGCCTCGCTCCCGATAGTAGCGCAGCGCACCGTCATGCACTGGCGCGAACAAACCGTCCGAGGCCATGTCCTGCGGATTCAACCGCTCGAATACCGGATGCAGACGGCTGAAATCGTCGAAATTGTCAAACACGGCTTTCACCAAGACATAGACAACATCATCCGGCACGCGAGCCGACGTGACAAAGGTCGCCCGCACACCGAATGTCTCTACGGGAGTGGGATTGCCGCGATATAGGCCGCCCGGCAGATCGCGCTTACGGTAAAACACGTTGTCGGCGAGCAGCTTGTCGACGCCTGGTCCGTTGACCGCGACCAGCCGCGAGTCGCAGGCCGTCGTCGCTTCCTGAATCGACCCGTTGGGGTGCCCAACAACATATACGATGGCATCCACCTTGTTGTCGCAGAGCGCCTGGGCCTGCTCGGCTGCTTTCAACTCAGACGTCAAAGCGAAGGCGTCGCGCCCCCAGCCGACGGCTTCGAGCAAGACATCGGTCGTGTTGCGGCCTCCGGATCCCGGCGGGCCGATGTTGACACGCTTGTCTCTTAAATCACCGAATGACGTGATGCCGGCATCGGCCCGTGCGAGCACAGTGTAGGGCTCCGGATGAACGGAGAACACGGACCGCAACTCCGCGAATGGGCCCTGGTCTTCGAAATTAGCGAGTCCGTTGTACGCATAGTACTGCACGTCGGCCTGCGCGACCCCGAAGTCGAGTTCGCCGGCGCGAATAGTGTTGATGTTGAACTCAGACCCATCGGTGGATTCGACGGAACAGCGAATGCCGTGATCCCGCCGCCCCTTGTTGATCTGACGGCAAATCGCGCCACCGGTAACATAATAGACACCCGTGACACCGCCCGTACCGATGCTGACAAACTGGCCTTGCTGAGCGGCAGGGCTGTTCGGTGCGCTCAGTATTGCGCAGACGGCAACCGCACCGGCCAAAAAGACCTTACCGAGACTGAGTCCGCGCATGCGTCAACACTCCGGTTTATGTCCAATAGGACCAAACATGGTTTAGACCATAGAGATTGGATATCGCCTTTCAAGGGCGAAAACGGATATTTCTAAGCACATCCACAAGGCGTGCCCGACGGCGCCGCAGCATGCAGGGTAGGCAGGGTATGCGGGCGTTGCTAAGTTTGATGCAGTACGAATTCTCAACGATTGGTTGACAATGAATCTCAAGGACCACATTCGGCAAATCCCGGATTTTCCCAAACCGGGAATTAATTTTTTCGACATCTCGACACTTATCGGGCACGCCAGCGCGTGGAAGTCGACCATCGATCGCATGCGCGATGACCTCGCAGACTACAAACCGGATTACGTTGCGGGTATCGATGCGCGCGGGTTTCTGGTCGCCGCGCCACTCGCCATCGCACTGGATTGCGGGGTCATGATGATCCGCAAGTCAGGAAAGTTGCCGGGCCAAACCGTGTCTCATGCCTACGACCTGGAATACGGCACGGATACGATCGAAGTGCAAAATGACGCGTGCAAACCGGGACAGACGGTCGTGATTGTCGATGACTTGCTTGCCACCGGCGGAACGCTGGCCGCTGCCGTGACGCTGCTCAAGCAGTCGGGGGCGCATGTCGCCGCGGCCGCCTGCGTGATCGAGCTGACGTTTCTCAACGGTCGCGCCAAACTTGGCGTGCCGTGCCACACGCTGCTCGCTTACGACAGTGAATAAGGCTCGCGAAATGCCGGGTGGTTAGGCTGCCGGTTGAGCGCCTTGGCTATCGAGGGCGTAACCCGCGGCACGAACGGTGCGGATCAGATCATCTTTCCCTTCGAGATTGAGCGCTTTGCGCAGACGGCGGATGTGAACATCGACGGTGCGCGGCTCAACGTAAATGTCCGGACCCCAAACCGCGTTTAGAAGTTCTTCACGCGAATACACAGTGCCCGGACGCTCCATTAGAAACTGCAGCAGACGGAACTCGGTCGGGCCAAGGTGAATGTATTGGCCGGCCCGATTGACCCGGTGCGCATCCAAGTCCATGACGACATCGCTAAAGGTCAGCTGACCCTTGGTCTGCGCCGGCAGCGCGCGACGCAACAGAGCACGCACGCGCGCCAAAAGCTCCGGCATCGAAAACGGCTTGGTCATGTAATCGTCGGCGCCGACATTGAGGCCGCGAATCTTATCTGTCTCCTCGCCGCGGGCCGTCAACATGATGATTGGCACGGAGCGCGTGTTTGTCTTGCGGCGCAGCTGACGGCAGACCTCGATACCGGACATGCGCGGCAGCATCCAGTCCAGGATGATCGCGTCGGGCGCAGTTTCTTCCGCCACCGTCATGGCTTCTTCGCCGTCAGATGCTTCCGCGACGTTGAACCCTTCCTTCTCGAGGTTGTAGCGAAGCATGGTGACCAGTGAGGCTTCGTCTTCAATGATCAGGACCGTGGGCTTCATTTCTATTTCTCCAATATAGGCACGATGTTCTCCACCCGGCGAAACGCCGCTGAAGCGTTTAGCTCCATATCATCCGAACCGGCCTGTGATGTACCCTTGGGTTAATTCATGTTCCGGGTTGGTAAATACGGTTTCGGTGTCGCCGCACTCGACCAAATATCCGAGATGAAAAAATGCCGTGCGCTGAGAAACTCGGGCGGCCTGCTGCATGGAGTGCGTGACAATGACGATGGTGTAGTTCTCGCGCAGATCGTCGATCAGCTCCTCGATCTTGGCCGTGGCGATCGGGTCCAAGGCCGAGCACGGTTCGTCCATGAGAATGACCTCCGGACTCACGGCAATCGCGCGGGCAATGCACAAACGCTGTTGCTGTCCGCCGGACAAGCTCGTGCCCGGCGCATCGAGGCGGTCTTTGACTTCTTTCAACAGACCGGCTTTTTCCAAACTGGAGTGAACGATCTCTTCGAGGTCGCCCTTTTCGTTCACCAATCCGTGGATACGCGGCCCGTAAGCGACATTTTCGAAAATCGACTTCGGAAACGGATTGGGTTTTTGGAACACCATGCCGATGCGCGCGCGGATTTGCACGGGATCGATGTCGGCGTCGTAGATGTCTTCCTGATCCAGCGTGATCGTGCCGTCGACGCGGCAGATATCGATGGTGTCATTCATGCGGTTAAAGCAGCGCAGAAAGGTCGACTTGCCGCAGCCCGAAGGTCCGATAAATGACGTAACCTGCCGGTCAACGATGTCGATATTGACGTCGATCAGCGCGCGCTTGTCGCCGTAGGTCACGGTTACGTCGCGCGCTGATAGTTTGACCGGGTCATCGGTCACCAGCGGAGCACCGGCAGTTTTTTCGATCGGAGAAACGTCTTGATTCATGGTTACCAGCGCCGTTCAAATTTGTTGCGCAGCCAGACTGCTAGGCCGTTCATGAGGATAAGGAACGCAAGCAGCACCAAGACTGCGGCAGAGGTGCGTTCGACGAAAGCGCGCTCCGGTGCGTCTGCCCACAAATAGATCTGCACCGGGAGCACGGTGGCCGGGTCCATCGGTCCCTGCGGGATATCGACGATAAACGCGACCATGCCAATCATGAGAAGCGGCGCAGACTCACCCAGCGCCCTTGCCATACCGATGATCGTGCCGGTCAGCATGCCGGTCACGGCCAACGGGATGACATGATGCGTGATGACTTGCAATTGGGACGCCCCCAATCCAAGTGCGGCCTCACGAATCGACGGCGGCACTGACATCAAAGCCGCGCGGCTGGCAATGATCACCGTCGGAAGGGTCATCAGCGACAGGACAAGCCCGCCGACCAGGGGCGCCGACCGCGGCAGTCCGAAAAAGTTGAGGAACATCGCCAGTCCAAGCAATCCGAAAACAATAGACGGAACGGCGGCGAGGTTGTTGATGTTGACTTCAATGATATCGGTCCAGCGGTTCTTCGGCGCGAATTCCTGCAAGTAAACCGCAGCAGCCACACCGATGGGAAACGACAGCGCCATAGTAATCAGCAACGTATAGAAGGAACCGACCACGGCACCCCAGATACCGGCCATTTCCGGTTCGCGGCTATCGCCGTGCGTAAAGAGATTGGCATTGAACCGCAGCTCGACACGGCCGTCTTGGTCGAGACGGTCGAACCATTCGATCTGCTGATCGGAGACGCGGCGGTCGGCCTCGGGCACGTCGCGCGAAATATGCCCTTTTGCGAATTGGTCGAAGTCCGCGGACATGGGAACGGATACGGATACGGTCGAACCGATCAACGACGGATTGTCCATGACCATTTCACGCACATCAAACGGCGCGCCGGAACTAATCAGGCGATACAGTTCGCGCTGATTGCGCCGGCCTGACACGTCGGGAAACATGTCGCGCAGGGTCTGACGGACCAGGGCCTGGTAATTTGCGGTCGACAGAACGTCAGGATCACGCGTGCGGCCGGGGTCGATCGTGTCTTCCGCCAGCACGACGTCAAACGTGACATAGGTCTGCAAGAACGCCGGGAGTCCGCGAGTGCCGATGGTCACGAAAAGCAACGCCAGCATACCCATCGCCACCGCGAGCGCGGCGATGCCATATAATTTGAACACGCGCTCCGACCGGTAGCGGCGCTTGAGACCGGCGTTGACGATCTCGGTCGTGCGGTGCGGACGATCACCGCCTTGGGAGTCAACCATAACTGCCTCGCTCACTCATACTGTTCCCGGTAACGGCGCACGACATGAAGTGCGATCACGTTGATCACGAGGGTTACACAAAAAAGAACAAGGCCCAGCGCAAACGCGGCGAGCGTCTTTGCGCTGTCGAATTCCTGGTCGCCAACCAGCAGGGTGACGATTTGAACGGTAACGGTGGTCACGGCTTCGAGCGGATTGATTGTCAGATTGGCCGCCAGACCCGCGGCCATGACCACGATCATTGTCTCTCCGATAGCGCGCGAAACGGCGAGCAGAATTCCGCCGACAATGCCCGGCAAGGCCGCCGGAAAGACAACGCGTTTTATGGTTTCGGATTTCGTCGCGCCGAGACCGAGCGAACCGTCGCGGAGGGACTGCGGTACGGCGGTGATAACATCGTCCGCGAGCGATGACACAAAGGGGATGATCATTATGCCCATGACCAGCCCCGCGGCCAGCGCGCTTTCCGACGCAACGTCGAGGCCCATGCCTTCGCCAAACCGGCGAATGAAGGGCGCGACCGTCAGCGCGGCGAAAAATCCGTACACGACGGTCGGGATACCGGCGAGAATTTCAAGCAGGGGTTTGAGAACCGCGCGGACGCGCTGGTCGGCGTATTCCGCCATATAGATGGCGCCGTACAATCCGATCGGCGTCGCCACGCACATGGCAATAAACGCAATCAGCAGAGTTCCGGCGAACAGCGGAACGGCCCCAAAAGCACCTGACGATCCGACCTGGTCGGCGCGCAACGCCGTCTGCGGACTCCATTCCAGACCGAACAAGAATTCGGTGAATGGCACCTTGCCGAAAAACCGGACCGTCTCGAACAACAAGGAAAGCACGATGCCAATGGTGGTCAGAATGGCGATCAGAGAGCAGACGACGAGTAGACCGGAGATAATCGACTCGACGCGATTGCGCGCACGGAATTTCGGCGCGATACGTTGACGAGCGACAACCAGCGCGCCAATGGCCAAGGCCAGCACGATCACAACCATGGCAATGTCGCTCAGCGCCTGCATGGATTGGAACCGCGCGGCCGCCTGCAAGACCGCCGGATCCGCGTTCGATGAAATGCCGCCGGATGCCAGATTGCGTATATCGGTGATCAGGAGACTGAGTTCGGCTTCGGACAGACCAGCGGTCATATCCCCGAGCCCTGAGACAAGCAGAGAGGTGATCACCGCTGTGTCAAAAGCCATCCACACTGCAACAAGCAGGAGCGCAGGCAGCCCACACCAAAGGGCGACATACCCACCGTAATAGCTCGGCAGTGAATGCAGCGCGCCGACATTTCCGCTGGCCGTACGCAGCGATTTAAGCCGACCGGAATAGAAGCCGTATGACGCAAGCAACAGGATAGCGGCAACGGCAAAGGTCAAACTCATGGTCCTAATCGCCCTGCGGCGCGGACCATCGGCCCACGCCTTATTTTACCTGCCTCGTCGGGAGGCGCGTATATCGTTTCACTTCGGACTGCGGCGCACCCGCGCGCGTGCGAGCGCGCCGCATTCCAATTACATCGTCAAATTCGCCAGCGACGTTGCCTGATCACGGACCAAATCCCGCTGATCGTCGGGCAGCGGAATCAGCCCCTTGTCGAGCAAATAGCCATCCTCGCCGGACGCGCGATCACTGGTGAATTCAGCCAAGTATTCCTCGATCCCCGGGATAACACCAACATGCGCTTTCTTGACATAGAAGTAGAGCGAACGGGAGACCGGATAGGCACCATCAGCTATGTTTTCGAAGGTCGGCTCGACCCCGGCAATGGTGGCGCCCTGGACCTTATCGGCATTCTGATCGAGGAAGCTGAAGCCGAAGATGCCGTAGGCCGCCGGGTTTGCTCCCAGCTTCTGAACGATCAGGTTGTCATTCTCACCGGCCTCGACAAAACGGCCGTCTTCGCGAATGAGATGACAGGCTTTGCCTTCGAGCCCGAGCGCGGCCGCGCCGTCCACCTGGTCGCAGCCGGCTTCCATCGCCAACTCGACAAACGCGTCGCGCGTGCCCGACGTCGGCGGCGGGCCTAGAACCTCGATTTCGACTGCGGGAAGGGAGGCGTCGACGTCGCTCCACTTGGTATACGGATTGGCGACGAGTTTTCCATCCACAGGAACCTCTTTGGCCAGGGCCAGGAAAAGTTGTCCGAGCGTGAGATCCAACTGAACGCCCGATTTGTCGTTGGCCAGGACAATGCCGTCGAAGCCGATGCGTATTTCAGTAATCTCTGAGACGCCATTTTTGGCGCACAGCTCCACTTCGGACTGCTTGATCCGCCGGGATGCGTTGGTCATGTCCGGGGTATCCGTGCCGACGCCATCGCAGAACAACTTCAGGCCACCGCCTGAGCCAGTGCTTTCCACGATCGGCGTGGCGAACGACGTCGTGCGGCCGAACTGCTCCGCCACAGCAGTGGAAAACGGAAATACGGTCGACGATCCGACAATACGAATTTGGTCACGCGCCTGCGCGGATGAAATCGCACAAAAGCTGAGTGCGAGTGCGAATATGGTTTTCTTCATGCCAGTCTCCTAAGTGTGGCTTGGCGGGCAAGATTCTTGGTGGCCCATGTGGTGTCAGGCGCCAACGTATTCGCGGATGGCGACACGATTGTGACACATTTGTTAAAGAAATATGACAGGCGATTGGGCTGCGATCCCGCCTTCGCCGCAGGGGCCTAGCACACTGATTAAATTGAGATTTCTATCCGCGGAGGGCAGCGATATTCGCGGCGTAGTCTCCGCTGCCGCCGAAGACGGCACTGCCGGCGACCAACACCGTCGCCCCTGCGTCAATACAGGCTTTTGCAGTCTCCGGGTTGATTCCCCCGTCGACTTCGATCTCTACGGGGCGGTCGCCGATCATCTCTTTGATGCGGGCGATTTTCTCAATCTGCGAGGTCAAGAAACTCTGGCCGCCGAATCCGGGGTTCACAGACATGACCAAGATAAGGTCGACCTTATCCAAGACATAGGACACAGCATCCGCCGGGGTGCCCGGATTGAGGGAAACGCCTGCTTTCGCGCCCAGCCCTTTGATGACCTGTAGCGTACGGTCGAGGTGCCGGGTGGCCTCCGCATGCACCGTAACGATATCCGATCCCGCCTCGACAAATGCTTCGATGTACGGATCCACCGGCTCAATCATCAGGTGCACATCCATCGTTTTCTTGGTGTGCGGCCGGAGCGCTTCGACCACGGCGGGACCGATCGTGATGTTCGGTACGAAGTGCCCGTCCATGACATCGACATGTATGTAATCCGCCCCCGCCGAATCGATCGCACGCACCTCCTCACCCAGTTTAGCGAAGTCAGCAGAGAGAATTGAGGGGGCGATTTTGACTGTCATATTTATCCGGCCCTTACACCCGCGCCTTGACGGCATCGCAGACGGCGGCAGCCGTAATACCGAAGTGCTTGTAAAGGTCACCGGCTGGCGCAGACGCTCCGAAAGTGGTCATTCCAATCACAGCGCCGTCTGCTCCGACGTACTTTTCCCAGCCGAAGGTCGCAGCCGCTTCGATGGACACGCGCGGCGCGGTGCCGAGGACCGCGGCCTTGTACGCGTCGTCCTGGTCGTCGAACAACTCCCAGCAGGGCATCGACACAACTGCAACGGATATGCCATCTGCCTTCAACGAGGTTTGCGCCTCGACGGCGGTCGAAACCTCTGAACCTGTCGCCAGAATCGTAGCCTGCCGGTCGCCATCGGATTCGGAGATCACGTAAGCCCCTTTGGCACACAGGTTTTCCGGCTGCGCCGTCGTACGCAGCGCGGGCAATCCCTGGCGGCTCAGCGCCAGGATCGTCGGCCGGTCCGCCTGGCTGACGGCTGCCGCCCAGCACTCGGCGGTTTCAACCAGATCGGCGGGACGCATGACCAGCACGTTGGGCATTGCCCGCAAGCTCGCGAGATGCTCGACCGGCTGGTGAGTCGGCCCGTCTTCGCCGAGACCGATCGAATCGTGGGTCATGACGTAGATCACACGCTGGCCCATCAGGGCAGACAGGCGGATGGACGGCCGGCAGTAGTCGGTAAACACCAGGAAGGTCCCGCCGTAAGGTATAAAGCCGCCGTGCAGCGCCATGCCGTTCATCGCCGCGGCCATACCGTGCTCCCGCACGCCCCAATAAATGTAGCGTCCGGAGAAGTCTTCCGCCGAGACCGGCGTAAGCGCATCGACCTTGGTGTTGTTGGACCCGGTCAAATCCGCCGAACCGCCGACCATGCAGGGAATCGCAGCAGTCAGTTTCTCAAGCACCATTTCGGACGCCTTGCGCGTGGCGACTTTCGGCTTGTCCGCTATGGCAGCATCAATGACAGAGGAAATTGCAGCGTTCCACCCCGACGGCAGGTCACCTTTGATGGCGCGCGTAAAGGTGTCGCGCGTCTCCGCAGGAAGCGCACTGAGACGTTCTTGCCATTCGCTGCGGGCTTTCGCGCCGCGGCTGCCAGCCGCCCGCCAGGAGGCAAGCACTGAGTCGGGGACGTCGAAGGGTGCGCTCTTCCAATTCAGCGCGTCACGCGTCGCCGCGATTTCGTCATCGCCAAGCGGCGCCCCATGGGTCTTGGACGTCCCTGCTAAGTTCGGAGACCCGAAGCCGATGGTCGTACGGCAGGCAATCAATGACGGCGTGTCCGTGCCCTTGGCTTTTTCGATGGCGCCCGCGATCGCTTCCGGATCATGGCCATCGATGGACTGCACATCCCAGCCTGAGGCCTTGAACCTGGCGAGCTGGTCGTCCGACACGGCCAGGTCCGTCGGTCCGTCGATGCTGATTTTGTTGTCGTCGAAGAGAACGATCAGGCGTCCGAGCTTCAGGTGTCCCGCCAGAGATATCGCTTCGTGGCTGATACCTTCCATCAGGCAGCCGTCGCCGGCGATGACATAGGTATGGTGATCGACGATGTCCTTTCCGTAGCGCGCGGCGAGCATACGCTCCGCCAACGCCATGCCGACGGAATTGGCGAGTCCCTGGCCGAGCGGTCCAGTTGTGGTTTCCGCAGCCGATGCGTGACCATACTCGGGGTGTCCCGCCGTACGGCTGCCGAGTTGGCGGAAATTCTTAATCTGATCGAGCGGCATGTCCTCGGCACCGGTCAGGTACATCAGGCTGTACAGCAGCATCGAGCCGTGACCGGCCGAAAGCACGAAGCGGTCCCGGTCCGGCCAGCGCGGATCGGCGACATCGAATTTCAGGAACCGCGTAAACAGCACCGTGGCAACATCGGCCATGCCCATGGGCATGCCGGGATGCCCGGAATTGGCCTTCTGTACGGCGTCCGCGGACAGGAACCGGATGGCGTTGGCCATTTCGGAGTGAGTGACGGGGGGAGAAGTCTCGTTCATGAAAACCTGGACTGAGAACTGAGGCCGAGGCGAACGCCAGGACCTATGGATGAGTGAAGCGCTGCTCCCGGGTTTTGGCCGACCCCGCCTGAGAATGCAAGGCCGGAACGAAGGACCTCAGCGGGCTTCACGCTCCGGCACGCCCTCGATCTCGAGTCCTTCGCGGTAGAACTGGTAATTCGCCTTGCCCTGGGACTTGGCGTGGAACATCGCGACGTCCGCGTTATGGAGCAATTGCTTGTCGTCATCGGCCTGATCCGGGTACATCGAGATGCCGATCGAGGCGGAGATTCGGCCTTCCTGACCGTCAAGATCGAAGGGTTCGGTCAGCGACGCGAGAATGCGGTCCGCCACCACAACCGTACTTTGGATGCTGTCGATGAGCGGCATGATTACGGTGAATTCGTCGCCACCGAGGCGGGCCACCGTATCCTATTCACGCACACAGTAGTCTAGGCGCTCTGCTGTCTGCTTGAGCAATAGGTCTCCGGCGTCGTGCCCGAGCGTATCGTTGACCGCTTTAAATCCGTCCAGGTCGATGAACATCAGCCCGATGTTTGTTTTCGTACGCCGGCTTTCGATCACCAATCGCGCGAGACGGTCCATGAACAGGGCCCGGTTGGGCAGTCCGGTCAGCTGATCGTAGTTTGCCTGATACCGGATCTGCTCTTCATCGAGTTTGCGCTGCGTAATATCGTTGAGGATCGCCACGTACTGCTGAACGATCCCACTCTCGTTTTTCACAACAGACAACGCCAAGCGTGCGGCGAAACGGTCGCCGGCCTTGTTCTTGCCCCATTGCTCCCATTCAAGCTGACCTGTGTTTTCAAGGTCGTTCATGGTGTCGCGATAGATCTTATCGTCAAAGAATATCACATTGCGCATGACCTGCCCGAGCACGTCTTGAGAGGTGTATCCGGTGATTCCCGTGAACGCGCTGTTGGTTTTGGTAATGCGTTGATTGGCATCAGCGATTAGCAGTCCCTCGCTGGTATGCTCGAACACCGTGCCCGCGAGCCGCAGATCGGACTCCGCCTGCTTGCGTTCGGTTACATCGCGCAGAGTGAGCACATATCCCGTGACGCCCCCCTTCTCACGAATCGGAGCGATCGCATACTCCGCCTCGAATGACATGCCGTCGCCTTTCGCCAGACGGGCTTCGCGCGTGATGTAATACAGTCCCTTCGCGAGTTGGGGTCTGATATCCAGCGGTTCACCGGCGTTTGGCGCACCTGTACCAACAATGAATGCTCCCTCTATCGTCATCGTCTTCAGCGCACCGAGGTCGCGGTCGAGAATTTCCGCAGCGGTCGGATTGGCCATCGTGATTTTGCCGTCGGGGCTTATCCCGATGATTCCTTCGTTGGCGGCTTCGAGGATCTGCCGGGTTTGCCGCGACAACTTGCGCAGCTCGGCGGTACGCGCTTCAACCGCCTCTTCCAGACGTGCGGCGTATAATTTCTGCGCCTGTTCAGCTTCTTTGCGCTCCGTGATGTCGCGCACAACCGCGGTGAACAGCGAGTCCGAACCCTGCTGAAGCGACGTCACGGTAATCTCGGCGGGGAACAGAGCGCCGCCGTCGCACGCCGCCTCGACCTCACGCGGCTTGCCGAGAACATCGGCAGGCACTTCAACCGTCGACGGACCTAAAGCGGGCTTCGGCGTTTTCCCCGATGCTGCGCGTCCGGTCCAATCGGGCACAAATTTCTCAAACGCCGTGCCCAGCGCTTGACCGCGTTGGCGTTTGAATAAGCTTTCCGCCGCTGCGTTGAAGGACTTAACAATCCCGCGCTCATCAATCGAGATCACAGCATCAGCGACCGCATCGACGACATTCTTGAGGCGCTCTTCGCTCTCCAGCACAGCATGTGCCGCCTGAATACGCCGCGTAACATCGCGGAGCTCGATGGCGATGACATCTTCGCCCTCAGAGCCGAATATCCATGTCCGGACCTCGACGTCGAAAACCTGGCCCGCCTGGCTGACAATTTTGATGACGAGTTGACCATCCGTCTCGCTATCGGCCTGCAGGAGACCGGCGCCATCCTCGCCGACGGCTTCCTTAAATGCCGGGTGAACGAAGTGCAGGAACGGCAGGCCGATCATCTTACCGCCGTCGTCGCCAAGCTTGTTCAGTCCTGCCGTATTGATGAACGCGATGTTGCCTTTACGTAGAATGCAAAAGCTGTCCGTCGACGCGCCGACGAGGTCGCGATACCGGCGGTCGCGGGGGTTTCGCGGACCGTCGGCGACGGCATCAGGGTCGGCGCTGTGCGCAATAATCAACGTTCGGGGTATGGCCTTACGCGTCTTGAATGGCAGCGCTTTGACATCCGCCGCCCATTTACGGCCATCAATTCGGTTTCTTCGTCTTGGTCAGCGATGCAAGGCTCTTCGCGAGCTTCTTTTGTTCCTTTGAGGCAACGAATTGGGAAAAAGGCGCACCGACTGGAGACCCGGTGCCCGTATAACCGAGCAAGGCGCGGCCTGCCTCATTGATTTCGACGATGTCTGCGCCATCACACGCGCAAATCAGGTCGAACGCCGCGTGGTCGGTTTCACTGAGCACAGCCACGGCTTTTTGTGTCCGCGGCTTCGTCGCAGCACCCGCAGACCGAGAGCGAGCCGTTTCCTTACCTTTTTTACGTCCTGGCATCACTCTTTCGCCGCGACACGGAAATTCCCCTCTGGCGCCCTCATCAGTCGGGCGGAGTTTAGCGGCGGCTATAGGCAAAGCCTAGGGTCCGCTCACTTCCGAGGCCGATTCTCCATCCAGACGCCTCACATTTGGTTTTGACGGCGCCTGAAGCATGCGATATATTAGTTTCGATCAAAAACTGTATTGACTGAAACGCATATATAGGCTGCTCCTTCATGCTCTGCTCCGCTCGGCGTTCGCCGCTTAATATCCGGCCGTTTTCGATCTCCCTCGATAAAATGCAAATCTGTTTCGCCTCCGGCGATCAGCTACGTCTATCTGTCAGACTGTTAGGCCGAAAGAAAACCGCGTCTACGGCGCTTTCACATGGCGTAAACCACAGACGCGGGACCACAGGCCGCCGTGTCATCGCCGTGAGGTCCTGTTCAGGTCCATTTTTTATAGAGACGAAAACCGAACAGCGCGGCCAGGACGATCGCGTAGATGACGGGCTGGGTGTAGTCCGCCTTGATCATCATAAAGTAGTGGATCACGGCTAGGATCGCAGCCGGATAGACCAACCGGTGCAGGCGGCGCCAATTTCGGGCGCCGATCTTTTTGACCATTTTATCCGTCGACGTGACCGCCAGCGGCATAAGCATCAAGACCGCAGCCATCCCGAGCGTGATGTACACCCGTTTAACGATGTCTTGCCATATGCCCGTCCAATAGAAAAATTGGTCGAGGCCGACGTAACTCATGAAATGCAATACGACGTAGAAGAACGCAAACAGGCCGAGCATCCGCCGCAGGCGGCCGATCACACTCCAACCGGTTAAGATACGCGCCGGCGTGACGGCGAGCGCGATGATGATAAACCTCAGCGCCCAGTCACCGAGATCTCGCGTCACCGCTTCAATAGGGTTGGCGCCGAGATCTCCCGTGACGGCGCGCCCGATTAAAATCGCTAGAGGAATAAGGCTTGCGGCAAAGACCAGCGGTTTGAGCCACCTATCCGGCTTTCCTTGGCGGCGCTTAGGCGCGGTCATTGATGTTTCGGCAGTATCCGTCATGTCGCCTTCCATGTACCTTACCCAGGGCAGTGGAAAAAGAGTCAGGCCGCGCACATCATTGTGAGGCCGAGATACGTAATCACTGGGGGGCCATCCTAAAAGTATGGAAATAGATCGTTCTTGCACGAAGTTCGGGCCGGTCTGGCTCGCCCCGGGCGTCTCTAAGAGCAATGCGCTCTCGCTTCTTTACGGTGCGTTTTTCACCATCGGATTGCTGACGTTCATTGGCATCGGCACGCCTTACGTTTTGAACGCCATCCTGATGGTCCCGACCGACACGCAGGGCGGCATCAGCGGCAATTTGGTGTTCTGGACCGAAATCACGACGCTGCTCATTTTCGGGCCGGTCGGCCTCGCCGCCGATCGCATCGGCCGCAAGTCCGTTTACGTCTTCGGCTTCTTGACCATGGGTCTCGGCTACGCACTTTACCCTTTGGCCGGTTCGATCTTCGAGCTCACGATTTACAGAATCATTTACGCCATCGGCGTTGCCACCTCCACCGGCATGCTGGCGACGATTGTCGTTGATTACCCACAAGAAACTTCACGTGGAAAACTGGTGGCCATCGTCGGCGCAATGAACGGCCTGGGCGTCGTGTTCGTGAATATTTTCCTCGGCTCTCTGCCGGAGCGATTTGTCGGCAACGGCATGACGGAAGTCGCTGCAGGCGAAACGGTTCATTGGATTGTCGGCGGCATGTGTGCCGTATCCGCTGCAATACTCTGGTTCGGCCTCAAGGACGGTCTGCCGGCGAAGCATGATGACAAACCGCCGCTCAAGGACATGACCAAAAGCGCAGTCCGGCTGGCCATTCGCAATCCACGCATCGCCCTTTCGTACAGCGCAGCGTTCATCGCCCGCGGAGACCTCGTGATCCTGGGCACGTTTCTGACGCTCTGGGGAACCACAGCTGGGATGACCAACGGGCAAAGTGTTGCTGAAGCGACAGACAATTCAACCAAAGCATTCGTTCTCGCCCAAACCGCAGCGCTGGTGTGGACTGTGGTGATCGTCTTCTTTATCGACCGATTCAACCGAACCGGGTTTCTCGCTTTCTGCATGGCCTTGGCGGCAATCGGCTATCTCGGCATGGGCTTTGTCTCCGATCCAACCGAAGCGGAAGCCGTTCCGTTCGTCGTCTTGCTAGGGATCGGTCAGATTTCTGCCTTCTTCGGCTCGCAGGCACTGGTCGGCCAGGAAGCGCCGATCGCCGAGCGCGGCGCTGTGGTCGGCGGCTTTAATATCATGGGCGCCGTCGGCATCCTGTTCTGCTCGGTCGTCGGCGGATACCTTTTCGATGCCGTTTCTCCGTCCGCCACTTTCATTATGGTTGGGGCGGTCAACAGCGTGGTTCTCGGCTTTGCGATTGTCGTTCGGATGCTGTCGCCAGGGCGTATGCCAGGCGAATCAGGCGACGCGGCGGCCGGCGGACAGCACTAAAACCGCCGCGGCCCGGCGTAACCGACTCACATTTCCGCCGCATTCCGGTGATCTTTGGACCCTGGAGGCCACGGATGCATTGACTTAGAGGGTCGAAGGCGTGTCTACATGGGCCCCCATTCGAACCAACCACAGCCGTCGCAGGGGACCGGCACATTCCACGCCCGCAGCCACTATGATTTCAATGCGTTACCGCCAGACGTCCGTGTCAAAACTTGCCCTGAGAGCGACGACCATCATCGCCGGGTTGAGCGCTGGGCTAAGCCTTCCGGCGACGGCGGGCGACCTCACCATTTCCGACACCGAGACCTCTCCCGTCAGCACGCTTGCCGGCGACGGGGCGGGCCCGGGCAACATCACCATTGAAGCGGGCGGCGGCGTTGAACTGGACACCGGCACGCCGGTGACCTTGAACAGCGACAATAGTGTGACCAACGCCGGTGTCATCGAAGTCCTTGATGAGCAAGACACAACGGCCATTCTGATCGATGGGTCTGCGGGCAATCTGAACGGATCGGTCACCAACTCCGGCGTTATTTCCGTACCGGGTCCGGAAGACAACAGCCCGGTATTCAACACGCCGGTGGAGAACGCCGGTATCCGTTTGGCCGGGCCTGGCTCGCTGACCGGCAGCATCGTCAACGGCTCGGGCGCGGATATCCAAGTCGGCGGCAACGCGTCCTACGGTTTATTCCTCGACTCCGATATCACCGGCGATATCGTTAACCAAGGACGCATCGCCACGTCCGGAATTGAGTCCGTACCCATCAGTATCACCGGGAACCTAACCGGTGACATCACAAACGACGGAACCATCACCGCTTCGGGCCGCGACACCATCGGTTTATACCTCGGCGGCTCGATGACGGGCACCATTACGCACAACGGCTCCATTACGACCGGCCGCAGCGCCCAGCGCGACTTCCAAGACGGCTCGATTATACCGGAACTGGGCGGCGAGGCGGCGATCTGGATTGCAGGTTCGGTCGGTGGCGGCCTGCAGGTCACAGGCAACAGAGTCACCGCGGACCTGGAACCCGACCTGGACGCGGATGATCCGGCGCGCGACATCGTGGATGCACAAATCCAAGTCATCGGCCCGGGCAACATCCTTCGCGTTCGTCCCGGCGGGCCTGGCGGCACGCTCAGCAACATCAATATCGGTGCGGTCGGCACCGGCAACAACGCTTATGGCATTCTCAATCAGGGCTTGATGAGCGTCGGCGCAAACCGTGAAGGCGTCCCGGTCGAAGGCGTGATCATCGAAGGTTTGGTTTCGGGCAGCACGATCTACGCCACAACCATTGCCGGCGGGTTGCACAACGATGGCGGGGACATCCGCGCCGGAACAATCGACGCCGAGGCGACCGCGATTCGCATCGGCAATTACGCGACCGTACCGGAGATCCGCAACAGCGGCGACATCCTGGCAGCAACGAATGACTCTACCGAAGACCTGGACGACGGCATCATCGGTGAAAACGGCGGCGATGCCAACGCCGTGCTGGTGCAGGAGCAAGGCTCGATCTCGAGCGTCGTAAATACAGGCGTGATCGAAGCGAATGCGGCGGGCTCAGGTTCGAGCGCCTACGCAATCATTGACCGTTCCGGATCACTGACCAACTTCAGCAACACCGGCGACGTGCTGGCGGAAATTCGCGACGGTGCGAGCGGCGAAACCATCGCGCTGGACGTGCGCAGTTCCGTCGATGACATCACCTTCTTCAACTCCGGGACAATGACCGGTGACGTATACCTTGGTGACGGCAGCGATACATTCACCTCGACCGGCGGTTCAATTACCGGAACGCTGATTTCCCTCGGCGCCGGCGACGACACCGTGACGTTGGCGAACACCTCCGTCACTGGGCGGATCGCATTTACCACGGGCACGAAGAGCGTCAGCCTGACGGACTCGACGTTGGTCGGCGGGATCACCGAAACCGGCGCCATCATCGACATGACGGTCAGCAATGCCGACTGGACGATCGGCGCGGACGCCGCGGCCAACTTGCGCACGATTGATATTCAGGGCGGCACGACACTGCGAATTGAGGTTGACGGCGTCAACAATCAGGCCGGCACGTTGCGCGCGACAAACGCGGCGTTCCTTGCTTCGGATACCGTTATTGTTCCGGTGTTGCGCAGCTTCATCTCCGAGCAGCAAACGTTCACGCTGGTTGAGGCCAGCCAACTGACCGCCAACCTGACGTTTGATGAAGAAGCGGTTGCCGCGACATCGTATATGCACACGATTGCCGTCGTCGACGACACTCCCAACAACCGCATTCTCCTGAACGTCCGGCGCCGGACCGCTGACGAGCTTGGTCTGTCAGCCAACAGAGGCGTGTTTTTCGAAAATGCCGGTGCCGCCTTCAGTCAGGACTCGGCGCTGTTCACCAGGCTCGCGGCGATCACTGAGCAGGACCCGTTTGAAGACGCCCTGCTGCAATTCCTGCCCAACACCAGCAACGCAGTTATTCAGTCGGCCATCGATCAGCAGAACATGGCTCTGGGCGCCATCAACCGGCGGCTTGACCGCGTTCCCGCGCGCGGGTTTTACCGCAACCGGGCCTCGGTCTGGATTCAGCCCATGGGGCACTATGCCAAGCGCAAGACCGACGGCGAACAACTCGGCTACTCAACCTGGTCGGGGGGAATCGCCATCGGGTTTGACCGCAACGCCGGACTCAACACACGAGCCGGCCTTGCTTTTACGCAACTGTGGAGTTTTCCGGACCTGCTCGACTCCGGCGATGAGCCGATGGAATACAGCAGTTCGCAGCTGAACGGTTACATTCGCACCGGCAACACCATCCGCCACCTGCAGGGCTCATTCACCCTCGGTTACGACAACATGAATACTGAACGGGAAGTGGCATTCGGCTCGCTGAACCGCCGCGTCCTTGGTGATACGGACGGATACCAGTTCGGCTCGTCTGTTCAGTTGGCGCTCGGCACGATGCGCGGGACATGGAGCCTGGTGCCGATGGCATCCCTTAAGTATCTATACCTCCATCAAGGCGGCTATATAGAAACCGGCGGCGGCGATGGACTCAATCTTGCGTTTGAATCCGACAACACGGACTCCTTGAGAGCGTCACTGGGATTTGCAACACGCAAGCAGTTCTATCGAGACGACCGCTCAACCACCCTGGAATTCGAGGGCCGCGCCAGCTATACGCGCGAGTTCATGACCGGCATGCGCGATGTCGGTGTGGCTTTTGCCGCCGGCGGTACGCCATTCGTGCTCGAAGGCTTGCCGCTGACTCAGGACGTGCTGTCTATTGGCGGCGGCTTCTTCTACAAGAACGACCATGCCACCGTGTCCCTGGATTACGACGCGGAAAAAGCCAGCAAGTACCTCGCCCACACGGCAGCAGTGACGATCCGCTTCCGCTTCTAGTTCAGATCGCGGGCGAGACGTAATCCGAACATGTAATACGCCAAGTCGGCGGGATCGCGGCCGCGGAACGTGGTCCGTTGTCGCGACACACGGGAGCGCCAGCTGCCGCTGCGAACCGCACGCTTTTCACAGATGTTGGGGGACTCGTACGCAGAACCATCTGCCGGCTCCACTTCATAGTATTCGATCGAACAGTCCTGGACCCATTCCCACACGTTTCCGATTGTATCGTAGAGGCCGAACGCATTGGGTTTGAATTGCCCGACCGGGGCGACCAGCATGTATCCGTCATCGCAGGCAGCGGCACGGGCCGATGCGTTGTCGTTCTGTGCGGAGCGCGGTTCCGTCTTGCCGGTCTGATCGAAAACATTGCCGTAGTCGCAAATGTCGTTGACGTCGTCTCCCCACGGCCATGCCGCGTCTGAACCCGCCTTGGCAACGTATTCCCATTCCGCCTCGGAAAGCAGGCGATAGGGCTGGCCGGTCTTCCCTGCCAGCCAAGCCGTATAGGAGCGCGCGTCGTTCCAGCTGACGCACACCACGGGTTCATCGTCCTTCGGAAGGGGACCGATTTTGGGATCGGTCCAATTCACATTATCGAGCGGATCGCGGCCCTCCCAGGTCACACAAGACGTCGCGGGTGTATACCCCGTTTCCTCAACGAACTGCGCATATTGGGCGTGGGTGACCTCGAACTTTCCGGCCGCGAAAGGTTTTGCAATCGTAACCGTGTGAATCGGACCCTCCGGGCGCATTTCGTTGTCGCGCATCTGGTTCAGGAACTCCGATCCCATCTCGAACGAGCCGGCGGGAATGACGACCATTTCGGGACAATCGGAGCAGTCACGAAACGTCGCACCGGGCTCAAGCTCCGCCGCCATCACATACGTATTAACGCCGCCAGCAACGAGAATTCCTATCGACCCTAGCAAGTAACGCACCACTGACTCTCTCCCCACCTGATTGCCAGCCCGTCATTTTGCCGGGCCTGCCCAAGGATACGTGCGGTGGACGCGGGCAATCCAGTGGCGCCCGCCCGCCAAGCGGACAAAATTTCGAGTCCGCCCACAGCAGGAACACATTGCTTGGTATGACTCCGGCGACCGCATTCACCTGTCCCTGAGAGGAAACCCACCATGACTGCTTCCGAATCGATTGCCGCGCGCCCGCCCCTGCTGTCGGACACCTTTAATCCGCAGCCGATGTCCCGCCGGTCTTTGCTCGGAGGAGCGGGTGCCGGTGCAGCTGGTGCTGCTGCCGCCGCGATGATGCCGCGCCACGCGTCGGCCGCGATTCCGGACGGTTTCGATACCATGGACCCGGAAACCAATCTCAAAATTCTGATGAAACTTCAGGCCGACCTAGCGGAAGAGGAAATCATCAGCGGCTTTCCTGGCAAGGCTTGGATGTGGATTCCGGACGAAAACAACTATCTCGCCTTCCAGACCTATGGCATCGGCACGACACTGCTGAAGGATCAGGGCAACGGCGTGTGGAATTTCCATCACCGCGAAATTCTCTATTACATGGATCCAATTACCGGCGAGATTCTCGACAGCTGGACCAATCCGGTCACCGGCCGCACAGTCGAGGTGCTGCACATCCTCAATGACCCCGTGAACCGGGTGTACCGTCTCGAGGGTGGATTTATTTCTCCGCCGTATGACCACGTCGTTGTCGGCGACCGTATTGTCTTCCAGATCGATGTCTTCCGCGCCGAAGAAAATCCGATTAGCCGGAAAGAATACCCGCTGCACTCCCAGCAGGACGTCTACCAGTCGTGCGAGCTGTGGGCGATTTCCGGAAGCATGGCGGAAGTATCGAATCCGGATGTGACCACCGCCAACAATCACACGGCGTGGGCCCGTAACGGCATGTGGCTCCCGTTCATGGAGATGGGCAACCGTCTCGGCCACATGGTCTATCACTCGCAGTCGTTCAAGTTCATGAACGGCGTGTCGGAATTGCCGAAGCACATTCGTGACTACACCGAAAAGCACCATCCCAAATACCTGGAAGCACCGAAGGAATGGCTCGGCATGAGCCAGAACGAAAACACCTGGTCGTACTCGAAGAAAATCATCGACGAGAAGCGCGCCGCCGGCGGCGGCGGTCCGGGCGGCAAGGGATCGGTATTCGGCGTCTAGACAGCACTCAGTCGAACTGACCGGGCAGCGCGGCGGGAACGCTTTCGTAACCGTCGCGCACGCCCAAAGTGCCGCCTGCCGTACCGAAGGCGATTGGCCGTTGGCCGTCGTCGACCCAGAGGTTGAAGGCGAACGAGCGCTGCGCCCCCGATTCGGCGTCGGTCAGGCGTTCGACAAATTTATACTGCGACACGGTCATCCCCTCGACCTTACCAGTATCCACCAACTCCAAGTCAGCCGCGCCTTCGAGCAGCACCTGATCGACCGTCAGCCCCTGCCCGATCCATCGAAAAGTCTGTGTATCCGGTCCCGCGGGATCGAACAGCCGGGTCATGGTGAACATCGGCAGAGTACTCGGCGCCATGTCGATCAAACAATCGGGATCACAGGGCGCAGGAATGGTGCGCGCGACGGCGCCAGAGGATACGGAAACGACCGCAACCGGCGGCTGAGACGTAATCATGATTGTTGCGGGTGTGCCGTCATAGACCGCCCGGCCTTCTGCGGACCGGGCGGTGTCATTCGCGTCGTAGACCCATTTACCCTCGACCCGGTAGGACCCGTCTGCACCGGTGATGACACTGGTGATCGTGCGGCCGCCATCGGCGCGGCGGACAACCTCAAAGGATTCTGTGCGGGCAAAGCGTCCGCCGGCGACTCGGATAACGCCCGCGTCCTCGATTTGGTCACCGTTCTCCAGAGCGAATAGGCTTGAGCGCTCGACACTTTGATCCTGACCCGACGCCGGCACAACTGCCAGCAGTGCTGAAACGAGCGTGAAAAAGATTGACCGCATTTGGCACTCTCCGGTGTATGCGGGGCCAGGATACGCAACGCGGCGCGAAGCTGGAAGGCGTCTCAGTAATTGGTACGCAGATTCATACCGTCATAAAGGTGCGCCACCTCTTCTTCGTACCCATTGAACATCAGTGTCGGACGGCGCAGGAAGTCACCAATGCGGCGCTCGCGGGCTTGAGACCAGCGCGGATGATCGACCTTTGGATTGACGTTGGCATAGAAGCCATATTCCTGTGGCGCCATTTCATTCCAGGTATTTTCCGGACGTTTTTCGGTGAACGAAATGCGGACGATCGATTTGATGGACTTGAATCCATACTTCCACGGCACAACCAGGCGAATCGGCGCGCCGTTCTGATTGGGCAGAACTTCGCCGTATAAGCCCACCGCCAAGATCGACAGCGGATTGGTTGCTTCGTCGAGGCGCAGACCCTCGACGTAAGGCCAGGGCAGGATGCGGCGAGATCTTTGCCCAACCATTTCCTCCGGCCGGACGATGGTTTCAAACCGGATGTATTTGGCTTCGGCGGAAGGCTCAAATCTCTTAACCACGTCAGCGAGAGAAATCCCAACCCACGGCACCACCATCGACCACGCCTCTACGCAGCGCAGCCGGTAAATACGTTCCTCTAGATCGTGGGGCTTGAGAAAATCCTCTAATCCGACAGTGCCCGGATTGGCGCACAATCCATCTACGGTGATCTCCCAGGGGCGCGGATTGAAGGACCCGGCATTCTCCACCGGGTCGCCCTTGCCGGTCCCGAACTCATAAAAATTATTGTAGGAGGCGACGTCGCCGTAAGGAGTCAGGGGATCGTCAGACCCGAGCTTCGCGTAGCCCGGCTTTATGGGCGACAGCGCTTCATTCACACCGGGCCGGCCAACCAGTGCGGCCGCGGGCGACGGGATGAGGCCCAGAGCCGCCGACCCTGCGATCAGGCCCGTGGAGGCGATAAACGCCCGCCGGTTGAGGTACACATCACGCGGTGTGATCTCGCTCGGTTTGGGGTCCGAGGCCCGAGCCATACGAATGAGCATTTGCGGCTCCTTTACGAAATGTGGCAGCGATTCTTATGTTTTACGCACGCTGCGCCGTAAGCGATCAATCGCCACTATTGCATGGGAACGCCGCGAGCCCAGGTCAATTTCGAGTGACCGCCCCGTAACATGACCAATCCGTAATTTCGGCCCCGAAAAAGCCGTGTTCTGAGGCTTTGATTCACGGCCCAGTAACCTTTTTGTCCTACGGTCCCGCTCAATCAATCTGCCGGGTTCACCGGGCCAAGAAAATTCAGGAGAGACATGATCCCGTCGCCCCCTCTCGCCTTCGACGATTTACGCATCCTGATATTCGAAGACAATGCGACGGATGCGACGTTGATCGCCAAATTCCTCCAGAAAAGCGGTGTGCAGCGTCACAACATTGTTACGACCGACGTACTGAATAACGCGATGGAGATTCTCGCGGGGCGGAACGTCGATATTTGCCTGACGGATTACGATCTTCCCGCCCACACCGGACTCGACCTTATGGACGAAGCTCGCCGGAACGAGATCGACGTGCCGTTCGTCATGTTGACAGCCGTCATGGATCCCAATGTCGACCGCGAGGCTTTGGCCCGCGGCGCTTATGACTTCATTATCAAATCGACACTGACAACCGACTCGCTGGTGCGGTCGATCCGTTATTCACTGGCGCGTCATAAACGCGAAGCCGAGCTCGCCAAAGCTGCGTACCATGATTCGCTGTCCGACCTCCCCAACAGAAAAGCTCTGCTTGATCGCTTGGAAGCGCTCATAAATGAGTCTCCGTCTTCCGGACCGGCCGTCGGAGCGCTCATATATATCAGCCTGAACGGTCTGAAATTCGTCAACGAAGCCTATGGGTTTAAGGTCGGTGATGCCTTGTTGCGTGAAATCGGACGCCGGCTGCGCGCAATGACAGGTCCGCATGAAACGGTCGGGCGGATCGGCAATGACGAATTTGTCTGTGTGGTTTCACAGTCGGCCGGCATAGGCGAGGCGAACATCACTGCGCGCCGGCTGGCGACGGCACTGGCCCAACCCGTCCGCACTTTTGACGGCGAACATAACGTAACCGCTGCAATCGGCGTGACAGTGTTCCCGCGTGCCGAAGTGCGTGATGCGGGCAGAGGTCCCCATGCGCTGCCGAATGCGCTAGATGTGCTTCAGATCGCTGCCGAAGCAGCGACTGAGGCCAAACTCACCTGCCGGATCACGCGCGCAACGGAAATTTCCTCAGCCGCCTTGCACTGACCTAGGCTTTCGATACGTCGCGTTGCAATCAAGGCGGCCGCCGGATGTACCGCGCGACCGCCTGTGATATCCTCGCCTCCGGAGGAAAAGTGCATGATCTTCAGCCCTCGATTCGCAGAGGAAAAAGAGCAGGCCTATCAGGCAGACCGCGCGGCGCAGATGAACGGCGTCCAGCGCTGGCTCATTCTGGTCGGCGGCACGGTGTATTGCCTGGCCAGTTTGTGGGTCTCTGTTGACGGCGGCAGCCCGGCCGCCTTGATCGGAGACACGGCACTCGTTCTGCTGACCTTCACTTTTGTCCTGTTCGGATCCAGTTACCTGACCTTCGTCCAGGATCGCGGCGAACTCCTGCCTATCCTGTTTGCCCTCGCGTATGCCGTTCACATTGCGATCGGTGCGTCGGTCATACCATCCGACAGTGGACTGCGGTTCGCTTTGCTCACAGGGCTGCTGCTGATCTACCTGTCGGCCCTGTCACCAACTCTCCTCATCGCACTCGCCGCCATGGCAACGGCCATCGTGATTTTGGTGATCGCCATGGTGTTCTTGCTCCCAATGAATGGCGACATGGTCAGTATGATGACGGCCTTCGGCTATATGCCGCCGTCTGCGGCGGTTACCATCGCCATTGCCTACCTCAGTGATAAAACGGCGCGCGAAGCTTTCACCTACAAGTGGGAATTAAGCCGGCGGGCGACCACCGATGAATTGTCCGGGGTCGCGAACAAGTCACACATTCGCGTCCTCGCGAATAACGAATTTTCCCGTGCGAGGCGCTACCGCGAGCCCTTCTCATGTCTCATGTTTGGAATCGATGGCCTCGATTTCATCCGCGACACCTGGGGCGATCATGCCGCCGATACCATCGCCCGTGTTTTTGCCGGATATTGCGTGCTGGTCATGCGCCACTGCGATAGCCTAGGGCGCCTGTCGGAACGCCGGTTCATCGCCTTGCTTCCCGAGACACCGGGCGCGGGAGCTCTCGTTCTGGCCAAACGCATGGTTTCAGACCTGCGCGCCCTGGACGTCAGCGTCTACGGTGAAAAGATAAATTTCACTGTATCCATCGGCGTCGCGGAAATGAACAAGGTGGATGAAACCGGTAACGACCTGTTGAAGCGCAGCGAACGCGGCCTCGAGGACGCGATCGAACAAGGCCGGGAACAGGCTGTGATGGCGACGGCGCCGCCGCGTTTTGGTACAGAACCCAAATCCGACACAGCCGCGGCACCCCAGGCTGAATAGCCACGCTAAAAGTCCCGCCAAAAGCGCGGCGTCAGTAAAATGAAAATCGTGAAAAGCTCAAGCCGTCCGATCAGCATGCCGCCGGCGAGCATCCATTTTGCCGGGTCGCTGAGTGAGCTGAAGTTGCCGGCTGGCCCGACGATCGGGCCAAGACCCGGACCGACGTTGGTCAAAGCCGTCGCCGCGGCCGACAAGCTGGTTTGAAACCCGAGGCCCGTGAGCGCCAGCGCGACTGAAAGCGCAAACCAGCTCACCAGATACAATCCAAGGAATGCGGTGACCGACAGGATGATCGAGGTTGAAACTTCGCGGCCATCGTAAATCACCGGGAACACGCCGTGGGGATGGAGCAGCCTGTTGGCCTGAGACTTAAGAAACGACCACATAAGCTGGTAGCGAAAAATCTTAACCGATCCTGCCGTCGAACCGGAACAGCCGCCGGCAAACGTGATAATCAAAAAGACGACTGAAGCGCTTCCCCATAACGTGTAATCGGCGCTGGCAAATCCCGTCGTCGTGATGATCGAAATTGCGTTGAAGGCGGATTGCGCGAAAGCGTCGTAGATCGCAAGCGGCATCGTTAACCACGCCCAGACAGTCATGACCCCGACGACCAGCGCACAGAAACCGAGAAAAAACCGCACTTGGCCGTTCTTAAGCATGGCAAAAGGATCCCGGCCAACAGCTTTCAGGTACAGGGTGAACGGCAGCGCGCCGGATATCATAAAGACAATGGCGATCCACGGCAGGATGGGGCTGTTAAAGAAACCGAACGAGTCGTCGTGGGTCGAAAAACCGCCAGTCGCGATGGTCGTCATCGCATGATTGACGGCATCGAAGGAGGTCATTCCAGCCAAACCATAGGCAATGGCGCACAGCGTGGTCAGCGCCACATACGCGATGGCGATACCGGCGGTGATTTCACGCGCCCGCGGCAAGACTTTGTCCGATGTGTCGGACGACTCCGTCTTCATGAGCTGCATTCCGCCAACCCGCAGCAGCGGCAGAATGGCGATGCCGAGAACGATGATGCCGATCCCGCCGGTCCACTGCAGCATCGAGCGCCACAGCAATATGCCGGGAGGCCTCACATCAAGTTCCGTAAGAACGGTGGAACCGGTCGTCGTTAAACCCGAAACGCTTTCGAAAAACGCATCCGTGAAGGTTGCGCCTTCGACACTGAAGAGAAACGGCGCCGCGCCCGCGACCGGCAAGACCACCCACACCAGGGCCGTGAGCAGATAGGCTTCCCGGATACTCATGCGGTCAGACCGCTGACGGTTCGCGAAAATCAGTGCCACGCCCAGGAACAAGGTGGCCATTGCTGACACGGCAAAAACAATCCAATCGGCATTGCCGGCAACAACGTCAGCTAATAACGGCAGAGTTTCCGCACAAGCCAGAACGACAAGCAGAACGCCGAGGACGTAGAGAATACGCGCCATAAGCTGCCTATTCAGCCAACACTTGAATGATCACTTCGGCACCGGAGGAGGCATGTCCTCCGCATCGGGGGTTGGTGTATCCATATCCCTGTGAATACGCCACTTACCGTCTTCGCCCCTTTTATAAATTATCAACGCCCGGCCGAAATCGTGTACGGGTTCGCCGCCTGACATTGACTGATAGGTCAGCGCGAAACGCGCCGTGTTCCACGCATGATCTCCTATGACTTCCAGCTCCTCAACATCGAAGGTGACGGCAAGCCTCGTATCCTGGGCAACCGTCGCGAAAAAGGATGCAATCTCGGCGCGCCCACGCATGGCCGGCCGGCGGCGCGCCATGACCCATCCGTCCTCCGTATACAAATCAGCCAACGCTTCGAAGTCACGCGCGCCATACGCTGTTTGCCACGCGACTTCGATTGCCGCGATGGCGGCATAGTCGGCCTCGGCCCCGCCGCGGCGCGGGTAATCGGCGGCAAATGCGCTTGAGGACAAAGCAAGAAACCCTGTGAATAGGGCCAACAAATTAGGCGGCATGAGAAACTCCAAAGAGGCGGCGGTTGTGGGCGCCGGAAGCGGCGCTGGCGCGGCAAAAATCATTCGCTATGATGGCCGCGATTTCGAGCGGGGCCAAGGCCCCGACTTACGCGGACGGAGAGGGATGATTGCGATGATGGTAACACCGTACGACCTTTTGATTTACGCGCATACGGTCCTATTTGTGTACTGGCTTGGCGGAGACCTCGGGGTCTATCTGACGGCAAAATATGTCGCCAACCGCAACCTTCCTCTGGATGAGCGGTTCCGCTTCATGAACGTTCTTATGCAATGCGACATGGGGCCCCGCACGGCGCTCATCGGCCTCATTCCCCTCGGATTCCAGATGGCGTGGATGATCGGCGCATCGCCGATCGGCGGCGCCAGCCTGGCGGCGATCTGGGTGATTAGCCTGATTTGGCTGGCCGCGAACTGGTGGATGTTCTTCAACGAACAACATCCGCTCACACCTAAACTGCGGGGCATAGACATCTACATTCGTTACGTCGTGATCGCCGGTATGGGCGGACTAGGCGTGTGGTCGCTGGCCACGGACAACCCGATCGCCAACAACTGGCTGGCGGCGAAAATGTTTTTGTTTGCCGGCGCTGTTTCTCTCGGGGTTTATCTGCGCGGCGAGATCAAGAATTGGATCATAGGCTTCGGCATGGTGCGCGCAGGCGGCGAAGATGTTGAGAAAGGCAATGACATCATCGAACAGGCATTGGGGCGCTCCAAAGTCGCTGCGCTTGTGCTTTGGACTCTCGTCGCCGTCATCGCATTCCTCGGCAAGGTCAAACCGTTTTAGGCGCCCCGAACTCGATGTCTGATATCGGCTCCAACGCCCGCCTGACCGGAGGACAAATCGTTGCCCGCACGCTTCGGGCGCACGGCGTCGGGACCGTCTTTTCGTTGGCGGGTACAACCCACACGGATGTGCTCGATCCGCTCGATCAGGACGGCTTTGCCATAGTTCCCGGACGCAGCGAGAACGGCACCGTCGGCGCCGCGGACGGATATGCCCGGGTAACCGGCAAATGCGGTGTTGCCTTGATCATCGCGGACCAAGGCGTGCCGAATGCCATGGCCGCAATCGCCAGTGCCTATCACGCCTGTTCGCCGGTAATCGTGTTGGTGGGCTGGTATGCCGGACCACAGGGCACGGAGGCGAACTACGAAATCGACAACAACACGCTGCCGATGGTCGGATCGGTGTGCAAATGGGCGAAAAGCATTCCGTCCGTCGACCGTGTCAGCGAATACGTCAATACTGCCCTGCGCCGCGCCATGAGCGGCCGGCGCGGGCCGGTTATCCTGCAGATGCCCTCGGCCCTCATGGGCGCGGCGATCGACGCCGCAGAGTCCATTGACTCTCCTGCCACCGTTCCGGCGCGGCCCGCTGCAAACTGCGACGCCATTGAAAAGGCCGCCGACCTGATAGCCGGCGCGAAACAACCGTTAATTCTGGCTGGCGGCGGCGCCCACGCGTCGCAGGCGGGAGAGGCAATTCGCACCTTCGTTGACCGCTTCAATATACCGATCCTGGGAAATTCGCAGGGGCGTGCGCTGGTTCCGGAAGATGGTGCGCGCAGTTTCAATTTCGGGCTTGGCGGTATGGCCTGCGCGCAGGCTGACGTTATCCTGGTTTTGGGTGCGCGGTTGAAAGGCCGATTGGGGTACGGACTTGCGCCGGCTTACAACGCTGACGCCGCGTTTATCCAGGTTGACATTGAGCCCGAGGAACTTGGCCGCAATCGCCATATCAACGTGCCGATCACGGCAGACGTGCGCATCGCTGTCGAGCAATTGACGGCGGAACTCGACGCGCGAGGATTCGACGGTTTGCGCGGGGAGCCGTGGACTAAAGCCCTCTTCCGCGAGCGCATTGCATACATCGACACCGTGGGGCGCGGGGAGAACGACAGCTTGGTGCATCCGTATCGGATCGGCCATGAAATCGATAAGCGCCTGCCCAAAGATGCGATCCTGGTGCAGGACGGCGCGCAAATTCTTGGATCGATATACGCTACGGTCAAACTGCAGCGCGGACCGGTCCTCGATCATTATTCACTTGGTTCTATGGGTATCGGCACACCGCTGATGGTCGGCGCCTGCGCCGGCGCACGCGAGATTGCCAAATTGACGGACGCACCGGAACGCCGCGTCGTGATGATCACGGGCGATGGCGCTTTCGGATATTTCTCAAACGAAATCGGAAGCGCCCGGGCGATGGGTTTGAACCCGGTTATTATTGTCGCAAATGATTCCGCCTGGGGTGTGGAGTGGGCAGGTCACCTGGACAAGCTCGGCCGCCCGATCAATACAGAACTCAATCCGACGCGCTTCGACTTGATTGCGGAGGCACACGGCTGCCTCGGCATCCGCGTCGAAAAGGGGGCGGACCTCGGGCCTGCCATCGACAAGGCGTTGGCGGCCGACGTGCCCGCCGTCATCGACGTCATCATCGATCGTGACGCCACGCTCGCCATTCGCGCAGATGCCAAACTCAGGCACATCGTCGGCCAGCCCCTGCGTACGATGCTGGCCGCAACCTACGGCGCAAACGCGGCGAAATAAGTCCTATGCGCGCGACCGTTATCAACATCGGCACTTTACTCATGACGGCTGGCGTCTTGGCGGCTGGCGAAGGTTTGTTACACACATTGCTGGCTCTTCGCGGGGCGATGGAGGGATTCACGTACGAAGAACTCGGCATCCTCACGACCGGGTACTACATGGGATTCCTATGCGGTTGCATCATGACACCGCGGCTGGTGAAACGCACAGGCCACATCCGCGCCTACGCGACCCTTGCGGCAATCGCCGGAGCGGTCGCCCTGATGCAAATTTTTATCGTACATAGTGCCGCGTGGTTTGTGATGCGTATCGTCTTTGGCTTATGCATCGCCGGCATCTATATGGTTCTGGAGAGTTGGCTCAACGACTCAACCGCGAATGACGCGCGCGGGCGCGTGTTCGCCACGTACCGGATTTCCGCGCTGAGCGGCCTAACTGTCGGGCAACTGATGCTCGCGTCGTTCGACCCTGCGGGCTTCGAATTGTTTGCGATCGTTGCGATCTTTATTTCGCTGTCTCTGGTGCCGATTGCTTTGACGACATCGAAGGCTCCCATTCCCATGGCGTCGGTTCAAATCAGACCCCTGCATTTGTTCCGGGACGCACCGGCCGGCGCATATGGATGTTTGGTGGTCGGGCTGGTTGGCGGCGCCTACAACGGCCTTGCCCCGGTCTTCGCATCTGCAGCCGGACTGACGACACCGCAGATTGCATTGTTCATGGGATTTGCCGTTGTCGGGGGGGCGCTTTCCGCCTGGCCGATCGGAGCGCTATCCGACCGATTTGACCGGCGGCGCGTCTTGGCCGGCGTCACGGCTGCTTCGGCCTTAGTCGGGATCTCTTTCGTGCTGGCCGCGTCATTCGCGCCACGATGGATCATCTTGCTCTCTTTCGCCTACGGAGCTAGCGCCTGGTCGATATATGCGATCGCGGTCGCACACACCAATGACAGAATCGCCGCGGAGGCCTTCGTCGGCATTGCCGCCGGTCTGTTGGTGATCTTTGCCGTCGGAGCGATTACCGGACCTATTCTTGCCGCGGACGTAATTGGCGGCGCCGGTCCGAAGGGGTTGTTTCTATTTACTGCTGCAGTGCACACAACCTACGCGCTTTATCTTGCGCTGCGAATAACGCGACAAGATCCGGTCCCGGAGGGCGCTGTCGTGCCGTTTGAGCCCGTGCCGGCCACATCGCCCATGGTACTCGAAATGGACCCCAGGTCTGACAGCGAGGCGCCGAATCAACCGGATGCGACGTGATGCCGCAAAACCACAGTGCGGCTGCAAATATTGCAGCGAAAATAAAGGCCTAGCCCTACCTCCGGTTTTTCACCTATTTTTCAGGGTGGAACTTACGTGTGATGCGCCGGTGAAGAATGTCGGCCCGTCAAGTGTTGGGAGAGTGGGGATACCCTGATGACCAATTCATTTAAATTGCTACTCACATCGACAGTTGCTGGATGCTGCCTCGCGGCACCTTTAGCCATGGCGCAAGAAACGGCGCAGGCAGGCCGGGCTGCGGTCCTCATCGAAGAAATTCAGGTTTACGGCACCAAGAAAAACCGCGCCGAAGAATTGCAAGACGTTGCAGCGGCCATCTCCGCCTTCAACGAAAGCGTGTTAGATGCCCGCGGCGTCACAACGGTGGAAGACCTTAGTTTCGCCAGCCCGAACGTGACCTTGGATCAAGTCGGCACGACACCGGGTGTGCAAAACTTCTCGATCCGTGGTCTGGGTAACAACAGTTCGATTCCGTCCGTCGACCCGACGGTAGGTCTGTTTATCGATGGCGTTTACCTGGGCATTACGGCCGGTGTGGTTGTCGACACTTTCGATCTTCAAAGCGTCGAAGTGCTGCGCGGCCCGCAAGGCCTGCTGTTCGGACGTAACGTGACGGGTGGTGCCGTTCTGCTGCGCACGAAACGCCCGACCGGCGAGTTCGGTGCCAAGGCCAAGATCAGCTATGAGACCGGCCCACAATACACAGCGGCCGCCTCTGTCGAAGGCGCTCTTGCCGGCGACAAGCTCGCCGGCAAATTGAGCTTCTACTACAAGGACGATGACGGCTATTTCGACAACATCGCCGATCCGACACGCGACGTCGGCGCGCAAGAAACCATCATGGTGCGGCCGACCCTCGTCTTTTCTCCGAGTGAGTCCTTAGACTTCACCGTCATCTACGAGCACGGCGACCTGGACGGCGATGGTCCGGCGCCTCAACGGGCGCTATCCCCGAACCCGTCCGTGACATCAAACAATATTTTTGTCGAGATCGATGAACCTGGTGCAGTCGACATTCAGTGGGACCAGCTGACTCTGGAAACCAACTGGGACGTCGGCCCGGGCACGCTGACGAACATCTTCGGCTACCGCAATGTAGACCAGACGGGCACGTCCGATATCGACTCAAGCCCACTGCCGCTGTTCCATGCCAACGTTCTGATCGATCAGGAGCAGATCAGCAACGAACTGCGCTATTACGGCGAGTTCTCCGATCAGCTGAGCGTTACCGGCGGCCTGTACTACTTCGAACAGGACGTGCTGTATCGCGAGGCGCGCTTCATCGCATTCGGTTCGATCGTTGGCGGTCTGGGCGGCGATCAAGACCATAAGAATTACGGTGCCTTCTTAAACGTCGATTTCGACGTTGCCGACCGGATTACACTCACGGCCGGTGCGCGCTACACCGAGGAAAAGAAATCCGCGAACGTGTCGCGCTTCGGGGCGTGTAATGCGATCACATTGGTGTGCGCACCTGATTTCGTTGATGATGAAAAATGGAGCAACCTGACGCCCAAGATCGGCGTGCAATGGGATGCGACAGACGATGCTTTGGTGTACGCCCACTGGACCAAGGGCTTCCGATCCGGCGGCTACAACTTCCGCACCACCGTCCCGCAAATTTTCGACGCCGGTCCCACAGACGAAGAAAAACAGGACTCCTTCGAAGTCGGCTTTAAATCCAGTTGGATGGACCGCCAACTCGTCTTGAACGGCGCTGTTTTCTACAACGATCTGCAAGACCTTCAGCGTGAACTGAACGTCACCAACCCGATCGTCGGCGTTGTCCAGGGCATCCGCAACACCGCGGATGCGACGGTCAAGGGCTTCGAACTCGATATGGTCGCACTGCCGACCCCGCAATGGGCGATCAATGCTTCCGTCGGCTACCTCGACGGTGATTACGACGAAGTCCGCTTTGACCTCAGTGGCGATGGTGTCATCAACGCTACCGACCTCGCGCTGTCCATTCCGCGTGCACCGGAATGGACCTACACGATTGGGACAACCTTCGATCAGGACCTGGGCGACTGGGCCGTCCTAAGTCTGCGCGGCGATTACAGCCATCGCTCCAGCACGTTCTTCACCGATAATAATGTCGGCACTCTGCCATCTTACGATGTCTTCAATGCGGCGATCAGCCTGATCAGCTTCGACGAGCAGTGGACCCTGACTTTTTACGGCCGCAACCTCTCCGATGAAGCCATCCTGCAGCAAAATACGCCGCTGCCGTTCGGGCAATTCGGCGCGCCCCGGCTGTCCACCATTCAGGAAGGCCGGCGCTGGGGAGTCGAACTCAAGTTCCAGTATTAAACCCGCCTTTCGGCTAACGGACACTGAGGGCGGAGCCTACGGGTTCCGCCCTTTTCCGTTGCGCAACACATTGCGAGCGGGGACCTGCCGCGCAACACTCGTGGCAAGCACAGGAGACTCACATGACCCAGCTACGATTTTTTCGTGCGGCTTCGCTGCTCGCCGCGCTGTTGTTTTTCGCCGCCGCCGCTCACGCGAAGACGGTCCTTGTCACCGGGTCCAGCCGCAGCCACGGCTTGGCGTTCGTCAGCGACTACGCTGAACGGGGCTGGACGGTCATCGCCACAACGCGCACGCCGTCCGAGGCCGTCGAACTAAACGAATTGGCCGCCAGATCCCCAGGCCGGATCTTCGTTGAAGAATTGGACGTCACCGACTTCGCCGAAGTCGACGCGTTGGCGGAGAAGTATGAAGGCACGCCGATCGATGTGCTAAACCTCAATGGCGCGATCAACACGTTTCGCGTCGGACTGAATGAATTCGGCGAGACCGACTATGCCTGGCTGGAGCAGGTTTTGCGCACAAACATCATTGGGCAACTCTACACGGCGGAAGCATTTCTGGAACACGTTGCTGCGAGTGAACAGAAAACCATCGCCGTGATGAGCGCCGTCGGCGGATCGATCACCAACGTTAACAGTTCAACTGCGCCGTCTTACCGCGCCAGCAAGGCGGGCCTCAACATGCTGATGCGGACCTACGGCGAAGCGGTTAAAGATCGTGGCGTCATTGTCGCCATCATTGCGCCAGGCACCATCGACACCAAGAGGAACATGGAGGTCGAAGACCTCTCGGCGCTCACGGGTCGCGAGCGCCGTCTCGTGACGGCGAATGCCTATGCCCCGCGGGCGGCCATCGGCGCCATGATTGATATGATCGACCGTCTCACCATCGCGGACATAGACAAATTCCATAAGTGGGACGGCACCGTTCTTCCCTGGTAGGCACCTGGCAGATGTTTGACCGGCTGACGCACTGACGTACACTCCCGGCATGATGAATTTTCGGTATGTTATTGCGTGCGTTACGGCGCTGATGCTCGCCGCGTCCGGAACGGCCCGCGCCGAGTCCTATATCCTCGCGACCGCGACGACGGGCGGAACGTATTACCCTGTCGGCGTCGCGCTGGCGACACTCACCAAGGTCAGACTCGAGCCACAGGGCGGCCCCACGTTGTCCGCCATTTCGTCCGCAGGTTCTGCGGAAAACATCAAGCTGTTACGCGAACAACAGGTCCGGTTCGCGATACTGCAAGGCATCTACGGCGCTTGGGCGCGCGATGGCAGCGGCGCCTTAACCTCTGAGGGTCCGCAATCGCATTTACGGTCCATTACGACACTGTGGCCCAACGTCGAACACTGGGTGGTGCGGCGACAGTTCGCCCCGACAGGAACGGCCGCGGATTTCAAGGCCCTCAATGGCGAGCGGCTGTCGATTGGCGCACGCAACTCTGGGACGGAAGGGTCCGGCCGAGCCCTGTTGACGCGGCTCGGCTATGATCCGGACGCGGATTTCGATCTGGTGTTTCAAGGTTACGAACCAAGCGCGGACGGCCTGCAGAACGGCACTTTGTCAGCGGCGAACCTGCCCGCGGGCCCGCCTGTCGGGGCTGTCACACGGGCCTTTGCCGCCGAGGGGAACCGCCTGCGCATTCTGGCCTTCACCGACGGTGACCTAGCACGGGTGAATACACCGCGCCCGCTGTGGACACGCTATGTTATTCCGGCAAACACCTATCCTGGCCAAAACGCAGCCGTTCCGACGCTGGCGCAGCCGAATTTCCTAGCCGTGCACGAAAGCGTGTCAGAAGAAGACGTGTACCGCATCACGAAAACGATTTTTACCAACCTGACCTTCATCAAAGCGATTCATAAGGCGACGGTGGAAATGGGTCTGGAGACGGCCCTGCCCGGTTTGCCGTTGCCCTTGCATCCGGGTGCCCGGCGCTTTTTCGTGGAGGCGGGTTTGACCATACCCCCAGACCTCGAGCCGCCGGAGAGTCCCTAAGCGTGAGCGATGCTGCCCTGCCGGTTGACACCAAAGCCCAGCCAAGATGGCTGATCTATGCTGGCGGCGGAACCGCTGTCGCCCACCTGTATTTCAATTCGTTCTCGCCGCTATCGGAGTTGTGGACATCCCTACTCCATTTTGGCCTCTTGGGCTGTCTGGTGGCGTTGACGTCTCCTGTGCGGGAGGGCGCGCAGGCAAAATATCTACGGTCCGCTAACGCGCTACTCGGCGGACTCACCCTACTCGCGAGCATCTACCTCATCGCCGGCGAAGATGCGTTTTACGCACGCGGCCAGAATTTTACGGCTGCGGACTGGACCGTCTCGATGATCGCCGTGATTTGCGCACTTGAGCTGGCGCGCCGGTCATCCGGCTGGGTGATTCCAATCCTATCCGTAATTGCGCTCACGTACACCGCCTGGTGGGGCCGCTACGTCGGCGGTGTGTTTCAGTTTCCGGGTTTGAGTTGGGAAACCGTGCTCTATCGCGCCACCTACGGCGGCGACGGCATGTTTGGAACCGTGGCCCGCATTTCGTGGAGCTACGTGTTCATGTTTATCCTGTTCGGCACGTTTTTGCTGCGCAGCGGTGCATCGGACGTCATTTTGGCCCTGGCGCGCGCTGCGGCGGGACGCTTAATCGGCGGTCCGGGATTCGTTGCCGTCGCGGCGTCAGGACTGATGGGATCCGTCTCAGGATCCGCTATCGGCAATACGGTGTCGACAGGAGTCGTCACCATCCCGCTGATGAAGCGAGCCGGATTCCCGGCACGCACCGCCGCCGGCATTGAGGCGGCGTCCTCCACCGGTGGGCAGTTGATGCCGCCAGTGATGGGAGCGGGCGCATTTCTGATGGCGAATTACACGGGCGAGAGTTACCTGACCATTATCTCCGTCGCCGCCATTCCAGCCCTCCTGTATTTCCTTTCTGTCGCCTTTCAGGTGCGGATCGTCGCACGCAAGGAAAACCTGACATCCGCCGATATAGACGAAAATACGGTCTCCGGCATCGCGTGGCCGGTCCTACTCCCGCTTGCGGTTCTGGTGGGTCTGTTGATCGCTGGCTTCACCCCGACATGGAGTGCCGGTGCCGCGACGCTGGCCACCGTTGTTTGCTCGCACTTTGGACCGAAACCACTGAAACCCGGGGACGTGCTAATCACCTTGGCGGAAGCGAGTTTCACAGCTGCTTCAATCGGCATCCTGCTGATCGCCGTTGGGCTGGTCATCATGGCCGTGACCACAACCGGCTTGGGACCAACAATGTCACAGATGATCATCGCCTGGTCCGGGGGCAACATGCTGGTGACTTTGGCGCTGGTCGCGCTTGCCTCCCTTGTGCTTGGTCTCGGACTTCCGGTAACCGCCGCCTATGTTGTTTTGGCGCCGCTGGCAGCGCCAGCCCTCGCCGATCTGATTCTGAACGCACAGCTGATGGATGCCCTGGTCTCTGGAACGCTGAGCGAGAATGCCCGCACCATCCTCACCCTCGTCGTACCTGAACAATCCGCGTTATTGACCAGCGCGATGTCAGCCGCCACCGCAGAGCAGATCTTGGCCGCCGTCCCAACGGAGCTGCGCGGCACCGTTATCGAGCAAGGCCTTAACGCCTCTGCTGTTGCAACAGCCCTGTTGACCGCCCACTTGATCGTTTTTTGGCTGTCGCAAGACTCTAACGTCACACCGCCAGTCTGCCTGACCGCATACGCGGCCGCCGGTCTGGCCGGAACGAAGCCGCTGGAGACCGGATTCGCCGCCTGGGCGTACGCCAAAGGGCTCTACATCATCCCGCTGGTGATGGCGCTGAGCCCCCTGATCGGAGGCGATGCCACCGATGTGCTCGAGATCGCCATATTTACGGCCGTTGCTCTTTACGCGCTGACGGCAGCATTGCACGGACACCTGGAAGGCACATTGCCCTGGAGTCTGCGCGCCGTGTCCCTGATCATCGGCGGCGTCCTCATTTGGCCGCACGGCGTCTGGGCCGTAAACGTCATCGCAGTCGCGGTCTTCGCCGGCTTGTTCGCCTTGACGCGCAGGAATGCGGCATGACGATCGAAGCGGAACAAGAGTACGCCCGAGGAAGGCAGGCTCATGCGGCCGGTGACCACGGCGGCGCTCTGTCCGGATTTCTCATGGCCTTGGCCCTGGCTCCCGACCAACGGCGCTATCGCGTTGCCGCGCTCAATATTCTCGGAAGTACGGCCGGGTATACGAAACTGCCCGAGAGCGTGCTTGACGCTTTGACGGACTGCGCGAAAGACCCATCGTTGGATGTACAGCCTCTTGCCATGGTGGTGCGCAATTTGCTGGCACACCACTCCCGCCGTGAAATGTGGCTGAACACGGCCATACAGGCCGCGCCTGATCAGCTTGAAGCTGCGTTGGCTGGCGGAACCTTCGACGAACTGCTTGCAGACTCGCTTGTTCAGTCCGTTCTGATGCGAGCGGTCAATATCAGCCTCCATCTCGAAGATATTCTCACCGCCTTGCGGCGCCATACCGGGCTGGCGGCAGCAGAGGGGCGTGCGACATGCCTGCTCACATCACACAGCGCTTTTTTTGATGCCTTGTGTGCGCAGGCGAAACGCACTGAATTTGCCTGGCCGGTCTCCAATGAGGAATTTGCCATTTTGAATCGCTTATGCGACTCTTCGGCAGGACGGCGCGTGCTTGACGCATACGAAGGCACACCCGAGCCGGTGCTCGATTTTCCCGACCTGACGCCGGTCGACGACACTGTGTCCAAACGTGTGCAATCCCAATACGCCTGCTACCCCTATCCTCGTTGGGAGCAATTGGCCCCGGTCGAGTCACGCACCTACGCATCTTTCATGCGAATGCGCTTTCCGCATGAAGCGATATCCGATCGATTTGAAAACGAGGTCCAAGCTCTGAGCGCCGGGTGCGGCACGGGACGGGGCGCCGCAGCCTTGGCCATGTCCATTTCTCCGCTCACGTTAACGGCGATAGATCTAAGTCCGGCCAGCCTCAGTTTTGCGAAACGGAAATTCGAAAACCTTGGACTTCCGAGCGCCCGGTTCGGCATCGGCGATATCCTGAACTTGGACGCTCTCGACCAGACGTTCGATCTCATCGAATGCTCAGGCGTCCTGCATCATATGGCAGATCCTGCCGCCGGCCTTCGGGCGTTGACGACGGTTCTGCGAGCGGATGGAATTATGCGCATAGCGCTGTATAGCGAGCGGGCGCGCGCCAGTGTTGTCGCTGCTCGACGGTGGCTGAGCGACCTAAAGGTCTCCGATACACCGGACGGAGTGCGGCAGGCCCGCAGTGCGCTGCGCGCGTTGCCCGTCACACACCCGGCGCGTGGTGTCATTGACAAGCCAGAGTACTTCATCCTCAGCGGACTCCACGATTTGATCTTTAATATTCAGGAACACCGATTCACACCGCGCCAATTGAAAGTGATGCTGGACGGTGCCGGCTTAAGGCTCTTGGGCTTCGATCACGCCAATCCTGCCGTTGCCAGCGCTTACGCGAAGGCTCACCCAAACGACCCCGAACAGGTCAATCTGGACAAGTGGGAAGTGTTCGAGCAAAACCACCCGGACGTATTCGCGGAGATGTTTCAATTTTGGGTACGGCCACACGGGGTATGAGCGGATATGAGTCAGACATGGGATCCGGATGTATATTTGCGATATGAAGCGTATCGCGCGCGACCTGCTCTGGATTTAATTGCGCAAATTCCGCTTGAAATAGACGGACCTGTCACCGACCTCGGGTGCGGACCGGGAAACGTGACCCAACGCCTGAAGGAACGCTGGCCGGACCGGACCGTTACGGGCGTCGACTTGTCGGCGCTCATGCTCGACAAGGCGCGGACAGCGTATGGCGAGTCCGGAATCGCATTCGAGGAGGGCGACATTGCGTCCTGGCGCGCCTCTGAACCTCAGGCACTGATTTTCTCAAACGCCGCGCTACACTGGGTGCAAGGTCTCGACGCTGTGATTCCGGCGTTAGCCGGTATGGTCAAGCCGCGCGGCTGGTTGGCGTTCCAAATACCGGTCACGTTTGACTCGCCCTACCAACAATGCCTGCGCGCCACGGTCCAATCCGAGCGATGGACGTCTCAGCTGACCGGCGTTTGGATGTACAAAGATCCGCCACGGCCCGAGGAAACCTACGACCTGCTGTCTTCTTCGTGTGCAATCGTCGACATTTGGGAGACTGACTACCATCACGTGCTCGAAGGCGACAATCCGGTTCTCGATTGGATCACGGGGACGGGTTTAACGCCCTATTTGTCCGTTTTAAATACGGCAGATCAGGAGGCGTTTATCGAAGATTACGGGACGCGGATATTGGACGCGTATCCCAAGCAGGCGGACGGAAAAACTTTGTTCCTGATGAAGCGGATCTTCGCGCTGGCGCAAAGGCGCTGACGGCCAAATTTACGCCGCGTCCTGTTCGCGAAACCGGTACACGGCATTCAAAGCTTCCGACAGCGACACATCGTGGCGCACGGCGACAATGGCTTCTGCTGCCGACTGGCATTGCCCGATGTAATCCCGTCCAGCTGCCCGGGCGACTTCCACGGCGCGCGCGATAATGCCGTGCACATCGTCAAGGGCATTGGGAGGCGGAACTGCGGCGGTTTGAACCGGATTGTGAACCGGCAACGGGATCGGGTCTGGCGTCGGGGGCATGATGAATAACGTCCTTAAATTCAACAGCCTATTGTATGTTTGGTGGCGCAGGACACAATATATTGCGGAACGCGTGAGTATTTCCAGCGAGTCGCCAGGACATCGGGACCACACGCCCGCAGCGTAATTCTCACCGAATCGACCTGGTGAAACCCAGCTTGAAACTAGGCTTTGGCGGCGGTTTCGGCCCGGACGGCGCAAGCAGCGACCACCTCACGTTTTTGGTCTAAAGTCATTGTCCGCCAGGCGCCGATTTCCGTGACCGTACGAAAGCAGCCGATACAGGTCTTGGTCTCGCGGTCGAGCGTACAAATGCCGACACATGGGGATGCAGGCAGATTGCCGGGATTGGCATTTGCTTCAAGGTGTGGTGTATCGCTCATGCGTGAACACCTATCCTGCACAGCCGCATCACACAAGAGCTGCGCAGCAGCCATGACCCGGAATGAGGACAGCACGTGACGGATTATACGGAGACCTTAACCCAGCTGGGCGGCGACGGCAGAATTCCGGAGTCACCGGATGAGGCCACACTCGAGACCGTTCCTAACCCCCACGGCGATACGGCGTATCTCATCAGATTTGTCTGCCCGGAGTTTACAAGCCTGTGTCCGGTTACCGGGCAGCCGGACTTCGCCCATTTGGTGATTGATTATGTCCCCGACGAGATGATCGTAGAGTCGAAGTCGCTTAAGGTATTTCTGTCGTCGTTCCGCAACCACGGTGCATTCCATGAGGACTGCACCTTAACCATCGGCAAGCGCCTCGCCGATGCCACTGACTGTACGTGGCTGCGCATCGGCGGATATTGGTATCCGCGCGGCGGTATCCCGATCGACGTATTTTGGCAGACCGGCGCGCCACCAGATGGGGTTTGGCTTCCCGATCAAGGCGTGCCGCCTTATAGAGGTCGGGGCTAACGGTATCCGGACGGCGAACAACAGACGCCTTTGCCGGTTGGCGAAGGTATAACAATCACCTGTAATCCGGTGAACTCAAGAATTTAGACACACATGGGGGCTTTCTATGGCGCGGTTCGATAACAAGGTGGCGTTGGTGACCAACGCGGCGGGCGCGTCCGGCCAGGCCATTTGCGCGCAACTGCGCAAAGACGGAGCGTCCGTTGAGGTCGCCGAATTCGATGTGACGACTGTCGAGGGCTGGGAAAACGGCCTGGCGGCTTTGGGCGATAAGCACGGTCGGCTTGATATTATCGTGACTGTTTCTGACGCCAAATACGAAACGCCCAAGCCGATCGCGGAAACGTCGCTCGAAGAATTTCGCACCGTCAACCGCGACAACATGGAAGTTGCCTTTCTCGCGACACGCTATGGGGTGGTAAAAATGCGCGAGTTTGGCAACGGTGGCGCCGTCGTCCATGTCGCACCCGCGACGGCAACAATCGGGGTCACCGGACAGGCTGCGTTCTGCGCGTCAGCCAATGGCATCCGCATGATGAGTCGCGGCGCGGCTCTATCGTGCTGCGAGGCCAAAGACGGCATTCGCATCAATTGCGTACAGTCAGGGCAGATCGAGGGAACAGCGGGAGGGGAAGTATTAGCGAACGCCCGAATTCCGTTGGGCCATCCAGGAACCGTACAGGATGTTGCGGAGGCCGTATCCTTCCTCGCCTCCGATGAGGCCTACTACATCACCGGTTATGTGCTGCCGGTGGATGGCGGCATGCTTGCCGCTTAAATGGCGCCGCGGTTGAAGGCACCGATAGGCACGCCCGGCGTAAATTTCCACTGCCTCTTGATAATTGATCCCAACTCCTAGTCCCTGCTCAGATTGAATTAGATGCGCGATCCGAATGACGTTCTTCAGCTGGCTATTCAGCAACGCGGCCGCGGCGATCTGACCGGCGCGGAAGAGACACTTAGGTCGGCCATAGCGGAAGGCGTCGAACACAAGAATATGTACATCGGGCTTGCATCGGTGCTCGATGCGCAAGGCCGACCGTCAGACGCAAAACAGATATTGGCTTCAGCCTATCGAAAGTTCCCGGAGTCCGCTGCGGTGCTGTACAGCTATGCGACGACTTTGTTTCGGGACAGTGAATACGCGGACGTGATTCCGATGTTCCTGAAAGTGGTCGATCTTGCGCCGGACATGGGTCCCGCGTACGAAAACCTGGCGATCTCCTACGCCCGGATAGGCGATTGGGAACGGGCGAAAGCAACGGCAGAAGCGGGATTAACGGCGGACACGACATCGGTTGGACTGCTTCAGATGCTCGCCCTCATTCATATTCAACTCGGTGACTTCGCGCGCAGCCTTACAGTATACGACCGCATGGCCGAAGTGAGACCGATGGTATATGGCGTTCCTCAGCCTGACATGAATGCACGCCTGTCGCTCGAATTTTCGCGATCCAATCCAAGCCCACGGTATAGCGAATTGGGAACGCAATACGAATTGATGCATGCAGAGACAGAGGCCACGAACCGTAAGACGTTCGCGGGGGTAGAAACCTTTCTGCGCGTTGCGCCACATGTCCGAAACTGGCTCGGCGGCAGAAACTTCAGCCGCTTGTTGGATTACGGCGGCGGCCAAGGGCTGCAATATGAGCTCAGCACCTTGCGAGATCCGCGTGGAGCCGAATACGAGGATATGGCTGCATACCTTGGCGTGTCTTCCGTGGATGTTTTCGACGCCGGGCGGCCCGCGACGGCAGCCTGCCTCGGTCAACGTTATGATGCGGTAATCTGCACCGACGTTTTGGAGCATTGTGACCGGCAGGACTTGCCATGGATCGTGCGTGAATTATTTTCGCTGGCGGACAGGACGGTGTTTGCGACGATCGCGACATACCCGGCAGTAAAGACGTTGCCGAATGGTAAAAACGCGCACTGCACACTTGAACCGGCGGGGTGGTGGTCGGCGGTTTTCGCCCAGGCGGCGAATGACTTCCCGAATGTCCGCTACGGCTTTCTCGTGGTAAATGATAAGTCATTCGAGAATGTCGAAGCCTTCGCAGGTGGACCCAATCATTGAGGCATAGACCGAAGGGGAATTGATCGATGGGTGTATTAGATGGCCGTGTCGCCATCGTGACCGGTACGACAGCGGCCAGCATCGGCCGCGCCTGCGCGATTGCGCTGTCGGATGCGGGCGCAAAGGTGATCGTCACGGGGCGCACGGAAAAGGGTGGGCTTGAGACGGAACGCCAAGTTCGCGAGCGGGGCGGTGATGCGCTGTATATCCGCCACGATGTCACCGACGAGGACAATTGGAAGCGGGTTGTCGAAGCGTGCCTTGAACGGCATGGACGGTTAGACATTTTGCTGAACAATGCCGGGGAATCGAAAGGCGGTCCGATTGAATCCCTTTCTCTTGACGACCTGCACTTTCTACTTCGCATCAATGTGGAAGCGCCGTTTTTGGGCGCGAAAACCTGCTGGCCGCACCTCAAGGCGAGCGGACGCGGCGTTATTCTGAATATTTCCTCGTTGACGGCACAGCAGCCAGGAGCCGGCGGCACGATTTACGGTCCGTCCAAAGCGACACAAAATGCCCTGACCCGGGTCATGGCCGTGGAGGGTGCGCCGGATGGCATTCGCGCTATTGCGGTCGTACCTGGCCTAACCTTTACGGACGGCGTTCTCGACGCCCTTGGGACGGATACGGAGCGCTACAAAGACCCCCTTGCGAAAAAGATATGGATGGGCGAATGGGGCAAACCGGAACACATGGCGGACGCCTGCGTCTTCCTGGCCTCTGACGCCGCGAAATTCATCACCGGCGTGGAGTTCAACGTCGACGGCGGCGGCATAGGACAACTCCCTGCCCATGCCGGAGGGCCTGGCAAGTTCGGATTGTCGTCCTGACATGACCGAACGCCTCTCCGGCAAAGTCGCGCTTGTGACCGGCGGTGCCGCAGGGATCGGAGCAGAGATTGTCCGCCGGCTTGCAGCCGAAGGCGCAACGGTGTGCATTGCCGATATAAACAAATCTCTCGGCACCGAACTTGCTCAAGCGATTGGCGGCACGGCCTTTTTCCTACCGCTGAACGTCGCGCATGAAGAACAGTGGTCCACCGCGGTCGACACCGTGATCCGGCGCTGCGGCCAGCTCGACATTCTGATTAACAATGCCGGTCTCCTCGAGACAGGCACAATCGAAACGACTTCGCCAGAGATGTGGCGCCGTATCCAAGAAATTAACGGCACTGGAACGTTTCTGGGATGTCAGGCCGCCGTCACAGCGATGAAGAACGCCGGCGGCGTGATTATAAATCTGTCCTCGCAGGCCGCGGTCCGGCCCCGCTCGTCGACCCTCGCCTACGCCGCGTCCAAGGCGGCTATCGTAAATCTAACCAAGACTGTCGCGCTGCATTGCGCCGAACAAGGCTACGATATTCGGTGCAACGCCTTACTGCCCGGCGCGATCGATACGGACATGATCTACAAGAATAGGACAGCAGATCAGACGCTCGACGCGTTTGTGGAGTCCGTTAACGCGCGCTACCCGCTTGGACGTATGGGCACGCCGCGGGAAATCGCAGACGCCGTCGTGTTCCTCGCGTCGGATGAAAGCCGCTTCATGACCGGCGCGCAGTTGCGCGTCGATGGCGGCGGGACGATCTAACTACCCGGCAAACTGAGATTCGTCGACCAGCGAAGCCACTGCCGCGTCGACCGCAGCCGATGACACGCTGTATCCATCCCCATCATTGGCGACGGTCTGTCCGGCCACCTGAGACCCGACAACGGTCGCTGTGAGCTCGTACGTTCCGCCCGCGCTGCCAAACGTGCGCACCGAAAGATAGAAGGTACCGTTCGACGACGGTGTGTAGGAAATGGTTGCATCGTTGCCGGTGCCGCCGTTGTCGTCCTGGGAGACAAACCCGCCAGCGGAATTACGCAACACAAGGAAGGGGTCAGGCAACGTGCCGCCGTTGCCGTCTACGCCGCTGACCGAGAACCGGTAGGTCACACCGGCGGTCAGGTCGATCTGCACGAAATCGCGGTCCGCCGTGCTCGAGAGTTCGCCCTGGAATGTATCACCGGCCGACATTTGCGCAGCGGTGGATGTATCCCCGGCGGCATCCGTTTCGCCTTCCTGGATGGTCTCTCCGGCAACTGGCGGTTCGGTCCCGCCTCCGCCGCCCGGCACCGGATCGTCTGCGGTGCGCTCCTCGGGAGACGTTTCCAGGACATAAGTCCCGGCTTCACCGGAAAACGTGCGTACCGACACATAGTGCGTTCCGGTGGTTTCGGCAGTGTAGACGATCTGGGCATCGTTGCCGGTGCCGCTGTTATCATCTTGTGCGATGAAGCCGCCGTTGGCGTTGCGCAGGACGAGGAATCCGTCCGGTAAGGTGCCAGCGCCGTCGCCGGCTCCTTTGAGGTTGAACGTGTACGTGGTACCGGCCGTCAATTCGATACCGATCCAATCCTTGTCGGATGCTGTGCTGAGCTCGCCCTCGAAGGAGTCTCCGGAGATCATGGACGCGGTGGTCGACGCGCTGCCAGCCGCATCTGACCCACCTTCGGAGATCGTAATTCCCGGAATGGTGTTGACCGGCTCTTCGCTGGGCACCGGATCGTCTTCCGTGCGCTCCTCAGGCGAGGTCACAAGCGAATACGTGCCGCCGCTGCCGGCAAAGGTACGCACCGATATGAAATAGTCGCCGCTCGACGACGGTGTATAGACCAGACGGGCATCGTCACCGGCGCCGCTGTTATCATCCTGGGCGACAAAACCGTTGTTGGCATTGCGCAGCACGAGATATCCGTCGGCCAGCGTGCCTGCGCCGGCGCCCGCGCCCTGGAGATCGAACGTGTATTGAGTTCCGGCGGTCAGGGTTATCTTGACATAGTCATTGTCCGAGCCCGACGACAGCGACCCGTTGAACGTATCACCGGAAATCATTTGGTCAGTGGTTGCCGTCGTGCCCAGCGCGTCCGTCGTGCCTTCGGTGATCGTGATTCCCGGAATCGTCGTGACGGTGGACCCGAGATCCTGCGCCGTCAGGGTGTAGGTGCCGGTGTTGGAGCCAAACCCGGACGCGACGAGATAGAACGTCCCGGACGTTGTCGGCGTGTAGGTGATGCGGGAATCCAGACCGGGGCCGCCGTCGTCGTTCGACGTAACACTGTTGCCGGCCGAGTCACGCAACCTCAAGAACGGATCGGACAGCGTGTTACCCGCCAGGTCGAACTGGTATTCCCGTCCTGCCGTCAGTGTGATCGCGAACCAGTCCTGATCGCCGGATAACTCAATTTCGCCCGTCGCTGGAACACCGGCGATGATCGAGCCGTTGGTCGCCGTGCTGTCGGGCGAGACATCGTCAACAATCTCCGCTCCCTCAGCGGCGCCATATATCGACTGCGCGCCCTGGATATCGTCGCTGGTCAGATCATTGATATTCGAATTCGAAAACGTGCTCATGATCGACGCGACATCGTCCTCGTGATTGAGGCCGATGGCGTGCCCGATTTCATGCAAGATCGTAGAGTAGAATTCTGTCTGATCGCCCGTGCCGGCGTAATCAACATTGTCCATGATGATGTGGACTTGGGCGAAGGTATTGAACCCGTTGCTGTTCACGAAAAACGACTGATAGGCGACACCGAGCGTGCCGCTGCTGCCGTCGATCGCACCCATGCCGATCCGGATGTCGACATCGTCAGCGTCGGCAACTTCTACGAAGTTGATGTCGGCGACGGCTTCCCACGCATCGAAGGCCTGGCGCACCTCGTCCTGGAAGAAAGACGGGAACGTTGAATCATAGGTGACTCCGTCGGGCTCTACGCCGCGATTCACGGTGGCGAAGCTCCAGGTGACCGTGCCGCCGCTGGTGCCCTGGGTGGTGCTGCCCCACTTCGTCTCACTGAGGACAAAGGATTGCCCTTCCCGGCCCTCGGGCGGGGTATACGGGGTCCCGTCAGGATTGAGGGGAATGAGAACCGGGCCGTCGTCGTAAAGTTGAAAGCCGGTAAGATCAGACATAGCGAAGGTCTCCGTTCAACGTGGATCGCGCGTTCATTACCCCCGGACGGAGCCGGCCCTGTGTGTATCTTAACGCCTGAGAACCCTGAAAAGATCGTTAAATCTTGGCGTGAATGAGGCAGCCGTTTCCCGGCGTTTAAGCCACCATACGGAGTGCGGCATAGTCGATCAGCCCGAAGGGCGCAGAAAACTGCGCCACACGGGGTCCGAGCCCGTTCTGGAAGCGGGTCTCGTGCAGCGGCAGACAGGGAAGATCGGCATGCAGTTTGCGCTGGATATCCTGCAGGAGGGCGCGCCGGGCGGCGGGATCGAAAATCCGGTCCGACTCGAGGATCTGATCGGCGACGGCCGGGTCGCAGATCCATGGCTCAGGCCAGAGGCAGGAGTTAAAGCGCAGTCCGATGGTGGAATCGAGCGACGGCATGCTGCCGTAATGAAACGAAAACGCCAGCGCATCGCCCCAGTCTCCGTCGTAGAGCAGCCGGGTGAACTGCGCCAGCGGGATCGTGGTGATGACCAGCTCGACACCGATGCGGGCAAGATCAACGGCAACCTGCTGATAGACGGCCGTGTCGTTCGGGCTCGAACCGGAGAACATCGACATCGGCAGACGGAAGCCCGAGGCGTAGCCGGCGTCGCTCATCAGCTCCTTCGCCCGCTCTGGATTATAGGCGAAGGGCGGCAGGCCGGGCGCGTAGCCGAAGGCTTCCTTGACCGTGAGTTGCGTCGCGGGCTCGGTCGTCCCGGCCAGGATGACTTGCACGATCGCGTTGCGATTGACGGCGAGGCTTAAGGCTTGGCGCACCCGCGCGTCCTGCAAGGGTGACGGCCGTTCGAGGATGTACTGCAAGGCGAGCACCGCCGCACGGGAGGTCGTGATCGTGCGCCCGCCGGCACTTTCGACCAGGGGGCCGTCCTCCGGGTTGATGCTGAGCGCGACATCGACGCCGCCCGACAACAGCGCCTGCAGACGCGCGACCTCCTCGGGAATCGGAATCAGCGAGAGACTGTCCACCTGCGGTGGCCGCCAGGCATTGGGATTCGGCACAAGATCGATGCGGCGCTGGTCCCAGCGGGTCGCCCTGAACGGCCCGGTGCCGACAGGCTCCCGCGCGAAGGCGGCGAACCCACGCGCGGCGAAGTGCTCCGGCGGCAGGATGCGGATACCGCAGAGTTTACCGGGCAAGGCGGCGTCGGGCGTCGAGGTGTGCAGGCGCACGGTCAGGTCATCGATCACTTCGGCGCGGCCGACCGTGCGCGCGTCGCGATAGACCGCCTGGGTGCGGCCCTCAGGTGTGTTCAGGATATCAAAGGTGGCGGCAACGGCGCGGGCATCGCAAAGCTCGCCGTTGGAGAACTGCACATCGGGACGCAGGTCGATACGCCACGCGGTTTCGTCTTCGGCTTCCCAGGCCAGAGCGAGCGCGGGGGCGTAGGTGCCGTCGGCAGTGACTTCGATCAGGGCATCGAACACCGCGGGAAAGACATGCAGCGGCGGAAACCCGTTGGAGCTGAGCGGATTGCCGAGCCCGGGCGGTAGCGCCTGGATACCGATGGTCGCCGCGCCAGCCGCCCGAGCGCGATGCGATGCGACGCCGGATGCCAGGACAGCAGATCCTGCCGCGAACCCCCGGCGGCTGATCATGTCAGAAACGAGGTCGGCGCGGGCGCGCCCGGCTTCCAGTCTCGTTCGGGAATGCCCGGCACCGGCGTCGAATAGGCGTCGCGGTGCCACACAGCATCGCCGGACAGCCAGCGGGTGAGAATGCTGACCCGTTCGTGTTCTTCGTTGCGGTTGGCCGGCGTGCAGTGAACGACATGGGAATGCATGACGACGGCGTCGCCGGGCTGGATCGGCCACCACAGGCGCTCGACCTCGCCGGAGTCGATACGCGCCTCCCAGTCGGGCATGACGCTATAGCCTGGCAAGGGATCCGCCTCTCCCGACGTGCTCGGCGGATAGAGCGCGCCGTCCTTGTGAGAGCCCGGCGCGAACACCAGCGGACTTGAGTCCCAGTCGACGTCGGACAGCGCGATCCACAGCGTCGGCATCGCCTGGGCGCGCAGGGGAAAGGCCGGAATGTCGTGATGCCAGGCGGACTCTCCCGCGGGCGCGGCTGGCGCATAGGCGAGCGTCAGATCATTCCAGTAGCGCACAGACGGCACACCGGCGATGGCGGCAAGAAAGCGCGCAACGGCATCGTTCTCGGCCAGATCACGCATCGGGCCGGCGCGGTGCGCCAGGCCGCGCACGATGCTGCGCCCCGGCAGATGTTTGACGCTGGTGCGCGCATCGGCGCCCTCGCCGTCTCCGGCGCGGAAAGCGGCGACTTGCGCAATCAGCACCGCCAGCAGGTCTCCGCGCAGCAGACCGCGCACGGGCACGACGCCGTCTTCGGCATAGCGCGCCGCCAGGGTAGAAACGTCGTCGGGGAGGATCAGGTCGGGCAACATGGTCATGCATTCAGTGGGCTGGGGCCCGCAGTGTGCCCTTGCCCGGACCGCTCAGGCAACGGCGCGAACAGAGACGTGATCGGGCAACGGGAGCGCGAATAAGTTATCCGGCGCGAAAACGCGAGGAACGAGCCCATGCACGCACCGCGTAACTTCACTTTTGCCCTAAAACGCGTGTGATTTCAGAGTGTTACCTTTTCGACGAACAAGCCCATGCACGAATTTTCGTAAAGGAAATCAGGGGGTTAGAAAACCGCCCTTTTCGGCCTTGGCACTCGGCGATCAAGCCCGTTTATTGGGCCTCAACTGCGCTGATAATCCTATCGACCGCCGCTAGCATGGACACCAGACGCTCCTGGACTTCAGCGGAATGCGGCCGCCCAATCTCATTGGCTCGCGAGACATCCATATTCGCCAGGTCAGATCGGCCGACAGCAGCTTCATCTTGTGCGAGGCCAGCAAACAAGTACGCGGGATGAGGAACCTCTCCGCTAGACAGCAATGCCTGGTCTTCAGGGCTGTCAGGAATTGTCGATATTCTAGGGATCATATCGCGGGCTTTACTGAAACTCTCGTCTGCCAAATCAGTTTCACCCCATAGTTGGTGAAATTGACCGAATTTAATGGCGATAAAAAAAGTTGTTAGAGAAGCAGGGGCTGATTTGCTCAATCCCTCAGCATAAGCAAGAGTTTGCGCAGCATCTTCATGAGCCAGAAGCAACCGTTGCAGGTCAGCGACAGCAAGCAAGCGCATAGTCGGCATTAGCAAATCTGAGGGCTCAGACTCGTCAAAGTACACGCGCGCGTCACTGATCGCGCGCTTAAGCGATGCTTCAGCATCGGCGGGAAATCCAATTTCGTCTTGTAACGCAGCGACGCAAATCACAATTCCAAGGCGCTTGACGGCGAAAAACTCTTCTAATGCAGCGGAAACCGCCCGTGACAGACCCTCACGGGATTGTTCGATATCACCTTTTTTCGCAACTAGCATAGCCTCATCGATGATTCTGCCAGCGCTTGTTGTAGAAAGGTCAGGGTCTGAACAAGATTGGGACCAATCCATATTCTGACCAGTCTGAACGCGCACCAACCGCTGTTCGCGTGCTCCTGCGTTGACGACAAGGGTCAATTCTAAGATCAGAAATGAGAACGCGACGAACAATCTCCAGGCTTTGTATGCTTGGTCCATACCCCCCTCACCACCCCCAGGTGCCGGGGCCGCCTTTGAACGGACCTTCGATGTCGGACGTGATCCAGCCGCCGTAGAAATCCCCGTCCTGGGACTGCACCCGGTCGTCGCCAACGTAACAGGCGTGCATCTTGCTGGCGTAAAAGGACACATAATCCTTGATCGGCGCGAAACGCTTGGATGGCTTCGGATAGGCCCAGGCCGCGTTCTCGGCGATCTGCAGGCCCACCTTAACCGTGTAGTACTCCGCCGCCCCCTTCCATTCGCAGAAGGACTGCTTGGGCGTGGTGATCAGAAAATCGAAATTCACATCGCCATGCGGGATGTAGAAGGTCGGCGGGTGGCTGGTTTCCAGAACGCGGTAGGCGCCCGAGCTGTCGGCGATGACCTCGCCGGCGAATTCCACCCGTACGTGGCGGGTATCCGCCTCCAGCGCCGGCGGGCGCGGATAGTCCCAGACGGATTCCTTGGGCCGGGGTGCCATGAGCCCGGCTTATTTGTCCATATCGTCTTCGTGGACGATCGAGATCGAATTGATGCAGTAGCGCAGGCCTGTCGGGTTAGGCCCGTCCGGGAACACGTGGCCCAAGTGACCGTCGCAATTTGCACAGGTCACTTCGGTGCGGATCATACCATGGCTGACGTCGCGGTGTTCGGCGACGGCGTCGTCCTCGATCTTCTCGTAAAAGCTCGGCCAACCGGAGCCGGAATCGAACTTGGTGGCGGCATCGAACAGGGGCGCGCCGCAGCCGGCGCAATGGAACACGCCGTCGCCGTTGAAATCGTTGTAGGGACCGGTCCAGGCGCGCTCCGTGCCCTTTTCGCGCAGGATGTAATACTGCTCGGGCGAGAGCTCGTCTTTCCATTGGTCTTCAGATTTCTCAACTTTAGGCGCGTCAGACATGGCTGCCCCCTTGGTCGTTTTACAGGGTGTTACTTGGAGAGTGCGTCGGTGAGCTCGCGCAGCTGGGTCCGGGCGCGCAGCAGATAAAAGCCCTGCGCCGACAGGTGGGACGGCACGACGAGGCCGTCCTGCTTGCCGTTGGACACGATCAGCGGATTCATCTCCGCCGCGGTGCGCATGCTGGTCAGCATCTGCTGATAGATACCGGCCGCCTGCTTTTCGCCGATGACGCGGTCGAAATCGGCGCCGACGTCGCGCAGGATCAAGTAATAGCCGTAAAGACGGCCCTTGATATTGTAAAACAAATCGTCGGCGCGCAGATCGAAATAGCCGGCGTTGGACTCCAGCGCGCGTTCGTCCAGGGCGGCGGAGGCCGAGCCGAGATCGGAGGCGACGCGGTCCAGGAACGCGATCAGGTTATCGGCGCGGCGGTCGTAGGTGGAGTCTCCGGAGGCGAGACGCCGGTTGTAGGACACCAGCGCGTTCACGCCTTCGCGGTATTGGGAGTCCGCCGTGGCGGTGGGAATGAAGTTGCCCGAGCCCCAGTACCACACCGTACCGTCGTACTTGAGCAGGCCGGCGGCGCGGTCGAGATCCGGATCGATGGCCGACGAGCCGCGGGTGCGGCCCAAGGCGTCGCCCATTTCAATCGCAAACCGGGACGAGGCGTAGAGAATGCCGAGCTGATAGTTGGGCATGTTGTCGAGCCCCGCGGCCGGGTGCAGCCACGGCTTGTTCGGCGCCCAACGGCTCGCCTCGCGCGACACCAGAGCGGCGGCGGTGGCCACGGCCTTGGAACCGCCGTCGAAGGCGTAGCGCTCGCTTGGCTGAAACTCGATCTGATCGTCGATGGAGTTGTACCAAATCATGCCGACGCCATAGTAGATGACGAGAATAGCAACCGCGGCGGCCATGATGCGCAGAGGCAGCGGACTCGGCGTATCCGACGCATCGCGTGCGACGAGGGATTTCACCGACGCCCACAGGCGTCCACAAAGGTCGGATAAGCGGGTTTTTATAGCGTCCATAGCCCCCAGAACATGGGGCTCCGGGGGCGCAAGGTCAACGGCAGTCGTATAACCGCGGAGAACGCCACCAGCTGGTGAAGGGGCTTACCGGCAGGCGCCTAACGGCAGACCAGACGGGCGTTGGATTTCTCCGGCACCCGCGCCGAGAACGTGCGCCCGTCGCAGGCGTAGCTGATTTCCAGAACCTTGAGCCGCCCGCGTTCCGGATCGCCGCAGATTTTGTTGGAGGCACGCACGTTGCACGACCGTTCGCCATCGCATTTGCGGTGGACGTTGGAAAAGGCGTCGCAGGCCCGGCCGTTGATGGACCGGTAGCTGGCGCCGAGGATGGTCAGACTCGGGAAGCGGTCGTGCCGGTCGCGGCCATAGCGGTCACGGCCATAGCGATCATTGTCGTAATACCGCGGCGCATTCGAATACCGGCCGCCATAGGGCTGATGGCGTTCTCGCGGAATGACATAGCCATAACCGGGGATAAACAAACGCCGGTTGCCGAACCGGTCATAGCGGTCGCGGCCGTAATGGGCGGCGTTGCCAATGATGATGCGGTTCTGCCAGCCGGACGACGGACGTGTGATCGGCGCTGAGTAACCCGGAAACGCCGTTCGGCCGTTTTGGATAATCACGGTCTTGGGACCGGCATAGAGCGGCGCGCCGAGCAGGGCATTGCGGCGTTCGAATGCATTGGCGAAGTCTGCCAGGACGATGATTGCGGTGAGTGCAAGTCCGAAAGCAGCTAGCTTCATCTTGGCCTCCCATGCGAATGTGAGACCGACAGTCAACACGCCGCGCCGGGCGACATTATGGCAGACCCGGCTCCGTCGTTTCACAAGGCCGTGAGGCCGCATCCCCGGACTGATTATGCTCGCGGTCTCCGCGCCCGCCCTCGCCCTTACCTTGGTCTGTGCCCTGGGATTTGCCGCCAGCGATTACTTCCGCAAGGCGGCTACCGAGCACATCGGCCCGACCCTGCTGCTGACCGTGTTCGTCGGCGGGCAGGTTCCCCTTCTTGGCATTTGGGTGATGCTGACGGATGGACTTCAGGTCAGCGCGGCCTACTGGCCGTACGGACTTGCTGCCGCCGCCGCCGGGCTAATCGCCAATCTGTTTTTCATTCTGGCGATGCGGGCCAGCGCATTGAGCCTGACCATTCCGGTGCTGGGGCTCATCCCCGTGTTGACCACCGCGTTTGGCGCAATCGCACTTGACGAAATACCGAGCGGGCAGCAGCTGGCGGGGATCGCCCTGGCCGTCGCGGGCCTGATCACGCTGTACATGCCGGAAGGCACGCGCAATCCGCTCAGGGTGGTGGCGCGCTTCGCCACGGACACCGGCGCGCGCTATATGCTGGCGGTGACGGTGATGTGGTCGGCGACGGCGCCGCTGGAGAAAATCGGCGTGCAGTTTTCCACCGCAGCGAGCCACGGCTTCATCCAGGTCTGCATCATCACCGCTGTGTTGCTGGCTTATCTGATCGTCAGACGCGGCCACACCCTGGCCGTGGCAAAGGCGGCGCTCACCCCGGCGGCGCTGGCCTCCGTGACGGCGGGCATTGCCTACGGCTGTCAATTGGTGGCCTATCAACTGACGCTGGTCGGAGTGGTCGAGAGTTTGAAGCGGGTGATCGGTCTGGTCTCGGCCCTGCTGCTCGGACGGATGTTGCTGAATGAAACTCTGAACCGCACCAAGATCGCCGGAATCATGCTGATGGCGGTGGGTGTGCCGCTCATCATCCTGCCGCCGCTTGTTTAACCGGGCCGTAAATCACCCTCGGTGATGGGCGCCGGCGGCTCACCGGCACAGGCCCGCCGCCACATGATTCGGCAGGCGCGCTCGAGCGCCCGCGTGAATCCCTCGCCGTCACAGGCCGGGCTGGCGCGCATCTGCTCGCGCAGGGTGGCGTGGTAGCGGGCGCGACGGTCCGGATCGTTAGCCAGCGCGACGGCACGGGCGACGTAATCGTCGGCGTCCTTGGCGATCAGCTCCGGCACGCCGACGGCGGTCAGGTGCGTCACGCTGTGGCGTCCGGCGAAACGGTCACCGTCGCCCCGGGTGATCACCGGAGTGCCCATCCACAGCGCTTCGAGCGTCGTCAGGCCGCCCGAATAGGGAAACGGATCGAGCGCGATGTCGATTTGGTTGTACGCGGCGAGCAGTTCCACGTGCGGCCGCTTGCCGCAAAGATCAAGCCGGTCGCCGCGTATGCCGTGACCTACAAATGCTGCGGCGGTGCGCCCGGCCACAGCGGGATCGGCGAGATGTTCGGTGATCAGGCAAAGGCGGCTGTTGTGCACGGCGTTGAGAATGCGCGCCCACACCGCGATAACGCCGTCGTTGACTTTGTCGAGGTTATTGAAACAGCCAAAGGTCACGGCCCCATCCGCGCCGCGCGCTGTGCCGACGTCCGGCGCATCCTGAAACGGCGCTACCGTTACGTAATTCCCCGGCATGTAGACGGGCTGCTCTGACACATACGGTAAGTCGGCGTCCGGTGTTTCGCGCCGATCCGTGATGAGGTAGTCCATGGCATCGATACCGGTGGTGCCGGCGTATCCAGCCCACGTGACCTGAAGGGGAGCCGCGCGCCGGGCGAAGACCCCCAAGCGGCCGCCATTCGAATGGCCATCCAAGTCGACAAGAATGTCGATCTTGTCATCACGAATGCGCTGGACAAGATCGGCATCGCTGTCTCTGCGAACCGGAATCCACGAATCAGCGGCGGACATGATGTCATGCGTAATCGCATCGCCATTCACTAGCGAGGCGTAGCACATCATCTCGAATTGATCGCGGTCATGGGCGGTGAGCACGGGCAGAACGAAGTACCCGACGGGATGCCCTGCGAAATTTCCGGATACAAACCCGATCCGCAACCGGCGGTCTGGGTCTGCCGGAACGTTGGCCAGGACCGGCGGCTCAGACGGTTTGAACGCCTCGTTCCATGTTCGCGCCGCGCTGAACAGAGACTTGGCGGTTGCGTTGGGATCGTACTGACCGCGCAACACCAGATTGCTGTGCCACTCGGGAGTTTCCGGATCAATACGGATGGCTCTGCGTAAAGTCTCAATCATGTCATCGAACCGGCCAAGCGCGCTCAGCGGCCGTAAGCGGTTGTTCGCGGCGCCCGCGTGTTCGGGGTCGAGCGTCAACGCATGTTCGTAATGGTCTAACGCGGCCTGGTAGTCATGCGCGCGGACCAGCGCATTACCCATGTTGTAATGCGCTTGAGGGGAGTCCGGTTTGAGTTCGAGCGCCCGCTGGCAGGACGCATGGGCTTCGTCTTGAGACGCGGCAGACCCACTCATCAATACAGTAGACAGATTCAGATGGGCTTCAAACAAGTTTGGATCGACGTCTATCGCGCGGCGCAAAGCAGCCTCGGCCTCGTCCAGGCGGTCCAGCTGGCGGTACGCGATACCGAGATTTGCATATGCCGGTGCATAGCCGGGATTGGCAGCGAGGGCCGCCTCGAAAAAGTCTGCCGCTGCTTGCGGCTCGTCGCTGGCCGCCGCGAGCAGCCCGCAGTTGTAGTTGATGCCGGCTTGGTCAGGCGCGAGGGCCATTGCGCGATCCAGCGCTGCGCGGGCGTCGGCGAGGTTGCCCCGCTCGATCAGCAGCGCCCCAAGGTTGCTGAGCGCACCGGTTTGATCTGGGTCGAGATCGATCGCCGAACGGAAATGCGATTCCGCTTCATCGGTGCCCCCCAATGCACGCAGCGCCATGGCGAGATTGTTATGAACGGCGACCCAGTCCGGCCGGGCGCGCAGCGCCTCTTCATAGAGAGCGCGCGCGTCAGCCAGGCGGCCAGCGCGGAATGCCGTGTCTGCGTCTGATTTCAGTTGATCGTGATCGGTCATTTTGGACGGGACTGCTGAGACTGTTCACACGGTGGCCCTGACGCATAGCGGGCCGCCGCTGCGTCGTGACACGATGGACACCGGACGCCACAGTAGCGCAGATACCTCGAATGAAAAGACCTGAGAGTGGGGCAAATATGTCGGATCTGTTGCATTCATCCCTAAAGGACCGCGTCGTGCTGATTACGGGCGGCAGCCGCGGTTTCGGCTGGTTCATCGCCGAAAAACTGCTGGCCGGCGGCGCCAAGGTTGCGCTGACCGCAAGCCGCGCGCCGGACAAGCTGAAAGACGTTCAGAAGAAAGCCGAGGCCATCGCCGGGCCCGGCCACTGCATCACGCTGCAGGCCGATGTGCGCGACTGGGACGATTGTCAGCGCACGGTCGATGAAACTTTGAAGGCCTATGCGCGCATCGACGTGCTGATCAACAATGCCGGACGCGGCAGCCGGGAATACCGCATCGACATGCGCGGCGGGCCGTCAACGCCGTTCTGGGACGTCCCGGTGGAGGCGTGGCGGTCGGTCATCGACACCAATCTGACCGGCGCCTTTCAAATGACCAAAGCGACCGTTCCGCACCTGATGAAGCAGAAGTTCGGCAAGGTGTTCAGCATCTCGACCAGCCTGACGACGATGATCGGCAATGCCCTGTCGCCGTACGGCGCGTCGAAGGCCGGGCTGGAAACGGCGCATATCGTGTGGGCACGGGAACTGGCGGAGCACGGCGTCGACGTCAACATTCTGCTCCCCGGCGGCGCGTCGGACACGGACTTCATTCCGCAGACGATGGTGGAAGGTGACGTCGGCACGCGCGGCAACCGGATTCTACCCGGCGACGTCATTGTGCCGCCGGCGGTGTGGCTGTGCACCGATGAAACCAACGGCCTCACAGGCCGGCGTATCATCGCCAAGTTCTGGGATCACGATGCGGCCCCGGCGGAGGCGTTTGAGAAATGCCTGCAGCCCAAGCATGAGCATCCGGAGATTATGTAGGTGTCAGATCAACCCAATTGGTTGGCGGGCTATATCAACCCGATCCGGCTGAGCTCGGCGCGCATGTCGTCGGGCATGTCGGGATCGATGTAGCCGTCCTGGGAATCGAGATCGGCGGGCGCGTCTTCGGGCTTGTAGTAGCGCCAGCCCTGAAACGGGCGTTTGCGCTGCGGCGCGACCAGGATGTGCTTGGGTGCAAGCTCGATCAGGCAATAGCCACGGCCGTTGGGATCGGTCTCCCGGTGCAGCGCGAGGATCGGCTGACGCACCGTGACCAGGCGCTTGATCACCCAATACATCGACCCGCCATCGAGCAGTTCCGCCTCGCGTTTCGGAAACATGCGCGTGGTGTGCTGATAATTGCCGGACGCGCTGACGAACTTATTCTGGCGCGCCTTCAGATCGTCGAGATGTTCGATCCCGACGGCGAGCTTGAGCAGATGCAAAGTCACGGTACCGCGGGCGCGTCAGCGGCGCTCTTGGGCACGCTCTCGCGGGGCTGGTCCTTCGGCACGAATTTCATCACCACCAAGGTAACATCGTCCGTATAGGCCGCCTCGCCGCGGAACGCCTCCAGTGCCTGGGAGACCGCCTCGCAAATGGTCTCGGCACTGCGGTGGGCGTGGCGCTTGATCACCTGGCGCAGGGCGTCCTTGCCGAACATTTCACCGGCAGCGTTGCGCGCCTCCCATACGCCGTCGGTGCCGATCACCAAGATTGCACCGTCGCACCACGCATCGCGCTGACCCTCGCGGAAGTGCCAGTTGCCCTGCACGCCGAGGGGAATGTCCTCCCCTTTCAGCTCGCTGAAGGAGTCCGAGACGGGTTCATAAACGGTGATCGGATCGTGTCCGGCGCTCACCCATCTTACGTTTCGGGTTTGCGGTTCCACCACCATGTAGACCAGCGTGACGAAACGCCCGCCTGTGGCGTCTTCGGTGAGGTGGATGTTGACGTCGTCCATCACGGTGGCCAGCGACGTGTTCTCATGGGCCTTGGCGCGGAGCAGCGCGCGCACGGTCGTCATGGTCAGCGCGGACGCGACACCGTGGCCGGTGACATCGCCCACCGCGACGCCGAGACGCGGTCCAAAGCCCGCGGCCGGCAGCGGAATGTAATCGAAGTAATCGCCGCCGGTGTCATCGCAATACAGGCTGCGCCCGGCGATATCCAAGCCTTCGACTTTGGGCGCGCGGTCCGGCAGCAATTTCTGCTGCACTTCGGACGCCAGCGCCATCGACTGCCGCACGGCCATATTTTCCCGCAGTTGCGGCACCATGGAGTTGAACGCCTTGGCCACGTCGCCGACTTCGTCGCGGCTGTACACGGGCGCCTGGGCGTCGAGGTTGCCGAAAGCCAGTTTGGTCGCCGTCTGCGCCAGGGCGCGCAGCGGTTCGGTGACGGACCGGGCGGCGAAAACCGCCAGCCCTCCGACCAGAATGATCAAGATCACCGATGCCCCGCCGGCGACGCGGATCTGATCGTCCGTCGCCGAGCGAATGAACGACTGGGCCTGCTCAGCCATGTTTTCTATGTCCGAGTAAGGCACGATATACAGCAGACTTGCGTCGAGCCGCGGCAGCGCGCTGTAGACCCATAACGAATCCCGCCCCTCGTAGGGCATGCGGCGCACACCGGTCCGCTTGGCGGTAAGGTCACCGATGAGCACGTCAAGCGACGCCGGACTGCCGCCCATCAGCGTTTCCGTCGTGATTTCGGAGTCCCATGTCTTCCCCTGCGATTGATAACCGCGATAGGCGACGATGATGACCTCCTGGGCCATCTCGTCCATGCCCGGCTGGAACACATCGGTGACCGGCTCGGCCACACGGACGATAAACGCCTCAGCTTCGTCATCGATTTGCAACTGGGTTTGAATACGGTCGAGCACCGACAACACCGGGACGTCGATTCCGGTGACGCCGGCGAGCGCGCCGTCGCCGTCAAACACGGGCATTGAGGCCGTCATCAGCAACTGCCCCGTCGACGCGTCGATCAGCGGCGGCGTCCACACCAGTTCGCCGCGAGCCTTGGCGAGGCCGTACCAAGGCCGGATGCGCGGATCATAGGCGGCGGGATAACCGCCGTGGCCGGGATAGACCGAGTGCAATCCGGTCTCGAGCGCGGTGAACTGCCAAAACAATAACGAGCCGGCGTCGCGTTCCAATCGCCGGTAAACCGGCGACATTGTCGACAGCCGCAGCAAAGACGGCGCGACCACATCGCGTGTCGTGCCCCGCGGCAGGAAGAAAGCCTGCTCTTCGCGGGATATCGCGACCGCAGACGCCGCGCCTTGCGGATTGACGCGCAGGTGCTCTGTCGACTCCATTGTGCCGGGCGGCCATGTCGCGCGGCTTTCGAAGTCGGCGCTGAAGTATATCGGCCCCGGTTGCGGCACGCGTGCGGCGCTCAGCCGGCGCTCGACCTCGTTGGCCTGAACGCGCAAGGTCAGTTCGACCAGCCGCTGCTCTTGAAACAAAATCGTGCCGCCGAGCGACACCGCCTGCCGGAGCTGGTTTTCGACTTGAGTGGCGACAGCGGCGCGGCCCCGTTCCGCCAAGGCCATTCCGAGCCGCTCGGTCGCGACCTGCGACCGCCAACTGAGCGCAACCAGCGGCAAGACCGCGATGACCACAAGAAGGAAAAAAAGTTTGGCTTGGATGCGCATGAGGAATCTAGGAAGCCATTACAAGTCGTGCCGCGTCAACCGCCGCACGGCACGGCCGGCGATTATTCGGCTTCCGGGTTCGTCAGATCGTCGATCAGGAAGCCCTGATACATGGTGATGCCGAGCTTATCGCCGACTTCAAGGGCTTTTTCCTGATCGACGCGAATGAGGACCGGAAGGACTCCATTGTCGATCAGGGACTTGATCGCGCGCTCACGCTCCCACAGAACCTCTTCCGCCCCGTTGCGCCAATGGATCTTGGCCATGCTGGCGCCAAGGAAATCGAGATCGACCAGGCCGACGGTCTGCGGGAAGATTTGATCGACCGCGATATGCGAGCCCTTGGCGCGAATGAGCCCGCGGGCGACCTGAAACTCGTCGAAGTTCTCGACGATATTGGACTGGCGGAACTCGAACACCACCTGCTGAAGGGTTTCCTCCGGAGTCCGTTCGATGAAATTTTCAAACGCCTCCGTGAACACGCTTTCGACGTTGAGGTTCAGCGAAACGCGAATTTCTCCCAGCGTGAGCTTGTCGAACGCCTGCAACAGGATCTGGTCAAGCACCAGGGTGAACTCGTTAAACAACCGCCCGCTGCCGCGCATTTCCACATCGACGAACAACGGTTTGCGCAGCAAATCCATACTGATGAAGTATTCCGTCATAACAGGATCCGGCTTGCCGCCGCCGACGGCGAGGCAAACGTCCTGGCTGCGCACGAAGGTCTTAATGAACTTTTCCGAACCGAACTTTTCGTAGGCGCGCATGACGCTCTTGATGTCAGCGTGGGTCAGCGGACGGAGCTTCCCGCCGCCGCCCTGCTTCGGCTGCGCCTTCTCGTTGGCTTCTTCGGCGTACCGGGCGACGCGGTCGGCAGCGGACCGGTAATTGCCTTGCAGATCGTAACTGAGAACCAGGCGGGTCTGATCGATGGTGCCGAAACTGCCGGGGAAGTGACGCTCGAAGGTGCGCAACATGTCGACTTTGAGGTCGCGCACCATACCGATCATGGATGTCTCGCCCAGCTGAACGACGATTCCAAAATCGCAGTCGGACAATTCGAACGCCTTGCCGCCGCGGGTCAGCGTCTGAGCGGCCACGCCATCTTTGATCTGACCAACGAGTTCAGGGGTGCGCTTGTTCTCCGGCATCGCGCTGGAGACGCTGACGACGATAAAGTTTACATCGGCAACGGGGGATTCACGCCACTTGCCGAGCTCGCGCACGAGATCAGACAGGCTGCCCACGGGTGCCGTCTTAGCGACGTTACCGTAGCCGATATCCGGGTGAGTGGCCGTTCCCGATATTTACGTGATGTCCATTAACCGTGAAGCGTGGGTTCTCTTGCAGGTTGAAAAAGGCCCAGACCGGCGCGCCCATTGTCCTCCCAAGTGGGTGAAAAGTATCAAGCTTTTCAACAGACGGTCAAATCAAGAGACGCGCGAACAGGGCATAAATACCTGAAATTCAGGAAGATTCAGCGATTTTACGCCTCTTACATCAACCCAGGATTATGGCGCGGCCGCCATATCCTGCCGGCGGATGCCCCGGATCACCATGTTCGGCAGTTCCGGTTCGTCCCACAGGAAGGCCCCGGTGCGAAAATCCAAACCGCCCTTACCCGTGCGCGCGATGACCAGATCCATTGATTTGGAGACGTAGACCCTCTGACCGTTTGCACCGTCGAAATAAACCATGTCGCGCACTTCGAACGGCTCGGAGTGAGGCACATGGGCGCCGACGCCTTTGCCGTAATCGACTTTCTCCCGGTACTCGGTGCCGAGCCAGGTTTGGAAACCATAGTTGGGATTGGTCGGCGACGGCGTGATGACCTGCGCGATCCACTCCGCCGGCACAATCTGTTCGTCACCGACTTTTCCCTCATTGAGGTGCAGCAGTCCGAGACGCAGCCAGTTGCGCGCCGGTGTGAACAAAGAGCCCGACGTCTTGGCCAGACCGCCCGGGCGGTCGAGCCACGCGTAGGCCGGCATCTCCGCGACCTTCGACCACAGATTCGTCTCAAGAAACTCCGCGTAAGGCATGCCGACGGCGCGCTGCAATGCAAGACCGAGCAGTTGGGAATTCAAATTGCTATAAGCGAAAATCGTCCCCGGCGGATCCTCTGCCGGCGCCTTCAGCGCGATACCGCCCCAGTCCGTGCCCAAGCTGAGTTTCATGTTGTCGCCGAGCGGACTGAAGCCGCCGGGCGCACGGCTCAAGCCGTGGGCCATCTGCAGCATGTTACGGATGGTGATGTTCGACCTTTCGTCTCCCTGCCATTCCGTCAGATACGTCGACGCAGGTTCATCGACCGACGGAATGAAACCCTGATCGATGGCGATACCGTAAAGCAGCGCCATGACCGATTTGTGCATCGACGCGGACTCCATATAGGAGGTTTTGTCGAAGCCGGGACCGTACCATTCCATCTGCATCGCGCCTTTGTGCCAGATAAGCAGCGCCATGGACTCCGTTCTCGTCGCGAAGGCTTCGACCTCGGCCAGCGTGTCATCCGGCACGGTCCTCTCGGCCGGTGCGGAGACCGGAATCTCTGGCGGTGAACCCGGATTGATTTGAACGCGTGGGGAATACCAATCGACGTCGGTCATGCTGTTCATGCGATCGAAGGTCGCCAGGCGCATGTAGTAGCGCCAATCAGACGCGATAAAGAGCGCGATGGCGACGACAGCAACGCCGACGGCGATGCCCAGCCATTTCGCGATTGTTTTCAGCATGGCCATGATTGAAATCTCCTTATGGCGCGGCGGGCGGATCGACGACGCCGCGCATGAGGGTGTTGGGTAAAAACGAGTCTTCCCAGGTGAAAGACCCCGTCGAGAAATCGATACCGCCCGTGCCTGTGCGGACGATCACCATGTCGTAAGACGGAATAACATAAACCCTTTGGCCGCCAGCCCCGTCGAACAAAATAACATCGTCGGCAACGTACGGCTCGTCATGCTGTGCGTAAGTGGCGACGTACGGACCATAACCGCGCCGTTCGTCGTAGGGCGAACCAAGCCAGGTTAGATAACCGTAGTTCGGTCCCGGTTCCGAGCCGGCCGTCACGGCGTTCATGCAGCTTTCCGGCAACACCTGCACGTCACCGACGCGGCCTTTGTTGAGATGCAAGAGACCGATGCGCAGCCAATCCTCTGCCGTGGCATGCAGGCAGCAATAGGTCCGCGGCAATCCGCCCGCGCGGTCCAGGTACGCGTATGCGGTGCGTGTGCCCAGCTTAGACCACAGTTTCTCCGACAGGACTTCGGCATAGCGTTTGCCGGTGGCGCGTTCGAGCACGATGCTCAGCGCCTGCGGGTTGAAATTGTTGTAGTCGAACACCTGACCCGGCGCTTCGCGCGCCGGCTGCGACAATGTCAGCTGCTCCAGTTCAGTGCCGTGGTTGAGCAATTGGAAACTGGCGAAGGGACTCAGACTGAACGGATCTTTGTAGAGACCGCTGGTCATGTGGAGCATGTGTTCAATGGTGATGTGCCTGCGGTCGTCGTCGGCCCACTCGGTGAGATACTGCGCGGCCGGCGTATCACGTCCCCGCAGCGTGCCGTCGGCGATCGCGGCGCCGACAAGGAGGGCCACGACAGACTTGTGCATCGACGCCGGATCGGTGCGGGAGTCACGGTCGAAGCCTTGACCGTAATGCTCGCACTGGAGTGCGCCGCGATGCCACACCAGCAGCGCGACGGACTCCGTTTCCTCGGCGTAACCGACGGCAGCGTTCCAGGCGTCCCGGGAAATCGTCCGGGCGCCGTTGGCGGCCCGCGGCAGCGCCGGCCCTTCGATGCCGGGCACCGGCTCAAGCGGCCCGTACCAGTCAACGTCTTTCACCGGATCAATGGTGAATGAACCGAAGTAGCGGCCGTAGTAGAGGGGATCGGAGACGTAGAGACCGACGCCGGCGATGACCGGCAGCGCGATCACGACGGCCAGGCCGACGCCCAGCCACTTCAATATTCGCAAGAGGATCATGGGCGTGAGCTTCCGGGGACTACCAGGGCAGTTCGCCGCCGTCGTAGGTCACGAACCGGCCGGCATCCGCCAAGCTGAGACCGTCGATGACCTGCTTCATACCTGACACACTGGCGTCGGCGTCGATGTCCGCCTTCGGCCCGCCCATATCCGTGCGCACCCAGCCGGGATGCATCGGCACGGCAATGATGCCGCGCACTTTCAGGTCGATGCCCATAGACCGCATGATCGCGTTCACCGCCGCCTTACTGGCGCGGTACTCATAGATCTTGCCGCTCGTATTGCCGCCGATGGAGCCAAGAATGCTCGACAGCGTAACGATCTTTTTCTGTTCGCTGGCCGCGACGTTTTCGACGAACGCTTCGGCCATGCGCATCGGACCCATGACGTTGATTTCCAGTATGGTCTGCCACTCTTCGTAATCGGTGGTGCCGAATTCCTGCAGACCGCCCGGAGCGGTGACGATCGCCTTGCCGTAGTAGCCGGCCACGTTGAGCAGAATGTCGATGGGTTCGTCGCCGATGGAGGCCTTGAGGGCATCGACGGACTCGCCGTCGGCAACATCCAGCGCTTCGACAATCACGTTGCCGTTCGACGCCAGTTCGCTGAGGTCCTCGGCCGCTTCGGGATTGCGGCAACAGGCGAACACCTTGGCGCCGTCTTTGGCGTAGAGCCTCGCCAGGCCGAGGCCCAGGCCACGGTTGGCGCCGGTGATCAGAACGGTGGTCATAACGGAACTCCAATGTCGTGCGTCTTGCGTTGCGGCAAGAGGCATATCACCATGACGTCACCGGCGACCACCGCCAATGACTGGAAGGACGGCAAATCAATGGATTTCGACCAAATCGTGGACGAAGTGAAGGCCAGATCCGCGGACCTCGGCGAACTGAACCATACGGTGCTGTTCGACCTGGAGGACGCCGGCAAGATTCTCGTGGACGCGACCGGCGACGACGTCGTGGTCAAGGCCAACCCGGACGACGACGAGGCCGAAACGACATTGGTGCTGTCGCCTGAGAATTTGCAGAAGCTGATGGCCGGTGAGCTGAACCCGATGGTGGCCTTCACCATGGGCAAGCTGAAGGTGTTCGGGTCCAAGGGAATCGCCTTGAAATTGAGCAGTCTGCTCGATCAGGCCGGGTAGAGCGCTGCCCAGCAGACGAGTCCGCCGCCGGACCGTGTTATCTAACTACCTGATATAATTAACTTAATTAAACCCTCATGAAAATGTGACGTTAACGTCACTATAATGACTTGAGGTGAACATGATTCTTGATTAGGTGTGGGGGTGGCACCTCATCGCGCCTCGCCCAAAGGCGCGCTCAAGACAGGAGACCCAATGTCCTCTGAGACCATCCAAGAAGGCGCGCAGCCGTGGCTGAAGTCCTATCCCAGCTTTCTATCGTGGGATATGCCGATCCGCAGCGAGCCGGCCTATGCCGCCTTTGAGCGCGCCGTCGCCGCCTACCCCAAACGTATGTGCATGGAATTCCTCGGGCGCTCTTGGAGCTACAGCGAAACCGGCGAGATGGTGCGTGCCGCCGCCAAAGGCTTGCAGGACATGGGCATCGGCAAAGGCGACCGCATTGCGCTGATGCTGCCGAACACCCCTTATTACGTGGTGATGTTTCACGCCGTACTGTTGATCGGCGGGGTCGTCGTCAACGTCAATCCACTCTACGCGCCGCGCGAACTCGAGGACCTGCTGACGGACTCTGCACCGCGCATGCTCGTCACCATGGACCTGGAGGCGATGTACTCGAAGGCGCGGGACGCCGCGTTGGTCACCAATATCGAGAAGCTTTTGCTCTGCTCGATGACCGACGTGCTGCCTTGGCGCAAAGCGATGTTGTTTAACGTGTTCCGCCGCAAGACGCTGGCGCGCGTGGAAGACGACGACCGCCAAGTCTGGTTCGATGATCTCATCGATAACGACGGCGCCTTTTCGTCGCCGGCGATCGACTGCGATAACGATCTCGCGGTGCTGCAATATACTGGCGGTACGACCGGTGTGCCAAAAGCGGCAATGCTAACCCATGCCAACATCAGCGCAAACGCGCAGCAGGTGTCATGCTGGTACGACAATGCCAAAATCGGCGAAGAACGCTTTCTGGCCGCCCTGCCTTTTTTCCATGTTTTCGCCATGACCGTCGCGATGTCCTCCGGCATCCGCTACGGCGCTGGCATGATTCTGCTGCCGCGCTTCGATCTCAAGGATTGCCTGCGCGCCATCGACCAGAAAAAGCCGACGTTCTTCCCGGCGGTCCCGACGATCTTCACCGCCATCAACACGTTCCCCGACGTCGACAAATACGATCTGTCGTCGATCAAGCTGTGCATTTCAGGCGGTGCGCCGTTACCCGTCGAAGTGAAAAAGGAATTCGAACGGCGCACGGGCTGTGTCGTCGTGGAAGGCTATGGTCTCAGCGAAACCTCGCCGGTGGCGACGACCAATCCGACCGAGGGCGTCAACAAAGCCGGCTCGGTGGGTATCCCAATGCCGGGCACGACCGTCGAGATCCGTTCCGTCGACGACCCGTCCGTCAAGATGCCGATCGGCGAGCGCGGCGAAGTCTGCATCCGCGGCCCTCAGGTGATGAAGGGGTACTGGAACAAGCCGGAAGAAACCGCAGCCGCGCTGTCCGACGGGCTGTTCCGCTCCGGCGACGTCGGCTACATGGACGACGAGGGCTACGTCTTCCTGGTCGACCGCTTGAAGGACATCATCATCGCCGGCGGCTACAAGATTTATCCGCGCCATATCGAAGAAGCGATCCACGAACATCCGGCCGTGGCCGAAGTCACCGTGATCGGTATTGACGACGAATACCGGGGTCAGGCGCCGAAGGCGTTCATCCGCCTGAAGGAAGGAAAAGAGCTGACGGAAGCGGAGCTCAAGAATTTTCTGAAAGACAAACTGTCAGCGATCGAGCGCCCCGATTACGTCGAGTTCCGCGACGAGTTGCCGAAGACGTTGATCGGCAAGCTGTCGAAGAAGGAACTGAAGCAGGAGCACGACGACGGCGCCCCGGCATCGGAGGTCTCCGCCGCATGACCGAAGCCGCCTTCAAACTCGTCAAAGACGCCGAAGACCGCCTTTACAGCACGTCCCAACTGGCTGAAGCCGCAAAGGTTACGGTGCGCACGGTACGGTTTTACGAAAGCCGCGGCCTGTTGCAGCCGCAGCTGGCGGGATCGACTCGCGTATACACCCATCGCGACAAAGCGCGCCTGCAACTGATTCTGCGCGGCAAGCGCCTCGGCTTTTCCCTGGACGAAATTCAGAAATATTTGGACTTGTACGATGCCGACCCGGATCACGTCAGTCAGGTGCGCCACATTCGCCACAAAGCGCGCGAACGGGCTGCCGAGCTGCGGGCCAAACTACGCGACATTGAAGACTCGCTTCGAGAACTCGAAGATATCGAACGGCAGGCCGTCGACCGGTTAAAGACCATGGGCGTGGATCCTGACGCTCCGCCGCCGGTTGCTGCTCACACTCACACCAAAAACACATCAGAAGAAGGGATGGACCCATGACCGGTGCCGTAATCGCGGGATATGCCCGCTCTCCGCTGACACTTGCCAACAAGGGCGCACTGACCCGCGTCCGTCCGGACGACCTCGCCGCGGCGGTGGTCAAGGCGCTGGTCGAGCGCGCCGGTATTGACCCGGGGACGATCGAAGACCTGATCGTCGGCTGCGCCTTTCCCGAGGGCGAGCAAGGTCTCAACGTCGCGCGCAACATCGTCTTTCTGGCCGGTCTGCCGGACAGCGTCGCGGGCACGACCATCAACCGTTTTTGCGGCTCGTCGATGCAGTCGATTCACACCGCCGCCGGCGCCATCGCCATGGGTTCGGGCGACGCGTTCCTCTGCGCGGGCATCGAAAGCATGACCCGCATTCCGATGCCGGGCTTCAACCCGATGCTCAATCCGAAATTGGTCGATGCCGGTCACGCCGCCTATATGGGCATGGGCGAGACCGCCGAGAACCTGGCCAAGAAGTACGACATCTCGCGCGACAAGCAGGATGCGTTCGCTGTCGAGAGCCACAAGCGAGCCGCGGCTGCCCAAAGCGCCGGAAAATTCAAAGACGAGATCGTACCGATCGAAACCAAGGACGGCACCGTCGACCAGGACGGCTGCATCCGTCCGGAGACCACGATGGAAATTCTCGCGGATCTGAAGCCCGCTTTCGACGAGAAAGGTTCGGTGACGGCAGGCACGTCATCGCCCCTGACCGACGGTGCGGCAGCCGTTCTGGTGTGCAGCGAAGACTACGCGGCCGAGCACGGGCTGAAAGTAATGGCACGCATCAAGTCGAGCGCCGTGGCCGGCTGCGCCCCCGAGATCATGGGAATCGGCCCGGTCAATGCCACCAACAAGGCCCTCGAGCGCGCGGGCCTGAAACTCGACGACATCGACGTCATCGAACTCAACGAAGCTTTCGCCGCGCAGTCTCTGGCGGTGGTCCACGACCTCAAGCTCGACCTTGCCAAGACCAACATCGACGGTGGCGCGATTGCACTAGGGCATCCGTTGGGGGCAACGGGCGCACGCATCACCGGCAAGGCGGCACAGATCATGCAGCGGGAGGGCAAGAAGTACGCGCTCGCGACCCAATGCATCGGCGGCGGCCAAGGTATCGCCACGGTTCTGGAGGCGGTGTAATGGCCGAGATTAAGAAAGCCGCGGTGATCGGCGCCGGCGTCATGGGCGCCGGGATCGCCGCGCATATCGCCAATGCCGGTATTCCGGTCTACCTGCTCGACATCGTGCCGAAGGACGGCAGCAACCGGAACGCCATTACCGAAAGCGCGATCAAGAAGATGCTCAAGACCGAACCGGCGCCGTTTATGTCCAAGCGCGCGGCTAAGCTGGTAACGCCTGGCAACATCGAAGATCACATGGAGTGGCTCGGTGACTGCGACTGGATCGTCGAAGCGGTGATCGAGCGCCTGGACATCAAACAGAACCTTTACGCCAAGATCGGCAAGGTGAAGAAAAAGGGCGCGGTGCTGTCGTCAAACACCTCGACGATCCCGCTCAAGGACCTCACCGGCGGCATGGACTCCGCCCTGGTGCCGGACTTCATGATCACCCACTTCTTCAACCCACCGCGCTACATGCGCCTGCTGGAAATCGTTGCCTCGGATAAAACGCGCGCCGACGCGGTGGAAATGATCGATGCGTTCTGCGACGTCAAACTCGGCAAGGGCGTGATTCACGCCAAGGACACGCCGGGATTTGTCGCCAACCGCATCGGCACCTATTGGTTCCAGCTCGGCCTCAAAGGCGCGCTCGACCTCGGCCTGACCGTGGACGAAGCGGATGCCGTCGGCAGCTGGCCGTTCGGCATCCCCAAGTCGGGCTTCTTCGGCACGCTGGACCTCGTCGGCCTCGACCTGATGCCGCACGTTGCCGCGTCGATGCTCGAACGCTTACCCGAGAACGACGCCTACCGTTCGATCCACTCCGAACCCAAAGTAGTGCAGATGATGTTGGAGAAAGGCTGGATCGGCCGCAAAGGCCCCGGCGGCTTCTATCGGCTTAAGAAAGAAGGCGCGACGAAGGCCAAAGAAAGCATCAACCTCAACACGGGTGAGTACGCGCCGTCGGAAAAAGCGAGCCTGGGAAGCCTGAACGTGTCGAAAAAAGGCGGACTCAAAGCGCTGGTGCAGGAAGAAGACAAAGGCGGCCAGTTCGCTTGGTTCCTCGCCAGCCATGCCTTCACCTACACCGCGTCTCTGGTGCCGGAAATCGCCGACACCATCGTCGATGTCGATGCCGGCATGAAAGACGGCTACGGCTGGAAGACCGGTCCGTTCGAGCTGATCGACAACATGGGCGCGGATTGGTTTGCCGAAAAACTGAAAGCCGCGAACATCGACGTACCGCCGATGCTTACCCTGGCGGCGGAGAAAGGCGGGTTCTACCGCGTCGAAAATGGCGTGCGGCAATATCTGACGACGGACGGCGCTTATGTCGACGTGCCGAAGCCGGACGGCGTACTTCGCCTGTCGGACGTCAAGCTCGCGTCAAAGCCGATGCTGAAGAATGGCTCGGCTTCGGTGTGGGACATCGGCGACGGCGTGTTGTGCTTCGAGTTTACCTCGAAGATGAACAGCCTCGATCCCGACATCATGGATCTCTACAAAAAGACCATCAAACAGATCAAAGGCGACGATGCGCTCAAGGCCCTTGTCATTTACAACGAAGGCTCCAACTTCTCCGTCGGCGCCAACCTGGGTCTGTTCCTGTTCGCCGCCAACATCGCGTTGTGGCCGGAGATCGAGAGTCAGATCGAAGACGGCCAGAAAACCTACTTGGCGCTCAAGCAGGCACCCTTCCCCGTGGTCGCCGCGCCGTCGGGCATGGCGCTGGGCGGCGGCTGCGAAATCCTGCTGCATGCCGACGCGGTGCAGGCCCACGCCGAAACCTACACCGGTCTGGTGGAAGTCGGCGTCGGTATCATCCCCGGCTGGGGCGGCTGCAAGGAAGTGCTCCTGCGCCTGAAGAACCATCCGCGTCTGCCGCGCGGCCCGATGCCGGCGGTGGCCAAAGCGTTTGAGATGATCGGCACGGCGCAGGTGGCGAAGTCAGCCTCCGAAGCCATGGAGATGGGGCTTTTCCGCGACACCGATGCCATCACCATGAACCGCGACCGCCTGCTCGCCGATGCCAAGGCCAAGGCGCTCAAGCTGGCGGAGAACTACGAGGCCCCGGAAGAACAGGAAATTTCCCTGCCCGGCCCGACGGGACGCGCGGCGCTGGACATGGCGCTGCACGATCTCGCCCTCAAAGGCATGGCCACGCCGCACGACCAGGTGGTCGCCAGCGCTTTGGCGAAAATGCTCACTGGCGGCGACACCGACATGACCGAGACCTTGACGGAAAAGGATCTGCTCAAGCTTGAGCGCGAATACTTCATGTCTCTGGCCCGCACCAACGGCACGCTGGCGCGCATGGAACACATGCTCGACACCGGCAAGCCGCTACGCAATTAGGAGGACGACCGATGGCTGTTTACACCGCCCCGCTGCGCGACATGCGCTTCGTCTATCACGAGCTGCTCAACGGCGACGCCCTGGCCGATATCAAGGCCTATGAAGATTTTACCCCGGACGTGGTCGACGCCGTGCTGGAAGAAGCCGGCAAGTTCACCGCCGAAGTGCTGTTTCCGCTGAACCTGAGCGGCGATTCGGAAGGATGCACCCTGGAAAACGGTGTGGTGCGCACACCGAAGGGCTTCAAGGAAGCCTACGACCAGTTCGCCGCCGGCGGCTGGACGGGAATCGCCGCCGATCCGGATTACGGCGGCCAGGGCGCACCCGCCGCGCTGCACTTCTTCATTCAGGAAATGATCTGCTCGACCAACATGGCCTTCGGCATGTACCCCGGTCTGACGGAAGGCGCTTACAACGCGATCAAGCTGCACGGTTCCGCCGAACAGAAAGACTTGTATTTGCCGAAGTTCGTCGACGGCACGTGGTCCGGCACGATGTGTCTGACCGAGCCGCACAGCGGCACCGACCTCGGTATGATCCGCACCAAGGCCGTGCCCGACGATGACGGCTCTTACAAAATCACCGGCACCAAGATATTCATCTCTGCCGGTGAGCACGACCTGACGGAAAATATTATTCATCTGGTGCTGGCGCGTCTGCCCGATGCGCCCGAAGGCACCAAAGGCATCAGCCTGTTCATCGTGCCCAAGTTCATTCCCAAGGACGATGGGACACCGGGTCCGCGCAACGGCGTCGCCTGCGGCTCGCTCGAGCACAAGATGGGCATCAAGGGCTCGGCGACCTGCGTGATGAACTTCGATGACGCCAAAGGATGGTTGGTCGGCGTACCGCATAAGGGCATGCGCGCCATGTTCACGATGATGAACGCCGCCCGTCTCGGCGTCGGCATCCAGGGCCTCGGCCTCGGCGAAGCGGCCTACCAGGGCGCGCTCGAATACGCCAAGGAACGCATTCAGGGCCGCGCGCTGATCGGAGCGAAATCTCCGGACAAGGCCGCGGACTCGATCATCGTCCACCCGGATGTGCGTAAGAATCTGCTGACCATGAAGGCCTTCACCGAAGGCATCCGCGCCTTGTCGGTGTGGACGGCAATCAACCTGGACCTCGCCGAAAAAGCGGAAGACCCCGAAGCCAGGCAGGCCGCGGACGATCTGGTCCAGTTACTGACCCCGATCGTGAAGTCCTTCGGTACCGACAAAGGCTTCCTGGCGGCCAACCTCGGCGTACAGATCTACGGCGGCCACGGTTATATCCACGAACACGGCATGGAACAGTTCGTCCGCGATGCGCGCATCACGCAGCTTTACGAAGGCACCAACGGCATTCAGGCGTTGGATCTGGTTGGCCGCAAGATGGGGACTCATTATGGCCGCTACCTGCGTTCGTTCTTCCATCCGGTCCAGGAATTCATTGAACAGAACGCCGACGACGCCGACTTACAGCCGCTGATCCTCGGCCTTGCCAAAGCCTTCGGCCGCTTGCAACAGGCGACCGGTCTCATCGCGCAGAAGGGTCTGCGCAATCCGGAGGAAGCCGGCGCGGCAGCGACCGACTACCTCAACCTGTTCGGTCACGTCGCCGTCGCCTTCATGTGGGCGAAGATGGCGAAGCTCGCGCTATCGAAGAAAGACGACGACCCGACGGGGTTCTATTCCGGCAAACTCAAGACGGCGCGTTTCTATTACGAGCGCATCCTGCCGGAAACCGGCGCGCTGTTCTCCATGATCATGGCCGGCGGCGGGTCGATTATGGACCTGGAGGAAGACCTGTTCGGGGCGTCGGTAGCCGCGTAAGGCGCGCTCATGAATCTACTCTTCCGCATGATCTGGATGTTTCTGTCGGCGCGCTGGCGCAGCCGCTGCAACATTCTTGAACCGACGCATTTGACGCTCCGGGTCCTGCCGACGGACCTGGACGTCAACCTGCATCTGACCAACTCGCGCTACTTCAGTTTCATGGACCTCAGCCGGGTCGATCACATGATCCGCAACGGCGCGTGGAAACATATCCGCGCCAACAAACTGATGCCGGTGTTGGGGGGAGGGTCCGTGCGCTATCGCCGCGCCGTACCGCCGTTCGCCAAGATCGACGTCTCCACACGGGTTGCCGGGGTCGACGACCGCTGGATATATCTGGAGCACAAAGTGAGCAGCGGTCAGACCATCTATACGGCGGCCGTTCTCAAGGCCGCGTTCATAGATGGCAATGGCCGGGTGCCGACGCCGCGCCTGCTGGAAATGTTCGGCCATGACGGCGACCTGCCGCCGCTGAGCGAAGAGTTGTCGAAAATTCGCGATGTCGACGAGGCCGTGAATACGGTCGCGGGACTTTAACCGGCCGACAAATCTTCGCCGGCCAGTGCCTTGTCGATCAAAGCGGTCGATTCCGTCACCCCATACAAGGCGATGAACGAGCCCATGCGCGGCCCCTGGTCCTGGCCGAGCAGGATCTGGTAGAGCGCCTTGAACCAATCGCGCAGACCAGGGAAGGTCTCGCCGTGGGCCTTACCGATTTCATAGACGAGCGTTTGCAGGTCTTCCGCGCTGGCGTTTTCCGGCTGGCCTTCCAGGGCCGTTTTCAAGTCCAGGAGTGCGGCGCGTTCGCCGTCGGTCGGCGCACGGTAGGTTTTCTCCGGCAGGACGAAGTCCCGGTAATAGACAATGGCGTAGGACACCAGCTTGTCCAGCAGCGGATCGCTCTCGGGGGAGGCTTGCGGTGCATAGCGGCTGATGTAATGCCACAGCACGGCGGGGTCTTCGGAGTGACAGACGCTCGCCAGGTTCAACAGGATGCCGAACGAGAGGCGGCCCATCTCTTCCGGTGGCGTGCCGTTGTGGATATGCCAGACCGGATTGGCGAGCTGGTCCTTGGCCTCCTGACTCGGGAACGCCGCCAGATGCGAGACATATTCGTCAACGGATTTGGGGATGGAATCGAAGTACAGGCGCTTCGCCGCGGCGGGCTTCTGGTACATGAAGTGCGCCAAACTCTCGACCGGGGCGTAGGTTAGCCATTCCTCGACCGAGAGGCCGTTGCCCTTTGACTTGGATATCTTCTGACCCTGATCGTCGAGGAACAGCTCGTAGGTCAGATTCTGCGGCGGTGTGCCGCCCAGCTTGCGGCAAATCTGACTCGAAAGACGCACGGAATCGATGAGGTCCTTGCCGGACATTTCATAGTCGACGTCGAGCGCGTACCAGCGCATCGCCCAGTCGCACTTCCATTGCAGCTTGCAGTGGCCGCCGGTGACCGGAACTTCGACCTTGGTTCCGTCGCCGTCTTCGTAGACAACCGTGCCGGCGTCGACATTGCGCTCGATAATCGGCACTTGCAGCACCACACCCGTCTTTTGACACACCGGCAGGAAGGGCGAATAGGTGGCGCGGCGTTCCGGACCGAGGGTCGGCAGAATGACGTTGATGACGTCGTCGTAGCGGCGCAGAACCTGCAGCAGCGCGTCATCGAATTCACCGGACGTGTAGCATTCGGTCGCGCTCTTGAACTCGTAGTCAAAGCCGAAGGAATCCAGAAACCCCTTGAGCCGGCTGTTGTTGTGATGGCCGAAACTTTCGTGGGTGCCAAATGGGTCCGGGATGCGTGTCAGCGGCTTGCCGAGATGCTCGGCGACCATTTCCTTGTTGGGGATGTTGTCCGGCACCTTGCGCAGGCCGTCCATGTCATCGGAAAACGCGAACAGCTTGGTCGGTGTGTCGGGTGACAGCTTTTGAAACGCATGGCGGACCATGGTGGTGCGCACGACCTCGGCGAAGGTGCCGATGTGCGGCAGGCCGGACGGGCCGTAACCGGTTTCAAACAACACATAGCCTTTGTCGCCCACGCCGTTCTTGAGGCGTTGGTCCAACAGGGCGCGCGCCTCGGCGAACGGCCAGGCGTTGCTCTCGCGGGCTAAGGCGGTGAGATCGGTCATCATCAAGGTCCGGCTGATAAGGGCGCGCAAAGTATGGGGAGGACCTAGTCCGGTCAAGCCTGGAGGCCGCAATGGGGCTGGATTGCGCAGTCCCGGGGACGGTATACCTCCTGCCATGCGGCGTTTCCCCTCCAAAACTGTAAATCGTCCCGGCGGATGGCGTTTTGACCACCGCTCGTAAGGTTTTGCTGCCCGAAGCGCCGGTGCTGGTGACCCGCGCCCGCCACGGTCTGGTGCTGCAGCCCGACGGCGAAATGCGGGATGTCTCCGCCGCCGAGGCCAAAAGCGTGATTACACCGCCGGTGATTCTCTGCCACGGCCGGGCGACGCCGGCGCGGTTGAGTCTGAAACCTGCACCCTGTTTCGACGTGCTGGAACTGTTCGCTTTCGTCCGGCCCGGCGCGTTTTGCCTGCCGACGGTCAAAGGTATCGCAGCGGCGCTCGGGGTGCCGCTGCCGAAGTCGCTGGAAGAGGACGCCGTCACCCTCATCGAGGCGGCGCGCGGCCTTCTGCAAAACCTGGTGGACCTGGACGAAACGGCGGCGCGCCCGGCCCGCGGAATCGCCTTTGCCTTGGACAAGGCGGGATGGTCCTGGGGGCCTGCCTGTATCGCAGCGCTGGGACCGGACGACAAAGCTGAAGGCATCGGCTTATCGGCACTGCGGGTGTGGTCGCGTCTAACGCCGTTCGAAGATACGGCCCCACCACCGCCGCCGGGGAATGATCCGGTCTCGGTAGACGAAAGCGAAGCGAGGCTGGAACGTCTGATCGGAGCGGATGCCGAACGGCGCGAGTCACAAAAGGCTTTCGCCGGCGTGCTCACCCACGCCTTCAAAGCGAAACCGGCACCCGAAGAACCAAACATCGTGCTCGCCGAAGCGGGCACCGGTGTCGGCAAAACACTCGGCTATCTTGCCCCAGCCAGCGTGTGGGCGGAAAAGAACGACGGACCGGTGTGGGTGTCGACCTTCACGCGCAATCTGCAACGCCAGCTCGATCAGGAACTCGACCGTGTCTACCCAGACCCGGAGATGAAACGGACCCGCGTCGTCGTGCGCAAAGGCCGGGAAAACTATTTCTGTTTGCTCAATTACGAAGAGGCGCTCAACCGCTCCGGCACGGACCCGAGCGCTGTGATCCCGCTAGGGCTGATTGCGCGCTGGGTAACGGCGACGGAGTCCGGCGACATGGTCGGCGGCGATTTTCCCTCCTGGCTGGCCGATCTGTTCGGTACGGGACGAGTGCTGTCGCTGGCGGACCGGCGCGGCGAATGCGTGTTCACCGCCTGTCCCCACTACCGGCTGTGCTTCATTGAAAAGACGGTGCGCAAGGCGCGCACGGCGGACATTGTCGTCGCCAACCACGCCCTGGTGATGGTGCAGGCGGCGATGGGCGGGCTCGACGAAGGTACCCAGCCGACGCGCTACATCTTCGACGAAGGCCATCATCTGTTCGGCGCCGCGGACAGTGCGTTCTCTGCGCATTTAAGCGCGGCGGAAACGGCGGACCTGCGGCGCTGGCTGATCGGCGCGGAAGCCGGCGGGCGGCCGACCCGGTCGCGGGGGCTGAAACGCCGAATCGACGATTTGCTCAGCGAGATCGACACTGACGGCGATGCCATGGCCACGGCGCTGGATGCGATCCTCCAGGTGGCGCGGTCCCTGCCCGCGCCCGGCTGGGCGACACGCCTGGACGACGTCGCACCACGAGGCCCGGCGGAAGAGTTTTTCGCGCTGGTGCGCACTCAAGTTTATACGCGTGACAATCCGGAATCCCCCTACAGCCTGCAGACCGATGCGGTCGAACCGGTCGAGGGCCTGCTGGAGGCGGCGGCGAAACTGGATGGTGCGTTACATCGCCTCGTCGAACCGGTGAAGCGCATGGTGAATCTGTTCACACAGCAACTCGACCGGCCGGCAGAAGAGATCGACACCACCACGCGCACGCGCATCGATGGATTGTGCCGCAGCCTGGAACGGCGCGCGGTGATGCCGCTGACCGCATGGCGCGACATGATCAAGGCGCTGGCCAACGACACACCGGAGGAATTCGTCGACTGGCTCGGTGTCGACCGGATTGACGGCCGCGACGTTGATGTCGGCGTGCACCGCCATTGGGTCGATCCCACTCTGCCGTTTGCCCGTGCCGTGCTCGACACCGCGCAGGGGGCGGCGATCACATCGGCGACATTGCGCGACGGCTCCGGCGACGAGGCCGCAGACTGGGAGAGTGCGGACCAGCAGACAGGCATCCTGCATCTGGAGAGCATGGCGGAGCGGGCAAGCCTGCCCTCACCATTCGATTACGCCGCGGCGACACGGGTGTTCATCGTCACCGATGTGCGCAAGGACTCTTTGGTGCAGGTGGCCAACGCCTACCGGGACTTAGTCCTGGCCGCCAACGGCGGCGCACTGGGTCTGTTCACGGCGATCTCGCGGCTGAAATCCGTCTATGATCAAATCGCGCCGTCTCTCGAAGATGCCGGCCTGCCGCTCTACGCACAGCACATTGACCCGCTGCCGACGGCGACCCTGGTTGATATTTTCCGTGCCGAGGAAAATGCCTGTTTGCTCGGCACCGATGCCGTGCGCGACGGGGTCGATGTGCCCGGTCGCTCGCTCCGTCTGATGGTGTTCGACCGCGTGCCATGGCCGCGCCCGGACATCCTGCACCGCGCCCGGCGTAATGCCTTTGGTACGAGGGCCTATGACGACCGCCTCACCCGGCTGCGCCTCAAGCAGGCCTTCGGACGGTTGATCCGCCGCCAGGGCGACAAGGGCGTGTTCGTGCTGCTGGATTCGATGATGCCGTCCCGCCTGCTCGGCGCCTTCCCCGAAGGCACGCCGATCGAACGTGTGCCGCTCGCGGAGGCGGCGGCGGGTGTGAGGAGCTTTCTGTCGCCGGCCGAGTCTTAAGACGGGCTCCTAGGCCGCACCACGAAAACAGAGTCCGATAGCGGCGCCCATTCGACACCCGAAAAGCGCTTCAGCACTGACTGAAACTGTTCAAAGGTGTGTTTGAATATTTCTTTTGTAAGACCGTATTTCTGTCGAACGTAGTCGTTTTCGACAAAATGTTTGTTTTCCTGATAAATCTTCAGCGCCCGTTTTGGCGCTCCCGCGGCATCGCCCTCGCCGCGTGCGCCCGTGATATCCAGCGCCTCGAGTTTATCGACAATGCGCTCTGCCGCGAGCGGGCCTTTTTCGGCCGCATCAAGATAGTCCGACAGATGCGTCATCATCTCCGGCCGGGCATCGTTTATGAACCTGTCTCCGGCTAGATGACGATCGATCATGTCGGCGGCCGATTGGGGATCGGCGCAGGTGACGTTGCAAGTGTTCGACAAATAGTAGCTATGCGCCTTAACTGCACTGGCTTTGATACTCAAAGCCGGAACGCCGAGCAGCAGCGCCTCGACCCCGGTCGTACAAGACGTATGCACCAGCAAGTCCGCGCCCAGAATGGCCGGTATATGACTTCCGTCACTGTAAACATGAATATTTGGGGCGCCGAGATTTGCGACCACCTTGCGCCATTCGTCCGCGTTCTCACCCGGATGAGGGCGCAGAACGACATTGATGTCCTTACTTGAAAGCAATTTCAAAACTGCCTGCAAATTTTGTGCGTTGGCCTGATCGTGTTTGACGAAATCGTCGAAAGCAGCCGCCTTTTGCTCTTGAGACATATCTGAGCGGAATAGACCTAAGCCGTCCCAACGCTGCACCTGGACTTCGGGCGGCTCGCCGGAAGCCGAATTTATGATGCCCAAGTTCGAATTGATCAGAATGTATCGGCCGAACCGTTCTTTAAATGCCTTGGTCTCGTTGGCAAATAGCGCGCGCAGTTCCGGTCGCAGTACGTCGCTGCGGGCATTCCCAGCCCGCGCGATCGGCAAAGACGCACCATACATCGAACGCAGAAATCGCTCCTCGGCGGCGCCGGCGGCGAGGTAAAGATCACAGACATCGGCAAGGTTAGGCGCGCTGAATGAAACTGGATTGTCCTTAAGAACGCGAAAGAAATTTTCCTCTTCACAGCAGACGGACAGATGTCCCGCTTGACGGGCGACCGCCATATTATTGGCAGAAAACGAATTGGTCCCTTTGGATAGGTAGATTCCACGCGGCAGGTATGCGGCATGCTCTAGCAGCGTGTATTGGAAACCGATGAGCACCGTCAGCCCGCGTTCCGCCGCGATGCAGGCCTTGAGGCAACGGGCCGCGAATTCTCGCGTCCCGACTTCCATTAAGAAATAAAGGTGTTTGGTCATTTGCGCGCGGTTAACATATACAGACGTTGACCCGCGGGCAACGCGGACGAATAGCCCCGACCGAAGATCGTCTTATGACCGCAGACAAGACCGAAGGTTTGAATCAAATCCGCGACCTTCTGTCGGGTCAGACCAGTGATGACGACGTCTCACGCGCCATTGTCCTGACCGAGACTCTATCGCGTCTCCACCCCGAAGACGCCGACATCGCAAGTCAACTCGCGCAGCTTTATCTGGCGCGCGACGACACAGACAAAGCCGTTGCACCGTTGTTAACGGCTTCGGCGGCGAATCCGTCCCACGTCGGCGTGCGCTTGGCGCTGATCAGATGTCTCGTCACCGCAGGCAGATGGCGGGACGCAATTCCCCATGCCTTGGATACTATAAAATTGGAATCGCAGGACGGCCGACTGCGCGTGACTTTGCGCAATATCGAGGCCGTGAGCACTTTAGGAACAGACGCCCTATTCAAGGACGACTGGTCTTTAGCCGAGTCCTACTTCAAGGCGGTAATCGGCGTGCTGAGACTGCGCTTCGTGAGAGCGGCCGCCACGCCGTCAGCCAGCGAATTTACGTCCCTACCAAGCATTACAGACCGGCCTATCCACAAAATCTTATATCTGCCCATCGAGGTCAAAGCGCGGGAATTCGAAGCGAAATCCTTACTGGCGGTCGCAGCCGCCGCACGCGGGTTTCATGTCGTGTTTGGGCGGAGTTGGGTGCTGACTCACGGTGCCTACACCGACCTGCCCCCCGGTATTGTGCTGTTCAAGACCTTGAATGCGATGGATGCAAATAACATGCGGATTTGCCGCGCGGGTGCGGGGCATCTCATCGCCGCACTTGACGAGGAAGCGTTCGGACGCAGCGACAGTGCCCGCGCCTTGCGGCTTAACGTAGCACCACCGGCGGTTACGGCCTGTGATCTGATCCTGATGCAGGGCGATGCCCAGCGGGACACGCTTAAACAAACGTACGACCTCGGCGCCGCTGAGATTATCACGACGGGTAACCCGAAGTCGGACATTCTGATGTCGAATCAGCCGACGGCTCAACCACCGGCTGGCGCGGACTCTCCTATGATTCTGTTCTGCACGATGAGCGGTAACGTCAATCCACGCGGGCGCAGCTTCGCCAGAACGATGGAGCAAACGCTTGTCGCCGGCGCGACGAATTCGACCGCAGACATGATCGATGAATTGTGCTCACTGCTCGATGATTCAACGTCCTACGAAATCGCGGTCATTCCGCAATTGCGCGAGGCCATACGCGTATCGGCGCAACGCTTCCCCAATGCCAATATCGTTGTCCGCCCGCACCCAATCGAGAACGCGGAACTGTGGCAAGACCAATTCGCTGATCTCGACAACGTCCGCGTAGAAACGCATGGCCCCCTGACTCATTGGCTGAATCAGTGCCGCGTCATGGTATATGTCGCCGGCTGCGCGACCGGACTGGAGGCAGCCCTGCGCAGCGTACCGGCCATCAGGTTTATCGGGGACGGACGGACAAAAGATCCCGACGTCGGGCTTTCGAGCCGATTGAACACGCCAGCCCAGACGGCGGCTGAGGTCGGCGATGCAATCGAGACACTCCTAAGCGATGGCGTCAGCGCCGGAACGACGGCCGATTTAGGGTCGTTCCTGAAACTGGGCACGGAAACGAACGTTGGCGCCGCAGTCGCAGACCAACTCGAGACTTTCTTCCGGAACAAGGCAACCGATCGCGGGGATGTGCCGGTGGACGAACTCATCAACCTGCGCCTGCGCAGACGCGACAGGTTCCAGCTCAAAGAACTTCACCTGCAAAAGTTTCCGGACACGTCTACGGAGGAAGTCAATGCATCGCTGAAAGACTTAGCGACGCGATTCGGATTTGATGCGCCGGCGGACGCGATTGAAATCGAAGACGGCTTGTTCCTGCTGCCGCCACAGAATTGAGCGCTTAATCCCTGCTCATCAGCCTGACAGTCACCGGAGACAGACCGGGTTCGAACGCGCCCCTGGAAACGGCAAGGGCCGCGCCTTCCGCCGCAATGCATTCCCCTTCGGCGGGACCGCCATATGCCGCGATGGCATCCACCGGGACACGGATCGGAATAATCGGCCGATGCGGCCCCCAATTGGTGTCGCGCTCAGCGTCGATGAACAATAGAGTCCAGTGATCTTCGAGGTCACGCCAGGTGAGCTGGCCAAAGTTGTCGTAAGAGAAGCCGAGCAAGGTGTCGACGTCGCTCTGCCTCATGCCAGGCCCGAAGGAACACACGGTTTGCCACGGCCAATCCGTCAACGCGGACAGGGAAACGGTCTCGGTTGCTGCCATGAACGCGAACCGAGCGTTTTTGTGAAAGGCCAGTTCGCGCCGCGATTCGAGCCCGCCGGTGCGCGTATAGAGGATGTAGATCGATGCCGGACCGAGCGACAGCAACAGGAGCAAACCGACAGCTTTAAGGAACGACTTTGAGGGCATCCACCTTCTCCACAGACGCGGCTGATATAACCCTTACACCGGCAAAGAAAAAGGGCCGCGCACAAGACGCGGCCCTTTCCGGTTTCCTGGACGGAAACAGGCTTACATGCCCATTCCCATTCCCATGTCACCCATGCCGCCGCCCGGAGCCATTGGCGGATCTTTCTTTTCCGGGATTTCAGCGACCATGGCTTCGGTCGTGATCAATAGGCTGGCGATGGACGCCGCATCCTGAAGAGCGATACGCACGACCTTGGTCGGGTCGATGATGCCGGCCTTGACCATATCGACGTACTTACCCGTCTGGGCGTCGTAGCCGATCGTCGCAGCCTTGGCTTCCTCGACCTTACCGGCCACAACGGCACCGTCTTCACCGGCGTTCTGAGCGATCTGCTTGATCGGCGCACGCAGGGCGCGGCCGATGATGTCGACACCGACCTGTTGGTCATGGTTGTCGACCTTAACGCTGGTGATCGCCTTAGCGGAGCGCAGCAGAGCCACGCCGCCGCCCGGAACAATGCCTTCTTCGACAGCCGCGCGGGTCGCGTGAAGGGCGTCGTCGACGCGGTCTTTCTTTTCCTTCACTTCGACTTCGGTGGCGCCGCCAACACGGATGACGGCCACACCGCCGGCCAGCTTGGCCAGACGCTCTTGGAGCTTCTCACGGTCGTAGTCGGAGGTGGTTTCCTCGATCTGACGGCGAATCTGCTCGCACCGGCCGTTGATGTCGGCCTTCTTACCAGCCCCATCGACGATCGTGGTTTCTTCCTTCGTGATATCGATGTTCTTGGCCTGGCCGAGCATGTCGAGGGTGACATTCTCGAGCTTGATACCGACATCTTCCGAGATCACCTGACCCTTGGTCAGCACCGCGATGTCTTCGAGCATGGCCTTGCGGCGATCGCCGAAGCCCGGCGCCTTAACGGCTGCGACCTTGAGGCCGCCGCGCAGGCGGTTGACCACCAGAGTCGCGAGGGCTTCGCCTTCGACGTCTTCGGCGATGATGACCAGCGGACGAGAGGTCTGCACCACGGCTTCGAGCACCGGCAGCAGCGGCTGCAGCGACGACAGCTTCTTCTCGTGGATCAGCACGTACGGGTTTTCGTACTCGCACACCATCTTATCGGCGTCGGTGATGAAGTACGGAGACAGGTAACCGCGGTCGAACTGCATGCCCTCGACGACATCGAGCTCGGTTTCGAGACCCTTGGCCTCTTCAACGGTGATGACGCCTTCCTTACCAACTTTGTCCATGGCTTCGGAGATGATCTCGCCGATGTCACGGGACCCGTTGGAGGAAATGGTGCCGACCTGAGCGATCTCTTCGCTGGTCTTCACCTTCTTGGACTGCTTTGACAGGTTTTCGACAACCGCTGCCACGGCCTTGTCGATGCCGCGCTTGACGTCCATCGGGTTCATACCTGCCGCAACGGCTTTACAGCCTTCACGAACGATGGACTGGGCCAGAACGGTTGCGGTGGTCGTGCCGTCGCCGGCGATGTCCGCCGTCTTCGACGCGACTTCCTTGACCATCTGCGCGCCCATGTTTTCGAACTTATCGGACAACTCAATGTCCTTGGCCACCGTGACACCGTCCTTGGTGATGCGCGGCGCGCCGAAGGCTTTGTCCATAACAACGTTGCGGCCCTTCGGACCGAGCGTCACCTTGACCGCATTGGCCAGGGTGTCGACACCGCGCAACATGCGGTCGCGGGCGTCAGCGGAAAATTTGACGTCTTTCGCCATGATTTGCGTTTCCCTTGTTAGCTTGTTTATCCGTTCCGACGGTGGGGCTTACTCAATGATCCCCATGATGTCGGATTCTTTCATGATCAACAGGTCATCGCCGTCGATCTTCACTTCGGTGCCGGACCACTTTCCAAACAGGATGCGATCGCCCTTTTTCACGTCGAGCTTCTGCACTTTGCCGTCTTCGCCGCGGGCGCCGCCGCCGACTGCGATGACCTTGCCTTCCATCGGCTTTTCCTGAGCGGTGTCAGGGATGATGATGCCGCCGGCAGACTTGGTGTCAGAATCCAGACGCTTGACCAGAACCCGGTCATGCAATGGCCGAAATTTCATCGAGAACCTCCTTTAGGCCTGTGAGATGCGTTTCAAAAACGACTTAAATATCAAAAGGTTGGTGAGGCGTTAGCACTCTCTCCCAGTGAGTGCCAAGGTAGATAAGGTCTCCGTGACCGGGCGTCAACCCGCCCGGCGTGAAATATTGGCGTCCATCCGGGGCGGGCCGTGTGACTCCGTGCCCTGGATTGAATACGCTCAGGTCAATCAAAGGCGTTTCAGGGAGGACATCATGCCGGACGACGGGTTTGGGATCGGGGCATCGGTCAAGCGAGTCGAGGACCAGCGGTTCCTTCAGGGTCAGGGCCAGTACGTTGACGACATCGACCTCAAGAATCAGGCCTATGCCTACATCTTACGGTCCCCCCACGCCCATGCGGCGGTTAAATCCATTGACACGACGGGGGCGGCCAAAGCCGACGGCGTGGTGGGTGTCTTCACGGCCGAGGATTTCTCAAGCCTTGGCGGCCTACCCTGCGGCTGGCTGATCCACAACCGCGACGGGACGCCGATGAAAGAGCCCAAACACCCGGTCCTCGCCGAAGGCAAAGTGCGCCACGTCGGCGATCCGGTGGCGCTTGTTGTTGCGGAAACTCGGGAGCAGGCACGCGAAGCCGCCGAGCTGATCGACGTCGACTATGAGGAACTCCCGGCCGTCGTCGATATGAAGGCGGCGATTGCCAGCGGAGCGGCGCAGGTGCATGACGAGGCGCCTGGCAATCTCTGTTACGACTGGGAACTCGGCGACAGCGCGGCCGTCGAAGACGCGATTAAAAACGCCGCCCACGTGGCCAAGATCGATCTCGTCAACAACCGGCTTATCGCCAACGCCATCGAACCGCGCGCGGCCATCGGCGACTACAGTCCGGCAAATGATCACTACACGCTCTATACGACGAGCCAAAACCCCCACGCCATCCGGCTGCTGATGAGCGCGTTTGTTCTGGCCGTGCCGGAGCATAAAGTCCGCGTGATTGCGCCGGATGTCGGCGGTGGCTTCGGCAGCAAGATATATCATTACGCCGAAGAGGCACTGATGATCTCGGCGTCGAAACTGCTCGGCCGTCCGGTCAAGTGGACCGCTGATCGCTCGGAAGCATTCCTGTCGGACGCCCAAGGCCGCGACCATGTCACCCACGCTGAATTGGCGCTGGACAAGGACGGCAAGTTCACGGCCCTCAAGGTTGAGACGCTCGCAAACATGGGCGCCTATCTCTCCACCTTCGCCACCGTGATCCCGACCTTCCTGCACGGCACGCTGTTGGCGGGCCAGTACACGACACCGGCGATCCACATCAACGTCAAGGCGGTGTTCACCTCAACGGTGCCGGTGGACGCCTACCGCGGCGCCGGACGCCCGGAAGCGACGTATCTGATCGAACGGCTGGTGGATATCGCCGCACGCAAAACCGGACGCGATCCGGTCGAGCTGCGCCGCCTCAATTTCATCAAGGCCGATCAGTTCCCCTATGACACGCCGGTGGCGTTGACCTATGACACCGGCGATTACGAAGCGACGCTGGACAGCGCGCTGAAGGCTGCCGACGTGGCAGGGTTCGCCAAACGCAAAGAAGAGGCGAAGGCGCGCGGCAAGCTGCGCGGCCTCGGCATCGCGGGCTATATCGAGGCCTGCGGCATCGCACCGTCGGCTGTCGTCGGCTCTTTGGGCGCGCGGGCCGGGCTGTATGAATCCGCTGTCGTGCGCGTGAACCCCACGGGGTCGGTCACGGTCCTGACCGGATCGCACAGCCATGGACAGGGCCATGAGACAACCTTTGCGCAGCTGGTCGCGGACAGACTCGGCGTGCCGTTCGACCAAGTCAGCGTCGTACACGGCGACACGGCCCAAGTGCCGTTCGGCATGGGCACCTACGGGTCGCGCTCGCTGGCCGTCGGCGGTTCAGCGCTGGTCAAGGCAATGGACAAGGTGATCGAGAAAGGCCGAAAGATTTCGGCGCACCTGATGGAGGCGTCGGCGGGCGACATCGAATTTGCCGACGGCGCGTATAAAATCTCAGGCACCGACAAACAGATCACCTTCGGCGAAGTCGCCTTCGCGGCTTACGTCCCCCACAACTTCCCGTTCGACGAACTGGAACCGGGCCTGGAAGAAACCGCGTTCTACGATCCGGCCAACTTCACCTATCCCGCCGGAACGTACGTGTGCGAAGTCGAGATCGATCCCGACACCGGCGTAACCGAAGTGTGCCGTTTCCATGCCTCTGACGATTTCGGCCGCGTGATCAATCCCATGATCGTCACCGGCCAAGTGCACGGTGGTTTGGTACAGGGCATCGGCCAGGCCTTACTTGAACACGGCGTGTACGACGGCACTGGTCAACTGGTGTCGGGCAGCTACATGGATTACGCCATGCCGCGCGCCGATCATTTTCCGGCGTTTACGGTCGATACATCGGTGACGGAATGCACCCACAATCCGCTCGGCGTAAAAGGCTGCGGTGAGGCGGGCGCCATCGGCTCACCGCCGGCCGTCATCAATGCGATCGTCGATGCGCTGACGGACTACGGTGTAACCCACGTCGACATGCCGGCCACCCCGGAAAAGATATGGAAACTGATCTCCACGGCATCCAACTAACGTGATCGCGTCGATGAGATACGTTTTTGCGTGGCTACTGACGAGCTTTTGGTTCCGGCCACTAATCATATCGGCCCTTGCGATTCCTCTGTTCATGCTGACGTATTGGCTGGACACCACGTCAACGCTTCCCTGGCTGACAAACAGCGAGCTCCTATTCCGATTTAGTGTCGAAGGGGCCCGGCAAATCCTTTCTGTCATCATCGGCTCGCTTATCACCGTAACGAGCCTCGTGTTTTCGATGACATTAATCGCTCTGTCGAACACGGCATCTCAACTCGGGCCGCGTTTGATTCAAATGTTTTCGAGCGGGTCTCTGCCCCAAATCATGCTTGGGTCTTTGATCGGTAATTTGATTGTCGGGCTCTTGCTGTTTCAAGCGATCGGCGACCCAATTACTGGGGTAGAATTTGCGCCCGCGCTCTCGTTATCAACATCCATCGTGGGAATCATTTCCAACCTCGGCTTCCTCGTTTACTTCTTGCATCATACGTCAAAGAAAATCGACGCAGACGCAGTCGTGGCCACGATGGGGAGCGCGTTCGGCGACGCCATTGCAACTGCAACAGCGCACAATGGAACGAAATCACCATTGGCGGACTATGAGGCCGTTCACAATCGAGCCGCCGAGCATGGGTACACCAAGCAAACCGTTATTCCGGCCAATGCTTCCGGCTATATCCAGACAATCAACGTTGAAGCGTTGGTGAAGCTCGCCCAAAGCGAAGACATGATTGTAGAGATTGAAACGAAACCTGGCCGATTCATGATCGACGGCACACATCTTGGCACAGTACAGTCGAAAAACGACGCCGACCCGGCGCTTGCCAATAAAATCTGCAAAGCAAACAAGATTGGCCGGCAGCGAACGCACGCCCAGGATCTTGAATTTTCGATCGCCGCCCTGGTGGAGATCGCTTTGCGTGCCCTGTCGCCAGGCGTCAACGACCCTTATACCGCCATTACCTGCATTGATTGGCTCGCCGCAGGACTGGCACAGTCTTTCAAGACCGGCTTGCCGGCAGCAGCGCATCGGGACGGCGATGACATGGTACGCGTTGTCGTTTATCCGGTAACATACGAAGGGCTGCTGAACACCGCCCTGAGTGAAATTCGCCAACAGGCCGCAGGGAAGATCGCAATCGTGATCCGCCTTTTAGAAATGCTTCAGGACCTGGTTTTTCTCGCCGAAACGGATGAGCAGCGCCTCGCGGTCCGCCGCCATGCGAACAACGTCATACGCTTATCCGAAGACATCGAATGCGATGAATTCGACTCTCAGGCCCTATTCGAACGTGTGCGACAGCTTAAAACCTGTGTCGCAGAATCAATTTAACTGCCGCGCGCTCAGTCGTCGCGGTCGGGACCGAGTAAGCCGTGCGTCGCGCGGTGCTCTTTGTATATGAAATACAGATTGCGCGAATATATGACGATGCCGCCCAGCTGCGCGATGACGAACACCGGCTCCTGTATGTAATTGGCGTAGCCGAAGGTCAGAATGCCGCCGGTGAGGCTGAGATACCAAAAGGCCAACGGAATGACGCTCTTGCCGAGCCGTTCGCTGGCAATCCACTGCACGAGAAAACGCGAGCCGAAAATCGCCTGGCCGGTCAGGCCCAGCGCCTTGAAGATATTCATCGTGGCGAACCAGGTGACAAACCAGCTCATGTGGGATCCTTCTCTTTTGCAGTGCGTGGCGGTGTGTATCGGGCAATCAGCCAGGCCACACCGATGAGATCAACGATACCCAGGCCGAACCGGCGCCAAAACCCGTACTTCGACACACCACGGGTCCTCGGCCGGTGATTGACCTGAACGGAAATGGCGCGTCCACCGGCGCGAATGAACAAAGCCGGTAGAAAGCGATGCATGGCATCAAACCGCGGCACCTTGAGAAACATGCTGCGCCGAAACAGTTTCAGTCCGCAGCCGCCATCCGGCGTATGGTCACCGAGCAGCCAGCCGCGGATGTCATTGGCCAACCAGGATTGATAGCGTTTGGCGAGACTGTCGTGGCGGCGCAGCCGGTGACCCACGTACAAAAAATCTTTTGCAAGACCCGGCTCCGCTGCAACGGCCTTGTCGCGGGCACCGATGAGCTTGGCGATATCGGCAGGATCATTTTGACCGTCGCCGTCCAAGGTGACGATCCAGTCACCGGCGGCGCGCTCGATCCCGGATATAAGAGCTTGGCTTTGACCCACTGGGACGGCGTGACGAATGATCGCGAGCGGCTGTCCGGCGCTCACCGCCGCACTCAATTCCTGTGGCGTCGCATCGTCAGAACCGTCATCCACGAAAATGATTTCATATGCCGGCGCACCGGGCAGAGCCGACATCGCGGCCACGATCTCTTCGACAAGCGGGCCCACGTTCCCCGCTTCGTTGAGAACCGGAACAACCACCGAATAAACGGGGGAATGAGGAGATTCGGTCTGCGCCATAAAATCTGCGGCCACGCGTTCGGAGGCGGAAAGCGCAGTGATACACGGGCTTGCGCCCCGGCGTAACCCCGCTTTCAAGCGGATGTTCCCAGCTATACCCTGGTGAGGACACACCCGATCCTTGGTGCAGACGCCACCAAAGCCTAGTTGCGGACACCACCAAAGCCTTGTTGCAGGCGCCGCAATCGCCTAAATCAGCCCCACATCAACAGACAGGCCGAGTGATTGGCATGACGCGCTTCTACCCCACCGCCGAAGACGCCCGGACCATCCGGATATGGCTGCTGATCTGTGCGGCCATGGTGTTCGTGATGGTGGTGCTGGGCGGCGCGACCCGACTGACGGAGTCCGGCCTATCCATGGTGGAATGGAAACCGCTGACGCTCCTGCCGCCGATGACCGAGGCTGAGTGGGCCGCCGAATTCGAGAACTACCAGCAGTATCCCGAGTACCAAAAAGTGAACTCGTGGATGACGGTGGACGATTTCAAAGACATCTACTGGCTTGAGTATACCCACCGGCTCTGGGGCCGCCTGATCGGTGCCGCGTTCGCATTGCCCTTTTTCTGGCTGGTGTGGACCGGACGGGCGCGCGGCCGGCTGGCTTGGACACTTGGCGGCCTGCTCGTATTAGGCGGATCGCAGGGTGTGCTCGGCTGGTACATGGTGGCCAGTGGTCTGGTCGACCGGCCCGACGTCAGCCAATACCGCCTCGCCGCCCATCTGCTGCTGGCCTTTGTGGTTTATGGCGCGCTGATTTGGGTCGCGCTGGGCGTGCGATCCGAACCGGCGCCGGACTCGACGGCCGACACACGCCTCGCCAGCGCTTCGAAGTACTCTCTCGCAGCAGCGCTGTGCGTCTTGCTGGTGGTTGTATCCGGGGCGTTCGTCGCCGGAACCAACGCCGGATTTATTTACAATACGTTCCCGCTCATGGACGGACAGGTCGTACCCGACGGCCTGTACGAACTGACGCCGTGGTACCTGAATTGGTTCGAGAACATCATGACGATCCAGTTCAACCACCGGGTGCTGGCGGTCTCGCTGGTTCTGTTCATCGGCCTAACTTGGTGGACCGTAACCCGCGCGGATGCCGACGAATCCACCCGCAAACTGACCCATGGCCTCCTCGGCATGGCGTTCGTCCAAGCGGGTCTCGGCATTGCCACGCTGCTGATGGTCGTGCCTTTATGGCTTGCACTTCTTCATCAGGCGGGGGCCTTGATCCTGTTCACGCTGAGTGTGACCATTGCTCATAATTTACATCGCCCGCATTCGAGTGCGGCGGCCGTGACGACACGTCCCTCGCCCGACACGCCCTGACCCTCTCAAGGAATCGATTCCCGCATGAGTGATTTATCCGTTACCGACGATTTGTTTTTTACCCGGACCGGCATGAATAAGCACGCCGTCGAAGGCAAAGTGACGGACGCCCTTGCCGGCTGCGACGATGGCGAGCTGTTTTTCGAGTACAGCCAGGCGGAAAGCCTGAGTTATGACGATGGCCGTATCCGCTCGGCCGCATTCGACACCGCGCAGGGGTTTGGCTTGCGCGCATTGGTCGGCGAGACCACCGGCTTTGCCCATTCGTCAACTTTGTCTGAGGACGCCATCGCCCGCGCCGCGCAAAATGTCGCAGCGGTCAAGACCGGCCACGGCGGCACCATTGCCGACCCGCCGCAGGGCACCAACCAGGCGCTGTACACGGATGAAAATCCGCTGCCGCTGATCCCCTACGACACCAAAGTCAAAACCCTCGAAGCCGTGAATGAATATGCGCGCGGTCTGGACAGCAAGGTGCAGCAGGTGTCCGCCTCGCTGACGGCGTCGTGGCAGGCCGTGCAGATCATCCGCGCCGACGGCATTTCGGTCGGCGACATCCGCCCGCTGGTGCGGTTCAACGTCTCCATTGTCGCCGGCCACGGCGAGCGCATGGAAATGGGATCCTACGGCACCGGCGGACGCGTCACCTACGACCGCTTCCTCGACGAAGCAACCTGGAAAGGCGCGGTCGATGAAGCGCTGCGCCAGGCCCTCGTCAATCTTGAAAGCGTCGACGCCCCCGGTGGAGAAATGCCGGTCGTACTCGGTCCCGGCTGGCCGGGCGTGCTGTTGCACGAAGCGGTCGGCCATGGGCTGGAAGGAGACTTCAACCGCAAGAAGACATCGGCGTTTTACGATCTCATCGGCAAGCAGGTTGCCGCCAAGGGCGTCACCGTCATCGACGACGGAACGATGCGCGACCGCCGCGGCTCTCTGACCATCGACGACGAAGGCACGCCGACATCGCGGACCACCCTGATCGAAGACGGCATCCTGGTCGGTTTTCTGCAAGACCGCCTCAATGCTCGGTTAATGGGCGTGAAGCCGACCGGCAACGGGCGGCGCCAGTCGCACGCACACCATCCCATGCCGCGAATGACCAACACCTACATGGCCAACGGCAACCACGATCCGGAAGAAATCATCAAGTCCGTCGACAAAGGTCTGTATGCCGTCAACTTTGGCGGCGGCCAGGTCGACATCACATCGGGCAAATTCGTGTTTTCCGCCACCGAGGCTTACATGATCGAAAACGGCAAGATCGGTGCGCCGGTCAAGGGCGCGACCCTCATCGGCAACGGCCCTGACTGCCTAACCAAGGTGTCGATGATCGGCAACGACATGATGCTCGACCCGGGCATCGGCACCTGCGGCAAAGACGGCCAGGGCGTGCCGGTCGGCGTCGGCCAGCCGACCCTCAAGCTCGACGTGCTGACGGTCGGCGGCACTGCCGTTTAAGCCGGATTTACTTCTCCGCGATCGGCCACTCGGCGACGCGCTTGCAGCGCGCACTCGCCCATTCCGTCGTAAACCCGACCCGGTCGCTGGTTGGTTCCGCCCAGGCAAACCCCAAGACATCGTCGTCGGTGAATTCGCCCGGCGCGCCGTCGTGCAGCGTCAGCCGCATGAGATCGACGTAATTGCGCCCGGAATTTGACGGCCACAACGACTTGAGAAACTCAAGGTGCAACGTGCGCGGCTCCGGCTCGTCGGTCTGAATTGTGAACACGTCCCCGCGGTCGTGCATGTAAAACGGGTTAATGACCTGGGTCGTGCCATCCTCGAACCGAAAAGAGACAAAACATTCATAACGTTGCGCTTTGGACATCCGCAGGTGTGTGCGGTCTGCGCGCCCTGCGAACAAGGACCCGTCGGCGAGATAGCCGTTGTCGTATATCCACAGCTCCTCGGGATTGAGAATCCATTCCGCATCCCACGTCATCTGGTCGCCGGTATTCTTAGAGACCATTGTGCATTCGCCGAATTCACCGAGTAGACCACGCAACTGATTTCCATGACGGCGCCAGTTGAAAGTACAATTGCCGCCGAAGTTCGGATCAGGCTGGATGTTGGGCCACATCTCCGGATGTAGATGCGCATCGATGAAGTTCTCTGGGTCTTTGATGCGCCGGCCCGAGATGGAGACAGTCTGCATTTCCTCGTTCATCGAGATCAGGAAAACGACCTGCTGACCGGGGAACAGAGTACCGTCGTCGTTGTCGAGGCGGATTTGCGTGTAAATCACGTGATCGGCGAGGTGCGGCGCATCGATCTCAGCAAACACGCGATAGAACAATTCGTGCTCGCCGTCAGGCGGCGGACCGAGTGCGCGTTCCAGATAGATCTGCGGTGCGGACGAGTATTCGCCCGGCATCCAGGCGAGTAAATCCTCGAGAACTTTTTGCAGCTCTGGTTTAGAATTCGTGGCGAATGCCGGTTTGCCAGCAAGCAATAGCCCGGCCAGCAGGACTCCGAGTGTGCGCATGGTCCCTCTCCTTTCTTACTCCCGGTAAAACCCTAATCCGGGGAAAGAATGGACGGAAGGCCCCTTGGCCGAAAGTTTTGGCGGGTTTACTGGGCGTTAGAAAATTATTTCAGGGATAGCGTTGGACGCGCGCCCGCGGCGTCCGGCAGCGCGCCCCTGTTTAAGAACGCCAGAGCATCCGTGTCGCCTTTGGCATAGGCATCGAGAAATGCGGTGCTCACGCCGTTGAGAATGCCAACAGCTTCGGCATCAAATCCGGGCGCGACTTCTGCTCTACACCAGCCGCCGCCTAGGTAATGATTGATGCCGTCAATCCATAAGTAATGTTTACCCGGCGCATCCCCCGGCACGTCATTGACGACGTTGTACTGGAACGGAATACGGCTGTTCTCGCCGCGCGATTCGGATCCATAGTCGTCGGTGCCGGTATAAATAAACGTCGGCATGTCGATGTAGCGCCACGGCTCATCCGGCAAAGTTGGATTGCCGCCCGGTTCGCTGAGCAGCAGCAAACCGCCGTATCGGTTTTCGCCCGACTCGATGCGCTGTTTGCTGAACGGGTTTTCCAGCTTGAGCCCGGTGGCCAGCAACGCCGTCGCGCCACCCATGGAATGACCCGCGGCAATCACATGCTCGCGGTCAATCTTACCCTTCACCCCGGGCGCCTTTCGTTCGAGATCGCCGAGGTGATCCAGTATTGCGGACATGTCTTCGACACGCTGACGGATGATGCCCTCCATCTGGCGCGGCTCGACGGTGGCCATATCGAACCCCAGGGATGCCGAATCCGGATGGGTCGGCTGAAGGACGACGTAACCGTGCGACACCCAATGATCGCCGACCATGTGATAGCTGCCGCCAACACAACCGCCACCATGGGAGAGCACGACAAGGGGAAACGGTCCGCCACTCGCCGGGTAGGCCACGCGGACGAGCAGGTCGCGCCGGTCCAGTTCTATGGCAACATGGTTTTCGATGGCGACGGTGTACGGGCCGGCCTCGGGTTTGTAGGCCCCGGCGGCCGAAGCCGCTGAGACCAGGACAGAGAGAAGAAGGGATATGATCTGTTTCATCCCCCGACTTTCCGCTTAGCGCTCGGCTTTTTGAACTTTTCCTTCGCGCGCCTCCATGTGGCGGACGACATGTCCGGCGAGAAACTCTCCGAATTCCGGGTGGGTGTTGATCGGGTCCCAGATTGCCCAGGTTCCGGCGTACTGGTTTTGCACCGGCCCGGTCTCGCTCGGTGGGCCCTTGGACTGGTCGTAGCCGAGGTGGCCATATGCCGAAAGATCGTGGACCAAATGGGGATCGGTATCCCCCATGGCTTGGTCGATCGGAGTCTGGCGCAGCGGTGGATAGGGCTGATTTGTGCCGCAACCGCCCATGACGAAACAGCAGGGCTCCGTGCGCGGCGCGTCGTCTGGGGCACCAACGGGGCGGCACATGGTCTCGGCTTGCCGGCCCCAATAGTCGGCGAAAGGATGCCCGTGATTGGGATAACGCTCCCAATCCCCGCCGTCGGCATAGAGCCAGGTCTTGGTGCCGATTTCCTTGCCGATCTGATTGGGCACTTCGACCAGCGTCAGAACGGAATCGATAACCACCTGAGTGAACACGACGACGATGTGTTTGACGCCCCGGTCCTTGAGATACTCCAAACCATCCCAATAGAAATACGTCTGGTCGCCGCCGGGCGGTACTTTGTCGGTCTGATACAGCCAGCGGTGACCCAGATTTTCCGCGCGCATTTCGCGCGAGCGCTCCAAGTTTGACTGCACCCGCCCGCCGAGCTTGATGTTGGGAGTCTCGACGCGCAACCCCATCCATGTGCCGATGATGTTGCCGGGATCGATATCCGGATGCTGCTTCAGAATTTCCGCCTTCAAAATGTCGTTGAGTACGACGGTGTCGTTGACCTTTGGGTCATAGACTTCATTCCAATCGCGGATCGAGTGGTTGATAAACATCACCGCCGTATCTTTGTCGGCGACGTTCGGGTTCATGCGCTTCTCGATGCCGTCCATGTACAGGGCCGCGAACGCGGGATCTTCGCTGACCGGATTGGGGCGGCCCTCAAGCGGGATGACACTGTCTTTGATCGGCGGGCCGAGACTGCGCGTCCAATTCTCCGGCTCAATGGGGAAGGACTCTCTCAATAAGTCGGTAGGATCATTGACCCAGGTGACGGGAATGTCGGTGCCATTGGCGGCGTTGAATCGATCGACAACGTCACGCGTGCTGCGCACGACGTCGTATGTTTTCCAGAAACGCACACCGGCGGTTGTCATGTCGATCATGACGATCTCGTCCACGCCTTGTGCAAGCAAACGTTCGGCCGGACCGTCGATGTTGTAACGCTGAGAGTCACAATTTTCCCAGGGACCCCGGTCGGCCGCGCTGCCACAGTATTCCAGCCTCGCGCCACCCTCGACCTGCGGCTCATACAAGCGGCGCGGTTCGGGTAGAAATCTGGTTTGTTCCCGCGGACCGATCCACTGGGCCTGATCAACGATGAATTGAACGCCGAGATCTTTTTCACGCGCCTTCAGCGCCGTGGTCATGGCTTCGCGCTGAAAATCCGTCCGGTCCGCGTTGGGGTCAAAGCCGATCCGAGCATCCTGGAATTCATACTTATCGAGCTGCGAGGCGACGTTGCTGTAGCTGGCACCGTCGCCGAACGACGCGACCGTGGGCCAAGCGTCTTCGTTCCAGATCACGCGCTGGTAAATCGCCGAGTGGGGATCGTAGGAAAAAATCTGCATCGCGCCGTCCCACAGGCTCTCGATGCTGGTGTCGCCGCTGCCGCCATGGACGACATACAACACCCCTACTTTCCGCTCCGCTGCAGAGGGCATCGGTCCGATCCCGACAGCAACCAAAACAACCGCCAATCCGGCCAAAATCCAGCGTGTCATCCGTAGTGCTCCCTTAACGGCCCAGGGCGGGCGATTCGCAATTTGTATACAATAATACGGTATTATGAGCAATTTAGACCATAAAATGCCTTTTTCGTATACAAAATGAGATTACTTGATCGCTACAACGTTGATTTCAAATACTTCTACGATGTTGCCGTTTGGATCATAGAGCATCATGTTGCGCGACAGGCCGGTGCCCGAAGCATTGACGTCAAACAGGATCTCGTGGCTGGCCGCTTTGGCGCGTTTGGCGATTTCATCAATGTCGCTGACCCGGTGCGGTAGAATCATCGACCCTTGACGCCCGGGATGATTTATCACCGGCTCGTCGCAGGCGGGATCTTCATTATCGACGATCCCCATGAACGCAACGTTGCCGCCGACCACCAGTCCGCCAGGATAGACACCTGTGCCGCCCATGATAACGAAGCGCACAGCGCCACCATCTTTGACGTCGATGTAGCGCTGGATGCCGGAGCCCGTGAAGGTGACGTCCTCGATAATGTCCTGACCCATGACATCACGATAAAAGGCGATCGACTCTTCGACCTTGCAGGTCACGGCAACAGCGCGCAGCAGCAAACTTTGCAGGTCCACCTCCTCGGCCTCTGCCGCACCTATCAGTCCGAGAACAAAAAAAACGGGTACTGCCAGAACTTTCATAACTTTCTCCAAGGCCTATTTCTGAGATTTGATGCCGTGATGAAGGTACTCACCGGCCATGCGGCCGCCGTCGACATGAATGGCGGTTCCGGTGACATGCTTTGCCGCATCGGACAGCAAGAACGCCACCGTCGTGCCGATATCGCGCGGATGACCGAGGCGACCCATTGGCGTCGTGTCGATGTTGTACTGAACGAACTTCTTCGCGCCCTCCTCGCCGAACAATGCAATAGCGCCGGGCGACGGTCGGTCGCCATGTTCGAACAGCACACCTGGATGCACCGCATTGACGCGAATCTTGCGGGCGCGCCCTTCGACGGCGGCGGCGCGGGCAAGATGAGTCGTGCCGCCTTTCGCCAACCCATAGCCAGTTGAATTGGGGGAGCCACGCAAAGCGTTCAACGCCGAGATATTCACCACGGAACCACCGTTGGTCATCACCCGGAACGCTTGCTGGATGCCGTAAAACATGCCGTCGACATTGACCGACAACAGGAATTCCAGATCGTCGAGCGACATCTGGTCCATAGGTTTCAGGCGCGAGACGCCCGAATTGTTGACCAGTCCATCGAGGCGGCCGTGCTCCTCAACGACGGAATCAACAACGCGGGTCCACTCATCCGGCTTTGTCACATCGTGCGGCAGGTAGCTGGCGTGCAGCCCACGGTCCACGAGGCGCGTGCTGGTCTCGGCCGCACCGTCCGCGTTACGTCCGGTAAAAACCACCGTCGCGCCCTGAGATGCGGTGACCATGGTCGTCCACCGCCCGAGCCCGGAAGTACCGCCGGTGATCAGAATCACCTTGCCTGACAAAGGACCAGACTGAACACGCGCGGTCATTGCGCCACCAATCCGTTATCGACGGGCAGATCCATCCCCGTCATGTACGCCGCGCCCTCGGCGGCAAAGAACAGCACGGCCGAGGCGATATCGTCCGGCGAGACCGGGTCGACGGGCACACCGTAGTTGAGCGGCTCCTCTCCTTCGATCGGACCCGCCAGGATCGCATTCACCACGATGCCGTCTTTAGCCTTGGCGCACTCCAGCGCCGCCGATTTAGACGAAAACAAGATACCCGCGGACGCGGTGCAGGCTGCGGCCGCATCGCCGGCGGCGGCGCGAGCGGCGGCAGGCAAAATGTGAATCACGGCGCCTTCGATCCCGGATGCCCGCATCGCCAGGATGCCGCGATTCTGAGCGAGAAACGCGGTTACCGCGAGCGACCGGTGCGCGGCAACGAAGTCCTCCGGCGCGAGACTGAGAATGCCTTCAGACGCTGTTGCGCCCGTCGGAATGACAAGAATATCCAAACCGCCGAGTTCGGTCTTGCACCGGTCAAAAGCCGAATCCCACGAGTCCGGGCTGTAGGGGTCAAGATCGACGGCGAGGTCGGCGGACGCGCTTCCCGCACCGCACACCTTGGCGCCCGCCGCCTGAAGCCGGCCAGTGCAGGCGGCGGCGGCAGGGTGGTCTGCGTTCGCGATAAACGCGACTTTGCCCGTGAGGTCTATCATGACAACACCTTAGGCCCCTCACGATTCAGGGGCAATTCGTCAAACATGCGCACTGAAAGCGGGTAGTCAGAAGGACCGCCGCCGATTACCGTATGGCAACAAATTAATCAGCGGGCCGTTTACAGAAGTTGGAACCCGCACCGCACCAGAAGGGACCGCAGACATGTCGAGCAAATGGGATATCGTGATCGTTGGGGCAGGCACGACGGGAATGCCTGCCGCCATCAAAGCGTCGGAACGGGGAGCACGAGTCCTGGTGGTGGATGCGGCCGACAAAGTCGGCGGCACCTTGCATTTGTCGTCCGGGTCGCTCAGCGCTGCGGGCTCCTCGTTGCAAAAGGCAAAAGGCATAGACGACACGCCAGAGAAGCACTTCAATGAGTCTATCCGCATCAATCACGGCACCGGCGAATTCGATAAGCTCAAGCTGTGGCAGGAAAATTCCGCCGGGACACTGGAGTGGCTGCTGTCTATCGGCATGGAATATCCCGACAACCAGCCGGTAGCCGCCGCCGGTCACGAACCGTACGACACCGCGCGCATCACCACGCCGGTTAATGCCGGAAAAGCATATGTGGAGGTGATTCAACCTGCTTTCGAAAAAGCGGTAGCCGGCGGCAATGTCGAATTGCGGCTGAAGACCCGGATGCGCGAATTGATCGTCAACGATGACGGCTCCGTCGGCGGCATCGTGGTTGAAACACAAGACAGCACGCGCGAAGAAATTTTCGCGTCGGCGACGCTACTTGCCTGCGGCGGCTATTCCAACAACGACGAGTTGTGGCAGGAATTCCACAACCGGCCTAAGCGGGTCTATACCTATGAGCACTCCAAAGGTGACGGTATTCAGGCGGCGCGCAAACTTGGCGCCACGGTGCAGCTGGCCGACAATCTGATCACCACTTTCGGCGGTACGGTGGATATCGACAAACCGGAGGATCACTGGATTCACACGATGACCTTCCCAACGGTGCGTCCGCCTTGGGAAATTTTGGTCAACAATGACGGCCGGCGCTTCATCAACGAGGAAGAACAGAGCCAAGACATCCGCGAGCGCACGATCATGAACCAGCCGGACTGGACTTGCTGGCTGATCTACGACCAAGGGATTCGCGATCAGGCCCCGAACATCTTCACGTCCTGGGACGAAGAGAAAATTGAGCGCGCGTTTGACTCACATCCCGACTATTGCCGTGCAGACACTATCGAAAAGTTGGCCGACGCGTGCGGAATTCCAGCCGCCAATCTGCGCGCCAGCGTCGAGCAGTACAACAAAGGCCGTGAAGTGGGCGCCGATCCGTGGGGCCGCGAACACACACCGGCGCCGATCGAGAACGGACCATTCTATGCCATCAAGCACTATGCAATATCCGTTGTCAGCTTCGGCGGAATTACGTGTGACAACGAACTCCGTGTTCTGGGGCCGAACGGTCAGGCGATCCCGAACCTCTATGCTGGAGGAGAAATGCTGGGCATGGGGATTTGGGGGAATGCCTACCTCGGTGGCTCGAGCGTCGGCGGCTGCCTGACCATGGGACGTCTGCTCGGCGAAAAGTTCCTGCGCTGGGAAAACATGGCGACCGCCGCGGCGGCAGAATAAGCCTTAACCTGCGGATTCTTTCTGTAGGTCCCGCAACAGAATATTGGGCATAACCCCGTCATCCCACGCGGCTGACGGCAGCCCGGTGCGTACGATCACCAGGTCCGCCGAAGGGACCATGTAGACACGCTGGGCGCCGCCGCCATCGAAGAAAAACACGTCGTCCGCGAGAAACGGTTCCTCCTGGGGCACGCCGTAGGGGGTGTTCTTGTTATAAAAGCGTTCGGGCACATACGGCGAACCGATCCATGTTTGCAGCCCGTACTTGGGATTGAGCGGCGATGGTGTGCGCATGCGCTCGACCCAGCCCTCCGGAATGACCTGACGTCCATCGAACCGGCCGCCGTTAAGCAGCGTGATGCCGATCCGAAGCCAGTCGCGGGGACGGGCCTGGAAGAAGGAATACCCCTTGGGCAGCCCGCCCGGATGATCGAGCCACAGTGTTGCGTCTTTCGCCCCCAACGGCTGCCAGAGCTTCTCGGATACGTATTCCCAATACGGACGGCCCGTGGCCCGCGTCAGAATCAGCATCATCAATTGAGAGTTGGCGCTGTTGTAAGTGAATTCGGTGCCGGGCGGCGCGTCGAGTTCATGGCGCAGGATTGCGCTTTCCATATCCGGTCCGATGAACAGGCGTATCGCAGGCGCATAGGGGTTTTGCAGAAAGCTGAAATTGAACCGGTTATGTTCCAACCCGCTTTGCATTTGCAAAACGTGGCTCAACCGCATTGCATCGCGATCCGTGCCCGTCCACTCGGGGACATACTTCACCACGGGGTCGTCAATGGACTCGATGGCTCCTTCGGCGACAGCGAATCCCGTCATGATACCGAGCACGGACTTCGCCATCGAATAGGTTTCCGTCACGTCCTCGGGGCCGAGATCACGCCAGTAGGTTTCGAACTGAATGGACCCTCGGTGGTAGACGATCAGCGAAAATGATCCCACTTGCTCGGCATACGCCACGAGGTCCGCGATGGCCTGCGGCGAAAACGTGCGCTGGTTCGGATCCACCGAGGGCAGCTCAGAGGTGAATGCGCCCTCGACCTTCGCTGTGGGCGAAACCCAGCCCGGATAACTCAGCGCGTCCTGGCCCTGGATCTGGACAAACCGCGTCCAAAAAACGCGGTCCATGCCGACAGCAATGCCCGCAGCAGCAATGAGCGCAAACAGTGCAAGACCGGTAGTCCTCACCGTATCACCTCGTCTTCGTCAAGGATGCCGCGGATGACGGCGTTGGGTAAAAATGCATTGTCCCATTCCGGTTCACCCAGCGACGGACGGAAACCGGTGCGCACGATCACCAAATCCTCGGACGGCACGATGTAGACCATGCGCCCCTCCGCGCCATCGAACATGAACAGGTCATCGGCGAGAAACGGCTCCGAGTGGTAGACACCCGGCTTGGCGACTTGATTAATCGGTGACTCCGGACGGTGAATGAGGCGCCGCTCGAGGTAAGGCTGACCAAGCCATATCATAAATCCGAATTGCGGTTTCTCTTCGAATGGCGTGAGCATCGCATCGATCCATCCATCCGGAAGCAGTCGCACGCCGTCCCACGCGCCGCTGTTGAGCAGCAGCAAACCGAAGCGCAGCCACGTTTCCGGCGGCAGCATTAGACAGCAGCCACCGTGAGGCATACCGCCCTCGCGGTTGACCCAGACGAACCCACCTTCAGCTCCAAGCGGCTTGACCAGCGCTTCCGAGAAATACTCCGCATACCGCTTGCCCGTCGCCCCCTCAACGATATGCGGCATGACGTCGGCGGTGATGTCGCTGTAATCCCACTCCGTGCCGGGCTCGAAGGACATCGGCATTTCTTCGAGCAGCACCTTGTCCCACGTTGGCGACAGATACCTTCGAGTGCTCAGCCCGAATATGGCCGGATCACGAATGCTGAACCAGCGCAGCCCGCTGGACATGTGCAGGACATCACGAATTTTGATCTTATCTTTTTCAGTCCCGCTCCACGCAGCAATGTATTTCGTCACTGGATCGTCGACGGAGTCGATGTATCCCTCTGCGATGGCCCGGGCAATCAATAGGCCGCCGGCCATTTTGTGCATGCTGCGCGAATTGACAACGTCGCGAGGCCCAAGGCCATACCAATACTCAGCGTGCTGCAAGGCGCCGCGGTGCCAGATAAGAAGACTTTCAGAATTATTGAGTTGGGCATAGGCCGACGCCGTGGCAATGGCATCCGCTGAGATCGTTCTTTGCGCTTCTGGCACCACTTCGAAAAAGCCATCGTGGTCTCCGGGAATGTCTTCCGTCGGCTGATACCATGTATATCCGTTGACCTGATTCGGCTCGCTTTGGGTGTAATACCGCGTGATTAACACGCGATTAGATAAAAGAAACACCCCCGCCAGGACGCCTGCACCCAGAACTACGAGGCCGAAGAGTTTACTTTTGGACATGCTTAATTCGCTTCCACGGAAGTGGCGGCGGACGCGCCGCGCGGCCGACGGACGAAGTACAACAACAGCAGCGATAATAACACGACAACGATCCCACCAGCGGCCATCTGGGCAACGCTCGTGCCCCGATCGATCAGCCAGCCAGTCAGCACCATCACAGCAGACGCGACCGAGACATTCATGAAGACGTTAAACGAGCGGATCGCGCCCATGTGTTTGGTACCGTAGAACTCTGCCCAAATAGTGACAAACAAGATTAGGCCGACACCAAATGTCATGCCGGTGCACATCATCAAAAGCACGATGCCAATGGGGTGATCGACAAAAACAAGAACCAGTAACGCCGGTATCAGCGGCCAGATGCTGATGCTGACCAGACGCAACGACCCAACCCGGTCGACCATGGCTCCACTAACAAGCATGGCGACAAGCGAGACCAGGGAATACACCGTATACCCGCCGGCGAAAGCGGTTATCGACCAGCCCTTTGCGTCCGCCAAAAAGACCTGGTGAAACTGGATTGAGAAAATGACCGACGGTACGGCAAGCATGGAAGGCTGAATGAGCCAAAACCGGATGTCTCGAAGAACTTTGCCGAGCGGCCATTGCAGACCGGCAGTGGCGCCGTCCGCCTCTGCTAACTGCTTGAGCCGGGCCTCGTACGCGGCATGCCGTTTGCCATGCCCCCACAACTGCAGCGCAATGAGCGGCAGGATAAAAATGAGCACCGCCAAGGACGTATAAGTCCAGGCCTCGCGCCACCCGAATACAGCCAGAAGCGAAGCGCCGATCAGCGGGAACACCGCATAGCCGAGGGCATAGCCGGTATTGGCGACCGCGGCCGCCTTACCGCGTGTCTCATCGAAGTACCGCGCCATGCTCACTTGGGCACACACGCCCCATAGACTCTGCGCCGAGAAACGCACGGCCAGCATCGCAAAGAACAACATAAACGGTGTCGTTACGTTGGCCAGAAACCAGCACCCGAATGCGACCATCACGGTGGTTGCGCCAGCGAACGCGCGCAGATCGACCTTGTCTATCAGCCGCCCAACAACCAACAGGATAACGGACCCGACAATCGTGGCTGATCCATAGACCGCCGCCAACTCGCCGTTGGTTAAATCCAACTCGGCGCGAATGTCGGCGTTAAAAAGCGAGTGATAGAAAGTCTGTCCGAGAGCGATGAAAACATTGAGCGTGAACCCGAAACTGAGGAGGCGCGGGTCGCTCAATAAAAACCGGAGATAGTTCATCGCAGCTTACAGGGAATCATAGAAATCCCGGACCGCTATCGCGATTTCAGCCGCGTGAACGTCCCACGCGATACCGTGCTGTATGTGGGCCATCTCGACGACAGTCACATTCGGAATCAACGTGCCGGCGCGGCGGCTATTTTCCGCAAGCATGTCGTCAAGCACGAGAATGAGAGCCGGCTGAGAAAGTTTTTGAAGGCGCGACTCTGCGTCGTAAGCCATCACCGCATCCGGGGCGTACGACGCCTGCATTCCGGATCTAAGGCGCTCGGCGAACAGAGCTAGGCGGCGTTCGGGATTAATTTCGGGGCGCCCGTCCAAAACGGTCTGTTTGTATGAGTTGGCGACGAAATCCGGATCGGTGAAGTAGCCGGGCGGACCGCCGAAGCGTTCAAGCATGATTTTCTTCTGTTCGTCGGAAAACAACGCAACGGACGGATAAGCAATGCTACGCACGAGATCGGGGCGCAGAACCGCGAGTTCCGTGCCAATGACGCTGCCGGTGTGCCCGCCGAACACGTCGACCGGGCCAAGCCCATCTTCGCCGAATCCAAGACCCACGAGCGCTTGCGCCATTGCATTCGCGTAATCGGCAATGGTGACCGGCCCGGGGGGCGTGTCCGACCCGCCGAATCCCGGCGTATCGGGACAAATGACGCGCCGGTCTCTCGCAAGTTCGTCTTGAAACGGCTGGTATTGCATCCCCGACATGGGACTTTGGTGGAAACACACCACAGCTGTCCGGTCCGGCGCTCCGCTTGCCGGAGATGCGTCGCGATAGTGCACCTGACCGAATGAGCTATCGACGTAACCGCGCTGTGCGTTGAGTTCTGACATGCCCCGTTTCCGTACTTTATGTGTTCTCCCACACCGGCGAGTACGCTACGGTTCGGCGAAACTATTGGCAAATTGTTCGTCGCGCCCATTTCGCGGCGTTCCGTCTGCGACTAACCGGCCGCCACTCCTGCGGAAAGGCAAACTCCAGGTTTATGCCCGGACCTCAATCGCCCTCCCCAACCGATCTGCTGCATGTTGCGAGCGCCCACATCAATGCCGGCCGTTATGCGGAGGCCGGCGCGGCGGCACAAGCGGTACTGCGAGACGCGGCACACAATGTCGACGCGTTGCATATCCTCGGGCTGTCCCTTTATCACCTCGGACGATATCCCGACGCCGAAGCGGCACTCGATTCCGCCGCCAAGGGCCGCCCCTCAGATCCAGCGATCGCCAACAGCTATGCCCTGACCCTGCTCAAGCTGAATCGCGTCGATGATGCAGCGCAGCGTCTGGAAAAACTCGCCCACAAGAACAAACTCACAGCCGCCGGGCTCAGCACCCTGGGAGACTGCAGGCTGCGCCAAGGCCAACCGGAGAAAGCCACGGCGTGCTTTAAGAAAGCCTTGTCCCTGCAACCGGATCTCGTTCCCGCGCTGGTGAACTATGGGGAAGCTCTAAAACAAAGCGGCGACCTGAACGGCGCCATCGCCCACTACGAGAAAGTGACGGCGAGACATGCGCAAGCGGCGTCGGCGTGGCGCAATCTGGGCCTCGCGCTTTATGAAGCAGAACGGTTCCCCGAGAGCATCTCCGCGCTGGAAAAATACCTAGCGGCAAAGCCTGGCGACATACAAAGCCAGCTTTCTCTCGCAGCGAGCCGTTTTCAAACGGCGGATTACGAACACGCTCTATCAATTATTGAATCCGTTCTAGAGCGCGTGCCGGATCATGCCGAAGCGTGGAACAACAAAGGTTTGGCGCTTCGCACCCTAGAGCGGTTGGACGCCGCGGAAGAGGCGTTTGCCAAAGCGATTGCGCTTGACCCCGACCTGACGGAGGCACGCACCAACCTCGGCAACCTCATCCACGATGTCCGCGGCCTGGATGCAGCTCTGGAGATTTTTGACGCTTCGATTGCACACGGCGTCAACGAGCAAAAGGCCCACATTGCCCGTGCCAACCCACTTCTTATCGAAGGCCGGATTGCAGAAGGGTGGGCCGAGTACCGTTGGTCCCGCGACTCACCTGCAGAGCGACCCACGTGGCGAGCTTACAAAGCTGACCTGTGGTCCGGACAGGACCTGACCGGAAAGTCGATCCTCGTGTGGGGTGAGCAAGGCGTCGGCGATGAGGTCCTCTACGCCAGCATGATGGGCGATGTTCTCGCGCGGGCCGGTCAGGTGCTGATTGAGTGCGAACCCCGCCTTTCTCCAGTTTTTGAACGCTCATTCCCGGCAGCGCAGGTATTCCCAAGAGCGTATCCGCTCAATTCAGAACTTGAGGCGACCCACTTCGACTTTCACATTTCCATTGCGGACCTGAGTCCTCTGATACGCCCGGACCCGAATGCGTTCACCGGCGGCTCTCCATACATCAAGGATGACAAGAACCGGACAGCGTCTCTGCGCGAGAAATACGAGACGCTCTCAGACAACGGACCGGTCATAGGCATTGCCTGGCACAGTGGGCGCAAGGACAACGCCTGGCTGAAATCGATCCCATTACAACAATGGATACCGATATTCGACGCAAAGAACGGATTGTTCGTATCATTGCAATACGGCGAGCACGGTGAAGAGATTTCTCAGCTCGAATCGGCGAGCGGGCATCGCGTGTATCGCGATCCAGATATCGATCCGCTGTCCGATCTCGATGCCTTTGCCAGCCAAGTTGCGGCGATGGACCTCGTCATCACGAACAGCAATACCGCCGCTCATTTTGCCGGGGCACTCGGTCAAAGTGTTTGGATCATGGTCCCGCGCTCCGGTTCGGGCGGCATGCCTTGGTATTGGATGCGCTCTGGCCCGACGAGCCCTTGGTATGCATCCGCACGGCTTTACCGGCAGACGCGGTTCCAAGACTGGTCCTCGGTCGTTGGCGCCATTGCTGCCGATGTGGCAGGTTTATCGCCCGCGACCTGAGTTCTCAGACCGGAGCGCCGATGCCGTTTACGCGCCGCCAGAGTTTATCCGCAGTGGCCGGTGCCGCGCTGGCGCCGAAGCTCCTACGCGCACAATCAGATAAAATCCTGCGCATCGGATTGGGCGGCATGCCCACTGAAAAAGGCAACGCATTCTCAAATATTCAAACTCCATCAATCCTCCTGACGGGCGGCGTGTTCGACGGCCTGACTCGGATGACCAAGAGCGGAGATATCGTTCCCTGGTTGGCGACGGCGTGGCAGGCGTTGGACGAAACGACCTGGCGCTTCACGTTGCGCGACGACGTTGCTTTCTCCAATGGCGAGCAATTCGACGCCGCGGCAGTGAAATTTACGGTGGACTATCTTTCGGGCCCCGGACCAATGACCGAAGGCCTGAGGCGCGATTTCCGTTTTCTCACCGGTGCGACCGTTATCGACCGGACAACGATAGACATCTCGACGTCAGTGCCGACTCCGATGCTGCCACGATACGCGTCCGTATTACTTATCGTCGCGCCCGAAGCCTGGCGGTCCATGGGTGTCGAACAATTTTCGATAACACCGGTCGGCACGGGGCCGCTGACCGTTGACAACTGGCATCCTGCAGGGGCCACCCTGCTCCCGAATACGACGTCATGGCGCCCAATCCAATTCGATGGCGTCGAGTATATCGTTCTCAAAGACCCGTCATCGCGCTTTCAAGCCCTGATGTCCGGAGCCATTGATGCGGCATACCAGACCGCTCCAGAGGATATCCCCTTCATAGAAGACGAAGGCGGCAGCGTGGTCAGTGTTCTCGATGGCGCCGCAGCATCCATCATGTTGCAATTCGGGCCCGAGCACGACACGCCATTGCGTGACAAACGCGTTCGGCACGCCCTCAATCACGCTGTCGACAAACAAACCATTGTCGATGTTTTACTCGGCGGTCAGACCGTTGTGTCTTCGCAGCCGGCCGTGCGCGCATCTTTCGGGTATGACCCTTCATTGCAACCGTTCGCCTACGACCCCGAATTAGCTCTGGCACTGCTGAAGGATGCCGGCGCCGGTGACGGGTTCGCTATGACCATTCTGACGTCGGGCGGAGGCACCAATGGTCAATTCGTCGTGCAACGCGTTGCGGACGACCTCAATCGCGTCGGCATACGCGCGGAAGTCCAGCAGCGGCCGGTAATGCAGTTTCTTACCGATTTCGTGCGCGGCCGCATCGATACGGATGCGTTTACCCTGCAATGGGGCACGTATCCGCTGCTTGATGCCATTCAGGTTACGAATATAAATTCCTGCCGGAAAACCGACCCTTGGTTCTGCGACCAGACTATTCAGCCGGTGATTGAGAGGGCATGGGTGGAGACCGACCCAATAGCGGCGTTGGCGCTAAGGCATCAAATCATGGGGTACTACCGCGACATGGCACCAAGTATTTTCCTGCACGAAAACATCGCCTTTGTGGGCCTCAGCCCGCGCACGCGCGGCTTTGACCAGACCTTTGGCTATATCGATTTCGAAGGCATTACGCTGTCCTAGGCCACAGTTTCGCTAGGGTTTTGAACCGCCGCGGTATTGGAATCGTGAGAAAAGGGAGATAGCCGAAATGCGGACAGCCGAGGGTTCCTGCTTAGGATTGGCGCCTTTAAGACTTAGGACTCACCGCATGGGAAATAGTTCGGCCGCGCTGGCGCGGCCACGGATGAAAATGGGAGGGACCCGCACATGTTTATGAATTTCTGGTACGCCGCGGAACTGAGCGAAAACGTCAAGGATGAGCCCGTCCATGTTCGCATGCTTGGTTTTGACTACGTGTTGTTTAGGGATTCAGAAGGCAAAGCCCATTGCCTTTCCAATCTGTGCACCCATCGCGGCGCATCGCTCGCACACGGCAAAGTCAAAGGCGACTGCATCGAGTGTCCCTATCACGGCTGGCAGTTCAAAGGCGAAGACGGAGTTTGCACAAAGATTCCGTCGCTCGGACCCGACGCGAAAATCCCTGCGCGGGCAAAAGTAGACAGTTATCCAGTGCAAGAAAAATATGGCTTGGTCTTCGCCTTTCTTGGCGACCTACCCGAAGCCGAGCGGCCGCCGATCATGGATATCCCGGAGTACGGCCAAGACGGGTGGCGCGTGACGACACAAGTGTACGAGTGGACAGCCAACTTCCAGCGGGCAGTGGAAAACACACTCGATCCCGCGCATACCGAATTCGTTCACCCTTCCATGGGCTACGGTGGCGACCGCGACGATTATCATGTGCCCGAACTTAAACTGATTGAAGAAGACTGGGGCTGCGGCACGATGACGACTTTCGTCTCGCCCGACTTGCCAGATTCAAAAATGAAGGGCCTCAAGGGCGAAGGCGAAATGGAAGCCGGTGCCGGCAACCACGGCCCGTCCAGCGCGTGGACCCGCCTGCACTTCAGCCCGCACGCCTGGGCCCACCAGTACGGATTCTCAACCCCGGTGGATGAAAAAAACCTGAAGCGGTACTTCCTGCAGGCGCGCAATTTCCGGACCGACGCGGAAATGGACCCTACGATTAACGAACGCAATACCGCTGTGATGATGCAGGACAAGACCGTTATCGAACGCGTCGAGCCGTTTTACACGCCTGCGTCCTCCACCGAGGAAGTGCTGGTTAAAGCTGATGCGGTAATCACGCGATACCGTGAATACCTGGCGGAATGGGAGAACCGCGGCTGGCGTCTGGACACGGCTAAGGTAATCGCCCTGCGTGAAGAGAAAGTTTTCGCGATTCCCAGTCCGGCCCGTCGCGCAACGAAAGGCTGGGCCATTGACGCGGCACCGACAGTCAACTCATCCGCTCCGGCCCAGGCGGCTGCGGAATAATCACGAGAGCAGGTCCTTTTTGCGGGGCAGAAAAGTTTACGCCCCATTGATCGAAGTCAATCGCCAACCGGGCGACGATCAATAGGTTGCCGCCAGACGCGTTAACAATTGTACGCCTCGCAGGGAGCAATTTTATGTACATCAACTTCTGGTATGCGGCTGGGACAGCCGAAGAGGTCACCGACACCCCGGTCAAGGTCAAAATGTTGGGGCAGAACTTCGTTTTGTTCCGCGACAGTTCGGGCGATGTCCATTGCCTGTCGAACGTTTGCACCCATCGCGGCGGATCCCTCGCGGGCGGTAAGCTCCGCGATGATTGCGTTGAATGCCCATACCACGGCTGGCAATTCAATGGCGCGGGTGAGTGCGTAAAGATTCCTTCGATCGGCAAGGACGGCAAGATTCCACCGCGCACGAAAATCGACAGCTATCCGGTTCAAGAAAAATACGGCTTGGTCTTCGCTTTTCTGGGCGATCTTCCCGAAGATGAGCGGCCGCCGGTCATGGATATCCCTGAATACGGCAAGGACGGCTGGAAGCCGACCATCATGTACAATGAATACGCGGCCAACTACGAGCGTTCAGTCGAAAACACGCTCGATCCCGGTCACAATGAATTCGTCCACCCGACCCACGGGTTTGAAGGCACCAGGGACGATTACAAAGTTCAAGAATATGATCTCGACGTCACCGATTACGGGTGCGGATTCACGCTCACGTTTCAGTCGCCGGCTCTGAAAGACGGCACCATGAACAAGCTGCGCAATTTCGATGGCGATCTGGAGGCGGGCACGGGCCACTTCGGGCCGCACCAGACATGGACGCAGATCCACATGTCACCAACCAACTGGTTTCACCAGTACACGTTCCGGACTCCCGTGGACGAGGGTCATACACGCAGCTGGCTGGTCAACATGCGCAATGCACTTCTGGAGAACGAACACGACGAACCGATCCAAAAGCGCCAGCGAGTGATTGCCGATCAAGATATTGTGATCCTTGAGGCGCTCGAACCCGTGGTCGCACCTCCGACGAACACAAAAGAAAACATGATGCCGCATGACAAAGCGCTGGTGCGCTATCGCGACTTCTTGCGCGACTACGATGCGCTGGGCTGGAAGATCGATACCGGCGCCGTGGCAGCCGCCAAGAACAAAGTGGCCTATGCTATTCCCAGTCCGGGGCGCCGAACCGGTAAAGGCTGGGTGATCGATGCCGTGCCTCTCGAACCTGCTGGTGCACAAGCGCAACAGGCTGCTGAATAAACGCGAACCCTGCCAGATCAAGAATCAGAAAAGGCGGCCTCGAGGCCGCCTTTTTTGTTTGTTTTCATCCGTTTAGCACTATTGACTGACGTGCGGATAGGTTCCCGACATGGGTTCTTATTTGCAACTTTCCTTGAGACAAAGGTGGGGAGTTGGAGATTTCCGGAGGCGGCCATCCTGAGCCGAACCCATGCCGGGAGTTGAATAAGACCGGCACTTCTTTGCGCCGGTTAATTTTATGGAGGGAAATTTGCGATGAAATTTCGCACATCTTTATTGTCTTCTGTCGCACTTGCCGCAGCTTTTACGGTCTCGACCGGTTATGAAGCCGCGCAGGCGCAGGAATTTTCGATCGAAGAAATCACGGTCACCGCTCGCAAGCGCGAAGAAAATTTGCAGGATATCCCGCTCTCGATCACCGCGTTTAGTGCTGACTCGCTGAAACAGCGCAATATCACAACCGTATATGAGCTTTCGGCTAATACACCGAACTTCGTTACGACACCGCAGCTGGGACGCCGCCTCGACCGCCCGACGTTCCGCGGTCAGGCCGGCACGCTGGTGCGGGGCGAACCCAACGCGTCATACTTCATTGATGGAGTGTTTATTTCGGGCAGTGCGACAACGTCGACATTTAACGCGTTGGAGCGCGTAGAAGTTTTACGCGGCCCACAATCCGCTCTATTTGGCCGCGCGACTTTTGCCGGAGCCGTCAATCTCATCACGCGCGACCCGACCAACGAACACGAAGGTCAGTTTAATGCGCGCATCGGATCCCATGAAACTTACGAAGCGGCGGGCTGGCTGTCCGGACCGGTCGTAGAAGACAAACTGCTTTATTTCGTCTCAGCGAGCTGGGATCAGTACGGCGGTGAATGGAAAAATGACCTTGCGGCCAATGAAGCCGCGGGAGACAGCATTTTTATTCCCTTCCCTCCTCCGGGCCGGACGATCAACTTCGTCACCGGACCGACGCGTGCTGATTCGTCCGATCTGGGCGGAGAAGAAAACACTGATGCGACTATTAAGTTCATCTTCAAGCCTGCGGAAAGTCACGAGCTTGAGTTTAAGTTCAATTATGCCGGGGGACGGGACGACCACTTCCCCGCCCTTCTCGTTGATAACAGCGAACTGAACTGTTTCCGTCCCGGCATCGATGCCAACGCCGGTCCTCTTTCGGCAGGATATTTTTGCGGCGAACTGACTGCCGGCGACCGCACGTCTAAGCTGAACATCCCCGATCTCGTAGATGGCGGCACGCGCAGCTTCTTCGGTGTCACGGCGGAACCTTCACCGATTGGCGCTGGTATCAAGCGTGACATCTTCCGTCTTCTGACCCAGTACACCGGGGACTTTAATGGGTGGGAAGCTGTAGCCCGTGCGACCTGGAACCGCGACCGCTTTAAATCCGGCCGCGACCTCGACCGCTCGTCCTTCCGCCCTGTCTTCGGGCTATTCACGGCCTACGAAGAAGACAATACGGAAGACTGGGCTGGGGAACTGCGCTTCACCAGTCCGCAGGACGAGCCGTTACGTGGCCTGTTCGGCGGCTACTACTTCGAGAAGCGGTTCTGGGAACGTGACCGCCGCTTCTCCGGCCCAGGCGGAGCGGGACAGTTTATCGCAACCGGATATGGTCTATGTACGACAAGCCCGGCGACATTCGACCCGGGTCAGTGTGATGCTACGGAGGAAGACGTCACCAACTACGCGGTGTTTGCCTCCGTCGATTACGACGTCACGGAACAACTTACGCTTTCCGCAGTAGCCCGTTACTCCAAGGGTGAATAAACCGGCCGTGGCGCTGTCGGCGCGGAGGCAG
>JAYQVH010000008.1:0-121784 GCA_038148375.1 Rhodospirillaceae bacterium | reverse complement strand
AATAAGCCAGATTCTCTCAATTAAGCTGGGGCACTTTCGCCATGGCAGGTCAACCTTTCGCGGGCGCATCTCTCCGGTCCGGCTCTCCATTTCTATCCCGTTGCCAGGCTTTTTCAAAGGGCCAGGATTGTCCTCAGGCGCACAATATCAGGGAAAAATTCCCAGCCCGAGGGCGGCGCTGCCGCTAAAGGACCAGAACCTCGGTAAGGCGGTCGAGCGCACGAACGATGCTCAAGGCCGCCAGATGGGATGTTTTCGGATTATGGGGTGATGGTTTGGCCTCGACATCGATTTTGAGCCGCCCGAACGGACCGTGGGCCGTAATAAGGTGATTATTGCGGCTCGCGGCGGGATCGGCGATCAGTTCGACCCGTGTTTGGTCCATGCCGATCCCAGCCAAAGCGACGGCTGCAGCGACATTGGCGTTTTTCGGAAAAGCCTGCGCCGCCTCGCGCGCCGTCCCCGAAAAGATGACGGTTGGTTCCGTGATAGCGTCCAAATCCACCCCTTCTACACCGGGAGCACCGGACCAAGCCTTGGGGGGCTTGCGGGTGCGTAAGGTGACCTCGTCCAGGCCGTCGGTTCGCGCGGCACTGATCGCGTCCAGACCGGCCAACGCACCGGGAGGAATATAAATTTTGGCACCGCCTTGATGTGCGGCGCGCTCCAAACCCTGGCGCAGCTCGTCAGCCGCAAATGCGCCGACGGAAATGATCATCACGTCGCACCCGGATTTCAGAATAGCGGCACAATGCGCCGCCACGGCCGCCTGGGATGCGCATTCGATCACGAGATCCGGATGGTGCGACATCAGCGACGGCAGGTTGTGGACCAGCGGATAGGCGCCAACGCTCTCGACATCAGTCTCCAGCCCCAGGGCCGCCGCGATTTCGAAGCGGTCCGAATGGGCCGCGCAATGTCCGGCCACGACGCGCGCGATTGCGCCATTGCCGATCAAACCGAGTTTCATAGCTAACGCATCTCCAGGGCCAGCACCTGGCGCGCTAGATAGACGCTCGTGGCTCTCGTTTCCAGAGGGAACGGCAGTTCACGCTGAAAAGTCAGTTCCGAACGCGCAGACGGAACAAACCGGCCGTCGCGTGGACCGTCGGCTCGGATGGGTCGAAGCCATCCGCCATGACTGCCGGTTTGTCCGCCGTGAACACCGGCTCGTCATACTCAATGCCGAGACCGGCGTCGGCAAAGAACTGCCTGTAATGGTAGTGCCGTAACCGGTTCTGATAGTGGTGATGGTGGTTGTGTTTGCGCCATTGCTCCTCGGTGTACGAAAGGAAGTTCAAAGGACCGATGCCGCGGTCGGTATGGGAATAGTGGTCGGAATAGTCGATTTTCGCCGAGATCAGGCCTCCCGGACGGATGACGCGGGTCAATTCGGACAGAATGCTCCTGAGCGTCTCTACGGGGAGATGCTCCATCGTGTTAGTCGATACACAGCAATCCAGGCAATTGTCGTCCAATGGCGCATGCGCCATGTCAAAGGGCGCGCGGTACGTAATTCCATAGCACCGCTCTATGTCCGAGAGGCTGGCGCACTCATGAAACGGAATATCCGGCACCAATGCGGAGATTTGCCGGGCGGCGGAATTAAATTGATCGATCTCCAGCATCGGAAACAGATCGACAACGGTTTGGGCGCGGCAAAAAGCCGACAGGTAAATGTTTTGGCGCAGATTTTTACCGGCTCCGAATTCAATCAAAGACGGGGCATTCAGGGATTCTAGGCTGTCACGATGAAACCGCCAGACATCCTCAACGGCATCAATGTTGACCTTGGACCGTCCCGTCACGTGGCGCTGAAGAAAGTATAGGACCTGCGGCGCATTAAAGAGGTCGATCGCGGAAAAAATTACTGACTTGAGCTTCCAGTTAATTCTCACGCGCACCCCCCGCAGAGCCCAGCATCCCCGAGTGGTCAACGTCTTCGAATACGCATAGTGTTAAGCGCAAGTGCTGCTTCATATGCCAGACCGGAATGTGATGAACGACATCTTGATGGAGCCCGGATTTTACGCGTGCGATCTGTTCGATTGCCCGCCGTTTGAAATGTTCCACGCCAACGACTGTCCGCGGGCGGTTGATATCCTAAGAGACAGGTCTTTTGAACCCATGAGCTTGAAAATCTGGTGCGCGTTGGTACGCGACGCCAATGCGGTTTTCGATGTTGGCGCTCATGTGGGGGTGTATTCCCTGGCTGCTGCGGCACTTCGGCCGGACGTTCCGATCCACGCCTACGAACCTAACCCGGACGTTTTTGCCCGGCTGGCCCTGCACGTACGTATTAACGGCTTCGCCAATATCACCGCACATCGCACCGCCATCGCCAATCAAACCGGGGTGGCGACAATCACGTGGGTGAACAAAGGCCCCGGCTATCTGGCATCCGGCGCCCAGTTGATCGACCACGGCGCCAAACATAATAGGGCCCTCGCCTATACCCAGCCCCTGGACTTGCCTGACTCTCATCCAATGGCACTTAAGATCGATGTTGAGGGCGCGGAACACTTGGTCTTCGAAAAATTGGACCTCAAGTCGCGCTCGGACATCATTCTCGAGACCTTTAGCACCGACAACGCGCGCCAAATCACTGGCGCGACGCGTGACCTCGGATACAAATATTACCTGATCGACGAGCAGAACATGTCGGTAACGCCGACAGATGCGTTGAGGGCGTGCGATCCGAAAGGCAGAAACTTTAATCAGTTGCTGACGACACGCAGAGACGTTGCCGAGAAATTTTGCTGACCGTCCGACCTACGCTGCCAGCAGCACGAAGTGAAACCCGGCCAACAAAAACACGGCACTTAGGACCTTAACGAACAGATCGATATTTTCGAGAGACAATAGAAACGCCACCGGTGCAATCAGGCCGTACGACACGATGAGCCCCGGCAGAGTCAGGACCAACAAGATCCCTGTGGCGGTCGCAGCCATCGTGAACAGCAACAGCAGGACCAGCCCCAAAAACTGCGCTATTGCGATGCCGCCCTTGATCCCGAAATCGATGATCTCAGACGTCATCATCCGCCGTGGTAGCGATGGAAAGAAATCTCCGCTCGTCGCGAGCACTTAGCCGACGATGCCAATGGCAACGATGGCGGCGAGGATCAGATACAAGACATCGTCGTTGTCCACTCCAGACGACCTACGTCGTCCTTCGCTGTCTTCAATCTCAAATTCGTCCGCAAGCTCGACATCGATATCTTCGTCATACCGCTCTGGCGCACGTTTCAGGCCGAGGATTTGCAGCAGGGCCAATAGCGGCCGCAGTGCGAAAGTCAGTGTGTTCTTGAGGCCGGCCTTGGTCCGCACCTCAGCCCCGACAGCGCTCAGTCTCTCATCTCCGACAACAGCTGCCAGGACCGTAAGGAACGCGATGAACAGCACAAGCAAACCAGCCCGGCCCCACCAAAATATCTCCAAGCCCCAAAGCAGACGGTTTTGAATATCGATGCCCTGAAGCCAAAGATCCCAGGACTGCAAGATCGTGATTTCCAACGGTTAGCCCCCCACCTAATCCACCGTCAGTGTCCTAACCATATACCACACTTCAAATTACTAAGAGGCGTTATTCTGAATATAGGTGGTCGTCTGGGTTGTGGTCGCCCCAGCCTTTCCCTAGCCCCGCATCTCTCATATAAGGACCACCGAATGTTCACGCACACCTCGTACAGTTGACCGGCTACGGCATGAAAATCGTCAAGCGTCCCCGCCGCATTGCCCCAGGGAAAACCACCAAGTTCCGGACGGCGCCTACATCCGCAAAATATGCGGAGGCGTATCAGTTCCTGTCCGGAAAGATTGCCAAATGGAATGCGCCGACTCCTGATGCCGCGCGCGCCTGGCTGGATAAGAGCCATGCCAAGTTCCCGGATCAATATGGCACCCTCTCCCACTGGGACGATGCCGTCGGCCTGGAATGGACAGACTTTTTCACCTGGGGCCATGACCACGACTTCGGCTTTGGGCAAAAGCGCGACGGCGCCATGATGACCCGGCACCTCGAGATCGCCGCCGAAGCGATGTCTTTCGGCATGCTGCCGAAGTCCCTCAAAGGCAAGACAGCGCTCGACATCGGCTGCTGGACCGGCGGCGATCTATTGCTCCTCTCGGCGTTGGGTGCGGACTGCACCGCGCTTGAAAGTCATCCGGTATCGGCCCGCGCAGCCCGGTTCCTGTGTAAGACCGTCGGCTGCGATGCGAAAATCGTAACTTCGGATCTCTACAAGGACCGCAAGGATTGGGCGCAAACGTTCGACCTCGTCTACTGCTCGGGCGTCATCTATCATGTCACCGACCCTCTTTTGGCACTACGTATCGCTTTCGCCTATCTCAAACCGGGCGGACGGTTGATCATCGAGACGAAGTCTCACAGCGGAACCGGCGCGACCATGTCCTATTCGGGGTCGATCGAAAAAGGCTGGAACTGGTTCGCGCCCAACCGGCAATCTCTCGGCCGCTGGTTCGTCGATGCCGGGTTTGAACAGGATAAGGTCGTCGTGCAAAAGCGGTCCAATGGCAGGCTTCTCGCCACGGCGACCAAGACAAAAGCTGCCGCGATGCCGGACAGCACGGGGTTCTCGCGGCCCGGATCCTGGCTGACCGGGGTGGTTTGAACCGTCCTATGCGCCCGTTCTACGGCTGCCGCGGAGTAGCCGGACGCCCGAACAGGGTGACTGAACTAGGATTAAGCGACGTCGCATGAGCGAGGCCTCACCATGACCACCCAAATTCCAGAGTCTCAATTCTCCGGTGCCATTCCGACGCTCAACGGCAGAGGTTTCATGCTCGAAGCCCTCGCCTCCTTCGCCGAGGAGTTTGTCGCATCCGCCGCCGCGAACGACGGCGAGGCTTTGGATATGGGATGTGCCTATGGCGTCGCCACGTTAGCCGCACTCAATGCCGGCGCCCGCGTCTGTGCCTGCGACATGGAACAGCTGCACCTCGATGTCTTGGCGGACAAAACCCCTGACGCGCTGAAGCCAAACCTCAGAATGGTTGCCGGATCCTTGCCGGACGTGTCCTTTCCGCCAGGCGCGTTCCAAACCATTCTGGCCTCGCGCGTAATCCATTTCCTGTCCGGCGACGACGTCAAGAAAACACTTGCCGCGATGTACACCTGGCTGGAACCCGGTGGCCGCCTGTTTCTCGTCGCCGACACGCCCTACATGCCCGGCTGGAGCGAAATCGTCCCAGCCTATGAAAAGGCAAAAGCCGGAGGCGCACCGTGGCCCGGATTCATTCCCGATTTCGAGCGCTTCAGCTCCAGCGCCAAGTCGGCGACCGGCGGCCCAAAATTCATGAACACCCTCGACCCGGATATCCTAGAACGCGAATGCCGTGCGGCTGGATTTGACGTCGACCGCGCGTCATATTTTGGGCTTCAGCGCCTCGGCGATGAGTCGAACGGGCGGGAACACTGCGGTTGCGCTGCCCGCAAGCCGGTCTAATCGCCCCTCCGGCACCACTCTTGCCATATCCGGCGCAAATTTGTGCCCAAGGCGCGGCCAAACCCGTGTGCATCCATCAACGGCGACGCCCGCATCCGATCCCTCATGCCGTGGCGCAGCGCCCGCAGCTGGTGCGGATTTTCGCTCAAGGCAATCGCTTTCTCGACATAGTCCGCCGCATCCCGCGCAACCAGCTGCGGCAGGCCGACTGTTTTCAAAATCCCGGCCGTTGTCCGGGACTGCCACCTGTCGCCATCGATACAGATCACCGGCACGCCTTTCCACAGCGCATCGAGCGTGGTCATCGTTCCGCTATAGGGAAAGGGATCGAAGGCAATGTCGATGCCGTCATACGCGGCTAGATGGTCTTGCGTCGTGGTGTTGCCGAGAATGCTCAGACGGCTGCGTTCAATGCCATGGCTCTCGAATTGCTGCGCGACGATGTCGGCGGCCGAGGCATTGGTCAAGGTGTGGTATTTGACAGTCAGCGACGCTGTGGGAACGGCGCGGAGAATCTCCGCCCACAACCTGACAACGTCCTGGTTGATTTTCGCTGGATTATTGAACGATCCGAACGCAATACGCCCCGACACGGCACTCGGCGGATCGCAGACGGGGCTCACGTCCGCCGACGGCTCGTAGCACAGCAGCGTATCGGGCATGACCAGCGGCGTTTCGCTGTAATAGTGTTCTTCGCCTGGCAAGACGACGTGCCGGTCGACCAGGATATGGTCAATGGCGCCGAGGCCGGTGGTCCCGCTTTGGCCGAGCCAGGTCACTTGAACGGGCGCTGGCTTGTTCATGAACACGTTTAGCCGGTTGCCCAGCGTCAGCGCGGTCATATCAAACAGAATATCGATGTCGTCTCTTTCGATGAGATCGAGCACCTGATCATCTGACAAACCTTTCGTCACATGCCAGGTGGTACAGTTTTGTTTGATCGCTCGCGTAATGTCATCTTCGGACTGACGGTCCGAATACAGTGTGATATCGAACTGCCCGCGATCGAGGGCGCGCAACGCCGGCAGGAAAAGGCGTGCGACCGGATGGTCGCGAAAATCGGGCGAGATAAAGCCAAGGCGAAGCTTTTTGTCTTCCTGTGCAGGAACTGGCGTATGCGTCCTGAAGCGCCAGGCGTGCAGCTTGCTGGGTGGCCGCCAAATTGATTGCGCTGCGTGCAAAACGTCCGCAGCACTCGATGCCGGATCGTAATTGACGAAATGGGCGCGGGTAAGCTTGAGCTGCGCCGCGCTCGGCAGCAACTCTTCGGCGCGCTCCAGATAGGCCCGTGCCTCATCAAACCGCCCGAGCTTCCCCCAGTTGACGGCAATATTGGACAAGGCCTCAACATCGTCCGGCTCACTCTTCAGTGCGCGCTCAAATATCTCGATGGCGTCTTTGAACCGGCATTCATCGGCATAAATGAATCCCTTGTATTTTAGGGCCGTGACGTTTTCCGGCGTGAGCGCAAGAGCTTGGTCGAACGCAGCATGGGCATCAGGGAAACGCCTCCGGGCGTAGTGATCGCGGCCCAAAGCAATAAGGTCAGCGGCAATTGCGCCCGCCGGTCGATGATCTTCGGAAGGATTCAAGTCTTCAACCGTCGCCGTATCTCAACAGAACTATGCGTGCTCGAAAAGGTCGAAAGCGGCGCGTTCGCCGGATTCCATTGCCCCTTCCATGCCCTGCTGTAACACGGCGGTATGTTCCCCGGCAAAGTAGATCCGGCCATGCGGTTCTGAAGCCACGTTGCCGTAGGTCTCGATCTGCCTTGGCGCCCGGTAGGCATAGGTTCCCCGCGCCCAGGGGTCGCCACTCCAGTTGCGCACGGCAATCGGCTTCACGCGTCCGGCCATACTTGGACGCAGAGCCGTCAGCTCACGCAACGTATAAGCCATGATATCCGCGTCGGACCAACTCCGCAGCGGGAAATTCACCAGACCGTTCAGGAACACCCAAATATACTTGCCGTTGGGCGTCGCCCAGTTGTACGCCCGTCCAACCGGTCCGTCGGACCACAACGACGAACCCAAGCCGTCCACCTCCCAAAACGGCTCCACCACCTGCAGATAGATACTCGTCGCCTGTCCATACGGAATCGCCGACACAGCCGCCGCCTGCAACTCCGGCAGCGGCGGATCGAAGGCAATCGATTGCAGCGTGGTCAGCGGCGTGGCGCACACCGCGAATGCGCCCTCTACCCGCTCACCGCCTTGAAGCGTCACGGTAACGCCGCGATCGGATTGGGATACGGCCGCGACAGCGGCTCCCAGCCGTACGTCGCCTTTGAGAGCGCCCGCCATGCCCTGCGGCACGCGGCTCATACCGCCGACAACAAGTTTGAACGGCGCGCCGGTCAGTTCAAACTGCGAGGCGCGCGCCTTGCGTAAAGCCCAATGGAAGGACTCCGTTTTAAGATCGTCCGCCTGCGCCGCCAATTGCAGATATCTCAGCGCGGCTGCGTTCGCGCCGGCGCGAACATAGTGCTCATGCAAGGAGATATCTTTAGACGGCCACGGAGACTCAAGCCAGGAGTCCAATTCCGCCAACCCGCTCTCGCGCGGCATGAACAGGCTGGGCAAAGCAAACGGCGGGACCGACCTTTGTCCGTCGGGCAGCGGGTTCAGCGGCGACTCCGCCCAATCTTTCGCGGCAATGTTTTTCCCGCCGATATTGAGCGCGAAGTCAAGGCCGCGAATTTGCCACGGCTCGAGGTCAAGACCGAAACGCTCGACCATGCTGAGAATGCGCGCGTACATCGGCCCGATCTCGGAGCCGCCGCCCTCCGGCATTTCAGGATGATCGGACAACGTAAACACGCGGCCGCCGACACGCTCCCGCGCTTCCAAAACCGTCACGTCGAAACCGAGCTCTTCGAGATTGAGCGCGGCATTCAAACCCGACAATCCTGCACCGATGACGATGACATGCCGCGACGCTTGCGCGTGGGCGCGACGGTAAAACATCGCCGGTGCAAGGGCGGAGGTGCCGACCAGGCCCGCGCTTTTGGAAAAGGCCCGTCGGGATAAATCGTCGATCCGCGGAGGTGATATCTTTTTTGTCATCGTCAAACCATGCCACAGTGGACATAAAGGGTCGCGCCGAAACCGGCCTGACCGCATTGATCGAAATCAGTCGGGGCGTGCCCCTGATGTGAACCGAAGGATCCGAGATGACACTTCTCCGCCGCCTCGTCTTAATGAGCGCCGCCCTCATCGCCGCGGTGGTGAGTCCGGCGCACGCACAGACCCCCGTTTCCGGCGCACCAACGGTCCTGATCACCGGGTCCAACCGCGGCATCGGTTTGGAGTTTGCCCGCCAGTATGCAGAGCGTGGGTGGCAGGTCATCGCAACCACACGTAATCCCGATGACGCCGAGCGGCTAAATGCGCTGGCGGACAAGCACGCCAACCTGACCGTCGAACAGCTCGACGTCACCAGCGGTGAGGACCTCGCCGCGCTGGCGGAAAAATACCGGGGCAAGCCCATCGACGTGCTGATCAATAATGCCGGGTTGTCCGGCGACTTCATGGGCGCTGAGCAAGCCTTCGGTACGCTCGACTATTCCGTGGTGGACACCTTCATGCGGGTCAACGGCATCGGACCGCTGCGCGTCACCGAAGCTTTGTATGACAACGTGCGCATTAGCGACCGCAAGGTTGTGATCGCCATCACCGCGCTACTCGGCGTACACAGTTTCAATTACGGCGGCTTCGACGGCGCCTACTGGTACAAGATCAGCAAGGCGGCGATGAATGCGGCGATGTATAACCTGGCCCGCGAAGTAAAAAAGGACGGTGTGACGGTAACCCTTCTCACCCCCGGCGAAGTCGCGGTCGAGAAAGTGGAAGACCCGGGCCCGCAGTTCATCGAACCGGAGGAGTCCATCGCCGGCATGATCGAGGTCATCGACGGCCTAACCCTGGACGACTCAGCCGCGATCATCCGCTACAACGGCAAGCGGTATGAGTTTTGAGGGCAGGCCCCAACGGCCCCTCACCCCTTAATCGGCAGCGCGATATAGAAGTGGCATCCCGCGCGCATGCCGTTATCGACCATGACATCCTGAGAGAAGATAATCTTGAAATACGGGCTCAAGCGCTCGCTCCGCCAGTCGTGACCTTCGATGGTCAAGTGGGCGTTGCGGCCGTCCTCGAGCGTTTGGCTCGACTTCCTGTTGGAGATGGTGAAGACGGCGCACTTATCTGCAAGATCGCGGATATGAGTCAGCAAATTGTCGATGAAATCCGGCTCGACGTGCTCCATGACATCGAAACAGGCGACGACATCGGCAGGTTCCGGTAACGCGTCCATGCCTGGCATGGCGGGGTCGTACTCGCGCACGTCCAGGTCCGCGCCGATTTCCTCGAGTTTGCGTTTTAACGCCCCCTTGCCGGCCCCATAGTCCAGCAGCGACGAATACTTATTGTCGCGGCACAACAGGCGGACATTGTCGGCAAAGTTCCGGCCGGTTTCGCCGTAATATTCCTCGGCGTCATGCAGCACCTTGTTCAGGCGGGCGTCTTCGGGAGAGATAAGGTTTGGAGTGTCGCTCATACGGCTAACATATAGAAAATGGTGGGCGATGACAGGATCGAACTGCCGACCCCCTCGGTGTAAACGAGGTGCTCTCCCAGCTGAGCTAATCGCCCCCAAGGCCGTGTGCGGGGTGCTTCGGTCAGAAGCGTCGGCAACGTACCCACCCTACATGCATTGGGCAACTAGAAATGCCCGTAGTGGGCGACGGAAAAATCCAGCCGAGAAGAAAAGTGCCGGCTGCAGTGATGCAGCCGGCACCTTTTGTGCGGTAAACCCTTGAGACTGGCCGTCTACTTGTTCACCGCGTCCTTCAAGCCCTTGCCCGCCTTGAACTTCGGTTGCTTGGACGCAGGAATTTGGATCTTCTCGCCGGTGCGGGGATTGCGGCCTTCGCTTGCCGCACGGTTTGCAACACTGAACGTGCCGAACCCGACCAAGCGGACTTCGCCCCCTGACTTCAGGGAACCGGTGATGGTGTCGAAGACACAATCCACGGCTTTGGCGGCATCAGCCTTGGTTAATCCGGTACCGTCTGCCACTGCGGCAATCAGGTCGTTCTTATTCATATTTGACCCCTACTCTTCAGTCTGATGGGTGTGAAAACAATGAGAACACCCCAGCACGTTATGATGTTCTCTAACGACTGCGGCCCGTCTCACAACATATAGATAAAAAACCGCAGTATTCTCACGCTGGGATGGCCTGGAGTTTGCGGGCGGTTTTACGGTCCGTCAATGCATAGACTCTGAAAAAACCACGGAAAACTGCGAAAAAACGACCTTTTCTGGAAGTCAAGCCCAGAAAACTGCCATTTTTGCGAAAGTTTCGCCGCGTTGCGCGCGAAAAATGCCGGAAATCCGAGGGTTTTCATTGCCAAAAAGACTCGGGGGCCAAGTCGTCCCTGGCCCCCTGACGTCCAGTCCTGCGACCGACCGGCTACGCGGTTTCACCCACCATATATAGTGTGATCCCGCTTTTTACCGTGTCGCCGGTCTTAGTGCGTAATCAGCACGTCGTCATCGGTCTCGATGTTTGGCGACGGACTGTCCGTCACCGGTTCTTCGACTTCGTCCGGATCCAACGGCACCAAAGGCTGCGTCAGCGCTTTTTCCAGCACTTCGTCAGCCGTTGTGACCGGGATGATCTCCAGGTCCCGTTTGATGTTGTCCGGAATTTCCTCGAGATCCTTCACGTTGTCCTTCGGAATCAGCACCGTCTTGATGCCGCCGCGCAACGCCGCGAGCAGTTTTTCCTTCAATCCGCCGATCGGCAGCACGCGGCCACGCAGGGTGATTTCGCCGGTCATCGCAATGTCCTTGCGCACCGGAATACCGGTCAGCGCGGAGACGATGGACGTGCACATGCCGACCCCGGCAGACGGTCCGTCCTTCGGCGTCGCCCCTTCCGGCACGTGCAGGTGGATGTCCTTTTTTTCGAACATTTTGGGCTGCAGGCCAAAGACAAGTGCGCGGCTGCGCACGAACGAGCGCGCCGCCTGGATGGATTCTTTCATGACGTCGCCGAGTTTCCCGGTCAGGGTGACCTGGCCCTTGCCCGGCATGACCACGGCTTCGATCGACAGCAGCTCGCCGCCGACTTCCGTCCACGCCAGGCCGGTCGTAACGCCGACCAAATCTTCGTGCTCAGCTTCGCCAAAGCGGTACTTGCGCACACCGGCGTACTTCTTGAGGTTCTGCCGGGTGACCTTAATCGCATCGAGCTTGTCGACGATGATTTCCTTGGTCGCCTTGCGCACCAGTCGCGCCAATTCACGCTCCAGGTTTCGCACGCCGGCTTCACGGGTGTAGTACCGGATCAGGTCGCGCAGCGCCTGTTCGGAGATGCTCCACTCGTCGTCTTTAAGCCCATGCGCTTCGAGCTGCTTGGTAATCAGATGGCGTTTGGCGATCTCGAGCTTTTCGTTCTCGGTGTACCCGGACAGGCGGATGATCTCCATGCGGTCGAGCAACGGCTGCGGCATGCGCAGCGTGTTCGCCGTGGTGATGAACAGCACGTCGGACAGGTCGTAATCCACTTCCAGGTAGTGATCCTGGAACGTCGAGTTCTGTTCCGGGTCGAGCACTTCCAGCAGCGCCGACGAAGGGTCGCCGCGCCAGTCATTGCCGAGCTTGTCGATCTCATCCAACAGGAATAGCGGGTTTGACGTCTTGGCCTTCTTCATACCCTGAATGATCTTACCGGGCATGGAGCCTATGTAGGTCCGGCGGTGGCCCCGCACTTCCGCTTCATCGCGCACGCCGCCCAAGGACATGCGGACGAATTTGCGGCCGGTCGCTTTCGCAACCGACTTACCGAGTGACGTCTTACCGACGCCCGGCGGGCCGACCAGACACAGGATTGGGCCTTTGAGCTTCTTGGTCCGCTGCTGCACGGCGAGGTACTCGACGATGCGTTCCTTGACCTTCTCAAGCCCATAGTGATCGGCGTCGAGCTGATCTTCGGCGGCTTTCAGGTCCTTGTTGACCTTCGAGCGCTTCTTCCAGGGGATGTCGGTGATCCAGTCCAGGTAGTTGCGCACGACGGTCGCTTCGGCGGACATCGGGCTCATCGCCTTGAGCTTCTTGAGCTCGGCGTTCGCCTTTTCCTTGGCGTCCTTGCTCATGCGCGACTTGGCGATCTTCTCTTCGAATTCCGCAACTTCGTCGCGGCCGTCCTCGGTCTCGCCGAGTTCCTTCTGGATCGCCTTCATCTGTTCGTTCAGATAGTACTCGCGCTGGGTCTTCTCCATCTGACGCTTGACGCGATTGCGGATGCGCTTCTCGACCTGAAGTACGCTGATCTCGCCTTCCATCACGCCGTAAATTTTCTCCAGACGCTCGGCCACTGTCGGCAATTCCAACAGATCCTGCTTGTCGGAAATCTTCAGTGCGAGATGCGATGCGACCGTATCGGCCAGCTTCGACGGCTCTTCGATCTGATTGACCGAGACCAGCACCTCCGGCGGAATTTTCTTGTTGAGCTTGATGTACTGCTCGAATTCCGTGACGATCGAACGCGACAGCGCTTCCAGTTCGGGCTCTTCATCGCCTTCGCCGGTGAACGCTTCGGCATAGGCTTCGAAGAACGCTTCGTTTTCCTTGTAACCTACGATCTTGGCGCGTTGGCCGCCTTCGACCAGCACCTTCACCGTGCCGTCCGGAAGCTTGAGCAGTTGGAGTACGGTGGAGATCGTACCGACGTCGTAGATGTCTTCCGACGACGGATCATCGACCGAGGCATCCCTTTGGGCGACGAGCAGGATCTGCTTGTCGTCCCCCATCACGTCCTCCAGCGCCTTGACGGATTTCTCGCGGCCGACGAACAGCGGCACGATCATGTGCGGAAACACGACGATGTCGCGCAGCGGCAGGACGGGATACAACTGACCTTTATCGGAACTCACGTTTGGATACCTCGTTTACGGACGTTCGCCAGGCCGGCGGAACGCGCGCGGCCAATGCGGCCGCCTTAGAATAACGTTTCCGGTCCGCGCGGAGATGCGGGTGCGGACCTGCCACCTTTACATAGGGCGCGGGTTGCCTCGGCGCAATCGGGCAAAAAGCCGCAGTTACGCTGGGGTTCCAACGTCCTCTTGCCGGTCGGCGTAAATATACAGCGGCTTGGCCCGGCCTTCCGTGACCTCGCCGTTGACCACGATCTCCTCCACCCCTTCCAGGCTGGGCAAATCGAACATGGTGTCGAGCAATATGCCTTCCATTATGGAGCGCAGGCCGCGAGCCCCGGTCTTGCGGGCAATGGCCTTGCGGGCAATCACGCCGAGCGCGTCGTCGGTGAAGCTCAGCTGCACGTTCTCCATCTCGAACAGGCGGGCGTACTGCTTGACCAGCGCGTTCTTCGGCTGGGTGAGAATTTCAATCAGCGCGCCTTCATCCAGGTCCTCGAGCGTCGCCAGCACCGGCACGCGGCCGACAAATTCAGGGATCAGGCCGTACTTGAGCAAATCTTCCGGCTCGATCTCGCGCAGGATTTCTCCGGTCTGACGGTCGTCGGAAGTGCGGACGTCCGCACCGAAGCCGATCGACGTGCCTTTGCCCCGCTGCGAAATGATCTTGTCCAGTCCGGCAAACGCGCCGCCGCAGATGAACAGGATGTTGGTCGTGTCGACCTGCAGGAATTCCTGCTGCGGATGCTTGCGCCCGCCCTGGGGCGGCACGGAGGCGACCGTGCCTTCCATGATCTTCAGCAGCGCCTGCTGCACGCCTTCGCCCGAGACGTCGCGGGTGATCGACGGGTTGTCTGACTTGCGGCTGATCTTGTCGATTTCATCGATGTAGACAATACCGCGCTGGGCCCGCTCGACGTTATAGTCGGCCGCCTGCAGCAGCTTGAGGATAATATTTTCAACGTCCTCGCCGACGTAACCGGCTTCGGTCAGCGTCGTCGCATCGGCCATGGTGAACGGCACATCAAGGATGCGCGCCAGCGTCTGGGCCAGCAATGTCTTGCCGCAGCCGGTCGGACCGATCAGCAGGATGTTGGATTTGGCGATTTCCACATCGGCGTTTTTGGCGTTGGAGCCGAGCCGTTTGTAGTGGTTGTGCACCGCCACCGACAGCACCCGCTTGGCGTGAGCCTGGCCGATCACGTAATCGTCCAGCACCCCAAGGATATCCTTGGGCGTAGGCACGCCCTCCCGGGACTTGACCAGGTTGGTCTTGTTCTCTTCGCGAATGATGTCCATGCACAGTTCGACGCATTCGTCGCAGATGAACACGGTCGGCCCGGCGATGAGTTTCCTCACCTCGTGCTGGCTCTTGCCACAGAACGAGCAATACAGGGTGTTCTTGGAATCGCCGTTCGACGACTTGGTCATATCATGTCTCCGCGCACCGGACCGATCATGTGTTTGGCCATCGATCCGGCTACCACATCTTGCGTGGCAGCAATGTTAAACGAGGCTTTCCGGGCAATACAACGGGAAAACTCTGTAAAAGCTGTTAAAGGACGCCGCCGCGGCACTTTCGACACACCGCGGAAACCGACCCCAGGGCTGAAGACCCCCGGACGGAAAAACAGACAGGTTAGCTGTCCTTTTTGCCGCGGTCGTCTGTTTCGTCGCCCTCTGGCCGCGGACGCTCGGTCACCACCGTATCGATCAAACCGAAGGTTTTGGCTTCTTCGGCGGTCATATAATTATCCCGATCCATGGCTTTTTCGATCGCCTTGAGGGTCTGACCGGTGTGATCGACGTAGATCTGGTTGAGGCGCGTGCGCAACGCGAGGATTTCGCGCGCTTGAATTTCGATATCCGCCGCCTGCCCCTGAAAACCACCGGATGGCTGGTGAATCATGATCCGGGCGTTCGGCAGCGCATAGCGTTTGCCGGCCTTGCCGCCGGCCAGCAGCAGCGAGCCCATCGAGGCCGCCTGGCCGATACACACCGTCGAAATATCCGGGCGGATGTATTTCATCGTATCGTAAATCGCCAGCCCGGACGTCACGACGCCGCCGGGCGAGTTGATGTAGAAGGCGATGTCCTTGCTCGGATTTTCGGACTCCAGGAACAACAGCTGGGCGCAGATCAGCGACGACACCGGGTCATTGACCTGACCGGTCAGAAAAATGATCCGTTCCTTTAGCAGACGCGAATAGATGTCATAGGACCGCTCGCCGCGGTTGGTCTGCTCGACCACCATCGGCACCAGCGTGTTATTGAAAACGTCGATTGGGTCGCGGTCCTGCGTCATAACTCACTCTCTGTTCGGGCGGTCCGCTTAGCTTGCGGTCGGCACCGGTCCGTCGGTTTCCGTCGCCCCGGTTTCCTTAAGCAACTCGTCCGGCGTGACAGTCTTCTCCGTCACTTGGGCCAGCTCAAGCAGGAAATCAATAACCTTGTCCTCGAACAGCGGCGCGCGGACCTGTTCGATAGCCTGCGGATTGTTCTGGTAGTACTGCACCACGGCCTGCTCCTGACCCGGGAACCGCGACGCTTCGCGGGCAATGGCCTGGGACAGTTCTTCCGGCGGTACCGACAAATTGTTCTTCTGGCCGACTTCGGCGAGCAGCAGTCCGAGGCGGACACGGCGTTCCGCGATGCCTATGTAGTCGGCGCGGAGTTCGTCGTCGCTCTTGCCGACATCGTCCGGATCCAATTGGTTGGCGTCCTTGGCCTGTTCGACCTGACGCCAAATCTGGTCGAATTCCCCGTCCAACATGGCCGGCGGAACTTCGAAGGAATGGCTGTCAGCGAGGTGATCCAGCAGTTCGCGCTTGAGCTTCATGCGCGACAGATAATTGTAATCTTCCTCGATCTGCTTCTTCACCGCGTCTTTGAGCGCGGCGAGATCGTCGAAACCGATGCCCTTGGCGAATTCGTCATCGATGTCCGGCGTCTGCAGTTCTTCGATGCCCTTGAGCGTAACCTTGAACACCGCAGGTTTTCCGGCCAGATCGGCGCTGTGATAGTCTTCGGGGAACGTCACGTCGACGTCCTTTTCCACGCCGACTTCCAGCCCCACGACCTTCTCTTCAAAACCCGGAATGAAACGGCCGGACCCGAGCTCGAGCTTGAAGTCTTCGGCCTTGCCGCCTTCGAATTCCTCGCCGTCGACCGAGCCGACGAAATCGATCACGACGACATCACCGTCCGCAGCCGGACGGGCGCCTTCGATCGGCTTCGAGGTCTTGTTGTTCTCGGCCATCTTGGCGACGGTGTCGTCGACTTCCTTGTCTCCGGCTTCCGCAACCAACTTTTCCGCCTTGAAGGCGGACAGATCGGCCAGCTCGATCTCGGGCAGAAGTTCGAGTTCGATTGAGAACTCAAGATCCTTGCCTTCTTCATACGTGACCAGATCGATCTTCGGCTGCACGGCCGGTTTGAATTCTTTTTCTTCGATCGCTTTCTGAGTGGACTCTTGAATGGTGCTCTCGACCACTTCGCCGCGCACGGATTCACCGAACCGCTTCTTCAGCAGGTTCATCGGCACCTTGCCGGGGCGGAACCCGGGCAGCCGCACTTGCTTGCCGACTTCGGTCAGACGCGTCGTGACCTTCTCGTCGATTTCCTGTGCCCCGATGATCACACTGAGTTCGCGCTTGAGACCTTCAGAATTCTTTTCCGTTACTTGCATGTGTCCACCCATGTGGTGCGCGCCGGTGTGGCGCAGTTGTGTATCCGTCGTTATCGCTCCGCCCGTTCACTGGTCCGCGGCAGCAACATCCAAGCGCTGCGAACCCTTGAGAACCGGATTGGTGCGGGTGAAGGGACTTGAACCCCCACGGCTTTGCAGCCACCAGGACCTAAACCTGGCGCGTCTACCAATTCCGCCACACCCGCCCACCGGCTGATTCGGCGGCCTTGCCTAACGCGGCTTTCGTTTAATCGGAAGGCAGCCAATAGGCAACAGCAAAGCGCAGGAACACTGGGAAAATTTCGCTAGAGTCTTTTCCAGGCGGATGGAACCATCCGCCTGTTCGCAAAAGGCTCCAGACAGTAAGCGCAGAGCGGTTTTTCGCGATCTATTTGGGTGTCCTGGTGGTCCAAATAGACCGTGAACCGCTCCAGGCGAGCCAGCCCGGTCAGCGCCACAGCTGCCGCAGGATGTCAGGAATGGCTGGCGGCAGGTCTTCGGCAAGCAGACCGATGCCGTCCCCGGCCGCCGCGCCATGGACCCACACCCCGGCCCGGGCGGCGTCCCACGGGCTCAAACCTTGGGCCAGAAGCCCGACGATCAGGCCGGCGAGCACATCGCCGGTACCAGCGGTGGCCAGACCGGGAGGGGCATTGACGGATATCGCCGCCGGACCGTCCGGCGAGGCGATCACCGTATCGCTGCCCTTGAGCACCACCACCGCGCCGCTCTCGGCCGCCGCCGACCGCGCCTGGGTCAAACGATCCTCCGGGCTGGCTTCTGAGCCGAACTGTCGAGTGAACTCGCCAAACAAACGGTTGAACTCGCCCATATGGGGGGTCATCACCACCCCGGCCCGGCATTCTCTGACCGCCGCGAACAGGGTCTCGGCCTGGCCGCGGAAACTGGTCAGGGCGTCGGCATCGAGCACGGTCGCCCGCCCCGCCCTGAGGACGTTCAGAACCACTTTCTGGGTCGCCTGGCCCGCGCCGTATCCGGGACCGATCAGCACAGCGTTGCGGCGTTCGTCGAACAGCACGTCGGCCGCCCCGTCTTCATCGGTAACGTGGAAGAGCAGTCCCGGGGCGTCGCTCAAGTACAGCGCCCGTGCCGCTTTGGGCGCCGCCACGGTGACCAGCCCCGATCCGATCCGCCGCGCCGCAGCGGCGGCGAGACGCGCCGCACCACTCATGCGCTCACTGCCGAACACCACCGCATGGCCGCGGGAGTATTTGAAATCCATGCCCGCCGGTGCGGGGATCGTCCAACCGTCGGCGGACGGCTGGTTGACCTCGACGCTCGGTTTGATGGTGCGCAGCACGTCCCGGGGAATGCCGATGTCGCAGACCTCGACCGCGCCGCAGAGATCGCGGCCGGGCAGAAGATGATGCCCAGGTTTCGGGCGGAAAAAGGTCACCGTCAGATCACAGACCGGGGCGACGCCGACGCCGTCCGCGTTGTCCACGATTGCACCCGTATCGCCGGACACCCCGCTCGGCATATCCACGGCGACACAAGGAATGCCCGCCGCATTGACGGCGGACACGACTTCCTTCGCCACCCCCTCAAGCGGCCGGGTCAGGCCGGCGCCGAACAGGGCATCGACCGCAAGGTCCGCCCAGTCCACCAGCGCCTCGCCGAGCGGCTCGGTTTTGCCGCCCGCCTCGCGCCACCGCCGCTCATTGACCGCGGCGTCTCCGCCGAGCGCGGTTTGGTCGCCGAGCAGACCAAGGCGAACGTCCCATCCCGCCGCCTTCATTAGGCGCGCCGCAACGAAACCGTCGCCGCCGTTGTTGCCGGGACCGCACAACACGGCCAGACGGCAGCGCGGCCAGCGCGCCCGGATGGCGCGGGCGATATGGGTGCCCGCTGCCTCCATAAGCGTCAGCGACGGAATGCCGGCGGCCTCGGCGGCCTGGTCGGCCGCATACATCTGATCGACCGTGAGGACCGCGTTGGCGAGGGAGATTTGATCAGGCATTAAAGAATATAGTTGACTATTTATATAACGGCACGCGCAGCTGATATGCATACCGAGCCTTGGTTCCGGGCGCTGACATCAGGTATACACCGGGCCATGATACGCCGCCTTCGTGCCCTCTCCAACCTCACAGCGCGCCGATGAAAATCGCCGTTCTCGGTGCCGGCATCACCGGCGTGACCACAGCGCAGGCGCTGGCGGCGGCCGGTCACGAAGTTGTCGTGCTCGACCGGCAAGACGCGGCAGCTCAGGAAACGAGCTTTGCCAATGGCGGCCAGATTTCCGCCGTCCATGCCGCGCCATGGGCCGCGCCATACATGCCCCTGCAGGCCTTCAAGTGGATGTTTCAGGCCGATGCGCCCCTGCTGTTCAAACCGTTGCGCTGGGACCCCGCGCTATGGCGCTGGGGTCTGCGATTCCTGGCCAACTGCACGGCTGCGCGCCATTCCGCTAATCTGGAAAAGGCCCTGTCGCTCGCTGTGTATAGCCGGGGCCGGCTACAAGCGCTGCGCCAGCGCTATGGCCTGACCTACGACAACACCTCAGGCGGCATCGTCTACGTCTACAGGGATCACGCCAGTCTTGCCAAAGGGCATGACTTCGCAAAACGCATGGCCGACCGCGGCCTGCCGCAGTCCCTGCTCGACCGGGATGCCCTGCTGGCCGAAGAACCCGCGCTCCGCGACGCCACCGACACCCTGTTGGGCGGCGTCCTGAGCCCCGAAGACGAAACCGGCGACGCGCAGTTGTTCTCTCAGGCCCTGGCCAGGATCGCGGCGGACGATAAGGTCACCTTCCGCTTCGGCACGGACATCCGCGCCCTGACCTCCCGGGACCGGGAAATCACCGGCATCGCCACCGGCCAAGGCTCCATTGCAGCCGACGTTTACGTCGTCTGCCTCGGGTCCTATACGCCGCGCCTGCTGCGCCCGCTCGGCCTGACCGTGCCGATCTACCCGGCCAAGGGCTATTCCCTGACCACGCCAATCACCAACGCGGACGCCGCTCCGTCGCGCAGCATCACCGACGAAAGCCGGTTCATCGTCGTCACCCGGCTTGGAAACCGCTTGCGGGCCGCCGGGACCGCCGAGCTGGCCGGCTGGGACCTGTCCCTCGACGAAGAACGCTTGGCGCCGATCACCGCCGACACCCGCGCGTTGTTTCCTAACGCGGCAGACTACGGAAATATCGAGCCCTGGTGCGGCCTGCGCCCGGCGACGCCGGATTCCGTGCCGATCCTGGGCGGCACCCGCTACGGCAACCTGTTCCTCAATACCGGCCACGGCACCCTGGGCTGGACCATGGCTTGCGGCTCGGCCCAGGCCGTTGCCGATTTGATCTCGGGCCGGACTCCGGAAATCGATCTCTCCGGCTTCGCCCTGGAGCGCTTCGGAAGTTAATTCTTACTCTGAGTTATATCTTTCAAAATACTGATTTATAATAATTAAAAAAATGCGGCGCGAGCCGCCGGAAAAAAGCCACATTGCCGTCCAAGGATGCCTGTCTCGCTCTCGTCAGACAGACATAGTTCAGGTTCCGAAGGGAGGTTCCGGCATGGCCCAACCAGGTGCGCAGATCCCAGACGTGGATGACGCCCTGATCCAAGCCGCCCAGGCGGGCGACCGCTCCGCCTTTTCCGCTCTCATCGACAGCCATTACGACCTCATCTACCGCATCGCCTACCACCATCTGCGCAACGCCGAAGACGCCGCCGACGTGGCCCAGGACACCTGCGTCAAACTGGCCGCCAAGTTGTCCAGCTTTCGCTTTGAATCCAAGTTCTCGACCTGGCTCTACCGCCTCACCGCCAACACCGCGACCGACTGGCAGCGCAGGCGGCAGCGCCGCCGCGAGCGCGCCATGCCTGAAACCTACGAGCTCAAAGCCCCTGGTGCGTCACCGGAACGCCAGGCCGCGGCCCGCGAAGGTCTCGCCGCCATCGAAGCGCTGCCGGACAAGCTGCGCGCCGCCGTGTTGCTGGTGTTCCGCGACGGCTTGAACCGTCGCGAAGCCGCAGAAGAACTCGGCTGTGCCGAGACCACCGTGTCCTGGCGCATCCATGTGGCCCGCAAACTGCTGGCCGAGGCCCTGCCCGTAGCCTCTGGGGCCCGCCATGCGTGACGCCGATCTCGAATTTCTTTTGTCCCAGGATATTTCTGCGCCCGATCCCCTCCGGCGCCGGGCTGCGCACGCGCGTGCCCTCGATGCCTTTGACCGTGTCCACCGGCGCGGCATCGGGGCGGCCATCGCCCGTCATTTCGTGCGCAGTTCGGCGCCGGCCTGGAGGCTGATCACGGATACTCTGGACAACCCGGCCTGGAACGACGCCCTGGTGGCGACATGGCTGCGGATGTTCACCTCCGCCCTCGCCCTGGTGCTGTTCGCCGGCGCGCTCATCGCCGCGCTGATGGTGAGCGGCTAATCGCACGGCGCCGCTTGCCCTGATCCCCCGCCTCGCCTAGAACAGAAGCCTCTCGCTCAGGAGGCCATCATGCTCTGGAATTTATCGAACGCCCTGCACTCGCTCGCCGCCGTCATCTGGGTCGGCGGCATGTTCTTCGCTTACATGGCGCTGCGCCCGGCGATGGCCGACGTGCCCAAGGAAGACCGGCTGGCGCTGTGGCGGCGCACTTTGCAGCGCTTCCTGCGCTGGGTGGCCATCATGGTGGTCGTCATCTGGGCGACGGGCATTTACATGATGTTCTTCGTGCTGTCGGGCTTCGGCGCCGCGGGCATCCATGTCGACACCATGTTCACCCTGGCGTTGATCATGACCGGCCTGTTCTTCTGGCTGAACCATGGCCCGTTCCGCCGCTTCCGCGACGCCGCCGACGCGCGCGACTTCGACACCGCCGGCGGCATCATCGAGACCATCCGCAAGATCGTCGCCACCAATCTGGCACTCGGCCTGCTGACGGTGGTGGTCGCGGCGTGGGGCGCGGCAGGGTAATTTTCACCGTGCCGCGGTGGAATACACCGTGCATGGGCTCGAATGTCGAAAAAATAAGCCTCTGACTTGAAAGGCGAATTACTGCAAATGTTAAGTTACGAGCCGCGTGCATGGGCTCGTTCCTCGCGGAATTGTCGGGCGAAACTTTTTTCGCCCCAGGGTCGGGCCTGAGATCAGAACGGATCGGGGCTGATGCGCACCACCTGCTTGCCACTGTTCTTGCCCTCGTAAAGCCGGATCAGGGCCTCGGGCATGCGCTCGATCCCGTCGAGGACATCTTCCTGGTAGGTCAGCCGTCCGTCGCGGATCCAGTCGACCATGTCGCGCTCCGCCTCCTTGAAGCGCGGCGCGTAGTCGTAGATCAGAAAGCCCTGCAACAGGGCGTTGAGCCGTCCGATCTTGTAGGTGTTCTTGATCGGCCTCGGTCCGCCGTCCCCCTCTCCGCCAGATATGTACTGACTGATCTGCCCGCAGGCGACCACCCGGGCGTACTTGTTGATGCGCGCCAGACCCTCGTCGAGGATCTCGCCGCCGACGTTGTCGAAGAACACGTCGATCCCGTTTGGACAGGTCTTGTCCATCTGCGCGCCAAGGTCGCCCGCGCGATAGTTGATCGCCGCGTCATAGCCGAGGCGCTCCGTCAGCATCCGGCATTTCTCTTCCGTCCCGGCGATCCCCACGGTCTTGCAGCCGGCGATCTTCGCCAGTTGACCGACGTTCGAGCCGACGCCGCCCGCCGCGCCGGAGACCAGCACCGTCTCCCCGCCTTTCGGTTTGCCAATGTCCAGCAGCCCGAAGTACGCCGTGAAGCCCGTCATGCCCAGCACGCCGAGCGCCGTGGAAACAGGCACCTCGCGCTGGTGAACCTTGAACATCAGGTAGTAATCCGAACCGTCGGCGACGGCATATTGCTGCCAGCCCATCTTGCCATGAACGATGTCGCCGACGAGGTAATCCGGGTTCTTCGACTTGACCACCTGCCCGACGCCGCGGCCGCGCATCACCTCGCCGATCTCGAGCGGCTTTTCGATGCCCGCACCGTCAAGCATGTAAAAGCGCATGACCGGCGCCAGCGACGAATAGATCACGCGGATGACAAATTCGCCGTCGCCCGGTTCAGGAATCGGCCCCTCCTCGAGCTTGAAGTCGCTCTCGCGCACGGCGCGGCCGACCGGCCGTTCGGCCAGCAGCCATTGCTTGTTCGTTTCCGGTGCATCCGCCATGTTCCCTCTCTTCCCGCGCGCTTAGTCAGCCAGGCTGGTGCGCACCTTGACCTCGCCTTCCAGAGTCCGGTGGACCGGACACTTGTCGGCGATTTCCAGGAGCCTATCACGTTGCTCTTCGGTTAGGTCATCCCCGGTGATCGTGATCTCGCGGGTGATCTGGTCGACTTTTCCTTCCGCGGTCTCGCAATCGGCACAGTCTTCGGCGTGAATCTTCTCGTGAGTCAGGCGCACCGACACCTTGTTCAGCGGCAGTTTCTTGCGATCCGCGTACATGCGCAAAGTCATTGAAGTGCAGGCGCCAAGACCCGCAAGCAGGTAGTCATAAGGTCCCGGGCCGAGGTCGTCGCCGCCGACATCCTTGGGCTCGTCAGCCGTAAGCACATGTTTGCCGACGCGGACGGCCTGAACGAATTTGCCCGTGCCGGTCTCGGCGACCTCCACCGCGCCCTCGGGCATCGCGTCCGATGTGCCGTCCTTTGTCGCTGCTCCGATGTAGCGCGAGGCCCAGGCGGCGATGCACCCGGCGGCGTAAATCGCGTCGTCCTTCTTGCGCAACAGATGATCCGCGCTGTCGAGCGACAGAAAGCTCTTGGGATGCTTCGCCGCAACGAAGATCTTGGTCGCGTTGTCGATGCCGACCGTTTCATCCAGAGGCGCGTGGCAAACCAGAAGCGCTTTTTTCATACCTTCGACCGCATCGAGCACGTTCTGCCCGGCGATGTCGTCGAGGAACTGCTTCTTGATCTTGAACGGCCGTCCGGCCAATTCCACTTCGGCCTCACCTTTCTCTTCAATCTCGTCAAGCTTGGCGCCGAAATTATGAGCGACATGCTCCGCGTCCGCCGGCGCACCGATGGTTACCACCGCCCTGACCTCATCCACCTGTGGCGCGGCAGACAGAACAGCGGCCCCGCCAAGGGAATGTCCGATCATCAGCGCCGGTGCCTGGTGATGCTCGCGCATATAGTCGACGGCTTTGAGCAGGTCCTGAACGTTCGAGGAGAAGTTGGTGTTGGCAAATTCCCCGTCGGACGCACCGAGGCCGGTGAAGTCGAACCGCAGCACCGCGATCCCGTCCTGGCTGAGCGCCTGGGCAATGCGCGAGGCGGCGAAAATGTCCTTCGAGCACGTAAAGCAGTGAGCGAACAGGGCGTAAGCCACGGGCGCGCCGGACGGCATATCCAGCCGCGCCGCCAGGGTGTCTCCCGCGTGCCCGGATAATTCTATTTTGTTGCTGTCAGCCATGGGGGAGTTTCCTTTCCTTTTGGCGTGCTTGCGATGACCGCCGTCAGGTCCTGGACTTGAGCTTTGCCACCTTATACCTATGGTCCCCGGTCCTATCACTGCGCCAACCAGGACAGAACCATGAAACCTGCAGTACACGCGGATTTTATTACCGCTGTGGGCAATACGCCGCTGATCCGCCTCAACTGGGCCTCTGAACAGGCCGGAGCGAACATATACGGGAAAGCCGAGTTCATGAATCCGGGCGGATCCGTCAAGGACCGCGCCGCCCTGTTCATGATCCAGGATGCTGCAAGACGCGGCCTGATTGAGCCGGGCGGCGTGCTGGTCGAAGCCACCGCCGGAAACACCGGGATCGGTGTCGCCCTGGTCGGAAATTCGCTCGGCTACCGGTCCGTCATCGTCATCCCGGAGACTCAGACCCAGGAGAAGAAGGACGCGCTGCGCGCCTGTGGGGCCTTGCTGCGTGAAGTGCCCGCCGTGCCCTTCAGTGACCCGAACAACTATGTCCACGTCGCGGCCCGCATGGCCGAGCAGATCGGCGGATACTTCTGCAATCAGTTCGACAATACCGCAAACCGTGACGGCCATATCGAAACCACTGGTCCGGAAATCTGGAATTCGCTCGACGGCCAGGTCGACGCCTTCACGACATCGGTAGGCACTGGCGGAACCCTGGCCGGCGTCGCCATCGCGCTCAAGGAACGCAACGAGGACATCCAGATTGTCGCGGCGGACCCCGGCGGTTCGGTGATTTACGACTTCGTCAAAACCGGCGAGCTGACCGCCGAAGGGACATCGATCACCGAAGGTATCGGTCAAGGCCGGATCACCGAAAACCTCAAGGATGCGCCGATTGACGATGCCGAACGCATTTTCGATCCCGAGGCGCTGGACGTGATCTACAACACCATTCTGCATGACGGCCTGGTGATGGGCGGCTCAACAGGTATCAACATTGCGTCAGCCATTCGTGTCGGCAGAAAACTGGGGCCCGATGCCAACGTTGTTACGATCCTGTGCGATAGCGGCAGCCGTTATCAGAGCAAGATCTTCAATCCGGAATTTCTCCGGTCCAAAGACCTGCCGGTGCCGCCCTGGATGGACGACTCCCTTGTCAGCACGGAAATCCCGTCATGACCCAGACCTCAGATTACGCAAACACCGACGCCCTTGTTTCAACAGAGTGGCTCGCGGCTCACCTCGGCGAAGCGGGTGTGGTCGTCGTCGACGCCTCGTACTTCGTGCCCGGCGGCATTGCCCCGGCGAAAGAGCAATATACGGCTGGGCATATCCCCGGCGCGGTATTCTTCGACATCAATGACATCGCCGACCCGGACGCCAGCCAGGACCACACTATGCCGTCCGCTGCTGTGTTTGGCGCAAAGGTCGGCGCCCTGGGCATTTCCAACGATAGCCATGTGATTGCGTACGACGCCATGGGCGGCGGCTGCGCCGCGGCACGCGTGTGGTGGATGTTTCGCAATTTCGGCCACACCAAGATCGCCGTTCTGGACGGTGGCCTAGGCAAATGGACAGCAGAAGGCCGCCCGCTTGAAACGACTACACCGGCAATCACACCAGTAGCCTTCACCGCCGCGCGCGAAGCGGTCGATCATGTCCGCACGAAGGCGGAGACGCGCGCGAATATCGATGCCAAGGCATACCAGCTCGTCGATGCCCGCTCCGCTGGTCGCTTTGCCGGCACCGATGCGGAGCCTCGGCCCGAGCTGCGCTCGGGGCACATTCCCGGCAGCCGTAACGTGCCCTTCGCAGGGCTGTTCGTGCCGGAGAGCAAGACCTTCAAGCCCGCCGATGGCCTCAAAGCTGCTTTCGACGCCGCGGGAGTCGACCTCTCCGCGCCAATGGCGACGACCTGCGGCTCCGGCGTCACGGCGTGCACGGTCGCGCTCGGTGCCTACCTGCTCGGAAAGGACGACGTCGCGATCTATGACGGCTCTTGGGTTGACTGGGGCAGCGACCCCGATACGCCCGTCGCTACCGGACCAGCTGAGTAATCAAGGACGACACAACATGCCGCGCATCGCCCCCCTGCCTCTCGACAGCCTGCCCGCAGAGATGCAGGAGCGTATGAAAATCGGTGAAGAGCGCATGGGCTTTCGCGCCAACGACGGCCTGACATTTGCGCGTGTACCAGGGCTGCTCGAAGGATTGAGCGGCCTGACCTGGGCGATATACGGCAAGGACGGCTTGGTCAGCAATGAGCTCAAGCGATTGGTATCGATCATGACCAGCACGTCCGCCGGATGCACCTACTGCCAGTCCCACACCGTTCATGGTGCGGAAATGGCGGGCTTAGACCCCGAAAAGATCAAGGCGTTGTGGGATTACGAAAACGCACCGGTGTTTTCCGACGCGGAACGGGCGGTCCTACGCGTCGCGCAGGGTGCGGCCCATGCCCCGGTGGACGTGACCGACGCGGAATTCGACGATCTTAAGCAACACTTCGACGACAATCAGATTTGCGAGATCGTCGCTGTCATTGCCCTGTTCGGCTTTCTCAACCGCTGGAATGCGACCCTGGCGACGGACATCGAGGCCAACCCCCTTGCAGCGCTGAGAAAGCTCGGCCCCGACGCCGCATAATCCGGCACGGCTGGCGCCCCTTGCGCTTCCGTTTTACCCCCCGACAGGCCACAATACTGCCGGCGGCAGGGGGAACCGCGTAGGGATATGTTTGGGTTTTCCGATCTTGAAATCGAAGCGCTTCAGGTCAGCCTGAAGGTCGGCTTGTGGAGCGCAGTGTTCACCTTCCCTGTGGCGCTGGCGTGCGCCTGGTTATTGGCGCGCAAGAACTTCGCTGGCAAGACGATCTTCAACGCCGTCATTCACGTGCCGCTGGTCGTCCCTCCCGTTGTGATCGGGTACCTGCTGCTTGTATTGCTGGGACGCCAAGGCGTGCTGGGCGAACTTCTGGACTCCTGGTTCGACATCCGTCTGGTCTTTACCAGGCAAGGGGCTGCGATTGCGGCGTCCGTCGTCGCCTTTCCTTTATTCGTGCGCCCAATCCGACAAGCTCTTGAAACCGTAGACCCGCGTCTGGAAGAAGCTGCGCTCACCCTTGGCGCTAACGCACGTCAAGCGTTCTTCGCCGTGACCTTGCCGATCGTTACGCCCGGCATCATCACGGGAGCCTTGTTATTCTTCGCGCGGGCGCTGGGCGAATTCGGCGCAACTATCACGTTCGCGGCCAACATCCCGGGAGAAACGCAAACCCTGCCACTTGCGCTGTATACGGCGACGCAAACCCCAGGCGGTGATGCCATCGCGATGCGACTTGTGATTCTTTCGCTGCTGTTGGCGGTGATCGCGTTGATGTTATCTGAGTGGCTTGCCCGGCGGGCAAACCTCAAGCTGCGGGGCTGAGGACGTATGCTGTCAATCAAAGCCGGCCACCGCTTCACCGATGGCACCTCTTTGTTCCGCCTTGATGTCGACCTTGAGACACCAGACAGCGGCGTCACTGCCATATTCGGGCCGTCGGGTGCCGGCAAGACGACGCTGCTCAAAATCGTCGCAGGATTATTGCGCCCCGACTTCGTTCGCATTGAGGTAGGAGACACGGTACTTTGCGATACCCAAAACGGCGCGTGGGTTCCGCCGGACCGGCGGCGGATCGGATACGTATTTCAGGATACACGCCTGTTTCCTCATCTCAGTGTCAAAGGCAACCTGACATTTGGCCGTCGGTTTAACCCCCCGGCGGAAAGTGAGTCCTTGTCATACGATTCGGTGATCGCGCTTCTCAATTTAGGTGGGCTGCTCGACCGGCCCATCCACAAACTGTCCGGTGGGGAAGGTCAGCGTGTAGCTATCGGTAGAGCTTTGCTCGCGAACCCGCGGCTGCTGCTGCTCGACGAACCGCTTGCCGCCTTGGACGATGACAGGAAAGCGGAGATCCTGCCCTATCTCGAAGGGTTGAGGCACACCCTCGATCTGCCGATCCTATATGTCTCTCACAGTCTGAGTGAAATTCGACATCTGGCGACATGGCTCGCCGTACTCGATGACGGTGCCGTCAAAGCATTTGGCAGCGTGGAAGATATTTCCGGGGAAATGGACTTAAGTCCGTTCACCCAAGGCGGCGAAGCGGGAACGGTACTCGCGGCGACCGTCACCGAACACGATACGGCACATAGCCTGACCCGGGTCAATGCTGCCGGACAAGATATCCTTGTCACGAAACTCAATCTGCCTCCGGGCGCCCACATCAGAATCCACGTTCGGCCCCAGGACGTCGCCCTCGCTCTGGCCCGCCCTGAACGGGTGAGCGTCCTGAACATCCTCGAAGGGACGATCGCGTCTATTACTGATGTGCCGCGCCGGCCGGTCATGGATGTGCAGATTAACATCGGCTCTTCGACCCGGCCGGTTCACTTGTGGGCACAGGTGACGCGCCTGGCGTTTGAGCGTTTATCCTTGCGGCCGGGGTTGCCGATCTTCGCAATGATCAAGGCTGTGACGCTTGATAAGGACAGAGTCGGCCTGTCCTAGACCTCAGTCGTCTTCGACCTCTATGGGTCCGATCCGGCCGTAGCCGCAATCGCAGTCATCGCTGGGTTTTACCAAACGAGCCACAAGCGGTGAGCCTTTTGCCAGTGGGTTGCTGGGCTCCCAGCGAAAGGAAGCCCCGCACTTGCGGCAGTCTTGCAAGCCCGGTAACTCAGGGGATGATTTATTCGGAGTATCAGCCATGGCCTTCAGTCTCGATTTCCTGGGCTTCGGAAGCAAGAGGAAATCCGCTTTTCGGCTCCTGGACCGGGAATGGGGCGCGCTGGACGTAGACCTTCGGACCGTCGACGACGGCATTCGTCAGCTGCTGTACCAGTGGGCCCAGCAGGACGCGGAGTCAACCGATCACCTGGATGCGCTGCTCACGGATTGGGCCATGTTCACAGGGTACCTGATGCGCGGACCGGAGCTTTCAAAACGCGGCCTTGGGTCGTTAACGGTGACGGAGTTCGCCGCGCGGCTCGAAAACGCCGTGTCAAATCAGGATCAAGAGTCAATTGACGTGCGCTTGATCAAATTGATCCTGGCGACCGGTCGGGCAGACCGGGACATCGCAGCTGTGATCGGGCTTGAAGACGACCCTACTGGCGGCGACTAATCCTCTTTCGCGCGCTCTTTGAGTTCTGCCTTAGCACCGAAAGACAGCGCGCGGCACTGCACCTGCATTTTCCCGTCCTTTCCGGCCTTGGGCATTCCCATAACCACCGAAGGCGTGACTTCGTAGAGCCGGTCAACGATCTGCGGCAGCCACACGTCCTCAGACATGGTCTGTTTTGCCTGCGTCTCGAAGCTGCCCTTCGACGCATAAAAAGTCGCCGGACCGCCGGATGACCGATCACCAACGCCATCGGCCAGCCCGGATGTTTGAGAAATTCATCGCCGGAGCGGATAACGATTCCAGATCCCTCTTCGGCATTTTCGATCACGACCACTCGAGGAGTCAGGCCCTCGAAACCAAATTTGTCCCGCACGGCGGCTGCCGCGATCCATCGAACATTGTGCCACGAATATTGCTCGCCCATAGGATCTGCAAAGACGCGCCACAGCTGATCGTGGCAGGCTTGCTTGCGAACGTCCGGGGCATCTTCTTCCTCCCTGGCCAAGGCGATGGCTAAGAAGTGGTCCGCGCAGGCGGCGAAGGTTTCTTCATCAATATAGGTAAACCCGAAGCCCTGGTTACCCGTGAACCTTACAAAGATGGCGTCTGGATGCGCCCTGTTCGATACTGTCATTTATCCCATCCCAAACACGGAAGATGTCACTCTTCGTCGTCGGCGTCTTTCTTTTTGCCACTAATGGCGTCACGCAATTCAACGATGATCGGCGCCGCCTCTGCCTTCAAATATTTAAAATTACGAATCTCTTTGTCTCCGCCCTTCTTGGCGTCGTGTTGATACTTGAACTGATTGTTGAACCGTCCGGGTAGCGTTGCCCAAACCTTGATGGCTTCCTCGTCAGACAACGCCTTGCGAAAATCTTCGTCGGATAATTCTTCGCGCGCGATTTTCATCACATCCCGCCCAATATCAGGATACTGAAGCTGATCGATGTACTTCGAAATCTGCATATCGACATATCGAGTATCGCGGCCCATTTCCCGCGCCACCGTGGGTGGGCAGTTAATGACGTTCTCGACTGCTCCCTTCTCCGCCAGCACTAACCAAGTTTCCTCCTTGAACAGTGGCGCCAGGGATCGAACGACCGTCTCGGCACCGGCCTTGTGTTGCTCCACGAAATCCATGCTCTCAACATGGTTGGTGAGGATATTCGCGAACACCGTCGCAGTATGTTTGCGCACACGCGCCATCACGGCTTTGTCGCGGCGAAGTTCATTGACGTTCTTTTTCTTGAACTGACTTTCTTCCGCGTTGGACACCTCCGCAAAGATCTCCGACTCTGCGTACGCGAACGCGCAGGCCCGCGCGTTCATCAGGGCGTCCGGACTGATCCGGCACGCCACTTTAAGGGCTGCCGACGATCGGAGATTTTCGAAGATATCGCCGATAATAGCAGCACCTTTGGTGCTCAGATTTGCGTAGTCCGGAACGTACTTAAATTGGTCCTCGTGCATCAGGTACGGTTTGAGTGTCTCGTATAGCCCTCTGCTCGGATAGAGGTCCCGCAAAGCGTTTTCATTCACTTTGGGCTTCATCCCGAAAGACTTGCGCATGACATTAATCACGCCGCCCGTGACTGATTTGTCGAGCTTCTTGGGATTGGCCATCATTGACCGGACCCACGCATTCTCCTTGGTCTTAAAGAAAAGGCGTGCAGACCCAAAGAGGTGGGCCTGAATTGTATCAGCGTAAGTTCGGCCGCAGGGCTGCAATGCCTGGGATTTCTCCTCGGCCAACCCGGCATCGGCACCTTCGGCCTGGAAGAATGGCGCAAGTTTGGAGTGTGATCGCAGTTGCCATGCGGAATCGAGCAGCGCACCGACCATTTCGGGACGCAATCGCATGACATCTTCAATCAACGGTTTGTCATTGAGATCGTCAGCAATATCAGAGCCGCCGTGGTCGCGGATCATCGAACGCAGGGTTTCATAGGCCTGCTGAGCACGCGCGCGGAACTCAGGCGACCCGCGGCGTTCTTGTCCGCCGGGCGGCTTGTTCGGCTTTTCCGCCATGCGCTCCGATCCCCATTCCCTATAAGGGCACCCGTGCTGCCCCAAGTTCCTATTCTGTGTCCAACATCTAAACGAAGATTTAAAGTCGAAATGACCCCCAAAAAACCGCGGAGGGCGTGCTTATTCAGGACTGGACGACCTAGTAACGACCGAATTTAAGGTTTCGTTCGCGAAAATCACCCGTTAAGCGCTGCAGCGCCCGCCTACTACAATTTAACCAAATTCCGCAAATACCCCGTATGTGGCGCCTGTTTCCTATGATTCAGGGCATATCTGCGCGTTTCGGCAACCGCTTTCGACCCTAAAACGTTATTTGGGCAACCGTAACGTACCAAACATGGTGGTCAAAATGGCGAGTAGCAGATTTCCGACCGTAGCGCCGACAGAGGCCGTGAAGCGTTTTCTGTACGATGTTGCCGAAACGGCGAACAAGACGTACCCCATATGGGAAAAGCGCCTGTCAGCTTTTCTGGATGAAATTGAAATGGACTATGAGGACAAACGAATGATCCTCGAAGTCCAGCCTATCCGGCACTATTACTTCGCAAGCGTCGTTGGCATTGAAGCCGCGAAGATTCGTACATTGTATTCAGATGAAGTCGCTGAAGAACTGCTGGCCGACGTAAACGAGTTCGTCGATAGTTTGGGCGGCCGTACCGATCACATGATCTCTGATCTCGTGTTTGACATCATACAGCGGGTCAAGATTTCGGATACGGACGACACAAAGAAATCTCACGATATCGCTCTGGACCGTATCAACGACTTACTCAGGTTGTCGTCGATGGAATCGACCAAAGAGATGACCAAAGACATCGTGTTCCGTCAAAAAATGGCCCAGCCGATCGCTGTCTCCGTTCGCCACTGGTGGAAGGGCTTCAAGTCATGTCGCCAGCTCGCGCAGACGGTGCCCGCCACGTCTGTTGCGGGACAACCCGAGACCGAGCCGATGTCAACTGCGGCGGCTTTCTAAGCCCTTAAAATACCTGAACGACGCCCAGGCGAGAACTGAAGCTCCGAACATGTAGCCCGCAAGGGGATAGGGAGTGCCGTTCTGCCAGCTGCCTGCCAGCTGCGCGAAAATCGCGGCCACGCCCAGTTGAATAAACGAGACGAGACCTGACGCTGCACCTGCCAACTCCGGATTAACACTGATCGCCCCGGCGTTGGCATTGGGCAGCGCCATACCGTTCGCCAATCCCATCACGGTAATGGGCAGGAACACAGCCAACGGGTGCCAAAGCCCGCCAAGAACCAGAATCAGCACCGCAGCGGTGGATACAACTGCGGCCGTCGTACCGATCCTTATCATGCGATCCAGGCCCACCCGCTCTGAAAAGCGATTCGCGATGATCGTTCCGCCGAGATAACCGACGGTCGACAGCAGGAAGTAAAGTCCGTAACCGGTGGCCGATAACCCCATGACAACCATCACGGCATATGGCGCGGCAGCAAGAAAAACATAAAAAATCGCGATCATAAACGCGCTTTGAAACACATAGGCCCGATAGGCGGGAGACATAAGCAGCTGGCCAAACGACGCTGCCATACTCGTAATACCGAAAGCCTCTCCCGACCGTTGCCGGTGCGTTTCGGGAAGCCCGAACACGACGAGCAGCAAGAGGATCCCAGAAAACACAGCCATCGCCTGGACGTTGCCGCGCCACCCTGCCGCGTCGACCAGAAAGCCGCCCAGCGTCGGCGCGACCATCGGGGCAACCACCATAACCGCGACCAACCCGGCCAGAACGGCTGCGGCACGCTCACGCCCGTAAAGATCGCGGACGACAGCCCGCGCCACGACGATTCCCGCGGCACTGCCAAGCGCTTGAACAAAGCGGCCAGCAACAAGCGCAAGAATGGTTTGCGCGAACAGGCACAGCACCGTGCCGACAAAGAACAGAACCATCCCCCCAATCAAAACTGGCCGGCGCCCAAAGCGATCCGACAGCGACCCATAGAAAAGCGTCGCGATTGCCGTAACGAATAAAGGAAGGCTTACCGTCAGCTGAACTTGAGAGGCCGTGACATCGAACGCCTCCTGGACCGCTGGGAGAGCAGGAAGAAAGATCTGGATTGTGAAAGCACTCGCCGCGATGGTTGCCGCGAGAACACCTTTGACCACCGCCTCATTCGCTAGCGGCGGGGCTGGGAGTTGCTCTTTATCTTGGGACATCAATAGATCGAACAGGGCAACGTTTCGGGATGCCGATAGCGCGCTATTCCGCCGCTTCAGGCGCGATAACGCATACCTCACAATCTCCGCCGAGATCACGGGATCCCTGACCGGTAATTAACGCGCCGACAGCGCTTATGTTTTCAGAATTAGCTTTCGGGAACGCAACGGAGCTGTGTCTCAGGTTTAGAGCCAGCAAGGCTTCAACGGTCTTATACCCGGTGCGCATCGACTCAAGAACCGGCACCGTGACGCGATCCGTAATCGCCGGAGCGACCGGCGCCATACAGGTGCAGCCGAAGATAATGGTTTCTGCGCCATCATCCAGAACCGCGGTTTCTATTTCCTCGACGATACGCTCGATCAACCCGGCATTGCCGTCTTTCAATCCGGAGACTGCGGCTCCGGCCCCCGCCACGCCTTCGACTTCTGCATCCGACAGAACGTTTCGCACGGAGACACATTTGCCCTCCATCGCCGTACTGCGAAGACGTTCCTCGTAGATAAAATTAAGCTTTGGCGGCCAAATTGTAACGATCGAGAAATACCGTCCCAAATTGCCACACATGGTCATGGTTGCTTCACCAGCACCTACGACGACCATATCCGTGGCGGATCTAATTTCGTCTATGCCGTAGTCGCCGAACGTATTGATGAAGACAGCGTCAAACCCCGACTTCTCAGCTTCTATCGCACAGTCGACATAAGCCAATGCGGTCAAAGCCCGATCAAACGGCGTCATTGGAAATGTTCGCAGGCGCGTTTCAATCAACTCCGGCTTAAATCCCTCACCGGCCAACTCGGCGATAGGCTTAGGCGGCGCGGCATTACCCGTATAGCCGGCGCCCGTTCCAATGATACCAATTCGATAGGTCATCAGCTTATCCCTTGTAATAGTCGCGTAGCGCCTCGGCGAAGCGTTCCATCTGCCCGACCGTTCCCATGCTGACCCGGCACCAGGTTTCATAGGGCGCGTACGAGCGCCCCACCATTAATTTCTTCGCCCGCATCGCCGCCGCAAATTCACGAACCGAGCCTCCGGTATCGAACAAAACGAAATTCGCCGCCGTTGGCGTATAAGGTAGTCCCAGATCGTCCATCGCACTCTCGGTCACGGATACGCATTCTCTGATACGTGCACGGCTGTACTCTTGAAATTCGATATCCTGGTAACTCGCGGCAGCGGCGCGCAATCCCATGATATTGAGGAAACTCATTTGCAGGGGCCGTAATCGCGAGATTAAGTCTGGGCGCGCGATGGCATAACCGATACGAAGACCCGCCATACCGTGAATCTTCGAGAAGGTCCTGCCGATAACGACATTCTTATCGGCCTTAATCTGATCGACCATCGCGTAAAGATTTTGGTCAGGGAGCAATTCAACATAGGCCTCGTCGATAAATACCGTCGCGCGTGGCTCAACGGTTTCAACGAAGCGCCGCAATTCGTCCGGTTCAAGCAAGGTCCCAGTCGGGTTATTCGGATTGCAGACGTACACCAAACTCGTCTTGTCGGTAACGCGGGCTTCCATGGCGGCGAGATCATGGCACATGTTCGAATCAAGCAGGACTTCATGGACAGTCCCGCCCGTATCCCTTGCGTACGCCGTCAACATCGAAAAGGTCGGCTTGGCGGCGACGATTTCTCCGGTCTGGCCGAAGGACAACCCAGCCATGCGGAGAAGCTCCCCCGATCCAGCGGTAATTAGTATGTGCTCCGATGAGACCCCTTCCTTGGCAGCGATGAGGTCGCGCAGAACGCGGGCCTCGCCGGTCGCGTACATCCAACCATCGGCAAGCGCTAGCGCCATCGCCTCCTGAGCACTCTTTGCCGGTCCGTATGGGTTCTCGTTGGCGAGCAGGCGCGCCGGGCCACCGGACTCAGCCGCATAGGCCGCCTTCGGACGGTAGACACCGAGGCCCACTGTAGTTGCGGTCGCACCTGCAAAACGCAACGCATTGCGTCGGTCGATTGGCGATGAGAAGCGACGCTCCATGGTAGAGACCCTGTGTTAGAGCATTTTGGCTGTTCCAAGCATGCCAGAACGCCAAGCGCGCGACAACGCACCGGGAGAATTAGGGTTATTCGAGCAGGTTTATCGCCACCTGTGAAAAGCCCGTTCTCTTAGCGTCAGGAATGTATGCGGCAGGCGCTCCAGGTACACCGTCCAGTACAGGCACAATAAGCCACACCTGTTCGGGGTCGACGGCCATGTCCAAATCCCGCTGAGAAGGCTCGCACCGTCCATTCGGATGAGAATGAAAATGGCCGATGATGCGCCTGTCACTGTCACGAAGCTTTCGCAGCCAATCGAACTGGAGTTGAGGATTGATCAGGAAAGTATCCGGTTCGTCGGCAACGTTTTCTGCGACAATGACGTCGGTGACTATGACGAAGTCCGTCCCGTACCCGATCAGCAGCCCACAGCACTCCGCAGGGGCCGCATCGGCGGCAGCGTGTACGAGTATCTCCAAGTGCGCACGCTTGAGGGTGAGCGATCTTGGTCCGTTTTCAGTCTTCGGGGCCACGCCCATTCGATGTCTCGACATTGATGGTCCCGACGGTTTCACCTGTCGCAGGATCCAGGATCAAAATCCGCGCGCCTCTGCCTCCGCCGGAGAGAGTCAGTGCGAAGAGGCCCCCCACTTGAGCGACATCTTGGATCTCTGTTCCCACGGGTTGGCCGAGGTTAACGACACCCGCATTCCAGTCCATCGGCTTGCGGACCGGTTGGATCGTGGAAACCACATCGGACGCCGAGTCCTTATGCCACCCTAGAGACAGCCCAACGACCAGAACGCCGAGCAAAGCGGCCAGCATACCGGTCATGATCCAGACAAGCGTTTTTGCGGCAGTCAACTCTAAAACCCCGAATCTCAATGAATGGCTTGTAACCAGTAAAACGGCGTATCATTTATCCTGCGATGAGTACACAGAGTTCACAAATTAGAATTCTCAAGTTCAGCGCGAGCAACGAACATGCGGGACAGAGACTGGACCGCGTGCTCAGCACGCTTGCGCAGGACTACTCGCGGTCTCGTCTCAAAGGCCTCATCGAAAGCAGTCACGTCCGCCTTGACGGCACGGCTGTTACGGATCCGAACCATCGCGTAACGGAAGGTGCGGCGATCACGCTCACCGTCCCCTCCCCTGTCCCTGATAAGCCGCTTGCGCAAGAGCTCGATCTCGATGTCCGGTTTGAGGATGAACACCTTATCGTCATAAATAAGCCGGCCGGTATGGTCGTACACCCAGCGGCGGGCAATGCTGACGGCACACTGGTGAATGCCTTGCTGGCGCATTGTGGCGGCGGGTTACAAGGAATCGGAGGCGTTAAAAGACCGGGAATCGTTCACCGGCTCGACAAAGACACCTCAGGCCTGTTGGTCGCCGCAAAAACAGAGAAGAGCCACGTGAATCTGACCGAACAATTTTCTACGCACTCTATCCACCGGCAGTACGAGGCCCTGGCTTGGGGCGTTCCCGCGCAAACCAATGGTACGATTGAAGGTTTGATTGGCCGCAGCCCCCGTAACAGAAAAAAAATGGCTGTCGTAAACAAAGGTGGCAAGAACGCCACGACACACTACAAGGTCGAGGAAGTGTTCGGGTCGATCGCTTGTCGTGTGTATTGCACGTTGGAAACGGGCCGCACCCATCAGATCAGAGTACACATGACTCACATCGGTCATGGATTAATCGGCGACAACGTATACGGAACTGGATTGCGACGCGGTACACCTGACCAGTTAAAAGACGCCGTTAAAGCGTTTGGCCGGCAAGCGCTGCATGCGCAAAAACTCGGATTTATGCACCCTGTGTCAGGTCAAAAGCTCGATTTTCAATGTGAACGGCCCGACGATATGGACAATCTTATGACAGCGCTACGGGCAGCAAGCTCGATCGCCTAAGCAGGCATTGGTTTGTCGCCTTTATCTTCCGGTTCGTAGACGGACTCGACATCCGGCCCCCATTTCAAGACCAATTCCTTTTGCTGGTCTTTTAGCACGGTTATACGGCGGTCCGCCGTCATCGCCATGAATGCCGAAACAATGGAGGGAGTGGTGATATAAACCGCCCAACCAATCGCCGCGCACCCATAAACCACAAGCAGCGCCCAGATATTACTGAGAATATCGAACGCGCCCTCAACGGTATGGTTGTGGAACCACAAATCAGTCAGGTAGGGCGAAGCCCCGGCAAGGTTCAATGCGCCAACACAGGCGCCGCCATACCATCCTTTTCTGCGCTCCATAAGAAACGCTACAAATGACGGCAACAGCCAAAAACAGAGAACAATCACGGTCGGAATGATCATGAAAGCGATGGGGATTGCGATCATCGCATACAAAAGCACTTTACCCTTGTTCATCTTTGGCGACCTTACTGGTGCCGCTTGGGGTTTCTTGGCCATGACTAAACGAGTTCCCCAAACAATGTGATGACGTAGGCTAAACTCATGACCACGATGGCCACAACGGCTCCAGCCTGCCGCCCCGTCCGCTGGGCATCCTCATCACGGTCAATTTGTCCGTGCTGGAATTCGTAGATCTGCTTTTCGGCCGCAGCATATTCCGCCTTCGCCCATGCAAATCCCTCAGCGTCCCGTTGGCGTTCCTCAGGGTTGTCCAGATAGTTGTAAAGTTCGGGCAAATTACCCTTGCGTACGAGTTTCGGAATCTCTTTCTCGATTTCCTTGCGCTTCAGGCGGTTCTGGTAGCTATTGATTACGGGCCCCATTAATCCGCCGACCCACCCTGCGAGGCCAAACACTGCTTCCGGACCGAGCCGCCACTGTACAATGGCAAGTACGCTCAACATACCGATGGTCGCGCGATCCGGCTTCGGATCATTCATCGCATCAATTTGATTGCCGGTGCCTTTTGCGTACCGAGCGCGCAGAAACGCCGCCACATGCCGGTCCACAGGCCACATCTTCGAATTCACAGTCTTTGAGACCGCGTCGAGCGCGGGCAACACGCCCTTCACTTCCATGACGTATTGACCGACGATCAGAGGGCTCATGCAGTAGAGCCATTCGTTAAGTTCGTAAACACAACGCTCGATACCGCCACCCGAGTTCACGTCTTTGAGGTAATTCTTAAGGTCCTTAAAGACCCCGTCCCACTGGCTGTTGTCATTATTGAACGACGTTTGCGCCGCAACCCAGTACCGCCAGAGGTCCTTGTTAATAAAATCGATGTACGGCTGAAGGGACTTCTTTTGTAGCATCGCGATCGCAAGTGAAGACCCGAAGCCGTCCAGATTTGTGCAGAATGTGCGGTAACGGACCGGCGCTTCAGGATCCAACAACATCAGGATGTGCGAAACCAGGACGTCATCTGTCTCTTTTTGATCACCCGGCATCGCCAACGTCGATTTAATCGCTACGGACATGGCATCGGCGAGATCCGTTGCCTCTAAACCGCGACGCACCCAGATTTCCAGAGATCCATCGTGAATGACTTTTGCTGCCTCGTCCCAATGGCGATGCAGGTGCGCAGCCAGCGGGCGGCATGACCAGAATTCCCTCTCCGCGAATTTAAACCCGCGCTGCGCATGAGGTTCGGCCCGCGCTTGCACCGGCGTCAGGCGCTTTCCGTTCAACCACAGATCGATGTTTTGGGTCGTCCAGCGTTGTTCCGGGTCGTCGGTCATTAACCCGCGCAAGCATTCGATGAGGGAAACAGGGAGTCGTTCGTCTCCCACCAGCGCGGCGTAAGACCCTTCCTTAATCTTCTTATCGATAATCTCGTCGTCCGCTTTTCCGGCGAGAGGATTGCGGCCGACGGCAAGCATCAGCAAAGTCACGCCCAGCGAGTACATATCGTCAGCGTACATACCGGACCCCCGCGCATGCGGCGTCGCCATGCCCGACTGTATCGTTTCCAGGACGACAGGTTGATCACCGGCTGCAACGCTGGTCGTGCAGTCTCCTAGTACAATTTTTTGCTTTGAATTGTCGACCCAGTACAAATTGTCCGGCCGGATAGCGCGGTGGGTAATCCCCTTAAGCCCGAGTTCAGTTAACGCCTCCGCAATCGGCTTGATAATTAGTTTTGGGAACTGGTGATCGGGAATACGCTCACGCACGGCGGTCAGACTATCCATGACCCGGCCTCCAAGCGGCCGGTAATAGATGACGATCGCACATTTGCGGTTGGCCGGGGGCCACTCGGCAGCACCCCAGTCCACCAAGTGCAGCATGTTCGGAATTTCATTGCCCTTGAGCACCCGCATCACGCTGATGCGAGAGGTCATCTCCGGCTTACAGACAAGAGCGTATAATGCGCGGCCAGGCTGCTTACGGTCTTCGACTTCGAAGGCCTGGGCATTGGGCATGTCCAACTTCGGGATCGGACGGTCGTAATAGATGCTGTAGCGGTCACGGACGACAATTGAGCTGCTGCCGCCAGGCGCCGGCTGCACCACTTTAGGCGCCTGTTTCGGCGCTGCCGCAGAGGACTCTGGTTTGCGTTCCGTTCCGGTCTGGCCTTCGGTCTCTCCTTCTGGAGGGGCTGTCTTGGCCGTGTCTTCGTCCGGTTCGGCTTCCTCTACGACTGTATCAACTGCCTGTTCGGCCATGTGACGTCGTCGTCTCGTTTGAAGTTGGACTTTCTGCCCGGGTTCAATGCGGACTTAGGCAGCGTTTACCTCAACACAGACGCATTACCGAACGGTTAAGTTGGAATGGCAGAATTCCGCGCTTTACAGGGCGAGTTCCTCTAGTCCGCAAAGGGATCTCGGACCAGAATCGTGTCATCCCGCTCCGGGCTCGTCGACAGCAAAGCCACAGGCGCTTCAATCAGTTCTTCCAGGCGGCGGATGTATTTTATGCATTCGGCGGGCAAATCTGCCCACGACCGCGCGCCTTGGGTGCTCTCTTTCCAGCCCGGAAGGCTCTCGTAGACCGGCTTCACCGCGGCCTGATCGGCCATGGACGCCGGAAACTGAGATATGCGTTCACCATGTAATTGGTAACCGGCACATATCTTCAACTCATCGAGTGCATCCAGGACATCGAGCTTGGTCAAAGCAATGCCCGTAATCCCACCGACCTTGACCGCCTGACGAACCATCACCGCGTCAAACCACCCGCACCGCCTTTGCCGTCCGGTCACCGTTCCAAACTCGCGGCCGCGCTCTCCTAACGTTTTGCCGATGTCATCAAGCAGTTCTGTCGGGAACGGCCCTTCTCCAACGCGGGTGGTGTAGGCCTTTGTAATCCCCAAGACGTAGCCGACGGCGGCCGGACCGAGACCGGAACCAACAGCGGCTTGGCCGGCAACCGTATTTGAGGACGTCACAAACGGATAGGTACCATGGTCGAGGTCCAGCATCGTACCTTGCGCACCTTCGAACAGAATTCGTTTGCCCTGCTTGCGGGCGTCGTCCAGCAAAGCCCACGCGGTCGTTGAATAAGGCAGAATCTTCGGCGCCAATTCTTTCAGCATGGCGACAATCTCGCTGCCATCCAGTGGACTCTGGCCCAAACCTTTTAGCAAAGCGTTATGGTGGGCGAGCAGCCGTTCGACTTTGAACTGAATCGTCTCAGCGTCTTTGAGATCGCAGACGCGTACAGCGCGCCGCGCTACTTTATCTTCATAAGCCGGCCCGATGCCGCGCCCCGTAGTGCCAATCTTAGCAGAACCAGCTGCTTCTTCGCGCGCGAGGTCAAGAGTGCGGTGGAGCGGGAGAATCAAACACGCGTTGTCAGCGATTTTTAGGACGTCGGGATCAATGTGCACACCCTGAGCACGAACGCGCTCGATCTCTTCAAGAAGGGCCCACGGATCAATAACAACACCGTTTCCGATCACGGACGGTTTACCCCGCACGGCGCCGGACGGAAGCAGACTGAGCTTATACGTCTGGCCACCAATGACGAGCGTATGTCCGGCATTATGTCCGCCCTGAAATCGCACAACGACATCTGCGCGTTCGGACAGCCAATCAACGACTTTACCCTTACCTTCGTCTCCCCACTGCGCACCGATGACGGCAACATTTGTCATGCCGTTACCCTTTCTCCGATAAATCGACGGCATCGCCGTCCATTAGAATATGACTGCATCCAGCATGAACAGCGGCGTCTCGCTCGTCTGCGTCAGCGGCAAGAGATGCCTTGACCCTGAATCCTTTTTCCTGCCACGCGGCGATCTCCTCGCGAGACGTTCCGAAAGGCGCATACAGGCACGGACGTACCTTCAGCTTCGGCGCGACAGACGCCAACGCGTCGACGAATAGCGTCGCACCGGTCGCCGGCTCGAGGACACCCTCTCCGTGTTCGATGACATAACGCCCGCCCCGACCGATTTCGCGCGTGCTGCCTTTGGCAAACAAGAAAAAGGTTACGCCGGTGTGATACTGAAGCCCACGGTTCTCGACGAGGTCGACCGTGAGCGACAGATCTGGCGCTTCGGCAACGACCTGTTTGGCGGTGGCGAATAGCGTATTTAAGTGCTGCTCTGCGGATTGCGGCAGCTTCAAAGACTTCAGCTTGTCGTGGGCATCTGAAATCGGACCTGATGCCTCAATAAGTGCCGTGAGAGCGCCGGCATGTCCGCCAGCGGTTCTCTTGATCTCAGCAGTGTCCTTGTGGTTAAGCGCTTCGAACAAGGCGTCCCGGTCGCCAACCTGTGACGGATCGGAGGATAGTATTTCCGGCACCAATGGTGGCAACGCCAAATCTACGGAGATTGCAGTGACACCAAGCCGCTGGACCGCTTCCGCGGCGACGATCACCGCTTCGGCGTCCGCTGCCACGCTATCTGGGCCAACCAACTCGAAGCCGACCTGAGTGAATTGGCGCTCCGGTTTCAATTGATGCCCTTTAACGCGCATGACTTGGCCCGCATACATCAGGCGCAGAGGCCGTGCGGCATCCTTCAACCTAGTAGATGCCAAACGGGCGATCTGTGCGGTTACGTCTGCGCGGATTCCCAACGTGCGTTGAGAGATAGGATCCACCATGCGGAAAATCCGATCCGCCGTCGCCGCGCCCATGCCGGCCAGCAGGGTCGCCTCAAATTCGACCAAAGGCGGTGAAACCCGCTCATAACCGTTGGCGGCAAATGTCTCGGTCAGACGCTGGACAAGCACCGCCTCCGCCTCCGCATAAGGCGGAAGGACATCGCGCAAGCCTTCAGGCAGCAGGGTGGGGCTGGCGTTTTCAGACATAATTAGCTGAGCCTGGTGCAGATTTACCTGGGTCGATTTGGCGGCAAAGACACGCCGCCGGCACTCTGAATCTGCCCCCGAGCAGGATTCAGGCTTTTCTAACCGTCCTCACGAGTAAGAGCAACGGGAATTCCGGCCAACGCTAGAAACTGAGGGTTTGTGCCTGGTGGACCTGAGGCAGCCCCCTCACCTTTGCGAGCAGCTCGTCGTCGATCTCCTGGTCCAATTGAAGCAGCGCAATCGCCTCACCGCCTTGAGATGGCCGGCCAAGATGAAACGACGCGATATTAACGCCGCCGTCGCCAAGTGTCGTACCCAGAGCCCCGATAAAGCCGGGTTTATCGTCATTTATGACGTAAAGCATATGAGGCCCGACCTCGGCTTCAAGGTGGATGCCGTTGACATCGACCAGGCGCGGTAGACTATCGCCGAACAAAGTTCCCGACACGGCGCGAGTCTGGCGCTCGGTGGTGACCTCAAGTGATACCAGTGTGTGGTATTGCTCGCAGTCTTCGTTTTTCACTTCTGTGATCTCGATATCCCGCTCGCGAGCGATCACCGGTGCATTAACCATGTTGACGCTTTCCATCAGCGGACCGAGTAATCCTTTGACGGCGACAGCTGTGAGTGGTTTGACGTTTAGGTCGGCAACCGCTCCAGAATAAATGACCGATATCTTCTTGATACTGCTCTGTGTGATCTGCCCTGCGAAACTGCCGAGTTGCTCGGCCAGTTTCATATATGGTCGCAAACGCGGTGCGTCTTCTGCGCTGACCGACGCCATATTGAGTGCATTGGTGACTGCCCCTGACAGAAGATAATCGGACATCTGTTCCGCGACCTGGATCGCGACGTTCTCCTGCGCCTCCGAGGTCGATGCGCCGAGGTGCGGCGTGCAGACGACATTATCCATGCCGAACAAAATATTCTCCTTCGCCGGTTCTGCCTCGAAGACATCCAGTGCGGCGCCGGCGACGTGCCCATCCTCAAGCGCTTTCTTCAAGTCGGCCTCTACAACCAAGCCGCCACGTGCACAGTTGATAATACGCACGCCTTTTTTCATCTGGGCGATAGCTTTGGCGTCAATCATGTTCCGTGTTTGATCGGTCAGCGGGGTATGCAGAGTAAGGAAATCGGCGCGCTTAATGAGATCAGACAACTCGACCTTTTCGACGCCAATTTCCACCGCGCGCTCAGGCGACAAATACGGATCGAACGCGATGACTTTCATCTTCAGCCCGAGCGCACGGTCAGCGACGATCGACCCAATATTGCCGCAACCGACGAGACCTAGAGTCTTGCCGTAAAGTTCAACCCCCATGAAACGGGATTTCTCCCACTTTCCTTGATGAGTGGACTCATTGGCCTGCGGTATTTGCCGCGCCAGCGCCATCATCATCGATATTGCGTGCTCCGCTGTCGTGATCGCGTTACCGAACGGCGTGTTCATCACCACGACGCCCGACTGTGTCGCCGCCGGCACGTCGACGTTATCGACGCCGATGCCGGCCCGACCCACCACCTTCAGGTTTTTCGCTACTGCCAGCACGGCCGGCGTGACCTTGGTCGAAGAGCGAATGGCCAAACCATCGTAGTCTCCGATGCACGCGATCAGCTCCTCCGGACTCATGCCTGTCTTAACATCAACCTCGACACCGCGATCCTTAAAGATTTTAACCGCATCATCACTGAGCTTGTCGGAAATGAGAACTTTGGCCATGACGTTATCCCGCAAATTCAGATTTGGTTTGGGCATAGGCCCAGTCCAGCCAAGGACACAAGGCTTCGATATCGGCAGCCTCAACCGTGGCGCCACCCCAAATTCTCAAGCCCGGAGGCGCGTCGCGATATGCGCCGATGTCGTACGCGACACCCTCGCTATCAAGCACGGACACAATCTTTTTAGCCGCCGCAGCCTGTTTATCCTCATCGAGCGCCGCGAACCAATCCGCTTTGATCTTGAGACAAATGGACGTGCAGGATCGCGTCGCGGGGTCCTCGGCCAGAAAATCCGCCCAGTCGGATTTGGACACCCAATTGCTTAGTGCTTTGAGGTTGTTTTCGGAACGCTGAACAAGTCCCGCGAGTCCGCCAACCTCGTCGACCCATCTCAACGTATCGATCGCGTCTTCGACGCACAGCATTGAGACGGTGTTGATGGTCGCTCCGGAGAATATTTCCGCGTTGAATTTGCCGCCTTTGGTCATGCGGAACAGCTTAGGCAGCGGCCACGACGGGCTATAGCTCTCAAGCCGATCGACAGCCCGCGGGCTGAGGATAAGCATCCCGTGCTGCGCTTCACCGCCCAGCACTTTCTGCCACGAGTAGGTGACGACATCGAGTTTCGGCCAGTCGAGGTCCATCGCGAAAACGGCGGATGTCGCATCGCAGAAAGTCAAACCGGCGCGGTCATCCGCAATCCAGTCGCCATTGGGTACGCGTACACCGGACGTCGTACCGTTCCAGGTAAAAACGACATCACGGTCAAAATCAACGGAACTCAAATCCGGAAGCTGCCCGTAATCGGCCTTGAGGGTACGGACATCTTCGAGTTTCAACTGCTTGACGGCATCGGTTATCCAACCGTCCCCAAAGCTCTCCCAGGCTAGCATGTCGACCCCGCGTTCCCCGAGCATTGACCACATCGCCATTTCCATCGCGCCGGTATCCGACGCGGGGACAATACCGATATGATAATTGTCTGGGATGCCCAGTATTTTGCGCGAACGATCAGAGACGTCCTGAATTCGTGCTTTCGCGGGTTTCGCGCGATGCGAGCGCCCAACCATCGCCGCGCTCAACGCCTCCACGCTCCATCCCGGGCGCTTGGCACAGGGCCCTGACGAGAAATTCGGATTGGCTGGACGCGCATTGGGTTTCGATGCAGCTGTCATAAATTCACAACTTTCATGGCTTAAGCGAGGACGAATCTTGAGTCAGTCATGGGCAAACCCGCGCCCGAAGGCGTGAGCGGCGCGGATACTACGAATGTGCCCGGAACCCGTCAACGCACGTGACACGGCGTTTTGGCGATTTCCTGCTAGCCCCCCCAATAGCGCGGGGCGATCACGGTAAATGCGAGCCACATCACCAATACAAGCGGAAGTCCGCCGCGTACGAAATCGGAGAATTGGTACTGTCCCGGCCCCATAACAAGGAGATTGGTCTGGTATCCCATGGGGGTCGCGAAAGAACAATTGCAAGCGAACAGACACGTTATCGCAAACAAACGGGGATCGATCCCCAGACTTGCCGCGAGTCCCACACCAATCGGCGTAAACAGCACGGCGCAGGCATTGTTGCTGAGGACGTTCGTAAACAAAGCCACGACGAGGAAAAAGACAGAAAGCATGATGGCCGGCGACGCCTCGCCGGCCAGGCCGACGATTACGTTGGCAACATATGCCGCGCCGCCGGTTGCCGTCATCGCAGTGCCCAGAGCAAGCGACGTGCCGACAAGCAAAAAGATTGTCCGGTCGATCGCACGGCCCGCCTGCCGCAGATTCATACAATTCGTCATGATCATGGCCGTCGCGGCGGCGATTGCCGCGATCGTAATGCTAACCCATCCCGCCGCAGCCAAACCGATCGCGACTGCGAAGATGGTTCCGGCGCGTTTGGCATGATCGCGATTGGGAACGATGTTGCGCGTTCCGGAAATCAACACGACGTCCCGCTCGGGACGCAAAGCTTCGAGATGGTCCGGCCGCCCTTTCAATAAAAGGACGTCGCCCGACTGGAGCCGGATATCCGTCATCCGGGCGGCAACCATCTGCGCACGCCTTTGAATGCCGACGAATATCGCCCGGCGGCTCTGCTGCAATTCGAATTGTTCCAGGGTGAGCCCAACCATACGAGACGCCGGAGTCACCATGGCTTCGACCATGACGGTGTCACGGTCGTCCGGTTTTTCATCCTCATCTTCGTCGCGCTTGTCTTCGAATTCCTTCACACGTGTCTGCTTTAGATCGAGCCCGTAAGGCAGCGGCGGGTGAAATAGACCGGCATAGCGGCTGGCAATTTCCGTTAAAGCTTGCCGGGTCGCCGCGATCACAAACGTATCGCCAGCGTGAATGGTATACTCGTCAAAGGGCGGCAGAATTGTCTCGCCGTGACGGAAAATAAATCTGACTGTCACATTGGGCAGCGCTTTGAACGCACCTGCGACCGCGGTTGCCCCCATCAGCTCCGAGTCCGCGGGAACGATAAACTGTGAGATATATTGCCGCCCGCTTGCCGGTGCGGACGACGCATCTTTTCGCTCCGGCATTGTCAGAGGGAGAATGAACAGCACATACACCAAAGCGACGGCGGCCAAAGCCAGACCCAGGGGCGTAATTTCAAAGAATGTGAGCGCCCTCAGACCTTGCTGATCCATTGAACTAGAAATCAGCAGGTTGGTACTCGAGCCAATAAGGGTCGTCATCCCGCCAAGAATCGCAGCATAAGAAAGCGGCATCATTGTGCGGCTTGCCGCCAAGCCCGTCTTTTGCGACAGGGCCTGCAGAATTGGAATGAAAATTAAGACGATGGGCGTGTTGTTCAGAAACGCGGACAGTATTGCGACCACGACAAGCAGAACACCGAGAAGCAGGATCGGCGGCAATTTGAAACCGGCAAGCGTTTCACCAAATCCTTCGAGCGCACCTGTCCGAACCATCCCTTCGCCGACAACCAGTAAAGCGATGACCGCAATCAACGCGGGGTTGGCGAAGCCAGCAAGCAGCACTTCCGCGTCCAGGAGGTTGACGTCATACGTTCCGGCAAGCGGAAATACTTGGAAGAAAACCAGGAGCGTGCTCAACACGATCAGCGAGCTGATTTCCAATGACAGCCACTGCGTCACATAGAGCACAAGCAATGTGACGGCGAGGCCGAGCACGACCCACATTTGAAAGGTGGCTTCTAACCCGGCCATCGCCCCTACTCCCTGTCTACCGACAATACGGGAGCCTTCAGCGGGTGCCCATGATTTAGTGGCCCATGTCCATTTCCCAGGCCTGGTGCAGTCATAATAGCTTGAAAAACATAGGTTCTTGCATGGTCAACGGCATCGTGGAGGCTCAGATTTTGGGCCAGACCCGTCGCGATCGCCGACGCCAAAGTACAGCCCGTGCCATGGGTCGACTGTGTGTTCAGACGCGGACTTTCGTAAGCGTGGACATGGTCAGCGGTTATAAGCAAATCGATCAGTGTCTCGCTTTCGAGATGGCCGCCCTTGAGGAGAACTGCGTCTGATCCAAGCGATCGCAGAGCGTCGACCGCAGAGTACATGTCGTCCACCGTTGCAATCTTCAACCCGGTCATCACCTGCGCTTCCGGTAAGTTCGGCGTGATAAGCGCCGCGCCAGCAACCAGCCTCTCGACCATGATCGCAATCGCATCGTCGTCGATAAGCCGATGCCCGCCTTTCGCGGCCATTACCGGATCTATGACTCGCGGTATTCCATTCGCCGAAGTCTCGAGCGTATCGGCAACCACCGAGGCAATCTCGGCGCTTGCCAACATGCCGGTCTTAACCACGTCGGCGCCAATATCTTCAAGAACTGTTTTGATTTGATCGGCAATGAATTGAGGCGGTACGGCATGAACGCCGTGAACGCCCAACGTATTTTGATCTGTCAGGGCAGTGATGGCGGTTGCCGCGTACCCACCTAGGGCTGTGACCGTCTTAATGTCGGCCTGAATGCCGGCGCCACCACCCGAATCTGATCCTGCTATGCTGAGAACGCGGCCTATCATGACGGTCTGACCCTGTGGTCTTGGACAACTTAGGCCGCAACCGATTCGAGGGCATCCACCACTCGATCAACGATCGCTTCAACTGCGGCTTGATCATCGCCCTCCGCCATCACGCGAATCAGCGGCTCGGTGCCGGACGGCCGAATCAGCAACCGCCCTTTACCATTGAGGGCGGATTCAGCAGCTTCAATCGCTTCCCTGACGTTTGCCTGGGTCAAAACGGCATCCGCCGCTTGATCAATGCCCAGCCGGACATTCTTAAGGATTTGTGGGACAGGTTCGAACAAACGAAGGACTTGGCTGGCCGGTTTTCCCGCTTCGACCAAGGCGGCCAGCAGTTGCAGGCCAGCCATCAGACCGTCACCTGTCGTCGCGTGACTGCCGAGTATGATGTGTCCCGACTGCTCACCACCAAGATTGAAGTTTCCCTCTTCCATACGTTCCGAAACGTAACGGTCTCCAACTCGGGTCCGCTCCAGGGATAAGCCGATGGATGATAGATACCTTTCCAATCCCAGATTGCTCATCACCGTGGCAACGACTGCGCCGCCTGCCAAATCGCCCTGAGTCTGCCAACGCCTGGCAATGACCGCCAGGATTTGGTCGCCATCTATGACGGCGCCGGATTCGTCACATACGACTATGCGGTCGGCGTCACCGTCCAGCGCCATGCCGAAGTCCGCTCCGACGGCGCGCACTTTCTCCGCCATGTGCTCCGGATAGAGTGAGCCACTTTCGTCATTGATGTTGAAACCGTTAGGAGACACGCCAAGGGTCACGACTTCCGCGCCGAGTTCCCACAAGACGGCTGGCGCAGCCTTGTACGCGGCCCCGTGAGCGCAATCGACGACAACTTTAATGCCGTCAAGACGCATGCCTTTCGGGAACGTGTTCTTGACGAATTCCATGTAACGAACGACGCCAATACCGTCATCCAGCCGCCGCGCCCGCCCAAGCTTGCCTGACTCGGCTCTGAGGTCGTCGGTATTACCGGCCATGAGCTTCTCGATTTGCCCTTCGATGTCGTCGGAGAGTTTGAAGCCGTCAGGTCCAAACAATTTGATGCCATTGTCTTCGTAAGGGTTATGCGATGCGGATAGCATCACCCCGAGATCGCAGCGCAGTGATTTCGTCAGCATCGCGATGCCCGGCGTCGGAATGGGTCCGACCAAGACGACATCGACGCCGACGGAGATGAATCCAGCGGTTAACGCCGGCTCCAACATATAGCCCGATAGCCGCGTGTCCTTGCCGATCACAACCGTATGGCGATGCATGCCGCGCTTGAAAGTGTGTCCGGCCGCCATGCCGAGCTTCAGCGCCATTTCGGCCGTCATCGGATCACGGTTCGCGGCGCCGCGAACCCCATCCGTGCCGAATAAAGGTTTTCTTGCCATAGCGTTGTTATACCCGACGAAAGCCGTTCAAGGGGCCATAATGTGTAGTTATTCGCCCACTGTCGGCACGGAATCAAGCACCGGCTGCCTGTGCCTGAATATCCAAGGCCTGACGGGTTTCGGCAACATCATGGACCCTCAATATCTGAGTGCCCTGACCGGCCGCCAACAATGCAGCCGCGATAGAGCCGGACTTGCGTTCCTTCGGATCTGCAATGCCCGCAATTTTACCTATGAAGTTCTTTCTAGAAGCACCGAGCATTAGCGGACATCCAAGACCCGCGAAAAGAGACAGATGCGCGATGAGGTCGATATTTTGTTCGACTGTCTTGCCAAACCCGATCCCGGGGTCGACACAGATGTCCACGAGGTCCATTCCCGCATCCCGGCATACTGCTACCCGCTTTTCCAAGTAATCGAAGATATCCGCAGGCGCCCACGTATACGTCGGATGAACCTGCATAGTCTGTGGTTCGCCTTGCATGTGCATAAGCACGACAGGGCATCTTCGGTTTGCAACTACGTCGAGCGCTGCCGCATCGCCCGTCAAAGCGGTGACGTCGTTTACGATTGACGCGCCAGCATCTAATGCCGCGGACATGGTTTCCGCGTTTCGCGTATCAATCGAAACGGTCAGGCCCTTCTCCGCCAAGGCCCGCACAACAGGAACGACGCGGCTGATTTCAATCTCAGGTGCGACCGGCGATGCGCCCGGGCGCGTCGACTCACCGCCGACATCCAAAATCTCCGCTCCTTCACGTGCGAGGTTCAGCGCATGTGCGATTGCCGCTTCCGTCGTTGCGTGATCGCCGCCGTCGGAAAAACTATCGGGCGTGACGTTAACAATTCCCATGATACGGGACTTGTCCATGGCCACCCCGGCAAATGGCCCGCGCTGGCTGCTTATGCGATGTAGAGCATCCTCGATGTGCGTGCGCGAGGGGCCCGCGATGATACGCCGCCAAGGATCGAATGCCGTGACCGATGCCGCGTAACGTTCAACCGCGCCGTCACGCCTGACAGCAATCTCCACGGCGGTAAAAGCCGCACGCGCACCCGTAAATGCTATCGCATGACCGGCCGCAACAAGAGGTTCGGCAGATGGTCCGCAAACCAGACCTCTTGGAATCACGTAAAGCGCGCCCGCCGGAACCTCGGGAAGAGACTCCGGCCGCGGTAAACCGCTTATAACGTGGGTCACGGGTTAGGTTTGGGGCTCCGGTTCGGGCCCAAGACCGCCGGCGTCAGCCTCCTCCCCGCCGGAGTCAGTCGTCGGCACCGATGTCCGGCGGCCCGGAGGACGAGGACGTGTCGTAGGCTTGGTATCGGACTTATCAATGCTTTCGCCACGCAGCAGCGCTTCGATTTCGTTACGCGATAGAGTTTCGTACTCAAGCAACCCCTTTGCGACAATCTCTAGATCGTCCCTGTGCTCGTCCAGAATTTTGCGTGCGGTTGATTCACCTTCTTCAACGAAACGGCGAACCTCCTGGTCGATCAGTTCTGCGGTTGCATCAGACACATTCTTTTGCTGCGAAACGGAGTGACCCAGGAATACCTCTTCCTGATCGGCGTTATATCGCAACGGCCCGAGTTTCTCGGAAAAACCGAACTCCGTCACCATACGGCGCGCAATATCGGTGGCGCGGCGCAAGTCATCTGACGCACCGGTCGTAACTTTATCGATGCCGAAAATCATTTCCTCGGCGACACGGCCTCCGAACAGGCTGGCGATCATCGCCTTTAATTCCATTTGGGATTGGCTGTACTTGTCGCGTTCCGGCAAGAACATCGTTACACCCAATGCGCGTCCCCGCGGGATGATGGTCACCTTATGCAGCGGCTCATGGCCCTCGGCATGCATCATGATCAGTGCGTGCCCGGCTTCATGATAAGCGGTGAGCTTTTTCTCGTCCTCGGTCATGACCATGGATCGCCGCTCGGCACCCATCATGACCTTGTCCTTGGCCTCTTCAAATTCCAACATCGAGACCACGCGCTTGGCCTTACGCGCGGCCAACAACGCCGCTTCATTGACCAAGTTGGCGAGATCGGCGCCGGAAAAACCGGGCGTACCACGCGCGATGGTCTTGAGATCGACATCCGGAGACATCGGCGTCTTGCGCGTGTGGACCTTGAGAATTTTCTCGCGCCCCAGAATGTCCGGGTTCGGCACAACGACCTGTCGGTCGAAGCGGCCGGGACGCAGCAACGCGGGATCAAGAACGTCGGGTCGGTTGGTCGCAGCAATGAGGATCACGCCTTCATTGGCTTCGAAGCCGTCCATCTCCACAAGCAACTGGTTGAGGGTCTGCTCGCGTTCGTCATTGCCGCCGCCAAGCCCGGCGCCGCGATGACGGCCGACCGCATCGATTTCGTCGATGAAGATAATGCAGGGCGCGTTCTTCTTGCCTTGCTCGAACATGTCGCGCACCCGGCTGGCGCCAACGCCGACGAACATTTCGACGAAGTCGGACCCGGAAATTGTAAAGAACGGCACGTTGGCCTCACCCGCAATCGAGCGGGCCAGAAGCGTCTTACCAGTTCCTGGCGGACCAACCAGCAGCACTCCTTTGGGAATCTTACCTCCAAGACGTTGGAATTTAGCAGGGTCGCGCAGAAATTCGACGACTTCCTCAAGTTCCTGTTTGGCTTCGTCAATGCCGGCGACGTCTTCGAAGGTGACGCGCCCGTGCTTTTCCGTCAGCAGCTTGGCGCGCGACTTACCAAAGCCCATGGCTTTGCCGCCGCCGCCTTGCATCTGACGCATGAAGAATATCCACACGCCAATGAGCAGGAGCATCGGGAACCAGGAAATCAGAATGCTCCACAGTGTCGTTTCACCATCTGCACGCGGCATAGCTTTGATGTCGACGCCATTGGCGCGCAGGGTTGGAACGAGGTTTGGATCGTCCGGAGCGTAGGTTCTGAATTGCGAACCCTCGCGAGTCTTGCCGGTGATGTTATTGCCCTGAATCGTGACAGCCGTAACGTCATTTGCTTCGACTGAAGCCATGAATTCGGAGAACGTTATCTCGCTGCTTTGAGTCCGGGTGGTCGGCGCCTGGAAAAGATTGAACAGGGCCACAATCAATACGAGGATGATGACCCAGAGGATGAGGTTACGGCTAATGTTCACGACCGGTCCTTTTCACCTCGCGCCTCGCGAAAACCGTCAAAGGCGCGACAACAATACCTGCCCTGATTAAATAGGGTGCCGTAGCACCAACGCAAGTAATCAACTGAGCGGGTCAGCCAATTAATTCCGCGCTGTTGCCGTTCAGAGACTCGGCGTAAATGCTATTAAATTCAATGCCTTACTTCCTGCCCGGCTCGACCGAGATAACCAACACCCCGTCGCGCACTTGCAGGTGACACCCGTGTAACGTCCGATCCGACCACGCGCCATGTGCGAGCGCATCATAAACAGCGGTCAAACTGTCGAACCGCGGTGCGTAGATCTCACCCGAAATATCGGCCAGACAGCGGGCCAGGCACCTGAGCCCGACTTCGTGCGGCGCAGAGATGAGGCGCCCGACATCGATGCGAACCGCGCTTTCCTTTTCCCTATTGATGGCGCGAAGGGAGAGCTTATCGACTGCCGAATCGATTGCCTGTTTGGCGCGCCGCATGTGCCCTACCGTCTTGAGAATACGGCTGCGGTCGAGCCCTTCTTGCTCAAACGCGATGAGCAGTCGGCGCATCCTCACGCGCTTGTATTTGCTGTCCTCATTAGACGGGTCGCTGATGCAGGCCTGGCCGAACTTGGCGCAAGTCTCGATAAGATCCTGTTTGGTGAACTCGAGAAGCGGCCGGAGAATCCGAACCCCGTGACGCCGGCTGTCTGGCGCCATTGCCGCGAGACCGTCCAGGCCGGAGCCGCGAATAAGGCGGTCGAGGAATGTTTCAACCTGATCGTCGGCGTGATGCGCTGTCATCAAAGCCTGCGCGCCGGCCCGCTCACACCAGGTGCAAAGCAGATCGAACCGGGCAGTGCGGGCATCGTTCTGAGCACTGCGGGCGATGCGCCGGACGCGTGCGCCGTGCTCCCACTCCAATACGTGGTGCTCGATGCCTAGGCTGTTGAGCCAACGCGATACTTGCTCGGCTTCGGCCTCAGCCTCTGGCCGCAATTGATGATCGACGGTCAGTCCAACAATCGAGGCTCCTCTTATGTCAGCCCATTCCTTGGCAAGACGGACAAGGGCCATACTATCCGGCCCCCCGGAAACCGCGATCGCGATCGGTCCCGCGGTTGGATCCAAGGCAAACGGCGCCATAGTGCGCTCGAAGCACGCGGCCGAAACGACGCCACCGGACTCTGTCTGGGCTTGCGATCCGCGCGCCGAGGACATGTGCTAGCTACAGCTCAGGCGGGCGCGTTCGGTCTGGGCGCGGCGCCGGATAGTGTCGTTAGCCGAAGGATATTCTGTCGACAGACGGGTCAACGCTGTACACGCGCCATCAGTTTGCCCAAGGCGGGCCATCGACAGACCGAGCTTGAGCAAATTGTCGGACGCTTTGGAACTGTCAGGGTAGGATTGATATCCCGACAGGAATTCCACAGCAGCCTGCTCAAAGTCGCCGCGCACATAGAATGTCTCACCGAGCCAATATTGAGCGTTCCCAGCCAAACTATGATCGCTGTTTTCGTCCAGGAACAACCGCAGCGCCTTTTCTGCGCGGCCGTAGTCGGCACGGCGTAGGATATCAAAGGCGTAGTCATATTGTTCTTGTGGCGTCCCCTCAGGTAAGGCGGTCAGTTCCAGGGCTGGCGCGGACGGCGCAATGCCAATGCGCTGAGACGCAACCGGCCCACCGCTCGGCGCGGCGGCAATAGTCGGCGGCGGCGCGTCTAACAGCTGTTGCGGCGGCGGCGGTTCGGTCGCACTGCCGGGCGCCGGAGGAAGTGCCTGCCCCGATTCATCCGTGCGCAATACGCCAAAGGTCGATCCCTGGTTAACCGGCCCCGGGGTGATCGGGGCCGTTTGGGGGGCGCCCGGCATTTGAATCGCCTGCGGTTTTGACCCAGGCGCAGCCGGGGTCTGAGCGCCGACTTGCGGCTGACGCTGAACCGGCATTGACATCGGCATGTCCATATCCGGCTCGACGCGGCTTGCATCTACCCCGGCAGCCTGTTGCGGTTGCAAGTTTGGCTGTGGGGGTAACGCAGAGGGTGCCATAGCGACCGGTGTCTGCGGCAGACCCGGCTGCATCGCAACGGCAGCCGAAACGCCGACCGCTTGCTCCAAAACGGCAAGACGATTGGATACATCGTTCGATAGTTGGCGCAGATCCGAGCGCATTTGCGCCGTTTCGAACTGGGACCGTTCGACCTGCCCCGTCAGCGATTCAACCAGCCGCTCCAATTGGAGGACACGAACCTGAAGCCGGCTGGCAACGTCCGCCGGAAGCGAGCCATCCCCTGCGTCTATTCCTGCTTCGGCCGGAGATACGGGCATTTGTATTTGCCCGGTGCCGCTTTGCACCGCTTGGAGACGGCGTTCGAGAGTATCGATCCGCTCGTTCAGGACACGGATATCCAAAGGAGCCTGCGCCTGTAGGCCCGTCGCCGTTGCGACAAACAGCGCGCCGAAGGCCGCAAGATGCGCCGCACGCCGGAACATGGGTCTAAGTCTCATCACAGCCATCACCTTTCGGGTCTCAAAATCAGCCGAGGACGTCCGGATACTGGGATGACAGGGCAGAAATATGGCAACGGCGGCGTCTGCTACCGCAGACCGCCGCCGCTGTTGATTTCACCCGAAAGCCAAACCAGGCTCTCGGACTAACAGATTACTGAACGACGGAAACGCCGCGCCGATTCCGGCTCCAGCATTCTTCGTTCGAGGCAACACACACCGGGCGTTCTTTGCCGTAAGAAATTGTGCGCACCCGGCTGGACGGAACACCCAACGTAACCAGGTAGTCCTTGACCGCATTGGCACGGCGCTCACCTAGGCCAAGGTTGTATTCGCGGGTTCCGCGTTCGTCACAGTGACCTTCGACGACGATGGTACGCGAAGGATTCTGGCCGAGCCATGCCGCCTGGCCGCGTAGCGTGGCCTGTGCAGCTCCGTTAAGGTCGTAGCTATCAAGGGCGAAGTACACGCCATTGCCAACGACCTGATTGAAGTATTCAGCTGAGTCCATGGCCGGGCCGGACGGCGCAGTTGGCGCCGAAGGCGTGGCGCTGCCCATGGAATCTCCGCCCATGTCGTCTTTCGGTTTCGACGCGCAAGCAGCCAAAATCGCAGCGGCGGCGGCGACAGTAATAAAACGGACCATCATGTTGTTTCTTCCCCTTTGGTCACACGACTGATGTAAATATGCACAAAACTGCGGGATTTCGCACCTGTTTTATCAACTATTTAGCGCGACGCAAACTTTTCCCTCAGCCTCCAACGATATAGAAACACCTCTGTTCGGATTTGGTTTCACAAAACGTTATCACCGAAAATCAGGGGATGAGCGGTGACCAGGCAGGATCCGAGGCATCCTGAGGCGTGACCATCTCCCTCTGGTTGTATCCTGTCAGGTCGATGGAATATAAGCGGGTGCGCCCACCTGTGCCATCGGCCCGCGTTGGCGCTTGGGCGAAATACATGAGAACTCTGCCATTTGGTGCCCATGTGGGGCCCTCGACCAGAAACCCCTGAGCAAGCAAACGCTCGTTGGTTCCGTCCGGCTCCATGACACCGATATAGAACGTACCTCTACTTATGCGTGTAAACGCGATGAGATCGCCCCGGGGGGACCAAACCGGCGTCGCATAGCGGCCATTGCCAAAACTTATCCTGCGCGTCTCCGAACCGTCAGAATTCATTACGTAGATCTGCTGACTGCCGCCACGGTCCGAATTGAACGTCAGCTGGCGTCCGTCCGGCGCATAGGACGGCGACGTATCGATGGCCGGATGATTGGTCAGCCGCAATGTCCGCCGCGTCCGCAGGTCCATCTCGTAGACTTCGGAGTTGCCATCGGATGCCATGGAAAACGTGACTTTGTTGCCATCGGGTGAAAACCGCGGCGCATACGTCATGCCTGGGAAATCACCGAGCAACTCCTGACGCCCGGTATCGATATTGAACAGATAAACTCTCGGAATATTACGGAAGTACGAGAGATAGGTGATCTCTTGCGCGGTCGGCGAAAATCTCGGCGTCAGCACCAATGCAGAGCCGTCGGTCAAAAAGCGATGGTTCGCTCCGTCCTGGTCCATGATTGCAAGACGCTTGATGCGCGCATTGCCGGGTCCCGTCTCCGACACGTATACGACACGCGTATCGAAGTAGCCGGTCTCGCCGGTGATCTGGGTGTAAATCGCATCTGCAATAATATGCGCCACACGGCGCCAGTTTTCAGGCTGCGTCACATACGCCTGACCGATCATTTGCTGTCCGCCGAAAACATCCCACAGACGAAATGCGACACGCATCTGACCATTCGGTTGCGTGATGACATCGCCTTGCACCAGCGCCTGCGCCTTTAATGCGCGCCAATCGGCAAACCGGGGCTGCACATCGAGCGACGGCAACGCTTGAATGAAAGCGGCGCGGTCGATCGGTGCAAACAAACCTGAGCGCTCAAGGTCGTTCGAAATAACGCTGCTGACATCTTGTCCGACACGGCTCGACTGCTCGTCGTTGCCTGGAAACAGCGCGACGGCGATCGGCATCGGTTCGACACGGCCGCGCGTAATATCGATTTGCACCTGAGCAACTGCAGTCGTCGACACAACCGCCGCGACGGCCAGCAGAACAAAACGTGTTAAGTGAAACACTTATACCTCATCCTTTATGCGGCACCCTTAACGTCCGGTACCGTTGCCCCTCGTCCTCATAGATATCACATTTCGCCTAGTTAAGCCTGCCCTGCGGCGTGAAGGTAAAAACAATTTCCTTAAAGATGTCGTATCTTTGTGGCGAGATTGGGATGTTCCGGCAACTTAGTACGGCATTTCGCGCGCCATCGGCGAACGTCCGAAATGCCGAGTCAGAGAAATATCGTGCCGTGTTTTGAATGACCGCCGTCCTTACACTGCCGTCGGGATTGATGGACACTTCGATATCGGCACTCAATTCGGAAATGCCTTCCTTACCCGGGTCGATGCGCCAGCAGTTTTCGATATGCGCACGGATGGCATCACGTTCACTGAGCGTCGCCCGGTCGGCGTTTTGTAAAGTGCGAATCTTAGGATCATCCGTCGTGGTCGATGCTTCGGGCGGCTTGTCCTTAGGCCGCTTCGCGACTTCCTTTTCGAGATCTTTAACCAAACTCACCAAATCGTCGAACTGATCCCGTTTCGGCGGTGTCGGCTTACGCGGAGGTACGGCAACTTTCGGCGCCGGTGGCAGTGCGGCGACCTGCTCAGGTTTTGGCTCTGCCTTGGGCTCGGGTGGCGGCGGAACAGGTTTTTCAGGCACCGGCGGAGGCTCAGGCGCGGGAGCCGGTTCCGGTTCTGGCTCCGGCTCTGGTTCCGGCTCTGGTTCGGGTTCGGGCTCGGGCTCGGGTTCCGGTTTCGGCGGCGGTGCGGCGGTGACCTCGGCAATTTGAACGAGTTCGACGACGATAGGTGACTCCGCTTCGATGTTTTTGCGCGCCAAGAACGGCACACCGAACCAGGCCAGCGCTACGATCAGCGCGTGCAATGTGGTTGAAAAGAAGAGTCCTCTGGTCATGACGTCTGAGCCACCGGCACCGTTATCTGCGCGCGCCCCGCGCTGGCGGGTCAGTCACCAAAGCGGCGTTGCGCAGGCCGGCTTTATATATTTCGGACATGACGGTCATTACCTCGCCATAAGCCAAGGATTTGTCGGCACGGACATAGATACGCACTTCAGGATTGGCTTCCGTTACGGCCTTAAGGCGCGCACCAAGGTTTTGCAGGTCAACCGGAGTCTCCTGAAGCGTCACCCCGTCTTTGGTGACATTGACCGTCAGAGCCTTGTTGTCTTGCGGCAAGTTCGGTGTTGTCGCCTCTGGCAGGTCGACATCGACACCGGTAGTCAGCAGCGGCGCGGCAACGATGAAGATCACCAGCAACACCAACATCACGTCAACCATGGGCGTAACGTTGATCTCCGCCATCGGGCGATAGGGCTTGCGGCGCGACCCACTGCTGCCATCGCCAGATTGAACGAACATGCCCATGGCTATCTTTGCTCCTCAAGCTGGCGTGACAATATGGCGCCGAACTCGCCGGCAAAGTTTTCCAGACGTAGCGCGTAACGGTTCATATCCGACGAGATGGAGTTGTACGCAATGACTGCAGGGATTGCCGCCACCAGTCCAAGCGCCGTCGCAAAGAGCGCTTCGGCGATCCCCGGAGCCACCGTTGCCAAACTGGTATCGCTCGAAGCACCGATGGCGGAGAACGTGTTCATAATTCCCCACACAGTCCCGAACAGTCCCAGAAACGGTGCGACCGCTCCCGTGCTGGCCAGGAACGTCATGCGCCGCTGCAGGTGATCCATTTCGCGTTCGAGGCTGATCCGCATCACCCTGTCGATCCGCTGGCCGAGCCCGGCCATATTGTCCGGCTTGCCCTCTTTGCCCTTTGACGACGAGCGTCGCCATTCGCGCATCGCGGCGACGAAAATCGAAGACATGGGATCGGGCGGTCGCGGTCCGACACGGTCGTACAGTTCCTCGAGCGAACTGCCGGACCAAAATTTCTCTTCAAACCGTTCGGCTTTCTTTGTCAACGACCGCAAGCGGAAAATCTTGTCGAACATAATGCCCCAACTCCAGATGGAAGCGAGGATCAGCCCAAGCATCACGGCTTTAACAACGATGTCCGCCTGTAGAAACAGGCCCCACAGAGAAAATTCCGATTGCGAAGCGAGCGCTTCAACAGCGCCAAGGGTATCAACATCCATAGAGACCTAACCTTTATCTAGGCGTAATCGTTCCAACGTTTCTTTCAAGGATTGCGGCAGACGCACGGGACGGCCCGCCATATCAACAACGGCAAGTTTGAGTTCCAATTCAGCGATGGTCGGGCCAAGCGCGCCGTTGTCGATGCGGCTTACGGTCTGCGCCATCGTCATGGACGCGCCGCCGAGCCCAGCGACTTCGGTACTGACAATCAATTCGTCGTCGAGTTTCGCTTGGCGCTTGTAGCGGATATCTGCCGAGTGAACCGTGAAGACCAGCCCATCCTGTTCCATCATCGTCATATGGTCGAGACCGCACAGGCGCATCATTTCGGTGCGCGCCCGTTCGGCGAACTTCAGGTATGCCGCGTGGTAGACCATGCGACCCGCGTCTGTCTCTTCGTAATAGACACGGACGGGCAACCGATGGACATGACCATCCATCACACCCTGAGCGGCACGCGGCAGCGGTGTGCTCACGGACCCTCCTCATTGAGCATTGTAAACTGTCCGGTCTCGCGTTGCGGCGCGCTCAACCCAATATGCCGGTATCCGCTGTCGGCGAGCAGACGTCCCCGCGGCGTGCGCTGGATCAATCCGCGTTGAATCAAGAACGGCTCGATGACGTCTTCGAGCGTGTCCCGCTCTTCGGCAAGCGCCGCAGAAAGCGTATCGATGCCAACAGGTCCCCCGCCATAGAATTCGGCAATGCATGTAAGATATCTCCGATCCATAGCATCGAGACCGAGCGCATCGACCTCCAACCGCTGGAGCGCCGCATCTGCCGCCTTGGCATCGACAGGCGCAATCTCCGCTACGGCGGCAAAGTCGCGCACGCGGCGCAACAGCCGCCCGGCGACACGCGGCGTACCGCGCGACCGCTTCGCGATCTCCATAGCGCCGTCTTCGCTCAATTCGAAATTCAGAATCGATGCACCGCGGGTCACGATATTGACCAAGTCCTCCGCCTCGTAAAAATCCAGCCGCAGGGGAATCCCGAAGCGGTCGCGCAGCGGAGTTGTCAGCAGACCGGACCGGGTCGTCGCACCGACCAAGGTGAAGGGCTGTAACTCAATGCGCACGGATCGCGCCGCCGGACCCTCACCGATGATCAGGTCCAGCTGGAAATCTTCCATGGCCGGATACAACACTTCCTCTATGGCGGGATTGAGGCGATGTATTTCGTCGATAAACAGGACGTCGCGTGCTTCCAGATTGGTCAGAATGGCCGCCAAATCTCCGGCTTTGGCAATCATCGGTCCGGAGGTTGCGCGGAAACCGACGCCCAGCTCGCGCGCGACGATCTGCGCCAGCGTCGTTTTGCCCAAACCCGGAGGCCCGTGAAGCAGCACGTGATCAAGCGGCTCGTCCCGGCCCGACGCCGCCTGAATGAAAACATCAAGGTTTTGCCGCACCTGGTTCTGGCCGATGAAGTCCGACAGCCTTTGCGGCCGCAGCTTCGCATCGGCGTCATCACCCGACGCGCTGAGGGAGACAATCCGGTCTTCAGCCATTGGCGGACAATTCCTTCAAACCGGACTTGATGATCCCGTCGAGCGAACCGGGCGGGTCGGGCGCGACCATCGCGCGGGACACGGCGGCGAAGGCATCGGCGCGGCCGTATCCAAGATTAACCAGGGCAGAGACGGCATCGTCGACCACGTCCGTATCGGTCCCCTTGCCGTTGCTTTTCGCTGCCTTTGCGGCCGGGAGCGGCGTCACACCGATGGCGCCGACCTTATCCTTGAGTTCTGTTACCAGGCGTGCGGCCAACTTCGGGCCGACGCCGCTCGCGCGCGCGAACGGTGTTTTATCCTGGGCCGCGACCGCCTGAGCCATTTGATCCGGACTTAAGACCGATAAAATCGCCAGCGCGACTTTTGCACCGACGCCCTGCACCTTGGTGAGAATCTGGAACGCCTCTTTTTCGCGCGCCGTCGCGAAGCCATACAGGTGAATGTGGTCTTCACGCACGTGCGTTTCGACGAACACCGTCACTGCCTCACCTTGCGGGGGCAATGCAGACAGTGTCCGCCCGGAGCAAAACACGTGGTAGCCGACGCCCGCCACATCAATCACAGTCCAGTCGGGACCGATGGCATCGACCAAACCTTTGAGCTTCGCGATCATCGGCTGCGCCCGGCTGCCGCTGCGACCCGTTCCTGTGTTGTACGGTGGTGCGCGTGACATATTGCTACGGCTAAGGCGTCAGCCGCGTCAGCGGTTTCCGGTCTGGCCATTGGCAGCAGCATGTTGACCATCGCGCTGACCTGAATCTTGTCGGCGTGACCGGCACCGACAACGGCTTTCTTGACCGCGTTCGGCGAATATTCGGAAACCAGCAATCCTGCTTCCGCAGCCGCCAGCATAGCCGCCGCGCGCGCATGACCGAGTTTCAACGTCGATACTGGATTGCGGTTGACGAACGTCTCTTCGATGGCGCACTCCGACGGCGTGTATTCGGCAACCACATCTGAAATTCCCCGAAAAAGCCGCTGGAGCCGAAGCGGCATAACCAACGATTGCTCTGCCGAAACTGTCCCGCTGGCAATCGCGGTCAGCTGGTTGCCGTCGACATCAATGATGCCCCATCCCGTATGCCGGAGGCCGGGGTCTAATCCGAGCAATCGTGTGGCCACAGGCCCCTCAAATAGTTTGCGGTCATGATTCCAAACTCGCCATTACCGCGTCGTCGATTTCATAATTCGCGGCGACGTATTGAACATCGTCACTGTCATCGAGCGTGTTGAGTAAGTCGAACAACGTTTGAGCGTCTTTTTCTTGAACGTCGACGGTGTTGAGCGCGCGCCAGTCAAGCCGGGCGCTGTCGGGCTCGCCCAGACTTTCTTCTAGCGCTTTCTGCACTTCGTTGAGATCGTCCGGCTCGCAATAGATGTCGTGGCCGTCTTCGCTCGACTCAACGTCTTGCGCACCGGACAGGATTGCCGCTTCCATGATCTTGTCTTCGCTCCCGGCATCGGCCGGGTATTTGATCAGACCGACACGGGCGAAGTTAAACGCGACGCTGTTGGTCTCGCCGAGCGTTCCGCCGTTCTTGTTGAAAGCGCTGCGAACTTCGGCGGCGGTGCGGTTGCGGTTATCAGTTAACGCCTCGACAATGACCGCGACGTTGCCCGGGCCATACCCCTCGTAGCGTGCTTCCTCGTAGTTCTCGCTGTCGCCTCCGGTCGCTTTGTCGATGGCGCGCTGAATATTGTCCTTGGGCATACTTTGCGCTCTCGCCGCCGCAATGGCGGAGCGCAGCCGCGGATTGTGGTCCGGATCCGGCATGCCCATTTTGGCTGCCACGGTGATTTCCTTAGCAAGCTTAGTGAACAGCTTGGCGCGCTTTTTGTCCTGCGCGCCTTTGCGGAACATGATGTTCTTGAATTTGGAATGGCCAGCCATCGTCTACCCTTGCGGCCACCAGGGAGGGCGGCGCGTCGAATTAGTTATACCAGATATGGTGTTTAGCACCCAACAGGGCGCAATTCGCTTGATTTACATGCCCGCATCCGGGTGTTCAAGGACCAGCTCAGACAGCCTGGGGCGGCCGATTGGTCCCGGCCAAGTCACCACCCTCCCGGAAGGGGTACACCGCGACGGCCAGTCCGGTGTCGTCGTCGGTATCGACAATTACGCCGCACAGGGTCGCGGGGCCGGTGGCCGGCTCGAGACGCTCGCCGGGAACGGTCTCTACAAACCGCCGTACTGCGATCCCCGCATCCATGCCGATCACAGAATCATAGGGACCGCACATGCCCGCATCGGTCTGGAACGCCGTTCCCGCAGGCAGAATGCGGGTATCGGCGGTCGGAATATGCGAATGGCTACCCACAGCCAGAGATGCGCGGCCATCAGCCACAACCCCAATCGCCGCCTTTTCGCTGGTCGCCTCGCCATGGATGTCGACCACAATAGCGTCGGCGTCGCGGCCGAGCTGGGTGGTGCTTAGAAAGGTCTCGACCGCGCGAAACGGATCGTCGATCGGCGGCATGAACAACCGGCCCATAACCTGGCACACCGCGACCCGGCGTCCGTTATGACTTTCGTAAAGCCCTGAGCCGGTTCCCGGCGTCCCGTCTTGGTAATTCAACGGCCGCAGCAGACGCGGCTGGGTTGGAATATAATCGATGATTTCCCGCTGATCCCAGGCGTGGTTGCCGGTCGTGATGACATCCACACCCACGTCAAACAGGGCTTCGCATATTTTAACCGTGATGCCGAAGCCGTGAGCTGCATTCTCTCCGCAAGCCACGACGAAATCGAGATCGAGGTCACTGCGTAAAGCTGGCAAACGGTCTAGAACCGCCGTTCTACCTGCCTTGCCCATGATATCGCCGAGGTAGAGCAGCCGCATTGGAAAATAACTTTACTCAGGTGACGGGAAATCGAAAGTGCGCGTCGGGGTAAATAAGCCATCAAGACGCACATCGAAAGGTCCCCTCGGGATTTCCGGAACCTCTTGCTCATCGTAGGCAATTCCATAGGTGGCTATTTTTCTTTCGAGGCGGAGCTGCGCCAGGGTCCGATCGTAGAACCCGCCGCCGAATCCCAGGCGATATCCCGTCGCGTCGAAGGCGACCACCGGAACGATGACAATGTCAGGGAAAACCGGGCTCTCTTCGCCGCCCGGAACGTAGGTGCTGTAGGGACCGCGGACGAGACGCTCCCCGTAGGTCCACTCCTTGAAGGACATGGTCTCCCCGGCATTTCCCGCCACTGGCAGGACCAGACGGTGGCCGCGCTCAGAAAGGGCACGCATGGTCGGCGCCGGGTCGAGCTCGTCGCCGATGGCGACATACCCGGCAAATACAGCGTCTTCCGGAACTGTAAGGGCTGCAAGGACTTGATCTCGGATCGCCTCCGCCGCCCCCGCCTCGGCGTCGCGCAACGTTTTGCGGTGCTTCAGCATCTGCGACCGCATTTCAGCCTTCGCGACGTCCACCAATGACGACTGCCGGATTTGGGGAGACGCTGCAGATGCCATGAATAGAGCCTTTAACGCAAAGCTGGAGCCGCCTTAGCCGTCGACATTTGTGACCTCGCCATGGGCCACAGGGTCAAGTGGGTGCCGCGATCATGGGGCCAGGGCCCCGCGAGAGACAGCTCCCGGTCTTAAGATATCGCCCCTGGGAGTAACCACTGCCTAACGCACTAGGCAGCTCCAACGTTGCAAACTAGGTGCCTTCTACACGTTCAGCAATAGTCTCCAATCGCGAAGCGAGACCGTCTATCGCTTTGACGATCTCTTCCTCAGCTTCGATCCTGGCGTCACCTCGCCCACTGCGCCTAAAGTTTTCGAGTTCTCCGGCGGCGTCGGAAAGCTCGTCCGCAATCAGCAAGGAGACCATGACGAGCAGCATGTTATCGGATACCGATCCGGTGGCTTGCAGGAGTTGCTCGGCGCGTTCGTCGAGATAACGGCCAAGGCGCATGAGGTGCGCTTCCTGGCCGTCTTCACAGGCGATTTGGTAACTTCGGCCGCGCAACGTGATGGAAACCTGTGCCATGGGCTTTATTGCGCCGCCACCTGACCGGAGTTTTCAAAGCGCTCAATTGTCTCGTCGAGGCGATCCGCCACAGTTGTCGCCGCTTTGCGCAAGGTGTCGTAATCTCGGCGCAAGGCCGCCAGTTCCGCCTCCGCAAGCTCGAGCTGCCCGCCGTCTTTATCCTGACCGTTTGACGCCGCCACATTGGCGCTTCGTTGCGCAGCCTCGGCAGACGCGTTTTCCAGCCTGGAAACAGCGGAGTCCAATCGCTCCAACGCCTTTTCGATCCGCTGAAGCCTATATATTGCGATATCTTTCAATGACCTATCCGAGGTTTCTAAAGGTGTTTTCGAACATATGCGGGGCGCGGAAAGCCGTCAATACGCATCCGCAAACCGAGGATCGAGGTAATCGATCAAGCATTTTTCAAGATTCCGGCAGCGGGGCCCGGATTAAGTCTGTTCAGGGCTGGAACGGCCCGATATATCTGGCGCGCGCGGGCGATATGCTCCGAATTCACCCTGTATCAAACGGACCAGCAAAGGAACGGTGAAGCCATGAAATTGACGCAGCGGGTAAAAAAGATCCTCTCCGCCTACGAAAGCGACAACCCCGGTACCAAAGCCAATCTCGCGCGCATTCTCATGCAGGGCCGCCTCGGCGGCACTGGAAAGCTCGTCATTCTCCCCGTCGATCAGGGGTTCGAGCACGGTCCCGCCCGCAGCTTTGCCCCCAACCCTCCGGCTTATGATCCCCATTATCACTGGCAGTTGGCAATTGACGCCGGTTTGTCCGCCTTCGCCGCACCGCTCGGCATGCTGGAAGCGGGAGCGGCAACCTTTGCCGGATCGGTTCCGACCATTCTGAAGGTCAACAGCGCTAATTCCTTGAATGGCGAGCAGGACGCACCGTCTCAGGCCATCACCGCCAGCGTCGGCGACGCGTTGCGACTTGGCTGCTCGGCCATTGGCTACACCATCTATCCTGGCTCACAGCAGGCCTACGGCATGATGGAGGACCTCCGGGAACTCTCCGAGGAAGCCAAAGCCGTCGGACTGGCCGTCGTCGTGTGGTCGTATCCCCGGGGCTTGTATGTCTCGAAGGACGGCGAAACCGGCTTTGATATCGTCGCTTATGCCGCACACATGGCTGCTCTCGCCGGCGCACACATCATCAAGGTCAAGCTCCCGACGGATCATCTCGATCTTGATGCGGCAAAGAAGGTCTACGAAGAAAACAATATCCCCCGCGCCACACTTACGGAGCGCGTCCAGCATGTTGTTCAAAGCTGTTTCGAAGGCCGGCGCATTGTCGTCTTTTCCGGTGGCGGCAAGAAAGGACTGGAGGGTCTTTACGAAGAGGCCCGCGCTATCCGCGACGGAGGCGGCAATGGGTCCATTATCGGCCGCAATACGTTCCAGCGGCCGAAAGAGGACGCCATGGCCATGCTGGATACGCTGATCAATATATACAAAGGCAAAGAGTGAACTCTGACGCGGCGTGCCGGCTGTATCTGATCACGCCGCCCGCCATTGACGACCTCTCGGAGTTTGCGGCTAGGCTGCCTGCCGTGCTGGACGCGGGTGATGTCGCCTGCCTGCAGGTTCGTCTTAAACCGGTGGACGACGATACGGTCAAGCGCGCCGTTGCTGCACTGCTTCCGGTCTGCGATGCGGCGGATGTCGCGGTGATTCTGAATGACCGCCCGGACCTCGCCGCGACCCTTGGGTGTGACGGAGTCCACATCGGCCCTGAAGACACGCCCTATGCCGAGGCGCGGCGTATCGTCGGTCCTGACGCCACGGTAGGGGTATCAGCCAAGACCTCGCGCCACACGGCGATGGCCCTGGCTGACGCCGGCGCGGACTATATCGCCTTCGGCGCGTTTTATCCTTCGTCTACAAAAGTGAATACGGAGCACGCTACGCCCGACCTGCTTGAAATATGGACTGAAACGACAACGGTTCCATGCGTTGCCATCGGCGGTATAACACCTGAGAACTGTGCGCCCTTGATTTCGGCGGGCGCCGATTTCTTGGCCGTATCCGCTGGCGTGTGGAGCCATGTTGACGGGCCTGAGGTCGCAGTGCGGCTGTTTTCTCAGAAAATGGCCCGATAAATCCAGATTTTGGCCTTCCGCGGGCCTTCCCATGCGGTGCGGATATGAATAATGTGTGCGCGAGTTAGAACCTGAAACCAGGCTGAAAGACCAATGAAACTAGGGACTGCTGTAGCAACCGCTATTTATTTGTTGAGCCTCCAGGGCGCGTTCGCCCAGGAAGCGAACGACCTCGCCCCTCCTCCTCCGCCGGAAGTCGAGGAAGAAGAAGCCGATGCCCCTGCGCAACCGGCTGAGAAAAAGAAGAAACTCGATTACTGCGGACCGATGTCTAAGAAGGTCTGCGACGGTATCGAGAACATCGCTGATATCGGCCGAGAAACTTGGAAAGTTGGCGCTATGGGTGCCGCGTTGTGCTCCAAGAGCGCTGCAATTGAATCGACGCGCAAGCGCCGCAAGGATCGCATTGAATACGAAGAGCAACTGGCGCGTCTGGCCGAAGACGACGAGACGTTCAGGTACACGCCGTGGGAACCTTCCGAGACCAACACAGAATTCGCACAGCGGACTGCGAACGAATGCACGTCGAACAAAGAGTATTGGTGCTCGGAAATGCAACTCGCTGCGGCCGACATCATGGACCCAGATGTCCAGGCTGAAACTCTTACTCTGGTTGAGACAGCCTGCGCCGAAGAGTAGGTTCTTCAGGCGAATTGAATTGGAAAAAGCGGTGAGCTTCGGCTGACCGCTTTTTTTATTGGCTGAGGTCGAGCGGCACCCACTGGACAGACGCGACGTCCGGAGCGCCTGTCAAAAGCATGATCAGCCTGTCGATTCCGAGTGCCATTCCGGCGGATGGCGGCATCGCATCGAGCGCTTTCAAGAACTCCTCGTCGATGGGCGGAGGCGCACCATACCGTTCGGCAAACTGTGCGCGATCACTTTCAAATCTTTGCCGCTGTTCGGCGGCGTCGGTGAGTTCTGAAAAGCCGTTCGCCAATTCGACACCGCAGACATAGGCTTCAACGCGTTCGCAGACACGCGATTCTGATTCCGAGCGCCGCGCGAGCGCGCCGACGGGCGTTGGATAATCGTAAAGAAAAGCGGCGCCTTTTCCGGCAAGATCCGGCTCTACTTTTTCAAGCATAATGCGGTGAAAAATATCGTCCCAGGTATCCTGATCACCGACCCGCACGCCGGCTTCACGTGTCGCATCTCGCAAAGCGTCGGTGTCGGGTTCACCGGATCCGACGGTCGCAAGCACGTCGATACCGGCAAGTTCCTTAAATGCATCGCTAACCGCGGTGCGATGCCAGGCCGTGCCCTCTTGCCATGATGAGTCGCCGAACCGCAGATGACGCACGCCGGCAGCAGCCGAAGCAGCGTGAACGAGTTGCTCCACGTCGGACATCAACTGAAGATACGTTGCGCCGGCGCGATACCATTCCAGCATGGTGAATTCAGGTTGATGCTGGCGCCCGACTTCACCGTCCCGGACCACATGACAAATCTGGAAGATCTTGGTCTCACCCGCGGCTAGCAGTTTTTTCATTCCGAATTCAGGCGACGTGTGAAGGTACCGCTGACGCTGACCGGCATCGCCGCCGCCGCTTACCTTCGCCGCCACCGGACGGGTGTGCCGCTCCACGCCGGGGGAGACCTGCAAGATCGGCGTCTCAACCTCAGTAAATCCTTGTTCTTCAAAGACCGCACGGATCTCCCGTATGACCCGCGCGCGCAGGTGCAGGATCGGCTGTCTAGCCTCGTAGACGTGCTTTTGCCACCAACTCATTTCATTCTCTCGGGTCCACCGGCCTGCCGCCCCGTTGCGCCTATCTGGCCAACCTGATAAAAGCCCGCCGCGGACGCAAGTGCTGCGTAAAAGTCCTACTCACTCCCGGCACCGATAAACATATGAAAATTCAAGCGAATACAATGCGCCCCGGCATGGTCATTGAGCACCAGGGCAAACAATGGTCAATCCTGAAGACTGAACTGCTGCAGCCCGGCAAAGGCGGCGCGTTCGTCCAAGTGGAAATGCGCGATGTCTCATCAGGCAACAAGTCCAACGACCGGTGGCGCACCCAAGATACGGTTGAGAAACTCGAAGTTCGCGACCGGGACTGCCAGTACCTTTATCAGGAAGGTGACCTCTATACCTTTATGGACACGGAGACCTTCGAACAATTCTCCCTCGCCTCCGACGACCTCGGCGACAAGGCCTCATATTTGCAGGATGGTTTGGCCGTTACCGCCCAGACCATAGAAGGCAAGCCGGTCGATATTACGTTGCCGCAGAACATGACCTTCGAAGTGGTCGAAGCGGACGCCGTCGTCAAAGGCCAGACGGCGTCGTCCTCATACAAACCCGGCGTTCTGGAAAATGGCGCGAAGGTAATGATCCCGCCGTTCATCGAAGCCGGAACACGCATTGTCGTCAACACGACGGACGGCACGTACGTCGAACGCGCGAAAGATTGATCGCCGCACCATGGCCGTCCGGTCCGCAATCCTCAATGTTATGGTCGCGGCAGCGGAAAAGGCAGCGCGCCCGCTAAAGCGCGACTTCGGTGAAATTGAGCACCTCCAGGTATCCCAAAAAGGGCCCAGCGATTTCGTCACCGCGGCGGATCTCCGGACGGAGAAAATCCTCCACGCCGAACTGAGCAAGGCCAGACCGGACTTCGGGTTCTACATGGAAGAGTCAGGTGAAACCGCCGGTGCGGATGCAGATCGCCGTTGGATCATCGACCCTATCGACGGCACCATCAATTTCATTCATGGCATTCCGCATGTCGCGATTTCAATCGCGCTTGAGGAACACGGCGAAATCACTGCGGCCCTGATCTACAACCCTATCCTTGAGGAAACCTTCATGGCTGAAAAAGGCCAAGGGGCGACCGTCAACAACCGGCGCATTCGTGTCTCTGCACGTACGGCCTTGCACGATTGCGTCGTCGCGACCGGCATTCCTCATCGCGGCCGCGGCGATCATGAATCCTATCTGCCCCAACTCGCGGCGGTGATGGAAGCAACCTCGGGTATTCGCAGACTGGGTTCTGCCGCGCTCGATCTCGCCTATGTCGCAGCCGGACGGTGCGATGCGTTTTGGGAATCCGGACTGCAATATTGGGATATTGCTGCGGGCCTCTTGCTTGTGCGTGAAGCGGGAGGATACGTCACCAGCCTTGACGGAAAATCCAAGGACGTCGACGGCTCGTCGGTTCTCGCCGCAAACCCGACGCTGCATCGCACCCTTACTGGCTTGCTTGCCGTCTGATCCGGTCTTTTCGAGCCTAAACCGCCATTTCTTGCACCCGTAAAACCATGAGTCCGGCGTTGTCGGCCGGTTGGTCAATGAGGTAGGGTTTGCTTCGTCATTCCGGAGCCATATTGGTGCCGGATCTTGGCTTGGACGTAGAGCAAGGATGGATCATGTCGGGATCGCGCTGCGGCAATAGAATTTTCGCCCATGTTGCGGGTGTCAGTTTAACGCTTGGACTAGGCATGGCCGCATTGCCGGGGCCGGCGCTTTCCCAACCGGCGGACGGCGTCTCGGTCAATCTAGACGCGTTGAACGACCTCGACCCCATGATGACTCAGCCGCGACTGTTGATGCCAAGTGCGCAACCGCGCTCCGGACGCATAGTCCTGACGCCACCCGCCGGTGTCGATCCGATCACGCCGCAACGTTCGCGTATCTTCTTACGGCCGCCGCCGGGCGCTCCCGCACGAATCCAGTCCGCGCCGACCATTGCGGTCGCGCCGCCCGCTGAGGCGGCGAGCGAACCGCCGACTCCCGTCACGGCCCCACCTCCGGCACCAGCTAAACCGGAGCCCGTAATGCCGGAGCCCGCACCTGAACCCGAAGCACCCGCTGAGCCGGAAGTTGCGATGACGCCGGAACCCGAAGCGGAGACCAGTGTTGAAGAAAGCGCGGAGCCGGACGTCGCCGAGCCCGTCGCAAACGAGCCAGAAGCCTCCTCAACGGAAATGCAAACGGCATCCCTGCCGTCATCGCCGGATGGGCCTGATTCGGTCAGCATCTCGTTTGCGCCCCAGGCCACAGAGTTATCGGCAAGCGGCGAAACGGCGTTGGCACCAATTGTCGAGCGTATGAACGCAGACGAAGATGTGCGCGTCCGGCTCATGGCTTTCGCTTCAAGCAATGATGAGTCGCCAAGCAGTGTCCGGCGGCTCTCACTGAATCGCGCGATCGCCGTGCGCGAATACTTGATGGATCAAGGCGTCCAAAGTACGCGCATTGAAGTACGGGCCCTCGGCGATCAGAGCGAAGGCGGCGATCCGGATCGTGTCGATGCGGTCTTGAATTACCGTTGACCCGCCATATCCCAACCATGAGGCCCTGTGGCGCATGACTGACACGACACGGTTTCTCACCCGCATGATTTTGTTCCTAGTGGCGGGCAGCGTTGCCGGCGCCTTCTTGTACGGCAGCCTGATCGATGCGTTCATGGCAAATCCGCTACTGAACGGGTTGATCCTCGGTGTCCTCTTAATCGGCATCATTCTGAATCTGCGCCAGGTGGTGATGCTCAAACCTGAATCTCAGTGGCTTGAGTCGTTTCAGGGCCCAGCCTCTACGGCAAGCGAGGAAAGTGACGACACGGACGGTCCCAACCCGCTGTCCGGAAGCGGTCCCAGACTGCTGTCGCCGATGGCGCGCATGCTGTCCGAAAGCCTTAGCCGGGGCGGCAAATTCTCCCTGAGCGCCCAGGCCATGCGCACGTTGCTGGACGGGATCGCGTCGCGCCTCGAAGAATCACGGGACCTGGCCCGTTATTTCATCGGACTGTCCATTTTCCTAGGACTGCTTGGCACCTTTTGGGGATTGTTAGGGACGGTTGCCTCCGTTGGCGACGTGATCCGCAATCTGTCGATTTCCGGTGACGATATCACTCTGGTGTTCAACGACCTTAAAGCCGGTCTGGAAGCGCCGCTCAGCGGAATGGGCACGGCGTTCTCTTCATCTCTCTTCGGCCTGGCCGGTTCGCTGGTTCTCGGCTTCCTCGATCTCCAGGCCGGTCAGGCACAGAATGCGTTTTACAACGACCTTGAAGAGTGGCTGTCGGGGATGACCCGATTGTCTTCGGGCGCCGGCATCGCCGAAGGGGAGCAAGGCGTTTCGGCGTACACGGAAGCGCTGCTCGAGCAAACCGCTGAGAGCCTTGACGAGTTGCAGCGCATTCTTGGCCGCAGCGAAGAAAGCCGCATTGCCGCAAACCAGCAGTTCGCGACCATGAATGACAAGCTGTCCCTGCTGACTGAACAAATGAAGGCGGAACAGCAAGTCTTGTTGAAAGTCGCCGGCAATCAAAAAGACCTCGCGCCCTTGCTCGACAAAATCGGCAGCCTTGGCGACGTATTTGCACAACCGGCCGCGTCGGGTATGGATGACGCGACAAAATCTCACATCCGCAACATCGATCAGTCGCTCGGGCGATTGGTCAGCGAGATGACCTCCGGCCGGGATCAATTAACCAAGGACCTGCGCGCGGAAATTAAACTGCTCGCGAAAACCGTTGCCGCTTCCGGAAACCGTGGCGACGCGGACTAACCGCGCGGCTGGACCCCAAACATGGCCACCCTCGCCCGCCGCACGCGACGCACCACAGATATCTGGCCCGGCTTTGTCGACGCCTTGGCCACTCTTCTGATCATCATCATTTTCGTCTTGATGGTGTTCGTACTTGGTCAATTTTTTCTCGGCCAGGCCTTGTCCGGACGAGATGCCGCGCTCGAACGGCTGACGGCGCAAGTCAACGAACTGGGTGAAATGCTGGCGCTGGAGCGCCAAGCAAATAGCGATCTTCAGCTCAACATTTCGCAGCTTTCGGATCAGCTCCAGGCTGCAAATGTTCAACTCGACGAGATGGCATCCCTGCGGATGGAAAACCGTGATCTGTCGGGCCAGGTGAGCGAACTGTCAGAAGACCTCGAAGCGAACCGCTCCGAATTGTCCCGCATGCGGACCGCCTTGGAAGCGGCGGCCGAAGCGGCGGACGCAGATCGCGCGGAAATTGACCGGCAGCGACAGCAGCTTGCATTGTTGCAGCAGAACATCAGTGCGTTAGAGGCTCTCAAAGCGGAACTTGAAGCAGAGATCGCAGAGTTAGGCGACACGGTAGTCGATCGCGAAGGCCAGATTGCCGAAGAACGGCGCCTCTCGGCCGAAGCCCGTGCCCAGGCGGCTCTGATGAGTCAGCAGTTGGAAGCATTGCGCCAGGAACTCGCACGCTTGGCTGAAACACTCGATGCCTCTGACGCCTTGTCGGAAGCGCAACGGGCGCAGATTGCCGACCTTGGACAACGCATGAATCGGGCGCTCGCGGGTAAGGTTCAAGAGCTTCAGCGCTACAGGTCAGAGTTTTTCGGCCGCCTTAGAGATATTCTCGGCACGCGGCCAGGAATCCGCGTGGTCGGTGATCGTTTTGTCTTCCAGTCTGAGGTCCTGTTCTCAAGTGGTTCCGCAGAATTGGGTGCCGAAGGCCAGCGCCAGCTCGCCCAACTGGCGCGGACGCTGCTCAGCATTTCCAAGGATATCCCGGAGGAAGTCGATTGGATCCTTAGAGTGGATGGCCATACCGACGATGTACCTATCAGCACAGCCGAATTTCCGTCGAACTGGGAGCTTTCCGTTGCCCGCGCCCTCTCCGTTGTCCGCTACCTGACGTCTCAAGGCATCGCGCCGGAGCGGCTGGCGGCGGCAGGATTCGGCGAATATCAGCCCATCGAACCGGGAAATTCACCGGAGGTGCGCAGCCGCAACCGCCGGATCGAGTTGAAATTCGACCAAAGATAGCCCCGAATCCCGTGCCTACGCCCTTGCCTTGCCCTCTCCGGTTGGGTATACACCCGCGACTTTTCCGACGAGGCGAACAATGAAAAAAGAGACGCACCCAGATTACCACGAAGTGACGGTTGTTATGACCGATGGGAGTGAATTCACGACCCGCAGCACCTATGGCAAACCGGGAGACACTATTCGCCTGGATATTGATCCCAAAACCCACCCGGCCTGGACCGGCGTTCACCGCCTGGTTGATTCCGGAGGCCAGTTGGCGAAGTTCAACAAGCGGTTTTCGAATTTTGGGTTGAAAAACTAGTTTCGCACACGCGAAATCGAGTGAGCCGCCTTCTTAGGAAGGCGGCTTTTTTTGTTCCGGGACCGAACGTTTCGCCGATTTGTGCGTTGGTAATAGTAACGATTATCAACGCGGTAAGGCCCCGTGAGCACCAAAGTCCACTACGAAGTCCATGTCCTTGAGGGCAATCGCTGGTCCTTCTTATCCCGTTATCCCGGCAACGAACGGGAGGAAGCCATGTCGGACGCGCGCCAGGCGGAAATCCGGTCAGGCCGGCCGACAAAGGTCGTGCGAGATACTTTCTATACTGAATTGAATTATTCGGAAGAGACCGTCGCCTATATGAGTCCCAACGCGAAAGGCAGGGACGCCCATGCGGCGGAGCCGGCACACCGCAAACGTTCACAGCCGGACATACGATACAGACCCAAAAGGGGCTACTCCAGTTCCTACAACCGCCGGCAGCAAACTCGCGCGCCGAGCACGACAGCGCCGTCCTCCACGACCGACAGTTCATTCTTAGTTCGTCTGATCCTCGTTCTCATCGCGAGTATCGTGATCGCGGCTGCATTGACCGCCGCCCTCGGATTCTTCCTCAACGCACTCAAAAACTTCGACATCTACCTGCCGGAACGCATCAATGCGCAAATCGCGATCTACTGGTATATCGCGATGTTCTTGCTCGCGTCCGTCGCCCTGAACAAAGCTTACGTGCCGTGGCGTCATCTGTTCCGCAAAGTCAAAGCGCACCGGGAAGACCGGATCAGCACTAAAAACGAACGCGAGAAACGCGCCGTCAGCTTTGCTCTTAAACCCAAGAACAGCGACCCGTTTAAGGACGCCAGGGAAGAAAAGGAACGCCTGGAAATCAAGATTCTCCGCGGCGACCCCGATGTCACCCCCGACCCGTACGAAGTCGCGGATACCAAGGCGAAATCGAAGGACGCCGAGGCCGTTGCTTTTAATGACCCTGCGCGCGTATCGACTGAACATGTTTCGGACGCGACCGCCACGCCTGAGCCCACCCCTGTCACTGGCGACGAGGAAGATGATGTCCAGGCATCCGATACGAGTGATCGTCAGCCGGAAGATGACGCACCGGAAGACGTGCGCGACGAATCCGAGCGTACGGAGATCGGTCAAACGCCACTCACCGAAATGGGAACCGAACGGCTTTACATGGTCCGCTTCCTTGGCGACACCGTGATGTCATTGCGCGGCAGCCAGGATCAATTGGGGCCGGAAACGCGGTTCGGCGTCAGCCTGTATCTTGCAGGGGCGGACAGCATTCTCTCGGACCGTCACGGCCTGACGCCCGATGCGGAGCAATCAATCCTGAGTGATGCGCTCCATCTTATCGGCAGCACGAAAGCTGAACGCAGGTCGTTCTTCGCGAACTATAACGACCACATGTCCGCGAAAAGGAACGGGGACATCATTCATGCCGGCGAAGCGGCGATGATGAAGAGCCTGTCGGACACAGACAGGCCGTCCGCGGGTCTGGATGCCCTGCTACAAAAATGGAGCAAACCCGCATCGCCGCTCCCCGAAATCAAAAGCGTGTTTCTGCTCACCTACGCCAATACGCATCAGGGCGGAAGCGCGTCGGTAGATGACTACATTGTCCGCCATAACCGCATGGTTCGCGTTGCGATCGCGGAGCAGGACGGCGAGGAGGTGCGCCACACGGGTAAAGGTATTTTTGCGAAGTTCGCGTCTGCGGATGACGCCATTTGCGCGGCCATTGTGATGCAGAAAGAACGCGAGCGCCTGAAAAAATCTGCGTCGCCGCCTCCTCAACTGCGGATTGCATTGGCAGCGAGCTTGATCACCGACAGCGATCCAGAAATCTCGGGCAGTGTGTTTTCGTTCGCTGACAGCCTATGCCGCCGCCTAAGAGATGGCCAAATTGCATGCGATGAACTCGTAAAGCAGACCTGCACCATCTCAGACGTCACATTTGACCGCTCAATCCCAACGGCTCACAGCGGAATCGGGGAAAGAGGCCGGGCTGTTGAAATCCTTTGGGAGCCGGTACCTGCTTAATCTCACCTTAGGGATTCAGCGGCATAATGTTGCAGTGTGGGGGACAAAAACGTAAACATTTCCCCCTAAAGTGGGCAATCCCCAGGGAATTTGCGACCGTTGGTAATCTCCTGCCGGCGGAGCGCAGTTATGGGTCATGGCGACCGAGAACTACGAAGTATATTATTTTCAGAACGGCCGATGGCATGTCCACGCGCGATATGAGGCCGAAGAGCGGGAAATCGCCATTGAAGAGGCGATCTCCGTGGAGTCTAAGCTCGGCTACCCGGCCCGGGTGATCCGTGAGACGTTCTACGCGGACACCAACACAACCGAAGAAACAGTCACCTACCAGGGGACCAAAGCAAAAAAATTACCGACGCGGACACGATGTTCGGTCCGCAAAGTCAAGGCGGAACCGGACCTGGTGCCAAAGGTGCCGGCCCGCAGTCAGGCCGCGCGACGGCGAAGGGTGGCCCTCAGGGCGCCGGCCGGGACGCCCCACAACGCGGCGCCGGTGGGAGCGCAAATCGGGATCGGTCTGCTCCTGCCCGCGGCGGCAGTCCTGCTAAGGCGCAGCCCAAGCCCATTGATCCGGAGAAACAGCGGCGGCGCAAGAAAGCGAAGCACGCCGTCGTTGTCCTGCTGACCGGCGCGCTCCTCAGCTTGTTCGTATCGGTCGTGGGATCCATTGCGGTAACACTCATGCTGTTTCAAATGGTGGAAACAGGCATGATCCCTTCCGGCAACCGCAATGCGCTCGTGTTCGGAACATTTCTGCTGTTATTCCTCGGCACAGGTTTCCTGTACTTCAACAAGCACTTCAACCTCATCGCACTGTTCAAGAAACCGGCAGGCGCGAAGCAAAAACGCGGCCCGCCGCCGAAAACCGCTCCGAAAGCATCAAGGCGGCCTGCGGAGACCGATTTTGAGTCTCCAGCAAAGAAACCACAGTCTCCGGCAGACAAGAGTCTTGACGAACTCGCTCTGCGCGTGAAGCAAGATGGTGAAAGCGATGACAGTGTATCTGCCGGTCCGAAATCCTTGGACGACGATGGCTTTGACTCCGGCGTAAACAACAAAGCGGACGAAAGTCAGAAAAAAGACGAAAAGAAAGAAAAGAAGGACGACAAAAAAGACAAAAAGAAAGAGGCCGCGAAAAAGAAAGAAGACGAACGCCGCAAGAAGGAAGCTGAGCAAAAGGCCAAGGAAGAAGAAAAACGCAAAGCTGCGGAAAAGAAAAAGCAGAAAAGTCCGGCAGACGCCGTCAAACCCGACTTCCTGAAATTCCTGACCGATGCCGTAACAGCGATCCAGGCCGAGCACCCGCAACTGAATACGTTCAGCAAGTTTGGCATGAATCTCTATATGTGCGGGGCCTGTTCGACGATTTGCTCAGCCAAAGGCCTTTCCAACGACGATATGCACGCGCTCCTGATTGAAGGCCTCGGCCTTATCGGAACGAACGCAGCGCGGGCGAAGTCGTTCTGCGACGAAATACCGACCTATGGCGGAAATCCGCGATACGCAGGCATGATCCAAGCGGGATCTCAGGCCATATCAAATTTCATGGGAGGACAAAGCAAGGCGAACAGCGGATTGAGCGCCCTGCTGACGGAATGGAACCTGCCTGAAAAGCGGCCTTCCGTGCCGAATATGTTTACCTTCCTGTTCACCGATATCGTTGGTTCTACGGCGATGACCCAGCGGCTCGGCAATGTCGGGGCACAGAAAGCAGTGCGCGCGCACAACGACGCGGTGCGCGGCGCGATTCAGCAGTTCAATGGCCGGGAAGTCAAACACACCGGCGATGGCATCATGGCCACCTTCCCGGACGGGCCCTCGGCTGTTGGCGCGTCCATCCAGATGCTGCAGGGTATTCAGACCCACAACCAAGCCGATCCACAGACCACGGTCGAGATCAGAATCGGCATCAACACGGGGGAAGCGGTCGAAGAGGAGAATGACTTCTTCGGGCAGGCCGTACAGACAACGGCTCGCATCTGCGACAAAGCCGCAGACGGGCATGCCTGGGTGTCTGAAGTTGTGGTCGAAGCGTGTAAGGGACAGCGTTACAAGTTCCTGCCGCGCGGCGAATTCGAAATGAAGGGATTGGACAAACCCAAACCCTTGTTCGAAATCGCGTGGACCGACGCCCACCGCGACGAACTGGCGGACCTTTAACCCGATTAAGACTTAAAGACGGATTCCGCCCCCATGCGGGCGGATTGTTTTTTCTTGATCGCCTCTTTAGCGCGTTCGATTTCTCCTTCGAGATCCGAAATATAGTCTTGCAGATCTTCGATCGACATGGCCGATAAGTCTTTCGGCTTGGCTTTCTTCTGGCGCGGTTCCAGATCGTCCGAGTCCATGTTCGGCTCCTCCAGAGACATACAGGTTTTGACGCTTTGCGGCGTCGGCACTAAGGTCCCGGCAACATTAAGCCACTAATCTCCACGACGAAAGGACGAGAGCGTACGCCATGAGCCTGCCGGCAACGATGCACTGTATTGAGATACGCGAACCAGGCGAACCGGACGTGCTGGTCGACGCCGAGCGGCCCGTGCCTGTGCCCGGTGACGGACAAGTTCTGATCCAAGTCGCCGCCGCTGGGGTCAACCGCCCGGATGTTATTCAGCGCCTCGGGCAATACCCGCCGCCGGACGGTGCATCGGATTTACCGGGATTAGAAGTCTCGGGAACCATCGTGGCGACCGGCATCGACGCAGGGTCTTGGCGCCCCGGCGATGAGGTGTGCGCACTCCTCGGCGGCGGAGGATATGCTGAATACGCTGTCGCCGATGCCGGGTGTTGCTTGGCGAAACCGCAAGCTGTGTCCTTGGAAAACGCCGCGGCACTGCCGGAAACGGTTTTCACGGTGTGGCACAATGTTTTTGAACGGGGCGCTCTGAAACCGAAGGAGCGTCTCCTTGTCCATGGCGGCAGCAGCGGCATTGGCACGACCGCGATCCAGATGGCGAAGGCGCACGGGGCCGAGGTCATCATTACCGCCGGCACGGAAGAGAAATGTGCTGCGTGCCGCGACCTCGGCGCTGATCTGGCCATCAATTATAAGTCGGAAGACTTCGTTGAAATCGTCCGCGGCCTATCTCCGAAAGGTGTCGATGTCATCCTCGATATGGTTGGCGGGGACTACATCGCGGGCAACCTTAAGTGCCTGCGCCCGGATGGGCGGCTGGTTTTCATCGCCTTCCTTCAGGGGGCCAAGACCACAGTCGATTTCATGCCCTTGATGCTCAAACGCCTGACCGTGACGGGATCGACGCTGCGGTCGAGGTCCTTGAACGACAAGGCCGCAATCGCCTCCGCGGTCGGCCAAACCGTCTGGCCTTGGGTGGAACAGGGAGTGCTGAAGCCGAAAATCGACAGAATTCTGCCGTTATCCGGCGCCGCCGAAGCCCATCGCATCATGGAATCGAGCAGTCACATCGGCAAAATTCTGCTGAAACCGGGTCTAAAATAGGCCCTCCGGAACGTTTGACCGCCGCTCCCAAAGTCCGATATACCATCGCCACAAATTGCGCTTTTCCGCGCCCCATGTGGGCAGGCCGATGGCCTGCCCCCATTGAAAGGACGCTTCCATGGCTTTGCCGTTGATGCCGAAAGCGACCGCCGTTTGGCTGGTCGATAACACAACACTGACGTTCGAGCAGATCGCCGCCTTTACCGGGATGCACGAGCTTGAAGTCCAAGCGATTGCCGACGAAGAAGTCGCCGTCGGTATCGTTGGCGTGGATCCGACGACGAACGGACAGCTCACGGCCGAAGAAATCAAGCGGTGCGAGGCCAGCCCTAAAGCAAACCTGAAACTCAGCAAGTCGGATATTCCGAAGCCGAAGGTGCGGTCCAAGGGCGCGCGATACACGCCTGTATCGAAACGCCAGGAACGCCCGGATGCAATCGCGTGGCTGCTGCGCCATCATCCGGAACTCTCCGACGCCCAGGTTTCCCGCCTGCTCGGGACTACCAAGCCGACGATCAATTCCATCCGGGAACGCACGCACTGGAATATGCCCAATATCAAACCGCAAAATCCGGTTACGTTGGGCCTGTGCACGGAACCCGATTTGCAGAAAGCTCTGATGCTCGCAATTCGCCGGGCGAAGAAGGCTGGCATCGAGCCGCCCAAGGCCGCTCCCATCGAAGAAGTGGAAGTGGAAGAGCCGCCGCCTGCGGCACCGGAACCCGCACCGAAAGTCACGGCCGAAAATCTGTTTAAGCCGATTGCCCCTGACAAATCCTCTTCGGATCCATCCTGAGATATATAAAAAAACGGCCCACCTGCGCAGATGGGCCGTTGGGGATCGGGGGGATCCTTCCCCGGTTTTAGTGACGGGCTGCTGACGGGCTCACATAGTGCGTCGCCATTTTGCCGATACGAATCCGGCTAATGAGATATTCGGTGAAGCTCGTCCTTAACCTTGAGCTTCTGTTTCTTGAGCGTATGGACCATGTTCTGGTCAGGAAGAGGTCTATTTTCTTCTTCTTCGATGCGATGTTCGAGTTCTTCATGGCGGTGGCGCAGAGATTCTAACCGAGCATCTTGACCCATACGATGAAACTCCTCTCATTTAAATTCCACAACGCGACAATCGTAAGCCTGTCGCGCCGGAATAATCCAGCCAATTTTGTAACTCTCTGACCCAATAGGATTTTTTCAGGGCAATAAAATAATTTGTCCGCGTTATTTAATTACGTTGAGACCCTTTGGCTGGCGCACCCGGATATGCCGTCACGTCATTCTCACGAAATTTCAATAACTTCCCCATCCCGTACCGGCGTGGTCCGTCCCAGCGACCCCTCCGGACCGCCCCGACTCGAGTGAGAGAGTTTAAGCACTCGTCTTAAGCTGCGTGGACTTCCCCTGGTTGCGCCGTATATTCGGTGACCGCACTACAAAGAGACCAAGTTGAATAAAGAGACCAAGTTGAATGGCCGAAAACGAAAACACTCAAGACCTCGTCAAATCGAAGATCGCGGCGTTAGAACTCGAACACCGGGATCTCGATGACGTCATACTGAACCTCGAAAAATCCGGCGAGTTCGACCAACTGAAATTGTCGCGTTTGAAGAAACGTAAACTGATGTTGAAGGATCAGATTTCGTCGCTACGGGACAAACTTTTTCCAGACATTATTGCCTGAGGCGCTTCCCGTTTCAGCCGCGCAATACGTGATCGACCTGGCCGATGGCATGTAAAGCGCTCTGACCGGTTTCGACGCGCGCTGCCGCAACCTTAAAACTCAAATTCATTTCGAGACCGGATACGGAATAGGACCGGCCTTCCAAAACCGCACGGACCCGATCTGCCGTTGTGAGTTCGTTCTCTGGGGGCGCGTCCAGTTCAGGGTACCAATCGGCCTCCGGGTAGGACAGCAGAACGGCAATAATGGGGCCGCCGATCAGACCGGCACATTGAACCGGTAGTTCGCTCTCGATCACGGCTGCCGCAACATCCGCGAGCGTCGCATTGGCGGCAAGAATACCGCTGCTGCGCCGAATATCCTCGAAGGTGCTCACCGCGATAAGGACGAGTTCCCGTACCCGGCCCGGTTCGGGGCTGCTGCCCAGCGCCTGATCCAACGCCACAGCGAACGTTTCGCTGTCGAGCACCTGCACGTCAGCCGGAACGTCTTTGGCCGCCAGACGCTCGAGCCTTTTGACCTTCGATTTGAGGAAGCTCGTTTCAGAAACGAGGCCGCCGATCATGGCCTGGACTTGATTCGTCATGAGTTCCACGGGAATGCCCAGAATCGTAATGTGGTCCGTAACCGACCTCGCGTTTTGCTCATAGGTTTCGGCAACCTTACTGGCGGGAGGATCGTGGCGCTTCTTATCCCCGTCGTCGGCGGGCTTTTCTTCCTGCCACTGGACGTTAACGATTGCGCTTGGAGACGTGATATCGGACATGGCGACCGTTTGGTTAACCCTCGATTTCTTGCTGCGTTTGGAAGGATTATAGCACTTCGCCTTGCGGTCCGCAGGAGCCGTCTGTACAGTGCGCCCCTTTTCCGGGCCGGAGCCAGGATCAAATGAGCGGGCAGCCACGCGTCGGCATTATCATGGGGAGCCAATCGGACTGGGCAACAATGACCCATGCCGCAGAAGTCCTCGATGAATTACAAATTCCTCATGAGACCAAGATCGTCTCAGCCCACCGCACACCGGACCGTTTAAACGCCTATGCGAAATCGGCCCGGGACCGGGGCCTCAAAGTCATTATTGCCGGTGCCGGCGGCGCCGCGCACCTGCCCGGCATGACCGCCGCCATGAGCCCCCTGCCCGTACTGGGTGTGCCGGTGGAGAGCAAAGCGCTCAGCGGCATGGACAGTCTGCTATCGATAGCGCAGATGCCCGGGGGCGTTCCTGTTGGCACATTGGCGATCGGCAAAGCCGGCGCAAAAAATGCGGCGCTTCTGGCAGCTGCGATTCTCGCACTTTCGGATGCCGGTCTGGCTGAGCGGCTCGACACCTGGCGCAGTGCTCAAACGGACGCGGTCGCGGATGCGCCGTCGTCAGAGCAATAGTTCATATCCGATCAACAGCCATGACCGTTCAGCGCATTGACCCCGGTGGGACGATTGGGATTCTAGGTGGTGGCCAGCTTGGCCGCCTGCTCGCTCTTGCCGCGGGTAAGATGGGCTACCGGACGCACGTATTTTGCCCAGATACGGATTGTCCCGCCAGCCAGGTTGCCACACACCACACCTGTGCCGCCTACGACGATATGTCCGCGCTGGGCAAGTTTGCGGACACGGTGGACGTCGCAACATTCGAATTTGAGAACGTGCCTTCATCAACGGCCGTCGCGCTCAGCGAAACGGTGCCGGTGCGGCCATCCTGGAAAGCCCTCGAGATCGCCCAAGACCGCGCCAAGGAAAAGGCCTTCTTTGCGGAAATCGGCGCCGCAACGGCGCCGTGGCGTCCTGTGAACAGTTTGGAGGCGCTGAACGCGGCAATAAAGGACGTCGATACGCCGGCAATCCTAAAGACAACCCGCATGGGGTACGATGGAAAGGGCCAGGTGCGGATTGACGATCCCTCAGACGCGGAAAGCGCGTGGAACAGCATCACCGCCAACCAATCTCTGGACAGCACCGATACGCCATTCGCCGTCCTCGAGGGTTTTGTAAAATTCACCAGCGAAATTTCGGTCATCACCGCGCGCGGCGCCGACGGTTCGGTTGTGTCGTTCGAACCGGTCCAAAACGTCCACAGAGATCATATCCTCCATACGACGACCGCACCGGCTAAAATCTCCGCGACCACCGCCAAGACCGCGGTGGGGGTGGCTGAACGCGCGGCCAAGGCGCTCGATCTCATCGGCATCGTCGCGGTCGAGATGTTCGTGACGTCGTATGGTGGCGTGTTGGTCAACGAAATGGCCCCGCGCCCGCACAATTCGGGGCACTGGTCCCTCGACGCCTGTCAGACAGACCAATTCACGCAAATGATCCGCGCGATTTGCGGACTGCCGTTAGCTGAACCACTGCGCCATTCAAACGCGGTTATGACCAACCTGCTCGGCGACGAGATATGCGACATCGCGGCGTATTACGCGGATCCGGCCTGCCACGTCTATGTTTACGGAAAAGGTGAGCCGCGGCCCAAACGCAAAATGGGCCACGTCACCAAGCTCAGCGCCAAACGTCACGCGTGAGTCAGTCTTCCTTGACCATCTTGAAGCCGAGCTGACGGAAGATGAACGCCACATCGGCATTGCCCCAGCGCTCGACGACCTTGCCGTCTTCAAACCGGTAAATATCGATTGCGGTTGCTTCATACGGCTCGCCTGTCGGCGGAGAACCTGCCAACGGCGTGTTGAAATGGCTTTTGATGGTCGTACGCACGACTACGAAATCGTCGACGCATAAGATCAATTCATCGTCGAGTACGCGCTCCGGATTATTCTTGCGCGAGGCGTCCCACATCTGTCGCATGTCGTCCGGCGTTACTATCGATCCCGGTCCACCTGCATCATTATTGTGAGAAAGAATTTCGTCTGCGTAGAACTCTTCGACGCGCGTCGTATCCCGATCGGAAAACAGGACTTTGTGAATCTCAAGGTAGGTCTGGAGATTTTCCTCCTGTCCGTCACAGTGAATGCGCACTTCGGCGCCCGCCGGCGAAGCTGCACAAACTGCAAGCATCGCCAGTCCTGCGAAAAATCGAATCATAACGCCTCCTTGTTTTGATTGTTGTGTCGTCGACAGAGTGTAGGCGCAGCAAGTCGCCTTGGCTTCATTGCCGGCCACTAATAAGGCCCCTTAACATTCATCAGCTTCAATTCAATCGCCTCGCCTTTCGCTCTAAGAGCGTCCATATATCTTTCAGCGACTAGAATAGGTGACCGCCGGTCGTACTCCATAAGAATGGCATAAACCAAGTCCACCGAGCGGTATATATCGTGCAGAATTCGGGCGGTCTTGATCAACTCGTCCAACGACAATTTGCTGAGGTCAGTAAGATGCCGCACAAAAATGGCATCCGCTTCGATCAGTTGGCTGACAGGCCGCCACGCTTGCTTAGGCCTGAACGGATTAAACGCCCTACCAGTGACATCGATAAACTTGTGCAATTCAAACCCGTGGGCACGCAAAAACGCGTGTTGCTCTCCAAACAACGGCTGATCGATATACAACGGTAGGAAGGACGCTTCGGTTTGTACGACGAGCGCCTTCCCGAGTTTCGCCATGCCGTGTTCAAGGACCATCAATTCCGCGCCTTGAATATCGAGTTTCACAAAGTCGATATCCGTCAAAGCGTCGACGTCATCTAACCGCGTGGTCTGCACCTGGGTTTCACGGGCGACATGAAATGCCTGGCCGGGCTCTGTCCCAAAAGTGAAGAATTGATTTATCACCTTTGGATCCGGCGATAACAGCGACGAACAACCGGGATATTGCGTCTCATAAAACGTATGTGTGTTTCCATCGCCTAGGATGTCCGGAAACCAGGCACCGCCCTTAAACTGCGCCGTTAGATCTTCACGCGCCTGCGCATTGGGCTCGAAACCGGAAATACGCGTCTCAGGATCACTCAGCAATGGCGAATACACAGCAACGCTTTCCATCCAAGCCCCGATATCCAGCACGTGTAATGATGGCGCTGAGAACGGAAGGATGTCAGTGAGCAAGAATCCGCTAGGGCATTTTTCAGAAGATTGAGACATTATTTTTTCTGCGTAAATGGCCAAATGAGACGTGAGACGGCTTGCCGATAGAAGTATAAGACCTATGAAAGAGCCATAAGGGTCCCGTTGAAAAGGTGCAAGGGTGTGATTGTCGAAACCCATTTGGACGACCTAAAGAAGACATCGATCATGGTCGCAACGCCCATGTACGGCGCGATGTGCGTCGGCGGATTCGCCGAAGGCCTTGCCGGTCTTTTCAAGCTGGCCGGCCAATATGGATTGCGGGTCGACTTCCAGCACCTTGGCGGCGAAAGCCTCATCACCCGGGCGCGCAACCGCCTCGCTCATACTTTCCTGACGTCTTCAGCGACACATCTGATGTTTATCGATGCTGATATCGGCTTCAATCCGATCGACGTACTCTCGCTCGCCGTCCAAGCCCGCCCCGGAACGGACAAGGCGGTCGTCTGCGGCACCTATTCCCGCAAGGGCATTGACTGGGAGCAAGTCCGGACAGCCGTGCAAATCGGTGCGGCCGACGCGGACGCCCGCACATTATCCAAGTTAACGGGCACGTTCCCCTTCGGACTCGAACCTGGTCAATCCAAAACGGTAAAGATGAACGAACCGATGGAAGTCAGTCATGCCGGCACGGGATTTATGATGATCCGCCGTGACGTCTTCGAGAGCGTCGCGGAAACACTGAAAGACCGACGGTACTTTGATCCTGAGTCGACGCCGGAAGGCGCTGTCGTCACATCATTCTTTGACAGTGACATCGACCCGGATACCAACCAGTACTTAGGCGAAGATTACACGTTTTGTCACCGCGTGCGCGCCGCTGGCATGAAGATCTGGATATGCCCCTGGATTCGCTTGAACCATATCGGCACCTATGTCTATTCCGGAGGCATTCCTGATTTAGCCGCAGCGAACTTGCCGATTCACAAGCCGAAAAATTAGGGGCATGCCTGTCTTGCTAGGATAGGCCCAACAAAAGCCGGCGCGGTGCATATCGTTTTGTGTAAATGTGGTTCACCCACCACATCATCGGCAATGATAACCAGCCGGCATCGAATTCGATATGATCCGTAAGCCGCGATTGCCGCTCGCCTTGCGCGTCGACCGTGAGCGTATGCAGGTAGGTGTTGAAGGAGCCACCGTATTCGGACGTTTGAAGAACACGGTTTTGGTCATCACGCTGAAGCACATCAATGTGCCAATTCACCGGCGGCGTAAACTTGAAGTGCGTTACTTGTAAATCGACGCTTTGGCCGGCTTGCATTTCGCCGTCAGGCAGGCCCTGGTATGTGACCAAACTGGCCATCATCGCTGACAGACAGCGATAAGAGACGCAGCACGACCAAAGCTGGTCGGCGGGCACCTCATATGTGTGCTGGACGCTGACACGGCGAGTCAAAGGCTTTGGTTTCCCCCGCTTGCGGTTGATATCCGCATTCATTCGCCGATGTGCTATGCCCGACTGGACATAGTTAGAGACGACTTGAACGTGATTTAAAACACTCTTTAAAATGGCAGGTCAACGCATTTTGCTGTTTATTCAATCTTAAATTGCATATGACTAAGAGAATAACATTAAGACAAGTGCGCGCCGTGCCCGAAGGCAGGGACTCTGGCGCACTCGTGTGCCAACGGTGTTGAAATGGAACTTGTCCCAGCGGCCGGCGCGGACATCACGCCCTATTCAATTCAGTGGCTGACCGCGTCAGGGGTTATGACGGTCACGTCGGATGCGTTCCGTGCCGACCTTGAGGCCCAGAAGCGAGCGCTGAGTGCTATCGGTCTACGCACCGGCGATAAAGTGGGGCTGCGCGGAGATAACTCCTACCTGTGGATGCTGACCGACATCGCGATGGTGGAACTCGACCTCGTCTCGGTTGTTTTTCCCAACGAATTTAAAGACGCCCCGATCCCAGCGTTGATGGAGGACTATGGCCTAAAATTCTTTCTGATATCGGACGCCGGACCGGACGGCCCTCAAGACAACGCCCATATCGCAATCTTGGGCACGATCGACGCGTCACCGCACTGCTTACGCGATGTCACGACGGATCCTTATCCGGTCACGGATGACGACCTCTCTTTCGTGTTTTCATCAGGGACCAGCGGCTCCTTTAAAGGCATGATCATTTCCAAACGCAGCGTGATCGACCAAATAGCGTCTTTCGGCGATGCCATGGGTTTTGGTCCGCACGACTGCGTGCTGCTGTATATGCCATTTTCATCTTTGCAGAACCGCGTGCTGTACTACGGCGCTGTCATGCGTGGCGTAGATATGACGGCCGTTCCGTCCACTCAGTTACTCGACGGCCTGAAGCGCTTCAATCCCACGATACTCATCGCTCCGCCGATTTTTTATGAAGCTGTGGAGAAATCAGTCAAGGCGACCTTGCGCGCGCAGCAGGGGGCGGCAAAGTACGCCCTCAGCGCGTGCAATGGCGTCATCCGTGCGATCCGGACATTGCTCGGCAATAAGTCGGCTGACGCTTTGGCCAAACGCATCTATGGCGCCGCTCATAAAGTGTTCGGTTCGCGCATGCGCCTGATGATTACGGGTATGGCGGAAATCGGGACGTCGACTCTCGAATTCTATCGCCAATAGGGGCTGCCGCTCGTACAGGTTTACGGTCTTACTGAGTGTGGAGTTGTCTGCGCCAACACGCCCAGCGACAACGCGATCGGCACGGTCGGACGGCCGCTGCAAGGAAACGACATCTCGATTTCAGACGACGGAGAAATCGTGGTGCGCAAGGCTGCGCCGCAAACCAGTCGCTTCTTTCATTTTGAGGCGTCGGCCGAAGACACGCGGTTCGAGGACGGCGCCGTTTTTACAGGCGACCTTGGGGAACTCGGTGCCGACGGCCGCCTGACTTTGGTCGGGCGCAAGAAGTCGACAATCGTTGCGCATTCTGGCGTCAAGGTTCAGCCGGAACTCATCGAAAAACGCCTGGAAGAAAGCAACCGCGTTTCCACGGCTGTCTTGATCAGCCTCGATAGCGGAAGAAAGCTTGGCATCGTGCTTCAGCTCACCGAAACTCTCGCACCACACCTCCGGCCTCATCTGGAAGCCGAAGCCCGCACCCTTGTTGAAGCCATGGCGCCCGCATTTAAGAATCACCTGAATATCGTAATGACGACGGAAGAATTCTCGGCCGAAAACGGTCTGCTGACGCGCAACCTGAAAATCAGCCGGGACGGCGTGCGTCAGCGGTTTTTCAGTCAACACGGCACGGACTGACCTGGGGCGGGGCTATGTTCAAATTCTTCCGCCGCAAGAAGGACCTTTCCGCCGAAGACGCCGTATGCAAGGCGTTCTGCCGCACGCTCGACGTCGACAGCATTGACCCGCACGCCAATTTTTTCGAACTGGGCGGCGATTCCATGATGGCGACGGTCGTCACCGCATTGCTGGAAGACTTTGGGCATTCCGTGCCGTCGACTGCCGTGTTCGATCATCCGACGATGGCTGACCTGACAGCGTTCATAACGGGCGGCGGTTCAGTCCTCGCGCGTGCGGGCGTCCCACTTGTTGAAGTCCACGCCCGCAATGCGTCCGGTCCAACCCGGTTGCCGGCCTCTGTGCTTCAGCAGCGCCTCTGGCCGTTTGAACGCAATCCGGATCCCGAACGCTTTCAGTTGCGCGGTGAAGGTGCCGTACTTTTGCACGGTCCATTCGACGTCGATCTGTTGCAGCGGAGCCTGACCCAACTGTCTGCGCGGCAGGAGGCATTGCGCTCCGCCTTTGCCGAGTATGCCGACGGCAACCTGTCAGCTATGGTTTACGCGGACTGTACAATTGATGTTGAACGACACACCGCTGCATCGCACGAAGAGGCCGCCGCGCTTGTCGCGCGCGTCACGGCCCAGGTATTTGATCTGTCCCAACCGCCGCCGATACGCTGTGCAGTGATAACACTTTCCGATGCCGAACACGTTTTGGCGGTATCAATGCACCACATTGTCAGCGACGGCTGGTCGATGGGTGTTTTCGTAAGTGAATTGGCTGAGATCTATTCAGCGTTGCGGACGAAGCGGACGCCTGAATTGCCCACCCTGCCCTTTCAGTTCGCCGATTACGCCGGCGCGCATCGTACCTGGCTGGCATCTGATGGCGGCACCGCATCCATTGCGTTTTGGCGCGATTATCTGGCGGGTGCTCCGTCCGCGCTCGACGTGACACTGCCTGCTGACAAGCCCCGTGGCAGCGAATTCAACTTCCCGGTGCGGCGCACGTTCCTGCTGTTATCCGATACAACCCAGCACAATCTCCGTGCGATGGCTCGATCAACGCAATCATCCGTGCCAACCGTATTTCTCGCCGCCTTCCTGACGGTATACAAGGCACTCACCGGCATTTCAGATTTTCCCGTCGGAATCATGCATGCCAATCGGAATCTGCCTGGTACGCAAAACCTGATCGGCTTTTTCGCCACGCTGGTATTGCTGCGACTTAAAATGCCGGGCGGCAGTATCTCTTTTTCTGAAGCCCTGGATGTCGCCCGCTCAGAAACACGCCGTATCGACCCGCACGCGGCTGTACCAATTGGAACGCTGATCGACGCTGGTGTCGTCGACACCTTGCCGCGTGTTTTTGTTGATTCCGTACCCCGTCCCGGCCTTCCCCAGATCGACGGTGTGGCGGTCGAAGACTTTCCGTTCGAGCACCCGCCTTTGTTTGCCGCGGCGGATATCGCTCTGTTTCTCTTCGATAACGGCCACGAGCTGTCCTGCATGCTCGGTACAAATACCGAAATGTTCTCCGATTCGGCGGCCGCAGCACTGGCCGATGCGCTCGGCTCGGCGCTTGCCGAGGTGCGCCCCACCTGATACCTACCGCTTCTTAATTTCCTGACTGCTGAGAGACGAAGGAGCCAGCCATGCCCGGCCCCCTTGACGGTATTAAAATCCTCGAACTGACGGCCGTCGTGCTGGGACCCTGGGCGTGTCAGATGCTGGCCGATATGGGCGCCGATGTGATCAAGATCGAAGCCCCCTATGGCGATAGCAACCGCACGCTTGGCGCGGTGCGCAACAAAAAGGGCATGGGCGCGCTATACCTCACCTGCAACCGCAACAAGCGCAGCCTGGTCCTGGACCTCAAGAAGCCCGAAGGCCGCGACGCGCTCCTCAAACTGGTCGAAACGGCCGATGTGCTGATTCACAACAACCGTCCGCAGGTGATGGATAAACTCAAACTCGACTACGCAACGTTAAAAGAGATCAATCCCAAGCTGATCTATTGCGGTTCCTACGGATATACCAAACACGGGCCCTATGGAGAGAAGGGCGCGCTTGACGATTCCATCCAAGCGGTGTCCGGCATCGCCATGCTCAACAAGCTCGTCCTCGGCGAGCCACGCTATCTTCCGACCATCGTGTGCGACAAGACCACCGCAATGGCGGTCGTCCAGGGCGTGCTCGCCGCGCTGTTCCATCGCGAACGCACCGGTGTCGGCCAGGAGCTTGAAGTGCCGATGTACGAGACAATGGTCCATTACGTCATGGCCGAACATCTTTGGGGCTACACCTTTGAACCGCCGATAGGAGAGCCCGGCTATACCCGCTTAATGAGCCATCACCGCAAGCCCTACCCCACCAAGGACGGCTATATCGCCATCCTGCCGTATCTCGACGCCCACTGGGAAACCTTCTGCAAGCTCGCCGAGCGCGAAGAGCTCCTGGAAGACCCGCGCTTTAAAACACTTGCCGACCGTGTTGCCAACATCGATGACACCTACCAGGAAACAGCCAAAACGATGCTCAATAAGACGGCAAAGGAATGGATGGAGATTTTCGGCAAAACCAGCGTGCCGACCATCGTCGTCAATGACCTCGTCGACCTCGTAAACGATGAGCACCTCAACGCCACTGGTTTCTGGCAGACCATTGAGCATCCGACCGAAGGCACGCTGCGTACGCCGGCCTTTCCGATTGCCTTCTCCGAGAGCCCGGCCAGCATCCGCCGGCACCAGCCCGTCCTTGGCGAACACTCGGTAGAAATTCTCAAGGAAGCCGGGCTCGATCAGGCCGCGATCGATGCGATGATCGCAAGCGGTGCGACCAAGACCGACGCGTAACGGCGAATACTTTTCCCACAGACCCACAGTTTCACGCTGCCGCCGGGGCCCTTTGTCCACGGCACGGCCTTGCTGATATTCGGCCGGGACTCCAGCGTCGTGGCGCCCGACACTAAATCAATAATCTTGTAAGATTCGCTGCCAAATGGTGAGTGACGGGGGTCGCTGGGAGGGGAGCTGACATGACCGAGCAAACACAAACGGCAGGCTCGCTGCCGCGAACGGAAACACGTATTTACAGCCCGCCCTATCTGGGACTGCTGGTGTTCTGGACGATCCTGTTGTGGAAGCCACTCGCCCACAGCGTTCTGGTTTTAATGCACGCCGCCTTTCCCGGACCGGAAAAGTATCTGGCTGGATTTTTCGTCGGCCTCGCCGGCTGCGTGTTGATTTGGAAGGGCATCAAACAGGATGAGTTGCCCGCCAGCGCCATGGGTTGGGCCGGCGGCGCCTTGATCTGGCTGGGCTGGTTTGAACAATCCTTTCACCTGTTCGGCCACTCACTTGGCATACAGGATGTCGCGATCGAAGGACGCGGCATGCTGACACCCGGCCTGTTGGTGATCGAATCAACCGGCATCATTTTTGTCGCTTTATTCGTGCTCATGGGTGCCAACCGCGAGACACGCTGCCGCATGCTGATGTGGCTGCACCGCAATCTTCGACTGACGCCGGACAAAGCGACCACCGGGTACCGGCGCAGCTATGCCTGGGTCACAGCACTCGAGACGATCTTCGTCACCTGGTTTTTCTATCTGACCATCATCGTGCTCTATGATCCGCGCATATTCGGGATCAACCATTTGGTCACGCAGATTGCGTTCGCCGTGTTTCTGGTTTGGGGCGTATATCTTCTGGCCTTCAAGATGATCAAATACACTGGCGCAGGCCCGGCGATCCGGTACGCCATTCCCGTCACCAACATCTTTTGGATTTGTATTGAGATGGGCAGCCACTGGGGCTGGTACTCGGAAATTTGGATTAAGCCGCTGGACCATATTGCGCCGATGACTGTGATGCTGGCGGTGTTTGCCGGCGCCGCGTGGCTGATCCTATCGTCTCCCGACCGAGGACTGGCACCGCGCAAAACTTAACCCGCCGCACCATTTGCGTTTGCCCTGGATCGGATTAGGCTGCCGCTACAACAATCGAAACTTTGCTTTGCTCAGGGAAGGCTCAACACTATGAAACTGCACCTCACCGCACTTGTCACGGCTGGACTGCTGATCAGCTCTGCTGGTCACGCTCAGCTTGCCGACACCGTCGTCGCCGGTTCGGACATCGACGTCCCGGCATCCTTTGCAGCCGCCGTTGCCAGCGACCGCCGTCCAGACGACGAAAAAGCACGCGACGCGAATCGGCACCCCGGAAAAGTGATGGCTTTCTTCGGTGTTGAAGAAGGCGACACGGTCGCCGAAATCATGACGTCCGGCGGATACTATGTCGGCGTGCTGTCGGAAATCGTCGGCCCCCGCGGTACGGTTTATGGCCACAACAACGGCTGGATTATGCAACGCCAGGAAGATGGCCGCTCGCCGATCGCCAAGCGTATCGATAAGGTTGGCCATACCAACGTGGTCAATCTCGTCGGCGAAATCGAAGATCCCGGCCTGCCCGAAGGTGAGCTCGACGCCGTATTTATCGTGCTGATCTATCACGACATGCTCGGCCTGTTCGAAACGGATACGGCCGCTGCCAACGCCGCGATCATGAAAGCGCTGAAGCCGGGCGGCGTCTACGGCATCATCGACCACCATGCCGCACCGGGCGCCGGCCTTGGCGCGACCCGATCCGTTCATAGGGTCGAACGCGCCGCCGTTGTTCAGGACATTATGGATGCCGGGTTTGAATTCGTCGCGGAAACGGATTTGCTCGAGAACCTCGACGACGACCTCAGCAAAAGCGTGTTCACCCCCGGAACTCGCGGCAACACCCATCGCATGGTGCTGAAATTCCGCAAACCGGAGTAACATTGGACTGATCCAAATCAATCCTGCGCTCGTTCAAATAGACGACACTCAACGTTATCTTCCATTCAGGACTCTTGGATCACTGCGCACGTGCCTATCGTAAGATTGTTCATCTTTGCCGTCGCTCTCACGCTGGCGGCAGTGATAGCGCGACCCGATCCCGCAGCGGCGCAGCAGGCCGTGGGGAGCATATCCGGGGACGTTGTCGACGCCGTCACACAGCGGCCGATCGGCCGGGGCACCGTCGTTCTGAGGATGGATACGCAAGCGCGTGAACGTCAGCTGACCGGTCAGGACCGCGGCTTCGACTTCGCGGACATCCCTGAGGGCCTATACACACTCGAAGTCACAGCGCCCGGTTATCTGCCAGCGGCCAACCAAACCGTCCGCGTCTCTCCCGGCAAAGCGGCGCTGGTCACGTTCGAGATGACACGCAGCCCCGCCGGCCTCGAAGAAATATTGGTCGTCGGGTCCTCCCTCGGCACCGACCCGGCCGCGTCGGTCTCGGCAACACGGATCACCCGGGAGGACATCCGCTCCGCCGTCGGCTCGGGCGGAGACGTGTTCCGCGCGCTGGACTCCCTGCCCGGCGTTATTTCGACCGGTGAATTCTCGACATTTTCAGTCCGCGGCCGCGGCCCGCGCGACAATCTCATCCTCGTCGACAACATGCCGTTCGATAAGGTCGTCCACTTCGACCAAACGCTTGGCGAAGACGAAGACATCGGCGGTGGCGGCCGTTTCTCGATTTTCGCGCCCAACCTCATCGGCGACGCGTCGTTCGAACCGGGTGGCTGGTCTGCGGCATACAGCGGCCGCAACGGATCTCTGCTCAGCCTCAACATCGCCGAAGGCAACCGCGAATCGCCAACTTTCAGTGTGCGCGCCGATATCGCCGGCGGCGAGGTCACCTACGACGGCCCGAGCTATGTATCCGGTAACACTAGTGTCTTATTGTCCGCCCGCTACTTTGACTTCGGCCGAGTGTTCAAACTGATCGGCCAAGACGATATCGGAGATCCGGAAGTCAGTGACGTGATTTTCAAGTCAGTCACCCAGGTCTCAGATGTCGATACGTTCAGCCTTTTGGCGATCTATTCGCCTGAAGATTTTTCCCGCGACATCGAAAACGTTTTGAATTCGCCCGACTTTGAAGATGCGGATCTGCTGCGCAGCGAACAGGACAGTGTCTTGATCGGCGGGACGTGGACCTGGCTGTTTGGCGATACCGGCCAGATGTCCAATACGTTTTTCTACAGAACCACCGATAAATTCGGCGCTCAGGGCGAATCCTTCCCTGACCTCGCTGGGCCCGACCCCTTGGCCGAAGATATAGCCGTTCGGGAAGATGCGTTGACCGTGCGGGAAGATGAAACCGAACTCGGTTGGCGCAATGACTTTTCCTTTGAAACAGGGCTCGGAACGTTTGCCGCCGGTGCACGCGTGTCCCGAGTCAGCCTGGACTTTGAAAGCCGGGTCGACGGCGACTTCTTCGTGTACGTCTACGACCAGAATGATTTTCGGCCGACGCCTGATCAGAAATACGTGGTTTTGACGCCAGCGCGCTTTAACGCGGCGTTCAATGGCAAGGCCTACCGCTACGCAGCGTTTGTGGAGCATGCGTTCGACGCCGGTGCACTGACCCTTCGCCCGGGCGTGCGGGTTGACCGGGATGGGTTTGCCGATCAGACCCTGTGGTCACCTCGGCTGTCGGCGACCTACCAAGCCGCGCCAAACACGCGCGTGTCTGCGACGGCAGGTATATATTACCAGCATCCGCGCTATCTCAGTATTGCAGCGGACCCTGCCAACAATACGCTGCGCAACGAACGCGCCGATCAGTTCAGTGTCGGTGTCGAGCAAAACTTCGGGCCGCATATCTCGGTCTTGGTTGAAGCGTACCGCCAAGATCTCAAGAATTTGGTGATCGAATCAGACGCCTCAACCGGTCTTGCCTCAAATGACGGTTCAGGGCACGCGACCGGTGTCGATGTCGTTCTGACCAAACGGATGACGGACTCCTGGTCGGGTACGGCGACATATTCCTATTCCCGCTCCCGGCGCGATGACAACAACGGTACGCCGTCATACACCTCCGATTTCAACCGGCCCCATGCCCTAACCCTCGGCGGCGTGTGGGAACCGAGCGATCGTTGGCGGTTCGGTGCGAAATGGAAATACGCGTCAGGCCGGCCGACCGACTCCTTTATCGTTAGCGCCGATGTCTTCAATGATCCTGCGTTGCCGCGCTTCTCGAAAGAGCTCACCGCCAACAATGTCAGCCGCTTGCGCGACTATCACAGCCTCAACCTGCGCGTCGATTACCGGCGGCGCATCGGCGGCGTCACTCTGGTGACATTCCTCGATGTCATCAACGCCTACGGGCGCAACAATGTCAGCTCTTTGGAATGGGACGAACGCCGCGGCGTCAACGTCATCGGCAATTTCGGCGTCTTCCCGCAGATCGGACTTAAAGCCGAGTTCTAGAAGAACATCTGGTGCTGAAAGTCGATTGAACCTTCGCGCATGGCCGCAATCATGTCCCCCTCGGGCACGACCCGGCCGAATGCCGAGGCGAACATCTGCAACGCGCGTTCGTGATAATCCGGCCGTAGGTCGCCGCAAGCCTCCGGCACCACAAAAGTCCGGTAATCCATCATGCCCAAGTCACGCACCGTGCTCTCGACACACATCGACGTCGTTACACCGCCAACGACAAGACACTCAATGCCGCGCTCCTCAAGAATTCCCGGCAAGGGCGATTTGATCATCGCAGAGTAGCGTTGCTTTTCGATCAGCGTGTCTGAGTCTTGCATGCCGAGCTCAGGCATAATTTCCGCATCGGGCATGTCGGCCCTGAGCGCATTCATTTCAGGCAGGTTGGGGCGCAGCTCGGACGTGGTTAGCCCGCCGTTCGAATAATCCGGCGCGAACGCCATGGTTGTGAAAATGACCGGGATATCGACACCGCGGGCCGCGTCGATCAGGCGCCGCGCGGACTTCAGTACCGGCTGAAATCCCGAAACGTCGAGCCGCTTGCCCGTATGCCCTTCGGGCGAACAAAACCCGATTTGCAAGTCGATCAGCAAAAGAGCGGCTTTTTCCCGTTCGAACAGCATACTTGGTCCTCCCCGGCGCGTTATCGAAGCATCATTGTCCCGCGATCTTTTTCAAGGGACAAGCCCAGGCCGCCTTGGCATGATGGCGCCACCAGAGATTTAAGGGGATGTGACCATGCCGATCCGAGCACTTTTGGGAGCTGCCGCCGCAGTTTTCCTCATCTCTTCGCCCGTTGACGCCGACAATCACACAGTGGCCGTGACTCCAGGTGACAGCATTGAGGTGCCTGACTTCATGGAAATTGCGTTGAAGGGAGGAAGCCGGCCCGACGAGGATAAGGACAGGGATGACGGTCGGCGTCCGGGAAAGGTTATGGCGTTCATGGGGTTGAAGCGCGGCGACACGGTTGCCGAATTCATGGCCTCGCGGGGGTACTACGTCGGCGTTTTGTCGGAGATGGTCGGCCCCAACAGAACGGTATACGGACACAACAACCCTTGGCTCGCGGACCGCATCACCGAAGGCACGCCGTTAGGTCCGCGCATTGAGACATCCGGTCTGAGCAACGTGACGGAGATTATTTCCGAACTCGAAGATCCGGGCATTCCGGATAACACGCTCGACCAGGCCTACATGATTCTGTTTTACCACGACACCTTCTGGCTCGGTACGGATCGCGATACCATGAACAAAGCGATCTACAACGCGCTGAAACCGGGCGGTATCTACGGTGTAATAGACCATCACGCCGCGCCGGGCATGGGCATTTCCGATGTTCGCGCCAACCATCGCATTGAGCGGCATGTCGTCGTCGACGAAATTCTAAAGGCGGGTTTCGACCTCATCGGCGAAACGGACGTGCTGGAAAACCTGAACGATCCGCTTAGCGTGATTGTGTTTCAGCCTGACCTGCGCGGCGACACGCACCGCTTCGTGCTGAAATTCCAAAAACCGCTCGACGGCTGAACCGGATTACGCCGGGTGGCGGCCACGTAGAATGCGCAGTGGATTGGGCAATCTTTCCAACGTCTCTTTCAGGCGCGCCTGAATTTTTGGCACCTGCATGACATTGGCGATACGGCGATCAAGAAACGCCCAGGTGTCGGCACAGTCCTCCGATTGATCGTCGAGCCACGCCAACAGCGTCGAGGAATACACGGCAGCGAGCAATCCCCGCTTGGTGTAATAGTTGAAATCGGTGGACCGGTCTCCGGCGGCGCGCCACATGGCGTCAACCGTGCTCCAGCCGCTGCGTAAGCTGTCCTCTGCATAGCCCGGCGTAACGCTGAGCGCTACTGCACGCCGCACAGCTTCACGGTAAGGTGTCCAACGCTCAAGCCTGGTGCGCACCATGAGGGCAATGCGGTCGCGAATGCGCAACGCGTCTAGATCCACACCGGTCAAATCCTCAATCATCATTCGGTCGGCGAGCTCAAGCCAATGGCGCACGGCCGGGCGGGCACCGCCAGGGAATAGCACATCGACGTCATGTTCCGTCATACCGGCATCTGAAGCGCCGCGCAGCAGCGCGTCCTTTGACCAGCCGTCGAAAACGACGTGATTGAGGGTCGCCATAACGAGGGCGTCGCGCTTTGCCAACTTGGCGGCGGTCATATCAGCCGTCATAACGCGGGATCCGCCTTCGGCGGATGGAGGTCGGGCGCGCCCTCACCGTCCTCATCAACGCTCTCCAGGTCGAGATCTTCGTCCTCGAACTCTTCGTCGTCCTCGGCATCCGTGTAGGCCAGTGTGCCGATGTCGATCATGCGCATCGGGTACAATATCCCATCGAGGTGATCGCACTCATGCTGGACGACACGGGCATGGAAACCTTCGGCGATCCGTTCGCGTAACGTGCCTTCGGAATCCTGAAACGAATACTTGATCTTGTTCCAGCGCGGCACCACGCCGGTTAGGCCGGGCACGGACAGGCAACCTTCCCAGTCTTCGGACACATCCTCACCAACCGGTTTGATGACCGGATTGATCATCACCGTCAGCGGAACACCGGTGCCGTTGTTGCGCGCCTCGGGGACGAAGAAAATCACGATTCTGAGCGGGACGTAGACCTGCGGTGCCGCCAGGCCGACACCGCCGGCGTGGACCATGGTTTCCTTCATATCCTCGATAAAGGCGTTCAGCTCCGGATCGTCGAATTTACCGACTTCCTGGGCCCGGCCCTTAAGGACAGGATGGCCCATACGGGCGATGTCGAGGATAGGCATGGGCGGAAAAAACGACCTTTGGCGTTCGCGGGCTGGCCCGCTTTTTGGCGGGCGTGAGGCTTTTGCAGGAATATAGGGGCCAAACCGGCCAGGGCAAACGCCAATTTGCGTTCTTTTTGAGCATGTTAGCTATGAAAAAACGCGGTTTCCGGCCCTTCACAACATGGATTCCCTATGATATACACCGCGCCTTCTTGGGCAGGGTCACTTACGACCCGCTCATAGCTGACAAATTAGCCATGAAGGAGACGGACCCTGGTTCAGGTCGTCGTACGCGAGAACAATGTCGATCAGGCGCTGAAGGCCCTGAAGAAGAAGATGCAGCGTGAAGGCATCTTCCGTGAAATGAAGCTCCGCAAGTCTTACGAAAAGCCGTCGGAAAAGCGCGCCCGGGAAAAGTCCGAGGCCGTGCGCCGTGCCCGTAAGCTGGAGCGCAAGCGCATCGAACGCGAAGGATTCTAGACCGGTTTTTGCCCCTGTCCGCTCTTGTGGACGGTACAAACTGGACCGACGTCTGCCGGCGTGGCTCAATCCGAGCTGCGCCGCTTGCGTTTGTAAGCACATAACCCCGCGAGGGCTCTGGTGACCGCATCGCCGCCGCTAAACGTCACAATCCGCCGAGCCGGCCCGGATGACCTTTCCGCGGCGACAACGCTGGTCGATGAGGTGTGGAGCACATCCAACAGCGAGTTCCTCCCCGAAGAGACCCTCGCCGCCCTTAAACACGAAAACTCGATTGCCAATGTCATGGCCAGCCGCTGCCAGGATCTGTGGCTCGCGGATGACAGCGAACACCTGGCCGGTGTAATGGGCCTCGCCGCCGATGGCTACCTTTGGGCGCTTTATGTCCGCCCTGAGTTTCAGCGCAAGGGCATAGCGCGGGCGTTGCTCGATGCCGGTGCCGCTGTTCATCGAGAAAAAGGCACTCTGCAACTGACACTGGACCTTATCGAGGGCAACTCCACGGCCCTTGATTTTTACCGGTCCCAGGGCTGGATCGAACGGGAGCGCCGCCCGGAGTCTCTGCCGGGCCATCACACCACCGCGATCCGGTTCGAATTTCCGCTTTGAGGCATGGCCTGTAACCGGGGACGCGATAGGATAGCCACACCGGACTTCAATCGGAGGGCATCGATGCGCATTAAGATTAATACCGCATGCTGGGCGTTGATCACGGCGCTGGCCATCGCTGCCGTTCCCCACGACACGGAGGCGCAACGCATGTCTGATTCGAAAGAAACCATTGCTATCATCGGCACCGGACGTATGGGCGGAGCCATCGGCACCCGCTTGGCGGCGCAGGGCCACCCCATCATTTACGGATCCCGCACACCGGACGCCGACGACACTGCCGAACTGGTCAATAAGACCGGCCACGGTGCCATAGCGCAGGGCCAGGCCGAGGCGGCGGCCGCGGCGGACATCGTCGTTCTCGCGCTGCCTTGGACCGCCGCCGAAGCGGTTGCCGGCACACTGGGGCCGCTCGACGGCAAGGTCGTCATGGACGTCACCAACGCCCTCAAAATGGGAGACGGCGGCTTGATGGAAATGGCGACCGACTCATCGGCTGGAGAACATTTCCAGCAATGGCTGTCGGGTGCCAAGGTCGTCAAAGCCTTCAACACGGTCGGCTTTCACATTATCGCCGACCCGGCCGCGGCCGGCGGTCCGATCACCGTGCCGATTGTCGGTGATGATGCGGATGCCAAGACACGTGTGGCGGAAATCGTTCAAAGCCTCGGGTTCGAGACAATCGACGTCGGCCCGCTCAAGCACGCCCGCGCTCTTGAGATGATGTCGATGCTCTATATCGTGCCCTACATGCAGGGACGCATCGACGAAGCGTACGAATACTACTTCCGCAAAGGCACAGCGCCGAAGGTCAGCCAGGGCGTGCGCGCCGCAAACTAGAGGTCTGATATGACACGTCTGTTTTCTCTCGCCGCGGCGGTTGCATTGTTCGCCGCCGCCCTTCCCGCGTCCGCCGCAACCATCGCCATCATCGGAACCGGCGGCGTCGGCAGCGCACTCGGGCCCCGCTTCGTCGAAGCCGGACACATCGTTGTTTATGGCTCGCGCACGCCCGATGCGGCGGAGATCGCGGAGCTGGTACGAGAGACCGGTGTCGGCACACGCGCAACCACGCAAGCCGCGGCTGTTGTCGATGCCGACATCGTCGTTCTGGCCATACCATGGGCGCCGGCCGAAAGCATCGTGACCGGCCTGGGCAACCTCAGCGGCAAGATCATCATCGATCCCATCAACGCCCTGGCATTCGGTGAAAACCGCACCATCGGCCCGGCTGCGGAGCCATCCGCGGCAGCGCTGATCCAGTCCTGGGCACCGGAGGCCAAGGTGGTTAAGGCGTTCAATACGCTGACGCGGGCGTACATGGTCGACCCGGCGTCCTTTGGCAGCCGGATCACCATTCCGCTGGCCGGGGACGATGCCGCGGCAAAGCGGACCGTGGCGGATCTGGTTACCGCGATCGGGCTTGAGCCTCTCGATGTCGGCGGCCTCAGCCGCGCCCGGGAAGTCGAGGCCATGGGGCTGCTGTACGTCGCCCAGGGCTTCCAGGGCCGGTCCCGCTTCGAGTACGCGCTGACCCCCAGGTAGTCACTTAAACCCGCATTTTGTGCCGTTTTTGACCTAAGTCACAGACCTGGGAGGTGCGCCTGGGCAAGATGTCCCCGAATCGCCGCCAAGGTCGGGGCTGCGCGGTGACAGACAAGGGGAATGAAGGCCATGCTCAGCAACTCCATGATCAATCGGGGCACGCGCGGCAACACGCCGGCGCTGTCATCTCGATCAGATGAAGCGTTTCTCGACTACGTGTCCGACATGCGCAACGACCTAATGCACAGCACCCACCGTCAAGTGGAGCAACAGAGTGCAAAAGCGTTAGCGGAAAAAGGACTCACGGAAAATCTTTGGCCTGGAGAGGTCGATGCCATGCGTCAAACGATGCAGGCCGTGCCAGAAGTCGCGACCTACCTGCGCGTGAAACGCAGTCTGCAGGAGGCCTATTGGCAACGAATCATGGACTCCTATGGCATGCGGGAAGAGGAATTCCTGCACATGCTGGAAGTATCGGACTCTGAGGGTCCGGGTACCGTAACCTGGGATCCGGACTTTAAGTATCCAGACTACGCCACCGTCGATATCCACATACAGCCCGGCGGATACACGCGCCAGCCACTCGGCGGAATCCATTACGATTACGGGACCAAGGTATTCTTCGGCGGTCTCAACGACGGTGACGCGCTGCATGCCAAGATGGCCGGGAAAACCTCCCTGCCCCTCGATGGCAAGGTAGAACGCGTTATGGACATTGGGTGCTCGATCGGCCAGTTCACCTGTGCGCTGAAAAACCGCTTCCCAGACGCCGAGGTGTGGGGCACGGACATTGGCGCGCCGATGGTGCGCTATGCACATCACCGCGCCGCCAAGCAGGGCATCGACGTTCACTTTGCCCAGCAGGCCTGCGAATCGCTCGATTTTCCGGACAACCACTTCGACCTGGTCACGGCGCACCTTTTGTTCAATGAAATCCCGGTACCCGTCATCCGCCAGACCATCGCCGAAGCGTTTCGCGTTCTCCGGCCGGGGGGCACTTTTGTGATCTGGGACTTCCCGAGCGTCGCGGCAGACGACGGCCGTTTCTCTGGCTTCATACGGTATATGGATGCCGCTGATAACGGCGAACCGTATTCGTGTGAATTCGTCGAATGCGATGTCGAAGCGATCATTCCGGAACAGGGCTTTTCGCTGCGTTACACGGACACCGAGGGCCTGCTGCGCCACGGACGTGTCTGCGACAAACCCGCTTAAGGAGAGCAGAGCCATGGATCGTCGCGCCCTCGATTACGTCAAGGACCTGCCGGGTTATGAACGCGGCCACCCGCACTACTTTAAAGACCCGATGATCGATCACCTGCTCGAAATCGTCATGATGCTCGGCGGCGAACTTTGGGTCGAACGCGACCGGCGCCTTATCGCGGAGCGCATCATGGCGACAGAGGGTTCCGTCACGCCAGAGCGGCTCGAACAATTCCAGCCCGACGAGGAATTCGCCAAAGAGCTCGCGGCCGCCCGCAAGCAATTCACGCAACGGGTGTTCGGCTGCCTGTATGAGAAGGACGACACCACCGACGTCAACGAGTTCTTCAACGTCATCGGCAAGGAAGGTTAGCCCTCGCCGTCAGCTTGCCCTCCTCAGACCTGAGCGGTAAATTCTGCCGCTCAGGCTGTCAGGAGACCACCATGACCCGCTCCAATTACTTCGTCGACAGAGGCATGAACGGCAACACCCCGGCCCTGCCGATTCGCGCCGATGAAGCGTTCGTCGACTATGTCTGCGAAGCCCGCAACGTGCTTCTGCACGCGCGCTGGAAGCAAATGGGTGACCGCGGTAACGCGATGCTGAAAGAGGCCGGCGTGCCGATTGAGCATACCCAGGACGGGGTCGCCCAAGTGCGCGAGGTGATCCGCGGCGATCTGCCGTTGTCCAGCTTCATGCGCCTGAAGCGCAGCTATCAGGAAATCTACAAGGACCGGATCATTGATTCGGTGAACACGCAACGCGACGACTGGCTGCGCAAACTTGAGCATGCCGAGCAAGAAGGCCCAGGCTCCGTTACGTACGATCCGGAATTCCCCATGCCCGAGTACGCCAAGGTGCAGATTCATATCCAGCCGCGCGGTTATGTCGGCGATGATTTGGCGGGGCTGTACTACGACTGCGGTACGCAAATCTTTTTCGGCGGCAACAATGCCGGGGATGCCTGGCACCGCGAACTCGCTGAGCGCACGACACTGCCTGAAGACGGCAAGGTAGGCCGCGTGCTGGAGATTGGCTGTTCCGTGGGTCAACTGGCCTGCGAACTGAAAAAACGCCTGCCAGACGCCGAAGTCTGGGCGACGGATATCTCCGCGCCGATGGTGCGCTACGGGCACTGGCGCGCCGTGCAGCAGGAGGTCGATGTCCACTTCGCGCAGATGGCGTCGGAAGCCCTCGAGTTTCCGGACAACCACTTCGATCTCGTTGTCTCACACATTCTGTTCCACGAGATCCCGCGCCCGGTGATCGAAAAGACGCTGGCCGAGGCGAAACGGGTCCTGCGCCCGGGCGGCACCTTCGTGTTGTGGGACTTCGCCAGCGCGTCCGAAGACCGTCCCGGCTATGGCGGTATTCTCGGACTGATGGACGCCGCCGACAACGGCGAGCCCTATGCGCCCGGGTTCGTCACCATGAATGTCGAAAAAACCATCGAAGACACCGGCTTCGTGATCCGCAAGGTCGGAGACCCGGCGCAGATGCACGACCGGGTTTGCGATAAACTTGCATAACCGTTTACGTCCGAGGCCACCATGACCCTGCTCCGCGGCTTGACCGCCACCATTGTTCTCGCACTCACCCTGTCGGCCTGGCACGCCGCCGCTGAAACCGTGGCCGTGATCGGGACCGGACGCATGGGCGGCGCCATCGGTCCGCGCTTTGCCGAAACAGGGCACACCGTTATTTACGGCTCCCGCGATCCGTCATCCGGGAAAGTAGTCGAGCTGATTGCCGAAACCGGACCCGGCACGTCGGCCGCCTCGTCAGACGAGGCAATCGACGCTGCCGATATTATCGTGCTGGCCCTGCCCTGGTCAGCGACCGAAGCCCTGATCAAAGGCAATGCCGACGCGCTCGACGGCAAGATCATCTTCGACATTACCAATGCGTCCTTGCGGGCGTTACGGCCCGACAATCCGGACGCCGTCGATACATCCGCCGGCGCTTTGATCCAAGAGTGGGCGCCAACCGCCAAGGTGGTAAAAGCCTTCAATACGGTCGGCTATCACATTATCGCCGACCCGAGCCAAGCCGGCGGGCCGGTGACCGTACCCATCGTCGGCAACGACGACTCAGCCAAACAGCGCGTCGCCGAAATCGTTCAAGCAATGGGATTCGAAACAATGATCCTGGCCGGCATCGAACAGGCCCATGTGCTCGAAGGCATGGCGAACCTGTATTTCGTGCCTTACAGCTCCGGCCGCTTCGATGAAGCGTTCGAGTTTTACTTCCGCAAGGGCACTGCGCCCAAAGGGATTAGCGAGAAACAGGTCCGCGGCGCGGATTAGCTCTGCTGTGAGTCGCCGTCCGACGTGCCAAGGTACGGCTTGGTGAGTTCTTCCGAGACCATCCACAACTTCTGCGCCATATCGGCGTTTTCCATGTTGTAGCCGGCAACGACCGGATTGCAGTCCTCGAAGTGGAAGCCGCTGACCTGGGCCAGCGCCGGCGCCGTCGCGGCATAGGTTTCGGTCGCCGCGCCCGCTTCGACGGATTTGAAGAACGGCAGCGCCCAGCTAAAGAGATTGGCCATCACCTTCGTGTACCAGGGGAAGTGACGTCCCAGGTTGGTGTTGATCACACCGGGATGGATGGAGTTCGATGTCGCGGTCGTGCCTTCGAGGCGACGCGCGAGTTCGATGGAAAACAGGCCATTGGCGAGCTTGGAATGGCCATAGGCTTCGTTGGGCACGTATTCGCCCCAGGTGCCATCCAGGTTGTCGAATTGAATGCCGCTTTCCGGCGCCCACATGTAGCCCTGAGAGCTGACGGTGACGAACCGGCCTTGCGGCGCTGCTTTGACCTGCTCCATCAGCCGGTTGGCAAGGATGAAGTGGCCGAGATGATTGATGACGAAGTGGCGCTCGATGCCGTTTACCTGCTGCAGCTCCGGCAGCGCCATGACACCGGCATTGAGGATCAGCATGTCGATCGGCGTGCCGGTCGCGGCAATGGCATCCGCACACGCAGCCATGGTGTCGAACTTCTCAAGGTCGCCGGCAAACGGCGTCGCTTTACCCTCGACGCTGTTGCAGGCCTCGGCCGCTTTATCGATGTTGCGCGCGATCCCGAAGACATGGGCGCCACGCAGCGCGAGAACGCGCATGGTCTCGTAGCCGAGACCGGAATTACAGCCGGTGATCACCGCCGTCTTACCGGACAGGTCCAGACCGGCGGTAACTTCTTCGGCAGTGGACTCCTTGCCGAACTGGCTTACGGGAACACCATCGGGACGGACGACCGGGGCTTCGACCTCATCGTCGCCGCCGCACGCCGAAAGCGCCGCCGCTGTCACGAGTGCAGTGGAACCGGTTAGAACGTGCCGGCGGCTCAGGCCGGAAATACCATGGTCAGACATGCGCTTGCTCCTGTTGCCGTTTGGCAGACTTTCAAATCGATGTCCGGACCTGGCTCAGATCAAAGAGCTTGAACGATCTTCTCGGTCATGTCCTTCGCGTCACCGAACAGCATCATGGTGTTGTCGCGGAAGAACAGTTCGTTATCGACCCCGGCATACCCGGCGGACATGCCGCGCTTGACGAACAGCACCGTCTTGGCTTTTGCCACATCGAGGATGGGCATGCCGTAGATCGGGCTGGTCGGATCGGTTTTCGCCACCGGGTTGGTGACGTCGTTGGCACCGATCACGTAGGCCACGTCCGCCGTGCCGAACTCGTGATTGATCTCTTCAAGTTCGAACACTTCGTCGTAGGGCACGTTTGCCTCGGCAAGCAGCACGTTCATATGTCCGGGCATACGACCGGCCACTGGGTGGATAGCGTATTTCACTTCGACACCTTCTGCCTTCAGTTTGTCGGCCATCTCGCGCAAGGCATGCTGCGCCTGGGCCACTGCCATGCCATAGCCCGGCACGATGATGACCTTTGACGCATTGCCCATGATGAAGGCCGCGTCTTCGCCGGCGCCGGACTTCACCGCCCGGTCGCCCGTGGCGGCCGCCGGACCGGCAGCGGAATCACCGCCGAACCCGCCGAGAATGACGTTGATGATCGAACGGTTCATGCCCTTGCACATGATGTAGGACAGGATCGCACCCGACGAGCCGACCAGCGCGCCGACAATGATGAGGAGCGAGTTGGCAAGCGTGAAACCGATACCGGCCGCCGCCCACCCCGAGTAGGAGTTGAGCATCGACACGACGACGGGCATATCGGCGCCGCCGATGGGCAGGATCAGCAGGAAGCCGAGAGCGAAGCTGATCAGCGCGATCAGCACAAACGTCGAGACGCTCTCGGTGCTGCAGAAGGAGATCACCAGAACGATCAGGAGCACGCCGAGCGCGGCGTTCAGCAGATGCTGGCCCTTGAACACCAGCGGATTACCGGACATCAAGCCCTGCAGCTTCGCAAAAGCAATGACGGAACCCGAGAACGTAATCGCGCCGATGGCGAGACCGATAGACATTTCCACCAGGCTCGCCGTTTTGATCGAGCCGACCGTGCCGATGCCGTATGCCTCCGGCGCCAGCAATGCGGCGAAGGCCACCAGAACCGCGGCCATACCGACCAGACTGTGGAACGCCGCGACCAGCTGCGGCAGCGCGGTCATTTCGATTTTCTTGGCGATCACCGCGCCGGTCGCGCCGCCGACAGCGATGCCGAGCACGATCCACACGTAGGCCTCGACTTCCGGCGAGATCAGCGTTGTCAGAATGGCGATTGTCATGCCGATCATGCCGAAGATGTTGCCCTGACGGGACGTCTCCGGTGACGACAGGCCGCGCAGTGTCAGGATGAAGAAAACGCCCGCAACGAGATAGGCGAGCAGTGTTGCCCCTTGTGCCATGTCCGCCCCCTACTTCGCTTTTTTCTTAAACATGGCGAGCATGCGCTGGGTCACGATGAAACCGCCGAAAATATTCACCGAGGCGAGTGCCACCGCGAAAAATCCGAGCACCTTCGACGTCGAGAAGGCTTCCGGCCCGGTCGCGATCAGCGCCCCGACGATGATCACGGACGACACCGCGTTGGTCACCGCCATGAGCGGCGAGTGCAGCGCCGGTGTGACACTCCACACGACATAGAATCCGACAAACACCGCAAGCACGAAAATCGTAACCAGGTACCAGAACTCGTTTCCGCCGCCGCCCGCCTGGGCCTGCAGGGCGAGCTGGCTGACCTGAGCGGCCAGTTGTTCTGCATTCTGGGCCAGCACGCCGGCCTGTTCGGCCAGGCCTTCCGCGGCCTCTGGGACTTGAGTGGTATCCATTACTTGTCTCCTCCGCCGGTGAGACGCGGATGAACGACGGCGCCGTCCTTGGTGACCAAGGTGCCGGTGACGACGTCATCTTCCCAGTTGATGGTAAGGTCGCCGGACTCTTTGTCGATAAACGGCGACAGGAAATTAAACAGGTTGCGGGCATACAGCGCGCTGGCATCACGGGCGAGCCGTGCCGGGACGTTGGCATGGCCGATGATGGTCACTCCGTTATCGGTGATGACGACCTCACCCAGCTTGGCACCTTCGACGTTACCGCCGGACTCCACCGCCAAATCGACGATCACCGATCCCGGTTTCATGTCCTTGACCACATCTGCGGTGACCAGCACCGGCGCCGGGCGGCCGGGGATCAACGCCGTGGTGATGACGATATCCGCCTTGAGCACTTCGGCGCGCACGGCTTCGGCCTGCTTCTTCTTAAAATCGTCGCTCATTTCCTTGGCGTAGCCACCTTCGGTTTCCGCCGCCTTCATGGCCTCTTCGTCGACGACGATGAACTTGCCGCCGAGGCTCTCGACCTGCTCCTTGGCGGCATAGCGCACGTCCGTCGCAAGCACGACCGCGCCCAGGCGCTTGGCCGTCGCGATGGCCTGCAACCCGGCGACACCGGCGCCGAACACGAGCACCCGCGCCGGCGCAATCGTACCGGCGGCGGTCATCATCATCGGAAAGGCGCGGCCGAAGGTCGCTGCGGCATCTATCACCGCCTTGTAGCCCGCCAGATTCGACTGCGACGACAGAATGTCCATTGATTGTGCGCGGGTGATGCGGGGCATCAGTTCCATCGCAAACGATGTTACTTTTTGTTTGGCCAGCGCATCGACCACATCTTTTTGCGTCAACGCCTGCAAGGCCGAGACGAGGATTTTGCCTTCCGGCCAATTGGCGACTTCGTCTTCGCCGTCACCGCTCGTCATCGGCCGCGCGACTTTAAGAATCACGTCCGCGTCCTTCACAGCATCTGCAACCGAGCTTGCGATGCTGGCGCCGCCTTCTTTGAAAGCCTCATCCGAAATATGGGACCCCGCCCCGGCGCCGCTTTCGATGACGACATCGCACCCGAGCCCGGCAAACTTTTTCACCGTCTCGGGCGTGGCGGCGACACGCGTCTCACCCTCGCGGCGTTCCTTCAAAACTGCAATTTTCATGGAAGTCTCACACTGGTTCCCTGATCGGTCCCGTATGCCCTATAACCCGCGGTTTGTGAAGGCGAAGACCGCAAGATTCTTAGGACTTTTACCTCTTGCCCGGCCGAATGATTGGCCGGGCGCCTAAAATCCAATAGACTGAGCGGCACGTATTCAGGCCATAATGATCATTCATACCAAAACCCACATGTTGCGCGCGTTTTATGTCAGTGCAGCCCTAGCGATTGCAAGTGCCCCGGCAGATGCCCAGCAGGCCGCGGCGCTTGGCGTTCAACTGGACGACCGGCAATCGGAACACCTCGCCTACGATCTCAAGATCGGCGGCCTTCACGTCGCCGATTTCCTCGCCGCTTTCGAGGAAGGCCCGGACGCCTATCGCACGACATTGACCATGGAGACGCGCGGCATGGCCCGCTGGTTCCAGGACTTCCGCGCCGAGCTCGTCGGCGAAGGCCGCATGGCCATCGAAACCGGCCGCGGGCCGACACCGGTGCCGCGTACCTTTGACCGCGCCTGGGAAGCCCAAACCGTCGCCGCGTCGCTGACCATAGGCTACGATCCGGTCAGCCGTCTCGCTCTTGCCGAAGAGCGGTTGTTCAACCCGCAGACCGGCGAAGCGCTCACCCTTGAGGATCTGGACTGGAACCGCGACCGCGAATTGCCGCCGCCGGTGCCCGACGACATGCGCACCGGGGTGTTCGATCCCATGGCCGCATTCGTCGCCGCGCGGGCGCAAATCCATCACGCCGGGCGCAGCGAATTTCGTGTGCCGATTTACGATGGCCGCCGCCGCTATGATCTCGTCGGCGAAGTGGAAGCACCACGTGAATTCTGGATCGGCGGCGAGGATGTCGAGCTCGTGCCGGTCACCGCCCGCGTTGAACCGGTGTTCGGTTTCGACAAACGCCGCGCGGAAACCATGCAGGACAGCGGCGGAAAAATTCTGTTCAGCCCGGACACCCGCTTTATTCCCGTGCAGGTCATCCTTCAGGGCAGTATGTTCTCCAGCGTGATGAACCTAACCGCTGATTGCGTGGTCGACGCTGCAGCGTGTCAGCAAATCGCCGAAGCGTCAGGCGCAGAGGAACAGTAAACATCGTGACAGAACGTTTTCCGCCCGGCTCCACTGCATACACAAAGGATGGCCGGGCCTACACCGTCGAGGAAGCCGCCGGCGGCATGGTGTATTGCTCGCTACCCAACGGCACTGAAACAGACTTTCCCGAAAACCAATTGCTCACCGCCGCCGAATGGTCCGCCCAGTCCGGTGGCCAAGACGACGTGCTGTATGGCCGTATTGCCCGCGCCAAGCCCTACGCCGCGCCGGCGGCGAAGATCGATCCCAGCGCCGCCGCCACGGTCTTAAAACGGGCCGACCAGCTCAGTGCCGGCCTGCTCGATTTCGCCGCGTTCACCATCGCCGAACGCGCGCTGGAGGACAGCGGCCACGCCTCCCAGGCCGAAGGGTTGTCAATCATCAAGTGCCGTAAGGTGTTCGACGAACGCCCGCCCGAGTCTCAGCTCAACGCCCTCGCGATCATGCTTGGGGCCGACGTGCAAGTTCTCGCCGGGATGGCAAATGTCGGCGACAACCTCATCCGCGCGGTGGTCGACCAAGGCATGGCGCCCCATGCTGAGGCCTTCGAGGACTTCTGTGACCGGCCCCGCCGATAAGCCTTGGCCAAATTCCGGTCACTAAATGACCGTTCACCGCAGCCGGCGGGAAATCTCCCGGCGAAGGTCTAAGCTTTCCCCATTAGCGCGCGTGCAGAATTGGAGACCCACCCCATGGCGAAACTCAAGACCACGCGTCCGACCTTTACGGCCGACGCGATCCCCTCCGACATCAACGATGCCGTATTTCTCGGCAACCCGGTGCTCGACAGCCTCGTCAGCAGCATGATTGCAATGGGCTCGGAGCTCTGGGAAACCAAGCGCCGGCTGAAGGTTATGCAGGCGGTGATGGACAAGAACGGCATCACCAAGGACATGATCGAGCAATACATGCCGACCGATGAAGAAAACGCGGAATGGGAAGCCGACCGCGACCGCTTTATCGATCTCACTTTCGGACCGCTTGCCAATCCCGGCACCACGTCTTGGACGACTGATTTTCCGCATGGCGGAAAAGGCAGCTGAGTGACGGCAGAAGACACAGGAGAACAATCATGATGAATCGTCGTACCTTATTCGGGACCGCTGCTGGCGCTGCCGCGATGACCGCCTTCGCCCGTGAGCGCGGCGTTCTTGCCGCCACCGGCGCGGTGAACGATGTCGAGCTGCGCGGCAGCATCGGCCGCATGGAACGCCCGGGTACCCTGGCGCTCGAAAGCCAGCAGGACTTCACTCTCGGCTTCCGCGTCTTTCAGGCGCAGAAGATGCGCCGCACGTCGGCCCGGCTGCTGAACGAAGCCTTGATCGAACAGGGCATCGACCCGAAAGAGTCCATGACCTATTCGGAAATGCTGCAAGTCGTCGACGGCAATCCGATGATCAACATGGCGCACCGCGCCTGGCTGTCGAACCAGCAGGTGACGTGGAAAACACTGCAGGATTACTTCCACGCCAACGCCGACCTGTACCTGTCGGAGATGGAAGCCAACGACGAGACGGGCCCCGGCAAGCTCGAACTGCGTCCATCCATGTTCGTGCCGGAATACACCCGCCACGAAATTCACATCCAGCCGGAAGGCTACGTCGGCGATCCGTTTGCCGGCCACATCTACCACTACGGCACCAACAGTTTTTACATCTCGGTGCTCGGCCACAATGAGCAGGATCAGATCCACAAGAACGTGGCCGGCCGCCTGCCGCTGCCGGCAGACGGCAAGGTCAAGCGCATCCTGGATATGGGCTGCGGCATCGGCCAGATGAGCTGCGCGCTCAAAGAGCGATTCCCCGATGCGGAAGTGTGGGGCATCGACATCGGCGGGCCGATGGTGCGCTACGCCCATATGCGCGCCAACGACATGAACAACGGCACCAACTTCCGCCAGGCCCTGGCAGAGGAAACCGGTTTCCCGGACGGCTATTTCGACCTCGTCACCAGCTACATCATGCACCACGAGGTCCCGGCGGAAAAAACGCTGGAGATCATCGCGGAAGCCAACCGCGTGCTGCGGCCCGGCGGCGTCTACGTCCCGCTCGACTTCGTCAGCAGTGGCACCACCGGTCCGGCGGCGCGCCTCCACGGCCGCTGGTGGGATCACCGCTGGAACAATGAAGTGTGGAGCTTGTCTTATCACTCCATCGATTTCACCAAGGAAATCGCCAAGCGCGGTTTCAAACAAATCGAAGGCGCGAAACCGATTGCCCCGCAATTCGGCGACCGCAACTTCGCGAAAGTCTAACGCGAGCCTTCACGCCCGCGTTTGCGGCACACAAAACCCCGCCTCAGACGAGGCGGGGTTTTTCTTTGCACGTGATTGGCAAGCTGCGATTACGACAGCCGCTGCTCCATGAACTCCTTGAAATCCTCGCGGGGCTCGGTCCAGTTGTCGAGGTCGAAGATTTCCGGCGTCTGCTTTTCCAGGCCCTTTCGGTACGCGGGCGGTATGTCATCGATGCTGTTGATCTTGCTGCCGTAGGCCCGGCCCCACGACCGGCCGTCAACACCGCCCATGCCGAGCCACGGATGAAAACTCACCAGATTATTGAACTGAATGTGTGCGGGAATGCTGGTCAGGTTTTTGTTCAGCACGTCTTTCAGGCTGGCGAAGAACACGTAGTGGGAATCCCAGTAGTACATCTCGCCCGAGCTTTCCTTGGGGTACTGATCCGGTTGGAGCGGATTGGGGAACGAGAACGCCGATGCGGTCGGGACCATCACCGTATCGCCGAACACCTGAATTTGCATGGGTACCGGCTTCAGCGTCGCGCCCTCGCCGGTGACGACTCCGTCCGGGCCGATCTCCACAGTCAGCGGGCCTCCGAGGAAGCGCCATGGTTCGCGCTTTTCGCCTGTGATGGGATTGATGAACTCTTCCAACAGTTCGTCTGAATCGAACTTGGTGTACGCGCCGGATTCATAGATCGTCGCACCGTAATTGCCGTTGGGCAACGGTCGCCATTTCGCAACGTTGAGGTTGCTCATGGTCGACATCGGGACCAGGTTGCCGGAGTTCGCGTAGGCATACAGATGCAACCGGAAGAATGAGTAGATGGTTTCCTCGGCCGTGGAGCCCTTCATCGCCGCCTTGATGCGGGCGCGCTCCGCCGGATCGTCCCAGTTCAATTCCTTGGGAATTTCCGCGGCCTGGGCCGGCATCGGCGGTGCGGAGGAGGCGGTCGCCGCAGCGCCGGCGGCAAACAGAAACGTATCGCGGCGGGTCAAGGTCGGCAGTGTGGTCATGGCGTCTCTCCCTGTGAGGCTGGGGAAAGCCTAGACCAGAGGAGCGTACCGCCCCAGACCTATTCGCCCGCGTCCTCCAGCAAGTGAACAAGCCCGGCGGCCTTCAGCGCCTTGGCTTGCTGCTTGGCCAGAACCTTCTGATCGAACGCGGCTATGGTGTCGTGGAACAGCTTATGCCAGTTGACCTCGGCGCGCAGGCGCAGGAACACTGCGCCGAGGCCGATGGCCGCGCGGTCCATCAGCACGAATTCGCGCGGCGGTTTGACGCCGCCGAGCTCGCGGAGTTTGCCGGCCACTTCCATCGCCACTTCACGGCCGAAGTCGGTGGCGTTGGTTTCCTCGATCAGGCGGGGGCGGTCTTCCATCAGCGGCGCATAGATGAACGATGCCCACTGGCTCAACGCGTCAATCACAGCATCGTCGAGATCATCAAAGCCCCAGGTCTCGTAGGCATGCACCGCCAGATCGCGGTCGGCGCTTTCGAGCGCGCGGTAAAGATCGATAACGCCGGAAACAAACTTCGGCCGGAACACGCGGATGCAGCCGAAGTCCATCAGGTTGACCGACAAATCGTCGCGCACGGTGTAGTTACCGAGGTGCGGATCACCGTGAATGACACCGTAGTGATAAAACGGCACGTACCAGGCGCGGAACATATTCTCGGCAATGCGGTTGCGGTCCTGTTGCGACAGCTCGCCGAGATCGGGAATGCGCGTCCCCTCCTCCCAGCTCATGGTCAGCAGCCGCTTGGTCGACAGGTCGCCGTAGACCTCGGGCACATGCACGCCCTCGACATCCTTCAGCATATGCCGGTACAGCGCGAGGTTGCGCGCCTCGTTTTCGTAGTCGAGCTCCTCGCGCAGGCGTTCGGACAGTTCCGCATGAATGTCGGACGGATCGATGGCGTCGTCGTAACGGCGATAGACCGAGATCGCGAATTTGAGCTGCTTCAGGTCCGCTTCGACCACCGAGGACATGTCCGGGTATTGCAGCTTGCAGGCCAGCCGGTGGCCATCCAATGACTCCGCCTTGTGCACCTGCCCCAGCGACGCCGCCGCGGAAGCTTCCCTTTCGAAATGGGCGAAACGGCTCTGCCAGTCCGCGCCGAGCTCGCTGTTCATGCGCCGTTTGACGAAGGGCCAGCCCATGTGCGGCGCGTTGGCCTGCAGTTGCGCCAGTTCGCGGGCGTATTCCTTGGGCAGCGCGTCTGGAATGGTCGACAGAATTTGCGCCACTTTCATGATCGGACCTTTGAGCCCGCCGAGCGCGGCGCGCAGATCCTCAGCCCCTTTCGCGCGGTCCGGTTTCACACCGAGGTAGCGTTCCCCCGCCAGGCGCGCGGCCAGACCGCCCACCGCCGTGCCGACCTGCGCATAGCGGCGCACGCGGCCGGACATACTGTTGTTTTCTCGGGATTTGCTGCCGTTGGAGGCCATGCCGGATCAGGCGACCTCTTCCAGTTCGTCGATCAGCCCGGTCAACGTTTCCATGCCGCGCGCCCAAAATGCCGGATCGGTCGCGTCCAAACCGAACGGCGCCAGCAGTTCCTTGTGCCGCAGCGTGCCGCCGGCTTTCAGCATGTCGAGATACTTCTGTTCGAAGTTGGGCACGGTGCCATCGGTGTAGACCTTGTACAGCGAATTGACGAGGCAATCGCCGAAGGCATAGGCGTAGACATAGAACGGCACGTGCAGGAAATGGCTGATGTAGGTCCAATAATATTTGTATTCGTCATCGAACTTGAACGCCGGACCGAGGCTCTCGCTCTGTACGGTCATCCAGATTTCGCACAGGCGCTCCAAGGCCACCTCGCCTTCGCGGCGTTCGTCATGCACCTGACGCTCGAATTCGTGAAACGCGATCTGGCGGACGACCGTGTTGAGCATGTCTTCGACCTTGCCCGCCAGCAGCGCGCGGCGCTGTTCGGGCCGCTGTTCCTTTTCGAGCAATGAGCGGAAGGTCAGCATCTCGCCGAATACGGACGCGGTTTCCGCCAGCGTCAAAGCCGTGCCGCATTGCAGGGCCCCCTGGTGGGCCGCCAACACCTGATGCACCCCATGACCCAGTTCGTGCGCCAGGGTCATCACATCGCGCGAACTGCCGAGGTAATTGACCAGAATGTAAGGATGCGCCGACGGCACGGTCGGATGTGAGAACGCACCCGACGCTTTGCCCGGCGAGGCCGGCGCGTCGATCCAGCCCTGCTCGAAAAACGGCTTGGCCGTCTCCGCCATCGCCGGCGTAAACCCGGCGTAGGCGTCGAGCACGGTGTCGCGCGCCTCGTCCCACTTGATCTTACGGTCTTCGGTCTTGGGCAGTGGCGCGTTGCGGTCCCAATACTCCAGCGTATCCTTACCGAACCACTTGGCTTTCATTTTGTAATAGCGGTGCGCGGTATCGGGGTACGCGCTCTTCACCGCGCTGACCAGCGCTTCGACCACCTCATCCTCGACGAGGTTGGCAAGATTGCGCGACGACACGGGCTTGTCGTACTTGCGCCAGTCGTCCTCGATGGACTTGTCCTTGGCCAGCACGTTGGTGATGAACGCGATCAGCGGCGCTTTCTCACCCAGTGCGGCGCCGATGCCCTTGGCCGCCGCCTTGCGTTTTTCCGGCTTGGTGTCGGACAGACGGTTAAGCGCTTCGGTCAACGTCAGGGTTTCGTCGCCGACGGTGCAGCGCACGCCCGCTTCCGTTTCATCGAACAGACGCGTCCACGCCGCGCGGCCCGCGACATATTTCTCGTGCAGCAGCTTTTCGAGGTCGTCGCTGAGTTCATGGTCTTTCCAGACGCGCAGATCGCGCACCCACGAACGGTACTTTGCCGCACGCGCGTCTTTGAGCTTGGCATCGACATCTTCATCGCCGAGACGGTTGATCGCGAGCGTAAAAAACAGGGTCTTGCTCGACAGCGCCGTCATCTTGTCCATGGTGTTCTGGTAGAACCGCCCGCGCGCCGCGTCGGCGACGTTCTGACTGTGATAGAGCTGCGCGAACGAACCGATACGCCCAAGCAGATCGGAGATCGCCTCGTATTCCTCGATCGCAGCACCGAACGCGCCGCCATCGAGATCCGCCACCTTGCCTTCGTAGGCGGCTGCGAAGGCCTCGATACGGGTCCTCGCCTCATCGAATGCCGCCTTGAGGTCCTCGCCGTCGGGCGCGGAGTAAAGGTGGGTCAGGTCCCACTCGGGAAGCTGGCCAAAAGCCTTATCGGGGGTGGGGGCGAGACTGCCGTCGTTCATATGCGCTCCTGTGCCGGCGGCTGCCGATGGCCGCGTGGCGATTGAATTGTCAAAGATATAGGCGGCAAGAGGTCCGACGCCAACAGCTACATTGCTATGTCTGGTTTATGGCGAAATGACGTCGTAAAGTCGCGCCGGGGAATAACGAATACAGGGGGCCGCGTGTCAGACCGCGCCGTTGATGCTCGTGAAATTCAGAATCTGCCGGCGATGTTTTTCGCCCAGGCGGAGCGCTTCGCCGACGACCCATTCGTCTGGGGGCGGCAGGACGGGACGTACGTCCCCCTCACCTGGCGCCAGACCGCTGACGACATTACGGCGCTGGCCAATGGGCTGATCAACACCATGGGGGTCGAACCCGGCGAACGGGTGATGATCGTCAGCGAAAACCGGCCCGAGTGGCTGATCGCCGACATCGCCATTAAGGCCACCGGCGCGATCACGGTACCCACCTACACCACGAACACCGCCGTCAACCACATGCATATCATCGACGACAGCGGTGCCGAAGTGGCCATCGTCTCAACGCCGGAACTCGCCAAGCCGCTGATCGCCGCAGCGGCGGAAGCGGATCACAAGCTGCGCGTCATCGTGATCGATGACGCCGAGTCCGTGATCGATTCAGAAATCGAAACCAAAGCCTGGGCGGACGTGCTCGATGCCGGACGTGGCGGCGAAATTCCGCCGCACGTCAAGACCGCCAAGCGCGACGACATGTGCAGCATCATTTACACCTCCGGCACCGGAGGTTTGCCGAAGGGCGTCATGCTCACCCACGGCGGCATATTGTGCAACTGCGACGGCGCGGCTGAGGTCGTGCGTTTGCTCGGTATCGGGGAAGAGGTCTTCCTCTCGTTCCTGCCGCTCTCTCACGCCTATGAGCATGTCGGCGGTCTGTACTTCCCGATTTGCCTCGGCGCACAAATTTACTATTGCGAACGCGTCGACACCTTGGTCAACCGCATGGCCGAAGTGCGCCCGACGATCATGACGGCTGTGCCTCGCCTTTATGAAACCATGCGCGGCCGCATCAACCAGAGCCTCAAAGGTCAAAGCGCGCTGCGGACCAAACTGTTTGAAAAAACGCTCGAACTCGGCACCAAGCGGTATGAAGACCCGAAGAGTCTGTCTCTATGGGACAAGCTGGTCGACATGCTGTGCGAACGCCTGGTCCGCGAAAAGGTGCGCGAACGCTTTGGCGGCCGCTTGAAGGCGCTGGTCTCCGGCGGCGCGCCGCTGAACTACGATGTCGGCGTGTTTTTTACGGCACTCGGGGTCCGGATTCTTCAAGGCTACGGCCAGACGGAGTCTTCTCCGGTCGCCAGCGCCAATCTTCCAAACAACATCAAGCTTCACACCGTCGGACCGCCGTTGCGCGGCGTCGAAGTGAAAATCGCCGGTGACGGAGAAATTCTGCTGCGCGGCGAACTTGTGATGAAAGGTTATTGGAACGATCCGGATGCCACCATCGCAGCCATTGACGACGACGGCTGGCTGCATACCGGCGACGTTGGCCATATCGACAACGAAGGCTGCATCGTAATTACCGACCGCAAGAAAGACCTGATCGTCAACTCCGGCGGCGACAACATTTCACCGCAGCGGGTTGAGGGCGTCCTGTGCCTGGAAGAAGAAATCGAGCAGATCATGGTCTTCGGCGACCGCCGCCCCTACCTCACCGCCGTTATCGTTCCCAGTGCGGACTGGATGAAGAAATGGGCCAAGGACAACGGCAAAGAGTCGGCTGAACTTGATGACTTGGCGGATGACTCCGACTTCCGCTCCGCCATCGGAGAGGCCGTCAAACGCGCCAACACCGACATGTCGGTGATCGAAAAGGTCCGTAAGTTCATCATCGCGCCTCATCCGTTCACGGTCGAGAACGGACAGATGACGCCGACCCTAAAAGTGCGTCGTCATGCCGTGCTGCGCGAATTCCGTGAGGACCTTGAGGCGCTTTACTGAACGCGTCCTCCGGCTCCAGCGATGTGAGACTTAAGTTCTCCGACCTCGCGCCGCAGGGCCCGGATTTGCTCCAGTAATTCGCCGCGCTGGGCCACCGCGCGCCTTTCGTCTTCTTCTCCTTCGGCTCGATCTGTCGCCTGCATCGCCTCGACGATAATGCCGATAAACAGGTTCAACACCGCGAAGCTGGTCGCGACAATAAAGGGAACGAAGAACAGCCACGCCAATGGGTAGATCTCCATCACCGGACGCACGATCCCCATCGACCAACTCTCCAGAGTCATGATCTGAAACAGGGTATACATGGATTTGCCGACCGTGCCGAACCAGGGTTCGAAAGCTGCGCCGAACAGTTTGGTGCTGAGGACCGCGCCGACATAAAAAAACAGAACGATAATCGCCATCACCGAAAGCAAGCCTGGTACGGCGTGCAACAGCGCCTCAACCACTTTGCGCAAGGCAGGCACGATCGACAACAGTCTCAGGATGCGCAGGATGCGCAGGGCGCGCAGCACGGCGAGCGGACCGGACGATGGCATCAAGGCGATGCCGACGATAATAAAATCGAATACGTTCCAGCCGCTGCGGAAAAAACCCGTACCGCGGTACGCGAGCTTACCGGCAATCTCGAATACGAACACCGCCAGCACAACGGCGTCGAACGCAAGCAAATAAGGACCGACCGCGGACATCACAGTTTGGGAGGTTTCTAGACCAAGCGTGATACCGTTGATGACAATGAGGGCGGTAACAAAATGCTGAACGGGTGAGCTTTCGACCCACTGCCCGATGCGTATACGCAAGGACACGCCAACCTCCTTTGATTTTGCCGATGTTAGCCGACTGCGCGAGGATGTAGGCTCGCGACCGACGAAATCCAGAGTCGTGAGAAAGGATTTATTTGTTGCGCGGACTCGCGCCTAACTCGGGGTCCCTAGGCTTCGCCGAGCGCGCGCAGATACGTCTCCAGCAGCGCTTCCTGCTCTTGGCGTTCTGACGTATCGAGCTTCCGGAGCGCGACGACCTTGCGCATGGTCTTGGTGTCGAAGCCCGACGACTTGGCTTCCGCGTAAACTTCCCGGATATCGGCGGTAAGGTTTTTCTTCTCTTCTTCCAGACGTTCGATCCGCTCAATAAATGATTTGAGACGGTCCGCCGCCACTCCACCGCCATCCGGCATACTTCGCTCCACTTGCAAAAACATTGTATTCACGTGCGCGGCGGGTACCCCCTGACCGCTCTCGGGCCGTGGATATAGCAGGTCGGACCGGCGCAGATAAAGGGGGCATGAAAAGTGATGGCTGAGACGCGATTCGGGCTAGAGCGCAGCGTCTGAACATCGGATACTGTCACGGGGATCACGAAACGGGCGATCGCAGAATGCATCACCTCAGGGGATTACAGCACCGATGACAGACGGACGTCACGGACAGGAAAACATCAATATTCTGCTGGTCGACGACAATGCGTTTATCCGCAGCGTTCTGATGCAGTGTCTGCTGCATATCGGTTTTCGCCGCCTGGAGGGCTGCGCCAGCGGCGTCGATGCTATCGAAATTATTCGTGAAATGCAGAACGGCAAGGGCAGCCACCGCAGTCTCAGCGGGCCGGTCGATATAGTCATTTCGGATTTGGTGATGCCGCAGTTGAGCGGCTTGCAACTGCTCGAATGGCTGCGCACCGACAAAGACAGCCCCAACCGTTTTATTCCGTTCATCATGATTTCCGGGGCGGCCGATCAATCCCAAGTACACCTGTCACGAGATGCTGGTGCGAACGAGTTCGTAGCCAAGCCGTTCTCCATCGGGTCTGTGTTCAGCCGCATCCAGGCCGTCATCGACCGGCCGCGGCAATATGTCGCGACGCGCAGCTATTTCGGCCCGGACCGCCGACGGAATTCGAAAAACAACAAATTGCCGAAAGATGTGCCCAAAAGCCGGCGCCGTGAGGGCGAAGGCCATGCCACCGTTGTCTATTCTGCGAAGGACATCAAGCGCCCCGCCAAAAGCGCCGATACCTATCTTTTCAAGCTGCCGAACCTGTTGAAGCAGAAAATGGGTCTCGAACATATGCGCGAACCCTTCGAATTACCGAAGGAACTGTTGGCCGAAGCCGAGCAGACGCTGGAGCGCGAGGCGCGCGGGTTCCTCGATTGGGCCAAACAATACCTTGATCAACTGTCGACGCAGATCGCCAGCGCCAAAGAAGACCAAACCAATCGCGGCGCCACCTCGCCGAGGTCAATCGCATCGCCCACGAGCTGCGCGGCCAGGGCGGTACGTTCGGCTATCCGCTCATCACCCTATTTGCAAAAAGCCTTTACGAAGCGACGGAATATCCCTGCCGCGAGGACGATGCCAATCTGGAAATCTGCCGTGCGCACCTCGATACGCTGCGTGCGGTGATTCGCGAGAAGATCGAAGGCGATGGCGGCGCCATCGGACGGCAGTTGCTGATGTCGCTCAACCAGGCCATCACCAAATATGCTCACTAAAGCTGGGCCTATTAAGCCAGTATATTCAAGCATTTACGTGAGCGTGCTTCGCGGGATCACTGTCCCGGCAGTCAGGTTCACGAAATCCAGGTGCGCGCATTTCGAAATACCTTGCGGGTTTCCGGCGCTGCCGTAAAACCATGCCACTCAAACAGCCTTAGAAACTGTTGATTTGTAACAGGAACGATCGCTTCCCATATCGGGGGCATCGACAGATACGCCAAACAGGAGGCCATTGATGGCGACCAGCACACTGAAGACCGACCGCCCGACCTAT
>JAYQVH010000007.1:0-122533 GCA_038148375.1 Rhodospirillaceae bacterium | reverse complement strand
CCACCCGTGCCAGAAACTCTACTCACAACTGGCCCATAGCCAGGGGGCTTTACAAATACTTCAACGCCAATCTGCGTGCCTTTCACTTCGCCGAAGTGCGCGCGGCGATGGAAAAGGGCGGCCTGAAGTTTGCAGGCTGCGCCACGCTGTTTCTCAATATGGTCGATCTCGCTGTGCCGCCGGCGCTGTACGAAGAGTTCCGCGACCTCAAAAGCCGTGCTGAGCTGGAAGCCAAGCGCGACTTCATCCGCAACGAAACCTTCCGCCGCGATGTCTGGGTCAAGGGCGACTCCTTCACCACAGAAGAGGAATGGCTGGCGAGCAATGAGGATCTGGTGTTCGGCACGCTCATTTCGCACAAGGAAATGGACATGCAGGTCGCCTTCGGCGACGTGCAGTTGTCCTACGCCGGCGAACCATTCGACGCCCTGCTCAACGTCATCACCCGAGGTGCGAAGAGCATCGCCAGCATGGGCGGGATTGAGGGTCTGGACTCGTTGTCGAGCATAACAAGGGTCGATGCCTCTCGGCTGCTGTCTGCGGGCGGGCAAGTGATTCCGTTCGCCCGGGAAACTGAGCCGGTAGCTGTCTCCGGCAAACCGAAAATCGCCATGGGCACGGCGATGTCCCGCGGCATGATCAAGGAGTTCGGCATGGTCCTGCCGCGTCTCGCGTTGCCCGCGCCGGCGGCGGGTACAGCCGTGGACATCAGCAACATCGATGCCATGCTGTTGTTGGCGATCTGCGAAAAAGGCTGGGACGGTGCGATGAAAGTGGTGACCAAGCTGGTCGGCGGCGACGACGGCGAGATCGTCATGGGCGGCCGCTCGCTCAAACCGCGCGAGGTGAAAGAACATTTGGAGAGCCGGGTGACCCACATCCGCACCAAACAGCTCGCCAAGCTGCTGGAACTCGGCGTGGTGGTGCTCGCGGACTAATCTCTTAGCCGTGCGTTTTTAAAACTTCACCGGCCAAGTACAGCGAGCCGCAGATCAACACCCGACCCCGGTGTCCGCTGATGTGAGGCGTGAGAGCATCCCGCGCGGCGGCGAGATCGCGCGCGGCAAGGGTATCCTGAATTCCGGCGCGCGAAGCCGCTGAGGCAATGTCCTCGGGTGTCGCGCACCCGTCCTCGTGATTGGGGATCGATACGGCGGCCAACGCCTGCGCGTGGGGCGCGATGGGCGCAAGAAAGCCTGTGATGTCCTTGTTCGCCATCATGCCGGTGATGAGCACCGTCGGCGCCGGTTCGTCCGCGAGCCAGGCAGCGAGCGCGTCTCCTGCGGGCGGATTATGTCCGCCGTCGAGCCACAGGTCCCACCCGGACGGCAATCCCGCCGTCAGCGGGCCGCGGGTGAGTTTCTGGCACCGCGCCGGCCAGTCGATCTGACGCATCCCGGCACGCAGCCCAAAGGACGGGATCGACAGCGGCAGACGCGCCAGGGTGGCCAGCGCCACGCCAAGATTGCCGATCTGGTGCGGACCGGGGAGCGACGGCTGCGGCACGGACCATTCGGTTTCCGCGTCTTTGTAACGCACGGTGCCGAACGGATCCGCCTCCACCGACCAGTCCGCATCCTGCCATGCAACATCGACCGCGCGTTTGGCCGCGACCGCTTTGATCACCTCAGCCGCGTCGGGATGCTGGCGCGCACTGATGCACGGCGTTCCCGGTTTCATAATCGCGGCCTTTTCTCCGGCGATGGCGTTCAAAGTGTCGCCGAGATAGCTCATGTGATCCATGCCGATCGGTGTCAGTACGGTCGCAGCCGGATGCGGCACTACGTTGGTCGCATCTAGCCGGCCGCCGAGACCGGTCTCAAGAATGAGAACATCCGCAGGAATTTGTCCGAATGCCTGAAACGCGACCGCGGTGGTAATCTCGAAGAACGTGATCGGTGCGTCGCCATTGATCTCCAATACGTAGTCGATGAGGTCGACCAGCAATGCGGAGTCGATCAGACTGCCGCTGAGACGTATGCGTTCCGTGAACGACACCAGATGCGGCGACGTATAAACGTGCACGCGATAACCGGACGCCTCAAGCACGGCACGGATCATAGCGACGACCGAGCCCTTGCCGTTGGTGCCGGCAACATGAATCACTGGCGGCACACGCAGGTGCGGCGCGCCGAGGTCGGCGAGCAAACGCTCAATGCGCCCAAGCGACAGGTCAATGACTTTGGGGTGGAGAGTTTTAACGCGGTCCAGAGCGGCGGTCAGCGCCGGCGGATCAATCTGCATACGGTCCGTTAGGATTTGCCGTCATCGTCGTCGGACTCGAACAAACTATCGTCTGGTATGGACGGGTCTGGCGGCTGCACCGTCGCCGGTTTTTCTTCCTTGGTCCTGCGGCCGCGCCGCGCGCGGCGCTCGCCGTCCTCGATTGAAATCACCGGCGCCGCCGGATCGCGGTGCAGCAGCAGACCGAGTAACTGGACAAGGGTCTCGCGCATGTCCTCGCGATGAACGACCATGTCGACCATGCCGTGATCGAGCAGGTATTCGGATTTCTGAAAGCCCGGCGGCAGGGTTTCGCGGATAGTCTGTTCGATGACGCGCGCTCCGGCGAAGCCGATACTGGCCCCCGGCTCGGCGATGTGAACGTCGCCCAGCATGGCGAAGGAGGCGGTTACGCCACCGGTGGTCGGGTCGGTCAGCAGCACGATGTAGGGCAATCCCTTTTCGCGCACACGGTCGATCGCCACCGTTGTGCGCGCCATCTGCATCAGCGAAAGGATGCCTTCCTGCATACGCGCGCCGCCGGACGACGGAATAACGATCAGTGGCGATTCCTGCAGGATCGCCAATTCCGTAGCGGCCACGATGGCCTCGCCGACGGCTGTGCCCATAGACCCGCCGAGGAATCCGAATTCAAATACCGCGACAACGACATTGATGCCGCCCATGGTGCCGTGAGCAACGACCACAGCGTCCTTCAGGCCGGTCTTTGTGCGCGATTCCTTGAGGCGGTCAGTGTATTTCTTGCGGTCCTTAAACTTGAGCGGATCAGCCGGAACGGACGGCAGCTCGATTTCCGTCCATTTCTTCTCGTCGAACATCAGTTGCAAACGGTCTTTGACCGCCAGGCGCATGTGATGGTCGCAATGGGGACAGACGCGAAAGCTTTTCTCAAGCTCGCGGTGAAAGACCATTTCGTTGCAGGACGGGCATTTGAGCCACAGGTTATCCGGCGCTTCGCGCGGCGCAACCAGGCGCTTGATGCGCGGTCGGACGAAATTTGTCAGCCAGTTCATGCAGCCTCTCCGCTGGATCGGTGCGCCCCGCGCACACCTTCGGCCAAGCTCTGCACGAATTCCAGAACTTTGGTGACCAGACCCGTCTGCGGCGCCCCGTCGGACCCAAGGTTTGCCTCGATGATATCCACGATGGCCGAGCCCACCACCGCGGCATCCGCAAAGGACGCCACTTCGGCCGCTTGCTCTGGCGTGCGAATGCCAAAGCCGACGCCCAGCGGTAAATCGGTCTGTTTACGAATGTCGGCGATGCGCGCGGCGACCTCACCCATGTCCGCCGACTTTGTGCCAGTCACGCCCTTGACCGCGACGTAATACAGCCAGCCGCTGGCATGGTCGAGTACGCGCGGCAGCCGTTCGGCATCGGTCGTCGGCGCCGCCAGGAAGATCATGTGCAGGTTGTTCGCGCGCAGATGTTGATTGAGTTCTTCAGCTTCTTCCGGCGGCAGGTCGACAACAATGAGGCCGTCGACTCCGGCCCGCGCCGCCGCCTCGGCGAACTCCTGAGGACCATAGGTATAGATCGGATTGTAATAGCCCATCAGAATGATCGGCGTGTCCATTTCCCACTCGCGTAACGCCGTGACGGCGGCGAGCACGTCGTCAAGCATCACGCCGGCCCGTAAGGCGCGCTGCGACGACAGCTGGATCGAAGGGCCATCGGCCATGGGATCCGAGAACGGCATGCCGATCTCGATCATGTCGGCGCCGGCGGCTGGCATACCTTCGAGCAGTTGGCGGAACGTGTCGGCGTCCGGATCATTAGCCGTGATAAACGTTACCAGAGCGGCGCGGTCCTGCTCCTTGAGCTTGGCAAAACGCCGCGTGACGCGGCTGTCAAAGTCTGTACCGCCCATCAACTTTTATCCATGTCGGCGCCGAGCGCATCCGCAACCGTGAAAACGTCCTTATCGCCGCGGCCACACAGGTTCATCACCAGGATATGATCCGGCGAGAGTTCGGGCGCGATCTTGCCGACATAGGCCAAAGCGTGAGCCGGTTCGAGCGCCGGCAAGATGCCTTCTTTCTGGGAACACAGCTGGAACGCCGCCAGCGCTTCCTGGTCGGTGGCGGAGACGTAATCCACCCGGCCCTGCAAATGCAGCCAGGCATGTTCCGGGCCGATACCCGGATAATCCAAGCCGGCGGAAATGGAGTGGGCGTCGCGAATCTGACCGCCTTCGGCCTGTAACAAGAAAGTCCGGTTGCCGTGCAAAACGCCGGGGTTGCCGCCGGAAATAGAGGCCGCATGTTCGCCGGTCTCAATGCCTTTGCCAGCCGCCTCGACGCCGATCAGGCGCACCTCTTTGTCGTCGAGAAACGGGTGGAACAAGCCGATGGCATTCGAACCGCCGCCAATACAGGCGACCAAAGTATCGGGCAGCCGCCCTTCAACGCTGTGCATCTGCTCTTTGAGTTCTTCGCCGATGATCGACTGGAAGTCGCGTACCATCGCCGGATAGGGGTGCGGACCGGCTGCCGTGCCAATCAGGTAGTAGGTGTCGTCGACATTGGCGACCCAGTCGCGCAGCGCTTCGTTCATTGCCTCTTTGAGCGTCGCCGAGCCCTTCTCGACCGCGCGCACTTCGGCGCCGAGCAGGTTCATACGGAACACATTCGGCTTTTGCCGCTCGATGTCTTTCGCGCCCATGTAGACGACGCACTCGAGTCCGAAGCGTGCACATACGGTGGCCGTGGCGACGCCATGCTGACCGGCGCCGGTCTCTGCAATGATGCGCGTCTTGCCCATGCGCCTGGCCAGCAGAATCTGGCCGAGGCAGTTGTTGATCTTGTGAGATCCGGTGTGATTGAGCTCGTCACGCTTGAAATAGATTTTCGCGCCGCCGAAGTGCTCCGTGAGACGCTCGGCGAAATACAGCGGACTCGGGCGCCCGGCGTAGGTCGTGCGAAAGGCGTCGTGCTCTTTGGCGAAGGCCGGATCGGCCTTGGCAGCCTCGTAGGCCTGCTCGACCTCGAGGATCAGCGGCATGAGCGTTTCGGCAACATAACGCCCGCCGAATAGGCCGAAGTGCCCGGCGTCGTCGGGTCCGTCGCGAAATGTATTACGGGCGTCCACCATGGTCGTGCGTCTGTCCTTAAGGGTATGCGGCGTGGGCCGGACTTATAGCGCAGCGGCCCCCGATGAGCAAAAGGAAGTCCACAGAAATCCGCCGAAAAATCAGGCTTTTAGACTACGCGGGCTGCTCCCGGCCCGCCGCTTTGGCGGCACGGATAAAGGCCCGCACCAAGGCCGGATCCTTGCGGCCCGGTGCCGATTCCACCGCGGAGGAGACGTCCACGCCTGCCGCCCCCGACTCGGCGATGGCTTGGGCAACCGTCTCCGCGGTCAAGCCCCCGGCCAGCAGCCAGGGCAAATCTCCGCGATACCCCTTCATCAGCGCCCATGGAAAGGGCACGGCGTTACCGCCCGGCCGGTCGGCGTCCGGCGGCGGCTTGGCATCGAACAGCAGCGTGTCGGCGTGATCGTTAAACACCGCCGCCGCAGACACATCTTCGGCCGTCGCCACACCGATCGCTTTCATCACCGGCACGCCGTAAGCGAGGCGTATTGCATCTATACGTTCCGGCGTTTCACTCCCGTGCAGCTGGATATAGTCGAGGCGCAGATGTCCGAGGACACGATCCAGCAACGCGTCGTCGGGGTCGACGAACAGACCGGTCAGCGAAACAGTCTCGGGCACATCTTCGGTGAGATCGGCCACCGTTTCCGGGTCAATAGCCCGCGGCGACTTGTCGAAGAAGACAAAGCCCAGGTAGTCGGCCCCCTCCTCCACAGCCGCGTCAACGGCATCGGCGTCTCTCAGGCCGCAAATTTTGACAGCGATGGACATGACAAATGCCGGATCAGGCGGCCAGCGCCGTGGCGATCCGCCGGGCTGCGGCCGCAGGATCGTCCGCGCCGGTAATCGGGCGGCCGACGACCAGATAATCCGCACCGGCGGCAATCGCCTCCTCCGGCGTCATGACACGCTTTTGGTCATTGGCCGCCGCCCAGTCAGGGCGGACCCCAGGCGTCACCAGTTTGAAGTTCGGGCCGCATTCCGACCGGATGCGTTCCGCTTCGAGCGGTGAGCAGACGACGCCGTCGAGCCCTGATTCGCGCGCCAGGACGGCAAGACGGATGGCCTGATCGGCGGCGGGTCCAGACATGCCGACGTCGGCTAGGTCATCATCGCCGAGGCTGGTCAGGACGGTGACGCCGATCACCAGCGGGCGCGGCGCAACGCCTTCGTACGCGACTTCGGCAGCGGCCTCAGCGGCGGCCTGCATCATCGCTTTGCCACCGCTGGCATGGACGTTGAGCATAAACGGTTTGAGCGCGCTTGCCGCGCGCACCGCACCGGCCACGGTATTCGGAATATCGTGGAACTTGAGGTCTAGAAACACTGGCAGGTCAGATGCTTTCATCACCTGCTTGATGCCTTTCGGTCCGTGGGCCGAATAAAACTCCAAGCCAAGCTTAAGACCGCCGACATGATCGCCGATCCGCGCCGCCCAGGTGGTCGCCGTGCCCAGGTCTGGCGTATCGATGGCGCAAAACACCGGATTTTGGAGCAATTTTTCCGTAACGGTCATGGCGGCACCTTTGGCGTCTCAGTCGCGCACTTCTTCGGATAGGCGCGCCAATATGCGTTGGCGGGCGATAACGGGCAAGACGGCGTTAGAAATGTCCCGGTTTAGGCGGCTTTGCGGGGTTGCGGGTCGGCTTTCTCCGCCCGCGCGTCGGCCAATTCACCTTCCAGGCCGCGGATTTCAGCGCGCTGGCGGCGGACCTTACGACGGTGTTTGCCCTGGGCCACCCAGGTGACCAAGGCGCCGACAAGAAATCCGGCGAAGACGCTGGCCAAAACTATAATGTAGAGCCCGACATCGACGGCGAACGGAAACGGCCAGACCGTCACGGACACGGGCGCGCGGTTAGAGACGGCGAACAGGATTGCGGCGACGGCGACAATCAGTCCGACGGTCCAGGTGACAAGGCGCATAGAAAATGTACCGGACCAGGTTTAGGGGGTCGGCGGCGCCGGCGCGGTATCACTCGGATCCGCATTGAGCTGATCGCGCAACTGCTTTCCGGTCTTGAAATAAGGAACCGTCTTCTCGGACACCTTAACCGCCTCGCCGGTGCGCGGATTACGTCCAATTCGCGAGTCTCTGTGCTTGACGGAGAACGCACCGAAGCCGCGCAATTCAACACGGTCGCCGCGCGACAATGCCGCGGAGATTTCATCGAAGATCGTGCTGACGATGCGTTCGACGTCCCGCTGAAATAGGTGCGGATTACGCTCCGCGATACGTGCGATGAGTTCCGACTTGGTCATCCGCTGCCGCCCCTAATTTTCCCGCTGCGACACGCACAGCAGCTTCTGTATCCCAAAGCATGCGAACGGACCCCCGGCGAGTCAAGTGTAAGTCTTTCATTTCGAAAGCTTTTTTAGCGCAATTCAAAAAAAACGCGCCCCACAGGGGGCGCGTTTGATCGGTGTCTCGAAGATAAGGGAGCGATTAGGCGTCGCTCTCCTCCTTGGCCTCTTCGCCGCCCTCTTCGCCGTCGCCCTGCTTGCGCTTGAGCGCGGCCCCGAGGATATCGCCCAGCGACGCGCCGGAGTCGGTGGAGCCGTATTCCGCCATCGCCTGCTTTTCCTCGGCCACTTCCCGGGCCTTGATGGACAGGTTGAGCTTGCGGGTCTTGCTGTCGATGGTGGTGATGCGGGCATCGACCTTTTCACCCACGGCAAAGCGGTCGGGACGCTGCTCGGAGCGTTCCTTGGCCAGCTCGTTCTTCTTGATGAAGCCGGTGATACCATCGCTGATCTCGACTTCGAGACCGGCGTCCATGACCGCCTTGACAACGCAGGTGACAATCTGGCCGCGCTTGAGATCGCCCATGGCTTCGGCGAACGGATCGTCGGTCAACTGCTTGATACCGAGGCTGATACGCTCTTTCTCGATGTCGACATCGAGAATCTTGGCTTTGACGATGTCACCCTTGTTGAAGTCCTTGACGGCTTCTTCGCCGTCTTTCTCCCATGACAGGTCGGACAGATGGACCATGCCGTCAATTTCGCCGTCGAGACCAACGAACAGACCGAATTCGGTGATGTTCTTGACCTCACCCTGGACTTCCGTGCCGACTTCGAACTTGTCCTTGAAGGCCGTCCACGGATTTTCCATGCACTGCTTGAGACCAAGCGAAATGCGGCGCTTTTCCTGGTCGACGTCGAGGACCATGACCTCGACTTCCTGGCTGGTGGAGACGATTTTGCCCGGATGGACGTTCTTCTTGGTCCAGCTCATTTCGGAGACGTGGACCAATCCCTCGACCCCGGCTTCCAGCTCCACGAAGGCACCGTAGTCGGTGATGTTGGTCACACGGCCGACGAACTTGGTGCCGACCGGGTACTTGGCGGCAACACCGTCCCATGGATCGGTTTCGAGCTGCTTCATGCCAAGCGAGATACGCTGCGTTTCCGCATTGAAGCGAATGACCTGAACGGTGACGGTCTGGCCGACTGACAGCGCTTCGGTCGGATGATTGACACGCTTCCACGAAATATCGGTGACGTGGAGCAGACCATCAACGCCGCCGAGATCGACGAAGGCGCCGTAATCGGTGATGTTCTTGACCACACCTTCGAGGACCTGACCTTCGTTCAAGTCTTCCATCAGCTTGGCGCGCTCGGCGGCGCGGGTGACTTCCAGAACGGCGCGCCGCGAGACCACGATATTGCCGCGCGAACGGTCCATCTTGAGGATCTGGAATTCGTGCGGGTCGCCCATCAGATAACTGGCGTCACGCACCGGGCGGATATCGACCTGGCTGCCCGGCAAGAACGCCACGGCGCCGTTGAGGTCGACGGTGAAGCCGCCTTTAACGCGACCGAAAATAACACCTTCGACGGTGTTGGCTTTGTCGAACTGCTTTTCGAGGACGTCCCAGGCTTCCTCGCGCCGCGCCTTATCGCGCGACAGGAGGATCATGCCATCCTTGTCTTCGTAGCGTTCAACATAGACATCGACTTCTTCACCGGGAGCCGGCGCGTCTTCGTTGCCGCGGCCGAATTCGCGCAACGGGACACGGCCTTCGGATTTGAGACCGACATCGACCAAGGCGTAGTCGCCATCGACGCGCAGGACAGTGCCCTTGAGCACTGCGCCTTCGATACCGTCGTTGCCTTGGAATGATTCTTCTAGGAGGGCGGCAAAATCTTCGCTTGCCGCAGCGAGGGCGGGTTCAGACATGAGTGGTGCGTTCCTTTCGTTCTGCGCCATGCCAGCCGGTTGGGTCCGGCGGTCTCTTGTGCGGGCCTGGACCATTCCAGGTGTGCCGCGGTTGGTCCGGTTAAAAACCGCAAACGGCGGACAACGCTCTCTCGGCGTTTCTGTCTGCCGGCGGTTTTCGGAAAACAAACTTAGGGGGAACCGGTGCCCCGGATGTGGTTCAGCGCTGTGGCGAAGACCTCATCTGCGTTCAAGTCCGATGTGTCGAGCTGCCACGCATCATCCGCCGGTTTCAGCGGCGCGACCGAGCGGTCCCGGTCGCGTTGATCGCGCGCCTCCATATCGGCACGAACGCGCGCTTCTATAACCGTTTCGCCTTTGTTCTTCAACTCTTCCAGGCGTCTTTTTATGCGGACTTCGAGGCTGGCGAAGCAGAAGATTTTGACGTCCGCGTCAGGGCACACGACGGTGCCGATATCGCGCCCGTCGAGAATCGCCCCGGCGTACTCCGCGCCTGGATTTGCGGCAAAATCCCGCTGAAACTGGAGCAAAACGTCCCGGACAGCAGGCTGAAAGGCGACCTGGGACGCGGCCATTCCGGCCTCCTCGCTGCGCAGATCCTCTTCCGAAAACTGTGCTAAATTGAGGGATTTTGCCGCTGAAACGGCGTCGGCCTCGTTTTCCGGATTACCGCCGTTTTTTAACACGGTCAGGCCGGTGGCCCGGTACAGACTGCCGGTGTCGAGGTACCGCAGGTTTAGTTCCGCAGCCAGGCGCCGGGCCAGAGTTCCCTTGCCCGACGCAGCCGGTCCGTCGATGGCGACCACCATTTGGCGCGCGCCGGTCACGACGCCGTCTCGACACTGAGCTTGGCCCCGGCCGCGGTCATATGTGCGATGAAGTCCGGATAGCTGGTGGCAATGGCACGCCCGTCATCGATTCCCACGGGGTCGGTGGCCGTAAGACCGAGCACCAGGAACGACATGGCAATGCGATGATCGAGGTGAACCGGCACCATCGCCCCGCCTGATATGCCAGCAGGCGCGCCGGTGACATGCAGGTCGTCGCCATCGATGGCCACGCCAACGCCGCACGCATCCAAACCGTGGGCGATGGCGGCGAGGCGGTCACTCTCCTTGACGCGCAGCTCGCGCAGACCCTGCATCCGCGTCTCGCCCTCGGCACAGGCTGCGGCGATGGCCAGAATGGGAAACTCGTCGATCATTGACGGCACGCGCGCGGCCGGGACAGTGACCGCTTTGAGCGCGCTGGTTCGAGCCACCAGATCACCGACCGGTTCGCCCGCTTCCTCACGCGCGTTTTCGATGGTCAGGTCGGCGCCCATTTCCTGGAGCGTGTCGAACAAACCGGTGCGGAATGGATTGAGCCCGACGTTTTCCAGCGTGATCTCGGAATCCGGTGTGATCAATGCCGCTACGGCCAGAAAGGCGGCCGAAGAAGGGTCGCCGGGCACGACGACCGGCTGGCCGGTCAACTCGGGCTGGCCGGTTACCGTGACCGCAATCGCGCCACCGGACCCGCCGACAGGCTCTGACGAGACCTCGGCGCCAAAATGCCGCAGCATGCGTTCGGTATGGTCGCGGCTCGCCGCGGGTTCGATTACCGTGGTCGCGCCGCGCGCCTGCAACCCAGCAAGCAGCACCGCGGATTTAATCTGGGCCGATGCAACCGGGCTTTCGTAGATCATTGGGATCGGCTCGGCGGTCCCGATGATGGACATCGGCAGCCGTCCCCCGCGGCGCGATTCAAACCGCGCGCCCATCTGACCCAACGGCTGAATCACCCTGTCCATTGGCCGGCTGCGCAAAGACGCGTCACCGGTCATCACAGAGGTCATGCCATGACTGGCCAGCAGACCGGACAACAGGCGCGCGCCCGTGCCGGAATTGCCCATGTCGATGACGTCTTCGGGTTCAATCAAACCGCCGATGCCGCGGCCGCGGACGATCCATTGGGCAGAGGCGCCGGGTCCGGTGCGCTCGACGACGGCACCGAGCGCCTTCATCGCATTGGCCGTGTTGAGGACGTCCTCGCCCTCAAGCAGTCCATCGATACGGGTTTTGCCGACGGCCAGGGCACCGAACATCAAGGCCCGATGGGACATTGACTTATCGCCGGGAACCCGCACTTTTCCAAGCAGTCCGGCGGTACGCGCTGACGTAATCTGGGACGGAGCGGCTAGGGTCATCTGGGGCTGGCTCTACGGGCGGCCACGGTCTAAACCTGGCTCGGGCTAAGGTTGCCGGCAAAGCGGCGGACGTGGGCGCGTCTTAGCACAGGCACGAGATGAAACCTAGGTGCGGGCAAATCACCAGGAAAGGGTGGATTTGGTTTTGACAGCGGGCCCTGAATTTGGCAAATGCGCTTCTGTAATCGAGACGGTTGGCCTGCTTGGCGCGCGCGGTGTGCGGGTGCTATCCGGGTCCAGGTGAGGAGAGACGACGTTGGGTAAGGTTGAACTCGGAGAAAAGCTGACTTGCTCAAGTTGCGGTGCGCGCTATTACGACTTGAACAAGGCACCAGCCGAATGCCCAAAGTGCGGCACGGAAAACGAACGGCCGAAAACGTTCAGAACCAAACGTGCCGACACCACACCCAAGCCGGTCAAGAAAGCCCCGGAGCCGAAGAAAAAAGAGGCCGAGGACGACGAGGATATTGAGGATATCGACGACATCGAAACGGATGACGACGACGATGATGATCTCATCGATGACGACGAAGACCTCGATGAAGACGATGACGTGGACAGCGTCATCGGCGCGATTGATTCGGACGAGGACTCCGACACCTGAGTCTCTACCGCTTGCCCGCGCAGGTTGTCGCCAAGCGGCTTAGATTTTTCCCTTGAAGGGCCCTGGCGAACTGCATATGGTCCGGCCCTCTCGGACGCCGGGCGTAAGCGCGGTGGCCGTCCCAAGACCTGTGGGGCCGTAGCTCAGTTGGGAGAGCGCTACAATGGCATTGTAGAGGTCGTCGGTTCGATTCCGTCCGGCTCCACCAATTCTCCCTGCTGCAATTACATGCGGTCTTCCAGGTCGGGATACCAGGGGCCCGCGGGAACCCGTTGGACTCGCTACAACCAATTCAATTTGTTTGCTTTTCTCCTTGCAGCGGGTCAATAAAGTTGGTCGGATTCGCTTCAGGAACCACAATCCTGCCGGCAAGCAGCGGTTAACGTGTTCTGCCCAACAGGCGTGGACAGCCGAACAAAAGGAACGGCACGGTCAGCATGGCACCGACGAAGTTCGAGATGCTGCAAAATGTCACCGTTCTGATCGGTGACACCAATGAGGATCGCGCTGCCAACCTGCGCGACGGTCTCGTCGAGTGCGGGTTCGGCGCTCCGATTATCGCGGCAACCGCCAAAGACACCGTTCTTAAGCTCGAAAGTGGCGGCGTCGACGTCGCCATTCTGGCCGATACACTGGGCGGGCGCGTCTTCAAGATCATTCGCGGAGTTCGCCACAACCTGATCGGCAACAACCCGTTCATGGTCCTGTTCTGCTCACTGGCGCCGGAACATATCGACGGGGCCAAACAAGCTTTGCGCGCTGGTGTCGACAGCATCCTCATTCAACCGCCCTCGCCCAAGGAAATTACAGACCGTGTGCGCAAGCTGGGACGTTCAGACCCGGCTTTCGTCGTCACCAGCGAATACATTCGGACCGGACCGCCGCGCCGCCGACCGCTCCAGCGCTATTCGCCGTTTCTTCGTCCCGCTGACGGTGCGCGCAAAACTCCGCGGCCAGAATCTGGACTACGCCGACTACGCCAAGAAAATCGCGCCGGTCGTAAAAGACATGATCGAAACGCGGCTGAACGCCCAAAGCTCGCGCCTCACATCCGTATGCAAAGAGTTAGCCGGATATTACGCGGCCAGCCAAATCACGCCGCTGGTTCAAGAGAAAATCAGAGGCCTGGGAGACTTGCTCAGAGACGCGGCCGCAACGGCGCGACAACTGGAACAGGACGATGTCTCCGCGCTGTGCCTGTCGCTGGTCGAAAGGGTCGATGATTTTGCCGCGCGCTACACCACGCCGACCGAAAAAGATATGGAGATGTTGCGCAAGATTGCGGACGCCGTCGCCATGGCGGCGCGCACAGGTGTCGCGGTTGATTCAAAGGCCACGGGGTTAAGCACCGATGACCAACCGACACCGGCGGAGGAACTCGAAGACGAACCCGCGCTCGAAATCCAGTTCATCCCGAAGGGCCAGCAGCTCTTCAAGGAAGGAGATGAAGCCACCGATGCTTATGTCGTCGCCGCCGGATGTATCGGCATTTTCCGCAAAGTCGGCGGCAAGACGTCGCCGGTTGCGCGCATCCGCAAGGGTGAGTTTTTTGGCGAAATGGCGATCCTCGACGGCTCGAAACGCCGTGCCATGGCCGTTGCCATCGAAGACACGACTGTCTCGCTGATCTCCAAAGAAGTTCTCGAAGACAAAATGACGGGAACCGACAAGCTGATCCGGACGATCCTGCTCAGCGCTGTTCACAACTTGCGCGCGGCGCACGACAACTACACCCAGCGCGGCCGCAGCCTGAAAGACATGTTCGATACGCTCGACTTGTCGGTGCATATTGCAAAGCGGCACTGTCAGCGCATCGATATGGGCGATGATCAAGACCAGACAACTGATTTACTTGACCAGTTCCGCGCAGCATTAAAAGAGCTCCAAGACGCCGCCGCGCCGGCCATCGACAAGGACCAGCGCGACAATCAAATCCTCAACGCCGATGAAATTCAGGAGGCCGCAGAATGACGAGCCTCGCTAGTCGCGGCATCCAAAAACAAAACCCGAGACACCGCTGTGGAGCGGCGCCGGGGTAGTTGGAATGGACCGCAAGGAAAAACTTGGCCAGGACCGCCTCAATGTGCTCGTCATTGAGGACAATGAATATATGCAGGATATCCTGCTGAAAGCCCTGCGCCGTCTCGGCTTTGAAACTCTGGTGAAGGCGAAGAACGGCAAGGAAGCGATTGAGCACCTGAAGATGACTCACCCAAACGTCGGCGCCGCCCGGCCAGTCGACATTGTCGTTGCGGACTTTGTGATGTCGCCTATCAGCGGACTAATCGTGCTGCAGTGGCTGCGCACGTTTAAAGAATCACCTAACCGCTTCATGCCATTCATCATGGTTTCCGGCGCGGCAGATGCCGTAAACGTGCAAGCCGCGCGGGACCAGGGCACTCATGAATTTATGGCGAAGCCGTTTTCGATCGACGCTCTGTACAAAACACTGCAGCGCCTCATCGACAAACCGCGGCAATTCGTGGTGACGCAAAAATATTGCGGTCCGGACCGCAGGCGCCGCAAAGCTGAATCGCTCTCCGGCCAGGACATGCGCGCGGAAGGCGAGGATCACGCCACCATCGTCTATTCCAAAGACAAAGTGGCCAAGCCGGAAAAAGCCAGCGATGTGTGGTTGTTCAAGCTGCCCAATCACCTCAAAGAAAAGATGGGCTCTAACGCCATGCGGCAGGAGTTTGCCCTGCCAGACGCGGTCTTGGCTGAGGCTGAAAACGCCCTGCAACGCGAGGCAGCCGGCTTCGTGGTTTGGGCGAAGGTGTATTTGGATAACTTGTCCAGAGAAGTCACCAATGCCCGCACTCTCCCGGAGGGTCGGGACAAACATTTCGACGAAATCAATTTGATCGCCCATGAATTACGCGGCCAGGGCGGTACATTCGGCTATCCGTTGATCACACTGTTTGCCAAGTCGCTCTATGAATCGACGAAAGAGCCGCGCAAGGAAGACGACGCTGCCCTGGAAATCGCCAAGGCACACATCGACACGATGCGCGCGGTGATCCGCGAGGAAATCGAGGGCGACGGTGGCGATCTCGGCCAGCAGCTCTATAAGTCGCTCAAGATGGCGATCGCCAAACACGAGAAGCGCGGCGGCTGATACTGTAGCCGTACGATTACGCCTGCCCCCACGGCACGAGCGCCGTCTCCCCATTGTGAACAACGGCCTGGGCGTCGACACCATAGACATCGCGCAGACTATGCGGCGTCAGCACGTCCGATGGCGCTCCGTCAGCTGCGACACCCCCATGATTCAGCAGAATCAGGCGGTCGCAAAAGCGCGATGCCATAAACAGGTCGTGCAGAACGATGACAACCAGTCGCCCTTCGGCCGTGAGATCGCGCAGGCCGGCCAGAACCTGCAACGCATGACCGGGGTCGAGACCGGACACGGGCTCGTCCGCGAGAATAATCTTCGGATCTCCGGCGAGAACGCGGGCCAACAACACCCGCGCCAGCTCACCGCCCGATAAGGCTGTCACGGCGCGCTGACTTAACGAAAGCGTATCCGTGAACTCCAGCGCGCGGTCGATGGACTCCTGGTCAGCCGCCGACAATCCGTCCCATGGCCCGCGGTGCGGGAGGCGCCCGAGCGAAACCAGACGCTCGACCGTCACCGGCCAGTGCACTGTCCGTTCCTGCGAGAGGTAGCCAACCCGGCGCGCGAGATCATTGCGCGGCCATTCCTCAGTCGGCCGGCCGTCGATGGCAACGCACCCGGATTTTGCCGGCATCAGTCCAGCGATCGTTTTGAGCAATGTGGTCTTGCCAGCGCCGTTCGGGCCGACCAGGCCGATGATCTGATTGCCCTCGGCGCGGAACGACACGTTCGATACGGCCGGGACATCGTCGTAACCGGCAGTGAGTCGGTCAACGGCGAGAGACACGGACCCCGTCATTGCCCGCTCCGCCGCAATACAAAGAGAAGGTGAAAAAAGAAAGGCGTGCCGATCAGGGCCGTTAACACGCCGATCTTCAGTTCCAGCTGCGTGTCGATGAGACGAACCCCGATGTCGGCCGCCAGCATCAGCGCCGCACCGCCGAGTAAACTGGCAGGCAACAGCCGGCTCGGTCGGTAGCCGACAAAGGGCCGCAGGATGTGCGGCACGACCAGACCCACGAAGCTGATCACCCCGGTCGTCGCCACCGCCGCGCCGACCGCAAAAGCACAGCCGAGGATGGCACGAACTTTGACCGCGGCGAGTTTGAAACCGAGCGACGCAGCTGCATCTTCACCAAGCGTCAGGGCATCCAACGCCCGCCAAGTCGAGAACAGCAGTACCCAGCCGAGCGCCATCAATGGCAACGCGAATGTCAGGTGATCGAGACTGCGGTCTGCGAATGATCCGAGAATCCAAAACACGATCTCCAGCGCAGCATACGGGCTCGGGGCCAGATTGAGTGCCAGCGACGTCAGTGCCGCTGCGAGCGCGTTTATGGCAACACCGGCGAGAATGAGCGTGAGCGGGTGCTGAGCCCTTCCGCCGAGGGTGACCAGAATTGCGGTCGCCACCATCGTGCCGGCGACGCCGCCAAAGGGTGTCGCAAGGGCGGAACCGCCAGCGATGCCGAAGTAAAATACGATCACCGCGCCGAGGGCGGCGGAACTCGACGCACCGAGAATGAACGGTTCGGCAAGCGGGTTGCGCAAGATGCCCTGGAGGACGGCACCTGACAGGCCCAAAGTCGCGCCGACCGTCACAGCCAGCACCGTGCGCGGCAGACGCACTTCGGTGAGCAAGAGCCAGAAGGTGTCGGGGTCGCTCCCGCGCACGGCCATAAGGTCATTCAAACCACCGATGCCCAGCCGGCCGGTAAACAGAGACGCGACGAACAGCACAGCGACAAGGATCGTCAGGCCGCCGAGCATTAAGGGTTGCGGCACTTCACGGGACGTCGAAGCGAGGGCGTGCGCGTTCATGGCGCCTCCGCCGTGGATCGCTCCGCGACCTCATGCAGGACGGCAGCGGCAGCGTCCGCCAAATAGGGACCGCCGCAGTTCACCCACGCCTGGGGTACGGGAATCATCGGCTGACCGCCGAGGAATTTTTGCAACGCCGGGTGCGCCAGCGTATGGCTGGCCAAAGACGGCGCATCCGGCCGATACATCATCCGTACAATAGTATCCGGCGCTGCGAGGAGGACCGCTTCCAGTGTCACCTGGCCGAAATCGCCGACGCCGAGCTGAACCGCAACATTGCTTAACCCGATGCGGGTCAGCACCTCATCCACGAGACTTGGGCGTCCGACAGTGAAACCGTTGGCATCTAGAATAAGCACGGAGCCGAAGCTGCGCTGCGCCGTCATGGCGTCGATCTCTGCGAGCCTGCGGTCAAGGGTGTCCATGAGTGTGCGCGCATGGGCGGCACGCCCCAGCCGCGCTCCGAGCGTGAGATACGACTCGCGCACACCGGTGAAGGTCAGCGGAATATCAACTTCGATTACCGGATAATCGAGGCGGCGCAGCAGTTGCTTCGCCGCACCGGTTGTAAAGCGCCCGGTGACAATGAGATCCGGATTGAGGGCGATCACCTCTTCCGCCTCGCCGTGGTTGAGCGTCAGCCCGTCGGTCATGTGAGAGACCGGAGACTCGGCCGGATCGGCGGTCAGAAAACTCACCGAAACGACCGTGCCTGGTTCCGCCAGCAGCAGCACCATCTGGTCGGCGCAGAGATTCATCGACACGATCCGGCGCGGCGCTTCGGCGGCAGCGCTGCCGGCGCAGAACAGCATCGTCACCACACAGAAAAACCGCACCGGGGCCATGCCGTTACTCCTGGCCCAGCCGGATGCGCACACCGGCGTAGACACCGATACCCGGCGCGGCAAAGCCGAACACATCCTGATAGGTCTCGTCGAAGAGATTTTCGGCACGGGCGGTTACCTCAATCCGGTCGGTCAGCCGGTAAGATGCCGATAACGTGCCGAGAATATAGTCGTCTAGCGTCACTAGGGTCTCCGGCGTGGCAAAAATGAATTCGTTGTCCTGCATGGTTCCATTGTAATTGAGGCCGACATCGACAGTTGCCCGCGCAAAGCGATAGGCGACGTTCAGGCTGCCCATGTGCTTCGGCCGCCGCACCTCCTGAACGCCAAAATCATCCTTGGCGTCGGTGTAAGTGTAGGACGCGGCCAGCGAAAGTTCCTCAAGAGCATCGACGGAGACCGCCAACTCGAGGCCGTCGCGTGTGCTGGTGCCGGCACGGTTGATCACCGTGAACGGGAACACGGAGAAGTCCGTGGCGATCTCATTCTTGAGGTTCGCGTCGAAATAGGTGATGGAGGCCAGCCCGAGGCCGTCGGCAAAGGCATAGTCGGCGCCGATGTCCCAGCCTTCGGATTTTTCGGGTTGGAGATCGGGATTACCGACAAAGAAATTCGGGTTGAAACCGAACAATTCGAAGAAGTTTGGCTGGGCAACGCCGGTGCCATAGCTGGCGCGGAGTTTTACCCCTGTACCCGCGATTGCCCACGCCGCCGTCGCGCGATACGTCGTTTCGCTGGTGAAGCGATTGGGATCGTCTCGGCGCAGAGCGGCGCTGAGAAACACCTGTTCGGCGATGGCCGCCCGGTATTCCAAGGCAGCCGACCACTGGTGCGCGGATTGACGCTGGTTTTCCGGCCCGCCGCGGGCGTCCGAATAGGCGTAAACCAGGTCTTCGTATTCAAGCAATGCGCTGACGCTGTGCGCGACGTCGCCTGCGGCGCTAAACGCAACGTCGGTCTGATACTCGACGTCCCATTTGCGGCCGTCGGAGCCGAATGTAACTCCCCCGCCGGACAACGAGTCATTGCTGCTGTCGGTGACGCCGGCGCTGACCCGGTGCATCCATTGGCCGTCGAGAGTGGCAAGATCAGCGGCGGCGTGGCCGTACCAGCGTTCGGATTCCCGCTCACTGTCGGAGTCGATCACCAGACCCTGAGTCGGCGACCCGAACGTAAAATCCTGGGAGTCTTGCTCCGCCGTTGCGGACACATACCGGCCGGCGAACGACAATGTCAGGTCTTCACTGACGGCGAAGTCGGAAAACGCGCTGGCGGTGACGTTGTCATATCCGTCCCTTTCCGGCTGCACGGTCGAGGCGGAGATGCCACGGATGTCGGAGTACGACAAAGACGCCCTGGTACTGCCCCACGGTCCGGATGTGCCGCCCTGGAGAATACCGCGCGCCGTTCCGAAGGAGCCGCCCTCGGCCCAGGCATCGCCCCAAGCCCCTGTCACGTCCCGCGGCGGCCCGGTGACAACGTTGATCACACCGCCGATCGCTTCCGACCCCCACAAGGCGCTTTGCGGTCCGCGCAACACTTCGACCCGGGCGAGCCCGCCGGTGAGCAAGTGGGCGAATTCGAGTTCCCCGCCGTTGAACGGATCGCCGGCCTCGATGCCGTCGATGAGAACCAGGGTGTGATTGGCCTCGGAACCGCGCATGCGCACCTGGGTGAACGCACCTGCCGGTCCCGACTGATTGACGGCGAGGCCAGGCAGATCGCGCAGGAGGTCACTCAAAAACGGCTGCTGACGGTCGATCAGATACTGCGTATTCAGAATATCGATCGCGCTGCCGACGCTGAGACGCGCCTGCGGCACGCGGCTGGCGGTGACGACGATCTCGTCTTCGATGGTAGGCACGTCCGTCTGCGCGACGGCGGATGCGCTGAGCAACACGGCGGCGACGGCCGTCGGGTGGAAACATGTAATTCGAGTCGGTTTTTGATCAGTCATAGCGACCTCCGGTTTCAAATGACGCAACCGGCGCCGCCGCAACTTGGTGTTCTAAAGTGGGCTGAATGTCAGACCCAAGCGAACGTGACGGCACCGTTTCGTGCGCGTCACCGCTTCGGATAGCCGCTCCACAGGAACACCCCGTCCCATGGAAAGGTGACGCTGTGACGGCAGGTCTCCTGACTTGCGGGTCTTAGCCGGTCCGCCTGCCTTCCCAGAGTGACCTCCAGTGGCATCAATGGCGGATGGCTCGCCGCTTACAGTTGCGGGGGCAGTTCCGGTATCGCACCGGATTCCCTCTTGGTCCGTTCCTCCGGGGAGGCGCGGACACACCATCACTTATCCCTACCTACTGCCGGGGTATGGGCGGCGTCAAGTCGGGGACAATCGATCACCATGACATTCAACCTGTGGGTTACAGTCGAACGGTGTGCTATGGCGTATAAGGGAGTACAATAGCAACACGGGTCAGGGCGGGGACGGCACATGAAGGCATTGCAGCAGGTGGCTCACGGCGACCCCGCCGAGGTCGTTCAACTGGTCGAACTGCCGGACCCGGAGCCCGGCGCGGACGAAATCGTGATCGACATGGAAGCGTCCGCGGTACACCTCGCCGACATCAAACGCTTCACCGGCGAACGCGATTTCGAGCTGATGGAGTTTCCGCACCAGCCCGGTTACGAGGGCGTCGGACATGTCACCGCCGTCGGCAGCGCCGTCAAGAACTTCAAGGTCGGTGACCGGGCCTTCCCCTGGTGGGGCGCCGGCACGTTCGCGCAGAAGGTCGTGACCAGTGCGGAGAAAACACTCCCTGCGCCCGACGGCGATGCCGCTCAGCTGTCCCTCATGATGGTCAACGGCATGACCGCGGTGGTGCTGCTGGAAGACTTCGCCGACCTCAAAGAGGGCGACTGGATTTTACAGAACGGTGCGAACTCGAGCTGCGGACGTTACATGATCGTGCTGGCGAAGGAACGCGGCATCAAAACTTGCAATGTCGTGCGCCGGGAAAGCCTGTGCGACGAACTCACTGCGCTCGGTGCGGACGCCTGCATCGTCGATCCGGGTGAGCCCGACGCCCTGGCCGCAGCGGTGAAAGACGCAACCGGGGGAGCCGAAATTCACCTCGGCCTCGATCTTGTCGCCGGCGACGGCACGACACGCATTGCGCGCTGCCTCGCCTACGGCGGCAAGGTCGTCAACTACGGCTTCATCTCCGGCGAGCCGTGCAAGCTGCCGTTCCGGGACCTGTTCTTCAACAACATCACCCTCACCGGCATGAGCACCGGACGCGGCCTCGCCAAGCGCGACATGGGCGAAATCCGCCGCGTCTATGAGATGCTGGCGCAGAAGATCGGCTCCGGCGAACTCAAGGCGGCGATCGCCGGAACTTACACACTCGAACAATACAAGGATGCGTTCGCCCACGCGGTACGCACCGGCGAGGATCGCAAGGGCAAGGTCATCCTGCTGCCGAACGGCTAGCGTTCGCGTTAGAAACGCGCCTGATTGTCGCGTTAGAAACGCGCCTGATCCAAATCTTCGTCAGCCGTGCAGTTCGCTTCGATACCGGCGATGCTGATCGCCACCCGCGGCGCGTCAGGTGCAACGAAGGCGTTGGTCAGCGGGAACAGATCGTTCTTCTCACTGAGCGTCATAATCAGCGTATCGCGGCTGGTGCCGGCCGGCGGAACGATCTTAAGCAGACGCACGTTCAGCTCTTTCGGCGGCGTGTGCTGCGTCGTCACCACGAACTCACCGCCCTGATCATGCATCTTGATATCGGCGTAGCGCTCGAAGCGCTGTTCCATCGCCGGATTGAGTGCCAGCAGCATGCAGGTGAACGGCCGCGCCCTGCGGGCGACCTCGGCAACACCGAGAGCATTGGCCATCAGCACTGAGCCGTCCTCGGCAAGGATCTCGGTCTCGGTGGTCATCGCGCCGGCCGTGAGCGTGATGGTATCGCGCAGGCGCACCTGCTGGCCGAAGCCTTCCGGTGTGTACAGGCAGTCGTCGGGCGTTTGCGTGCCGGTGAACACCTCGCCGCGGCGCTGCCAGCGGATAGCGCAGCCGTCGGGCAGCTTGGTCAAGCGCTTGGGTGTGATCTTCGACAGCTTCGCCGGATCGGCGTGCGCACCGGCGACGGCAGCGGCATCCTTCTCCGAAAACGCATAGATGTCGGTGACGACCTGCCCGGCATCGGCGTCGATACGGTGCACATAGAGACGCTGGCGCACGAGCTGCTCCGGCGGGGCGCCAGCGTACTGCTCGACGTAGGTGACATACGGCCCGAACGCCGGCAGATCGACGCGCGCGAAGATCTTGTGGTGCCGCGCGACCCAGCCCTCCTCGGGCAGGTTGAAGCGCTCTTGGAAGTTGACTTGATTGGCGGTGTCGTAGGCACCGTCCCACAACGCGGCGAGGTCCTCGGCGGTGCGCTGAAGCACGGCGTCGGCGCCGGGGCGCGCCGGGGTCTGACTCAGTGCCGGTGGCGCAAGCGCAAGCAGCACGGCACACAGGATGCGGATCATAACACTCTCCCTCTGAGGCGAGCGCACAGCCTAGCCTGCACCGGCGACCGTGTCCCGGCGCCACGGCGGGCTGTCCGATGCGAGGCGGGCGAAACGGTTTAAGCGCGACTCTGCGAGGAACGAGCCCATGCACAGCGCCCTTGAGGGCGAGAAACGGCCTTATTCCGCTTTTATTTCAACAGGTTACGATTTTATACACACGAGCCCATGCACGAAAATTCGTGAATGTTTACAATGGCTTGGAAGCCGGTCACCGCGCCGGTTTTTGGAAAAACATCAGGTGCTGCTGCGGCAGGATGTCCTTGGTCTCGACCCAGATAAGGCCGAGCGCTTCCATTTCCTTGCGCGCCTGGGCCTGGCTCATCTTGTGCAAGGTTTTGATCGGCACCGAGCGGTCTTCCATGCGGTATTCGACCAGCGCAATGCGCCCGCCCGGCGTGAGCGCGCGCACCATCGCCTCGCCCATTTCGCGCGGATACTCGAACTCGTGATAGGCGTCGACCATGAGAATGAGATCGACCGCCTCCGCCGGCAGGTTAGGATCGTCGACTTCACCGAGCACGGTTTCAATGTTCGACCAGCTGTTCGCGGTCTGACCCGCGGTCTTACGTGATTCGATGATCGCCAGCATCTCCGGCTGGATATCGACGGCGAGCACCTTTCCTTCGGGAACGCGCGCGGCCATCGGGAACGAGAAGTAACCGGTGCCGGCACCGATGTCGGCGACCACGTCATCCGGGTCCAGCTCCAGGTTTGCGATCAGGAGATCAGTGCGCTCTTCGCGCTCGCGCTCGGGCCGCTCCAGCCAGCCGGCACCGAGATGGCCCATGACGTGGGAAATCTCGCGCCCCATGTAAACCTTGCCGATGCCGTCGCGGCTGGCGCGCTTGGTTTCGTACCAGGGGGAAGAGTCTTGGGCATCCGCCGGCACCGGCGCGCCGCAGGCGGCAAAGACAACAGCCATCAAGGCCAGGGTGGCAAAACGCATGGTGATTTCCCTCAAAGCGGTAAACGGTCGTTACAGTTTATACGCGGCCGCGGCGCTTTGGTTTACCGCCGGCGGCTGACCCAGAACGCGCTGCCGCACGTAGAACAGGTATGTCAGACCTAACCGTCACAGTATTTTTCAATGGCGACTGCCCAATCTGCCGCGCTGAAATCCGCCATTATCGCGCCCATGCCGAACGCGAGAAGGTCACAGCTTTGCAGTGGGTTGATCTCGCGCAGCATCCCGAGGCTTTGGCGTCGCACGGCCTCACCGCCGCCCAGGCCAAGCGGCGTCTCTACACGCTGTCCGGCAACGGCGGCCTCAAGTGTGGCCTCGACTCATTCGTGGCTATATGGGCACGGCTGCCGCGATACCGGTGGGCCGCGCGCGCCGCAAACTGGCCAGTAATCCGCCCCCTTGCCGCGTGGACCTACGACCGTCTGGCTGTGCCTCTGCTGGCCTGGCTCAACCGCCGGCGGGAGGCGCGCGAAGGGTGAATCACCGCTTCGCGTTGACTTCCATATAGATGCCGTTGATGTCGAACATGCTCATGGTGGTGAGCAAAATCGGCGGGCCGCCGTTGAAGCCGGGCACCTCCCAGTCGGTCGGCGGCGCGACGATGTTGGCGCCCGCTTCCTGGGCGCGTTTATAGACGCCCTGGATGTCCGTGGTTTCCACCACCAGCAGCGTATCGCCGATACCGACCTTGGTGCGGTTTTTCTTCACCCCGGTATCGAACGGCGGGTCGAGGTATTGCAGCAGGCCGAGCATGCCGATTTGCGGGTCCTCGACCTTGAGCAGGATCAGATGCGCCGGCGCATTGTGGGCGGCGGCAGGCGGAAACATTTCATGCACCGCGACTTCGTTGTCGTACCACTTGGTCCACCCGAACACGTGCATGTAGTACGCGGCGGCTTCCTCCGCGTTCGGCACAACAAATGTCGTGCGCTTGAGAATGCCGTGGGTGGTGGTGTTGATGACGGTCGATTGCGGTTTCTCATCAGCCATGTGTCTCTCCCCTCCTTCTCTATCCTGCGTCAGTCGTCTTGCGGCAGCAGTTCGTAGACTTCCACAAAGTGTCCGGTCGGTGCGCGCAAAAACATCTGCTGCGAACGCCCGGTGGCCGACAGCCCCAGCGGCTTGACGATGGTCACGTTGTTGGCGACGGCGCGGTCGTAAATACCCTGAATGTTCTTCGCCGTGTGCACCAGCACGACGCCGCCATAGGGAACACCCGCGTCCGGCATGTCGAGCGCCGGGAAGCCGGGATCGTCCTCGACCATCAACAGCGCGACGGTCGAGCCCTCCTTGGAGGTGAACGCGGTGAAATACCGTGTCGCGTTTTCGCTCCAGCCGATTTCGCTGGCGGACCCGGTGCTCGGCCTTGGATCGCCCATGGTATCGCCCGCATAGGCAAAGCCCATGACATCGCGCCAGAACACGATTGACGGTTCGAGGTCGGCGAGCCGGGCGAGAATGGTGGTGCGGGCGAAACTGGCGTAACCCGAGTCACCTTCCTTGTGGTTATCGGCGAGCGCAAGCGTGGGTGCGAAAGCCATTAAAACGGCGGTGAATAGGGCGCGCATGGCGGAACCTCGTGCGTCTGTGATCAAAAAGTCCGGGACCCAGCATAGGCGGACCGCGCCGGACCCGCTATAACCCCGATATGCCAGATGACTTCAAAACGGTCCCGACCGCGACCCATTGGGGCGCCTACACCGCACGGGTGGAAAACGGCAAAGTGACGGCGTTGGAGCCGTTCTCCGGCGACCCGGACCCCTCGCCCATCGGCCCCGGCATGCCCCAGGCCCAGGACGACCCGGTGCGCATCGCCCGGCCGATGATCCGCCAGGGCTGGCTTGCCAGTTACGAAAAGGGACATGAAACAGGCGATTTCGATACGGACGGGCGCGGCGGTCAGCCATTCGTCGAACTGCCGTGGGACGAAGCACTGGACATCGCCGCGGCGGAACTGACGCGCGTCAAAGAGAATTTCGGCAACGAGGCGATCTACGCCGGTTCCTACGGCTGGGCCAGCGCCGGGCGCTTTCATCACGCCCAAAGCCAACTGCGCCGGTTCCTCAATCTGTTCGGCGGCAACACCTATTCGATGAACACCTATTCGTCCGGCGCGGCGGAAGTGATCATCCCGCATGTCTGCGGCACCTGGGCCGACGCCTGCTACAACGCCGGCACCACCTGGGGCACGGTGGCGGACCATTCCAAGCTGGTGGTCGCCTTCGGCGGCCTCGCATTGAAGAACAGCCAGGTGCACGGCGGCGGCATCGGGCGGCACATCGCGCGCGATGCCTTGCAGCGCTGCAAGGATGCCGGGGTCGAGGTGGTCAACATCAGCCCGATCCGCTCCGACGCGGCGGAGTTTCTGAATGCCGAGTGGTGGGCGGCGCGACCCGGCACGGACGTCGCGCTGATGCTCGCCCTTGTGCACACCTTAATAGCCGAAGACCTTTACGACCGCGACTTCCTCACCACCCACTGCGTCGGCGGCGATCAGGTGCTGGCGTATGTGATGGGCCGGGACGACGGCGTGGTGAAAGATGCCGACTGGGCGGCGAAGATGTGTGAGGTGGATGCCGAAGCGATCCGCGCCCTCGCCCGGCGCATGGCGGCGACGCGCACGCTGATCACGATCAGCTGGTCGCTGCAACGCGCCGATCACGGCGAGCAGACCTATTGGATGGCGATCACCCTGGCCGCGCTGTTGGGCCAGATCGGATTGCCCGGCGGCGGGTTCGGCATCGCGTTTGCCGGTGCGGCGGGCATGGGCGGGCCGGGCACGGCGGTGCCGCCGGCGGCGCTGCCGATGGGCACCAACCCGGCGCGCACGTTCATTCCGGTGGCGCGCATTTCCGATCTGCTGCTCAATCCGGGCGGCACGGTGCGCTACGATGGCCGGACCCTGACCTATCCGGACATCCGCATGGTCTATTGGGTCGGCGGCAATCCGTTCCATCACCACCAGGACCTCAACAAGATGCTGCGCGCCTGGCGCAAGCCGGAGACCATCATCGTCAACGAGGCATGGTGGAACCCAATGGCGCGCCATGCCGACATCGTGCTGCCGGTGACGACGACACTGGAACGCAACGACATCACCGCCTCTGGCCTGACGGTGCAGCTGATGGCCATGCATAAGGCGGCGGAACCGTTCGGCGAGACGCGCTCCGATCACGACATCTTCAAGGGCATCGCCCAGCGCACCGGCCTGGAGCAGGCGTTCACGGAAAGCCGCAGCGAGATGGAATGGGTGCGCTATTTGTACGAAGCCACCTGCGAACGCGCGGCCAAGATCGGCCTGAACACGCCGGACTTCGACACCTTCTGGCAGGACGGCATGCTCGAATGGCCGTGGCGGCCCGAGCGCACCATGTTCGAAGACTTCCGCAAAGACCCGGAGGCGCATCCGTTGAACACGCCGTCGGGCAAGCTGGAACTGTTTTCGGACGACATCGCCGGGTGGAACGATCCCGATCAGCCGGGCCATGCGGTGTGGCACGAACCGAGCGAATGGCTCGGCGGCACAGTGGCCGAGCGCTTTCCGCTGCATCTGATTTCCAACCAGCCGGCGACGCGGCTGCATTCCCAATACGACAACGGCGGCTATGCTCAGGCCTCAAAGGTGAACGGGCGCGAACCGCTGTGGATTCACCCGCACGACGCCGCCGCGCGCGGCATTCAAGACGGCGACATCGTGCGCCTGTTCAATGATCGCGGTGCCTGTCTGGCGGGCGCGATTGTCACCGATGATGTGCGCAAGGGTGTGCTGCAACTGCCGACGGGCGCCTGGTACGACCCGGACACGCCGGGCGAGATCGGCGCGCTGTGCGTGCACGGCAACCCGAACGTGCTGACCCGCGACGTCGGCACCTCGAACATCGCCCAGGGCTCCAGCGCGCAAACATGCTTGGTGGAAGCGGAAAAGTTCGACGGCGAGATCCCGCCGGTGAAGGTGTTCGACCCGCCGGTGGTGGTGAGGCGTTAGGCCCCCATGCCCAAGGTCCGATTTTTCTGCGCCGTGTCGATGGACGGCTTTCTCGCCGCAGCGGACGGCAGTGTGGCGTTCCTCGACGCCTTCGAGGGCGATTACGGCTACAACGATTTTATCGGCGCGGTCGGCGCGGTGGTGATGGGCCGCAAGACCTACGAGGTCACCCGCGCCAACGGCCAATGGCCCTATGCGGGCAAGCGCGCCTACGTGCTGTCGCGCAGCCGCCTGAACACCGAATACGGCCACGCCATGCTGGTGCCCGACGGACAGACCTTGCTGACGCGCCTGGAACTGCTGGATGAGGCCGACGGCGATGTCTGGGTGGTCGGCGGCGGCGAAGTGCATAGCCTGTTTCTGGATGCGGGAGCGGTCGATCAGATCGATCTGTTTGTCATGCCGGTGGCGCTCGGCGACGGCATCCCGCTGTTTGCCGGCGGCGCGACTCACATCAAACTGCAGCTGATGGATAACGAAGTGTATGCCGACGGCGTGGTGCGGCTGACCTATCGCCCCGCATAAAGCGGTTACGCCGGCGCTTTTCCAGCCGCGCGCCGGGTGCGCCGCCTGTTCCACACCACCAACATCACCGCCCAGGTGACCGAGACCGAAAGGCCGATGCTCAGGCCAATGGCGCTGCCATACACGACGACACCGTAATGCATGGCCATCAGCGCGAAGACCATGCCGGAGACTACACGCATGGCCTTGTGCATGGTCGCCGCGGCCGCGGCGCCGCCAAGGCTGAGATGGAGAATCACGGTCAGGCTGAGGAAGACGATCGGAAACACGGCCCCCAGGCCCGTGCCGACCGGTCCGAGCGCATGAGACGCGGTCACCACCGCACCGACGAACAGCCCGACCACGAGGGCCCTGAGCGGAAGGGTGTACCACCATGTGCGCTGGCTTTGCCGGTCCACCGGAGCCTGCCCCATGTTGCGGGTGATCCAGAAGCACGCCGGATACACGACCGCGTTGACGGCGAGCGCGGTCATCGGCGTCCACGCGATTTGGCTGACCGGCACGGCGAACACCGCCCACACCGCCAAGCCGGCTCCCACCGTGGTCCAGACGCCGGCGCGCGGCGCCAGCCACACCATCACCGCCACGAACGGCGCGATGGCGGCCATGCTGGCCATGCTGGCGACGGCGCTGGCGGCGACAAAGGCGGCATCTTCCTTCAACGCGAGCATCACGTAGGCCGGTCCGGCGGAGGTCGGAAAGACGCCGATCAACGCGCCATAGAACGGCCCGGCGCGTTCGGCGGCGGCGGTGGCGGCAACCACCACGGCGGCAGTGACCAGCATGCGAATCAGCAACGGGATGAAAACGTCTTCCATGGGCCTTGACTTGTATGGACAAATCCGGGGGCTGTCCATCACTCTTCCCTGCTTGCCACCACCCGGCGAACGGGGTATCGAGGGCTCCTTATGAAAACGCACGGGCAATTTTATTTTTATTTTGGAGCAACCGGCTGACCGGCGGCTTCCGCGTGCCTGCGCACCAACAGCCGCCTGGGAAGGCGGCTTTTTTTATGGCCCTGCTCCTCTCCCCGCAGGCCTGAAAATCTCCGCCTCACCGCGACGGCCTCACCGGATCCCGCTTGAGGCCCCGGCAAGAGAAAGGAAACGGAGATGAGTAAGGACAAGATCTGCATCGAGGAGGTGTTCCTCCGGCGCCTGCGCGGCGACGAGTTCGACGCCTATGCGGCGTTGCTGGCCGAAGCCGATGCCGTGCATCACGAAGCGGAGCCGGCGCTGATCAAGCCGCCGGATCAGGCGCGGCCGGAGGAACAGGATTTTCTCGACCGGCTGAACGATCCGCTCCGGCTGCTCGACACCGCGGTGGTGGTGGACACGGCGGGCACGGCGCACCTGGCCGGCCTGATCGATGCGCGGCTGACCCGCCGCGACGAAGACCGGATCCATCTGGCCAACACCGTGGCCTGGATCGATCTCATCGTCGTCGCGGAACAATGGCGGCGGCGCGGCATCGGACGGATGCTGTTGGATCGCGTGCGGCAATGGGCGCTGGCCCAGGGTGCGGACAGCGTCATCCTCAACGCCTACGCGTTTAACATCGTCGCCGCGCGGCTGTATGAGAAAGCCGGGTTCTCCGTGAGGACAAAGATGTATGCGCAGCCGCTGCGCTGAGGCGCATAACCGCCGCGCTGACTCAGGTCAGATCGCCTTTTCGTAAACCCGGTAGGTTTTGTACACGCGCCCGCCGATGGTTTCGATGGAATGGCGCGTCGGCGCGTTGTCCTCCAGCACCCAGCTCATTTCGCAAACCGGCAGATTGAGCTTGAGCGATTGCGTGCGGATCGAGCCGATCACCATCAACGCCAGCACCGAACCGAGGCTCTTCTGCTTGAAGCGCGGTGCGACGCCCATCAAGGGCACGCGGGTGCGCGACGACCAGCTGCGCCGGGTGGCGATGCGCCAGGCGAGTTTGGCCCAGTTGCGCGGCCACAACGCGCCATTCATATCGGCGATCATCTCGTTCAAGTCCGGCAGGGCGACAGCCATCGCCGCCGGCTCGCCCTCGTAGAAGGCGAACCACACCAGTTCCGGAATGAGGATCGGCTTCAGTTCATTGGCCATGTGCGCGGCGTCGGCGTCGGTCATCGGCACGAAGCCCCAGTTCTCGGCCCAAGCGGCGTTGAACAGATCGACCAGGATCTTGATATCGCGGTCGTAGCGCGCGGGCTCGAGATGGCGGAACGTGAGACCCGGATTGCGTTGGATCGAGCGCTCGAGAAGTTTGAGATGCTTGTAGGGGAGCGCGGTGTCCATCGGCGTCAGATAGGCGTACAGGTCGCGGGCTTTTTCGAAACCGGCGCGTTCGACCAGGGTCTGATAGTAGGGCTTGGCGTGGCCCATCATCATACGCGGCGGGCTCTCGAAACCATCGATCAGCAATCCCGATTCTTCGTTGATGTTGAGGCTGAACGGGCCGCGCACGCGGGCCATGCCTTTGTCCTTGAGCCAATCGCCGGCGGCGGCGAACAGAGCGTCCGCAGCGGGCTGCTCATCGACGCAATCGAAAAAGCCGAAGAAGCCCGTCGCATCGTTCCGCAGATCGAGATGCGTCCGGTCAATTTGCGCCGAGATGCGCCCGATAGGCGCGCCGTTGCGTTCGGCCAGAAACAGCTGTGCCTCGCCGTGGGTGAACCACGGATTTTTTTTCGGGTTGAGCTGATCGCGCACCATCATCCTGAGCGGCGGCACCCACACCGGATCGTCTTCAAGCAGCGCAGCGGGAAGCGACAAGAAGGCGTCCATATCCGCGCGGCCTTGAACCGGGCGGACGATGATGTCGGAAGCAGTCATGACAACGAAACGCAGGCGGCAGGGGTTACGACGTGGGCGCGAGTTCGCCGTCGTTGGCCGCGTCTTCAGCGTCTTGGGCGCGTTGGCGGTGCACCGGATTGGCGACGTGCGGCCAGTTAGGCGTCAGCTTGGCGACGTAGGGATAGTCTTTCGCCACGTCTTCGTCGTAGCCGAGGTTGAACACGGTCGCCGAGCGCGGCTTCATCTTGAGCTGTTCGTACATGGTGCCGAGCACGCGGTCCCATAGATAGTTGGTGATGCCGAAGTTGCCGGTCTCGTTATGAAAGTGGTGTGCCATGTGCAGCTTCTTGACGCGCTTCACCCAGCGCCACTGCGGCGCGTAGCCGAGATGCTGAATGCAGTGGATGAATTCATAGAAACAGGTCTGCAGCACGCCAGTGCATAAGGCCATGGCCGCGCCGGGCCAGCCCGCCAGCGCGTAACCGACCGGCACGGTGGCCAGCGCCACCGTCGGCAGCGTCGTATACAGGGCGCCGAACAGAACCTGGAGGTTGTTGGGATCGGAATGGTGATCGTAATGAATGCGCTTCCAGACGGGCGCCGTCGATTTGAACTTCCACATCCAGCGGGAATGCAAGACCCAGCGGTGCAGCACATACCACACCAAAGGATAGATCAGCACCGTTGCCAAGACGGCGGTCGCGAGTCCGAGTGCGGTGGCATGGCCCTGGGCCAGCGCCCACAGCGCATAGGTGGCGGTCGCCGCGGCCAGGGCGAAATAGGCCGCGATGGCGTAATACTGAAAATACGCCGCGGCCAGTTGGCGCAGGTTCATGCGGTCCAGGTGATATTCGCGGTCGGACCAAAAGCCGATCTTAAGCGCCATAACGAGTCCTGTCGTATGCCCCGGGGGACGTGCGGTGTGGGTGTTATCTAACGCGTGCGTGCGCGATTGCAACCCGCGGGGCTCAATTCGGCGCGATATCTACGCGCCTTTGTTTTCCAAGTTTACCACAATCCACAGACCGATGGTGCCAAACAGCGCCAATGGCATCCAGGCCGCCATCACCGGCGGCAAGGCCCCGAACTGCCCCATGGCCAGCATCAGATTGTCGGTGACGATAAAGACGAAGCCCAGCGAGATGCCGTAAACCACAACCATCACCGCGCTGCCCTGGCGGTGATGGGCGAAAGCGGCAACCGCCGCGAGCAGAGGCATCAGCGCCAGCACCGCCGGTCCGGCCAGTTTCCGCTGCAGCCACGTGTCGTAGTAGTAGGCCGGGCGCGTGCCCACCGCGAGTTCGCGCACGTAGTGCTCGAGCTCGTCAAAGGTAAGCTCGCTCGGCGGATTGGCCAGTTTGTTGAAGTCCTCCGGCGTGAACTGGGTGTTCCAGACATCCCCTTCGGTGGGCACCGGACCACGGCTGCCATCGCCGCCGACACGCTCGACCTCGAACAGGTTCCACGTGCCGTTTTCCCAGATCGCGAGCCGGATGTTGATGATGTCGTCGACGGCCGATGTATCGCTTTGCCGGAACAGGCGGATATCGTTCAACACCGCGCCGTTACGCAGCACATCGCCGACGCGGATAATGGTGTCGCCTTCGATCACCCAGGCTTCGCTGCCGTCGATGATCTCGCCGCCGGGTTTGTAGCCCGTGCTTTTCCAGTCCTCGAGCGTCGCGTTAAAGCGCACGACCACGCGGTCCGAAAACACGAACAGCACCGCCGCCAAAAACATGCCCACCACGACCAGTCCGCCGATCAGACTCAGAACCGAACGGCCGGCCGCGCGCATGGCGATGATTTCGCTGTTGCGGGCGAGAACGACCAGCGCCGTCAGACCGCCGAGCAGTCCGGCGAGCGGCGCAACGGTTTCGATGATCGACGGAACACGCAGCATAATGTAGCGGCTGAGCGCGTCCACCGGATCGCCGCCGCCTTCGAGAACCGCATCGGCATTGGCGAGCAGGTCGAGCATCTGCAGGAACACGACCAGCCCAAACAACAGGGCGAAGAAGCGTGTCAGATACGCTTTCGTCAGATACCAGGACAAGATCATGGTTACCGGCGCCGGAAAATGCGGGTGATGCTGGAGGTGAGATCGGTCCAGCGGTCTTCGAGCCGCTGCATCGGCGTCGCGCCCGCGACCACTTCGGTCTTCAGAAACAGATAGGTCGTTCCGGCGATAAACAGCATGAACGGGAGCCACAAGGCCGGCTCGGGCGCCATGCCGCCGACGGTGGCGTAGGCTTCACCGAATTCCAGAATCTTATGGTAGACGACGAGAGTGAGCAGTCCGAGTACCAGTCCGAAGGACTTGCTGGCGCGGTGCGTCATGATCCCGAGCGGCGCGGCCAGCAACGGCAAAAACAAAATCGACAGCGAAAACACGATACGCCCGTGCAGCTCTGCCGCCACGGCGGCGGGCGAAACTCGCTCTTCCGGCCGGGCGTCCGGATTGGTGGTGCCGCCGCGCGAACCGGTCTTGCCTGCATTCATGTTGTTGATGTACCCGCGCAAGAGCTCGCTGAGGGTCAATTCCCTTTCGTCGCCGCCGCGCATGCGGAAGCGCACCAATTCCTCCAGATTGAGCGGCCAGTCGAACACATCGAAGCTGACCGTATCGGCTGTGGTCGAACCCGGCGACCATTCGGAGCGGTTACCCTGATAAAGGCGCAAGCTGGTCGCGCGTTCCGCCGACCCGGTGACCAGTTCGCCGCGCTTCGCTGTCAGCGTGACGATGGTGCCGTCTTCTTTTTGCTGATGGGCGAACACACCATAAAGTTCGCGCCCCGCACCGCGCGATTCCTGAACCCGCAGGGTGTAACTGTTGGGCAGATCCATGAACACACCTTCGCCGATGCCCGACTCAAGCACGCCGCTGGTGACGTTGAACAAAATGGCGCGGTAGGCGTAGCGGCTATAGGGCTGCAAATATCCGACCAGAATCAGGTTCACCATCATCAGCAGCAGTCCGAGGATCACGGCCGAACGTATGAACCGGCTCAGGCCGATGCCCGACGACTGAATGGCGTCGAGTTCCGACTGAGACGACAGTTTGCGGAACGCGAGCAGCACACCGAGGAACAGCGCCGCGGGCAGTGCCAGACCAATGTAATGCGGGATCAGATTGAACAGCATCTGGAAGACAACGAGTGTCGACACCCCGTTGCCGACGGCGATGTCGAGCAGGCGCAGCATACGCTCAAGCAACAGAATGACGGCGGCGACCAGCAAGGTCACCAGCAATGTCGGCATGATCTGCCGCAAGAGATAGAGATCCAGCGCTTTGAACATCGTTCCTGAGGCCGTCGTCCGGCCAGTCCCTGAGTCGGTTGCGTGCGGCTGCCTGGCTCTTGAACCGTGGCCTCATTAGGCGGACGGCACGCAACCGCACCATGGGGATACAGCGCAAGGTCGTCAAATCAAAGGTTTTGAAACATTATGTATGGCTTGTAGAGCCTGACAGGCTTGTCTTACCGGGCCTTTTTGACTGTGTCCCCTGCGCCGCTCGCCATTCTATCGAATCGTCTCAGCACCCAGAACCGCGCCGCGGCCGGGTGGCTGGACGTTATAATCGCGGGGCAGGCCTGGATTCGCCGATTCGATATCGACGATATCACCGCCATCCCCGGCATGCTCGCCGAGTGCGCGGCGGCGGGGATCGGAACGGTTTGTGTCGATGGCGGTGACGGGACCGCCGGGTTGGTGTTTTCCGCCCTGATCAACGGCCGCCCTTACGACACGCCCCCGGCGTTGGCGCTGCTGCCGTCCGGCAAGACCAACATGACAGCGGAAGCTTGGAGCCTCGTTGGTGACCGGCGCGAAGCTCTGGCCGGGGTGATCGCCCGCCATGCCGCCGGAACGCTCGAACAGACGGTGCACGAACATCCGGTCCTTGCCGTACACGAAGACGGCCGCCCGGCGCGGTACGGCGCGTTCTTCGGTGCTGCGGATGTTGTCGACGGCATTTTGTATTGCCGCCGCGCGATCTATCCGAAGGGCTGGCCCAACACGATTTCGCACAGTGCGGCGATCGGCGTGCTGTTGTGGAAGGCGATGACGGCCGGACAAAAAGGCGGCTTGGTCGAGGTGCGCGGCAAAGACGCTGACGACGCGTGGCAGGAAGACGGCCGTTTCTTTGTGGTGATGGCGACCACCATGTCGCGTCTGCTGCTCGGCCTGTCGCCCCAGCCGGTGATCGGTCAGGGCGCTGTCCAATACCTGAGCCTGCGCCCCGGACCGCGCGCGGTGCTGTCGACCGTGCCCGGCATCGTGAGCAAACGTGTGGGTCCGGGCGCGGCGCGCACGGTGCGGCGCACGGACACCGCGGCGTTTACGTTCGCCGGCGCGTACACCCTCGACGGCGAATTGTATGAAGCCACAGCGGACAAGCCGGTGACGGTGGACGGTTCCAGCACGCTAAGGTTCATTCGATGGTAGGACCCTCGCCCCTAGAAACTGCGATCGCGGACACGGCCGCCCAGACCGCGTTTCCGGCGGCCGCCGCGATGGTTGATCACCTGAAGGCGACCTATGGCAGCGGCGTGCGCGCGGTGGTGTTTTACGGCTCCTGCCTGCGCCTTGGCACCGATGAAAACCTGATGCTGGATTTCTATGTACTGGTCGACCGATTGGGCCCGGCGATCGGCAATCCGGTCAGTGCCGCGTTCGGCGCCCTGCTGCCACCGAATGTGTATTACCACGAGTGTTTGTTCGAGAGCCGGGTCGTGCGCGCCAAAGTGGCGGTGATGACGCTCGGCGCATTTGCACGCGGAACCTCGGACACCGCGTTCGCGTCGGCGCTGTGGGCCCGTTTCGCCCAACCCGCGTCGATTGTTTACGCCGCGGACGCTGTCGCACGCACCGCGGCTGAGAAAGCGTTGCGGCGAGCGGTGCTGACCCTGATACAGAAAACCGTTCCGCTGATGCACGGGCCGTTTGCCGTTCGCGATCTGTGGGTAACCGCGTTTCGGGCCACATATAAAGCGGAGCTGCGCCCCGAGCCGGAGTCAAAGGCCGATGAGCTGGTCGACCAGCAGCTCGACTGGTTCGAACGCGTCGGCACCGCCGCCCTTACCGAACTCGGCATCGACCCCGCCGCCGCGGCGGCATCGCAGTCCAATGCTGCCTGGAGCTGGCGGTTCAGGCGTGGATGGGGCCGTACGCTGAACGTTCTGCGGCTGGTCAAAGCCGCCTTTACCTTCCAAGGCGGACTGGATTACGCGGTGTGGAAGATCGAACGCCATTCCGGCGTGAAAATCGAATTGACCGCGCGTGAGCGGGCGCATCCCGTCATCACGGGCGCGCGGCTGTTGCTGAAGACCAAACGCCGGGGCGGACTAAATTGACGCGGATTGACTTGGCTGAGGTTTAACCGAGTGCGGCCTTGGCCTCGGGTACTACCGGAACAACACCCAACACCGTGCCGACCTCGCCGAAGATTTCGATCAGACGGTCGACCTGTTCCAGTGTATGGGCGGCACACAGACTGCAGCGCAAGAGTGTGTAGTTGTGCGGCGTCGCCGGAGGCAGGGCGAGATTGACATAAACGCCCGAGTCGATCAGACCGCGCCAGAACCCAACCCCGGTTTCGACATCCGGGGCAACGACGGCAACGACGGGCGAGACGTCACCGCCCAGGGTAAAGCCAAGTGCGGCGAGACCTGAGTGCAGACGCTCGGCGTTGCGCATCAAGCGCTTGCGCAGCGCGCCCCCGGACTTGACCAAACCGAGCGACACTTTGGCCGACGCCACAACGGACGGCGGCAGCGACGCGGTGAAGATATACGGACGGCAGGCGAGACGCAGGAGATCGAACTTGGGATGGTTCGACACACAGAAGCCGCCAACGGTGCCGACGCTCTTCGAGAAGGTGCCGACGATGAAATCGACATCGTCTTCGAGGCCGCATTCTTCCGGCAGCCCGCGACCGTATCGGCCGAGCACGCCGAGAGAATGGGCTTCGTCGCTGAGCAAATAAACGTCGTCGTATTTCTTTTTGACGGCAACGATGTCGGCCAGCGGCGCTTTATCGCCGAGCATCGAATAAATACCCTCGATGACGATGAGCTTGTTGCCCGGCTTCTTGGCCAGGCGGCTCAAACGCTTGTCGAGATCGGCGGCATCGTTGTGCTTGAACCGGATGATCTGCGCCTGGCCCATGCGCACGCCGTCATAGATGCTGGCATGGCAGTCGGCGTCCATGAAGATGTAATCCTCCGGGCCGACCAACGTCGACAAGACGCTGAGATTGGCGAGGTATCCGGTGGAGAAAACGATCGCCTGATCTTTGTCGAAGAAGGAGCAAAGCTCGGCTTCGAGCGCTTTGTGTCCGGCATAGGTGCCGTTGGCGACGCGGCTGCCCGTCGTGCCGGTGCCGGCGGCATCGAGCGCGTCGTGCGCAGCCTGTAATGCTTCCGGAGCGAAGGTCAGACCGAGGTAATTGTTTGTGCCGGCGAGAATGGTTTTACTGCCGCCGATCATAGCTTCCGTTTGGGACAGAACTTCGCCCATTTCGACCTGGAACGGATCGTGCCCGCCATCGCCGACAAGAGCGTCACGGCGCGCAAGCAGAGGTTCGAAGCGATCAAACAAGTCAGCCATGTTCTTCCCTAACAATCTGTTCTGTCGCCGTGACGAGCTGACCGACGGTTTCGATATCCGGCAAAATATTCAGCGGTACCGAGATATCGAGGCGGTCTTCCAACGCCGCGATGAACTCCATGACCAAAAGGGAGTCGAAGTTCAGGTCTTCCGTAAACCGTGTGTCGTCCGTGAGGGTTGCGCCGGTCTTGTTGAAGGGGGTTAACACCTCCAGAACCGCGGCCCGCACGTCTTGCGACGCGCCGTCGCTTGGTTCAGCCGACATTTTTCCTACCCTCTAATTGTCCGGTTTGGAGACGCCCTGAGTCCCACATCCCACGTCACAATACCTTGGAAATAAAGGGAATGACAGAAAGGTGACAAGTAAATTTAAAAGTAACGTTTCAAAATATTTTGTGAGGAGCACCATTCTACTGAGTCTTTAAAGCCGTTTTTCAGAGTCCACTGCGGCTCCCAGCCGTGGGGCAGGGGTCCGCGGGCGACCCAGTCGGGATGGAGCAATTCGGGCACCTTGCCCAGCGTCAGCATTGCCGGCCGGCGGGTCAGAGCGCCTGAAAGCGTGCCGAAAGCCCCGGCCGACCACAGAAAAACGTCCGGTAGGCGGATAAGTTTTACCTCGCGCGCCACCGCCCCGGAGGCCGCCTCGGCCAGATCGGTCCAGGTATAGCCGTCGCCGGCCCCATCGCCGATTTCCAGCGGCCGGGCCGGTTGATCGGCGACGCAACAGGCTTCGACCGCGCTGGCGGCATCGGCAGCGTGGATCATCGACACGCGGGCATCCGGCCCGGACGGGGCCAGGACGAACCCATTGGCTGCCATCTGGAACAGCCGCGCGGTCTCGCGGTCGCCGGGGCCATAGATCGCCGGCGGGCGCAGGACCACCGTGTCCATCATTCCGGCGTTTTGTTCGAGACAGAATTCCCCGGCCCGCTTGCTGGCGGCATAGGGAGACAAAGCGGGCTCACGCGCGGCCAGGGACGACACCAAGACAAACTTGCCGACACCGGCGTTACGGGCGGCGTCGACCAGGGCGCGGGTACCGTCGCGATTAGCGGCAAAGAACGCGCTTCGCGATAGCGCCTTGATCGCCCCTGCCATGTGCACAACGACATCGGTGCCGGTGACGAGATCTGCCAGAGCCTCGCGGTCGGACAGCGAGCCCTGGATCCAAGTCAGCAAGGGATCGTCGTCGCTGCGGCGGGGCTGGCGTGTCAGAGCTTTCACGGTATGCCCGCCGGCGCGCAGCCGGCGCAGAACGTGTGCGCCGAGAAAACCCGTACCGCCGGTGACTGCGATGGTCTGGGAGTCGGTCACCTCCGCAGCGCCTCAGGCGCGGTCGGCCAGGGGTTGGATTTCGCCGCTGAGAAAACTTTGCTTGGCCTTGCCGCGGGCGAGTTTGCCCGACGACGTTTTCGGCAGGGTGCGCGGCGGCACCAGGATGACATCGCACAATAGGCCGACCTGATCCTGCACGCGCGCGCGCACCTCGTCGGCCAGCTTGGCGCGCACATCTGAGTCGGACGGACGGCACTGCACCAGAATGGTCGGCTGCTCGCCGCCATCATCCTGTTCCAGCGTAAAGGCGGCGGCATCGCCGGAGCGCATGCCGTCCATATGCTCGACCGTCCACTCGATATCCTGCGGCCAGTAGTTGCGCCCATTGACGATCATCATGTCCTTGGACCGGCCCACGATGACGAGTTCATCGCCCATGAAATATCCAAGGTCGCCGGTATCGAGCCACCCATCGGAGAGACAGTCTGCGGTCGCCTCCGGATCGCCCCAGTAGCCCTGCATGACGCTGGGGCCGGAGAAAAACACCCGGCCGACCTCGCGTTCCGATACGACGTTGCCGTCTTCATCCCGAATTTCGAGGGTGTGGTCGGGTATGACTTTTCCGCAGGCCACAAAGGTGCGCCCGACACCCGTTCCGTCATCGGGCACCGAGACCGCGCGGTGATTGTCGCCCAGTTCCTGCTTGGAGATGTGATCGAGGTGCATGCCGGTACCAGGCTCGCTGAACGACACCCCAAGCACGCACTCCGCCAGACCGTACGACGCGTTGAACGCCTTATCGGAGAAGCCGCACTTCGCGAATACATCGGCAAAACCGCGCATGACCTTCGGTTTGATCATTTCGCCGCCGATGCCGGCAACGCGCCAGCTCGAAAGGTCGAGGTCCGGCGTTGACGCGCTCGCCGATGAGAACCGCCGGCTGCACAACTCGTAGCCAAAGCTCGGGCCGTACGACATCGTGCCGCGATTTTCACTGATGAGACGCAGCCACGTCAGCGGCCGGCGCGCGAATTCCTCTGTCGGCAGGTAATCGACGGTGGTTTGGCCGGTGAGACAGCCGAGCATGAACCCAACCAGTCCCATGTCGTGGTAAAAAGGCAGCCACGACACACCGCGCTCGCCCGGCGCGTTCTTCACCGATTGGTTCATCGCCGCACAATTGACCAGCACGCTGCGGTGATTGACAGCGACACCTTTGGGAAAGCGCGTGCTGCCCGAACTGTATTGGATGTAGCAAAGGTCATCCGCGCCGCCGGGCTTGAGATTGTCATCGCGCGGCGCTTGCAGAAGATCGTCCAGCGTACCGGCGAGACGCATATCCAAGCCGTCGGTCGCATCGGATACAAACGGCACGTAGTCCTGCGGAGCGATGGCGATGACCGAGCCCGACGACGAAATCTGCTGGCGGATCTGATCGACGTAGGCATCCCGGCGGCCAAACGCCACAGGCGTCGGCATCGGCACCGGAATGGCCCCCGCGTAAAGACAGGCAAAGAACGAAACGAGGAATGCTGGCGCGGTTTCCGCCAGCAAGGCGACACGGTCGCCCGGCTTGGCCCCGGCGCCGAGAACGTGGGCCGCCGCCGTCCGGGCCCGGTCGCTCAACTCCGCAAAGGGCAGAACAGCCGTGACCCCGCCTCGGGAGGTATAGAAGTTGAAACCGGTCTCGCCTTTGGCGGCGTAGTCCAATGCTTCGGGCAGCGTGGCGAAGTCGGCCAGGCGCTTGGGCAGGCGGCTGTTGTCAGTCGGCGTAGGTGTGGACATGGCAAGCCCGGAGGAAACCGTAGAGAATCAGAGGGTTCTGTCTACACGCGGGGCAGAATCGGTCAAGTCAACCTTTGCAACAAGTCTTTCACGCCCTCACAATCTCCATGGAGGCACAAGGCGGGAACCACCCATCTAACCGGGCACGCCCGCGCTCTGGCGCTCGGCCCGCAAGGGGTGCAATACTTCCCACGGTTTCATAAGGTTTGTGCCGGGCCACCAGAGGGGTGCATCACCACCCTGCCGGTCCGCAGATGAGAGTTAGGTCGCAGGAACGATATAATGCCCGCCCGATACGCCCTCAGTTACGTTCCTGAAAAGGACAGCCCGCTCTCCAATTTCGGGCGCGAGTGGCTTGGGCGCGACATCGACACCGCGGAAGAACTTGAGCAGCATCAAGTGCCCGGTGTGGCGAAAGAACGCCTGAAGGAACTTACGCACTGGCGCCGTTCAGACGGCCTGCACGGCGTCTTGAAACCACCGTTTCAGCTTAATCCCGGAAGTTCGTTCAACTGTCTGATGGATACGGCGCATTTGTTCGCGCAATTTCTGGAACAGGTCGAGATTCCTCAGCTGGAAGTGAATATCATCGGCAAGTTCGTCGCGCTGACGCCGACAATTGCATCGCGCCAGCTGGTCGAACTGGCCTCCGACTGCGTGCGCGTGTTCGAGGGGTACCGCAAACCGATCATGGTTGATGTCGACAGCCGCTACCGCCATGACAAACTGACCGTGTATCAAAAACGCATGTTGAAACATTGGGGCTACCCCTATGTCATGGAGGAGTTCCGTTTCTTCATCCCGTTGACCGACCGCATCGAAGACGACGAAGAACGCAACCTCATCACCAAGGCGATCACCAAAATCAGCAAGCCGGTGTTAAAACAGCCGTTGAGTATTCGCGAACTCACTGTGCTTCGGCAGATCTCCCGCCAGGACCCGATGCGGATCGTGACACGCATCCCCTTTGGCCGGGCGTGAAACGTAAATCACTGAAACAGAAGCATACGGAGACCTGATATGACGGGTGTGGTCGACCGCGCCTTCGTGCGCATCGAAGAGGGCCTCGTGCATTACCGCACCAGCGGCGACCAAAGCGACGGCGGTCCGGCGCCGCTGTATATGATTCACGCGTCGCCGGCGTCGTCGTTGAACCTCACGCCGTTGATCGCGGAACTGGGCGCGACACGTAAAGTCATCGCCCCCGATACGCTCGGGTTCGGCGATTCCGCACCGCCGACCCAGGATGTCCCCAACGCCGAAGATTACGCCGACAGCGCCGCGCGGGTCATGGATGCGCTCGGGCTTGATCAATGCGACGTGTACGGCAGTCACACCGGCGCGCACATTGCCTGCGAGTTGGCGATCCACCATCCCGACCGCGTGCGCCGTCTGGTCTTCGACGGCATCGGCATGTTCTCGCCGGACGACAAGGAAGACTTCCTGGCGAATTATGCACCGGAAGTTCACCCGGACCAATTCGGCCAGCACTTGGTATGGGCGTGGAACTTCGTGCGGGATCAGGCGATCCATTTCCCGTACTTCCGCCGCACGCCGGAATTCAGGCGCACGGAAGAAAGCATGCCCTCGGCCGATGCTCTGCATGCCGTCGTCGTCGAAGTTCTGAAGGGACTGACAACCTATCACAAGGGCTACCGCTCGGCGTTCCGGCATCCCGACCGCGAGCGCCTGCCACTGATCACCCAGCTGACACTGTGTGCTGCTTCGGAGGACGATCCCTTGAAAACCGGTGTTGAAGAGGCAGCATCTCTTGTGCCGAATTCCCAATCGCTGATCTTTCCGGCGGAGAAATCCGCGGCTGGCGTGCGGAAAAAAGCAGCACAGATCGCGGCGTTCTTCGACGCCCCGTAATTCCCGCTAGAGCGGCGGACCCGTCACCGTCACCACCAATGTATCCGTACCGGGCGCGCGTGCGAGCACCAACCGCTTGCCATTCGCCTGCGTGCTGACGCCGCTGCCGCCGTAAGCCCTGTCGATGTTATCGCCGACCCACTGCGCGGCGCCGGACCAGTCGGCCATGGTCTCCTCGATCAGCAGCGAAATGGCGTTGAGATTGCGCAACCGCACCAGCGGACTGTCGTCGGGAAGCGCGGCCATTAAGTTTGCCGAAGTCACGCCCTCGGGTGGACCGATGAGCTCCAGGGTCGTTTTGCCGTCCCGCGACCGGCCGACAACGCGGGAGCGGCCATCGGCAAGCGGGATGAATTCGAAACTGAGATTGAACGGAATGTTTTCGAATGCCGCCGCCAGGGCATCCCTGCGGATGTTCAAGCTGCCGGTGGCCGACAGCGGATCTGAGCGCATGGCGTTTTGAGGCGGCGGCGGGGCCGGGGCGTCGGGGCGCTGTCCTGAGAGAAAATACATGTACAGCGAGAGCGCAAGCAGAACGCAGTACACTCCGAATCGTAACCATTTGGGCATTCTGTCGGTCTCAGCTCCGGCTTTAATGATCTTGCGGGTGGTCCGAGTGTGCGGCGCGCGGCCCGCGGGGGTCAACCATGGCTGCAGGCATGCGGGGACTCGTGTTAGGGTCGTCCGTATCGACTCACAGGAGACTCGCGATGACCCAAGACAGCCGCGATCAGCAGTGGCGCGAAAACGCTGCGGCGCAACGCGCCCGTTTCGCCGATTACACCTTGGACCCGGCGCATACCATCGTCATCGAACCGGCAGGCAAGCATTTACGGGTGACATGGCAAGGCGAAACCGTGGCGGACTCAACGTCTGCGCTTGCCCTGCATGAACGCAATCATGGTGCGGTGTATTACTTCCCGCAAAAAGATGTGCGCACGGACCTGATGGACCGGACCGCCCACGCCACGCACTGCCCCTATAAAGGCGATGCATCCTATTGGTCGTTGAAGGGCGCGCACGGCATCGCAGAGAATGCGGTGTGGGCATACCAATCGCCGATTGAGTCGGTCGCCGACATTAAAGATCACATGGCCTTTTACTTAGACAGCATGGGCAAGGACTTCGGGTTGGTCTTGCAGGACGCATAAGCCGCGCGTCGTTGAACCGTTAATGTTCGTTACGCGTCCCTCACACAGCCGTGACGTTATTTCACGGTCGTGTGATTGGCACTTCCATCACCTGTTCCTAAGATAGCGTTGCCGATGGCGAGTGATTGCGCCCGCGGCCGGACGAAATCGTTTTCGCCGCTGTCCCGCGGCACACTCAAAAGGAGCACCCTATGTCTCATTCCAAGCTTTCTCATCTGTCTCTCGCAGCCGCCGTTGCCGGCGCCGTGTCCATGGCCGCCATGACGGTTCCGTCGACGGCCTCCGCCGAAGGCAAAGAAAAATGCTACGGCGTCGCCAAGGCCGGTGAAAATGGCTGCGCCAACGCCGCCGGCACGCACTCCTGCGCTGGCCAGTCGACGGTCGATTTCGACGGCGGCGAATGGAAACTGGTTGCGGAAGGATCCTGTTCCGACATGGGCGGCAAGCTCGAGCCGTTCGCCGGTGTAAGCGAGGACGCGAAAGAAAAGGCCGGCTGATCCCGCCCTTTATCTCCTTGAGTGCCGACGGTGTCATTTCCCCCTCCCCAACCCCGACCCGCGGCACTCATTGACCGGCCAAGCCCGGCATCTGCTTCAGCAGGTGTCGGGCTTCGTCATCCCCACATGGCCGATTTCGTGTCCGGTGCGCCGGATGCGTCTTGGCTCGAGATCCACAGCGAAAATTTTTTCGCGCCGGGCGGGCCGCGAGTGGCGCAGCTCGACGCCGTGCGCGCGCACTACCCGATCAGTTGTCATGGCGTAGGCCTGTCCCTCGGAACGGCCGAAGGCATCAGCAAAGCGCACCTGGAGCGTCTGGCGGCGCTGGTCGAGCGCGTCGAACCGATTCTCGTCTCTGAACATCTGTCGTTCAGCGTGGTGGACGGCCTATACGTGAACGACCTCCTGCCTTTGCCCTACACCGAAGAAGCGCTGGATGTTGTTTCGCGCAACATCGCGCAAACGCAGGACCAACTGCGCAGACCCATTCTCATCGAAAACCCGTCGTCCTACTTGACCTTTGTTGAGTCAGTCATGCCCGAATGGGAATTTCTCGATGCGTTGGTCAAACGCACTGGATGCGGTCTTCTGCTTGACGTGAACAACGTTTACGTCAGCTCCATCAATAATAACTTCGACGCGAAGACATACCTCGACGCGGTCCCGGCGAACGCCGTGGGCGAGATCCATCTCGCCGGTCATTTGGTTGACGGCCACGGCGACGAGCAAGTGCTGATCGATACTCACGGCGACACAGTCTGCAATGACGTATGGAACCTTTACGAACATACGTTAAAGCGCATCGGCGCCCGGCCGACTCTGATCGAATGGGATACGGATATTCCGCCGCTCGATGTACTTCTGTCCGAAGCCGCGCGGGCGCAAGAGATGTTAGACCGGGTATCGCCTGAAAACGGATCTGTCCATGTTGCGTGATCTGCAAAGCGGACTCGGCGAGGTCGCGTTGTATGACCGGCCCGGCGCGGTTTTGGATCGGGTGCGTGCGGCGCGCGGCAGCCGGGAACGGCGGCTGAGCGTATACCGGACCAACACGCTCAACAGCCTTACCGATGTGCTGTCTGCGGCCTATCCCGTGATCCGCCGTATTGTCGGCGATAGATTTTTCCGCGGCGCGGCCCGGGCATTCGTTGAATCCGCGCCTCCGGTCGAGCCGGTGCTGTACCGCTATGGCGGGGACTTCCAGGCGTTCCTTGCCGCCTTCGCGCCGGCGGCCGATCTGCCCTATCTGCCGGCAGTGGCGCGCCTGGAGTGGGCGCGCATTGCGGCCTATTTCGCCGCCGATATGCCGCCGCTCGATCCACAGCGGCTGGCCGCAGTACCGCCCGAGGCGCTCGAAACCGTCACGTTTGCCGCCCATCCTTCTGTGACGGTCTTGGACGAGGCTCACCCGGTGTTCGAAATTTGGCGCGTCAATCAGCCGGACATCGAGACCGTACCGCCGGTCGACTTGACCGCGCCTGAGCGCGGTATCGTGTTCCGCCGCGGCCTTGACGTCACTCAACGCCCGCTCGATGCACCATCCGCGGCTTGGCTCGCCGCGCTCACCGCGGGCCAGCCGCTGGCGGACGCGACCGCGGCGGCATCGGACCGCGGTCCGCTCGATATTCAGGACGTGCTGCGCCAGGCGCTGGCCGACGGCATATTCACCGGGATCACAGTCTAGAAACGTGGGGTTGGGGAACCCCCAAGTTAAGGATCACTGTCATGTCTGAGACGACGAGTTTGCTAACGCGGGCCGTGCGCCAGCACACCGCCGCAACCGAACCGCTGACGCACTACGGTGCGCCGCTGATCGACCTGGCCATGCGCGTCTGGATCGGCCTAGTGTTTTTCCGCTCCGGCCTGCAGAAGCTGGACGATTGGGAGAGCACATTGTTCCTGTTCGAGTATGAATACATGGTGCCGCTCTTGCCGCATACGGCCGCTGCGTATGCGGCGACGGCGTTCGAACTGGCCATGCCGGTTTTTCTGTTCATCGGACTGGCCGCGCGCCTGGCGGCGGTGCCGCTGCTTGGGATGGCGATGGTGATTCAGTTCGCGCTCGGCGCCAGCAATGCCGCGTACAATGACTTCAATCACTTCGCCTGGATGATTTTCCTGCTCGCGATCATTGTGCGTGGACCGGGCCTGCTATCGGCCGATCATTTCATCCGCAAAGCGATGGCGCCGAAAGCGGATTAGGCTGCGACCTGGAATCCGGTTTGCGCCTGGAGGCGATAAAACTCCCGGATCGCTGCCTCCTTCTCGCTCGGTTCGGGAATGTCGGCAGTGAATTCCGAGACGAAGTCTTTGCGCTTGAGGTAGGTCGTGATGGTCTGGCGCGCAATTTCGGTTGCGCGCCCTTCCGTCAATACGCCGGCGGCGCAGAAACTGACAAGCCGGTTTGCGCGGTCGCGAAACGGCAAGTCTTTATTGTCGAGGCGCTCGATCACTTTATTACCAATAATGTAATCGACGACAATGTCGTCGAAGCGTTTGGCCATCACGGACTTAAGTTCGTCCTCGAGATCTGAGTCGAGTACGAGACGCTGGATCATGGACGTCTGCTGCAGGCGCGCTTTTTCCGTCCGGGCCTGAGGCGCAATCTTGGCAACGGAACTGGGTTCCGCGCCCTTGCGCTTCAATTGCTCCTCGATTGCCGCTTTGAGGGCGGGGTCCGCCTTCGGATCATACAAGGCCAACAGGTAGACGAACACGCGCTTGCCGGTGACCAGTTTTTCGCACATGCCTTGCATGGCTTTGTTGTGACCACCTGCGCCGCCAACATTGTAGAGCCGCGCCCAGCGCCCCGTCAGCCCGGCGGCCATCGGCCGGCCACCAATGACGTGGTCTTCGGTGATGATGCGGTCGACCATCTGATCGAAGAACTGCTTGTCGTCGGCCGTCTGCTCGCTGTTGGTCAGACGGATCGGGCCGGAGAGATCGCGCTCGATCCGGTCGAACAGCACTTTCTTGGACCGTGGCAACAGGTTGGCTTCGAACAGCACGTTGAGCAGTTTGACCAAATCCTCGGCGGCGTACTTGGTTGCCTCGCACTTACCTTCGAGCAAATCGACCATGCGCAGGATCGCGTCGCCCAGATGCTTTGAAATGCCGATGACATCTTTAATGATGGTTTTCGCCATCAAGATGTCGGCCAGCATTTCATCGACCATCGCCCGGGCACGTTCATCCTCCTGGCTCTGCGCCATCGGCAGGATGTTCGTCATCTTGCCCAGCCACCCGCGCCAATTGATGGACTCACGCGTGAACGCGACGTTGGCCATGTACTGGCGCTGATCCGGATCGGCAAACTGCGCGTCAATCTTCTTGAGCACTTCGTCGAGCGACGAGTCCTTCAAGGCCGGCAGTTTCTGCTCTTCGACTTCTTTCGCCTTTTTGGCGATGGCGTCGACGGCGTCAAAAATGGCATCGCGGCGCGCCCGCGTATCGCCGCCGGTGGCTTTGGCATGCAGGGTGGCGATCTTGTCGACCGCTGACGGCACCATCTGCTGAAAGTTGATCATCCGCCGGAGATTGGCGTGACTGTGCAGCATCTCCAGCGGCGTAAGCTCGTGTTTTTCAAGATACTTGTTGAACAACCGCGCCATCGTATTGCGGCTGGCGGTTTGATAGAAATCCGTTACCTTTTCGCAGACCGGCGCATCTTCGACAGGAATGACGGCGAAATCTTCGTCTTCCTTCTCTTTCTTCATTTCCTTGAAGATTTCGCTTTCGCGATGATTGTCTTTGCCGAAGTGGGATTCCTTGACGATGCGCACGCCCGCGGTCGTTTTCAGACCGAGGAGCTCCTGCGCCTTTTTCATGGCAACGGTTTCGCTCTTACAAACTTCGCTGATCGACCAGCGCCCGTTCTTATAGAGCTGGACCTCAAATGTCGCGCGTCCAAAAATCTGTCGCGTGTGCTCCGCCGTCCCCCGTGTCGCGGCACCCCCCATAGGTGCGGACGTATTTCGTAACTCTTACGTGCCCCAATTTAGTAATAATTCTTTTAACATGCGAATCTCGCGTGCTGAGATGGTCAGAATCGCGGAATCCGGGGTTATTCACCGGCCCGGCGGGACACCGGATTTAGAGTGTGTAGCCCGCGAACCGTTTCCGCAGTTCTGTCTTCAAGATCTTGCCGGTCGCACCGAGAGGCAGTTCGTCGATCCATTCCACGGCATCGGGCAGCCACAGCTTTGGGACTTTGCCGGCCAAATAGGCGCAAATTTCGTCCCGGTCCGGTCGCTCCCCTCTGTTGGGCACACAGATGAGCAGGGGCCGTTCCTGCCATTTCGGATGGTGGACGCCGATCACCGCGGCCTGCTTGACCGCCGGATGCCCCATGGCGGCGTTTTCGAGATCGACGGAGCTGATCCATTCGCCGCCGGATTTGATCACGTCCTTGGAGCGGTCGGTGATGTGCATGTATCCGTCGGCGTCCAGGGTGGCGATGTCGCCGGTATCGAACCAGCCATCGTCCGTCAGGGCTGACTCTCCGGCCTTGAAATATTCACGCACGATCCATGGGCCGCGCACCAGCAAGTGGCCGGCGGTGGCACCATCGTTCGGCAGGTCGTTGCCGTCCTCATCGACGATTTTCATGTCGACGCCGTACACCACCCGCCCTTGTTTGAGCTTGACCGGCATTTGTTTGTCGCGCGGCCAGTCTTTGTATTTAGGTTTAAGGGTATTCACAGTGCCGAGCGGGCTCATCTCGGTCATGCCCCAGGCATGATGAACGGTAACGCCGTGGTCGAGTTCGAACCGGTCGATAATGCTTTGAGACGGTGCGGCTCCGCCGATCAGCACGCGCTCGAGCGCTTTCGGCGCCCGGCCCTGCCGGTCCATTTCGTCGAGCAAGCCGAGCCACACTGTCGGCACGCCAAGCGCAAGTGTCACGCCGGTTTGGTCCATCAGGCCGAACAAACTGACGCCATCCAACTTGGCGCCAGGCATCACCAGCGGCGCCCCGGCGATCGGAGCGGAGTACGGAATCCCCCACGCGTTGACATGAAACATCGGCACGACAGGCAGAACGACATCGTCGGTTTTCAAGTTCATGGTCGAGGCATAGCTGCTCGCCATGGCGTGCAGCACGGTCGCGCGATGGCTGTAAAGTACGCCCTTCGGATTGCCTGTGGTGCCGGACGTGTAGCACATCGACGCGGCTGTATTTTCGTCGAATTCAGGCCAGTCGTACTGAGCCTCGTGCGCGGCGATAAACGATTCGTAGTCTGCCATATCACTGGTCAAGCCATCCGGACGGCTGACCGCATCGGTCATGATCACCGCCTGCTCCACGCACGGCGTCTTGGCGAGAACACTTTGGGCGACCGCGGTCTGATCCGGGTCGAAGAACAGCATCCGGTCTTCGGCGTGATTGAGAATGTATTCCAGTTCCGCTTCGGCGAGGCGCAAGTTCAACGTGTGGCAGACGGCACCGATGCCCGAGATCGCGTAGTACAGTTCAAGGTGACGGTCGGTGTTCCACGCCAGGGTGGCGACGCGGTCCCCGGGCTTTATACCGGCCGCGATCAGCGCGTTGGCCAGACGCTGCGCCCGCGCATGAACCTCACCGTAGGTCGAGTGCCGGACCGGCCCTTCGACGCCACGGCTGATAACCGGCGTATCGCTGTGATACTGCGCCGCAAATCTGATCAACGACGCGATCAGCAGCGGCGTGGTCATCATTAAGCCGTCCATCATGTATCTGCGCGGCGCGCCCCCCTTGTGATTGACCGCCATGGTAGAATGTCCGGCGGCAATCATCCAGAACCACATGACGCTAATCGGCGTTGGGTTATAGCGGCAACGCGGTGCGGTAGGTCACTTGTTTGAGAGCGAAGCTCGACTGGATGCTGGCAATCGCCGGAATGCGTGTCAGGTGATGTTTTAGGAAGCGCTCATAGTCAGCGAGGTCGCTGGCGACAACGCGCAGGAGATAATCGCTGGCACCCGTCATCAAGTAACACTCCATCACTTCCGGCAGCGCGGCAATGGACGCCTCAAATTCTTCGAGCGCGGACTCCGATTGTTCTTTCAGCGCGACGCTGACAAACACGCTGACCGGCAGGCCGACCTGGGTCTGATCGACAAATGTCATGTAGCCCTTGATGACGCCGTCGCGTTCCAGCCTGCGCAACCGGCGCAGGCACGGGGATGGGGACAGGCCGACGGCCTCCGCCAGTTCCACATTGGTCAGCCGGGCGTCGTTCTGGATCTGGCCGAGAATCTTAAGATCGATGTCGTCTAGGGACGAAATTGGCATGTATCACCATTTTTTCTTATTATAATGATGATATATTGCGCTAATTGACCAATTTGAGCAAGCATTCGCAAGGACCTGCCAGGCGGCGTGCAGTAGAGTTCCGGCATACTCAGCTGGAGCCCGCGCCATGACCGACGCCGACCACCTCGCCCATCTCAAGCGACTTGAGAAGAAGATTCTCTGGCTCGCCGCGTGGATGATTCACAACGCCAACAACCTGCGTGAAAAAACCGACGGCGTGAAAGTCGGCGGCCATCAGGCGTCATGCGCGTCGATGGTGACGGTGATGACGGCATTGTACCTGCACACCCTGAAGCCGCAGGACCGGGTCGCGGTGAAGCCCCACGCGGGCCCCGTGTTCCACGCCATTCAATACCTGCTGGGCAATCAGAACCTCGAACGGATGAAGAACTTTCGCGGCTTCGGCGGCGTTCAGCCCTACCCGTCCAAAACCAAAGATAAGGCCGATGTGGATTTCTCCACTGGCTCGGTCGGCCTCGGTGTTGCGGAGACGCTGTTTGCCTCTCTGGTGCAGGACTACATTCATTCCCACGAGCTGATCGCGCCCGACACACCCAAAGGCCGCATGATCGCTCTGCTGGGCGATGCGGAACTCGACGAAGGCAACATCTTCGAAGCCCTGTTGGAAGGCTGGAAACACGAGATTCGGAATTGCTGGTGGATCGTCGACTACAACCGCCAGAGTCTGGACGGCGTCGTCAATGACAAGCTGTTCAACCGCATTACCGGATTTTTCTCGGCGGTGAATTGGAATGTGGTCGCCCTTAAGTACGGGTTGAAGTTACAGGCCGCCTTCGAGACGCCGATCGGTCCGGCGCTGAAAAACTGGATCGATGAGTGCCCGAACCAGATGTACTCCGCGCTGACGTTCCAGGGAGGTAAGGCGTGGCGTGAAGCGCTGAAAACGGATCTCAAGGGTGAGAAGGGTCTCAAAGCATTCCTGGACGCATACGACGATGACGGCCTGCATGAACTGATGACCAATCTCGGCGGCCACGACATGGAAGCGATTCTCCATGCCTTCGCCGCGGCAGAGAACGACGACCGGCCGCATTGTTTTATTGCCTACACCATCAAAGGCTACGGTCTGCCTCTGGCGGGGCACAAGGACAACCACGCCGGCATCCTCAACGACAAACAGATGGCACAGTACCGGGAGTCGATGGGCATCGCGGACGGCGAGGAGTGGGACAAGCTGGCCGGCCTCGACATGTCGGCCGACGACCTTGCGGGGTTCCTGGCGCAGGTGCCGTTCGCGCAGAGGGTGCCGCGCGAATGCAAGACCGAATCCGCGGCAACCTTCGACGTGCCGGAGATCACCGCACCCGCGGGCGAAAAGCAATCGACCCAGGAAGCGTTCGGCAAGATCATGAACGACCTCGGCAAGAGCAAGTCCGACATGGCGTCGCGCATCGTGACGACATCGCCGGACGTCACGGTGTCGACCAACCTCGGCGGCTGGGTCAACCAGCGCAGCCCGTTCCACATCACCAAGCGCGAAGACATCTTCCGCCAGATGCACGTGCCGTCGCCACAGAAATGGGCGCAGCAGCCCAAAGGCCAGCACATCGAATTGGGGATCGCCGAGAACAACCTGTTCCTGCTGCTCGGCGCACTCGGCCTGTCGCATGACCTGTTCGAACAGCGCCTGCTGCCGGTCGGGACGTTGTACGACCCGTTCATTGCGCGCGGCCTCGATGCCATGACCTATGCTTGTTACCAGGATGCGCGCTTCATGCTGGTCGCCACGCCGAGCGGCATCTCGCTCGGACCGGAAGGCGGCGCCCATCAATCGATCTTCACGCCGCTGATCGGCATCGGCCATGCCAACCTCGCTTCATTTGAGCCCGCCTACGCCGACGAACTCACCGAGATCATGACCTGGGGCTTCGACCATATGCAGAAGCCCGACGGCAGTTCGGTGTACCTGCGTCTGTCGACCCGCCCGCTGGAGCAGCCCCAGCGTGAGATGACGCAGGACCTTAAGTCCGGAATTCTGACCGGCGCCTATTGGGCGGTGGAGCCGCACCCCGGCTCGGAGTTGGCGGTCATCTATAGCGGCGTGGTCGCGCCTGAAGCGCGCGCGGCATTCGAGATCATTCGCGAAGACGTACCAGGCGCCGGGTTACTGGCGGTCACCTCTGCCGACCGCCTGCACGCCTCCTGGACCGCGGCGGCGCGGGCCCGTAAAGACGGGCGGCGCGGGGCGCAAAGTCCGGTTGAGCGGTTGCTCTCCGGCTTGGCGGACGACGCCGCACTGGTCACGGTGCAAGACGGCCATCCGCTGGCCTTGGGCTGGCTCGGCTCCGTACGCGGGCACCGTTGCGAGGCGCTCGGCGTCGACCGCTTCGGTCAGGCCGGCAACATCGCCCAGTTGTATGCCGAATACGGGATCGACAGCGACGCGGTCGTCGGCGCCGTGGCGGACGTGATCGTGCAGCAGGCGACAGCCGGCGCGCCCTTGCGGCTGGCGGCCGAATAACCCTGTCCTGATAGGCATAGGCTGACACCACCCGGATGCCGTAGACTGAGGGTCCGACGCCATTGCCGGGGAGGGTGTAATGCCTGCCGCCTTTGTCAAAGCCATTGCCGTTTGCGTTAGCCTTGCCGCCCTTTGGACCGGCGCAGCGCGCGCGCAAAGCGACGCAGAGCGCAGCGCGACCGCTGATATTCAACAAGCCTATTTCCGGACACTGTCAGCGCCGCCGTCGCAATATCTGGTCGACGACGCGCAGCGCGCTTTCGATATGACGATGGCCGCCTATGGAGCGACCGCCGGACGCACCGCCGACATGGCGGTCAACCTGGGCCGCGCATTAAACGCCACGCAGCAGTACGACGCCGCGGCGTCGGCACTCGAAAGTGCCGTGACGATCTACCGGGATCAGGGGTCTGATGCCGTTCTGCGCCGCGCCGTCGCTCAATACGAGCTTGGCGTTGCTTTGATGGGTCAGGGCGACATGACCCGCGCGTCTGCCGCGCTTACGGACGCCTATTCCGTTTTGCAGCCGACGTTTTCGACGCTGTCCGCTGACGCGAACAATGTCCGCGCCGCTTTGGAAATGGCCGGTGGCGCGGACGCGATTGCCGCAGCGCGCCAGGCCGCGTCGCCGGTGCCGGATACGCGCCAGCCGGAGCCAGCCGTCAAGATCCCCCCTGTCTATCCGCCTGACGCCGGTAACGTCGGAGGTTGGGTGTTGCTGGACTACCGGCTGTGGCCCGACGGAACGGTACGGGATGTTTTCGTTTTGGCAGGCCATCCGCAGGGCGTTTTTGACATTTCAGCAGCCACTGCTTTGACGTACTGGCGCTTTAAGACACCGGTTGACGCGGCCAAGCATTACCAGCTCAACGTCGCGTTCAAGCCCTAGGGCAGTCCACGTCAGTATTTGTAGACCAGGTAGATTCCAGCGAGCAGGCACCCCGCTCCGGCGATGCGTCCCCAGTTGATCTCGTGCACGCGGTAGCCGAGCCAGCCGTAGTGATCGAAGACCAGCGATGCCGCGATCTGCCCACCGATGATGAGCGCGACCATAAATGCCGCGCCGAGCTTCGGCGCGATCACCATCGTCGTCATCACAAAAAACATTCCGAGAAAACCGCCGCACCAGTAGAACCACGGCACTGACGACGCGACGGCAAACATCGGTAGGGGAACCCGCATCACAACAAGAGCAATGACAAGGAACATGAGTGCGAGGGCAAAATTCATTACGGTCGTAAACAACGGGCCGGTCGTTTGCGAGGCCAGGCCCGCGTTAAGCGCTGCCTGAAGCGGCAGGATCGCGCCCGCTAACAGGCTGAGAACGAGATAGACGGGGTTCACGTTTAACTCCTGCGGCTCGAATTTCGGACAAAACTTGGGACGGCGTTATGCCATTGATCGTCCAGATGTGACACACTTAGGTCTGAATGATTAAGGCCCTAATTTCCGTGCCGTTATGTCCAGACTGACTGCCGACCACATCGCCTTTATCGAACACTGGAAGAATCTGCGCAGGACCGGCGAAATCGCTCCGACGTCAGAACGGTTTCTTGACAATCCTGACCCGCAGTTCTCTCCGAATATCCTAATCCTCGTTGTCTTTCCCGACGATATCGTTATCCGTTTACAGGCAACCGAGATCGTCGAGCGCTGGGGCATGGACCTCACCGGTCAAAGCTTGTTCAAGGTTCCGTTAACGATGCACAAAGCCGACATGATGACCAATGTCTCTCGGCTGCTTGAGCATCCCTGCGGTTTGGTGTCGGCAAACAGTGTGGTGACGTCAAGCGGGCGCAAGCGCGTGGTCGAGACGACCGGGCTGCCGTTAGGCGTTCCGAACGGAAAGCCGCGGCGCTTGGTGAATTACTCGTGGCTCATGGAACCGCTGGACAGCGGCGAGCATTCCGAAACCGTAACGAGTTACGAAGTCCAGCAATGGGCCGACATCGGTGCCGATGTGCCGGATGCTCTGCCACTGAGGCCGATGACTCACCGCGCGGACTAGCCCCCTCACCCAGACTTGCATTTGTGCCGTGTCGCGGGTAAATACGCCGTCCTTCAAATAAGGAGCGCATGCGCTATGGCCATTAAGTGCCATAACTTAGCTGTCCATGACCGTGGTGACTTTATGTTCGCCATGGCTGGACTCGCGCGCGCCCAACTCCGCCACCAACGCGTCCTCCGACGACGAGCCCTCTACGGGGCATAATTTCTGATTTACCCGCAACGGGGTGCTAAACGGCGGCTGCGCAAGCACGCCGCCCGATTTTCTTCTCTTCGGTGGACATACCAATGACTTTGACTATACCCATCCGGCCGGCAAAGCCGGCGGACCACGACGCGTTGGCCGACGCGTTCTACAAAATGTGGCTGGATAACGGCATGACGCCAGCCGACTTCGCACACAATTGGAAAACCGCGACGCTTGGCTTTATGGCGGAAACGGCAGACTGCAACCAGGCGTGCGCCTTCGTCGCGGCAGACGGAGATACCGTCGTCGGCACTTCGCAGGGGCTGGTGTCACGCAAACTCTATCCCCAGGCGCTTAAACCTGACGTCCGCAAGGACGGATACATTTGGGGCGTATATGTCGACCCGCTCTATCGCCGCCAGGGCTTGGCGCGGCGCCTGACCCAAGCGTGCATGGATCACTTGAACAGCGTTGGCTGCACGCGCGTCGTCTTACACGCCTCGAAGTCGGGACAACCGGTGTATGCGGATCTGGGATTTGGAACGACCAACGAAATGCGCTGGGAGGTGCCGCGCTAACCGGCGAGCTTGGCGGCGGCGCGTCCGGCCAGCCGGCCGAGCGTCATCGCCATGCACAGTCCGGCGGCCGGGATATACCCGGAACAGGTCGGCCCGCTCATGCCCCGGGCCGCGCCGCCGCCGGCAAACAGATTGGGCAGGACACCGCCATCGGCGCGTTTCACCTGTGCGTTGCCGTCGACATCGAGTCCGCCTTGAGTGTGATAGAGCGCGCCCGTAACCCGGATGCCGTAATACGGTGGCGATAAATCGTGCGTGCCGGAAAAATCGCGCCCCCAGGGGTCATCTGCATCTCCCGCCTTTGTGGCGGAGAGATCGCGCAGTGTGCGCTCCAGCGCGGCGGCGGGCAGGCCAAGGGTGCCCGCCAGTCCGGCGACGGTCTCGGCGTGCTTGACCGCGCCGACATCGAGCGCCTGCTTGGTTTCGTGCAAATGTTTGTAGCGGTCATGCAGGGTTTGGTCATAGATCATGAAGGCCACGTGACCGGGCTGGCGCATCACTTTGACGCCCTGACCGGACACATCTGCCATTTCGTCGGAAAAGCGCTCGCCGTCGCGGTTGACCATAACGCCGCCCTCGATGACATAGTTATAGTTGAACAGCAGTTCCTGCGGATGGGCCAATGCGCCGTAGCCCTGAAATGCCGTCATGTCGGCGACCGCGGCGCCGAGCTCCAGCCCCCAGCGCACAGCATCGCCGGTACTGTTCTCCCACGTGAACACGTGAGCGTCAGCCATATCCGGAATGTACTCGGCAATCATGGCACGATTGCCGGCGAAGCCGCAGGTGGCGAGCACGAGGGCGCCGCAACCGATGTCTTCCGTCGAGCCATCGGGCCGCGCGATCCTGACGCCGTGCAGGCGTCCCGACGCGTCCGCGAACAAATCCTGCACATGAGCGTTGGTGATAAGATCGGCGCCGGCGCGCTCGGCAGCCTGCAAGAGGCGGCCCATCAGATCTTCGCCGGTTTTTTCCGGCGGTGCGTGCAGACGCTGAATCGAATGACCCAGTCCCTTCCACGACGTATCGACGGCGAAGGGAATGCCGTGCGTCTCGCTCAGCCAATCGATGGTCGGCGCGGCCTCGCGCGTGATCGTGCGCACCAAATCCGCATCTGTTTCACCATTCACCTTGGCCATGACATCGTCGAAAAAGCGATCCGGGCTATCTTCGATCCCGGCGGCCGCCTGGGCCTTGGTGCCGGCAGCGCACATGGTTCCTTGTGACATCGACGTGGTGCCGCGCGGCGTTGCGTCCCTTTCGAGCACAAGCACCTCCACACCGGCGTCCCGGGCGGCCAGCGCTGCGGTCAGACCACAGGCCCCCGCCCCGGCAATGACAACGGGAACATGTATGGCAAAAGAAGCTGGTGGTGGCAGAACGGGCATATCGGCTCATACGGACAAGGAAGCGGCGATCATACGGTGTGGCCGGGTTGCGGCAAGGGTAAGTGCGCTTCTACACTGGTGTTACCATTTTCAAATCGCGGGTGTAGATGAGTCCTCATATTCAAAGTTTAGGCTGGATCGTTCGCCGAACGCGCGACCCAATGCCGCCAGGCGAGTTTTACCGTGATGTGATTGGCTTGGCGGAGTTACGCCGCCGGGATACAGACACCGCCCGCAACATCATGCTGTGGGCCGGCATGTTCTCGGCCCTGGAGACGATTTGGCAGGGCCAGCCTCATCCGCCGGTAAACTCCGTAACCGACGCGGAGGTGGTGCCGATTTTCAGGGTCCGGAACTGGGACGCGGTGATCGGGCGCCTCGAAAGCGCCAGGACACGTTTTCTGTCCGACGCACCGGAGCAGGACGGGACATTGTTCTTCACCGACCCGGACGGCTTTGTGTGCGGCATTCGCCCGCCTGCCGCCGGGTCCGATCTCGCGCCCGACATCGAAGCCAATGAGCGATGGCCGGACGACCTGGTCCGGCTGCCCGACACGCCGCCGCTCGGCGAAGGTTTGCAAGATATCGGCTGGCTGCGGCTGCATGTCGCCGACCCGCAAGCCCTGGCGACATTCTATTGCCGCGTGGTCGGCTTAGACCTGTTGGAGAACAACGGCGAACAGGGAGTTACGCTGCACCTCGGTGAAACGGGCACCCTGGAACTTCGTCCCGGTGGGCGCGCGCGGCCAGTCCCCGCTGATCGCAAGGACCTGCCGGATGTGTGGATCCTTCGCGGGTACGATTTCCAAGGATTCGCCGACAAGATGAGCGCCAACGTTGTACCGCTGGTCAACGCCCTCACCCTCGGTGCGGGATCTCTGAATTACTATGCCGATCCCGAAGGCCACGTGTTCGGGTTTCAGGAACGCAAGGCGTACAACCCGGACGATCCGCTGACGCACCGCGTCGAAGACCGGGTGGCGCGCGATGCGTGGAATGCAAAACGGTGACGCGTGAGATGAAACGCGGTGCGGCTAAGCCCGTGCCCGTTGCACCCAACGCGCTGCCAACGGTGCGGCGCTGATCAAGATTGCGATACGCGCCAGGTGGTGCACGGCAACGAAGGCCGGGTCGATATCAAATGCAATTGCGATCAGGCACATTTCAGCCACACCGCCGGGCGTGAAGGACAACATCGCCGTCAGGTACGGCACGCCTGTTAAAACGCTGACGCCATAGGCAAACACGGCGGACACCGAGATCACCAATGCGGTCGCGGCAACTGCGTGGCGGCTGACACGGAAAAACGTCACCGGGGTGACCGTGGAGAAGCGCGATCCGATGGCAGACCCGAGCACCCAAAGGCACACCCACAATGCTGCGTCGGGCGGACGCCAGGAGACGAGCCCTGACAGATAAAGCGCGGCGGACGTCAGCATCGCACCAGTCATTGCGGACGCGGGCAGGTTAAAAAGCTTGGCCAGGACGTAGCCAAGGACCGCCGCACCGAGCAGCAACGCGCCGTCTTGCCACGAAAACGGTCCGCCGTCCGGCAGCACAGACGCATCGTGCGGTCCGGCCGCCGTCGCCAGCGTCACAACCAAAGGCATCAGAAAGACAACGATAACCACGCGCAGCCCCTGCGTCAGGGCGATCATACGCTCATCGGCGCCTGACTCGCCGCCGATGATGACCATGGCGGTCAATGTGCCCGGCGCACCGGAAAACATCGCGGTGCCGCGATCGAACCCGGCTGCGCGTGCATAGTACGCGCCGGCGACCACCGTAATGAGCGGAATGAACGCCACCATCAGGACGAGGGTCACACCCCACTCTGAGGCCCGCGACAGCAGGTCCGGTGAGAATGAGCCGCCGAGAAATACACCGATGACACACAACGTGACGACACGCACGCCGTGGGGCACCAACACCGGCGCACCGCGCACGGAGGCGATGATATTCACGACCATCGGTCCCAGCATCCAGGCGAGCGGCACGTGGGCGAGGCTGAACAGAGCGCCACCAAGGCCGCCCACTCCGAGTGACAGTGCGATCGGTTTTATTCCCGCCCTTGTGAGGGGCGGCTGCTCATGCGAATCGTCAGCGATCGGGGAGTCGGTGTTCAAAACGTATGTCTTTCAGTGATTCTTGAGTTTATCCAAGCGTTGCCGATGAAAAAAGGTCGAACGCACAGCAAAGAACCGGCACACTTCGCTGCGAAAAAAATCGCGGATGGACGGCACATGAATTTAGAACTGGATTTCGGGGGCGGTTGGAAAGAAGCGGTCACACTGGTCGCCGACCTCGACCGCTGGTGCACGGACGCCGAGACCGTATGCGGCTGGACTTTGGCCCATCGCGGTCCTGTCGACCGCAGCATCCTGGCCGCCTGGTCTTTGGAGGACCAGATCTCGGGTGAAGAAGCGCTGTTTCATTGCGGCGAGGAAGCCCAAGGCTTTGTCCGGTTTGTTGCGTTAAGCGGTGTTGATTCCCGCCAGCGCATCAGAGCCGGCGCCATGCCGTGGGATACCGGCGGTATTTTTTCCCTGATGGTGCGCTCTAAAAATCTTCAGGCCGTCTACGATGCGGCGATGACGGCCGGTTGGACATCCGTCGCCGACCCGGTGTCGTTTCCCTATAACAATCTCATTCTTGCCAATGTCATTTTGCGCGGACCGGACGGCATTTCCTTTGGCATGTACGAACGGGTCGAACCGCCGCTGCAAGGATGGGATCACATCCGCATGATGAGCCAGCCGTTCAACTGCATGCAGATCGTGCGCAGCCGCGACGCGACGCGGGATTTTCACCGCGCGGCACTGGGATTCGAGCCGTTCGTCGACAATGACACCCGCAACGAGAAACCCATGGATAGCAATTTCGGCTTTCCGCTAAACCTGACAACCGTGATTGAAACACGTGCGGCGATCATGCACCCGCGCGGCGTACCCGGGGCGAAGGAACGGGACAACGGCCGGGTTGAGCTGATCGAATGGCACGGGCTCGAGGGCCGAGATCTCAGCGCACGGGCCGTGCCGCCCAACTTGGGTCATATGGCGCTACGGTGGGCAGTCGCGGATGTCGATGCTGCCACAGCTAGAATTGAGCAGGCCGGGTACACGGTGCGGTCACCTGTCACGACCGTCAACATTGCGCCGTATGGCGATGTGCGGATGTGTGGCCTACGCACGCCGGACGGCGTGCTTTACGAATTATTTCAGCCGGTCAACTGACCTAACGCGACGCCGACAGGCAGTGCACCGCGATAGCGGTGACTTTGCCTTGCAGCGCCGGGGCAAGCTCCTGCCCGGCTGCGGCCGCGGCCTGATAGGCCTGCATTTCCGTCATGGTCAGCTGTTTTTGTATTTCCCCGACCAGGCATGTGCACAGAGAGTTTGAATTACCCGTCATGGGGGTGCCCGACTGGGCGATAAAATTTTGACACAGTTGGGTCAGCGGGTCGGTCTGCGCCGCTGCCGGAGCGCCATACACCGCACCCAGCAGGCCGAAAACCAAGGCGTAGAGGTATGGTTTCATGCAAAGCGCTCCTTTTTCACGCTTGCCGGCCACGCTATCGCCACCTTTGTGGGTTGGCCTTGTCCGCTTGAGATCATAATCTTAACCGAGAGTCATCAAAAGTCCGGAGACCGCCCGCATGACGCGTTTTGCCGCCGCAGTCATCATCGCCGCCACGTTTTGGACCGCTCAAGCCGCCGCCTTTACGGGCACTTTTGCCTCCTGGCGCGCGCCGGAGCCGGATCTGATGGAAGAATTCATTCCCTTCGCCGAGGGTGCAACAGACGTCATTAGCCATGTGCGCTGGGATACCTTGTTGGAGACCTACCTCGTCGTCCGCAATGGTGAACCGAATTTGTTCCGCTACGCCGCGGTCAACGATGCCGACAAACAACTCCTGGACGAATACATTGCAAATCTCCAATCCGTCGGCATTTCACTGTTCGACCGTCCGGAACAGAAAGCCTACTGGATTAACTTATACAACGCGTTGACCGTGAAGACGGTATTGGACCATTACCCCGTCAACAGCATCCGCGAGATCAATATCTCTCCGGGCTTGTTTTCTGCCGGACCCTGGGGCGCAAAGCAGGTAACGGTCGAGGGTGTTGAATTGAGCCTCGACGACATTGAACACCGCATCCTGCGGCCCATCTGGGAAGACAACCGCATTCACTACGTGCTGAATTGCGCTGCGCTGGGGTGTCCCGATTTGTGGCCGGTGGCGGTTAACCCTGACAATTTGGAACGCATCTTGGATCAGGCGGCATTCAATTTCATCAATTTGGAACACGGCGTGAAGTTCGACGGCGGGCGGATGACCGTGTCGAAAATATACGAGTGGTATGATGAAGACTTCGGCGGTTCCGACGAAGGCGTGATTGCGCACCTGATGGAGTATGGCCGCGGACCGTTGCAGCGGGACATTCAGCGCCGCGTGGGGCTTGTCAAAACCGATTACGACTGGTGGCTCAATGACGCCGATCAGAGCCGGAACCCGAAATCGCGGCTGAGTCAGACGTCAGAAACACGTTCTTTATACGACCCCGTGCGGAAGTAGCGGTATCGTCCGTGTCCGATGATATGGCGATGCCGCGCAGGGGGACCGGCTCGCGGTTAAAAATGCGGCGATAGTCCCCCGCGAGATCGACCCTCACCGTTTCCCAGTCCGTACCGATATCATCCAGGCTCGAAGGGCGCACGACGACCAGCGCGCCTTGACCGTTCGCCATGAACGGATTGGCAATCATCGTCCCCTGTGGCCGATCGCCACCCCAAACATATGTAAGAGCGCGCCCGCCGGCGGGCAATCCGAACAGGCCGGCAAAGCGCCGCAGCAACCCGGCGTCACGGTCGTCAAAGTAAACATGAACAGCGAAAGGACGATCGTCGGCGCCGGGCGTCGACAGATCTGTTGGCGGAATATCCTGATCGACCCGCCAGGTCCACGACAGTCCGGACGCATCGCGCGCGGCTTTGGGCACTTCGCGATACAGGAAAGACACGGCCGACTGCGCCGACACGGATAAGACGTCGCCATCGGCGACTGAAAACTCGGCCGGTTGCTTGCCGCGCGGTGTATGCAGGCGCCACCCCGCGTCTCGAAGATCGTCAGAAAACGGCAAATCCCAGTACGTGACCTCAGCTCTGACCGCGGCGCTGGCGAGAACAACGGCGATGAGACAGGCCGGAAAAACGCGTATGCTGATCAAACGACTCATGGGCGCTGGCAACTGACCGGAACGGAGCAATGCTCGATCCCCTCATGGTGCGACTGATTGCCGCGCCGATCAACCGGGCCGGGAAGGCCCTGGCCGCGCGAGGTGTCAGCGCAAATGCGGTGACCATCGGCGGTTTTGTGATCGGTGTATTGGCCCTGCCGGCCCTGGCGTTGGACTTCCCGACGATTGCACTGGTGTGCATTGCCATCAATCGCGTGGCCGACGGGCTTGACGGCACGGTGGCACGCGAGACGGCGAAGACCGACTTCGGTGCATACCTGGACATCGTTCTTGATTTTATTTTCTACGGCCTGGTCGTCCTCGGCTTTGCGATACGCGATCCGGGCGAGGCGGTTGTCGCCGCCGCACTGATCGTCAGTTTCATCGGTACCGGCGCATCTTTTCTGGCGTTTGCCGTGATTGCCGCGAAAACGGGAATCGAGACAGCCGCGCGCGGCGAAAAGTCGTTTTTCTATTCGGGCGGGCTCGCCGAAGGAACCGAGACCATTTTGTTTTTTATCTTGGTGTGCCTGAAGCCGGATTGGTTTGTCCCAGCCGCCATGGTTTTCATGGCGATGTGCTGGATAACGGTCGCGATGCGGATTTTCCAGGCGTGGGCGGCCTTTCAGACGCCAGCGGACAGTTAGGCCGCTTTGGCCTCGGACTGGGTCAACACCATATAAAGCGCATCCGTGCTCGATGCGCCGCGAAGCTTGTCGCAGTTCGACGGATCGCGCAGCAGACGCGACACGCGCGCCAGGGCCTTCAGATGATCTGCGCCAGCTTGCTCAGGTGCGAGCAGCAGGAAAACGAGATCAACAGGATGATCGTCTATGGCTTCGAAATCGATCGGCTTTTCAAGCCGCGCGAACACACCTTGAAGCGACTTGAGCTCACTCAGTTTGCCGTGCGGAATCGCGATGCCGTTGCCGACCCCGGTGGTGCCGAGGCGTTCGCGCTCAACCAACGTATCGAAGATTTTGCGCTCGCTCACACCGGTGATCTGGGCTGCCTTCGCCGCGAGTTCCTGAAGGACCTGTTTCTTGCTCGATGCCTTCAATGTGACAACTGCATCAGGCTGCAACAAATCGCTGATTTCCATTCCCAAGTCCTATTCCCGGTCGAACGCGTCTGAAGTCATTTGCGGCGCACACTGAGGCCATACGCCCACCGTCTTCATGTGTCTCGAACCGAGGAAAGTCTCCCAAGTGTGTGTCAAAAACCGGGCCGACCTAAGGCGCTGTGGTCTCAGTCGCCGCTCCGCTGCCGCACCAAATGGCGGCGTGCCCCCCTTGGGCAATCTCAGGGCTTTTTCTGCCCTTCTTGGTGTTTCCAGCCATCAAGGCGGCGCACCTTATGCATGGGATTTTGGCAAGTCAAGGCGCGCGCACGGAGCGTTCAGTCCATGCTGTTCGTCTTCTCCCGCCGGCGCTGCAAAGACGATGGAATATTCAATGAATCCCGATACTTAGCGACTGTTCGCCGCGCCACCGAAATCCCGTCCGCAGCGAGGTTCGCGACGATTTGATCGTCGGAGAGCACGGCATCTGGCGGCTCGGCATCGATCATTTGCTTGATGCGGTAGCGCACCGACTCAGCGGACGTTCCGGCCTCCCCGCTGGCATCCGTCAGGCCCTGACTGAAGAAGTATTTGAGTTCATAAATCCCGCGAGGCGTCGAGATGAATTTGTTGTTGGTTACGCGGCTGACCGTGCTTTCGTGCATCTCCGTTGCTTCGGCGATGTCGCGCAGCACCAGCGGCTTGAGGTGGGTAATTCCCTTTCGGAAAAAAGCATCCTGTTTTTCAACCAAAGACGTCGCGACCTTCAAAATTGTCGTGGCACGTTGCTCCAAAGCACGCACCAGCCAGGATGCAGACTGAAAGCGTTCAGCGACGAACGTCTTCTCCGTTTTACTGGCAGCGTTGCTGTTCAGTTGGGCATAGTAGGTGTGATTGATCAGGACACGGGGCAGCGTGTCGCTATTCAATTCGACGCGCCATCCGCCTTCCGGATTGGGAGTCATAAAGACGTCCGGGATCACTGTCTGGCTGACGCCATGTTCGAATTTCAGCGCCGGCTTGGGGTCAAGCGCCCTCACCTCGGCGATCATATCCCTGAGATCTTCGCGGTCGACGCCACACAACGCCGTAAGTTTGTCATAGGAGCGCTGCGCCAGCAGATCGAGATTTTCGATCATCGCCTCCATGGCGGGATCGAAACGGTCGCGCTCGCGCAGCTGCAACGCCAAACATTCCTTGAGGTCCCGGGCGAATACGCCGGTTGGATCGAAGGACTGCATGATCTCGAACACAGCCTCGACATCCGCAATCGGCGCGCCGAGCTGTTCGGCGACGTCGTCCAATGTCACGGCCAGGTAACCGCTCTCGTCCAGATTATCGATCAGAGCCGTCCCGATCAGCCGCTGGACCGGGTCGTTGATTGACAGCGTCAACTGGCGATCGAGCGCGGTACGCAAGTCTTCATCTTCCGAAAGGGTTTGCTCGAGGGTGGGCAACATGTCGTCGTATGACGCTCCGCCGCTCCAGGACGGCTCACCGCCCATTTGACCCATCGGCACATCGCCCTCAGTTCCAAAGGCCGTGTCGTTTTCGGTGAAACCTTCATCGATATCCATCGGGGCATCGGATTGATTGTCGACGGTATCGACAACGGACAGGCCGTCTTCGGACCTGTCATCCGCGTTGCCCATCGCCTCGCTGAGCGCACCTTCCGCGCTCGCCTCATCCCGCTCGAGCAGGGGATTTGACTCCAGTTCGGTGTCGACGTAAGCGATCAATTCAGCGGCCGAAAGCTGGAGCAGGCGAATAGCCTGCTGCAACTGCGGCGTCATCACGAGATTTTGGGTCTGGCGGAGGTCTAAGCGGGGGCCGATCGCCATGGGTTCGGTCCGCTGCCGTTAGAGACTAAACCGGTCTCCCAGGTACACCCGACGCACGCCTTCATGGGCCACAATCTCGGAGGGCGCGCCCTCCATTAAGACGGCGCCTTCATGAAGAATGTATGCGCGATCGATGATGTCCAGGGTTTCGCGGACGTTATGGTCGGTGATGAGAACGCCGAGACCGCGATCCTTCAGGTGCGATACGAGATCGCGGATATCCGCCACGGCGATAGGATCGATGCCGGCGAGCGGCTCATCGAGCAACAGGAAACTCGGTCGCGACGCCAGCGCACGGGCAATTTCCACGCGGCGGCGTTCACCGCCGGACAACGCCAACGCCGGCGACTGGCGCAGGTGAGTGACGTGAAATTCTTCGAGCAGCGATTCCACCAACTCGTCCTGGGCGGTCTTGTCGGACTCAATCACTTCCGCCACGGCACGGATGTTGGCTTCAACGGACATGCCGCGGAAGATCGATGCTTCCTGCGGCAGATAACCGATGCCAAGACGGGCGCGCCGGTACATCGGCAGCGGCGTGATGTCTTCGCCATCGAGAAAAATCTGGCCTTCGTCCGGGCTGATCAGACCGGTCACACAGTAGAAAGACGTGGTCTTGCCCGCGCCGTTGGGGCCAAGCAATCCGACCGCCTCGCCGCGATGCACCGACAGACCGACGGAGCGCAACACCGGACGCCCCTTGAACGATTTCCCCAGCCCTTCGACACGGAGACCCTCCGCCTGATCGCCGGTCTGGCGCCCGCTCATTGTGCTGTCGTCTGAAGTTTCCACCGAATCCGGCGCCATAACTATCCCTTCATGCCCCGCAGTACCGTACCATTTTGCAAGGTGACAACAGTTTACTCCGAATCGGGGGACTCTGTGACCCCCTTAGGACGCGGAACCAGTAAGGCTCGCACCCGCGGGCCGGAACTGGGGCCGGCAACGCCGGCTTCCTGCGCACTTCTGTAAAGGGTGCTGACGTCGGTGTTGGTGTCGACAACGGCGAAGCCGCCGCTCAGCTGATTGCGGTCTGAGGTAATGCGCACATTGCCGTCGAGAGTGGCGATACCGCTGTCGAGATCGTATCGCCCGCGGTCGCCAAGAACGACGTTGGACTTGGTTTCCAATTTAACGTTGCCGTAGGCCTCGATGCGCGAGAGCTCGCCGGAGCGTGAGCCCGACGCCGCACCCTCAGGCGCGTCTTTGAAACGCGCCGTAATGGTGTCGGCGGTCAATGTCTGATTGCCGCGCGTCGCCGAGGCATTGCCCTCTGCCACTGCGACTTTATCTTCTTCCCAATATTGGATGGTGTCGTAGGCAGTGACCGTGCTGTCTTCCGTCCGCAACTGAACCGGCGCTCCTTCGATGACCAGCACAGCCGTCTCGAAATCGTAGACCGCTCCGCTGCCGGTCGCCGTCTCTCCTTCGGACTTTATCGTGACGTTGCCAAGGGCGTCGACACGGTAGACATCCGTACCGCCGTCTTCACGGTCGCGGTAGTGTGCAATCAATTCGTCGGCAAACACTTCGACGTCACCCTGCTTGGCTTGCGCCGACCCGCGGGCGATGAAGCGCTTGTCTTCCTGCTGCCACTCGATACCGCGCTCCGCGTACACCTCGATCGGTTTGTCGGGATCGTCGGAGCGGAATGACAGTGTCTGTGCCGATGCCGCAGCCGACAGCGCGACACACGCGACCATGCCGACGAGAAAGGCCAGGATTTTCTGGGTCATGGTGCCGCCGCTCCTCCGGCGCCGGAATTCAGCACCAGTTTTGCCGGCCCGGTGAAATGGACAGTCTTGCCCTTGTCTTCCAACTCGAAGCCCTGTGATTCCATCCGCCCGAACGGACCCTGGCTGCGCACGGGCGTGGAACTGCGCGCCTGACCTTGCTTCAACAACACCGTCGCCGCGTCCGTATGCAACTCGTACCCCTGATCCTGAAACAGGTTGACCGCGCCTTCGAGGTCGAGCACCTGTGTCTCCCGGTGATACAGACCGTTGTCCGCGCCGACCATCAGCCAGGTGCCGTCATTGAGACTGATATCGGCCTGCGGACCATCAAGCGTAATCCGGTCGGTTTCACCTTCGCGCACCGACTGGGCGGTCACAGAAAACGGCTGACCCGAGTCATCGGTTCCAAAGTAGCGGGCGTTGACGAGACTGAGAGAGTCACCGGCCTCGCCGGGCGTCACCACGATGTCGGCAGACAGGTCGTCGGGAACATCGCGCATTTGGGGCAGGATGATGACCAGCGCCACGAGCAATATGGCGAAGCCGGGCAAAATGATCTTCATCAGCGAAACGAAGCGGCTGTATTTTTCGACGGACCGGCGGATATCGGCGGTGCGCGGCTGCCAGACGCCGCGGGTCGATGGCGTCACGTCCGCTTGATTGAGGTCAGAAGGGGACGTGCCGGGCCGCTGCTCTGACACCGGTGGCGTCATACAACCCCCGCCCGCAGGACATCGTGCATGCGCAGAATGCCGACCGGACGCCCGCTTTCCACTGCAAATACGGAGGTGACCTTCCACTCGTTCATTTCGCGCAAGGCTTCGGCGGCGAGAACATTCGGATCGATGGTTTTCGGATTGTTGGTCATGACATCGGCGGCGACCTTGTCGAACAATCCCTGGGCCATATGGCGGCGCAAATCTCCGTCGGTGACGATTCCGAGGAGCTTGCCGTCTGAACCGACGACGCCGGCAACGCCGAACGTTTTCTGAGTCATGAGCAAGATGGTGTCACTCATCGGCGTCTCAGGCGCGGTTACCGGCAGTTCGTCGCCGCCGTGCATCAGATCTCGGACCTTCAGCAAACTTTTGCCGAGCGACCCACCGGGATGAAAGACACGATAGTCGTCGGCCGAGAAGCCTCGGCGTTCGAGCAGCGCCACAGCAATCGCATCGCCCAGCGTAATCATCAGTGTCGTTGAGGTTGTCGGCGCGCCATGCGGTCCGGCTTCTTCGACCGGCGGCAGGCATAAGACGATATCGGCCTGTTCGGCCAGGGTCGACGCCCGTTTGCCGGTCATGCCGATCAGCGGAATGCCAAAGCGGCGGGTGTAGGACACCAGATCGGACAGCTCCGCGGTTTCACCGCTGTTCGACAACGCGAGCACGGCATCGGTTTCGGAAATCATGCCAAGATCGCCGTGACTGGCTTCGGCCGGATGGACGAAGAAGGCCGGCGTGCCGGTCGAGGCCAGCGTGGCCGCGATTTTGTGGCCGATGTGCCCGCTTTTACCCATGCCGGACACAATGACCCGCCCCTTGAGCTCACCAAGGAGTTCGACGCAGCGCACAAACTCGTCCCCAAGACTGTTGGACAGGGCTTCCAGCCCTCCGCTGGCGTGGCCGATCACGCGGCGCGCAACGTCCATATCCGCCGCCGCGGCTGCGGGAGTAATTTCGTGCAAGTTAATCTGTGTATCCGGCATGCCGCGGGGTCCGCTTGTTGTCGACGTTCTTCGTCCCGGCTGACCGGTTGTCCGGCCCGTCCGGGTTATGTGGGACACTCACGCGGCCCTGTCAAAGGCGGGATTCACCGCCCGCTCGTTGGTCCACGGCTGGAGTATGGCGACTCGCGGGAATCCGGTCAACGCGGCGGTTTTTCAGCAGAATTCAGTGGGCGAATATGTCGTCGTCCGGCCATCCCGCGACGTCCAGGGCGGCCCGGTCCGGCAGGAAGCGGAAACAGGCCTCGGCCAGGCCGCGGCGGCCCTCTCTGTCAAGCAGGCCGTCCATGACCGTCTTCAGTTCATGGAGGTGCAGAACATCGGCGGCGGCGTAGGCGATTTGGTCCTCGGACAGGGTTTCCGCGGCCCAGTCGGACGATTGCTGCTGCTTGGAGATCTCAATGCCGAGGTAGTCCCGGCACAGATCCTTCAGGCCATGGCGGTCCGTATTGGTGCGGCACAGACGCGATACGGTCCGGGTGCAGAAGACCGGCTCACAGCGCACTCCGAAATGCTTGAGGATCATGGCCAGGTCAAACCGGGCGAAATGAAAAATCTTGACGATGTTCGGGTCCGTCAACAGGGCGGTCAGACGCGGCGCGTCGTAAGGCGCTTTGACCTGGACGATATGACTGTCGCCGTCGCCGGCGGACAGCTGCACTACGCACAGACGGTCGCGCGCGATGCTCAGCCCCATGGTTTCGGTATCAACGGCGATGGCCCCGGAAAACGCGAGGCCTTCCGGCAGGTCATCTTGATATACGTGATTGGTCACCGGCGCCCCCCGGCCGTTGAGTCAGTGTGATGACGTTTTATCGTGCCCCGAAATGGTGCCCAGGAGAAGACTCGAACTTCCACGGCCTTGCGGCCACTGGCACCTGAAGCCAGCGCGTCTACCAATTCCGCCACCTGGGCATCGGCGGCCGGAACTCAAAGAACCGGCCCGGTCTTGGGGCCGGAAGGCATATCCCTTTACGTCGGGCGTTGTCAACGAAACCCTTGGCGTGCGGGGCTTTGGCCACGCTGCGCCGCACAGGCGCCGGTCGATTTATTGCCATGCCCGGGGACCTGTGCCACTTTCCGGCGAAATGGCGCGGATCACAACACCGCGCGCCACCGAGAGAAGGACAGAGCTGCCATGAAGAACCGCCTGGTCACGGTGTTCGGAGGATCTGGTTTTGTGGGCCGCTATATTGTCCGCCGCCTTGCGGAATCGGGCGCACGCGTCCGGGTCGCCGTGCGCGACATCGAAAAAGCGGATTTTCTAAAGACCTGCGGGGATTTAGGGCAGATCAGTTTCATGCCGACGTCGGTCACATCCGACGCCGACGTCGTCCGCGCCCTTGAAGGCGCCGATGCCGTGGTCTCGAGCTTCGGCATCCTGTTTGAGCGCGGCAAACGCACGTTTGACGCCCTGCATGTCGATGCACCGGCGCGTATTGCCAAGGCCGCCAAAGCCGCCGGCGCCAAGCGCCTGGTCCACATCTCGGCGCTGGGCGCCACTCCGGATGCCGCCGCAGCCTATTCCCGCTCGAAAGCTGCCGGGGAAGCCGCCGTGCTGGATGCGTTTCCCGGCGCGACCATCCTGCGCCCGAGCGTGATCTTCGGACCTGAGGACAGCTTCTTTAATATGTTTGCCGAAATGGGCCGGACGTTCCGCGTCATGCCCTACTTCACCGACGTGAACCCGCATAGCGAAGATGGGGGCGGCACCAAGTTTCAACCGGTCTATGTCGGCGACGTTGCCGCCGCGGCCCTCAAAGCGCTGACCGAAGACGGACACGCGGGCAAGATTTACGATCTCGCCGGTCCCAACGTGTACGGCATGCGCACCTTGCTGGAGCTGATTAATAAGTATTCCGACCGCGACAGCTGGATTTGCGGCTTGCCCTATTTCATCGGCGAGGCCCAGGCATTGGTGCTGCAATTCCTGCCCAAACCGCCGCTGACGCCCGATCAGATCAAGATGCTGCGCACCGACAACGTCGCCGACGGCACCCATCCGGGGCTGAAAGACCTCGGCATCGAGCCATCCACGGTGGAGTCTGTCGTGCCGACCTATCTGCGGCGCTTCCGCCCGTACCAGCAGCAAAAGCGCCTGCGGTTAGACGCGCAATAAGCCCGTTTAAATCCAGCCATAAGCGAACGCCAGCAAGGCCGCGCCAAGAATAACGCGGTAAACGACGAATGGTGTAAACGTCGCGCGTTGCAGCCACGCCATCAACGCGGCAATTGACAATATTGCCGTGACGAACGCAAACCCGGCGGCCATTACCACGCCCTGGGTCAGTTGAACGTCCCCTGCCTCGTACAGCGATAGGCCGAGCCACAGTCCCGACGCGGCGATGGTCGGAATCGACAGAAGCATCGAGAAGCGCGCCGATTCAGCGCGCTCGAACCCGAGCAGGCGTGCGGCGGTGATGGTAATGCCCGACCTGCTTGTGCCCGGAATGAGCGCAAGCACCTGGGCGGTACCGATGGTTAGGGCGTCGATTATGGTGACATGCTCCATCCGTTTCACCGTCATCGACATGCGGTCAGCCACGAACAGCAAGATTCCGAAGCCCAGCGTCGCCCAGCCGATCACCACCATCGAGCGCAACCCGTCACCGACATATTTATCCATGAGGTATCCGCCGATAAGCACGGGTACGGTGCCGAGCGCCACCAGACCGGCCAGGGTCGCGCCCGGGTCGCGCCGGCCGCGCACAAGACGCCACAGGCCGGAGATCATGGCGATGAGATCCTGCCAGAAATAGACCATCACCGCGCCGAGGGTGCCGACATGGACGGCGACATCCATCATCAGGCCCTGGTCGGGCCAATCGGCGAAGATGGGGACAAGAATGAGGTGGCCTGAGGAGCTGATGGGGAGAAACTCGGTAATCCCCTGCACGACGGCCAATACTATAATTTGTGTTAGCGCCATGGCTGACCCCAATATGCCGCCCCAGCGCGGTTATATCATGGCTCAAACCCGGTACACAGACGCCATTTAGTAAACAAATGATAACTAATTATGGCCGATTTAGTTTCCCGAAGGCCTCGGCCGGCTAAGCGATTGGTCTGCCTAGGGAATAATAGGTAAGTATTTTTTACCTAAATGGGCGTTTTGGCATGGCTTTTGTCGGTTTGCCTGCGTATAATGCGGGCAACACCAAGGAAGGTCCGCTGCAACGGACCCGCGGGCGACCCGGCCGAGAAACGGCTGATTTCGAATTGCACATACTAAAGTCAACCGGCGGCTGGAGACCCGGCGCCGGAGAGAGGCTTCGTCTCGACCGGCGGGGCTGCAGGAGGTAGCGACCCATGGGTACGTCAAAATCCGGGAAAGCCAGCACGGGCGGGTTTAAATCCCGTCAAATGCTGCAGTTTACGCAGCTCGGACAATCTTGGCCGGACAAACGCGCGGCCGAACAGCGCCGCCGCGACTTCGGCGAAATCTATGACCAGTTCGCCGACGACAAAGCCGGCGATCAGGCATCGCGGTGCGAGCAGTGCGGCATTCCTTTCTGCCAAGTGCACTGCCCGGTGCAAAACAACATTCCCGACTGGCTCAAGTTGACCGCGGAAGGCCGGCTTGAAGAGGCCTACGAAGTCTCCGCCGCAACCAACAACATGCCGGAGATATGCGGACGCATCTGTCCCCAGGACCGTCTGTGCGAAGGTTCCTGCGTGCTTGAGCAGTCCAAGCACGGCACGGTAACGATCGGTTCGGTGGAGAAGTACATCACCGACACGGCGTGGGAAAAAGGCTGGGTAAAACCGGTCACACCGCAGGCGGAGCTTGATCTCTCAATCGGTGTCATCGGTGCCGGACCGGGCGGCATGGCGGCAGCGGAAGAACTGCGCCGCGCCGGATACTCGGTCGACATCTACGACCGGTACGATCGCGCCGGCGGCCTGCTGATTTACGGCATTCCGAATTTCAAGCTGGAGAAATACGTTGTCGAACGGCGGGTCAAGCTGCTCGAAGACTCGGGCGTGACTTTTCATCTCAACTGCAGTGTCGGCGAGGACATCAGCTTCGCCGATCTGCGCGCCAAACACGATGCGCTGCTGATAACGACCGGTGTGTACAAGGCCCGCGTCCTCGCCTGCCCGGGCATCGGCGCCGAAGGCGTATTCGCAGCAATGAAATACCTCACCGCATCGAACCGCAAAGGGCTGGGCGACGCCGTCGCGGATTTTGACGACGGCACGTTGAACGCGGCGGGCAAGAACGTTGTCGTCATCGGCGGCGGCGACACCGCCATGGACTGCGTGCGCACCGCTGTGCGCCAAGGCGCAAAGTCCGTGAAGTGTCTGTACCGGCGCGACCGCGACAACATGCCGGGTTCGCAGCGCGAAGTCGCCAACGCCATAGAGGAAGGTGTGGAGTTCGTCTGGTTGTCGGCACCGGAAGCGGTGTTGCACGACGACGACAACAAGGCGACGGGCGTGCGCGCTGTGCGCATGCGCCTTGGCACGCCGGATGCCAGCGGCCGCGCTAAACCGGAAGTGATCGAAGACTCTCAGTTCGTCGTGCCCGCGGACATCGTCATCGAAGCGCTCGGCTTCGACCCGGAAGACCTGCCGGGCATGTTCGGCGAGCCGGACTTGGGCATCACTCGCTGGGGCACGCTCAAGACCGATTACAAAACGCTGATGACCAGCATGGACGGCGTGTTTGCGGCCGGTGACATCGTCCGTGGCGCATCGCTGGTGGTGTGGGCGATCCGCGACGGACGCGACGCCGCTGCCAGCATCCATAAATATCTCACCGCGAAGTCGAACCAAAAAGTAACGCCGCTGCGCAAGGCCAGTTAAGGAAACCGATCATGGCACCCAAGGACATTGAGACACCGGTGACCCACACTTTGGCCGACGAGTCAGGTGACGCTTTCGTTGCGGCTTGGAAGTCCAACAGCGCGCTGTTGCAAAAGGCGCAGGCGTATGACCCTGCGTGGGAGCACGACAACTGTGGCGTCGGCATGGTTGTGGCCATCGACGGCCATCCGCGGCGCGAAGTCGTCGTCGCCGGCGTTGAAGCGCTGAAGGTCCTGTATCACCGCGGCGCCGTCGATGCCGACGGCAAGACCGGTGACGGCGCCGGCATTCACGTTGAAGTGCCGCAGGATTTTTTCCGCGAGCACGTCATCCGCACCGGTCATGAGCTGGCGGAAGACGAAACCCTTGCGGTCGGCATGGTGTTCCTGCCGAAATCCGACCTCGGCGCGCAGGAGACCTGCCGCACGATCGTCGAAAGCGAAGTGCTCGCCGCCGGCTACAAAATTTACGGCTGGCGTCAGGTGCCGGTGGATATCTCGTGCATCGGCGAAAAAGCGAACGCCACGCGCCCGGAAATTGAACAGATCATGCTGTCGAACCCGCGCGAGCTCGATGTTGAGGCGCTGGAACGCGACCTTTATGTCGTGCGCCGGCGCATCGAAAAGAGAGTCAAGGAAGAGTCGATCAACGACTTCTACATTTGCTCCTTATCCAGCCGGTCGATCATTTACAAAGGCATGTTCCTAGCGGAACAGCTGACGACGTTTTATCCGGATCTGCTGGACGACCGCTTTATCTCGTCCTTTGCGATTTATCACCAGCGCTACTCGACCAACACGTTTCCGACCTGGTGGCTGGCGCAGCCGTTCCGCACCCTGGCCCACAACGGGGAGATCAACACTCTTCTGGGCAACGCAAACTGGATGAAGGCGCACGAATGCCGGCTCGCGTCCGAGTTGTTCGGCGACGATATCGAAGACCTCAAGCCGATCATTCAGGGCGGCAGCTCGGACTCCGCGGCGCTCGATGCCGTGTTTGAGCTGGTGTGTCGTGCCGGCCGAAATGCCGCAATGGCGAAGTCCCTGCTCATTCCCGAAAGCATTAGCCAGAACGCCGTGATGCCGGAAAACCATCGAGCGCTGTTCGCCTATTGCAACGCGGTGATGGAACCGTGGGACGGACCGGCGGCGATTTGCGCGTCCGACGGCCGCTGGGTTATTGCCGGCATGGACCGCAATGGGCTGCGCCCCATGCGCTACACGCTGACCAAGACAGGACTTCTGATTGTCGGCTCTGAAACCGGCATGGTTCGCGTTGCCAATGCCGACGTCGAGGAAAAGGGCCGCGTCGGCCCCGGCGAAATGATCGCCGTCGACCTCGCGCAGGGGCGGTTCTATCGCGACGGCGAATTAAAAGACGAACTCGCGGGCGCCAATCCGTATCAGGACTGGATCAAGCGCACGACCCTGATCGACACCGACGGCGTCGACGAAATCCCCGAAGACGACGCCATGTCCGTAGAAGACCTGCGCCGGCGCCAGGTTGCATATGGCATGACCATGGAAGACCTGGAACTCATTCTTCATCCCATGGTGATGGACGCCAAGGAGGCGACGGGGTCGATGGGCGATGACACGCCCTTGGCCGTCCTGTCTGACAGCTACCGCGGACTACACAATTTCTTCCGGCAAAACTTCAGTCAGGTTACCAATCCGCCGATCGACAGCCTGCGCGAAACCCGCGTGATGACGCTGAACACGCGCCTCGGCAATCTCGGTAACATCCTCGACGAGGATCCGAGCCAATGCGATGTGCTGCAGTTGTCGAGCCCGGTGCTAACCAACGCGCAATATGCCCTGTTGCGCGGCCACATGGGCGATAAAACTGTAGAAATCGACTGCACCTTCGACGCCACGGGCGAAACCCGCAACGCGTTGCGGAAGGCCGTGTCACGGATTCAAAAAGAAGCCGAAGACGCCGTGCGCGGCGGTTGCACGTATGTGATTCTGTCCGACCGGAACATCGACGAAGGCAACGCGCCGCTGCCTATGATCCTGGCGACCGGCGCCGTCCATACCCATCTGACAAAACAGAAACTCCGCACCTTCACGTCTTTGAACGTGCGCTCCGGCGAGTGTCTCGACACCCATTACTTTGCCGTGCTGATCGGCGTCGGCGCGACCACGGTAAACGCCTATCTGGCGCAGGAAGCCATTGCCGACCGCCATCGCAAGGGGCTGTTCGGCGACATGTCCTTGAACGACGCCATGGGCCGCTTCAAGAAAGCGATCGACGAAGGCCTGCGCAAGATCATGTCGAAGATGGGCATTTCGGTTCTCAGTTCCTACCGTGGCGGGTACAACTTTGAGGCCGTCGGCCTGTCGCGCTCCCTCGTCGCCGAATTCTTCCCCGGCATGACCTCGCGCATTTCCGGCATCGGCTTGCCGGGCATTCAGAAGAAGGTCAAAGCCCAGCACGGCAAAGCATACCGGGCCGGCGTCGTGACCCTGCCCGTCGGCGGATTTTACCGCTACCGCGCGCACTCCAACGAGGCGCACAGCTTTGACGGCCGCCTGATTCATACGCTTCAAGCCGCTGTCGACAAAGACAGCTATCAGATTTATCAGCGCTACTCGGAGGGCATGCGCAAGCTGCCACCAATCAGCCTGCGCGATCTGCTTGATTTCCGCCGCGTCAACGAAGCGGTGCCGCCCGAACAGGTGGAATCGACAACGGAAATCAGAAAGCGGTTCGTCACGCCGGGCATGTCTCTCGGCGCACTCAGCCCTGAGGCTCACGGCACGTTGAACATCGCCATGAACCGGATCGGTGCAAAGTCCGACTCCGGCGAAGGCGGCGAGGACCGTAAACGCTATAAGCCCGCACCGAACGGCGACAACGCCAACTCGGCAATCAAGCAGATTGCTTCGGGCCGGTTCGGCGTCACGGCGGAATATTTGAACCAGTGCCGAGAAATCGAAATCAAAGTGGCGCAAGGCGCCAAGCCCGGCGAAGGCGGCCAGCTGCCCGGCTTCAAGGTTACGGCGGAGATCGCCGAACTGCGTCATGCCACGGAAGGCGTGATGTTGATTTCGCCGCCGCCGCACCACGATATTTATTCCATCGAAGATCTCGCTCAGCTGATCTACGACCTGAAGCAGATCAACCCCAAGGCGCGCGTTACCGTTAAGCTGGTGTCGCGCACCGGAATCGGCACCATTGCCGCGGGCGTCGCCAAAGCCAATGCCGATGTGATTCTTGTCTCCGGCCATTCGGGCGGCACCGGCGCCAGTCCGCAGACGTCGATCAAGTACGCAGGGCTACCCTGGGAAATGGGTCTGACCGAAGTCCATCAGGTGCTGACCCTCAACCGGTTACGCCACCGCGTCGTGCTGCGCACGGATGGCGGTCTGAAGACGGGCCGCGACATCGTCATTGCCGCCATGATGGGGGCTGAGGAATTTGGCATCGGCACCAGCTCGCTGATCGCCATGGGCTGCATCATGGTCCGTCAGTGCCACTCCAACACCTGCCCGGTGGGCGTGTGCACGCAAGACTCTCAGCTGCGCCAGAGGTTCACCGGAACACCGGAAAAGGTCGTCAATCTGATGACCTTCCTGGCGGAAGAAGTACGCGACATCCTGGGCGAGCTCGGCTTTTCGTCCCTCAACGATGTTATCGGCCGCACCGATCTGCTGCATCAAGTCAGCCGTGGCTCCGCCCATCTGGACGATCTCGACCTCAACCCGCTGCTGGTTCAACCGGACGCGGGCGGCCTGCCGACGCGCAATATGACGGAAGGCCGCAATGAAGTTCCCGAGACGCTGGATGCGCAGATGATCCGCGATGCCGCGCCGGCGCTCGAGGACGGCGAGAAAATGCAGCTGACGTATAACGTCGGCAATACCCAACGCGCCATCGGCACAAAGCTGTCGCACAAGATCGTCACCAAGTATGGTCTCGACGGCCTGCAGCCAGGACACATCACCGTACGCATGCGCGGCAGTTGCGGTCAGTCGCTGGGCGCGTTCGGCGTTCAGGGGCTTAAACTGGACGTCCTGGGCGACTCGAATGACTACGTGGGTAAGGGTCTGTCAGGCGCAACCATCGTCATCCGACCAACGACGACGTCAACGTTCCCAACCCACCTCAACACCATCATTGGCAACACGGTGCTGTACGGTGCAACCGCTGGCAAGCTGTTCGCCGCGGGTCAGGCCGCCGAGCGCTTCTGTGTCCGCAATTCCGGCGCGATCGCCGTGGTTGAGGGCTGCGGTTCCAACGGCTGCGAATACATGACCGGTGGGACCACGGTGATCCTCGGACCTGTCGGCCCGAACTTCGCTGCAGGCATGACCGGCGGTATGGCGTTTGTTTATGACAGCGACAAAGACTTCGAATACCGCGTCAATACGGACTCGGTGATCTATCAGCGCATTGAAGTCGGTCATTATGAAGCGTTGCTGCGCGGGCTTGTGACGGAACATCACAAGGAAACAGGCTCAGCGTGGGCTGAACGCATCCTCGTCAACTGGGACCGCGAAGTGCGCAGGTTTTGGCAGATCGTGCCGAAGGAAATGCTGAACAGACTGGACGTGCCGGTGCAGCGCGACGCGCCGCATGCCAAATCCGCCGACGACGAGAAGAAGAAAGCCTGATCAGGCGAAGCGCTCGCGTATCACCGCAAACAGCGCTCGCTGTGCGTAGGCCTCGCCGCCGGCAGGCCGGCCAGGCCTGTCGTCCGGATTCCAGCCGAACAGGTCCAGGTGCACCCACGAGACTCCGTCGTCGACGAAAGTCTTGAGGAACAGGGCTGCGGTGATCGCACCGGCGAAGCCTGACTCCCCGGAATTGCTGATGTCCGCCACCTTGCTGTCGATGAGACGGCGGTAGCCCGCCCACAAAGGCAAACGCCACACCGGGTCGGTATGAGTCATACCCGCTGCCATCAATGAATCAGCCAGCACGTCGTCAGGCGAAAACATCGCGGGCAACTCCGGTCCGAGGGCGACCCGCGCGGCGCCGGTCAGGGTGGCGCAATCGACAATCAAATCCGGTTTTTCTTCGCAGGCCAGCGCCAGGGCGTCGGCCAAGACAACCCGGCCTTCGGCGTCCGTGTTGCCCACCTCGATGGTGGGTCCCTTACGCGTGGGAACAACATCACCCGGGCGAAACGCGTTACCGGATATCGCGTTCTCGACAGCGGGAATAAGTACGCGCAAACGCACCGGCAAGTTCGCCCGCATGATCCAGTCGGCGAGACCGAGGACGGTAGCCGCGCCGCCCATATCTTTTTTCATCAGACGCATACCGGACGCCGGTTTGATATCCAACCCGCCGGAATCGAAGCACACGCCCTTGCCGACGAGTGTCACTTTCGGCCCACTTGCCTCACCCCACGTCATGTCGATCAGACGCGGCGCGATCGCCGCTGCCCGTCCGACGGCATGAATCGCCGGAAAGTTATCGGCCAGCAAATCATCTCCGATGGTCACCGCGCACGCGGCGCCATGTGACTGCGCCAGCGCATCCGCCGCTGCGGCCAGCGCGTCCGGCCCCATATCCTCCGCCGGTGTATTGATCAGGTCGCGGGTCAACCAAGCCGCGCGCGCGGCGCCATCGACAAAGTCACGATCGGCATCCTCGGGCCACACCAAGGTAGCCGGCGCGGGCGCGGGCTCTGCCTTGTAGCGTTCAAAGCGGTAGGCACCCAAGGCCCACGCGAGCGCAAGCGATGTGGCTGCGGCCGCCTCCGCGTCGTCTTCGAGACCGGCGATTTCTTCGAGGCAGTACGCTCCGGGCGGCAGGTCGCGTGCGAGGCGTCCGCCAGCCCACGGGTCGTCCACGCCGAGCCCGACCAAAACCCGATGGAGGGCGCCGTCCGCACCAGCGATCAGGCATGTCGACCCGGCCTCCGCGGAAAAACCAGTGGCCTCGATCCATTTCCGCACGCTTTCCGGCTGCGCCGCAGACCAGGCAGGCAGCCCGTCCGAGGTGATCGCGGTCAACGGCAGCGCGCCGGCATCGGCATCAATCAGCGGCAGCGAAATCATCATGTCGTCATCCGGACCCGAACGGTCCTCAATCCAAGGTTAGAGCTAGCGAATGGCGAGCGGGGCGTCCGCCGCTTCGTCCTGGCCGTCGGCAGGCGCCGGCAATGTACCCTGTTCGGCGTAATAGCGCACGGCACCGCGATGCAGGCGGAAACCGATCCCGCGGGTCGCGCGGTCGAGAGACATCAAAGCGGCGCGCGGATGCCCGGTGGCGTACATCGCGGCTGTGTTGGGGTGCCAAATCGCGCGGGTGATGCCGTAGGCGAGACTCTCGTCCATCTCGGCGCTGACGACCATTATTGCGCCGACATCGAGCGTCGGCGTTTCCGGGTTGTCGCCGTAAACGCCGGCGGGAATGACGCCGGGAACGAAGAACGGAAAGATTTTGACCAGTTTTTCGGCAATAGGACCTGCAATCGGAACGAAGTGTAACGGCACGCGTTCTGCCAGATCGGAAATGGCCAGCGCCGGCGCACCACTGACATAGAAGAATGCGTCTATGTCGCCGGTCACCAGCGCATCCGTCGACTCCTCAATATCGAGATCGACCATCTTCAGGTCTTCGAAGCGGATCTTGAATGCCGACATGATCAGCTTGGCGTCGATTTGGGATCCTGAAAGAGGGCCGCCGATAGAAATGGTTTTGCCTTTCAGGTCGGCCAGTGTTTCGATCCCGGAATTGGCGCGTGCAACAAGATGGATGTTCTCGGGGAAAAGGTTGGCGAGCGCGCGCAGCGATGACCGGCGGGCGTCGCCCTCGAACGAGCCCGTGCCGTAATAGGCCCAGTAGGCGACGTCCGCCTGGCTCAACGCCATTTCCATGACACCGCCGTCGACAGCCCGAATGTTTTCGACCGAGCCCGCCGTCGACTGCGCCACCGCGATCAAGCCGGGCACGCCGCAACTGCCGCCGCGGTCGCACGGCCGCGAACCCGGCGGGTTGGAGATCGCGTTGGCGATCAGCCCACCCACTGGAAAATACGTCCCGGCGGTCGAACCCGTACCGACGCGGATGATGTTCAAGTCTTGGGTGACGGCGGGTGCCGAGAAGATGAAAAGCGCCAGCAGCGCCAGGCATGGCACACGCCAAGGGGCAGCCCGCGGCTGTCGCCGCGCTCGACCTTTCCCTCGGAACCACACCGTTGAATTCATTCCATTTGCACCTAACTTCGGTGACATAACACACCTGAACGGGAAATGTGTCGATTTTCCGCGACGACCGGAGGAGATGACACCATGGAGGATTTGGCGACCCGATTCGGCGACGCGGACCGGGGTCTCGGGCCCTGCCCCCTTTGCGGGCGGCCGATGGTGGCGGGCCCGAGTCTCGACCGGCATCACTGGGTGCCCAAGTCCGAAGGCGGCGATCCCGAGGACTGGGCATGGATGCATCAGGTCTGCCATCGCAAGGTTCATGCGGTATTCAATGAGAAGACCCTGGCGGCGGCGTTCAGGACCGCCGACACGCTACGCGCCCATGCCGACATCGCCGCGTTCGTCCGCTGGGTCAGACGGAAACATCCGGAATTCATCGACCACCACCGCAGCCCGCGCCGCACGCGCTAGTCCTGCCGACTCGTCCTCAGGTCCTCCGTGAAGGCGCGGACATAGTCATTGGCGGGCGTATCGAGAATCTCCTGCCGGGTGCCGACCTGGACCAACCGGCCCTCCCGCAAAATCGCAATGCGGCCGCCAAGCTTGACGGCTTCGGCGAGATCGTGAGTGACGAACACAATGGTCTTCTTGAGATCCTTCTCGAGATCGGCAAGCAGGTCCTGCATTTCCCGGCGAATCAGCGGATCAAGCGCGGAAAACGGCTCATCCATGAGCAGAATGTCAGCGCCCGTCGCCAGCGCGCGCGCCAAACCGACACGCTGACGCATACCGCCGGACAACTCACGGGGAAAGGCCTGCTCAAAGCCATCAAGGCCGACTTTCTCGATCCAGGCTTGAGTTACCGCGTCGCGGGCGGGCGCGCTCATATCTTGAAGTTCCAGACCGAAGGCGACGTTGTCCGTCACAGTCCTGTGCGGCAGCAGGGCAAAGCCCTGAAACACCATCGACATGCGTTCCCGGCGCAGAGCGCGCAGCCCGGCTTCGGACAACGACCCAATGTCCGCGCCATCGACGCGGACATGTCCGGCGCTCGGTGATATCAGTCCATTGATCAGACGCAGCAGGGTCGACTTACCCGACCCCGACAACCCCATAACCATGAAGACCTCGCCGGGCTCGATACTGAGCGAAGTCTCCGCCAGCGCGACAGTCGCGTCCGTGCGGGCGCGAATGTCCGCCGCAGATACACTGTCCCGGGACAACGCCAGCGCGTGCTCCCAATCGCCGCCGTACACTTTCGCCGCGCGATCGAATTCGATCAGACTCATACGCCGCCCCGGGCCTGTTGAATACGCCGGGCATAGGACTGCGTGGTACGGTCCAGAACGATGGCCATAGCGACAATCGCCAATCCGGCGGCGGCACCGCGGCCGACGTCGAGCGTATTGATGCCAAGCAGCACTTCCTGGCCCAGCCCCCGGTTGCCGATCATGGATGCGATCACCACCATCGACAGCGCCATCATGGTGGCCTGATTGATTCCGGCCATGATCGACGGCAGCGCGAGGGGAAGTTCGACTTTCCACAGCCGCTGTGACGGGGTCGCGCCAAACGCGTCCGCGGCTTCAAGCACTTCGGCATCGACCTGTCGCAAGCCGAGATCCGTTAGACGTATGACCGGCGGCACGGCGTAAATTACCGTCGCGATAATGGCGGGCACTTTGCCGAGTCCAAACAGCATCAGTGCGGGAATCAGATAGACGAAACTGGGCAAGGTCTGCATCGCATCGAGGATCGGCAGTCCGACCAAGCGCACCTTGTTCGAGCGCGACAGCATCACACCGCAGGGCAGACCGAGCAGAACGGCGATCAGGGTGGCGACGATCATCAGAGCCAGAGTCTGCATCGCCTCGTCCCACAACCCGAGCAAACCCATGCAGAACGACAACGCCATCAGGCCCGCACTCAAGGCGGCCCTGCGACTGGCGGCAAAGGCGATAATGCCGATGGCGCCGATGACCATCCACCACGGCGCGGCCCGCAAAGCGCCTTCAAGCAATACCAGAACATGGAGCAGTCCGTCGGACACGACCTGAAACGCATCGCCATAATGAACGACAAGCCAATCGACGAAGGCATTGATCGGCGGCGCAATTGAGATGGTGAGCGACTCGGGAAACATGGCACCCCCTTCGGCGAGTGAATGGCGGTCGGTCTGGTGTCAGTCGGCGGCGGACACGGACTGTAGGTACGTTTGGACGGCGTTGGCCTGATCCGGCTCCAGCCAGGCGCGCCACACGTCCGGGCGCGTGTTGAGAAAACGGACAGCAGCCTCCTCGGCGGTTGCCCCTGTCTCTTGCATATAGGCGAGCGCAGCGTTGATCAAAGCGGAGTCCGTCTCGTAGGCCATCAGAAACGCGATCACATTTGGCGCGGCCCCGGCGAAACGGCGATTGGCGCCGACGACAACTTCGACGTCAGGATACGCGGTCGCCGCACTGGGGTCGGGGTCAGTCGCGAGCGCCTCAAAAATCTCGGCGTCGAAGGGCGACTCCTCGAGCATGACCATATCGAATTTTCCAAGCAGCCAGGTCGGGTCCCAGTAGTAGGTCAGGATCGGCTGGCGCCGGACGTAGGCCGAAGCAATCGCCGCATCCAAGGCGGCACCCGTGCCCGGACGGAAATTGGTGAACCAGTCCTCAAGGCCGTAAGCTTTGAGCTTGGCAGAATTGATGGCCTCGCACGTCCAGCCGGCGATGCAGTTATAAAAGCGGCCTTTGTCCGGTTCCTCGGGATCGGTGAACAGCGCGGCGTATTGCGGCAAGTCATCGACGGACTTAAGACCGGGAGCCGGCGCGTCTTCACCCTCGACCATATACCGCGGCACATACCAGCCCTGCACCGCACGCGGAAAGTTTGTGCCGAGCTCCACGACTTGACGGCGGCGCATAGCGCGGTCCCACACTTCGGTCACGTTATCCCGCCAGACTTCCATCACCACGTCGACATCGCCTTGCGCGACACCCTGCAAGAGCGGAATGCCCGTTCCGGGCAGCACTTCGGTCTCGCACCCTAAGGCGTGTTCGACAATGATCCGGGCCACGGCGGTGTGAAAAGCGTTGGACTGCCAATCCATACCAGCGAATACAACCGGGCGGTCGATATCGCAGGCCCGCACCGGCAACGCGGCTGCGAGCGCGCAGGCGAACACGCATAGTGCGGCGATTTTCGTGTGAGTAATCCACGTCATGGTCGGACCCTACCAAGGTAATCCGCACGCTTCAAACGAGGCCCGGCTGCGCGTATGATGCCTGCGCGCAACGGGGGCACTGTCATGACGGCGTTGGAAATCCGGCAAATACCGGTACTGAACGACAATTATGTGTATTTGATCCGCGAACCGCAGAGCAATGCGGTCGGCGTGGTCGATCCCGCCGTTGTCGATCCGGTGCTGGAGGAAGCGGACCGCCTCGGCTGGCAGATAACGCATATCCTCAACACCCATCATCACGGCGATCACACCGGCGGCAACCTTGAGATCAAAAATCGCACCGGCTGCACGATCGTCGGCCCCGCGCCGGACCGCGATCGCATTCCCGGACTCGATGTCGAATTGGATGACGGCGACACCTTTATGTTCGGGGCCATAAAAGCGGAAATATTTTTCGTGCCCGGCCACACCCGCGGTCATATCGCCTACTGGTTTAGCGATGCGGACGCGCTGTTTTGCGGCGATACCCTATTCAGCATCGGCTGCGGTCGCGTCTTCGAAGGCACCATGGATCAAATGTGGTCGAGCCTGAGCCGGCTGCGCAGCCTGCCGTCCGAAACGCGGATTTTCTGCGCCCACGAATACACTCAGAGCAATATCAAGTTCGCTGTCAGCGTTGACCCCAACAATCTGGCGCTGCGCACGCGGGAAGCGGACGTCGCCGCAAAACGGGCCAAGGGCGAACCGACAGTGCCGTCGCGCCTGGGAGAAGAGCTTGCGGCCAATCCGTTCCTGCGCGCCGACCAGCCCGATCTTCAGGCCGCCATCGGCATGGACGGAGCCGATCCGGTTACGGTGTTTGCGGAAATCCGGCAGCGCAAGGATAGGTTCTAAGACATCTTGAGATTATTCAGCCGGGGCTGCGCCGGGCTCGGGAACTTCGCCCGGTAAAAACCGGCGCTCGCGCGACAACAGGGTGTAAACGACCGGCACGACAAACAGCGTAAAGAACGAGCCGAACAACAGACCGCCGACGATCACCAAGCCCACTTGCTCTCGCCCTTCCGCGCCGGCGCCAGTCGCGAGCGCCAGAGGCACCGCACCGAGAACCATTGCACCTGTCGTCATCAAGATCGGCCGCAGGCGCAGAACCGCGGACTCCAGTGCGGCCTTCATCTTGTCCATGCCCTGCTCCCGCCGCGAATTGGCGAATTCGACAATCAGAATACCGTGCTTGGAAATCAGCCCAACCAAGGTGATCAGTCCGACCTGACTGTACACATTGAGCGATCCGCCGGTGACCTTCAGCGTCAGTAGCGCCCCCGCCATCGCCAGCGGTACGGTAATCAAGATAATGAACGGGTCGATAAAGCTCTCAAACTGGGCGGCCAGAACCAGATAGATGAATGCGATCGCCAGCACGAAAACGAGCGCGAGGCGGCCGGACGCATCTTTGAATTCCCGACTGACGCCCTTGTAATCGATTTGAACGGGTATCTGCGCGACATCGCGTACTGTCCGTTCGATTTTATCGAGCGCGTCACCAAGTGCGAAGCCGGGCTCGACGTTGGCGGAGAGCGTCACCGCGCGCAGACGGTTAAAGTGAACCAGTTCGCGCGGCGCGACCGTCTCTTCAAATTGAACGACATTGGCCAGGGGCACCATCGCGCCGTTGTTGCCGCGCACGAATAGGCGCGCCAAGTCGCGCGGATCTGCCCGTTCGTCCTCGTCGACCTGAACGATGACATCGTACTGCTCGCCGTTGCGCTTGAAACGGGTGACATTGCGTCCGCCGAGGAACGTTTCCAGCGTACGCCCAACCGTTGCCACCGAGACGCCGACATCGACCACTTTGTCGCGGTTCACGGTCGTCCGCAGTTCCGGCTTGTTGAGGCGCAAGTCCGTGTCGAGATCGCGCACCCCGGACCCTGGCAGCAGGGCCGCGATCACATCGTCGGCAAGCTCTTGCAGTTCCTCGTAGGTGCCGGTGGTTCTGACGACCACCTCGATGCTTTTGGTCGCACCCCGGGCGCCGAAGGACGGCGGGACGGCGGAGAACGCCATGATGCCGGGAATGGCAAACACCTGAGGCGTAACCAGTTCGGAAATCTCGTAGCTCTTGCGCTCCCGCTCTTCCCACGGAATCAGAGTCGAGAATGTCGACGTCACCGTCGACACCGGGAAGCCGACCATGGTCATGAAGTTTTCGATTTCCGGAACGGCGTCGACGATCTCCTCGACCTTGGCGGCATTGCGCGACATGAACTCCGGCGTCGCGCCTTCCGGACCGATCTGCTGGACAATCACAAGTCCACGGTCTTCGATCGGCGTCAGTTCCTGCTTGAGACCGGTAAACAGATACACGGCGAACGCGGCAATAACGGCAATGCCAACCACGACCGCTGCCCGCTGCTGAAGCACCGCGCCGAGCGCGGCCCGGTATGCGTTGGTCGCCGCGTCCATGGCCGACTCGAACGTACCGGTGATCGCTCCCTTTGCTTTTTCTTCTCGCAGCAGCTTGCTGCACATCATCGGCGTCAGCGTCAGAGCCGTGAGTCCGGAGACAAGCACCGCGCCGGCCAGGGTCAGCGCGAATTCCGTAAACAGCTTACCGACCGTGCCTGATGCAAAGGTGACCGGAAAGAACACAGCCGCAAGCGTCGTCGACATCGCGATGATGGCGAACGTGATCTGCCGCGAGCCTTTAATGGCCGCTTGGACCGGCGTCATGCCGCGTTCGATTTGGCGGTGGATGTTCTCCAGCATGACAATGGCGTCATCGACGACAAGACCGATGGCCAGCACGAACGCCAACAGCGTAAGCGTGTTAATGCTGAAGCCCAAAGCGCTCATGATCGCCAGAGACCCGATCAGGGAGACAGGAATCGTCACCAGCGGAATAATGGTTGCGCGGGCGGTGTGCAGGAAAACGAAGACGACAATTGAAACCAGCACGATGGCTTCGGCAATCGCGAAGTACACGGCCTTGATGGACTCGGTAATGAATACGGTGGTGTCATAACCGACGCGGATACTCACGCCCTCGGGCATGCTCGCCAGAATGTCAGGCATGGCATTCTTAACGGCGGCGCTGACATCCAGGGGATTGGCCGTCGATTGCTTGACCACCCCGAAGGCGACCGCCTGATCGCCGTTGATTTGACTCAGTTGACGCTCTTCCTCGGGGCCGAGCTCGACCTTTGCAACATCGCCCAAGCGCACGAGATATCCGTCCGCGTCCCGTACGATAATATCGGCAAACTCTTCAGGTGTGCGCAGGTCCGTTTGAGCGACGACGGAATATTCGCGATCGACGCTTTCAATGCGCCCGGACGGAACTTCGAGGTTCTGTTCGCGCAGGGCCTGCTCAACGTCTTGGGCCGTCAAGCCAAAGGCGGCCAAGCGCGCCCGGTCCAGCCAAATGCGCATGGCGTAACGGCGTGAGCCGATCAGTTCCACATTGGCGACTCCAGGCAGCGCTTTGACCTGATCGACAGCCAAGCGCTCAATAAATTCGGTCAGATCCAGCGCGGAGTAGCGGCTGGTCGAAAACGCCAGATAGATGATCGACTGGGCGTCGGCCTCGACCTTGGCGATGATCGGCTCGTCCACCTCATTGGGCAGGAGGCCGCGCGCGCGGCCGACCCGGTCGCGCACATCGGAGGCCGCCGCGTCGGGATCACGGTCGAGCAGAAAGCGCACGGTAATCTGACTTTGCTCGGAGCGGCTGATCGAGCTGACGTAGTCCACGCCCTCAATGCCGGACAGAGAATCCTCCAGCCTGTCGGTGACCTGGGTTTCCATGATTTGCGCGCTGGCGCCGGGATAGCGGGTGACCACGGTCACGACCGGAGAATCGATGTTGGGATATTCGCGGATCGACAAAGACTGGAGCGAAATTAAACCGAGCAATACGATGACCAAATTGATCACCGTCGCCAGCACAGGCCGGCGGATGCACAGCTCGGTAATGTTCATGCGCCGGCCCCGGTGAGCTTGTCCGCGTCGGCCACCGGCATGCCTTCCCGCACTTTCAATTGGCCGCCGGTGATGATCGTCTCACCGGCGCTCAGTCCGGACATGACTTGCACCATGTCGTCATCGCGTCCGCCGGTTTCGATTGCGCGGCTCACCGCCTTGCCATCTTCGACAACGAAAACGGTCTGACGCCCCTGCACCGGGACAAGGGCGCGTTCCGGAATCATCACGGCATCGTCCTGCCGCGAGAAGATGATGGCGACCCTGGCAAAGAGGCCCGGCCGCAAGCGGCCGTCCGGATTGGCGATGCGCGCCCTCAGTTCGACGTTGCGCCCGGCGGCATCGATACGCGGATTTATGGCATAGACCTCTCCGGAGAAGACTTCTCCCGGAAATGCATCCACCGACACATTGATCGATTGCCCTTCCGATACGGCCGACAGCAACATTTCAGGAAGTCCAAAATTGACCTTGATCGGGTCGATTGCTTCAAGGTTGACGATCTCTTGGCCGGCCATGATGTAATCGCCGGGACTGACGCGGCGAATGCCAATCACACCGGCGAACGGTGTTTGAATTTCGGTGCGCTCCAGACGGGCGCGGGCGAGATCGAGAGTCGCCCGATCCTCCTGCAGCTTCGACGCCGCCTCATCGAGAGCCCGCTGAGTGCCGGCGCCGCGCTTCTGCAGGTCCAAAGCCCGGTCGTAGTTGGCGCGCGACAGATTCAGGCGCGCCTCGGCCTGATCGAACTCGGCGCGGTAAATACTGTCGTCGATGGTAACCAGCAGCTCGCCGCGGGCGATGCGCTGCCCCTCTTCAAAAGCGATCCGGTCGATCCGACCCGCGATTTCAGACCGGATAATCACCGACTCATCGGACGCAAGAGACCCGATGGCGACCTCCTGTTCGACGAAAGGCCGAGTCTGCACAACCGCCATTTCCACCGGGATGCCGGGCCGCGCGCCGCCGCCCGGGCGCGCCTGCGGCGTGGCGTTACCGCCGCCATAGAGCGCGTACGCACCTCCGGCCAGACAGGCCACGGCAATCAACAATATAATCGTGTTTCTCATTCCGTATCCCGAACCCGCTGCGGCACCGCTGTCACGCGTTACCGCGCATGGAATTCACAAAATCAACCAGACCGAGACGCCTGACACGCTTGAGGCGCTCCGCCTTCAAAATGGCTTGAACGTTTTGAATGCTTTCTTCTACGACATCATTGACGATGACGTAATCGTATTCTGGCCAGTGACTCATTTCGTCTGCCGCCTTGCTCATGCGTTTTTGCACGACATCCGGCGCATCCTGACCACGGCCTGTCAGGCGCTTCTCAAGCTCCTCGATCGATGGCGGTAAAATAAAGATACTGACCAGATCGTCGCGCGCCGATTCCCGCAATTGCTGCGTGCCCTGCCAGTCGATATCGAACAATACATCTTCACCCACGGTCAGATGCTTTTCGACGAGAGACCTCGGCGTGCCGTAAAAATTGCCGAACACTTCGGCGTGTTCGAGCAAGTCGTTATTATCCACGCGGCGCTGATAATCTTCGACCGAGACAAAATAATAGTCCGTGCCGTCCACTTCGCCCGGCCGCGGCGGGCGCGTGGTCAGGGAGACGGACAAAAACAGACTGTCGTCACGCTCCAGAAGCGCGCGCGCAATCGTGCTCTTGCCGGCGCCCGAGGGCGACGACAACACAAGCATGATCCCCCGCCGCTGAATCAAAGATGAGGGCATGCGCCCTCTCCTTTCCCTTGTGCCGTAGCGCTATTCGACATTTTGAATTTGTTCCCGAAACTGATCAATCGCGGCCTTCAGTTCAAGGCCGATACGCGTTAATTCCACATCGGTCGACTTCGAGCACAGGGTATTGGCTTCTCGATTGAACTCTTGGGACAAAAATTCGAGTTTGCGTCCGCACGGGTCTCCATTCTCCAACAATGTCCGCCCCTGCGAGACGTGGGCAGTGAGACGGTCGAGTTCCTCGCGCACATCCGCCTTGGTGGCCAGCACAGCCGCTTCCTGTGCCAAGCGGTCTTCCGAAAACTTGGACGATGACTCAAGCAAGGCGTCCACCTGTGCTTTGAGGCGCTCTCTCAGTACAGCGGGCTGCAAAGCGGCGAGCGCAGCGGCATCCGCCGTGAGCTTGTCGATGGTTTCAAGGTGCCGCGACAGCATGTCGCCGAGGTGCACACCTTCCGCTGCGCGCGCCTCGCTCAATTTGTCGAGCGCTTGGTCCAAGCCGGCCAACAACTCGGCATGGCGCGCATCGCGCTCCGCATCAGTCGCGAATGTATTGTCTGCAGCTTCGACAACGCCCTTGACGGCCAACAAAGCATCGATGCGCGGCGGCGCCACTCGGTCGCGCTCAGCACCCGATTTCCGCATCGCGATATCGATCAATGAGTCGAGCAACACTTCATTGACCTTGTAGACCTGTGCGTCGGCTGCTTGCGTGAGGTGAAGGGCGAGAGTGACATTGCCCCGGGACATGCGCGCCGAAGCACGTTTGCGGACAGCGGGTTCCAGCGCTTCAGCACCCGGCGGCAGGCGCAGACGCACATCCAGTCCCTTGCCGTTGACGCTCCGCGCCTCCCAGACCCATGCGCCCTGGCCGTCGGCGAGCGATCCCTCGGCACGCGCGAATCCGGTCATGCTGTTTACGGTCACTGGCTGCCCTTCCCGCCTGCAAGCCCAGAAATCTGCTTTGTTTATATGGGCTTCTGAGGTCGGACGCCAGCCGCGAAGGTAGGGTTTACCTCCTGCCCCAGGCGGCCAGGGTCAGTGCACCGTGGCGGGATGGTTCTCGAAGATGAAGGCTCTGAAGTCGTCTGCAGGAAGGGGTTTGCTGATCAGAAAGCCCTGAATCTCGTCGCAATCCCGCGCCCGCAGAAACTGGACCTGACTTTCGGTTTCGACACCTTCGGCGATGACCGACAGACGCAGGGAGTGGCCAAGGCCGATTACGGCCTCGACGATTTTTTCGTCGCCTGCGTCACTTCCGATACCGCGTACAAAGGATCCGTCCACCTTGAGCCGGCGCACCGGGAAATGCTGCAGATTCGACAAGGAGGAGTATCCGGTGCCGAAATCGTCCATGGAGATACTGACACCAGCGTCGGTCAGAGCGCCGACATTCTGCGTGACCTGATGGGTGCGTTCCATGGCAACTGTTTCGGTGATTTCCAAGTCAACATCTTCAATGTCGAGACCTGAACGCTTGAGTTGATCGAGCACCTGGACGCCGACGGAGCGATGTTTGAATTGATGGCCCGAAACGTTGATTCCAAACTGGAGCTTCGGCATACCGTCGGCGAACCACGCGGATGCCTGATTGCAAATTTCACTGATCACCCAATCCCCGATCGGAAGAATCAGGCCGCTTGATTCAGCGATCGGAATAAAATCGCCTGGAGAGACCAACCCGCGTTTGGGATGCGTCCACCGCAGCAACGCCTCAGCGCCGACAATTTTACCGGTGCGCAGGTCCATCTGCGGCTGGTACGCCAACCACAGCTGATTGTTCTTGATCGCATCGCGCAGATCTTGCTCCAAACTGACCCGGCGCCGGATTTCATCATCCATCGCATGGTCAAAGTATTTGAAACCGCCGCCGCCTTCGGACTTGACGCGGTACATGGCGAGTTCTGCGTGACGCAACAAGTTTTCGAGATGCAGGTCATCGTCGGGATAGGCGGAAATACCGATGCTTGCCGTCACTTTGACCTTGCGCCCGGCCAAGTCTATCGGAGCGGACAAGGTATGAAGCATGCGGCGTACAAGGCGGCCGGCGGTATCAATGTCGCCGATATTTTCCAGCAAGATACCAAACTCGTCGTCGCCCAGCCGGGCCATTGTATCTGTCGCCCGCATCAGGGACTTGGTGCGCGCCGTCACTACTTTGATCAATTCGTTGCCGGCGTCATGGCCGAACGTGTTGTTGATGTCCTTGAACTTGTCGATATCCATGATCAGAACGGCGACGCGGCATCCAAGACGCGAGGCGCGGTCAAGGGCATTTTGAGCGCGGTCCAAAAACAGCGTTCGGTTTGGCAGATCTGTCAGCGTGTCGTATTCGGCCAGGCGGGCGATGTCGGCTTCGGCCTGAAGCTTCTCGGACAGGTCTTCCTGAATGGCGACGTAATGTGTCAGCCGTCCGACTTTGTCGCGGATCGGCGTGATGGTCTGCTCGGTTGGGTAATCACTGCCATCGCGACGTCGGCATGTCACATAGCCTTTCCAGGTATCGCCTGCGGCAAGAGAGTCGACAATACTGTCGTATCGTTTGTGGTCATGTTCCGCGGAAACGAAAACCCGCGCATTCTGCCCAACCAGCTCCATTTGGGTGTAACCGGACATTTTACAGAGAGCTTGGTTCACCCAGGTGATCGTGCCCTCGGCGTCGGTGACAAGTATGCCGTTGGCAGCGGCGTCCATGGCTTTGAGGTGCATGGTGACCATGGTCTCGGTGCAATGGCGCTCCGTGACGTCGCGCAGTGTGGCTAAGGTCGCGTCGCGCTCCTGCCAGACGACAGGAGTCGTGCGCATGTCTATAAAGACGGGCTGGCCATCTCGTGCTGCCTCGAGGCTCGTCCACTCGCCCCCGTTGGAAAACGGATAGCCGAATTCCGTGCCAACCAGGTCGGCCGGCGTGCGGCCGAACAGGGTGCCCGCGGCGGCATTACAGAACGCGATCTTTCCGCTGTGATCAACGACGAGGAGGCCGTCCGCCGCAGCCGACACTACCTCGTGAAGAAACGCCGGATCCGCACCGGCCATTTCTGGCGGCCAAACATCGGTGTTCATGGTAGGCGCGTCCCATCCCCGGACAATTATTGTTTTTACTTAATATAGTTTATTTTCGAAACTATATACACCGTTCATAAGGAACGCAACCCGCGCGCTTTTCGTGCGGAACGGGTGGCAAAATAAAGAAGGGCGCACTGCCAATGGGCCGGGTACTGGTCATTGACGATGATCACGGTGTACGGGACGCCTTCAGCATGGCGCTAGAAGCGACGCGCTATGAGGTCGTCTCCGCCAGCAGTGGCGAAGACGGCCTCGATTTGGCCCGGATGTTCGAGCCAGACCTCATCCTTCTTGACCTGAAAATGCCAGGCATGGACGGGGTGGAAACTCTGCGGCAGCTGAGCCGGATCTGCCCCGACACCCCGGTCTATATCGTCACCGGTTTTTATGGCGAGTTTCTCGAACCTCTGCGGTCCGCTCAGGCCGAAGGTTTGACCTTTGACCTTGCCCGCAAACCCCTCGCGCTCGACGAAATACGTACGATCGTCGATGGCGTCATTGGGGCGCCAGGGTAAGGAGGTCCGATGTGAAACACAGCCGCCATGCCAGCGATCGCATTCACGTCAAACTGTACGTGACGGGAACGACACCAAATGCGGTGCGGGCGCGCGAAGCCATGGAAGCGCTGGTTGCCAGCGCTCCCGATACGGCGATCGAGTTCACGGTCATTGACGTCTTGGCCAACCCGGAAGCGGCGCTGGCCGATGGTGTGTTTGCCACGCCGACTGTGATTCGCACCGGCCAGGGCATTGAACGGCGGCTGGTGGGCGATTTGTCGAGCGTCGAAAAACTACAGATCGGTTTGTTCATCGACGCCGCGGCTTGACCGCTTCACGGGCGGCAGCCGATGCTGCGGTCCGATATGGCGGACCGCTTCGCATTTCAATCCATTCTGATTACCGGCGCATCCTCGGGCCTTGGCGCCGCATTGGCCATGCGCCTCGCTGGGCCTGGCGTGACCCTGACCTTGACGGGCCGGCGTGAGGACTCCCTGCGCGCCGTTGCAAAGACCTGCACGGATGCGGGCGCCGGTGTTACGCCGGCTGTTGTGGATGTGCGCGATGCGAGAACCATGGCGTCAACGGTTTCGGACGCAGACCGACGCAAACCTTTAGATCTGGTCATCGCGAATGCAGGCATATCGGGTGGTACGGGCTCGAGCGGGGAAACCGAGGCTCAGGCACGGGAAATTTTTGCCACGAATGTCGACGGTGTACTTAATACCGTTCTGCCAGCCCTGCCGCCGATGAAGTCCCGCGGCGGCGGGCACATCGCCGTGATGAGTTCGCTCGCGGGGTTTCGCGGGCTGCCCACCGCCCCGGCCTACGCGGCGTCGAAAGCCGCGGTAAAGTCCTGGGGCGAAGGATTGCGCGGCGCCCTCGCCCCCGATGGCATTGGCGTATCGGTGATCTGTCCGGGTTTCGTTGAAAGCGGGATCACCGCAGCCAACGACTTTCACATGCCGTTCTTGATGCCGTCTGATCGCGCCGCTGAAATCATCTGCCGCGGTCTGATGCGGAACAAAGGCCGCATCGCTTTCCCTTGGCCGATGGTTTTCGGCGTCTGGCTCCTGGATGCGCTGCCGGACTTTGTTGGCGATGCGATGGCGCGGCACCTGCCGGCCAAGCCGGAGATGAACCCTTAGACCGCGTCGGCGAGATCGTAGGTGACCGTCACCATCCACTCCGCATATTCGGCATCGAGACGTTTCAATGCGGTTGCGATCTGCGGCTTGAACACGGCCTCGACAACGCCGCCCATTCCCGGCCACACCGGGAAGTACACGCGAATATAACTCTGGCCGGCGTTGGTCTCGCGGCGGCCGAGAATTTTTGGCGCGCCACGCAGCATGTGCGGAAACCGCTCGCGCATGGATTCCGTGCGTGTGACGACCATCCCTTCGATGAACTTCGCCTGATCGTTGCCGGTCGGCAGAACGATATCGACGATACAGGCCTGATGCCCGCGGTCATGTTTCTTGATCGCGGTGACAGACCCGAGGTCGAACCAAGCCGTCGATCCGCCCGGCAACTTCAATCCAAGGCGCGTCAGGCCGACGCGCGAGACTTCGCCGCACACACCGTCCACGGTGATCAGATCACCGGACCGGGCACCGCCCTGAAGCAGCCAGCGCACGCGCGCAATGAGATCTCCGGCCCAGCGCCGCGCGCCCAGTGCGACGATCAAACCCAGCAGTATGGGCAGCCAAACATCCGGACTGGAAAACGCCGCACCTTCGATCACGGAAGCCCCGCCTCCGGTGTAAACGACTTAGGCATCATTGTGCGGTGGAAGGGATGAGGGCCGCAAGGGCGTATCGGCCGATACCGCCCGTCAATCGGTGTTGCGCGCGCGCTCGATCCGGCGCCAGCGCGCCACATTGCGGTTGTGCTCGGCCAGAGTCTCGGCAAAAGCATGCCCGCCCGTGCCGTCGGCGACAAAGTATAGGTCCTTGGTGTCGGCGGGATTCAGCACGGCCAAGAGCGAAGCCCGGCCGGGATGACAGATCGGACCCGGGGGGAGTCCGCCGATGACATATGTGTTGTAAGGCGTCGGCGTGTCCAAGTCAGACCGCCGCAAGGGCCGGCCCAACGGTCCTGTCGGATCGACGCCGAATGCCACCGTCGGATCCGACTGCAGGCGCATACCGCGACGCAGGCGGTTGACGAACACCGCAGCGACACGCCCCCGTTCGCTTTCGACCGCGGTCTCCTTTTCGACAATCGACGCCAGAATGAGCGCTTCGTCCGGTGAGTCGAACGGCAGGTCCGGCGCGCGGGCCAGCCAAAGATCATCGAGCGTGCGCGTCAGCGCGCGTTCCATACGCACGACGAGCGCTGCGCGGGATTCGCCAAGGCTGAATCCATAGGTCTCTGGCAACAGCGTTCCGTTCTCGATGTCCTTGGGAACGTCACCACTGAGTCCTTCGGTCTGTGTCAGCAGGGTTGCGATCTGCGCAGATGTCAGCCCCTCCGGCACAGTGACAAAGCGCACAACAACGTCATGGGCGACGATTTTCGCAAGCACGCCGCCTGTGCTGATACCGGATGAGAAGCTGTATTCGCCGGCCTTAAGTTGCGCCGCATAACCGCTCAGCCGGGCGTGAATGCGGAATACAAAATCGGACTCGATGACACCGGACGCCGCCAACTGGGCGGCGATACGGTTAATGCCGGAGCCCGCCTCAATGACGACGACCGTTTCCGAGGTGAGTGGACCCGCGGTCTGAACCCGGTCCTGCAGCCAGATCCACGCACCGATGGCCACCGCCAGTCCAAGCGCGGCGCAAATCACCAAAGCGGAAAGGAGACGGCGCATAACGCCGGAGCTTAGTCCACAAGTCCCAGCACAAGCGAGGCGTTGGTGCCGCCGAACCCGAAGGAGTTCGATAAAGCGTGCCGGATGTCGCGTTTCTTAGGCGTGTGCGGCACCAGATCGATATCGCACCCGTCTGACGGGTCATCGAGATTCAGGGTCGGCGGCGCTGTCTGGTGCTGGAGCGCCAACACCGAGTAAATCGCCTCGACGCTGCCGGCGGCCCCGAGCAGGTGCCCGATCGCCGACTTGGTCGACGACATCGAGAGCTTTTCGGCCTGCTTACCGAACAGCCGCTTCACGGCGCCCAATTCGATCTCGTCGCCCTTGGGCGTCGAAGTGCCGTGCGCGTTGACGTAGTCGATATCGTCCGGCTTCAGGCCGGCATCGGCGAGGGCACCGCGCATCGCGCGGAAGCCACCGTCGCCGTTCTCCGCCGGCGCAGTAATGTGATAGGCGTCGCCCGACAAACCGTAGCCCAAAACTTCGGCATAGATTTTCGCGCCGCGCGCCTTGGCGTGTTCGTAATTTTCAACGACCACGACGCCCGCGCCTTCGCCCATGACGAACCCGTCGCGGCCCTTATCCCACGGGCGCGATGCCTTTTGCGGCGTATCGTTATAATCCGTCGACAGCGCTTTCGCGGCGGCGAACCCGGCAAGCCCGATGCGGCACAGCGCCGCTTCGGCGCCGCCTGCAACCATGACGTCGGCATCGCCGTATTTGATCATCCGCGCGGCGTCGCCGATGGCATGCGCGCCGGTCGAGCAGGCCGTCACGACCGCATGGTTCGGTCCTTTAAACCCATGCTTGATCGACACCTGGCCTGAGACCAGATTGATCAGACTCGATGGAATAAAGAAGGGCGAGATACGCCGGGGTCCCTGCTCCTGCAGGACCAGCGAGTTCTCATAAATCGTCTGCAGTCCGCCGATGCCGGACCCAATGATCACGCCCGTGCGCTCGCGGTCCTCTTCGGTTTCGGGAACCCAGCCCGAGTCCGCGATGGCGTCGTCCGCGGCGGCGAGGCCGAAGACGATGAAATCGTCCATGCGCCGGCGCTCCTTGGGTGAGACCAGGGAGTCGACGTCAAAGCGGTAAGGGTGATCTTCTTCCTGCGGGACTTGGCCGCCGACCCGGCACGGCAAATCCGATACATCGAAGGCGTCGATAGCCCGGATGCCGGACTTAGATCCGGTCAGCGATGTCCAATTGCCTTCGATCCCGCGGCCGAGCGGAGTCAGAAGTCCAAGACCCGTTATGACGACACGTGTCATGAGCTAAAGGTCCGAGCGCGCTTGCGCCTGTGGTCCACCCGCCCGAAACTCGGGCGCGGCAGGCCTCGGCACTACGACGCGTTCGATTCGATGAAGCTGATGGCGTCTTTGACGGTCAGAATTTTTTCTGCCGCGTCATCGGGAATCTCACACCCGAATTCTTCTTCGAAGGCCATCACGAGTTCGACGGTATCGAGGCTATCTGCCCCTAGGTCATCGATAAAGCTGGCGTTCTCGGTCACCTTCGCTTCTTCAACACCCAAATGTTCAACAACAATCTTCTTTACGCGATCAGCGACGTCACTCATGGCGTCCTTCCTCACATGTTCCCAGGGATGGTAGTGTGCAACGAAAGAGAGCCGAAATGTGGCCCCCGGGCCCCGAAGCGCCGGTTAGGTAGCATACTTCATAGGGCATGGCTAGGTCTATGGACTCGGCCAAAAACCGGCCTAAACCATAGCTATTCCGCCATTGACGTGAAGCGTCTGACCGGTGACATACGCGGCTTCGTCAGAAGCCAGATAGACCACCGCCGAGGCAACGTCGTCGCTGTCACCGAACCGTCCGGCGGGGATCGCGGCCATCACGGCCTCGCGTTGGGCATCCGTCAGAGCATCGGTCATAGCGGTCGAGATGAACCCGGGCGCGACACAATTCACGGTAATCCCGCGGCTCGCGACTTCCTGGGCGAGGGATTTCGAAAACCCGATCAGGCCCGCCTTCGACGCCGCATAATTGACCTGCCCGGCGTTGCCGGTCACGCCGACAACGGATGTGATAGAGATAATACGCCCGCTGCGGCGCTTCATCATGCCGCGCGTTACCGCGCGGGACAGCCTGAACGCCACCTCTAAGTTGATGCCAATGACGTCGGTGAAATCTTCGTCCTTCATGCGCAGAATCAGACCGTCACGGGTCACACCTGCGTTATTGACGAGAATATCCAATGGGGCAGCCGCCTCTTCAGCGGCACCGATCAGACCGTCAACGGCCTCTTTGTCCGACAAATTGCACGGCACCGCGACCGCGCGCGCTCCCAGCTCCGAGACCAGATCATTTAGCGCCGCCTCACGTGTTCCGGACACCACCACGGACGCGCCCTGGGCATGAAGTTGCTTGGCGATAGCTCCGCCGATGCCGCCGGTTGCACCCGTGACCAGAGCTGTTTTGCCGGTCAGATCAAACATATATCGTCTCCGCGTTGAGGAGTGTGCTGCGACCGGTTCAGACGGTCTTGAGGAATTCTTCGATATCCGCCGGGCTTTGCAGACTGACGGCGGTCAGGTCGCGGTCGATGCGTTTGGCCAGACCTGTCAGCACCTTGCCCGCCCCAACCTCGATCAGCGTGTCGACGCCGGCCTCGCGCATCAGTCCGACGCTTTCGCGCCAGCGCACCATGGCCGTGACCTGCGAGACCAACAAACGGCGGATTTCGTCAGGGTCGATAACACTGGCTGCTGTGACATTGGCGATCAGGGGCACCACCGGCGCGCCGATCTCCACATGTGCGAGCGCCTCTGCCATGGCGTCGGCAGCCGGCTGCATCAGGGCGCAATGGAACGGTGCGCTGACCGATAACATTACGGCGCGCTTTGCCCCTTTTTCTTTGGCCAGTTCGACCGCCCGTTCGACGGCAGCCGCCGCGCCCGAGACCACCACTTGCCCCGGCGCATTGTCATTGGCGGCAGCGCAGACCTGGCCGTCCGCACCGGCTTCGGCGGCCACTTCCTGGGCGACATCGAGATCGAGGCCGATCAGAGCCGCCATCGCGCCTTCACCCACCGGAACAGCCTCCTGCATCGCTTTGCCGCGGGTCTTGAGGAGCTGGGCCGTGACGTCGACGGACAGGGCGCCAGCGGCCGCCAGGGCCGAGTACTCGCCGAGGGAATGGCCGGCAACGTAGCGAGCTGTGTTGCGGATCGACACATTGCCCTGCTTTTCCAGCACACGGATCACCGCGAGGCTGACGGCCATCAGGGCAGGCTGGGCGTTTTCGGTCAGGGTCAAGTCTGATTCGGGTCCTTCGAACATCAGCTTTGACAGCTTCTGCGACAGAGCTTCATCGACTTCTTCGAAGACCTCGCGGGCTTCGGCGAAGGCCTCGCCCAAATCTTTGCCCATTCCGACGGCCTGGGACCCTTGTCCCGGAAATACGTACGCCCAACTCATGCGCGCCCCCTAGCGGATTTGCCGACGGTTTGGCCCATCGGCTGTGTTAACGTTTTAAGGCCAGGAATTCCCCCCCCTGTCAAGCGACGCCGCCCCCACCCCGGCTGGAGAACGGGCGTCTCAGCCGCACAAATCCGCGGATTTATTAAGCTCCCAGCGCTTGCCCACCCGCTCGAATTGTGTATATTCCGCGCGTTCATAGCTCCTTGCCGGCCCAGCCGGCTATGCCCCGGAGTCATGGGACCCCTGGGGACGAGAGAAGCCATAAGGAGAGCATTTGCATGCCACTCTACGAGAGCGTGGTCATTGCGCGTCAGGATATTTCGTCGGCTCAGGTCGACACCCTTGCGGATGACCTTACTAAGATTCTGGAAGACAACGGCGGCAAGGTCGCCAAACGCGAAAACTGGGGACTCCGCAGTCTCGCCTTCCGCATCAAAAAAAATCGCAAGGGCCACTACGTAATGTTCAACGTCGACGCACCGGCCGAGGCCGTTGCCGAGTACGAACGCCGTATGCGCATTAACGAAGACGTATTGCGCTACATGACCGTACGCGTTGAAGAACACGAAGAGGGTGAGTCTGCCATCCTGTCCAACAAGGGACGCGGAGGCCGCGAAGGTGGCCGTGACGGCGGACGGCGCGACGGCGGACGTGATGGCGGACGGTTTGAGTCCGGACGCCGCGGTCCGCGTGACGACAACAGTAACTCCGGCGACAACGGCTCGTCGAACGACGAAGGAGATAACTGATGGCCGCACGCCGCAAACCATTTTTCCGCCGTCGTAAGACATGTCCGTTCTCCGGCACCAACGCGCCGAAGATCGATTACAAGGATATCAAGCTGCTGCAGCGCTACATCTCGGAGCGCGGCAAGATCGTACCGAGCCGCATCACTGCGGTTTCCGCGAAGAAGCAGCGCGAACTGGCACGCGCCATTAAGCGGGCCCGCTTCCTTGCCCTGTTGCCCTATGTGGTCAACGAGTAAGCCGGCGTAAGGGAGAACATCATGAATGTCATTCTATTAGAGCGCATCGACAAGCTCGGTCAGATGGGCGATGTCGTGAAGGTCAAAGCGGGCTATGCCCGTAATTTCCTTTTGCCGCAAAAGAAGGCGCTGCGCGCCACCGACGCCAACAAGGCCTACTTCGAGAGCCGCCGTGCGGAGCTCGAAGCCATCAACCTGGAGCGCCGCTCGGAAGCCGAAGCGGTTGCCAAGAAGATGGAGGGTCATCACCTCGTGCTGGTCCGTCAGGCCGGCGAAGGCGGTCAGCTGTACGGCTCCGTCACCGCTCGTGACGTTGCCGACGGCCTGAAAGAAGACGGCGTGAAAATGGAACGCGCCCAGGTCGAACTGAACCAGGCGATCAAACAACTGGGCCAGTTCACCGTGCCGGTGAAGCTGCACCCGGAAGTGTCCGTCGACATCACGGTCACCGTGTCCCGCTCGAAGGATCAGGCCGACATCGACGCCGCCGCCAAGCTGCTTGAGCGCGAAGAAGATGCGGCCGAGGCCGTTGCGCAGGAGCAAGAAGCCGAACAAGCACGAGACGCCAAACTTGATGCCGACGCCGCCGGTGACGATGATCCGGATGCCGACGCGGAAGCGCCGTCTGAAGATGAAGAGAAAACAGACGCCTAAGTCTGATTTTCGCCACATCGAACCATTAACACGAACGCCGGCTCCCAGGAGCCGGCGTTTTTATTTGCCGTGTTACATGTTTATCCACAGGTTCCACCTACTTCACACGTGGTGAAGCGTGTTATCCACGCCACGTCTTTGGTATGGTCTTTCCATGAACCCACCTGCATCGCCTGTCTTGGCGGCGGAGTCATCTCCTCCCGATGTGCTCCGCGCGCCGCCGCATAACATAGAAGCGGAGCGTGCGCTGCTCGGCGCCATCCTTTTAAATAATCGCGCCTACGAGGCGGTGTCCGATTATCTGCGTCCTGAACACTTCTGCGAAGCGGTGCACGGCCGGGTATATGAATCGGCAACGCGCCTGATCGAGCAAGGCCATCAGGCCAATCCGATTACGCTGAAAACATATCTTGAGCAGGATCCACTGGTGCAGGAAGCAGGCGGCATAGCCTTGCTCACCGGTCTTGCCAATTCCGTTGTGACGGTCATCAACGCAGGTGACTATGGCCGTCTGATTTACGATCTGCATCTGCGGCGCGAACTGATCAACCTCGGCCAGGACATGGTCAACGACGCCTACGACGCGGACCTAGACGAAAACGCGATCCGGCAGATCGAAACGTCCGAGCAAAAGTTGTTCGAGTTGTCAGCGACGGGAGCCACAGAGGGCGGTTTCCAGCGCTTTGAGACCGCTCTGACCGACGCGCTGGATATGGCCGAGGCAGCCCACCGGCGCGACGGTGCGCTGGCCGGCACGACCACCGGCCTCGACGATTTGGATCAAAAGCTCGGCGGACTTCACCGGTCCGATCTCACGATCCTGGCGGGACGCCCGGCGATGGGAAAAACAGCACTGGCGACCACGATCGCCTTCAACGCGGCGCACCATTTCCAGCACACCGACCAGGAAGATGAGAAAGGCAAACTCGTCGCCTTCTTCTCTCTTGAAATGAGTTCCGAGCAACTGGCGACACGCATCCTGGCCGAGCGCGCCCGTCTGAGCTCTCACGAAATCCGCACCGGGCGGCTGGCCCACGACGATTTCGGCAAACTGGTCGCCGCCAGTCAGGAGTTGTATTCGCTGCCGCTGTTTATCGACGACACGCCGGCGCTGACAATCTCCGCCATGCGCACGCGGTGCCGCCGCCTGGCGCGACAAGGACGGACCGACAAGCACTCTGGGCTGGGTTTGGTCGTCGTCGACTATCTTCAGCTGCTCGACGCCGCCTCGTCGAACCGCAACGACAGCCGCGTACAGGAAATTTCCACCATCAGCCGCGGCTTGAAAGCCTTGGCCAAGGAGCTCGATGTGCCGGTTCTCGCCCTCTCGCAGCTGTCCCGTGCGGTGGAGCAGCGCGAGGACAAACGTCCGCAACTCTCGGACCTGCGTGAATCCGGTTCCATCGAGCAGGACGCGGACGTGGTGATGTTCGTCTACCGCGAGGAGTACTACCTCGAGCGCAAACAGCCGCAGCGGGAAGGGTTCGATACGGAAGACCGCTTCCAGGAAAAAATGCTCAAGTGGCAGGACGATATGGAGGCCGTACACAACGTTGCCGAAGTCATTGTCGGCAAGCAGCGCCACGGCCCCATCGGCACGGTGAAGCTCCTCTTCGAGCCGTCCTTTACGCACTTCGACAACCTCGCAGACCCGAGCCACCTGCCGGAAGAAATGGGCTGAGTCACCGTGGCGGACGTCTCTGCCCCCATCCCTCCGGACCGCGCCGGCGCGGTGCTGACCGTCGACCTGGCCGCCATCGTTGAGAATTGGCGCCTCTTGGCGAAGAAAGCCAAACACGGCTCGGATTGCGGCGCCGTTGTCAAAGCCGATGGCTACGGCCTCGGCGCGGCCCAGGTGGCCGCCGCCTTATCCGGCGCCGGGTGCAAGACCTTTTACGTCGCGCATCTGGACGAGGGCATCGCCCTGCGGGCCGCCATCGGCAAGGGACCGCGCATCATCGTCATGCACGGCGTCAACCCGGGTTATGAGCGCGACATTTTTCGTCACGGTCTCATTCCGGTCCTAAGCACGCCGCAACAGATCGCCGACTGGAAAACGTTTGCGACCGACGCCGACGTCTTGCAGGAAATAATCATCCAGGTGGATACCGGCATGAACCGTCTGGGCCTCAGCGAACAGGAGTTCGCCGATCACCTGGCCGATCCGGACGCCTTTCAGGGACTAACGCCGCTTGCCCTTATGAGTCATCTCGCCTGTGCGGGCGCACCTGATCATCCGTTGAACCTGGCCCAGCTGAATCGATTTACCAGTGCGCTGAGCGCGTTGCGCACCAAATTCGCCGACGTCAAAGCAACGTTGGCCAACAGTTCGGGTGTTTTTCTCGGCGATGCCTGGCATTTCGATTTTGTCCGGCCGGGCGCGGCCCTTTACGGCCTCAACCCGCAACCGGGCCGCCCGAATCCGATGCTGCCGGTGGTGCGTCTGCAGGCCAAAATCCTCCAGGTACGGCGCGTTGACAGCACCCAGACCGTTGGATACGGTGCCACCTTCCAGGCCGCCGATGGGGCGAAATTGGCAACAGTTTCAGTAGGTTATGCAGACGGGTTCCTGCGCTCTTTGAGCAACGGCGGACGTGCGCGCCTCGACGGAATTCCGGTGCGCGTGGCTGGCATCGTCTCCATGGACTTGCTCACCTTCGATGTCAGCGACGTGCCTGAGTCGAGCCTCAAACCCGGGGCCATGATCGACATCCTGTCCCAAGACCACACTGCCGACGATCTCGCCGCGGAAGCCGGCACCATCGGCTATGAAATCCTGACGTCCCTTGGGCAGCGCTACGCACGGCGATATCTTCCGCCGACTGCCGCCGGCCTATCTGGCGGACAGGGCCGATGAATTTTCTCGCGGTGATCGGCCGCGTCGCGCTCCGGTTTCTCGGCCATATCGGCCGCTTGACCCTATTCACCGGCACGGCCGTGTCCCACTGCGTGCGGCCGCCGTTCTTTCCGCGCCTCATCGGGCGGCAGATGATCGACATCGGCTACTACTCGCTGCCCGTGGTCGGGCTGACAGCGATCTTCTCAGGCATGGTGCTGGCGCTGCAAAGCTATACCGGGTTTGCCCGCTTTAATGCGGAAAGCGCCATTGCCAACGTCGTCGTGCTGTCGATGACACGTGAGCTCGGGCCTGTGCTGGCCGGACTAATGGTCGCGGGGCGCATCGGCGCTTCGATGGCGGCCGAAATCGGCACCATGCGGGTGACGGAACAGATCGACGCTCTCACCACCCTCTCGACCAATCCATATAAGTACCTGATCGCGCCGCGTCTGATTGCAGGATTGCTGATGCTGCCGCTGCTGGTGCTGGTCGCCGACATCATCGGCGTGTTCGGCGGCTATCTGGTCGGTGTGTTCAAGCTGGGCTTCAACCCCAACGTCTACATCGCTAACTCGGTCGACTTTCTCGAACCGATGGATGTGATTTCGGGACTGGTCAAAGCGGCAGTGTTCGGTTTCATCATCGCTCTGATGGGCTGCTACAACGGATTTTACTCGCGCGGCGGTGCACAAGGTGTGGGCAGCGCGACAACCAACGCCGTGGTGTCGTCGTCGATTTTGATTCTGACGTTTAACTACATCATCACTGAACTGTTTTTTGCGGTATGACCGGGCAACCTAAAATCAGTCTGCAAGATGTGCGCAAGAGCTTCGGCCCTAAGGATGTGCTGACGGGAATCAACCTCGACGTCGCGCCGGGGGAATCGGTCGTCGTTATCGGCGGCTCGGGCACCGGCAAGTCGGTGCTGCTGAAGTGCATTCTCGGCATCCTGACGGCGGACTCCGGTATCATCGAAGTTGACGGCGAGAACGTCACCCATGTCGCCGCCAATGACCGTGAAGAAACAAACAAGAAGTTCGGCATGCTGTTCCAGGGCGGGGCGCTGTTCGACAGTCTGCCGGTTTGGGAAAACGTCGCCTTCGGCTTGATCCAGGGCCGCCATATGAACCGCAAGGACGCGAAAGACCGCGCGATCGAGACGCTGGCCAAGGTCGGGCTGGCCGACACGGTCGGCGATCTGACGCCCTCGGAGCTGTCCGGCGGCATGCAGAAGCGCGTGGGCTTGGCCCGTGCCATTGCCGGCTCACCCGAAATCGTGCTTTTCGATGAACCCACCACCGGCCTCGATCCGATCATGGCCGATGTCATCAACGATCTCATCGTCGCCTGCGTCAAAGATCAGGGCATCACCGCGCTGTCGATCACCCACGACATGGCGTCCGCACGCAAGATCGGCGACCGCATTGCCATGCTGTATCACGGCAAGCTCGTCTGGGTCGGCAACGCCAAGGAGGTCGATCATTCCGGCAACGAATTTGTCGATCAGTTCGTGCATGGCCGCGCCGAGGGTCCGATCAAGATGGAGCTGCGGCGGTAGGATCGGATGGCGAAGTCCCAAACCCAGTACGTCTGTCAGTCCTGCGGCGCGGTTTTTCCGAAGTGGGCGGGCAAGTGCGACGCCTGCGGCGAATGGAACACGCTGATCGAGGAAAAAGGCGCCGGGACACTGCCGAAGGGAGTCAGTGGCGGTAAGGGCGGTCAGAAGATCGCTTTTGTTGGATTGAAGGGCGAGACCGCCGCACCGCCGCGTCTGAAAACCGGCATCACCGAACTGGACCGGGTCTGTGGCGGCGGTTTGGTTGCCGGTTCGGCCGTGCTGGTCGGCGGCGATCCGGGCATCGGCAAGTCGACGCTGTTGCTGCAGGCCTGCGGCGCCGTCGCCAAGACCGCAAAGTGTCTGTACATCACCGGCGAAGAAGCGATCGATCAGGTGCGGCTGCGCGCCGCGCGTCTCGGGTTGGAAAACGCACCGGTGGAACTGGCCGCGGCCACCAACGTGCGCGACATCGCCGCTTCGCTCGACCGGCCGGGCGCCGCCGACTTGGTGGTCATCGATTCCATTCAGACCATGTATACCGATACCGTGGACTCCGCGCCGGGCACGGTGACGCAAGTGCGCACGTGTTCGCATGAGCTCATCCGCATCGCCAAGAAAAACGGTTTCACGCTGTTCCTCGTCGGTCATGTCACCAAGGAAGGCACGCTGGCCGGACCACGGGTGATGGAGCACATGGTCGATACAGTGCTTTATTTCGAAGGCGAGCGCGGTCACCATTTCCGCATCCTCCGGGCGGTCAAGAACCGCTTCGGCGCCACCGATGAGATTGGCGTGTTCGAGATGGCCGATGCCGGACTGGCGGAAGTCCCCAACCCTTCGGCGCTGTTTTTGGCCGAACGCCGCGGCAATGTATCGGGCAGCTGCGTGTTCGCCGGGCTCGAGGGGACGCGCCCCATGCTGGTCGAGATTCAAGCCCTGGTTGCTCCGTCCGCATTAGGCACGCCGCGGCGGACCGTGGTCGGCTGGGACTCCGGGCGCTTATCGATGATCGCTGCGGTGCTCGAGACCCGCTGCGGCCTTGCGCTGAGCGGCCATGACATTTATTTGAACGTGGCTGGCGGGCTCAGAATATCGGAACCGGCGGCGGATGCGGCGGTGGCGGCAGCCTTGATCTCCTCGCTCCGGGATACCCCTGTTCCGGCTGGAGCGGTGGTCTTCGGCGAGATCGGTCTATCCGGCGAAGTCAGAGCCGTATCGCAGATGGATCAGCGGTTGCGCGAAGCGGCAAAGTTAGGATTTACCGAGGCATGGATCCCCAAGAGCGCGGGGCGGCGCGCACAGAAGTCTTCAGCCCCGTCGGGCGTCGGTCTCACGGTCATGGGACACGTCCAGGATCTGGTTGGAAAGTTCGCATGACCGCCTGTTCGAACGTTATATAAGGCCTTGCTCGCGTATGCCCATTAACGGCCTCGACCTGGCAGTTATCGTCATCTTGCTGTTGTCGGCGATCCTCGCCTTCATGCGCGGCTTCGTGCATGAGGTTCTCTCGGTCGCCGCGTGGGTCGCCGCTGTTTTCGCCGTAATTTACGGACTGCCGATGCTGCAACCGGTCGCGCGCGACATGATCCCGAACACCCTCATTGCCGATATCGCGGCCGCGGTGATTATATTTCTCGCCTCCTTGGTCGTGTGTTCAATCATGACCAAGATGATGTCCAAGACCATTCAGGCCAGCGCACTGAACAATCTCGACCGGTCGCTCGGATTTCTGTTCGGATTGCTGCGCGGCATCGTCGTTTTCGGCGGCATCCTGATCGTGATGGACTGGTTCGTCGACACCGACGGCCGCCCGGATTGGGTCGAATCGGCCAAAACCCTGCCCGTTATCGAGGTCACGGCAAATGCAATGCGCGAGCTGATGCCGGAGGGCTTTATGGCGGCTGAGGATGCTGCTAAAGAAGCCGGCGAGTCAGCGCGGGAAGCCTTGGAATTGAAAGAAACGTTCGACAAGTTGACCCAACCCCCGCCCGGCAGCGATCCCGGCGCGGACAAGATCCCCGATGGCGCGTACGAACAGGATGAACGCCGCAGCATGGACCGGCTGTTCCAAACCAACCAGGATGATCAATAACACATGACATCCGCACCGCGCCCGCCCGCCCACGTAACCCAAAGCACCAATCCGTTCGACGCGGGAGATGATTGGGACGGCGACACGCTACACGAGGAATGCGGGGTCTTCGGTATATTCGGCGACGCGGACGCGTCGTCGCACACCGCACTCGGCCTACACGCGCTGCAACATCGCGGCCAGGAAGCCGCAGGCCTCGTCACTTTTGACGGCGAGCACTACCACAGCCACCGCGGGCTCGGACATGTCAGCGACAACTTCAATGCGGAATCGGTCATGGCCCGCCTGCAGGGCGACATGGCGCTCGGCCACGTGCGCTACTCAACGACCGGCGATACGGTGCTGCGCAACGTCCAGCCGCTGTTTGCCGATTTCGAATTCGGCGGCCTGGCCCTCGGCCACAACGGCAACCTGACCAACGCGCTGACCGTCCGTCAGGAACTGGTGCGCCGCGGTTGCATTTTCCAATCCACCTCGGACACGGAAGTGGTCGTCCATCTGATCGCCATCAGCCAGCAGGCAACAGTGGAAGAACGTGTCATCGACGCGCTGCGTCAACTCGAAGGCGCCTATTCCATGGTCGCGATGACCAACAGTTCCATGATTGGTGTGCGCGACCCCCTAGGGGTGCGCCCGCTGGTGATCGGCAAATTGGACAAGGCGTACATTCTGTGTTCGGAAACCTGTGCGCTCGATATCATTGGCGCTGAATTCGTGCGCGATGTCGAGCCGGGTGAAATGGTCATCATCGACAAAGACGGCCTGCGCTCGCTACGGCCGTTCCCGAACGCCGATTCCCGCTTCTGTATTTTCGAGTACATATACTTCGCCCGGCCGGACAGCATCTGCGAAGGCTCGAGCGTCTACGACGTGCGTAAGAAAATCGGCGCCGAACTTGCCCGCGAAAGCAATGTGCCCTGCGACGTCGTCGTCCCCGTACCGGACTCCGGCGTTCCTGCCGCGCTGGGGTATGCCGCCGAAGTCGGTGCACCGTTCGAGTACGGTATCATCCGCAATCACTATGTCGGGCGCACCTTCATTCAGCCGACCGACAAGACCCGCCACTTGGGTGTAAAGCGCAAGCACAACATCAATCGCGCCCAAATCGAAGGCAAGCGCGTGGTTCTGGTGGACGATTCCATCGTGCGCGGCACGACATCGATCAAGATCGTCGATATGGTGCGTCAGGCTGGCGCCAAAGAGGTGCACATGCGCATTTCTTCTCCGCCGACGGCGTTTCCCTGCTACTTCGGCATCGATACGCCGTCGCGCGAGCAGCTGCTGGCTGCCCAGCACGACATCGACAGCATGGCCAAACTGCTTGGCGTCGACAGCCTGGCGTACATTTCCATTGACGGACTGTACCGTGCCGTCGGCGAAGCCAAGCGCGACAGCAACCGGCCGCAGTACTGTGATGCCTGTTTCTCCGGCGACTATCCCTCACCGCTGACGGACTTGAACGCCGAATCTCTGCCCCACCAGCTGTCGCTTCTGACTGAAGGCCGGGGCTAGGCCCGTGACGGACACATCGACCGGCCGTCTTGCCGGCAACAATAACGATGGCCGTCTTGCGGGTCGTATCGCGCTTGTCACCGGGGCGTCCCGCGGCATCGGCCGGGCCGTCGCCAAGACGTTCGCCTCCGAAGGCGCGACCGTCGTCGCCGTGGCGCGCACCAAGGCCGACCTGCTCACCCTCGACGATGAAATCACCGCAGCGACGGGTCAGGCTGCCGTGCTGGTCGATGCAGACCTGACAAACTTCGATACCTGCGATCACATCGCCGCCGCGCTTTACGAGCGCCACAAGAAACTCGACATCGTCGCCGGCATTGCCGGTACGCTTGGTCAACTCTCTCCCGTTGGACATATTCCGCCGAAAACGTGGGATCAGGTTTTCGCCCTCAATCTGACTGCGAACTGGCGTCTGCTGCGCGCCGTCGACCCGTTGCTGCGCCAGTCCGATGCGGGCCGCGCGGTGTTCGTTTCATGCAGTCAGGGATCGATGGCGCGGTCGTTCTGGGGCGCATACGGGGCGAGCAAGGCGGCCTTGGAAAGCATGGTCGGCAGTTACGCACAGGAGATGAGCGAGTCTTCCATCCGCGCCAACATCATCGATCCGGGCCCAGTACGCACGGCGCTGCGCATGAAGGCGTTTCCGGGCGAGGACGAAACCAAACTGAATACCCCAGAGGACGTCGCCGGCGCTTTTGTGCCGCTGGTCGAGCCGGCCTGCAACCAAACCGGAGCGCGTGTTACGGTCTGACCTGACAGACCCGAGGAGGTCGGCATGCTGAAACACATTGCCGCGCATCTCTTGACCATCGCCGTCGCGGCGGGGGTTTCGGTGGCCAATGCCGGACCGGACCTGATTCTTCACAACGCAACCGTACTCACCCTGGTTACGGACACCGAAACCGCCGAGGCTGTTGCCATCACAGGAGACCGCATCGACGCGGTCGGCACAAACACCGCGATTACCGCCTTGGCAGACGGTGCCACGCGCATGATCGACTTGAATGGAAACACCGTGCTGCCCGGTTTCATCGATGCGCACGGGCACTTTCCGAGTTCGGGTCTGATCGCCAAACACTTTGTCGATCTCAACAGTCCGCCCATCGGCGCGATGACGTCCATCGGCGATATTGTCGCCGCCCTCGCCGAACGGGCGCGGAGCACGCCGCCCGGCACCTGGATACAGGGCCGCGGCTATGACGACACCCTGGTGCAAGAGATGCGCCATCCGACACGCTGGGATCTCGACCGGGCGTCGACCGAGCACCCGATTTACATCGGACATATCTCCGGCCATCTCGCCGTGGCCAACAGCAAGGCTTTGGAAATGGCGGGCATTTCAGCGGCATCGCCGCAACCCTTTGGCGGCAAAATCCGCAAGGACGCCGAGACTGGCGATCCGAACGGTGTGCTCGAGGAGCCGCCCGCCATGAGTCAGGTCGGCGACCTGCTGCCCACATTCAGCGACGCCGATATGATCGACGCCATTGCAGCGGCGGCGCGGGAATACGCAGCCGTCGGCGTGACGACGGCGCAACAAGGGGCGACGGCCCCCAACGGCGGCTTGATGTTCGTCGCGGCGTATCGGCAGGGTGTGTTGCCGATCCGGGTCCACGTGTGGCCGGTTCTTGCCGCCGTTGCCGCGATGGCAGAGCGCGGCACCGCACTGCCGCCGCTCGACGCCGACGGCATGATCACTTACGGCGCGGTCAAAGGGTTCGCGGACGGCTCAATCCAGGGCTACACGGGCTACCTCAGCCAGCCCTATCACAGCCACAGCCATGCCGACCCGCGCTACCGGGGCTATCCGCGCATGGACCGTGACGCCCTCGCGGCTCAAATCAAATCCGTTCACGACGCGGGCTATCAGATCGCCGTTCATGGCAACGGCGATGCCGCCATCGACGATGTGTTGTATGGGTTCGAACAGGCTCAGCTGAACACGCCGCGGCCCGATGCGCGTCACATCGTAATTCACGCGCAGATGGTGCGGGAGGATCAGCTGGATCGGATGAACAACGGCGGCGTGATTCCGTCGTTTTTCAATTTGCACACCTATTATTGGGGCGACCGCCATTGGGACATGTTCATGGGACCCGAGCGCGCGGCACGGATGAGTCCTGCCGCGTCGGCCGTGCGCCACCGCATGCCGTTTACGCTGCACGCCGACACCCCTGTGGTACCCATGGAGCCGATGCGCATCGTTTGGGCCGCCGTCAACCGCATTTCCTCCGGCGGACGGGTGATCGGCGCTGACCAGCGCATATCCGCAATCGAAGCGCTGAAAGGCATCACCACCTACGCGGCTTATCAGTCCTTCGAAGAAAACGACAAAGGCACGGTCGAAGCGGGAAAGCTCGCCGATCTGACCGTCCTCGACCTCAACCCGCTTACCGTCGACCCGGTCGATCTGGACAAGATCGCCGTCACGCACACCCTGGTGGGCGGGCGCATCGTCTACAGCAGGCCCTAATCGCCGCGGTCGTAAGGGTTATCCGGTTTGCGCACGAACAGGCGCAACGGCACGCCATCGAATCCGAATGTGTCGCGCAAATCGTTCAGCAAGTAGCGGTGGTAGCTGTCCGGTAAGTCCGTCGGACGCGACGTAAAGGCGACGAACGTCGGCGGGCGCGCCTTGACCTGGGTGATATACCGCAGCTTGATGCGCCTCTTCTGCTTGGACAATGGCGGCGGATGGCGCTGAGTCGTATCGTCGAGCCAATTGTTCAGCGCTGACGTCGAAACCCGCCGGTTCCATATTTCGTGGGTTTTAAAAACGGTTTCCATCAGCGTGTCGACGCGCTGGCCGGTCTTGGCCGAAATCGTCACCGTCGGCACGCCGCGCACCTGGGTCAGAGAGGACTCCAACCGGTCGCGCAGGCGATCGAGGGATTCCTGACGGTCTGACGCGATGTCCCATTTGTTCACCGCGATCACCAGCGCGCGGCCCTCGTCTATTACCCGCGCGGCGATGGTCAGATCCTGCTTGTCGAGCACCGCGTCGGCGTCAAGCACCAGCACCACGACCTCGGCCAGGTCGATGGCGCGGAGCGTGTCGAGCGCGGACAGTTTTTCGACCGCATCGCTAACTCTGGACTTGCGCCGCAGCCCAGCGGTGTCGACCAGGCGCACGGCGCGGCCGTTGAAAGTCCAATCCACCGGCACGGCATCGCGCGTGACACCGGGCTCCGGCCCGGTGAGCATCCGGTCTTCGCCGATGAGCCGGTTGACCAGTGTCGACTTGCCCGTGTTGGGCCGCCCGACGATGGCCAGCTGTAATGGGCGGTCGGGATCGTCAGCCAGGGCGTCATCGGTCGGATCAATGGCCTCGCCGTCAGCCGAGTCCTCGGACTCGTCGCCGGACGGCGCTTCGGGTTCGAATGGCAGCAGAGCCTGATAGAGATCGTCGAGCCCGAGGCCGTGTTCCGCTGACAAGGCCACCGGCTCGCCGAGACCGAGGCTAAACGCTTCGAGCAACCCAGCTTCTCCGGCAGACCCCTCGCACTTGTTGGCAGCGAGAATCACCGGCGTCCCGGCGCGACGCAGCAGCGCGGCAAAGTGTTCGTCCGTGGGGGTGACGCCGGTGCGGGCGTCGATCAGAAAAAGGGCGACGTCGGCGTGGGCAACGGCGCGTTCGGTTTGCCCGCGCATGCGTCCTTCAAGGGTGTCCGCATCACTGTCCTCGAGTCCGGCCGTATCGAATATACGGAACGCAAGATCAGCGATTCGTCCCTGCCCTTCGCGGCGGTCGCGGGTCACACCCGGCCGGTCGTGCACCAAAGCGACGCGCCGGCCAACCAGACGGTTGAACAGCGTCGACTTGCCGACGTTGGGCCGGCCCACAATGGCAACGGTGAAGGACATGGCCGAAGGCCCCGACTTAAATACGGTTAGCGGTAGGCCAGCAGGTCGCCGGCGTCGTCGTAAACGTACATGGTTCTGTTGGCGAAGACCGGTGGGATTGTGATCGAGCTCGGCATATCCATCTCACCCAAGACTTCCCCATTATAGGGTGACAACGACAAAGCACGTTCATCTGAACTCATCACGATGAGCCGGTCGCTGGCGATCACCGGGCCAGTCCAGATGATGCGATCATCGGGATCGTCCTCGTCTTCAAAGCGCTTGAGCTGCGTCACCCACAGGATTTGCCCCGTGCGCACGTCGATGCACACGACTTCCGCATCGAGTGTCGTCGCATACAGGAAGTCTCCGGAGATCCATGGCTGGTACACGCCAGGCACCGGCACATCCCAGACCCGTTGTCCGGTGCGCAGGTCAATGGAAACGAGAATGCCGGAATGCCCGACAGCGTAAACCCGCCCGCGATCGATAACCGGCCGGCCGCTGATGTCCGTCAGGCTGGCCGCCGCTTCGGTGCGGCGCACGGCGATGACCGAGTCACTCCACAGCACCGAACCGTTATCGACACGCAGGGCCGCGATCTCGCCGTTGGTGAACGGCGCGATGACAACGCCGCCATCGACCGCCGGACTGCCGCCGCCGAGCAGAATGGTTTGCGAGCTGACGCCGGAATAACTCCACAGCCTGCGCCCATCGGCGGCGGCCAGAGCAATGACTTCGTTATCGACTGTAATGACGATGACGCGCCCGCCGTTGACGGTCGGAGCGGAGCGGAGCGGAGCTTCCACCTCGGTCCGCCACATTTCGCGGCCTGAGCGGGAGTTCAAGGCGACGACCGCCGCAAAGCCCGTCGTCGCGAACACCTTGCCGCTATCGTAGGCTAGACCGCCGCCAAGAAAATGGGCGTCGTCCTCATCGTTCGGCACCAGCTCATTGCGCCATAACTGACCGCCGTTGCGGGCATTGAACGCCCGCACATAGGACTTGGCATCGAGCACGAAGATACGTCCGTCGGCAATAATCGGCTCGCTGAGGGTGCGATTGCGTTTGCCCGAACCCGACCCGGCATCGGAACGCCATACCCGCTGCGGTGCCGGCCCGAGAGCCATATGGTGCATGGCGTGGTGCGACAGGCCGCCCGCTTGTGGCCAGGCCTCCGCGTCTTCGGGCGCGGGCAGAACGATCTGGGTATCGACGGCATTCAGATCTGGCCTGAGGGCGCGTTCCAAGGCCAGCACGGAGATGCGGGTGCCCGGCAGAATTTCATCGTCGTCGCCGCTAAACGGATTGAGATCGCACCCGGACAGCACCATGGCGAGCGCCGCGGCGGATAAGACCGTGGTGAGTTTGCGAACGGCGTCCATCGGAACAGAAATCTGACGTGCCATCGTCATGCCCGGCCCCCGCTCACGGGACCTCCGGCGCGGCGTCGTCTGTCTGCACATCAGGCTCGCGCCCTGCTGTCTTGGCGCCGTAAACGCTCAACATTTCCTGCGCGCGGCCGCGAATGCTGACCGGCGTATTGGCGTCAGCGATCAACTCTTCGAGGATGGATCGGGTTTCATCGATATCCCCGCGCTCAATGGCAAGCAGCGCCAGCAGTTCCAGGGCCGAAAAACTAAACGCGTTGCTGGGATCGGTCAGCGGATAGATGGCGTCTTCGAGAACCGTTGTATCTTCACGCCCGGTTCCGTGCATGGCCCACAGCAGCGAGGCCAGGTCACGATAGGGCGGCGCCAACGATGAATCACTGCGCAAGGACTTGTACAGGGACAGCGCATCCTCAATCTGGCCCTTGTCAACCAACAGGGCGGCGCGCTGCAGATCGGCGACGGCACGGTAGTTTCCACCGCCGGCGGCAACCTCGCCAAGCGTCTCCAGCGCGGCGTCGGGATTGTCCTGTTCAATGGCCGCGATCGCTTGCGCGTACCCATTGGCCTGGGCCGTCAACCGCGCTTCGACCCGACCCTGCCAGAACTGGTAGACCGCAACCCCAAGTACGAGCGCAACCATCGCGCCGTAAATGGACGTCTTATACTTGGTCCAGAGCTTGATCAATTGCTCGTCGCGGAGATCCGCCTCGATCTCCGTCATGAAGGCGTCAATGGCCTCCGCTTCTTCTTCCTCGGGCGTTTTTTCCTTCTTTTTATTGGCCTTCGCCGCAGCGCGGCTGCCATCGGACTTCTTGCTCACGTGATGATTCCTCTTCGGGACGCCGGACTGCGGCGCCCCCTGGTAGGCGGTCGTTGGGCCATGGCGGCCAAAGCGGCGGTACCTTACCTATGGCACCGCAGCGTTGCAATTCGCGAAATCGCGACCCGGATAACCGAAAAAACCTCGATTTACCAGAGATTTGGGGGTGCGCGGCGGGCCCGGGGTCGGCCGCAGCTCTTCAGAATTTGTTAAGCGGCGTCCGGCAAGGTCAGGCTACCAGGGGTATCGTCTACCCTGCCTCAAACCGGAGAGACTGTATGGGCCGAGCTTGCCTGATTTTCTGTGCCGCACTTGCGTTGACGAGCTGCAGCGCGCGGACGGATTCGATGCTGCGCCAAGGCTTCAACTATGAGTGCAACGCCAGCGAGTCCTCGGTCGGCGATTTTCTGTGCTCTGGGAACGACGGCACCGAAGGCCGCATCAGCCGCTATTGTTACAACACGCTCGGCGGCGTCGATTGCTACGACCGGCCCGACCCAGACCGGAACAGCCAGCCCATGGGGTCGACCGGCTACTAGAACGGGGGCCGATTCTTCCGTCATATCGGCCGCATCTCGCCCCTTGTCCACCGTTTCAAAGGGTGGAAAGATAATGGTCCAGCGACACCGCGCAGGGACCAGTGCGAACGATGGGGCAATTGGTACGGCTTGCCGAATTCCGGCGTAAATCTGCGGCTTTGCACTTCACGCGCGCGGAGCTCAACCAATTGCTTGGCGTATATTCCAGCCGCGTCATCAAAGGAGAATGGCGCGATTATTCGATCGGCACGACACCGGGCTTTGCCCGGTTTTGTATTTATCGGAGCAGCCGCGAGGAGCCCGTCTTCACCATCACCAAGCTGGCCACCGAGGGCCGGGCGAAAAGCCCGCTGGCCCGCAAAGGCCGCTTTGTCGTCACCTCGCAGCAGCGCACCCTGAGCCAGAGCAACTCCCTTCTCGAGGCTCTTCAGATCTTCAAACAGCCGATCAAGCTGGTTTCGCATTAGGTCTGAGCGCAAGACCCTAAGCAGCTGAAATCAAGGCGATTATAGGGATTGCGGGCGCCATGCAGCGTCAGCATTGCTGCTATGCAGCAAAAACCATTTATTTCGCTGATCTGGAATATTATTTCGTACGTACCTTAGGATGTAACCAGCGCCCTTAGCGCTGGCGACTAAGAAAAGGAGGTACGTTATGGACAAATTTTCAAACTATCTGCACGTGACGGTTCTGGTTTCGGCCGTTCTGTTCACTGGTGTGGTGTTCGCGTCCAGCGCTTTGGTCCTCCTGTAAGGCGCCCTCATACGGCGCCGCCACAGGGATCCGGCGCTGACTCCCACCCTCACTCCGCCGCGGCGTCTTGCTCTTGGTCCTATGGAATCGCGTTTTCCTGAATGGCGGCATCCAGATCCGGAGCAAGATCGTCCAGGCGGTCCGCCATCACCGTCCAGCCCCGCTGCTCGAATTCGGCCCGCGCCCGGTCACTGACCGTGCCCGTCAGCCACACTTCGCGCCCGAGGCCGGGCGGGGTGGCCTGGTCCGCGATCAGACTGGCCCCTAAGCTCCAGATCAGATGGTCGGTCGGCAGGACGATCACCGCACGCTCATCGACGGTCAGCATCATCACCGTCCGGTTGGTCCGCTCAAGGCGGCGCACCGGGCTGATGTTCTGATGGAAGCCGAGCATTTTTTCGGCCTGACGCATCAAGAAGGCGGACTGCTGCTCGCTTTCCGAAATCACCACCTGGGCAAGAAACGCGTCGCGGTTCTCCGCCCCGTCCATGCCCGCCAGCGCGGCGACGATCACGGTCTCGTGGCGCGGCGACAGCCACGGATGATTGATGAACACGTCGACCGCCTCTTCCCCCGCGCCAAATCCCTGCAGGATGTTGCGGTTGTAATCGCGCAGCGCTTCGGGCGACTGCGATGTCAGCAGGGAATTCAGCGTCTGGCTGTTTTGCAGCCCCGACAGGGCCGTACCGACACCGCCACCGACCTGTGCGGTTAACGGCGCGAGACTGAGGCCGCCGGCAAAGCCGGCCCAGGAGACATCGCCCATGCCCTGCTGCAGCACAGGGTTCGTGGTATAGGGATCGACCTCCAGAATTTCCGCGACTTCGCGTTTGATCTCACCGAATCCGACCAGCTCCTTGGCCGCGGACTCTTCAAGCTCGCCGCGCGATCCGGCCACCATTTCCCCGGCCTGGGAGAACAGCGCGCCGACGCCCTGGAACACACCGGCCACCGTACCGACCGGTTCGGTTGCCAGATTCTTCAGCGCTCGGAACGGGCTGGTCGCGGCTTGGGCAACGCCTTGGGCAAACGCTTCCGACCGCGTCACAGTGTTGAGCTCGGCGATGGCATACACCTCCTGCACGCGCTCGGGCACGTAGTCGGTGCGATGGGCGACGAAGGTGCCGAAGTCAGACACGATGGTGTAGCGGTTTTCGTAACCGTCGTTTTCGACCGCCTCTTCGATTTTGTGGAGGTCCCCCTCCAGCAAGTCCGCGGGTAGCAGCGCGCTGGCCTTGAATGTCGGCCTTGGCTCATAGGCTGTGTCAGCCAGGTTTGTGCTGACCGGCGGCTCGCCCATTTCAGGCGCCCCGCCGCAGGCGGCGAGCAAGCCAACGGTTGCGAAGAGTGCGGCAGGCCGCAGCCACGCCGGCGGGGTGGAAGTCTGACGGATGATGCGCGCGTCCCCTGTTTTGTCTTTAGGGGAGAACGCTAGACCCGTTTGCGCGCCGGACTCAAGGCCCGGCGGCACGGAACCGGGCAGACCTGGCAGTTTCCTTAGGCTTTCGTGGCGCCGAACAGCGACCAGGCAGTGTAGTTGCCGTGCTTGGGCGGCGGCAATTCGCCGAGCGCGACGCCGCGGAACTCTTCCGCCGAGACCCCGCCGATATCAGGAATCGATACCGTGAAAGACTTGTCCTTGGCAAAGCCTGCACCGGTCATCAGGTCGAAGAAATTCTGCGAGCGGAAATCCCGGTAGTGGGGCTCGTTGTTATGTTCGTTATCCCAGTCGAGATAGAAATTGTAGTACGCGTCTGCCTGATCGGCGGGCGGCAGTTCCATGTGCACCATCATCCCGCCCGGCTTCAGCAGCCGATGGCATTCCTTGAGGATGCGCTTGGTGCCCACCGCAGAAATTTCATGGAAGAAGAAACTGGACACGATGAGATCGAAGCTTTCGTTTTCGAAATCGAGATGCTCGGCGTCCTGCTGGGCGAAGTGCACCGGCAATCCGCGTGCCACCGCCCGGGCATGAGCGTAGCGCAAACATGGTGCCGCGACATCAATGCCGTAGAGCTCCGCGTCCGGATAGACATCGTGATAGGGGAACAGGTTGTTGCCGATGGTGCAGCCGGTTTCGAGAATTTTCTCAGGCTTGAACTCCGGGTACTTGATCGACAGCCACTTGCTGACGGACGCCGCAACGCCGGATTTGGTTTTGCTCGGCATCAGAGATCCGCGGAACACCAGACCGCCGTGGGCATAGACCGCACCTTGCGCGACGTCGTCGGCGGTGTGCTCGTCCTGCCAGCAGCCCGGCATCAAATGGACGTCCAGCGAGTCGACATAATCCGGCATTTCGATCTGCGGATTGAGCGTCAGCGAGCCGCCATGCGAGTTGGAGTGCATCGCCTGCTGGGCGATCGACACCATATCGGGAAGGTGGCGTTCGATTTCCTCACGTACCGACTCCCAGACCATTTCCTGGGCGTTGTAGCGCATGCTGCTCCACACGCGGTAAGTCAGGTTGGTGTTCATTGCGTCCTGGACCTCGACGCCGTTCTCCGGCTCACGGCCGTGCGCGGCAACGAAGGCGGGTTTGACTGCCGACTCGTACGCATCGCGCATGTCGCCGGACACTTCCCTTAAGACGTGTTTGCGCAGGCGCGAGACAAATTGCTGGCGCGCCAGTTCGTCGTGGGTCGGATCGACCAATGTGTCGATGTCGCGGATCGCGTTCATGGAGCGTCTCCGTTGTTTAGGTTTACGAGGCCATTATCGGACGGCCAACGGCACCTGGCAACGGACGATCAGCCGGGCTTTCTCGCACCGAACAAATAATAGCTCGAGAAATTGGCATGCCGCGGCGCTTCTTTCTCGCCGCGTGCGACGGCTGCGAAATCTTCGTCCGAAACACCGCCGCGGTCCGGAATTCGCGTCAGATCGCACGCCTCGGCCGGGAACCCCGCTCCGGTCAGAAGGCCTTTGGGATCCTGCTGACGGAAGGCGGCGTAGTGCGGCTCATGATTGTGATAGGCGTCCCAATCGAGGAAGAAGTTATAGTAGGGGTCAATCAGGCTGGCAGGCGGCAATTCCATATGGATGGTCACCCCGCCAGGCGCGAGCACACGATAGACCTCTTTGAGAATCTTCTGCGTCGAGGGCACCGCGATCTCGTGAAAGAAGAAGCTCGAGACGACAAGATCGAACATACCGTCTTCGAAATCCATGTCTTCCGCATTCTGCTGCGAATAGTGCACCGGCACGCCGAGGGATTCCGCACGGGCATGACCGTAGCGAAGAACCGGGGCGCCGACATCGACGCCATACAGCTCGGCGTCGGGAAACGCGGAGCGATAAGGCAGCAGGTTGGACCCGATGGTGCAACCGAGATCGAGAATGCGCTTCGGTTTGAAGTTCGGATATTTGAGCCGCAGGTAGTGGCCGATGGAATCCGCCACGCCGCCCTTGCCCGGATTGAGCGATTTCTTCAGCGCGCCGGAAAACACGCCTGTGCCGTGCGCATAAATCGCGCCGACCGCAACGTCATTCTTGTCAAATTCCGTGTGGAAGCATCCCGGCATGAGGTGAATGTCGAGTGCGCTGACGGCCTTGGGAATCTCGGTTTCCGGATTCAAGCGCAGGGTGCCGCCCGCTTTCGGACTGGCGGCAACGCGATCGGCAACCGCATTCAGTTCCGGCAATACACGCTCAACGGAGTCCTCGACGGACTGCCAGGTCATTTCCTGGGCGTTGTAGCGCATCGACGACCACGTCCGGTAATAGGTGACCGGCTCCATCGCCTTGCGCACTTCGCGCGCGTCCTCGGCGTCGGCACCCGTGTCGGCGCGCATCTTCGGCGCGACCGCCGTTTCGTAGACATCGCGCATGTCCGCGGCCAGGTCGGCCATGACGAACTTGCGCAGGAAGGAGACATATTTCTGCCGTGCGCGCTCATTGTGGGTCGCGACCGGAATGGCATCGATCGCGGGTTGAGCGTGCTCGCCGCTGGCTTTGTCTTCGCGGTACATGGACGTCCTCCGAAAGGCATTTTGCCGCCGGCGCATCATGCACGCTGGCGGTTGATGTATGGCGGTTATATCGGGGGTTTTTTGCCTGTTTTCAACCGGATTCGGGGAAAATCCCCGTCCTTACGCAATCGGCCCGCCGCCGTCCCTGGTGATCGCCACCACCGACGGCCGCGGCGGCATGTCGGGGTCGAAGTCCGGCCAGCGGGTGGACGGGTTGGCGAAGTCGGAGCCCTGGCCGGGATGCTGAACCGAGGCGAACAGAGTTTCGCCATCGGGCGTGAAGCAAGGACCGGTCATTTCCGCGTCGACCGGGCATTTGAAGAAGTAGCGCGTCAGCGCCCGCCTCGGCCCCTCGACCTCGGTGGTCCAGAGGCCGTCCGCCGTGTCGAAATCCGGCGCGCCGTCGGTGGCGATCCACATCCGGCCCATGGGATCGAACGCGAGATTATCCGGATTAGCGAACCAGCCGTTGGCGGACACGTCCGCATGGTACATCGCTCCCGCCGCGGCATCGGACGGATCGCCGGCCATGAGAAATACATTCCAAGTAAAGGTCTCAGCCGCGTGATCGTTACCGCCGGGCGGCAGCATCTCGATGATGTGACCGGCCCGGTTGCGCGCGCGCGGATTGGCCGCATCGGCCTGGTAGCTGCGGCGGAACGGATTTTTGGTCAGTGCGACATAAACCGCGCCGGTGACCGGATTGGCCTCGACGTCTTCCGGGCGGTCCATCGGCGTCGCGCCCGCGAACGTCGCCGCCCGCCGTGTTTCGATCAGCACCCCGGCCTGATCGGCAAAACCGTTTGCGGGGGTCAGAGGCCCGGTGCCCCACACCAGCGGCAGCCAGCGCACCCTGCCGTCTTCCTCGAAGCGCGCGACATACAACGTGCCGTCGTCGAGCAGGTTGCGGTTGGCCTCCGGGTTCTCCGGATCGAAGGCCCGCGCCGAGACGAATTTATAGACGTACTGGAACAGCTGGTCGTCGCCGGAATAAATCGCGACCCGGCCGTCCTTGCTGACCGCGCTTGTCGCACCTTCGTGGCGGAACCGCCCGAGCGCGGTGCGCTTCACCGGCACGGACGACGGATCATAGGGATCGTATTCGACCACCCAACCGAAACGGTTGGGCTCGTGCGGTTCTTTTTCGACGTTGAAGCGGTCGAGAAAGCGTCCCCACTCGTAGCGCAACTCGCGCGTGATCCCGAGTTCGAGGTGATTGCCGGCTTCGTCCGTGCCGCGCGGATCGCCGGTGAAATAATAATGGACGTTTTCTTCGGCCATCAGGCAAGTGCCCCACGGCGTCTGCCCGCCGGCACAGTTGTTGAACGTGCCGATGACGGAGCGCCCGGTGGGATCATCGGTCGTCTTGAGCCGCGCATGGCCTGCCGCCGGACCGGACAGGATCATCGCTGTCTCCCACGCCGTGATGCGCCGGTTGTACCGGCTGTCCTGCACGTAGCCCCATGACCCGGCATCATTGCGTTTCACTTCGACGACGCTGTGCCCGTGCGCCGCCATCTGCACTTCCATGTGCCGCCGCGTCGGCGCTGGATAGGGCGTGGCCCCGCGCACATCGGCGAACATCAGATCGGCATTGGTGTATTCGTGATTGATGCACAGCAGCCCGTGATCGGACCGCGCCGAGCCTTTGGGCAACGGGAAGTAGGCGATGAAATCGCAGTTGTAGCCGAATTGCTTGAGCTGAGCGTCTCCGGTGAGATTGCCGATGTCGAGCGCCGGCGCATCGGCGAACAGCGGATCGCCCCAGCGCACCAGCACATCGGCGCGAAAGCCTTCGGCGACATGATGCCACTCATCGATACCATGAGTGAGTTCCTTAAAGGGAGTTGCTGCTGCCGCCTCGCGGATATCCAGCAACCGCGGCGCGGCCGTCGCCGCCACCATCGCCGCTGCCGTGCCCGTAAGGATGTCGCGCCGCGCCAGGGTGGCACGGTCGGGAGAAGAATTCGGCGATGCGGATGTCTTGGTCATGTCTTGGTCCGGCGAAAGAACAGTCAGCTCATGCGCATACTAGAAAGGTTCCGCCGCCATGTCGCGTGACGTTCGACTTACAAACCCGTTTCACATGAAACAAAAGGGCGGCGTCAAACGAACAGCCCTTTTCCATTCACACCAGCGACCCGGCCGCTGACTGGATATGTTCCGGGAACGCGCCGCTAAAATTATAGAACCGGAAGATCGTTTCGCCATTGGCGTTCATGACTTTGACCTCGCCCGTGTTGGCCTCACGGGCCGTGTCACCGGCCAGGCGCTTCTTACCAGCCTCCAGGAACTCTTTGGACCAGCTGTAATACATCCCCTGGGCTATGCCCT
>JAYQVH010000006.1:0-166480 GCA_038148375.1 Rhodospirillaceae bacterium | reverse complement strand
GTTGAAATCCGCGCCTAATTCATAGATTTGAACGGACTTTTCCAGGGACTCACACGCCATGTCGACCCAGCCTTTTGACGACCGAGACGGATATATCTGGTTCAACGGAGAACTCCAACCTTGGCGCGGCGCCAAAGTTCATGTTCTCACCCATGCGCTTCACTACGCCTCGTCTGTGTTTGAAGGCGAACGGGTCTACAACGGAAAAGTATTCAAGCTTGAAGAGCATACGGACCGCCTGTTCTTTTCTGGCGAAACGCTTGATATGAAAATTCCCTATACGCGGGATCAAATCAACGAAGCGACATATGAGGCAATCAGGGCCAACAATATTACTGATGGCTACGTCCGTCCGATCGCGTGGCGTGGTAGCGAATTGATGGGTGTTACGGCGCGGGGGTCTCGCATCAATGTCGCCATAGCAGTATGGCCCTGGCCGTCTTACTTTTCGCCGGAGGCCCGGCTGAAGGGCATCAAGCTGGACATATCCGAATGGCGGCGGCCTGCGCCGGAGACCGCGCCCGTGTTTGCCAAGGCCGCAGGTCTATACATGATCTGCACCCTGTCCAAACACGCTGCCGAACGGAAAGGCCTGGAGGATTCTCTGCTCCTTGATTGGCGTGGTCAGGTCGCGGAAGCGACAGGCGCGAATATATTCTTTGTGATCAATGGCGAGATTCATACACCCACTCCGGATTGTTTCTTGGATGGCATAACGCGGCGCACGGTTATTCAGCTGGCCAAGGACCATGGCTACAACGTTATCGAACGCGCGATCATGCCAGAGGAAATGTCTCAGGCAGACGAGTGCTTCCTGACCGGGACGGCTGCCGAGGTTACGCCAGTGGGATCGATCGCTGACTACAAATTCACCCCGGGTGAAGTGTGCCAAACCCTAATGGCTGCCTACGACCAGACAGTGGGAAAGGTCGCGAAGGAACAGTCCTCGGCGGCTTAGCTGTCGAGCGCCCAACGATCCGCCCGGTCCTGGTCGGACTGGCGCGCGTCAACCCATGTGTCGCCGTCGGGTGAAGTTTCCCGTTTCCAGAACGGAGCCTGCGTCTTCAGCCAGTCCATAATGAACTCGCAGGCTGAAAACGCTTCTGCCCGGTGGGCCGCGGCAGTACACACCAGGACGATCGCATCGCTTGGCGTCATCGGCCCAAACCGGTGGATGACTAAAACATCATGCAACTGCCACCGGTCTGACGCCTCCTGCGCGATACGTGCCAATTCCCTATCGGTCATCCCAGGATAATGTTCGAGGTGAAGCTGTGTAATTGGCGCTGACCTGTCTTCGCCCGATGCATAGTCACGTACCTGACCGATAAAGGAGGCGATTGCGCCGCTATTGGCGTTCGCGCCTGAAAAGACGTTGATTTCCGCGCCTGGGTCGAATGCCACATCTTGCACGCGGATCACGTGCCGCCTCCGGTAACAGGTGGGAAAAACGCCACTTCCTGCGCGTCCTTTATCGGCGTTTCGAAGCTGACATGCGTTTGATTGACAGCTGCTCGGACGCGATCGCGGTCTTCAAAGGCTGATGCATGACTCGCGCTTTGGCCGGTTAGCCAGTCAATTAAATCGTTTACCGTGACAACTGACTCCGGTGGCGACACCTGTTCTTGCCCAGTCCCGACTTTCTCTTTGATCCATGCGAAGTAGAGGACGTCGATAGTCATAGCCGGACTAGCTTTCTCCCAGGTCGGAAGCGCCGCTCTTGCTGGTGTCTTCAAGCTCCAGCATATGGCGTATGCCCGCTTTCAGATAATCGTATCCCGTTACAAGTGTCAGCAACGCCGACAACCAAAGGCCGGCCTCTCCGATCCCCTGCGCCGGGATCCAGGCGGGCGCATCGCTTCCGACAATCAGAAACCCGAGGCTGAACATCTGGAGCGTCGTCTTCCATTTCGCCAGCTGTGTTACCGGCACACTGACCTGTGTTTCAGCGAGAAACTCCCGCAATCCCGAGACAAGAAGTTCCCGCACCAAGATCACGACAGCGGGGAAATATGCCCAAACACTCATGCGGTCGAAGCCGACTAGCATAAGCAGCAATGCGCCGACGAGAAGTTTGTCCGCGATCGGATCGAGGAATCGGCCAAACGGCGAGACCTGATTGCTGCGCCGCGCAATGTATCCATCAAAAAAGTCTGTGATACCTGCTGCGGTGAACAAGCCGCACATCACCCACCGTGTTGTCGGGCTATCCCAATAGAACAGCGCCACAACGACGGGGATGATTGCGATCCGCGAGAGCGTCAGTATGTTTGGTAGATTGAACACGTCGTTTGCTCAGTGGCCCATATACGTTTGAGACGGCTTTTAGCCGTTGGCGTGGAAGTGATCATAGATTCTTTTTGCCAGTCCTGCACTGATGCCGTTCACGGCGGCCAAATCTTCAACACCGGCCTCCGCAACCGCCTTGGCTGAGCCAAAACGGTGGAGCAGTGCTTTTTTCCGGCGTCCGCCGATGCCCTGAATTTCATCCAGTTCCGATTTGGTCATTCCTTTGGCCCGCTTGCTTCTGTGGGTCGAAATGGCGAATCGGTGCGCTTCGTCCCGCAGGCGTTGCAAGAAGTACAGCACGGGGTGTGTGGGCGGCAGTGTAAACACCGAGCGGTTCGGCATATGGAATTGTTCGCGGCCGGCGTCGCGGTCCGGACCCTTTGATATGGCGACAACCGCGAGGTCTTCTATACCTAAGTCTTCAAACGTTTGCATTGCTGCGGAGAGCTGCCCTCTGCCACCGTCGATGAGAACCAGGTCCGGCCACAGGTCTTTGGTCCGATCCGGATCCTCTTTTTGAGCGCGGACAAACCGGCGCTGAAGGACCTCGCGCATCGCTCCATAGTCGTCCCCAGGAGCGAGGCTCTGCGTCTTTATGTTGAACTTACGGTACGCATTCTTCTCTAAGCCGTTCGGCCCAGCGACAACCATGGCGCCAACCATGTTCGTGCCCGAAATATGCGAGTTATCGAATATCTCAATTCGTTCGGGGGGTCCCGGTAGGTCGAACGCCTCGGCAACGCCGTCGAGCAGCTTCCTCTGAGCCGAACTCTCAGCCATTTTGCGGCCCAGAGCTTCACTCGCGTTCAGTAGCGCGTGGTCAATCAGCTTTCTTTTGTCGCCTCGTTTCGGTGCAAGTATCTCGACTTTATGTTCACCACGGATCGACAAGGCTTCTGCGAGAGTGTCGCGGTTCTCGGGCGTATGGCTGACCAGGATGCTACGCGGTGCGGCTGCCGACTCATAAAACTGTCCGAGAAACGCCGCGATAATCGCCGGCTCTTCATCGTCCGCAGAATGCGACGGATAATAGGCGCGGTTACCGAAGTTCTGCCCTCCGCGGAAAAAGAAAACCTGAATACAACTTTGCCCCCCGACTCGGTGAATTGCGACGACATCTGAGTCGGCGAGGGAGTTCAAATTGATGTCTTGATGCCCTTGTACGCGCGTAAGTGCGCGAATTCGGTCTCTATACTCTGCGGCCAATTCATAATCCAAGGCCTCGCTCGCGGCTTCCATTCTTTCGGACAATGCTTGTTGAATTGCGCTGCCGCTGCCTTTCAAGAACTTCTCGGATTGTCCAATTAAATCCGCATACTCAGCCTCAGTGACTTCACCGACGCACGGCGCAGCGCATCGTTTAATCTGATAAAGCAGACAAGCTCTGGTGCGGTTGGCGAAAACGTTGTCCGTGCACGACCGGAGCAAGAAAATTTTTTGCAGCGTCGCCAGTGTCTGATTTACGGCGCCCGCAGACGCGAAAGGCCCGAAATACTGGTGAGGCGGCTTGCGGGTGCCCCGGTGTTTCATAATGCGGGGGAAGGGATGGTTTCCTGAAATCTTGATGTAGGCAAAAGATTTGTCGTCGCGAAGGAGGATGTTGTATCGCGGCTTGAGCTGCTTAATCAGATTGCTTTCGAGCAATAAGGCTTCCGCTTCGGTATGAGTCGATATGATTTCGAGTTTGCGTGTTTCCACCACCATGCGCTGCAGCCGTAGCGGCATTTTGTCGATGCGCGTGTAGGCGGTGACCCGCTTCCTGAGATTCTTCGCTTTGCCAACGTACAACGCTTCGCTTTGGTGGTTGAGCATCCGGTACACACCAGGCGATCCGGGGAGCGTTGGCAGAGCGTCGGAAATGATTTCAAGACCGCTCCGCTCATGTGCGGCTGGGGTCTCCCTATCGCTCTTTTTTCCGTCTTCTGATCCGGATCTGGATTCGGTCTGTTTGCTCATGACGGGGCGATTTCGCATTCCTGAGCGGTGGCGGTCAACTCGCGGTCCTTCTTGCCTGACCAGTGGTCAAATAGCTTGGTCAGTATGTGGAAAACTCTGTGGGAATATCGCTTCCGACTCCGCCAATGAGCGGTGCGCTTATCCCGCGGTTGAATTGGACCCACAGCCCCGGCATCTGCTTAGTTTGTTGAATTTAAAGGGTTTTCCGGTGTTATGGCGCAATATGGGTTCGGTAAAAAGGCCGTCAAACAGGCGGTCCGCCAATATAGGGCCGCAACTGAGCCTGTGTGTACAACTCGCTTGACTCGATCTTCAATGTCCCGGAATCGATTGATTCGCTGACCGCTTTTATTTCTGAATCAAAGCGTTAGCAGATGGGTGAGGCTTACCGCTGAGCCTCGCGCTCGATTTCGACGCCCACACTCTCCGCGTCTTTGAATACGTCGAGCTTTTCTACTCGAACGCGAACAGCGTGGCAGTCTGGGTGCTGCAAACACGCCTGTGCTATGCGTTCGGCCAGTGTCTCGACCAAATTGATATGTCCGTCTGCCGTAATAGCTCGGATTCGGGTCACGACATCTTCATAGCAAACTACGTTTTCGAGCCGATCGGCGAGGGGGCCACCTGCATCCTGAACGGCCAGGTCGAGGTTAATGCGCACCCTCTGTGTGCGCCCCTTTTCATGGTCATGAACGCCGATACGGCAAGCCAGCACAAGATCGCGCACAAACACATGCCTAACCTTCCCGCGGGCGTCGGCAATGCGGAGCGGTTCGATTACGACGGGCTTGGAAACCTCAGCCATCGAATGTCTGTCCTTGTTTGGGTTGGGCCCAGCCGAGATGCTCACCGCTATCGACGGCGATCATTTGGCCGGTCACGCCAGGCGCGCTGAGCAGATAACACATGGCAGCGGCGATTTCATCAGGATTGACCGCTCGCTCTAATGGGGTCGCTTCAGCTTGCCGTTTGAAAGCGTCTGCGTCTTGCCGCGGGTTGGGCAAGGTTGGGCCCGGCCCGATACCGTTAACGCGAATACGCGGTGCGAGCGCCAGGGCAAGCGTCTGCGTGAGGGTCCAGAGCCCGGCCTTGCTGACAGTATAGGACACGAAATGAGGTGTGAGATTCCAAACGCGCTGATCGATAATGTTGATGATGTTTCCGGTTTGTGGAACCGGAAGCTCCCGTGCAAGCGCTTGGCTCAAGATATAGGGTGCGCGCAGGTTGATGTTGAGGTGGCGGGTCCACGACTCTGCGGTAACGTCGTCCCAATTCTCTTTCTCGAAGATCGACGCGTTATTGACGATTAAACTCAGCGGACCAATGGTTTGCTGCGCTTTGTCAAACGCCGCCAGTGTCTCGTCCTCGCTGCTTAGATCTGCTGAGACGGATGCCGCTTTTCCACCTCGCTGCGTGATTTCGCGGGCGAGGGCTTCAGCGGAATCCGCGCTGCTCCCGTAATGAATGGCGACGGCCCATCCTTCTCGAGCCAAAGCCAGGCAAAGACTTTTGCCGATACGATGAGCCCCTCCGGTAACCAGCGCTGCTTTGCGGCTAGATTCCGTCATGAAAGCACCCGGTCAACACCCACATATTGTATTCCGATGTATGCGACATAAAGAACCAGGCACATTGCTCCTTCGCGGCGGGAAATCACATTCCCGGTCAGCATGAACGGAACCAAGACGACGGCGGTAGCCACCATAAACCAAATGTCGAAGCTCAGAATCTGGGGTGTCACGGGAATATCGGCCACCATCGACGTCACACCCATGACGCCCAGGATGTTAAAAATGTTGCTGCCCATAACGTTGCCGACAACGAGATCTGTATGCTTTCGGGCCGCCGCCGCAACGACCGTCGCCAATTCCGGCAATGACGTCCCAACGGCGACCATAGTCAAGCCTATGACCTCTTCCGTCACCCCAAGTTCGCGGGCAATGGTCGTTGCGCCGTCAACGAGAAGATCGGCGCCAAAGGCAACGGCGATGAGGCCTCCAAGGATCCAAACACTGGCAAGGACAGCCGCGACCGGCTTTTCCTCGCTTACTTCATCGATGTCGATCAGGCTCAGATCTGCTGCCCCATGCTTTTTCCCTTTGACGTAAGACACGCCGAGAAAAAGGAACAACAGCGCGACCATGACAAGGCCGGGCAGGAACGTGAAAGCGCCTGTCAGCGCAATGCCCACGAAAATTGCTGTAGCTCCGAGCAGTATTGAACTGTCGCGCAAGAAATGTGCCCGATTGGCTGTGACGGGGAACACCAACGCGCCGGCGCCTAAAATGAACAGGATGTTGGCGATGTTGCTTCCAACGACGTTGCCGACAGCGATCCCGGCCGCGCCGGTCATAGCGGCGCGCACGCATACAACAAGTTCGGGCAATGATGTACCGAGGGCGACAACGGTTAAGCCCACAACCAGTGGTGAGATGTTCAGGCGGTTTGCGACGGCGACGGCACCACGAATCAGGTAGTCCGCCCCTCCGCTGAGGAGAACCAGTCCGACAATCAGTTTTACGAAAGGAATTATGTCGTCCAAGGAAGCCACGCGCTTGCTGTTATTACGCGAGATGTCCTACGGTGATGCTGTCCGGTTGGCAAGGGCCGGGTGCATTACCTGCCGTTTTTCGGTGCTGCATGAGTGATGTGCGATGGGGGATGACAAAGAGTCTGAGCACCAAGACGCTTCTGGAAAGTCGCCGGAAACGAAACCCACCGGCGCAATGCGGCTACTCTTGGTCTTGTGCGCAGCTGCCGTATTCGTTTGGGCGATTTATTTGGTGATAGCGCCATCTCGCTGACGGACGTCCGCGTCTATCGCCTGTCTATTCTTCGTTTTCCACGCGGGCGATGTAGGTCTCCAGCAGCCCCACATAATCGGGCACGGGCCGTTGCCATGACGACTTAGGCAACAGGGTTGCCTTTGACCGATCAAGCAGACGGGCAGGTTGATATTGCAGAATGCGTGACAGGCTGGATCCGCGCTTGATAAGCGTTCCGCACGGTACGAGTTCGATTGCGCGTCCCGGAAAGCAGCGCGTGATTACATCCCGCGCCGCCGAGTCTGTCTGCTGACAACCATATTGTGGCAGCAACACGGCGGTGTTCAGGACGTAAAACGATGTATAGCTTGCCAAGTGTCCGCCAAGTTCTATAGCGGGTACTCGGGTCACCGCTAAGGGTGCGCCGGTGGCGCTGCGGGCTTCGCGCAGGCGTTGGCTCACGGCATCAAGCAGCGCCGCATTCGGTCCGTCCGGTAATTGCCCAACCAATACATGCCCCGGACCGGCGAAAGCGCACAATCGTCGAATGTCGCTCGTGTCCCGGTCGGCGGGTTGCTCCGTTTCGATCCAAATAACGCGCGATACGCCAAGCCAGCGGCAGAGCAGGTCATAGGCCTGCAGTTTGTCGAGATTCGGGTTGCGCCGTTCGTCCAGTGTCGCGGACGTGAGGGCGATTAACGACCCCTCGCCGTCGGTACAGAAACTGGTGCCTTCCAGGGTCAGTGCTGACCTGAACCGCCGGACTTCTGTGGTGCTCAACAGATGATGGGAGAGTTCCGCGTTACCCCGGTCTATCTCAAAGCGGCCGCCCCAATTGTTGAAGCGCCAATCAACCGCGGCTTCGCCACCTTTGCCGTCAATCAGGAAGGTCGGACCAAAATCTCGGAGGAACATGGCTTCGCAGGGAAGAGACTCTATCCGGACGTTGCGTCCGCACAGGGCTTCCATATTCCGGGACTCGCCTCGCGGCGCAAGCACGGTGACCGGTTCGTATTTGGTGATTCGCCGAACAATATCGGCTGCCAATTCTCTGTCTTCGACATCGTTCGGCCAGCCGATCCAAGATCTGGCATGGCGCGTCCACTCGGCTGGCAAGTAAAAGCCGTCATCAGCCGGATTGCTCACCATTGGGTGTAACTCATCGTGCCGGTAGGGTGATTGTCAGCTGGGCTTGCCAAAACCGCCACCTCCCGGTGTTTCCACAACGATGACGTCACCCGCCATCGCATGGGCGCGATCGGAAAAAGCAAGGCTCTCAATTCCGCCGCCATTGCGCTCGAGCCAGGTCCGGCCAGCTTTCCCGGGTTCGCCTCCGGATAACCCATGGGGCTCCGTCGTGCGACGTCCGGACAAAATGGAGACATCCATGTTCTCAAGGAATCTTATGCGCCGTACCGCACCGTTGCCGCCGTGGTGACAGCCCGTACCGCCAGAATCCCTGCGAATACTGAAACCATCAACAATGACCGGATAGCGCCACTCAAGCACTTCGACATCCGTGAGGCGCGAGTTTGTCATATGAGTCTGTACGGCGTCGGTGCCGTCGAAGTCCGCTCCGGCGCCACTGCCACCACAAATGGTCTCGTAGTACTGATACTCTTCATTGCCGAATGTCAGGTTGTTCATCGTCCCTTGGCTGCCAGCGAGCCGGCCCAATGCGCCGTACATGGCGTCACACACGATTTGAGACGTCTCCACATTGCCCGCGACAACGGCGGCTGGATAGGCCGGATCGAGCATGCAACCGGCGGGAATCGATATGCGAATAGGCTTTAGGCAGCCTTCGTTCATAGGGATATCGTCGTCGACCAAGGTTCTGAATACATACAGCACGGCCGCCCGCGTCACAGCGGAGGGCGCATTGTAGTTCGTCGGCCGTTGTTCAGAGGTGCCCGAGAAATCTACATGTGCCTCGCGTTTGTCGCGGTCGATTGAAATCGACACGCAGACCTGTCCGCCTTCGTCCAGAGGTGCGGTAAATGAACCGCTGTCCAGCGCGCTGATGACGCGTCGCACAGCCTCTTCGGCGTTGTCTTGGACATGCTGCGTATAGGCGACAACGGTATCGTACCCGAACTGGTCGACCATTTTTTGCAGCTCGCGCGCCCCTTTCACGCATGCTGCGATTTGCGCGCGGAGGTCTGCGATATTCTGCTCGGGATTTCGGGCTGGATAGGCACTTTTTAAGAGAATGGCGCGGACGTCTTTTTCAAGGAACTGTCCGTCCGACGCGACCTTTACTGCATCGAAGAGCACACCTTCCTGATCTATTGATGTGCTTCCGGAGGGCATCGAGCCTGGGGAGATGCCGCCGATATCCGCGTGATGCCCCCGCGCCGCGACGAAAAGCGTCGGTTGAGTGTGACGGTCTATGTAAACCGGCATGACGACGGTCACGTCTGGAAGATGGGTGCCGCCATTGTAGGGCGCGTTTGTCACATAAACGTCGCCCGGCTTCATTTGCCGCTTATGTGCGCGCATTATGGCGCGGACGCTCTCACCCATAGAGCCGAGATGGACGGGCATGTGAGGCGCATTCGCGACAAGTGCGCCAGCTCCATCGAATACGGCGCACGAGAAATCAAGCCGCTCTTTGATGTTGACCGAATGCGCCGTGTTCTGAAGCGTTGCACCCATCTGTTCCGCAATGGCCATGAACAGACTGTTGAAGATTTCGACCGTAATAGGATTCGCTCCCGTTCCTATGGCGGTGTGCTCGGTACGCGCTTCGGCGCGCGTGATTAAGAGGTCCCGGCGCGGCGTACACGTCGCACGCCATCCGGACTCAACGAATGTCGTTGAGTTCGCTTCGACGATGAGGCACGGCCCCGTTACGGATTCGTCTATGGTCAGTTCGGCGCGGATATAGACATCAATCTCCTGCCATGCTCCCGCTACCCAAACCCGTGCACGGGTTGAACCCACTTCCCTGGTCACAGCTTCTGGCAATGGTTCAGCGGCCAAGGTACTGCCGCCTCCGATCGCCTCCGCAGATATCGCTTCGACGATGAGAGACTTTTCCGTCTGCACGAACCCAAAAAGCTGATTGTGTTTTTCGTTAAACGCGCCGCGTGCTCGTTCCAGGTCGCCGGCCGGCACATCTAAGGTCGTGTCAGAACCCTCATAGCGGACAAGGAGAGTGCTCACACTGGTGATTTCGTCCGGTGCGACATTCTGGTCTAAGAGCCCTTGCTCCGCATCCCGTGTAAGTGCCTCACAAATGTCTGCGATGGCTCCGAACGAGCCTTCATTAAGCGGAAGTGCCACGGTCTGTTGTTTGAGAACCCGGAGGTCGGCCAAACCCATTCCGTACGCCGACAGTACGCCCGCGTACGGGTGAATCAGGACTCGATCCATTCCCAGGGCGTCTGCAACCGCACAGGCATGCTGTCCGCCGGCGCCGCCGAAACTCACGAGGGTATACGAACTGACATCGTAGCCGCGCTGGACAGAGATCGTCTTGATGGCGTTGGCCATATTTTCAATGGCGAGAGCAAGGAATCCCTCCGCCAGTTCTTCGATCCCCGGTGAGCTTCCGCGCGCGTCCCGCACTCTAGATGCGAGTTCCTTAAACAAGGATTCCGCCGCGCCACGGTCGATGGCGTCGCGGCTATGGTCACCGAATACCTTGGGGAAATAGTCCGGTTGAATTCGGCCTAACAGCACGTTGCAGTCCGTGATCGTCAATGGACCACCTTGACGGTAGCACGCCGGACCAGGCGAAGCGCCCGCGCTCTCTGGCCCAACCCGGAAACGCAGCCCGTCAAAAATACATTGGGAACCGCCACCCGCAGCAACGGTGTGAATGCTCATCATCGGAGCGCGCAACCGTACACCCGCAACCATGGAATCATGAGTGCGCTCGTAGATGCCGGCGTAATGCGAAACGTCGGTCGACGTTCCCCCCATGTCGAAACCGATCACTTTGTCGAACCCTGCACGGGATGCGATGCCCGCCATGCCGACGATGCCGCCCGCCGGCCCTGAAAGAACGGCATCCTTCCCCCTAAATACGTTGCCGTCCGTCAGGCCGCCGTTCGACTGCATAAACAAAATTCGACTCCCTTCCGTGAGGCGTGTGACCTGATCGACATAGCGGCGCAGCACAGGTGAAAGATATGCATCCGCAACCGTGGTGTCTCCGCGTCCAATCAGACGCATAAGGGGGATGACTTCGTGCGACGTCGAGATTTGGGTGAAGCCGATATCTCGCGCTATTTTTCCAAGGCGTTTCTCATGTTCGGGAAAGCGGTCGGCATGCACGAGAGCGATCGCGATGGATCGGAATCCCTGTTTGAACGCGTCTTCCAAATCACGTCTCGCTCCACCCTCATCTAACGGTGTTTCAAGCTGGCCATCTGCTCGAACGCGCTCGCCGATCTCGATCGTTGCTGAATACAGTGGAGCCGGACGTTCGATATGCAGATCAAACAGTTTTGGGCGGTGCTGAGATCCGATCACCAAGGCGTCTGCAAACCCGCGCGTGATGGCCAGGACAGTCGGCGTACCCTTGCGTTCAAGGAGCGCGTTGGTCGCAACAGTGGTGCCCATCTTGATGACATCCACGTCGTCATGCGGAAACCCATCGTCGGGTCCCAGCTTTAAAATACGGCGCATTCCTTCGACAGCTGAATCCTGATAGGCGCGCGGATTTTCTGACAGCAGCTTCGTTCCGGTCAGGGTGCCGTCGGGGCGAAGGGCGATGACATCGGTGAATGTCCCGCCACGGTCTATCCAAAACTGCCAGCCCAAGTCTCAGTCCTCGCCTATGGCCTGTATTTTCCGTGTGGCGCAAGCCAATCGTGCGCCGGCACTTCAGTACAGGAGAACCATGTAACTATATGATTATTATGGGGAAAAATGTGCGAATTCGTCGCCCGCTCGGACGTAATTCTCCTTTCACAATGAAACGTCGTCTTTCACTATGTTTCCACATCCGCTCATTACCGAGGACGCCCAGTGGTGAATGAGTCCAATCCCGAAATATTGCCGGTTTATTCAATCTGTCATGGCGCGTATAACGCCTCAACTCTTCACTGGACGGGACGTGGGTGTGACGAACCTATCCCCCAAACTGACAGCGCTGCTCAATAAAGGTCTGGATCTCCACAAGGCTGGCGATCTTGATGGGGCTATGTCGGCATACGATTCTGTGCTCAAGAAGAAACCACAGAACGTTGACGCCCTATGGCTCAAAGGCGCGGCTCTCATCAGTAAGGGAGAGCCGACCGGCGCAGTTCCGTTCTTGCAACGCGCGGCAAAGCGCCGACCCAGTGACGCAGCGATTCTCAACGATTTGGGTATGGCACAAGAAGCCGCAGGTGAAATCGGTCCGGCTCGCAGCGCGTTTGAGCGTGCCCTGGAGATGGACTCGAGTTTGCCGTCCGCGATGATCAATGTGGCGCGCTACGCAATCGTCGATGGCGACTTAGACCGAGCGCTCCAAATGACCGCAAGTGCGCTGAAAACTCATCCGCACTCGTTAGAGGGGCACAATACGCGCGGTCTCGCGTTCAAGGCTTTGGGTCAATACGAAGAGGCGCTTAAATCTTTTGCCGCAGCGCTTTCGATCAGGCCAGATGATTCGGGCACGCTCTTTAATAAGGGTGAAACGCTCCGCCTCGCAGGAAACATAGATGGTGCGATGCTCGCCCTGGAACGAGCCCGCCAAGCCGCCGGGATCGGCGCCTCCGACTGGATAAAGGCGACAATGACATTGGGCTTGATCGCCGCAAAAGTTGGCGACCGCGATGCCGCAGAGGCCTTCTATAGCGCAGTTCTTGAGTGGCAGCCGGCCCATATCGAGACGCTTGCCAACCGCGGTGAACTCCGCCAGTCACGGGGGAACTTCGATGGCGCGTCGGAGGATTTCGAGGCCGCATTGTCCAGTCATCCCGGTCATAGCGGTGCGCTTTACAATCGCAGCCGCCTGAACCTCTTGCGTGGGGAGTGGGCGACGGGTTGGGCCGACTATGAAGCGCGATGGCTGTTTGATGATTTTGACTATAAGTCACGCGATCGCGGTTTGCAGCCTTGGGACGGCCGTGCAGTCCCGAACATAAGGGTCTTGCTGTGGGGCGAGCAGGGTTTGGGGGATCAGATACAATTTGCGAGCCAATTGCCTGAACTTCTTGCTAGAGGGCTGGAGCCCATTCTCGAAGTCGACCCCCGGCTTGTAAATTTGTTTTCTCAGAATTTCAGCTGTCCCGTCTTCGCCTATGACAGTGTGCCGGCTGATGTGCTCATGACTATGGGCGCGCAGTGTGCGCTGGGGTCTTTAGGAAGGCATTGTCGGCTTTCGGAAGAGGCGTTTGAGCCCCGCACCCCGTTCCTGAAGCCCGATGCCGCGCTTACTGTGGAAATCAGAGCGCGGTATGAACAGCTCGCCAATGGCAAACCGATCATTGGTCTCGCGTGGACGAGTATGAATCCGACATACGGTGACGAGAAATCGCTTCCTTTGGAGCGCTGGACACAGCTGCTTCATGCCAGCGATGCATTTTATGTGTCACTCCAGTACGGTGACATTGCGTCCGAAGTCGCATCATCTCCTGTTGATGTCTACGTCGATGACGCCGTTGATCCTATGGCTGATATTTGTGCCGCGACTGCCCAAATCGGCGCCGTTGATCACATCATTTCCATTTCGAATACGGCGGTTCACATTGCCGGCGCGCAAGGAAAGCCAGTGTGGGTCATTGTCCCGTCAGTGCCGGAATGGCGCTGGGGAATAGACCGGAAAATGTCTCCCTGGTACCCGGATGTCACCATTTACAGGCAGCCGTCCGAAGGAAACTGGGATGGAGTTCTTGTTAAGGTGCGGGAGGACTTGGTCAAAAAGTTCGGCCAGCCTTAATCAGCGATAGGCGAATTCATCTGCCGTCGCTATCAGGGCGACGAGGCGCCGCAGATGGCTCTCGACCGTCTTTGCCGATGCATTTTTCTGGCCGACATAGGTCAGAATTCCGTTTTGACTCATCGCGAAGTCGAACAGCGCCGTCATTTTGCCATCAGCAAGCTCGTATCCGATCAGTCGTTCGACCCAATCTTCCACCAATTCGATAACCGAGCTCGTCGCGATCGATTCGTTTGTAATGGAAACGTTTGTCATGGGACGGTTGAGTACAGTGAGAAGCGCATTCCATTGGTTCATCATGACCGCGGAAGACAGCCAGTACCCGTTTATGTCCGGATGTCCGTTAGGTGCGGGCCAGGCGAATATTTGATCCGGAGAGCCCTTGAGCACATGGAACATGCTGCGGTGCGGCACGACCGTCGCGCCCACGGCGCGCAAAAAGGATATAGTTTTTTCAAATGGCTTCCGGACTTTTGCGGCTGGGTCCCCCATTTCGGGTGCCATCAAGATGGTCTCCATAACGCGCCGCAGTTGATCGGGTGAGGTCTGGTGGGCCTTCCACGTCTCTTCGGCGGCCTCAACCACGGCAGGAGGCGGCGTGTCACCGAACAGACGGGTGCATATTTTCTTGCACAAGAAATGTGCTGTCGCTTCGTGATGGGCTGCGATATCGAGGACCCTCTGGCCCTGCGCCATCGGTTCCGCCAGTCCCTTCACGGGCGAGCCCATAAAAGTTGCTGCCTCCGAGTTATGCAGAAGCGGCTCACAGTGAAACTCACCGGTCAGTGGAAGCGTACCAAGTTTGCCCAGACGGTTGCCCGAGCCGATCGTCCAACCTGACAATGCTTTCGACGCTTCGATGACATCTTGGTCGGTAAAACCGACGGCAATGCCGTTAGCGTCTTTTGGAACGTAATTGGGGTCGGTTTGGCCAAGGTATGCGTCTTCACCTAAAGTGTGCAACTCAAGCAACTCACGGGCGTAGTTCTCGTTCGGGGTGGCAGGCAAGCTAATTGCGTTGTCGAGATAGACAAGCATGGAAACGCTGGTCGCGTTCGCTTCGAGCATGTCGCGGAAGTTTCCAAAGACGTATGATCGTATGACGTCCCGGTCGTAAGCGGCGAGGCCGACTCTCAGCGCTGGCGATTCCTTCGCCGCGACATTGAAGTGATTGTGCCAGAAATCGACCATCACTTCGCGCACCTGAAATGCAGAATGAGTGGTACGCATCCATGTCGCCGCGACAACCTCGTCCACGACACGCCACACCTCTTTGCCGGGCACGGTTTTGTTCTGCTGTTTGTATAGGTTCCAGAGGTCCAGCGGCGCGGCGGACAACGCCGTCAACGGGCGATCTTCGTCAACGGCCTCCCAGCCTCCAGATGCCGTTTCTTTGGCCGGATAACTAATGTGAAGCGTCGCATTACTGATGAGAGTGGCCAGCTCGGAATCGTCACCCTCAGGCGGAGATAGCTGTTCCTGGACCCAGGTATTCCAGCCTACCTGTTCGACATAGGCGACATCGGCAGGCCTCGCGCCAAAACTCGCACGGTTCAATGCAAGGCGTTCGAATGATGGTTCTAAGGGCAACATCGGCGTTTCGTCCTGATGTGCCCGCCCGCCTCCTACCCTTGGCGACGGGTTGGGAAAGTTAAAAGCCCCCTAGAGTCAGGTAGGAAGCTACTTAAATCGTTCGACTCAGGTTTCCTGAACGGTTGCCGCGTTTGCGACCGCCGGTTCTGTTATGGCGCTGTCATCGCCGTTGATGAGACCCAGCGGCGCATACGAGATTGTCGGGAACACCGTATCCAGCGATGGGCTGTTGTGCCGCTTGGCGAGCACTTCGGCGATCACATGCCGGTAGTCGGTGGTCACAGCGAGATCGCCATTGTCGAGATCCCCGCTCGCAATACCTGGCCACGAACCGTACAATTGGCCGCCGTTGGCATTGCCGGACAACACCATGATCACGGACGCGGACCCGTGGTCTGTTCCGTTGCTCGCATTCTCATTCAGACGCCGTCCGAATTCCGTCATCATCACCACGGTAATACGATCGCGGTACGCTTCCACGTCTTGCCAGAATGCCGCGAGCGATTGAGACAACTCGACCGCTTGGTTGCGGAACTCATTGATGAGGTTGTTGTGATGGTCCCATCCGCCGTGGTCAACCGCTGCGACATCCAGCCCGATGTCCATCTTGATCAGTGTCGCAAGATTGCGCAGTGAGTTGGATAGCGGTCCGTTGGTGTACGCGGGTGCAGACTCGTCAGCCTCATCGGTATCGTCTGCGTCGTCCGCATCGTTGATCTCGCTGAGTTTGGTTTGGACCGTTTCAATCGCGTCGATCGTCTGCTGAGCCACCAACTGATAATCAGACGATCCAGAATTTAGTGCCGCGATCACCTGAGCATTCACGCTGCCACCGGCGACGTTGAAGTTGTTCACGTCGGGGATGCTGACGGCTTGGGGGTAGCCCAAGAGTGAAATTGGATTGCTCGATCCTGTTGAAACCGTTGAGAGCAGGGGGCGTGGCGTTGTCAGGGTTTCAATGTGCCGGGTGAGCCAGCCTGATGTCAGGTTGGTCTCCGCATCAGCCATGCCGCGTTCCATCATATCCTGGGACTTGAAATGGCTGCGGTTCTCCGTCGGGACTCCAGCCGCGTGAACAACGGCAAGATCTCCCGACGAATACAGGGCATGGAGTTCGGGCGCATCCGGATGCATGAAGAAATCAATTCCATCGATCCCATTTGCCATGGCAATCGCGGGGTTGGTGCCGGTTGCCGCAACGGCGATCGTCGGGCGCGCGATTTGGTAGGCTTCCTCATTCGCTGGCGCGACCAGTTGCAGGCCATCAATGCCGCCGCGCGCAAAAAGGACCACCAGGATTTCATCGCTGGTTCCGCTGGCCGCCATAGAGACTCGGAGACCGGGACCCGCGGTGGCCATAAAGGCGCCGCTTGTTGCGCCAATCAGAAGATTTCTGCGAGTGAGTTTCATGTGGTCTCTCCTAGCGGTAGGAAAAGGCTTCTGTGGTTGCGATTAACGCGGCCAAACGGCGGTATGCGTTTTCAACATTCTCCGCCGTCCCGAAATTCAGTGCCGTCATAATACCAGCGGAACCGCTGGCATCCTCAGTCAATGTTGTGACGATATCGCCGTCCGGTTCGCAACGAACCATGCGCCCAAGCCAGTATTCGACGGTCTGCATCGCTGAATCCTGAACATCTAAAGGTGTCTGATCGGTAAACGTGGAAACGAGTTCCTCCCAATAGAAGAGGAAAATCGCGTAATTCCAAGTGGTTAGATTGGAAGAGGTCGACATCCAATAGCCATTTGCATCCGGGCGTCCGTCGGGTCCGGGCCACGCAAAGATGCCGTCGTGCAGGGGGTCAAGCAAGGCGCTCATGAACGGATGGGCGTTTATAACCGTATCCGTCGTCCGGTACAGCGCCATGAGGCGCTCGAACGGCCGGCGAATCTTGACCTGGGGTAATTCCCCGATTTCAGGCCCATCCAGCAGGATCGCCTCCATCACTTTCTTGATCTGATCCGGCGCGTCCTGGTTCAGTACCCAAGCGTTGATTGCCCTGGTAACGACATCGTCAGCAACGGTGTCGCCGAAAATGCGCCTTACCAGTTTCGTACAAATAAACTCGGCCGTTGCCGGGTGCGCGGCCGCGATGTCAAGCACGGCGGGGCCTTGTTCCATGGGGGCATCCAGATTTTGCAGCGGAACGCCCATGAACGCGTTGGCCTGCGTATTGTGCTGCAGTGGGTTGTACAGAAACTCGCCGGTGAGTTCAGTTCGCGTGCCGATGAAATCGATCTGTTGTCCGAACTTAACAGTCCATCCGGAAAGGGCGCGCGAGGCTTCGATGATGTCGCCGTCGGTGAACCCCGGAGCGTTCACGCCGAAATTGTTGCCGAAACCCACCGGCGAGGTTCCGAAGTCGGAGGTGACGCCCAGATAGGCGTCTTCGCCCAGAGTGTGCAGCTCCAACAGTTCCCGGGCGTAGTTCTCGTTGGGAACATTCGCCAGACTGACTGCGTTGTCGAGATACAGGAGCATCGCCGTCGATGTCGTATTGGCTTCCAGCATTTCACGGAAGTTACCCAACGCGTAGGGCCGAATGTGATCGCGGTCATAAATCGGCAGCGTAGCGGATCCAAATGGATTGTCTTGGCGGCCGATATTGAAATGGTTGTGCCAAAAATCGACCATGAACTCGCGAATCTGGTATTCGGCATGGACGGCGCGAATCCAGCTGGCCGCCGAAACTTCTTGCTGAATGCGGGCCTGCTCCGCAAAAGAGACTGTTTTCCCTGCCTCAATCGCGATGTTGAACAGGGTTTTGGTGTCGGCGGCGAGGTATTCGAGCGGACGGTCTTCATCGACGTCCGGCCAGCCGCCTTCCGGTGTCTCTTGAGCGCGATAGGTGATGCGCATGGTTTGAGCCGCCAAATGGGCGGCCAAGGCATCGTCGTCGCCGTCTGGCGGATTGAGCTGTTCCTGGACGTAAGCCTCCCAGCCAATAGACTGGACATAGGCTTCATCAACATCCCGGGCCCCAAAAGTGACCCGGTTTAAGGCGATACGCTCAAAGCTCGGTTCAGCTGTCAGCATGAGATCCTCACTCAGCTAAACCAGAGGTCGTGTTCAGTGAAGTCAAAGTAGGCTCGCGCTTATTAAAAATCAATAAACAGAATGTAACCGGACCATGGCCATAATGAGCCGCAGTACAGTTAAAGTAATTCTCGAAGTAATTGATGGGAAAATTTTTCAATTCGTGCGTCCGTTAAGTTTCTTACCTCGGCGACAAAACAAGTCGATACCACATTTGATGCATTTACTTAGCTTAATACTCCTTCCACACAGGCGCGTTCAAAGTGGTGACGGTTGTGCTACTTCGATGCGCCAATAGACGATAAAATAACGCGCAGACAAAACTAGTGGTTGCGTCTTGCCGGCCAAGTGCCTTTCCTCACTCCGCCGCCTCGTTTTTTGCGAATCGGTTCTCGTGCAACCGCAACCCCGCCCAAAAGAAAAGGGCCGGCAATGAGCCGGCCCTCTCCGTTTCTGATGTTCAGTGCGTTTAGAAGCTGTACTGGACATCCACTCCAAAGTCGCGGCCACGTGGCTGGTTGAGGAAGAAGCCGCGCCAGCGCTGGCCAAACGGCGTGAACTCGCCGCCTTCCGGGCGATAGTCACGGAAGCGCAGGACGTTGTTCATGGTCAGATCATTGAGGGCGTTGTTGACGTAGCCGGTAATCTTCCAGTTGTCCGCCTCCACACCCAGGCGCAGGTTCAAACGCCAGATGTCACCCGTGTGGGAGAAATTGGAGGTTTCCGTCCAGCGCTTGGATTCGTAAATCATATCGTAACGGAAGAACCAATCCGCATCACCGGACAACTCATCGCGATAGGTGCCCGAGAAGTTTACCGTATGCTTCGGCTGCTTCGGCAACTGATTACCGGAGACATTGCCGCCGTTGACCAGATCCGGATCGTCTTCTCCAGTAAGGGCGGTGTGGTTTTCATCGTTGAAAACCTTAATCTCCGTGTCTGCCAGGGCATAGCCAACATTGAACGTGATGTTGTCTGTGGCTACCCAAGTCGCTTCGACTTCACCGCCGAAGATTTCGGTTGCGCCCAGGTTAACCAGGACAGGGGCCGTCGACGCTGCGCCGTTGTCATCGATGATGTCGATGGTCTGGGTCAGCTGCTGGTTGGTCCAATCGATATAGTAGGCGGAGACGTTAAACGTCGCCCTGCCGTCCAGGAACGTATTCTTGGTGCCGACCTCGTATGTCCAGGCTTTTTCCTCGTTAACCTTATCAAGGCCGGCGGCGATCCCTTCGGCACGGCTCTGTTCCGAGATATCCTGGCCAAAGAAGACCGTGTTGAAGCCACCCGGCTTGTTCCCTTTGGCTACCTTTGCGTACACCATGTTGTCATCGGTGTACTGATAGTCGACGGTCACACGCGGCGTAAAGCTGTTGAATTTCGAACTTGCGTTCAAGCCGCCGCGCCCGATTGTGCCGATCTTGTCTTCGGCATACCGGCCGTCAATGGAAACAGTGACTTCGTCAGTCACGTCGTAGTCCAAGGCGCCGAACACGGCCCAGTTATCAACCGTGTCTGTGTCGAAGTCGCTGCCGTCGGCTTGGAAGCTTCCTGGACCGAAAGCGCCGATGGAACGGGCACGATCCTTGTTCTTTTCGTTGTAGTAATACACACCGGCAAGGCCGCGGAGGTCTTCGTCGGCAGGAGAACTGACGCGTGCTTCGAACGAATAGTCTTCAAAGTTGAGGTCAGAATCGGTTTGCAGAATGCCAAGGCCGGAAATCGCCCGGTCATGGATGGTATCGCCATCGAACGACTGGGTTTCATCATCCCTGTTGTACGACCCGCGGGTGACGATTTCCCAATCGTCGACATCCAAGGTCATCTCCGCGAGGGCGCGATAGCTTTCACGATGCAGGCCAGGGCCGCCGATCGCGCCACTGACCGGGCCAACGAACAGGCTGGTCACGCCATCTTCAAGATCGGGAATGTTCAATTCCGCGCGGCGCTGCTTGCCGGTATTCGGATCGCGGGCTTCGATTTCTCCGCATATGTATCCGGGTGAATTCTGAGTCGCCGTGCCGGCAACAGGAGCAAAGCAGTTGTGCTCATCCTTGCCGACCAGAGTACGCGGGTAATGACTGTCGTCGATATCCTGGTAGGTGCCCTTAACGACGAATTCGACCGTGTCGCTCGGCGTAAACAGGAACTTTAATGTCAGGTCTTGGCCTTCTTCAGTGCCAAGCTTGGAGGTGTCCCCGCGCGTCGGGCCGGTAATGCGATTTGGGCCAAACGGGAACAGCGGAACGGTTGGTGGATTGGGCGCCAAATTGTTTTTCCATTCACCGCCATAGTAATCCCAGTTGCCGGCGATGAAGTAATACATCTTATCTTCGACAACCGGACCGCTCAGCCATAAAGAGGCCTTGTAGTCGTCGTGGCTGCCGAGACGGCCGTTAAATTCGCCTTCATGTTCGTCGGAGGGGCGCTTCGTGATGTAGTTAATAGCGCCGGCGAATGTCGCGCGTCCGAAAAGCGCGGACTGCGGACCGCGCAGCACTTCGATGCGCTCCAAGGAATCGATCGTGCCGGAGGCGATCGTATTGTTCACGTAAACACCGTCGACGAAGAACGACGCGTTGCGTCCACCGAGGATGCTTGATTGGCCGCGCACGACCGGGCGGTCGAAGAAACGGCCAAAGCCGCGGTCCATGGCGAAGCCCGGCGTCAGTTCGGCGAGCTCGTGGATGTTGTCGATACCGCGGTCACGCAACTGATCCACTGTGAAGGCTGAAATCGACAGCGGAATTTCCTGCAGGTTTTCTTCGCGCTTACGTGCTGTGACGACGATTTCCTCGACGGCAAGCTGCTGTGCTGCAACAGGCTCGATAACGCCGAAGGATACGCCGGCTGCGACGGTCATCGCCGTCGCTAAAATCTTGCTCCGATAGGTCATTTAGATCTTCTCCCCTTTACGGATAATCCCCTCCAACGCGCGGGCCTTGCTCTCCCGACCGCCCCACGGAGAATTGGGTGTAACACTAGCTCAATCGGTGGCCGCGCGCCCACCTAATTTGTTCGCCTTACGGTCTCGGGTATCCAACTGTGGCATTGATGCTACACGCGTGCTTGGCAGCCCTTAGCCGCTATATGGACTTTAGACGGAGGGGGGGAGGGGAAGGCAATCGAAGAATGGCGAAATTGAATATTTGCAGGGGAGTGTGGCGTTTCGACGACACGACAAACGCAATATTTATGATCAGATACTAATTTTTGCCCCAAAAACGAAAATATTTTTCGCCTGTATATTCGCAAGCGCAAGACGATGCCAAACCGTTTAAAACTCGCCTGAGAAATGACCTAAGCGGCAAACACCCGTTCGAGGCTGGGGACGGCGTTCATGAGTGTTTTTGTATATTCGTGGCTGGGCGCGGTTAGCACCTGCTCGGCATTTCCGGCCTCAACGACCTTGCTCTGGAACATCACCGCGACCTGATCGGCGATATGCCGGACCACGGCGACATCGTGGGAAATAAAGAGGTAGGTCAGGCCAAATTCGTCCTGAAGGTCGAGCAATAAGTTGATAATTTGGGCTTGGACGGAAACGTCGAGCGCCGACGTCGGTTCGTCGAGGACAAGCAATTTCGGCCGCACGGACAACGCGCGCCCAACCGCAATGCGCTGGCGCTGCCCGCCGGAAAACTCATGCGGTAGGCGGTCAATATGGGTCGGCTCCAAGCCAACCATGGTGCAGAGCTCTGCCGCCTTGTCGCGTAGTTGTGCTTTCGACAGACCGCCGATGACCGTGAGGGGCTCGGTCATGATACGCCAGACCGGCCAGCGCGGGTCGAGCGACGATTGCGGATCCTGAAACACGATTTGGATTTCCCGCCGCGTGGCCGCGTCGTGCTGAAGAATGTTTTTACCTCTGTAGAGGATCTCTCCGTCGGCCAGACGATTGAGGCCGACGACCGCATTGGCCAACGACGTCTTACCGCACCCGGACTCACCGACCAACGCGAGAGTCTCGCCTTCTTTGATGCTCACGTTAACGTGGTCAACAGCCGTGTGGAACGCAACCGGCCGGCCGAAGAAATTGAAATCTTTAGGATAGCGCACCGTGCCGTTCTTGATTTCCAAAATCGTGTTGCCGGTGCGTGCAATGCGGTTCACTTGTCTCGGCGGCGTGTAGTTCGCGTCGGTCGTGCCGCCCTCCAGCATCGCCGCCGCCACGGTGGCCAGACGGCTTTTCGGTGTCTTACCTTCCGGCAAGGAATTTAGCAGCGCTTTGGTGTAGGTATGCTGAGGGTTGCCAATGACGTCTTTGGTTTTTCCCTGTTCGACAAATTTGCCTTTGTACATGACATAAACGCGGTCGCAGAGTTGCGCCACAACAGCGAGATCGTGCGTGATCAGAAGCACCGATGTCTGCGTTTGCTGGGCGCGTTCGCGCAGCAAAGAGAGTATCTGCGCTTGAACGGTTACGTCAAGCGCAGTCGTCGGCTCATCGGCGACGATCAGTTTTGGTGAGCATGAAAACGCCATCGCGATCATCACGCGCTGGCGCATGCCGCCAGACAGTTCGTGCGGGAAAGATTCGTATACCCTGCGTGGGTCGTTGATCTTCATGTCGGCCAAAAGCTTAAGGGACAGAGCCTCCGCTTCCTGTTCCGACATGTCCTTGTGGCGCAGGATCACATCGTTGATCTGGTCCTTGACTCGCATCACCGGGTTCAGCGCGGTCATGGGCTCCTGGAAGATCATCGAGATTTCACCGCCGCGGATGTGCTGCAATTGGCGTTCGGACATGTCTTGAACGTCATGGCCGAGCACCGATACATGGCCGGTCGGGACGCGGATTTTTGAGCGCGGTAACAATTGCAGCAAGTTCATCGCGGTCACCGACTTGCCGGAACCGGACTCGCCAACCACCCCGACGATTTCGCCTTGGCCAATTTCCAGGGATATCCCCTTGAGGGCTTCGAACGCTCCCGCCTGGCTAACGAATTCCAAGCGCAGGTCATCAATCCGCACGACTGGCTTAACCATTATGTCTCCGACTCACCATCATTTGAGTTTTGTCGCCTATGCGTCGATGTCCCGGCCCGTCTTGCGTGACAAGCTGGCAATGCCGTCGCCGACGAGATTCATCGTCACAACCGCGGCGACGATCGCACCGGCCGGCACAAGCAGCATCCACGGCGCGCGCATCATGTATTGGCGGCTTTCCGCCAGCATATTGCCCCACGTCGGCACGCCCAGCGGCGCGCCAAGCCCTAGGAAAGACAGCGCGCTTTCCGCAATCAGCAATCCGGCAAAGTGAAAGGCGAAAATAACAAACAGGCTCGCCCGCACGCCCGGTAAGACGTGTTTGAACATGATCGACCAGCGGCTGACGCCGGCAAGGCGCGCCGCCTGAACGTACTCGCGTTGGAATAGGCTGGAGGCCTCGGCATATACGACCCGCATGTACACAACCCAGGACAAGAGCCCCAACGTAAAGACCAGAGTGAGAAAGCCTTGGCCGACGACGACGACGACACAAATCAGAATCACCAGCCCCGGGAACGCCTGAAGCGTATAGACCAATTGATTAACGACAATTCTCAGCATGCCGGGCTTTTCGGCAGCCAATAGGCCGAGTGTCGATCCGATCGCCAAATTGAGCACATTCGCTGACATGGCGCAGGCCATGGACCACTGCAGACCGTCGACCATTCGAGACCACAGGTCACGGCCCAGGTGATCGCTGCCGAAGATATAGCCTTCCTGCCCCGGCGGCGTGAAACGCTTCAGCAAATCGCCCTGCATGGGATCATGGGTCTGCAGGAACTGTCCGAATACGGCGAGCACCAACAGGATCGTGAAGAGGGTAAACGCGATGATGATTTCCGGATTGGCGACCTGCCGGACCTTGTCCCAGCTGAAGGTCCTGCCTTCTGATCCGCCGAGCAATCCGGCAACCTTGCTAACTTTGACTTCTGACATGGTTATCCTTTCGTCCGCAGACGCGGATCCAGGAATTGGAAACTCAATTCCGTCAGCGCGTTGACGAGGAACACCAAGATCGCGATACAGAAGGCGAGCGCTTGGACGACCGGGAAGTCCAGCGTCAGCGTTGATTCGATCAACAGCCAGCCGATGCCCGGCCATGAAAAAATTGTTTCCGTGATGACCGCGCCGCCGACCAGAAACGCGAATTGAGTTCCGACGAGCGCTGCCGCGCCAAGTAGCGCGTTGGGCAAGGCATGGCGCAGCAGCAGGACATGACTTGGCGCTCCGCCGGCGCGCGCGGTGCGGATGTAGTCCTCGCGCATGGCTTCCGCGGTGTTGGCGGCGACGACGCGGGTCAAACTTGGCATCAGGAACCATGCCAAACTGACAGACGGCAGGATCCAGGTCTTGGACGGCAGCGGTATCGGGATCACAAAGTTTTCCGTGATCGCCCATTCGAATATCGAGCCCCATTCCATTCCGAGCGAGGGTAGCCATCGCAGGTTCACGGCAAAAATCTGAATACAGATAAGCGCGGTTACAAATCCAGGCACGCCTTGAAACACAAAGATGATCCCGGACACCGCGCGCCGGTCGGCGCGTTCAGGTTTAAACCCAAGCCAAGCGCCAAGGGGAACGGCAACGCAAATCGAATACGCCATGGCCAAACTGGCGATCAGCAAGGTTGCCGGCAACATGGTCAGAACCTTCTCCATGGCCGGCTCGCCGCTCGCGAGCGACTTGCCGAAGTCGCCCTGCAACAAGTTGCCCATGTAATTGAGGTACTGAATGATCAGCGGCTTATCGAGCCCATATTGGGCGCGAATGGCAGCAAGCTGTTCGGGTGTGGCGTCGTTTCCTGCGAGAACGAGGGCAGGGTCGCCGGCGAGGCGCAGCATAAAGAAGAGAAGGGTGGTGACCATAAAGATCAGAACCACCAGTCGGGTCAGTTGCTGCAGAACGGGCACCAGAGGCGCGATCAGGTTTTGAAATCCTTGACCTGCGTTCGGTCCCGCCCGCGCGGTATCAGCCGATGAGCTCATGCCTCTCCTGTTCGCGCACGCTGTTTATTGGTTCTTTATTGGGCTTCTTTTTGAAGGGGTGCGTATAACCCACCTCAGTGGCCGGTTTCGTTCGGAATTCGAACGGTGCTCAACGCCTGAACATAATTGCCGCGCCGCGGAACGCAAGCGAAAGCGGACGGTTCTGTCCGCCTCTGACGCTTGGAATCGGACAAGCGGTGGTGTATCTCCGAGCCATCATTATCAGCGGTTTGTCGCCCAAACCGCTGAATCGGCGTCGAATCTGGAGGAATCAAGAACATGGCAGTACGTGTGGCAATGAACGGCTTTGGCCGCATCGGGCGGATGGTTTTTCGTGCCTTGATGGAATCCGGTCGGTCCGACATCGAAGTGGTTGCCATCAATGACCTGGGATCGGCCGAAGCAAATGCTCATCTGTTGTGCTTCGATTCCGTTCACGGACCTTTGAACATGGATGTTGCCGCCTCCGGCGATTCCATGACCGTTGGCAGCAAATCGGTAAAGGTGCTCGCGGAACGCGATCCTTCGGCACTTCCGTGGGGCGAATTGGGTGTCGATATCGTCGCGGAATGCACCGGAATTTTTTCGGATCGTGACAAGGCGGCGGCTCATCTTGACGCCGGGGCCAAACGTGTCCTGGTGTCGGCGCCGTCCAAAGGGGCCGATCTTACGGTTGTATACGGTGTCAATCACGACAAACTGAGCAAAGATCATCTGGTCGTGTCGAATGCGTCTTGCACGACCAACTGTCTCGCTCCGTTGGCGCATGTCCTCAATCAGTCGTTCGGCCTCAAGCACGGCTACATGACGACGGTCCATGCGTTCACCGGCGACCAGCAAACGGTCGACACGCTGCACAAGGATCTGCGCCGTGCCCGTGCTGCGTCGGTCAGTATGATCCCAACATCGACCGGCGCTGCACGCGCGGTCGGTGAGGTCTTACCGGAACTTAAGGGTAAGCTCGATGGGTCTGCCATTCGCGTGCCGACACCCAACGTTTCGATGATCGATCTCAAGTGCGTTCTTGCGAAGGCCGTCACTGAGGATGAAATCAACGCGGCGATGGCGGCTGCCGCAAGCGGGCCGCTCAAGGGCGTGCTTGCTGTGAATGAGCTTCCGCTGGTCTCGATTGACTTCAATCATAATCCGGCAAGTTCGACATTCGATGCCACTCAAACCAAGGTTCTCGAGAACGATTTCGTTCGTGTGCTGTCTTGGTATGACAACGAATGGGGCTTCTCGAACCGGATGCTCGATACCATGGTTGCGATGGGCAAGCTGATCTAACGGCTGTGCAGGGAAATGGCGGCCTACCAAACTCTCGATGACCTAGATGTCGAAGGGCAACGCGTTCTTGTCAGGGCAGATTTGAATGTCCCAATGGCCGGCGGCCGCGTAACCGACTTGACGCGCCTTGAACGTGTCGTCCCGACCCTTCGGGAGTTGGCGGATCGCAACGCGCGCGTGGTTGTCCTCTCGCACTTCGGCCGCCCCAAGGGAGAGCGCCGAGCCGACATGTCGTTGCGCCCCGTCGCCGAAGCCCTAGCAGAATTGATGGGTGAGGACATCGCTTTTGCCGAAGACTGTATCGGCCAGCAGGCGGAGGCAGTGGTCAACGGATTGGCGTCCTCAGAAATCGCGGTCTTGGAAAATGTGCGGTTTCATCCCGGTGAAGAGGAAAATGACGCGACCTTCGCGCGCGACTTGGCGGACCTCGGCGATCTGTACGTCAATGACGCATTTTCCGCCGCTCACCGCGCCCACGCGTCCACCGAGCATCTGGCCCACTTGCTGCCAAATGCCGCCGGCCGCAGCATGCAGGCCGAATTGGAAGCGCTCGAGCGGGCGCTCGGAAATCCAGAGCATCCGGTCGCCGCTGTTATCGGCGGCGCCAAAGTGTCTTCCAAGCTTGACGTATTGGGCCATCTCATCGGCAAGGTGGACATGATCGTCATCGGCGGCGGCATGGCGAATACTTTTTTACACGCCAAGGGTGTCGAAGTCGGTGAGTCATTGTGTGAAAAGGATCTGGCCGACACCGCGCGGTCGATCCTGGCCAAAGCGGAAAGCGCGAAATGTGAGATCGTGCTTCCCATCGATGCTGTGATTGCGGCCGCGTTCGACGCCGATGCCGAGACATCGACGTGCAATATCGACGCCGTTTCCCGTTCGGCGATGATTCTCGATATCGGACCGGCCACGGTGGCCGATCTGGAAAGCCGGTTTAAGTCGTGCAAGACCATTGTCTGGAACGGACCGCTCGGTGCGTTCGAACTTGCGCCCTTTGCAGTCGGTACGAAACGCGTTGCCGCAGCCGTCGCGGACCTTACCTCGGCTGGCAAAGTCGTTTCCGTTGCGGGCGGCGGCGATACCGTGGCCGCGCTGAACGTCGCCGCGGTGGCGGACCGCTTTAGTTATGTGTCCACGGCCGGTGGCGCGTTTCTTGAGTGGCTCGAAGGAAAAACGCTGCCAGGCGTCAAGGCGCTCCAGTAGGCCGCGTTGGTGAGTACTCAGGCATCTCACCCAAGCCCACGTGCTGCGACTCATCCCTGGTTACGACGCCTGAAACGCTGGCTCAGATTCGTTCATCCTGATCGCGCATCGGCGAACCAGTTGAACGAGACCGGGGTTCATTTCGCCGAACGCGGCGACCTGCGGGTTGCGCTTGAAACTTTTGAACGGGCCCTGGACGCCAATCCGCGTCACGCTGAAGCATGGGTCAACCTTGGAACATGCCTTTATATTCTGGACCGTCCGGACGATGCGTGCATCGCATATGCAAGGGCCGAAAAGAATGGCGAGGCCTCCGCGGAGCTCTACGACAACTGGGGCAACGCCCTTGCCAAGACGGCGCGGTTGTCGGCGGCGATCGAGAAGCACGAGAGGGCGCTTGAGATCGATCCGGCGCTGGCCGGTGTGGAGTCCAACCTGGGTGTCACTCTCGGCGAGATGGGACGCCCCAAGGAGGCATGCGCTCGCACCTCTGCCGCTTGGGCGAAACACCCCGACGATCAGCTGCTTGCCAGCACCGCTCTTTTTCGCAGCCATTTCTCAACGGAGCTGACCGCGGCAGAAATAGCGGCTGGTCACCGGCGTTGGCCTGGAGCCTCCATCGCGCGCTCCGGGCGCCACGTGCGCGATGCTGACCCGGAGCGCGTGTTGCGTGTGGGCTATGTGTCGTCCGACTTCAGAGTCCACTCCTGTGCTTGCTTCCTTTTACCGCTGATCAGGGCGCACCATGAAGAATCCGTCGAAGTGTATGCGTATCACGCCGCGCATACACGCGATGAGGTGACCGCGGCGTTTCAGCGCGTCGCTGATCATTGGCGCGAATGCGCAACGCTTTCAGATGAGGACTTGGCGGGGCTCATCGAGGAAGACCGGATCGATATACTCGTCGACTGCGGCGGTCACACGGCTGGCAACCGCTTGTCGGCATTCCTCTTCGCGCCCGCGCCGGTGCAGGTGAGCTGGCTGGGTTACCCCTTTTCCACCGGACTCAGCGTGATGGACGCTCGGCTTTCGGACATTGTTGCGGATCCGAAAGGGGAGTCGGACAGCTTGCATTCGGAATCGGTACTGCGATTGCCCGGTGGATACCACACCTACCGGCCTCTGGTTGAGACGCCGGAGCCGCTAGCGCGCGACACAGCAAGCAGCGGCATACGGTTTGCCGCATTCCATAACTTGGCAAAGTTTTCGTCTGTTTCCGTCGCCCTGTGGGCGTCGGTCGTTAAGTCGACGCCTGGCAGCTGCCTCGTCCTAAAGGCGCGGGGCTTAAGCGATCGCGATGTTAGAGAAGAGATAATTCAGCGCTTTTGCGCGAGCGGTGTGGATCGTCAGGCCATCGACGTGCTGCCATGGCGGTCCGGTTATGGGTCTCACTATGAAGATCTTAATTCGGTCGACATCGTTCTCGATGCCGTGCCCTACAACGGGACAACGACCACGTGCGAGGCGTTGTGGATGGGGGTGCCAGTCGTCACGCGCAGCGGCGATCGCTCCAGTGCGCGTGTCGGCGCAAGTTTGCTGACGCAAATCGGCCGCGAAGACTGGATTTCTTATTCGGATGAAGACTTCATTCGAATCGCGTCGCGCCTCGCCTCCGACACAGAGCATCTTCAAAACTTGCGGAATACGCTGAGGCTGGATCTGTCGAGAAGCACGCTCGGCGATCCGGGGCTTTTCGCCCGGTCAATTGAGTCGGGATTCAGGAAGCTTTGGCAAGATTGGTGCCGAAACGCGGAACGCCCGTGATTCCAGTTTCAGCTTTCCGAGACGCGTCCCATGGCCAGAAACTTTTCCCGGCGGCGGGCGCGGAGCTGTCCGCCTTCTAGTTTGAGCAGCGGTTCCAGCTTGTCGGCGATCGCATCGCTGACGGCCTTGAAGGTGTCTGCGCGGTTGCGATGCGCTCCGCCGATCGGTTCCGGAATAATGCCATCGATGACGCCCAGTTTGTCGAGGTCTTGAGCCGTCAGCCGTAACGCCTCGGCGGCGGTCTTAGCTTGGTCCCCGTCGCGCCACAGGATCGAGGCGCATCCTTCAGGAGAAATGACGGAGTAGATCGAATGCTCGAGCATCATCACGACATTGCCGGTCGCGAGCGCAATCGCGCCACCTGATCCGCCCTCGCCAATAACGATGCACACAAGCGGCACGCGCAGGTTCAAACATGTTTCAATGGATCGTGCGATGGCTTCCGCCTGACCGCGCTCCTCAGCGCCGACGCCAGGGTAGGCGCCTGCTGTATCGACAAACGTGATCACTGGAACGTTAAATCTGTTCGCCATTTCCATAAGGCGCTTGGCTTTGCGATATCCTTCAGGACGCGCCATGCCGAAGTTGTGCTTCAGCCGGGTGTCCATGTCCTTGCCTTTTTCTTGGCCGATGACCATGACGGAACGTCCGCGAAACCGGCCCAGGCCGCCAACGATGGCATGGTCTTCGGAGTAGGCGCGGTCGCCGGCGAGCGGCATAAAGTCGGCAACCAGAGCATTGATATAGTCGAGGCAATGCGGCCGGTCCGGATGACGGGCAACCTGGGTCTTCTGCCATGGTGTCAGCTTCGCGTACGTCGCCTTGAGATCCTTTTCGACCTTGTTCTCAAGGCGCGTCACCTCTTCGGCAATGTTGACGCCGTCACCATCACTCAAGTGACGCAGTTCGGCGATCTTGCCTTCAAGTTCCGCGATCGGTTTTTCGAACTCAAGAAATTGCATTGTCTCTCCGGCCCGGCAACCCGGGCTATGCGGCGCGCATCCTTGTGAACGGGGGCCAATATGTCAACACGGAGCGCTCCCGAGGCGCTGCATTATTATCATCGTGGCATCCCTGCCGAATCCGGCGGCGGCGCGTGCAAACCCGCCAAAATCCGCTCGTAATCGGGTTCCTTGTCCGGCGTTATCAGGCCATGCCGGATGGCGAAATCCAGTATCACAAGCGATACGTTGAATTTGAACGCCGGCCCGGCCTCTATAAGCGCCAGAACCTCTTCAACGGGCATGAGGTGGAAGTCTAAAATCTCGCCGTCCCGGTTTTGCGGCGTAAAATCCTCGGGCACATCGAGGTCGTAGCAAAACAAAGTATCGACCTTGAGGCCACGATCTCCCTCGAAGGCATAGGTCACTGTACCCGCCGGCATTGCATTCTGGGCCAGGGAAGCGGGCATCCCCGCTTCTTCCTCGCATTCCTTGAAGAGGTTTTCCTCAATGCCGAGGTCCGCCGGCTGACCGCCCGCGACCATGTTGTCCAGCTTGTTGGGCTCAATCATGCGATCGCTGTTTCGTCGTCCGATCCAAAGCCAGGTCCCGCCATTCTTTTTCACATATCCATTGAGATGCACACCGAAGGCCCGGCACCCTAGAATTTGGGCAAGCGCGCGATCTATTCGGAAGAAATCCGCGTCGGACCAAAACCGGCGGACGGGATAAATTTCCCGCCTGAGCTTTGGTACCAAGCCTAGTTGAACCCATGCCGGAGCAACTTTTGCTATGGCCGCCGATCGTTCCTCAGGGGACTCGTTTCCCGGCGCGAACGATATGCGTTCGGCTTTGGCGATCAGGGGAGATCCCTTGCCGGTGAGGGCGGCCACATTGCTGCCGTGAATCCATCCCACCGCAACGTCGTCAACAACAAGCGGGATAAACGCGGCAAGGTCATAGGTGTTGCACGCGGCTATGCGATCCAAATAGCTCATGGACAGGCTTCTAACACACTGAACAACTGAGGTCCCTGGCGGCGACGGCCTAGAGTCCGTATACTAAATCTTGATGCTGCCCGTTCCCCCCATTCTCCTCTATCCGCCTGGATTGTAATGGAAAAGACTTTGAAAACTCTCCTCCGGTGGAGCGTATTCGTAATTGCGGTAGCCGTGACGACCGGCTGGTTAATCCTTTGCGCGAGCTATCTGACGCGCATGGGATGGGATGGTTTGTTGTCTCTTGAGCCCGGTGATCTTGCCGCTCTGCTGGCCGCCGCCGCGGGCCCGCCCGTGGCGCTTTGGCTGATTCTCGTGGTTGTCGCGCAACAACAGGATCTAACCATCTTGCGCCGAGCGGTGCTCGATATGGGCTTCGCCATGCGCCGGAGCCAAGAGCAAGTCGAGAGTCAAAGCCGGGCCCTATTGGAAGCCAGCGCCGCATCTCGCCGTCAAGCGGCGCAGGATCTCCTGCCAGTCGTGCTGGATGATCTCGCCGGGTCTGCGGCCGTCGTCGCTGAGCGTCTTGGCGTACTGACGCGCGATGACGTCGACCTCGCCTGGGCGCGTCATGGGGCAGGGGACCGATCCGCGCTGCTGAGGCCGTTTGTTGCTCGCGCCCACAGCGAAGATGACTTTGCTGTGCGACTGAACGAGGCGCTGGCCGGCGACCTGCAATCGAAACTCGCCGCTGAAGCGTTCGTTAACCGGGTCGATGGATTGCGGTCTGAGGGCCGGGATGCGTTCCCCCTGAAACTCGTTTCCGACCTCTTCGAAGACGGTCCGGTTTCACAAGTGTACGCACTGTTCTCCGGCGCTGGTTCGACACGTCAACCGGTTGTGTCAGACAACGCAGACGGAATTGAAAGTGCGAACGCCGCCGAGGCTGACGAGGAAGACGACATGAACGACCGCCTGGGACCTCAGCCGACGCTGTTTCCTGCCGCCTCTGCCGGATCATAATCAACCCCGCGGCTGAGGGTTCGCCGCTATGTTCAAATCCCTATTCGGGTCAGGAAAAAAGCGCGCGAAATCTGTTCAGGATATACGCGCCCGTGGCACGCGGTCCGGTGGCGACGGAACGGTCCAGGAGCAACGTATTCGCGCAAAGCGGCAGAAGAACATACGCACGGCGGAAATTGCAGCTGCCATTGACGCGGCCGGTCCGTTTGCGCGGCCCGATATCTCTGCTTTGGTTGACGAAGCCCGCGCCGCACATAAGACAAGGACGCCAGACGAAGCCAAAGCCATCGTGGATCGCGCTCTGCGTCTGAAGGGGGCAGCAGGGATCGTGGATGAGACACTGCACCACCCGGCCCGGCGGTATATCGGACTGGCGGTTATCCGCGGACTGCTCGAACAGGGGCCGGACGCTGATCAATCCGGCGAAACTGGGCAAAAAGCGGCAGAAAAGTCCGGAAAACCGGGAAAAGAGGGCCGAATCGCCCTTGACGGGGAATAGGGGCCCGTTTACAAACCCGCCTTCGCTCGGACCTGGTGCGCAGACGCGCCGGAAGACGATCTAGGAGTTTTCTCATGTCGAGACGCTGTTCCATCAGCGGCAAAGGCGTTCTGACCGGCAACAACGTCAGCCACGCCCATAACAAGACCCGCCGCCGTTTTCTGCCCAATCTTCAGGCTGTATCCCTGATGAGCGAGGCCCTCGATAAGCCGGTCAAATTGCGTTTGGCGGCAAGCACGCTGCGCACGATTGAAAAGCGCGGCGGTCTGGATGCCTATCTGTTGTCCACGCGCGATACCGCTCTGACCGCAGAAGCGGTCAAGATCAAACGCACGATCAAGAAGGCGATGGATAAAGCCGCCGCCTAACTTCGATTGCAGGTGGAATGAAGGAAAAAGGCCCTCGCGGGCCTTTTTTGTTTTTACGCGGTTGCCGTCCAGGTCCGCGCGATCACCGCGCCCCAAAGCCACATCAGCATTAAGGCGCTCGCCCAAAAACAGTACGCGCGGCGCAAGACATTGTTTGAGGTCAGGTGAATAAGGCTTTGGCCCGTTCTGAGGGCGGCGAAAGCGAATGCCGGTACCAAAACCGGCCACGTTGCCGGACCCAATAGTCCAGCGCAAATTACACCAAGATAAAACAGAACCGGTGTTTCAAAGAGGTTGGTGTAATGACGCGTCGCTGCCGCAATGTGCTCGGGTTCTTCGCCGCCGCGATAGACCCGGTAAAACGAGAGCTTAACCGTCTGGCTCAAGACCGAGGCTCGCCGCAGCAAAAACAGATAGATGCCAGAGGCCAGCGTTAATATGGCGACCCAGATGACGGGCCACAGCATGAGAGGATCGAAGGTGATCGGTGTCATCATGTTGTCCTTTTGAAACGGCCGTTGGGGATAAAAAGGGAATACCCCTCCGTCGCCATCGATGCGACGGAGGGTGCAAATTGCGGAGAGCAATTTGGCTCAAAAGCCGGGGTCGTTGAAGCCGACTTGCGCCAGATTGCGGTTCAGCACTTCCCGCGCCGGTTGACCGGTATCTTTATCGACAATCCGGAAATTCGCCGCCGCGAGCCGGTGAGATTCCTGACAATGACGATTGGCACTGCGCACGTGGCCGCGCATGGCATGGGCGACGCACATGTTGTGGTGGGCGATAAATCGCCCGTGGCGGGTATCGGCGTTGGCCAGCGCCGTTTTCGAAAGCCTCAGGCCACGTCCGATATCACCGGTACTGAAGGCCTCCGCCGCGGCAGCGGACAGCGGGGCTGCGTCCGACCACAGCCAGACCGGCTCATCTGCTCTGGGTTCGCTGGCGAAGGTCTGTACCGCCAAGGTCCAAGACAGAACGATAACGAGGGTTGCCAAAATAACCTTGACGTTGTGTTCAATCAGCATGGGGTCCTCCTGTTGTCTGATCCAACTGAGGGCCGGTTTATGATAATAAAAATACGAATGGAATTAGACAAATAAGTATAATAGATAATAAGAATATGAATACCTAAGGACGCCAAGGAGGTATGATCTTGGATTGGTCTGGAGTTCGGGACTTTCTGGCCGTCGCGGAGACCGGCAGCCTGTCCGCCGCGGCCCGTAAGCTTAAGGTCAGTCAGCCGACGTTAAGCCGAAGAATCGCCGATCTGGAGGCAACTCTGGGGGCCACGTTGTTTCTTCGCACGCCCAAGGGCTTATTGCTGACGGAAACGGGCGAGGGGATCTTGTCCGATGCGAAGGCCATGGAGTCGACGGCCCTGGCGATTGAGCGCCGTGCCGATGCCGGCCGGGAGGCGCTTGACGGTGTCGTTCGCGTGTCCTGCACTGAGGGATTGGGCACGTCTTGGCTGCCGAAACGGCTGGCGTCCTTTCACGCCGAATTTCCGCGCCTTCATGTTGAAATACTTGTCGATAATCGTGCCCTCAATCTGGTGCGCCGCGAAGCCGATATCGCGCTCAGGATGTTCCGGCCCGAACAGCCCGATCTCATCGCCAAAAAGATTGGCGCGCTCAACCTCGGTATGTACGGCTCCAAGACCTATTTGGCGGACCACGGGACGCCACAACGTGTGTCCGACCTTAAATCGCATTTCCACGTGGGGTTCGATGAAGGCATGGCCGGGCGGGAGGACATTCAGCGTCTAGAAAGCATGTTTCAAAGGGAAAAAATCATTCACCGGTCCAACAGTTTTGTCGGGCAGCTGCGGGCTGCGGCAAGCGGGATAGGGCTGGCCATGGTGGACTGCTTTCTCGCCGACGCAGATCCCGAACTGGAGCGCGTCCTTCCCTCGAAACTATCATACGCCATGGATGTCTGGCTCGTGACGCATGCTGAGATCGGACGGTCCGCGCGGATTCGCGCCCTGTTCGATCACATCGCTGATGCGTTTATGCGCGATCAGCCTATGTTCCACGGCAAAGCTGGGTAGCCAACACGCTCAGGCGACGATCGGCGCCACGGCAGATGGCCGGTAGCCATCATCTTCTTCGAAGAGGTCCGTCAGCTGAGCCATGACCGCGCCGCCGAGTTCGTCGACGTCCATCAATGTTACGGCCCGGCGGTAATAGCGCGTTACGTCATGGCCGATGCCGATGGCGAGCAACTGGACCGGCGAACGCGTTTCGATGAAGCGGATCACGTCTCGCAGGTGTTTTTCCAGATAATTGCCCGGATTGACGGACAGAGTTGAGTCATCCACGGGTGCGCCATCGGAAATGACCATGAGAATCCGGCGTGCTTCGGGGCGACCAACCAGCCGGGCATGAGCCCACGCCAGCGCCTCGCCGTCGATGTTTTCCTTCAGGATTCCTTCGCGCAGCATGAGGCCGAGATTTTTGCGCGCCCGCCGCCAGGGTGTGTCAGCGCCCTTGTACACGATGTGCCTCAGGTCGTTGAGGCGCCCAGGCTGCGTCGGTTTACCCATGTCGACCCATTGCTTGCGGGATTGGCCGCCCTTCCATTGGCTCGTCGTAAAGCCGAGGATCTCGACCTTGACGCCGCACCGCTCCAGCGTGCGGGCAAGAATGTCCGCCGACATGGCGGCAATCGTGATCGGCCGGCCGCGCATCGAGCCTGAGTTGTCGATCAGCAGAGAGACCACAGTGTCCCGAAATTCGGTTTCTTTTTCGCGCTTGAATGACAACGAGTGCATCGGGTTGGCGACAATGCGGGCAAGGCGGCTGGTGTCGAGCAAGCCCTCTTCCAAATCGAATTCCCAGCTGCGTACCTGCTGGGCCATCAGTTTTCTCTGAAGGCGGTTCGCCAGCCGGGAGACGACGCCCTGCATGTGGGCCAGTTGACGGTCCAATTGGACACGCAGGCGCGCCAACTCGTCTGGGTCGCACAAATTGGCCGCGTCCTCGATTTGATCGAACTCGGATGTAAACACGCGGTAGCGGTCGTCGCCGCGCATACGGTTGTGTCCTGTTTGCGGCTTCGGTTGCTCACCGTCGTTGCCCGGTTCCTCGGCAGATTCCATGGCAAACGGTACGGACAGTTCTTCCTCGGTCTCGGACGGCTGTACATCCTGATCGGACGCGCCCTGTTCGGTCTCCATCTCGCCGGTGTCGGGATCGGACTCGTCTTCCCCCTCGGACTCGCCTTCATCCGCCTCCGAGGTGGAGTTGGAGTCTTCATCAATGTCGGGGCTTTCGTCTTCGTCCAGGTCGCGGCCACCGTCATCCGTCTCGAGGTCGAGCACTTCGATCATCTCTCGCAGGATGTTCGAAAACTCTCGCTGGTCGTTGAGCGTTTCTTCCAGGCGGTTGATAAAAGGCGCAAGCGCGTCGCCGTACTCGCGCTCGGCAATCTCAAGCACATGCTGACCTGCTTCGCCCAGGTCGACGCCGTGGCAATGGGCATGAATCATGACCTTGAGTGCGTCCGGCATCTGGATTTGCACCGACGCGCGAGCCATTTGATAGCCTTCCAGGGCAAGGCGTTGCTCAAGTGCGTTCGATAGGTTGCTGGCCACGCCACGGTAATCCTGAGCGCCCAGCACTTCGACCCGCGCTTGTTCCATCGCGTTGTAGGCGTCAATGGCGTCCTTGCCGTGCGGCATCCGACGTTGGTGCACGGGCTCGCTGTGATGACGCAGACGCATGGCACTGGCATCTGCCGATCCACGCAACCGAATGACGTTTTCCCGCGTCAGTTTTGCCGGGGGCAAGGGAAGGCGGATGGACTCGCCGGTTCCACCGCTTTTCTGGTTTGTGGCGATGGGCGTGTACGACACCGTCGCATTGGGGTGATCGGAAAGAGCGCGCACAGCCGCCGTTGTCGCGGTCTTGAACGCTTCGACGCGCCCCGGCGACCGGTCGACGGGTTTAGCCGCCTCCCGAGACTTATCCGGCGAGGGCGGCTTTTGTGTCACTGCCCTATCCCCGCTCAGGCCACCGCTTGTGCGGCGGAATCCGGTAATTCTTCGCCGAAGCAGCGCTGAAAGTATTCAGCGACTACCGGGCGCTCTGTTTCATCGCATTTGTTCAGGAACGTCACACGGAACGCGTAGGGAACGTCCGCGAAAATTTTGGCGTTCTCTGCCCAGGTGATGACCGTGCGCGGCGACATCACCGTGGAAATGTCGCCGGCCATGAAGCCGGCCCGTGATAGGTCGGCAACCTTGACCATCGCCGACAGAATTTCCTTGTCCTCGGCAGACTTATAGTCAGGTACCTTGGCTTTCACGATATCCACCTCGGCGTCATGCTCGAGGTAATTCAATGTCGCGACGATGTTCCAGCGGTCCATCTGACCTTGGTTGATCTGCTGCGTGCCGTGGTAGAGGCCGGTCGTATCGCCCAACCCAACCGTATTTGCCGTCGAAAACAAACGAAATGCCGGGTGCGGACGAATCACTTTGTTCTGATCGAGCAGGGTTAGGCGCCCTTCGACTTCGAGAACGCGTTGAATGACGAACATGACATCGGGACGGCCGGCATCGTACTCGTCAAACACCAGCGCGATCGGGTTTTGCAGCGCCCATGGCAAAATGCCTTCGCGGAATTCCGTCACTTGAACGCCGTCGCGCAACACGATGGCATCCTTGCCGACCAGGTCGATGCGGCTGATATGGCTGTCCAAGTTGATGCGCAGGCAGGGCCAATTCAGGCGTGCGGCGACCTGCTCAATATGTGTGGATTTTCCGGTGCCGTGATAGCCCTGGATCATGACCCTGCGGTTGTGCGCAAAACCGGCCAGGATCGCGAGTGTGGTGTCACGATCGAATTGGTAGGCCGCATCTAAATCCGGCACATGCTCATCCGCTTCGCTGAAGGCGGGCACCTTCATCTTGCTGTCGATGCCGAAAACCTTTTTCACGTCGACCGTAGTATCCGGCAAGCCGGGGTTATGTGCGCTGTCGGGAGCCATTGACCTGTCCTTGCGTTATGCCCGGGTTATACCCCGAGCGGCGGTGTCCTTGTAAAGGGCGCTAGCCTCTCAATTCCCTTAATTTGCGGAGGATCAGCCCAGGCCCTTGGTCCAGCCGCCATCGGCGGTCATGGACGCGCCAGTCATATTGGCCGCCACGTCGGACGCAAGAAATGCGGCGAGACGTCCGATTTCTTCCGGTTCCCCCAGGCGATCCATGGGAATCTGGTCGGTGTAGTCCGCTTCGACTTCGGCGACGGTTCGCCCGCTGCTTTCAGCCAGTTTGGCCATCAGGTTGGTCCACCGTTCCGTGCGCGTCGGCCCCGGATTGAGGGCGTTAATGACCACGCCGTGAGGCGCGAGTTCCTCGCCGAGACCCTTCGTGATGGCGAGTAACGCTGCGTTTGCGGACGCACCGGGAAGCAGGCGCGGCGACGGTTGTAGGCCGGTGTTGCCGATAATATTGACGATGCGGCCGTACTTTTGCTCCAGCATTGCAGGGATCACAGCACGGGTCATGCGCACCGTGCCCATGACTTTGAGATCCATGCTATCGAGCCACACCTGGTCCGGTAGTTCCCAGAACAGTCCGCCCTGAGACGCGCCGGCCGAATTCACCAGAATGTCGATCCTGCCGAAGGCAGAGAGCGCCGCTTTGGCGACCGCATCGGCGTCTTCGCTTTTTGTCAGATCTGCGGCAACAGTCTCAATGGCGACACCATAGGTATCGCCGAGTGATTTGGTCTGCTCCGAGAGCGCATCTCGATCGCGCGCCGACAGCACCAGCTTCGCTCCTTCGGCCGCGAGAACCGCAGCTGTGGCGGCGCCAAGTCCGCGGCTGGCACCGGTAATCACGGCGACCTTGTCTTTCAAGTGTAGATCCATGGGACAGTCTCTATCGAAGGGGCGGGTATCGGCGTTGACCTAATCAGTCAGCGCGGTGCGTAGAATATGGTAGGCGGCGTTGATCTGCTTCATGCGGTTTTCAGCCTCTTTCGAACCGCCGTTTGCATCCGGATGGTACTTCTTCACCAGGACCTTATACCGGGTCTTGATCTGGTCCAATGTCACGTGGCCGGTTACGCCCAACACGCGTTTCGCCCGAACCTGATCGTCAGCAATTTCCGGCATCCGCGCGCGGCCATGAGGACCGGTTTCGCTGTCCGGGAAGGCGTCGAACGGATCGAACACCCGATGCCACGGGCGTCCCGGGGCATGACGCTCCCCCATCTTCCATGTCGGACGGTCCCATGTCGCAGCGCTCCGGAATTCGATCTCAAGTTCTTCATCGGACATGCCGGCATGATAATTCCATTGCGCGTTGTAGCTGCGCACGTGGTCCAGACAGAAAACGTAGTATTCCGACAGCGACCTGTCTTTCGGTGCGCGGTGAAGCCCGGCCTCGGTGCACCCGAGCCACTGGCAGCGTTGCAGGCCAGTTTCGCCCGTGGGCTGGGCGCCGGGAAAACGTTCTGCTTTGTATGCCGAATGAACCATGACCCTAGTATCTAGAACGGAACAGAAATCGCGCAATCTTGTATCTTCGATGAAAGTATGGTTGCTGGCAGCCCGAAACCGTCCCGCGACCCGAACCGCGTGAAGAGTGCCATATGACCGAATACCGTAGCCGGATCGAACAAAAACTATCTGACGCTTTGTCGCCGGTCTCTCTGGCCATCGAAGACGATTCCCACCGACATGCCGGGCACGCAGGCGCTCATCCTGACGGCGGTGGCGAAACGCACTTCAATGTGCGCATTGTTTCAGCATCGTTCGAAGGGCTCAGCCGCGTCGCCCGCCAGCGCATGGTTTACCAAGTGTTGGCGGACGAACTGAAGGAACGGGTTCATGCGCTGTCGCTTGTAACGGTAACGCCTGCCGAGGCGGATAAGCTCGAAAGCGCTTAATCGCCCGGATAAATCAGTCGCCGGAATAAAACTGCGGGAACTCCCGCTTAACGATCTCGCCGTCTGTTGCCCAGGCGTGGCATGTGTCGAGGATCGGCGGCTTTTTCATTCCACCGGTCTTGAGCGCGGAATTCAATCTTTCCATGCGCCGGCCGACAAGCGTTTGAAACGCTGTCGTCGCGATCGGTTTGATCAGTTCAACCAAATGCGTGCATCCGGCGGTACCGCCGACACGTTCCTGCACATTTTTGGTCAAGCCCTGGCTGATCTTTAGGCCGATGAGCTGCTTGAAATTCGGTGTAATGGACCCGCACAACGAAAACGGGCTGAAATCGGTCACCGCGACACAGTCTCGTATTGTCAAACTGTCGTCGACCGTGATGCGCAGCCCCATGCCGTGGAGCGGTTCGCCGGCCTTGATTTCAACGCGGTCACGATTGGGGAAATTGTACGTCTTGATGTCCGTCATCCAGCCGTCGATATCCCATAGACCGTCGGCGCGTTGGTAGCCGCGGCATTCAATCGTTCGAGTATGGAGCAGTTGACGTTCGTAGTCGGGAGTCGGAAGAGGCATGAACAGACACTCTCGGCCAAAGACAACAAGAGATTGTCTTACCGCACTCCCAGACAAAGGGGAATGCCGCGAACCGTTGAGCCCCTATGTGCGAGCCGCATGGCTCTCGCGCTGGCGCGTCAGCCTGTCCCGTAGTTTTCGCCGTAAATGAAGGCGTTGCGGTCTTTGAGGTCCGCTTCGAGCTCCATGTTGTAGATCGCATAGAGGTCGCGCACGGAGACCATGCCGACCACGTCATCGCCGTCGGTGACAGGGAGGTGGCGGTAATTGCGCTCAATCATCATCTTGAGCGCCTGCTGAGGTGAATCGTTGGGATGCAGGCAGTCGGGATCTGCCGTCATGATGTCTTTGGCCTTGGTTGAATCCGGATCGAGACCGGCGGCGACGACGCGCGCGGTCATATCGTGCTCTGTAATGATCCCTACCAGTGCATCGCCTTCGGTCACCATGACGGCGGCAATGCGTTTTTCATGCATCACTTTCGCTGCTTGCCGCGCGGTGTCATTGGGAGTGATCACAATCAAGGTTTGGCCGCTGATTACATCCGGAACAATCTTCCGAGACATCGTAACGCCTCCTCCCTCATCGGCCGGCGAGCGCGGCCTTCAGGAAAAGTGTCGCGCCAAGGGGCGCCCAGGGTCAAGAGGAGGCGCTGGACGCGGTCTCCGCGGGCTTTTCGCCTGCCTCGCCCGCTGGGGCGGGAGGCTCGTCACCCTCGGTTCTCGGCGGTGTGACGCGGATGTGAACGATTTGATTGCGGTGCCGGCGCAGGATTTCAAAGCGGAATCCATGGAAAATGAAAGTCTGACCCGGATTCGGAATTGACCGCGACTCCGCGATCACAAGCCCGGCGATGGTCGCCGCTTCCTCATCTGGCAAATCCCACTCGAATTCCCGATTGAGATCGCGAATGGTTACCGAGCCCTCGATGATGTAACTGCCGTTCTTCTGTGGCCGCACACCGGTGACCGATATGTCGGTTTCATCGGAAATGTCGCCGACGATTTCCTCTAATATGTCTTCCAGGGTTACGACGCCTTGAACATCGCCGTATTCGTCAACCACGACCGCGATATGTTCGCGCCTTTCCCGGAACGCATTGAGCTGATCGAGCAAATTGGTTGTTTCTGGAATAAACCAGGGTGGGGAGCTTGCCTCTTTAGCGCTAACTTTAGAAAAATCTCCGTCGGCGGATTGCAAGGCGCGCAGCAGCGCTTTCGAATGAAGAATACCGACGATGTTGTCGCTTTGCTCCTGCCACATCGGGAAACGCGTATAGGGGCTTTCCGCCACTTGCGCGAGAATGTCCAGCGTCGGAAGCGAGGCATCAATCATTTCCAAGTTCCGCCGGTGGGTCATGATTTCGCCGACTTCGACAGCGGTCAGATCCAGCACGCTGCGCAACATTGCGCGTTCATGTTTTACTTCATCTTTGATCTCCGCTTCACCGGTATGAAGATCGATCGCGCCGCGCAGTTCCGACAGTGTTTGATGAGCCGTCAGCACTTGTTCCGTGTTGGCGCCCAAAATCGTCAAGGCGACGCGCACGATCCCCTGAATAACGGCGTTGACCGGGCGGAACACCCACGTCAGAACCTGCATGATTGGCGCGACGGCCAGGGCGAGTTTGTGTGTGTGCAGCAGTGCGTACGTCTTCGGTAAAATCTCTGCGAAGATCAGTACCAGCAGAGTCATGATGACTGTCGCGTAGGCAACACCGCGCTCGCCGAACAGCTCGATCATTAGACTGGTCGCGATCGCCGAGGCGAGAATGTTGACCAGATTGTTGCCGAGCAGAATCGTTGCGATCAGCCGCTCGCGGTGGGCGAGCAGACGATTGACCATGCGGGCCCGCATATCGCCATCGTTTTCACGCTGATGCATGAACGATCGGGATGTCGCGGTCAGGGCGGTTTCGGACCCTGAAAAGAATGCTGACAGGATCAGCAGGAAGAACACGAAACCAGCGGTAAACACCATGGGATTAGGAGCTCCGGCGGGGGAATGGGTTATACGGCGAGGGCGGCTTCAAGAACGGCTTTCACGTCTTTGGTTTCAACATCTCTGGTGATGAACGCATCGCCAATGCCGTTTGCAAGGATGAGTGTCAGTGCGCCGTCTTTGACTTTCTTGTCCTGTGACATGTGGGCAAGAAGGACATCGGCATCCAAGCTCGCCGCGCGCGGCGGGGCTGTGGGCAGCTGAATATGTTCAAAGTGAGCGCGAATCCGGTCGGCATCTTCTTTAGGGCACCGTCCAAGCCTGACCGAAAGGTCGAACGCCATCAGAATGCCGATGGCGACGGCTTCACCGTGGAGCAACTCCCCGGAGTAGCCAAGTTCGGCTTCAAGAGCATGTCCGAACGTGTGCCCAAGGTTGAGCAGGGCACGCACGCCGCTTTCCTTCTCGTCCTCGGCGACGATTTTCGCTTTGGCGCGGCAGCTCACAGATATGGCATGAGTGAGGGCGGCCTTGTCACCGGACAGGACCTTCTGACCATTGGCTTCAAGCCATGACCAGAAGGCTGCATCGTTGATGAGTCCGTACTTGCAGACTTCTGCGTATCCTGCGCCCAGCTCGCGCTGCGGCAGGGTCTTCAGCGTTTCGATGTCAATCAGGACCGCCTTCGGCTGGTGGAAGCTGCCAGCCAGATTTTTGCCGTGGCGTGTGTTGATTCCTGTTTTGCCCCCGACGGAGCTATCGACCTGCGCCAGCAGCGTTGTCGGAATTTGAATAAAGTCCATCCCGCGCAAGGTTGTCGCCGCCGCAAACCCGGTGAGGTCGCCGACGACCCCGCCGCCAAGGGCCACAGCTGCGGTGGCGCGCTCGACCTTGGCCGCCAGCATCGCTTCCACGAGCGATTCCAATTCCGCGAAATTTTTTGTTGCTTCTCCGGCTGGCACAACGTGACTGGTAACCGTTACGCCCGCAGCTTCGAACGACGCGATGACGCGCTCCAAATATAGCGGTGCGACATTGGTGTCGGATACCACGAACACGCGGTTCTGGCGCAGTACGGGCATCAGCGTTTCGCCTGCCGAATCCAAGACGCCGGCAGCGATATGGATAGGGTAGGAGCGATCGCCGAGGTCGACGGTCAGGGCCGCGGAAGCGGATTGCTGGGAGGTCATCGCGCAGCCTGCGGTGTGTGACATTTCTCCAGGCCGTTTAGCGCGTCGATAACCCGGGAGCAGGTGACGTTGGCGCTGTCGCTTCCCGTGTCCACGGCGACATCCGCCTCCGCATAAATCGGATAGCGGACATCCATCAGTTCGGCGAGCGTCTCGCGCGGATCGCCCGAATTCAACAGCGGGCGATGGGTGCGGCCCGAGGTGCGTGCCACCAGGGTATCGAGATCGGCGCGCAGCCAGACCGATACGGCCTTTTCCTTAATGAGTTTGCGGGTTTGCTCATCGATGAACGCCCCGCCGCCGGTTGCCAGCACCGATGGTGGTCCATCGAGCAGCCGGGCAATGACGCGGCGTTCGCCATCGCGGAACGCCGCTTCCCCGTACTGCTCGAAGATATCCGCGATTGAGCATCCCGCCGCCGTTTCCACCTCTGCATCCGCGTCAACGAAGGGAAGATTCAGGCGCTGAGCCACACGGCGCCCGACGCAGCTCTTGCCGGCACCCATAAGCCCGACCAAAACGATGATCTGGTCAGGGCAGGCAGTGTCGATGTCTTTTTGTTGGGCCATGGAACGAATTAGCGCGAAACGGTTTTCCGACTGTAGGTTGCGGTCCGGAGGGGGGTGCTATGCACGGTTCGCCGCGACAGTGCAATCCTTCTGACGTTCCCGCTCAATGCGCCGTCACAACGGCCCGTTGCTGGACATTATCACACCTCTCCCGTAGTGTCGCGGCCAGCGCCGGACGCCCGGTGCCGGGCGCCGGACCCAAGGTGCTCAGGCGCCCGCGTCCTGACACAGATTTGCCCCGCCACAGCCGCAGTTGCGGTAAATGGTGAAGAAAGACAGACCAGTCGGCCGCTCGGCCTAAAAGATTGGGTTCGTTACCGCCTTATGAAATTCATCACCCGGCTCCTGATTGTATTGGTCATACTATTGCTTGTCGGCGGCACGATTGCGCTGGCCACGTGGGATATGCCCGCGCCGACGGCGACGCGCGAGAAGGTCATCCCAAATGAACGGTTCCGCTGAACACCGCACGCTGCCGACGACATCGTTGACGGTGACGGCAGCCCTCGCGGCGGCACTCCTGATTTCGCCGGCAACGCCCGCATCGGCGCAGGAGAGCCCCCCAGACGGCGTGCAAATCGCGCCTTTGGGGTCTCCCTCCCCGCTGGCGCCACCCCTATCGCTGTTTTCGACGGTTCCACGCGATACGCAATCCGACCCAGGCACCATGTTTAATGAAGCGCCGGAAGGGGCCATCGCCGTCCGGCAGCTCGAAGAGGTCAGCTCTGATTCGTTGGGCGTGATGGATGGCTTCACAGGCGGACTTCCCGTCACCATGTGGGAGGGCACGTCAAAGGAACTGGTCGATTTACTGCTGCCCAAGCTGCCGAGCCAGATGCCGTCGTTCGCGATGCGCGACTTGGCCCAAAGGTTACTGCTCTCGGTCGCGCGCCCGCCAAGGTCTGCCCCTCAGGAGGATATCTTTGTCGACATGACCGCGATCGTGCCGAGTGCGATCGGGTTTTCACCAGAAGGCGAAACGGTCGTCGATGCCGAATTGGGGGAACAGTCGACCACTGTTGATCTCGGCATTCTTGACCGCAGGGCGATGCAGCTGGCCGCGATGGGCGATTGGGCCGGCGTCCGGGCCCTTGTTGAACTCGCGCCGCAATCGTCGCTGACCGAGAGCCTGAACATCCTGCGCACCGATCTCGATTTGGTTGAGGGTAACGACGAGGGGGCGTGCCTCGAAGTCCAAAACCAGTTGGGCCAGTCCACAGATCCGTACTGGCAGAAGGTGTTTGCGTTCTGCCAGCTGCGCGACGGCAACACGGCTGGCGCCTTCCTGACGATGGATTTGCTGCGGGAGACTGGCGTCGAGGATGCGGCGTTTTTTTGGGTCGCGGAGCTGATGTCAGGGAACCGACCGATCACACCGAACGGACTTGATCGTCTCAGCCCCTTGCAATTGGCAATGTTGCGGAGCGCCGGGCGCCCGTTCCCCGACCCGCTGGTCCGCCTCGGTGATCCGACCTTGCTGCGCATGCTGGCGGAATCCGAGCCGCTGTTTGTGACCAGCGATGACGATACCGAAGACATGGTTGCCGAACGCCGCCGCCGGGCTCTGGATTTGCGTCTCGAGGCGGCGGAACGCGCGGTCGCGCTGGGATCTCTCGATCCTGAAGTGTTGCGCAATCTGTACCGGGCCGAAGGCGCAACGGACGAGCAGGAAGAGGATGCCGGCGCCATCCAAGGTGAGCCCGATCCGGCCGGTGGATCTCAACCGCAGGCGGGTGACGAGGAAGAACCGGTCGATCTCAGCAACGTACCGGCGGCCACGCCCCTCGAACGTGCTGAGTTGTTCAGACTCGCGGAAGCGCAGGTCATTCCAATCGCGCGTGCCGAGGTGATTTCCCGCGCGATTGATTTTGCCCGTAACGACCGCGGACGTAATGGTCCCAACGTTCCCACGATGGGGGCAATCTTTGCGCCGTTGATTGAAACACTCGAGCCGACGGGTGATTTGACGTGGTTCGCGGGCAACGCCGCGCGCGCGCTGATCGGAGCCGGCCGGTTAGAGTCCGGCCGGGCGTGGCTGGCGTTATCTGAGGCCTATGCCCGCACCAGCATTGAGGCGGCGGATGTTGCTGCGGCGATGTGGCCGGTTGAACGGCAGTTGCAGCCGACAATGACGAACCGCTTTACGCCGCTTCGCCTGCAGCGATGGGAAGACTCGCGGTCGCCTGGCCGCTTGGCGGGAGACAAGACACTTGTCCTCTCAACGATGACGGCGCTGGGGGAAGACATTGCGCCGGCTGACTGGTTCAGCATCATGGATCGGCGCTCACGCGCGTCGGGCGAACTTCCCGCACCACATATCTGGCACGGTTTGACCTTGGCTGCGAACGGCGGCCGGGTCGGCGAGGCCGCATTACTGGCCGTGCTGGCCCTCGATGAAGACGGTCCCGCAGGTGTTTCGCCTGTTGTTCTGTCCCATGTGATATCTTCCCTTGTCGCGGTTGGGCTTGAGCAAGATGCCCGCCGATTTGCAGTTGAGGCGGCATTGGTTCAAGGCCTCTAATCGCATCTAACAGCGGAAGCGGAGGCCTGCTCCGGTGAGCCGTCACATCGAAACCTTCTTGGACATGATGGTTGCCGAGCGGGGCGCGGCGGCGCTCACGATCGATGCCTACCGGCATGACCTTGAGGATTTCGGAGCTTTCTTAGGCGGCGATGTTACGACGGCGTCCGCGGACATTTTGAAAGCCTATATGGCTCATATGACAGATGCCGGCCTGGCACCGCGCACGGCTGCCCGCCGTCTGTCCTGTCTCAAACAGTTTTTCCGGTTCCTGTTCGCGGAAAACATCCGCGCCGACGATCCAACCTCCGTGTTAGAGAGTCCGCGCCAAGGCGCGCGGCTACCGAAATATCTCGGAGAAGACGAGGTCGACCTGCTTCTCAGCGCGGCCAAGGCGGACGAGTCTCCCAAAGGCCTTCGGCTGCTGGCACTGCTTGATCTCCTCTACGCGACAGGGTTGCGCGTGTCGGAATTGGTATCACTGCCGCTCGCGGCTGTGGCGCGGGACAGGCCGGTTCTGATTGTGCGAGGTAAAGGCAGCAAGGAGCGCATGGTCCCAGTCGGAGCACCGGCGCGGGCCTCCATCGCTGCGTATCTCGAAGTGCGCGACCGCTTCCTGTCTGCCGGTGCACCGTCTTCGCCCTGGCTGTTTCCGTCTCGCGGCGCCACCGGCCACCTCAGCCGAGACGCGGTTTCGAAAGCACTCAAAGACTTGGCAATACAATCGGGCATCGCGCCGGCGCGTATTTCGCCGCACGTATTGCGGCATTCTTTTGCGTCACACTTGCTCGCGCACGGAGCCGACCTGCGCAGTCTGCAGCAGATGCTTGGTCATGCCGATATTTCCACGACTCAAATTTACACCCATGTTCTGGATGAAAGATTGCGCCGCTTGGTTGAAAGCAGCCATCCGCTGGCGGGACTCACTCTGCCGGAGTGAAGCCGGTCCGCGCTATCACGTCGTCCCGGCTGACGCCACTCTCCCGAAGTTGCCGTAACGTGACCGAGCGGTCCCGTTTCGAAAACTTCTTGCCGTCCGGGCCGAGAATGAGCCGGTGATGATGGTAGATGGGGCGTTTCAATCCGAGCAAGGCTTGCAAGAGCGTGTGAACGTGCGTCGACGGCCGTAGATCGTCACCACGTGTGACCAAGGTAACGCCCAGCGCGTCGTCGTCGACAACCACCGCAAGGTGATAACTCGTCGGGACATCTTTGCGGGCCACAACCACGTCACCGAAAATTTCGGGCGTTGCCGTGACGGTCCGCCCCTGTGAATCGGTCCACGTCAGCGGACCTGCGGCTGCAATCGCCTCATCCATCCTTAAACGCAGCGCAAAATTTTCACCTTCGGCAATGCGGCGCTTGCTGTCGGCATCCGCCAACCGACGGCACGTTCCTGGGTAAAGCGGCCCATCAGGACCGTCGGTGAGAATATGCGGTGCCGCCACCGCCCGTTCGATCTCCGCCTGAATATCCTTCCGTGTGCAAAAGCACGGATAGACCGCACCGAGCGTTTGCAGGGTATCCAAAGCTTCGCGATACGCATCGAACCGTTCAGACTGGCGCATCACCGGTTCGGGCCAGCTCAGTCCAAGCCATTCCAGATCGTCCTTCGCGGCGGCTTCATATTCAGGCCGGCAGCGGCCGGTATCGATGTCTTCCATGCGCAGGTGAAAGAGGCCGGAAGCGTCAGCGGCGATACGGTACGCAACCAAGGCCGCAAAAGCATGCCCGAGGTGGAGCAATCCTGTCGGCGACGGCGCGAACCGGGTCACTGTCGGCAGGCGTGACGAATCTGTCATATCGTTGTGATGCCGGTGTCACGGGAAGTGAGGTCATTTTGTACCACATTTTGCGTTCCGCGCAGAAACAGGCTACGTTTTATTGAGGCTGGAAACGTGAGTGAAAGGGGTCGGGCATTGCAGTCGGGTGGAACGGAATATCAACCGGCTCTGGTGCTGAACGCTGATTTTCGGCCGCTCAGCTATTTCCCTTTGTCGCTGTGGCAGTGGCAGGACTCCATCAAGGCCGTCTTTCTTGATCGTGTAAATGTCGTCTCCGAATACGATACAGTCGTTCATTCCCCCAGTTTCGAAATCCGCCTCCCGAGTGTGATCTCGCTGAAGAAGTTTGCGCCGATTGATCGCTCGCCCGCGTTCACGCGCTTTAACGTGTTTTTACGAGATCATTTTTCCTGTCAGTACTGCGGGACGCAGGAGTCGGCGAACGATCTCACGTTCGACCACATCGTACCGCGTTCTCGCGGTGGCCGCACGACGTGGCAGAATGTCGCCGCCGCCTGCTCGACATGCAATCTGAGGAAAGCCAACAGAACGCCTAAAGAGGCAGGGATGGCGCTCAGAAGAGTGGTCAACAAACCCACTGCCCACCAGCTGCAAGAAGCAGGCAGAGCCTTCCCGCCGAACTACCTTCATGAGAGTTGGCGGGATTTTCTCTACTGGGATTCCGAACTCGATCCCTGGTGAGGCTTTTGCGGTCCGGTCTGCCGCCTAGATACGTGTGGACAGCCAGATGGCGAGACGCGATCCGGCTTTGATGGCGCCGGTCAACAGCGGATACGCCGGCGCGCGTTCGGCCCCGTGTTGGAGGCCAACGTCGCGGTGGTGCAATTCGTCAGCACGGAATTCTTCGATGGTCGCGCGCAGGTCCGCTTCATCATCGCCCAGTTCTTCCGCCTGGGCCGCATAGTGTTCGTCAATGACTTCCTCGACGGCAACCGTGCATGCCATGGCGGCATCGCGGCCCAACAGCGCCGTACCGGCACCGAGCGCGAAACCGGCGACATGCCAGAACGGCTGAAGAAGGGTCGGTCTCACCTGCCGGTCGGCGAGCTCTTGGTTGAATTTTTCCAGATGCGCGAGTTCCTGCTCGAGCATCTCGCGCAGAATGGGTTCGGCATCGCTGCCGCGCATGACAGCCAGCTGACCTTCGTAGATACGTTTCGCGCCGTATTCTCCGGCCTGATCCACGCGGACAATGCGCGCAAGTGTTTCCGCCTTCTCCGGCTCGCCCGGCAGAGCCCCTTCCGCGGTCTTGGATTTCCGTTTTGATGACGGTGTCATGCAGCGTTCCAATTGCGGTCGGTGCGCGCAGACCAGCCCGCCAAGACAGCCAGAATCATGGCGGCGATCATATTATAGCCCGCCATCGAGATGCCGAGAACCTCGAAGGCAATCTCGTTGCAGGCCGGCTCTCCCGGTCTGGAAAGAGCGGCTTGAATATCGTTAAAGGAAAAGGTTTGCATCCCTGTCGGCGCGCAATTGGTTTGCCACCACTCTTGTTCGACGCCCACGTGGTAAAATCCCGTTGCCGCCGTCGTCAAGAACAGCAGAGCGGCAATCGCGACGGCAAGCCGGCGTGCGTCCGTATCCACAACCGGTAGGGCGGACAGGCCGCACAGCGCGACAATCCCGAGATAGGGCAGGCGCTGATACATGCATAGTTCGCACGGAAAGAGACCAAACCCGTACTGCGCCGTCCATGCCGTGGCGAGCGCGCCAAACGCCGTAATCGCACAAGACAAAGTAATAATTCGATCGCGAGTCATGCCTATTCTTAACCCACCATTTTCACTGCCGCAAAACCGCCGACCAGCAATAGGAATGCTAAAGCCGCGAACAGGCCGAGACGCTGTTCGACGAACTCTCGGATCGGCGGGCCAAATTTCCACAGCAGAGCGGCTTCCAGGAAGAAGCGCATCCCGCGGGCGGCCACGGAAGCGGCAATAAAGACGACCGGGTCAAGTGCCAAAGCGCCACTGGCAATCGTGATCACTTTGAACGGGAAGGGCGTCAGGCCGGCTCCAAACACGATCCATGCACCCCAGCCATCGTACAGGGTCTGGAATTCCGCGAAGGTGTCGGAATACCCGTAGAAATCCAGCAAAGGCTGGCCGACCGCGTCAAATGCCAGGGCGCCAATGGCATAACCGGCAACTCCGCCGGCAACGCTTGCCGCAGTTGCCACGGCGGCGATCTTCCAGGCCTTCTCGCGCGCGGCCAGGACCATCGGCAGCAGCATGACATCGGGTGGAATCGGAAAAATTGAGCTTTCGATGAAGGCGATCACCGCCAAGAGGGCCATGGCGTTCCGCCGCGCCGCCAGGGCGAGGGTCCAGTCGTAAAGGCGGCGAATCACAATCCATTCTCCATTGCGCGCGGTTTATCAGGTCGTGCGCTGAGCGGCAACGCCGGCTTCCTCGCTGTCCCGGCCGAGCACGACCAACGCTTGCGGGACCTAGAGGCCGCCGCTATAAGGTGCCCCCTTATGCCTGTGCGGGTGTGGCGGAACTGGTAGACGCGCCAGACTCAAAATCTGGTTCCCTTACGGGAGTGGGGGTTCGATTCCCTCCACCCGCACCATTTCCGGCGAATATGTCGGAATAACGGCGTTCGGGCGTTGGCCGTAAACTCGAATACGGCTCACCAAGGAGTTGCGGTGACCAATCGAATACCTTCCCTCGTTTTCGCTCTCGGCCTTTTTGCGCAGGCTGCGCCGGTATCGGCCGCCTGTGTCAGGGTGGCGCTGCTTGATGACGCCGGGTCAGTTATCAAGCCAAATGGTCTTGTGATCGCCGTGATGGTGGGCGAATCGCCCATTTTCGCGCGCCCGCTTCCGCCGCATCGGGATCGCCGCATAATCGGCGCGACGGAATGCGCGCCAGAGGACACAAAGCCTCTGGTCGATTTGTACAATCTGTCGTGTTCGACGGAACAGACAATGCGCCAGGCGTCGGAGAACAACGCGACATCCTTTACCGCAGTTCTGCAGCGGTGCGCTGAGCTCAAGCAAGCGCTCGAATAAGACAGTTAGAAAAAGCCGTCGGCCGCCGTTTGTTCACTCGCGCTGATCAAGGCGTCAACGATGCTGTCAATTTCAGAATCCGTGTGAGCCGTTGACAGATACATCACTTGGCTCGCATGAACCGTAACACCGCAGTCGAGTAAGTGAACAAAGAAGACGTCCGCAGCGTCCTCGAATGAATGCCGTGGCGCGTCTTGCGTTCCATTTGAGCTGGTATCGAAGTCCAATTTAAGGATCGATCCAAATCGATTGATGCGCAACGGCAGATTGGCATTCGTCCAGTATTCATTGATTCGATTTGCCAAACGCGCGCCGCCGCGCTCCAAGTTGGCGTACACGTCCTTGCTGTGATCACGCAAATGGCTGAGCGTATAAATCGCGCAAGACATAGACAGCGCATTGCCAGAGAAGCTGCTCCCAGCGAATACTGCGGGGCTTCCGTTCTTGCCTGAGAACAAGCGCATCACTTTGTCTTTTCCGGCTATGGCGCCGAAGGGCAAACCGCCTGCGACGTTGTCTCCATAAATAACCAAATCCGGGTCCAAGTCGAAGAGTTCTTGCGCTCCGCCGAAGGCCAACCGGAACCCGGTCGTACATTCATCAAGGATGAGCAGTATGCCGCGGCGGCGGCAGAGGTTTTGCAAGTCTCTGAGCCAGACAGGGTCGGTCGCGCCGGGACGGCTCGACTGCACCGGCTCGACAATGACCGCGGCCGGCGGGTTTTTCATTTCTTCCAATTGATGGAGAGCAAATCTGGTGCCGTACGTCATCGGCTCGACGAGGGGGTCGATCGCGTCCGGTATCCCCAAGCCGATATGCGATTTTCCGATCTCATCGCCGGGAAGTCTGGCGATCAGGGAATAATCGTGCACGCCGTGGTAGGAGCCGCTGAACAGGCAGATTTCCTTTCTATTTGTGAACGCGCGCGCCGCGCGCATCGCCAGCGCTGTTGCGTCCGAACCCGAGGCACACAAGAGGACGCGTTCGTTCGCACGACCTGCGTCGCGCAGCAGATTGACCAGTTCCAGCTGGCGGGATCCGGGAAAACCGAAATTGCAGCCTGCCACCAGTTGATCCGATACAGCCTTCTGAACGCCGCGCGAAGAATGACCCAATAGGTTGGCGCCAAACCCCATGCACGTGTCGATATACGTATTCCCATCTATGTCTGTGAGGCGGGCGTCCTTAGCGGATTCAAAGAAAATGGCCGGAGATTTTTCACCGACAAAATTGGTTTCACTTGCTGCGAATACGGACGACCGGTCCAGCGCCATTTTCCAGGAATGGCACGTGCGCGCTTCAAGCCCGGAAATAACCACGTCATAGCGGCTGTGAAGTGACTCGCGCATCATCGCCGGCATCCTGAATAGGCGGCGACCGGACCCACGACGCCACCAGCCGGATGGCGATGTCGTTGACGTCGATCCGGTTGAGGGGATGCCATCATCGTTTCCAGAAGGAGAGACAAGCCGGCGTTTGAGCACGCTGAGCCTCCGCTAACCTTCAATCCACTCCGGTCGAGGTCTTGAAGTGGCCGAATTCCTGATCCGGCGACCAGTCCCAAACATGTCGCACGCGCGACGCGGACTGCAGATGCTTGAGCGCTATCGACAGCCGCACAGTCTTCGCCAAATCCGCGATCACGGAACGCGAGACAATATCAGCGGCATCAGGCCGGGCATCGCAAAAGGAGCGGGCAGCCCAAGCAGGACTACTGGGAGCGCGAAAAGAAGGTAAATGCGTCATATGACAACCGCCTCGTTAACCAAGTTCAGAACCTCGGAGTCCGAGTCGGACTCCTCTACGAAAAGCGCTCTTTGGCGGCGCTTTTTCGTCGCACCTATGGGCGCAAAAAGACCCTAACCCCTTGGAATAGTTGTCGTTTCGCATCCGTTGGTTGAACCCAGACTCTGCACGACCTTTTATAGGTTGCTACCTGTCAGTTCTGACAGGTCACGATTCGCCTGGCATGTGGTCGGATAGCCCTTCTTCTACCGGTACGGGCAAGGTCACTGGAAATGCAGGCATCGATTATTGAAATGCCGGATCAATCGTCTCACTCGTTGAACGCATTGGAAGGCATGTTTCGGCTCCGCCACGAGGTGTTCAAGGAACGTTTGAACTGGGATGTCGGTTCCATCGCAGGACGGGAGCGTGACGTTTTTGACGATCTCGATCCCGTGTACATCGTTTGTGAGGACGAAGGAGAGGTGCTCGGCTCCTGGCGGCTGCTGCCGACAACCGGCCCTTACATGCTGAAGAACGTGTTTCCTGAGCTGCTTCATGGCGCGCCAGCGCCGGAAGCGGAAAACACCTGGGAGATAAGCCGCTTCGCCGTGTCGAAGCGCGTTGCCGGCAATGAGTCCCTGGGCACGGTGAAAAAGGTCACCAATATTCTGCTCGAGGAACTCTTCAAGTTTGCGTCCCGTCGCCAGATCGAGCGCATCCTCAAGCGCGCGGGCCTGCTGACCCAACGCTATGGCGAACCGCTTCAGATTGGAGTGACCAAAGCTGTCTCGGGCTACGCAGACGTGACCGAACTTAATTTGCGGCGCATGGCGCTAAAGTCCGGTGATACCAAGCAAGGACAACTTTACGGCGGAATCTCGCTTGCTGCTTGATGCGTCGAGACGACAGCGCCTCTGGTTGAGTCTCAAAGCATCTTGATCAGCGAATTAAAAGTTTCGAGTCAATAGGAAGTTGGAGGGATCCACTTAGAAGGGACACATGTTTCATCGATCACGTTTAGACGGCCCGAAGGGTTATCCAATCCTTGGGGTTCTACCCATGTTGCGCTCCAACACGGTTCGGTTCCTTGAAAACTGTTCGGCGCAATACGGCGACTTGGTTCCATTGAGGGTTTTTATGACGACCGCTTACCTACTGAATCATCCACAGCATGTGGAGTATGTGCTGCAGACCAACCATCGGAACTACCGAAAGTCTCCGTTGGTCGAGCGGATGCGTCCCCTCTTTGGCAACGGGTTGCTGATCGCGGAAAACGAACTGTGGGAGCGCCAGAGAAAGCTCATTCAGCCGTCCTTCAAACGTAAGAACCTTGATTTGCTGAACGAGCACATTTTGAAAGTTATCTCCGCGCATGTTTCGTCATGGGACGAGCGTGCTCAATCTGGCGAAGAGTTCAATCTTTCTGAAGATATGTCGGTTCTCACGATTGAGATCGTCATGCAGACATTTTTCGGCGCGGCGCTCGGGGATGCAGGTGCCCGGTTATATCAGGCGATGTTGCTGATAAACGAGGTCATGGCAAAGCGCATTTGGGATGTCACCACCCTCGCGACAAAACTGCCGACACGTGAAAACCGGGCGTACGACGCAGCGCTGAAGACTGTTCACGGTATTGTGGCCGAAATCATTGAGGCCCGCCGGCGCAACGCCGTCCCTGCGGAGGATCTGCTTGGTATTCTTATGGGTGCCTGCGACGACACCGACGGCGCGGCCATGAGTGATCAGCAGTTACAGGACGAGGTTGTGACTCTCATCGTTGCTGGATTTGAATCGACGGCGAGCTTGCTGGCCTGGTCTTTCTTCTTCCTGCATCAGCACCCTCATATTCTTGAGAATCTGCGTAATGAAGCCGACATGGTTCTTTAGGGCCGGTTACCAACGAACACCGATTTGAAGAACATGGAGTACACGAAGCGCGTTATTCAGGAAGTGGCGCGTTTGCGGCCGACGGTCTGGTGGTTCTCCCGCACGGCGATTGAAGACGATGTGATCGCCGGCGAAAAAATCAAAGCCGGTACGACAGTGCTGATTTGCCAGTACGTGCTGCACAAGCTCCCAAGTGAGTGGGAAGAGCCTGAGCGTTTCGACCCGGATCGCTTTCTTCCCGAAAAGACAGCGGCGCGCTCGAAATTTGCGTATCTACCGTTTGGCGCCGGTCCTCGGGTGTGTATCGGTTCAGGTTTGACGACGATGGAAATGCAGCTGATTCTGCCGCTGATTTATCGCCGCTTCGATGTTGAAATCACATCGGATTTGAATCCGGAATTTGGAAACTTCGTGTCGCTGCGCCCGAAGGATGACATCCGAGCAATCGTCAAGGCGCGCTTGCGCCACTAAGGAAGCATTGCGGACTGAGTTCGTGATTGCCGGTTTTCGGGAAATTCCAAGCGTGCTGCTAGGATGCAAGCAATCCGTAGCTGACGGCTTTTGCCGCGGCATGGGTCTTGTTGTGAACGCCAAACTTACCCATCGCGTTCTGAAGGTGGAAATTCACCGTTCTCTCGGAAATATTCAGTATCGATCCGATTTCCCAGGCAGTCTTGCCGTCCGCAGTCCAGCGAAGAATTTCGATTTCACGTTCGGTCAGGACAATGGGCTTGGGCTGCGCGGTCTCGTGTAGCTTGGCTTGCGCTGTCGCATGGGCATAGTGAGCGAGAAGATGGAGCTCATGTTGGGTTGATCCCACCAAAGATTGGAACGCGTTGTCATTCAAGTCCGAATGAAGGCAAAGCATTCCGATTTCGCCGGTCGGGCCATGAATGGGAACCACCAATCCGCGCTCGATGCCAAAGTCTTGAGCATCCGACATCATCTGTGCTTCGTCGGGGGTCAGAGTGTCGATCCGGTAATCTCCGGTCCACGAGATTGGCAAACGCGCTCGAAAGGCGTCTCGGATAACCGGATCAACCGATGAATAGTTCTCTCTGACGTAATGCTCGATCCATTCGTCGGACAAGTTCGTCAGGTAAATGATGTCTGAAATCGTCTCGGTCAGGGATGAGCGCGTGACCGATTCTGCGTTCGCAGAGAAATACGTGAATTTTTCGAAGCCAAGTGACTGACTGGCATCTTCCAGCACAGCCGCGAAGGCCGGTCTGGACGACACCTTTTGCAAATTCGCAAGAACGTCAGTGAATTCGGTTCTCATCACCGCCTTCGCAATACACGCAAGTACCCACACTGCAGCGTGGGCTTTGTCCGGAGACACTAAATTTCAGTTTTGACTGGCAAGCAATTTCCGCTTTTGCGGAACGATTTTCTCCCCCGAAAGTTCAGTGCCTGCGAATGACCAGGAAAAATGTCTAAATATCAATAATTTATGAGCTTTTACCCGCTCTAACGGACGATCAACCCCACCATGGCGCCGGTCATCAGTGTCGTCAGGGTGCCGGAAATGACCGCCCTAGGGGCAAGGCGGACGATGTCGGCCCGGCGCTCGGGCACCATGGTGACAAGTGCGCCAACCATGATTCCGATCGAGGAAATGTTGGCAAAACCGCATAGGGCATAGGTCAAAATCAGTCTGCTTCGGTCGCTGAGGGCGTCGGCCTCGAGTTGCGAGAACTCGATGTAAGCGATCAGTTCATTCAACACCGTCTTAGTCCCCAGCAGGCTGCCGGCCGCGAACGCTTCCTCCCAGGGTATGCCGATGAGCCAGGCAAACGGCGCCATCAGCCACCCCAGCATTCTTTGCAGCGTCAAAGGAGTGCCGCTCACATCCGGCAGCAGCCCGACGGCCATATTGGCGAGTGTGACCAGCGCGACCAGCACGATCAGCATCGCGACAATGTTGATGATCAGCTGCACCCCTTCCAGCGTGCCGCGGGTGACAACGGCCATGGCGTTGTCGCCCTCTTCACGGGGGAAATGAATATGGTCCGCGACCGTGCCTCCCGCATTGTCCGGATCTCCCGGGATCATGATCAGCGCGGTCAAAATCGCCGCCGGCGCGCTGATCAGGGACGCGGTCAGAATGTGTCCAAGCGGATTGGGGATGATCCCGTCGAGAAAGGTCGCATACAGCACCATCACGGATCCGGCGACTGTCCCCATGCCGGCCGTCATGATGACGAACAACGCCGACCGGCTCTCGGTGCGTAGATAGGGCCGCACCGCAATTGGGGCTTCGGTCATGCCGACGAAAATGTTGAGCGTAACGGCAACACCGACAGGTCCGTCGACCCGCATGGTCCGGCGCAGGACACGCGCGAAACCGCGTACGATCGGTGGCATGATGTTCCAATGGAACAGCAGTGCGGAGAGCGCGCTGATCACTAAGATCAACGGTAACGATTCAAAAGCGAGCACGAATGTCGATCCGGCATCGTCCCGCACGATGAACGGGACGTCCCCGCCGCCGATGTATCCGAACACGAATCCTGTCCCGGCCCGGGTCGCATCGACAACGGCCAGCACTCCCCGGTTGAGCACGCTAAAGGTATCCTGAAAAATCTCGATCTTCAGCAACGCCAACGCGAGGAGGAACTGTGCGGCGAGTCCCGCAGCGACAACCGGCCAGGCCACAGCCGAACGGCGTTCGCTGATGGCCCACGCCAGTGCAATCAACACCATCAGACCCAGCGCGCTTTGAAGTGATCCTGCCATAACGTCCCATTCAGTCCCGTTATCCGCGCGCTGCAAATCCGCGGATTGTTCGAATTCACTATTTTCAGCCGGTGGAATGAAAGTATATGACCTGCCGCAGCCAAGACCATCAAGCCTTGATCCGGATTATCGGCGGGCAAGGGCCCCGTCGCTTGAGTGGCGTGCCTTCTCGGTCGATAATCCGGTGTCTGATACCCGCCTCACACCCGCGTAGCAAATTGAGTTAACGGCACCTGCTGAATGATGACCAAAACCACACGCCTTTCTTCCCCAACGATCTCGCGCCGCACGGCCGTCGCGGCCCTGGCCTTGGCGGGCGGTGGTCTGGCGTTGGGTATACCGAGAAGCAGGGCCCAGCAGACCTCCGAAAACGGGGCTTGGCCCGGCGCACCGGCAGAGGCCTTCGACTACTGGATCGAAATCGCATCCGACAACACAACGACCGTGAATATTCACCTGGCCGAAATGGGCCAGGGCATCACGACATCCATTGCCATGCTCGTGGCTGAAGAATTGGAAGCCGACTGGGCAACCATCCGCACACGTTTCGCGCCCAACGGGCCGGCTTATGTTAACCGGGGCTACGGAACTCCGTCCGAGAGCACCGGCGGGTCGGCTTCGATCCGCGGGGCCTTTCAGCACAGCCGCGAAGTCGGCGCTGCGGCGCGCGAGATGCTGCGCCAGGCGGCGGCGAATCGTTGGGGTGTCCCGCCTGAGGAAACACGCGCGGCAATGAGCCACATCCATCACGACCCCACCGGGCGGCAAGAGAGCTATGGCGCACTCGCGGCGGACGCCGCCCTGCTTGAGCCGCCCGCCGAAATTTTACTTAAACCGAAATCGCAATGGACGGTTATCGGCACGCCGCTGAAGCGGGTCGATACACCGGCCAAGGTCGACGGGTCAGCGGTCTACGGAACCGATGTTCAACTTGACGGGTTGCGCGTTGCCGCCATTCGCCACTGTCCGGCATATGACGGCGGGCTGCTCTCGGTCGATCCCCAGCCGGCGCTGGCCATAAATGGCGTCGAGCACGTCATTCCGCTCGACAACGCCGTCGCTGTCATCGCCGACGGATATTGGCCGGCCCACAAGGGGCTCGAGGCGCTGACGCCGGAGTGGAGCATGGGACCGCGCGCGTCCTACGGCATGGATGACCTGGCGGCCGACCTCGCGGCAGGCATCGCGCGGACGGATGCGCCCATTATCGGCGAAGACGGCGACATTGCCGCCGCTTTCGAATACGCGGCCGATACGGTCGAGCAAACCTTCGACGCGCCCTACCTGACCCACGTCTGCATGGAACCGATGAATGCCACCGCGTGGGTGCGCGATGGCCGGGCCGATATCTGGTACCCCGGACAGGGTCATACCATCGTTGTCGATGACGTATCGGCCCAGCTCGGCATCGACAAGCGTGCCATCAGCGTGCACCGCACCTTCCTCGGCGGCGGATTTGGCCGTCGTGGCGAGTCCGATGTTGCCGTACAGGCGGCGCGCCTTTCGGCAGCGGCCGGGGGAATCCCGGTAAAACTGATTTGGTCGCGAGAAGAAGATGTGCGCCGGGATTTCTTCCGGCCCGCAGCGCGCACTCGTATTCGCGTCGCATTGGCGGACACCGGCCTTCCCACCGCGATGGATGTGTTATCGGCCAGTCCGTCGATCAACATCCGGCGGTTCCCGGCGTTCATCAAAGACGGCAAGGACCCCGGCGCGTTTTCGGGTTTTACCGACAGCCCCTATCCATTGGACCATCACCGGTTTCAGTATGCGATGGTCGAAAACGGGGTGCCGGTCGGCTACTGGCGGTCCGTCGGTCACAGCCAAAACGTGTTTTTCCGCGAGGCGATGATCAACGAACTTGCCGAGCGCGCGGGTATGGACGGGTTGTCCTATAGAAAGGCTTGGCTGGCCGCAGATCCCCGTCTGATCAGGCTGCTCGACGAATTGGATGCCTTCAGCGGTTATTCATCGGCGCCGGAAAACGGCCTGTATCGCGGCATTGCCCTTAACGCTTCGCACGGGTCTTTGTGCGGCCATGTCATTCATGTTTCCGCGCCAGGTGGAAGCGGGTTTAAGGTCGAACGGATCGACTGCGTCATCGATCCCGGCGTGGCCGTAAATCCGGATGGCGTCGCCGCCCAGGTGGAAAGCCAGGCACACGACGGGTTGTCTGCCGCCCTGTTTGGAAAAATTCGCATCGCCAAAGGCGGAGCCGCGGACAGCAATTTCGACACGGTACGCATGATGCGTTTGGCGGAAGCGCCAGAGGTCAGAGTGCGCGTGGTTGAGTGGGACAGCGCATCGCCGGGCGGTCTGGGTGAGCCAGCGCTGCCGTCCATCGCTCCGGCGCTGACGGACGCGATCTACCAGGCAACGGGCAACAGGTTGAGAAGTCTGCCGGTTATTCAGCATGGACTGGACGTGATCGGCGCCTAGCGTGGCGGCGGCGTCATAAATAATTCACGGAAACCTTAAATCGCCTACGCTGGCGATATCCAGTGAATCTGTTAGAATCATGCCATTACGGCATTTGATCGGGATTAAGCCAGATGGCCACCGCGGCCCATACTGTTTCAGCATTCGATGAAGAACTGACCGCGCTGGAACGCAGCGTCTTGCAGATGGCCGGTTTGGCCGAGACAAACTTGGCGCTGGCCGTCGATGCGCTGATGAAGCGCGACGCCGAGGCGGCGACAGAATTGATCGAAGCCGACAAACGTGTCGATGAATACGAGCGCGATGTGGAAGCCGGGGCGTTTCGTCTTCTCGCCCTGCGCCAGCCGATGGCCGACGATCTGCGATACGTGTTCGGCACGGTCAAGATGGCCGGTAGCCTCGAACGCATCGGCGATTACGCCAAGAACATCGCCAAACGGACCCTTGTCCTGGCCGAGCATCCCAACATTCCGGTACCGCAGGACATGGCGCGCCTTGCCGAATTGGTCGGCGAGCGCCTCAAGGAGGCGATCGACGCCTTTGCCAACCGAGATGCCGGCGCAGCAAAAGCTGTTTGGGAACAGGACCAGCAGGTCGACGATTACTACGCCCGTGTGATGCGCGATATCATTTCCGAAATGAGCGGTGACGCCGAGGCAATCGAGTGCGGCGCGCACTTTTTGTTCATCGGCAAGAATCTGGAGCGCGTCGGTGACCACGCCACCAATATCGCCGAAGTGATCGAATTCCAGATGTCGGGGGCATGGCGCACAGGCCAGCGCCCCAAGGGCGAAGACGTACTCGACAAACCGCGCGCGTAAACGCCGTCAGGCGTTCAATCCGCGCCTCAGTACGGTGGCAAGTACCGTCATCCGGCAGATATTCGGTGGAAACTGTCCGATCAAACCTTTGAGCGCGTTGACCGCGCCGCCGCCGGGCGCGGGCATGTCGGGCAGCGGCAAGGCCCGGTAAAATGCGGCCGCACGTTTTTCTCCGCTCGCTTGCATGGCCCGGGCCGCATTCTCAAACTCTTCGCCTTCGAACAGCCCGGCCACGGCAGGTTTGAGTCCCTCCAGGAATCCCGGCCACGTCCCAAAATGCCGGTATAGGGACGGAATGACCCCGGTATCGCCGCGGTGAATTTGAACGGCCAAGGCGTGCAGCGCATCGCGCACGCGTGCCGGAGCCGTTGTGGGATCGGTCATTGGCGGTAACGGCGGCAGGTTCTTCGGCTGAAGCAGGACCGTGTCGCTTGAGGCCGCAGATCCTACGCCCTCGTCCTGAGGTGCGCCGTCCAAAGCCAGATTGATCACGTTCAGACCAATCAGATTCATCGGGTTGGCCCGTCCGTATGCATCCAGCACCCGGTCGACGGCGTGAAGATCGTCATGGGACAGCGGCTGTGCCGCTGCGGCTGCGCGAATATCGAACGTCACGCCGGGTAGGACGTCGTGGGTCAGAGCGGCCGCGGCGGCGGGGATTTGCCCGTCAACGTAGAGCGGGCGGATGGTCAGCCAGGCCCAGTCCAGACATCCGGGTATCGTCGCCATGTGCCGGAAAATCAGGTTCACCATCGGCACGCCGATGACGGCGCGGATGTCGTCATAGAGCGCCGCGATTCGCCCCGCGGCGTCAGCTTCTTTGATTTCCGGGAGGGGCGCGGCAGCCATGTCTGCGCGCGCCTTAATATTCCATCAGGCTGGATTGCCGCAGCATGTCTTCCATTTCATGTGCCGCAACAGGACGGGAATAGAAGTATCCCTGAATGATGTCGCAGCCGTGCTCGCGCAGAAAGTCGACATGCTCCAAAACCTCGGCACCCTCGGCGACCACTTCCAGATCGAGCCCTTTCGACAGCCCGATGATGGCGCGGGCAATCTCGGCTGTGTTCTGGTTTTCCTGAACGTCGTGAACAAAGGCGCGGTCGATCTTCAACGTTGTGATCGGGAAGCGGCCCAAATAACTCAGGCTCGAATAGCCGGTGCCAAAATCGTCAATCGACAATCCGCAACCGAGGTCGCGCATCGCCTGCATCTTTGCGATGGCGGCTTCGATGTTGTCCATCAGCATGCTTTCGGTGATTTCCAATTCCAGCCAGCGCGGATGCAGGCCCGAACTGTTCAAGGCGTCGACAATGCGGTCGTAAATATCCGGTGAGCGGAACTGGTGCGGCGAGACGTTCACGGCCATGCGCACCGGGTCGTATCCCTTGTCCTGCCAGTCCTTGTTCTGGAAACAGGCCTTGCGCAGGGCCCAGTTGCCGATGTCTTGGATGAGGCCGGTTTCTTCGGCCACCGGAATGAATTCGCCCGGACCGATCATGCCCTTTTCCGGATCCTGCCAGCGGATCAACGCTTCGCAGCCTTTGACCTTGTCCGTCCCGGGGCTGACCTTCGGCTGGTAGTAGAGCACGTAGTGCTCCTTCTCGAGCGCGATGCGCATGCGTTTTTCCAGTTCCAGGCGGGCCTTGGCCTTGGCGTTCATGTCCGAGGCGAAGAACTGGTACTGATTGCCGCCCAGGCTCTTGGCGTGCTGCATCGCGCTCAAGCTGTCTTTGAGCAGCATGTCGAAATTTTCGCCGTCGGTCGGCCAAATGCTGATGCCGATCGACATCGTGATGTTGATGTTCTCACCGTCCGTCTTGAACACCTGCTCTGTCGCGTGCAGTACTTTTTCCGCGACGATCACACTGTCGTCGATGGCGGCAATCGGCGTCACCACGGCGAACTTGTCGCCGTCCAGCCGTGCGGCGGTGTCGCTCTGGCGAATGACGGTCGAAAGGCGGTCCGCCATTTCCTTGAGCATGCGGTCGCCGATGCTGAAGCCTAGGGCGTCATTGATGAAGGTAAAGCGGTCGATCCCCATGACCAGCAACGCGATCGACTTGTCGGACCGGCGCGCGTTGAGAATGCCTTGCTCCACGCGGTCGGCGAGGAGGTTGCGGTCGGGCAGTCCGGTCAGGCTGTCGTACCCTGTGCGCCGGCTTCCGCCTTCAGACTCCGCGTCCGTCTGAAACGTGCTCGACATGATCAGTGCCAGGAACTGTTTTGCCTCGCCGCCGTTGGCGCGCACTGGCGACATGGTCAAGCTGTGCAGTTGCGCTTTGCCATCGGCATGCTTGGACCGGACCGAGTCAAAATGCATCGGCGTGTCGGTATCGATCCACAGAGAGTCGCAGAAGGTTTCATCGTTGAAGTCGCGAAACAGGTCGCGGGCGTCCTGGCCGCTCAGGTCGTCCTCGCGATAACCGGTGAGCCGTTCGAAGGCTGGGTTGACCCGCTCGATCCGTCCGGCATCGTCGGTGATCATCACAGCGTCGCCGGTCGTCGTCAGCATGGCTTCGAACGGAGCGTTGGTATCCGGCATACCGGGGAACGTCCCAAATTGGTTAGTTATTGGGCACCAATTTACCCCGCTCAACCGCCTATTGGTAGGCCTCTAAAGCGCCCTCCGCGAGGGTGGAAATGTGATAGCGGGCCGTGCAAGATGCCGCAGGAACCGGGCGAATCCGGGCTCTGGAAATCAATCGCATAGGACGCGGACATGGACGTTAAAGCAGCTGTCGCATATGAGGCCGGCAAACCCCTGGAAATCGAAACCGTACAGCTCGACGGCCCCAAGGCGGGCGAAGTTCTGGTCGAGATCAAGGCCACCGGCATTTGTCACACAGATGCCTTCACCCTGTCCGGCGACGACCCCGAAGGCCTGTTCCCGGCGATCCTCGGGCACGAAGGCGCGGGCGTGGTGGTCGAGGTTGGCGAGGGCGTTAAGTCCGTCGCGCCTGGCGACCACGTCATACCCCTGTATACGCCGGAATGCCGCGAGTGCGATTTCTGTCTGCACCCCAAGACCAACCTGTGCCAATCGATCCGCGAAACGCAGGGGCAGGGGCTGATGCCCGACGGCACCAGCCGGTTTTCCATCGGCGGCAAACCGATCCATCACTACATGGGATGTTCGACCTTCGCCAATTACACCGTGTTGCCCGAGATTGCCGTGGCGAAGGTACGTAAGGACGCGCCGTTCGATAAGATTTGCTACATCGGCTGCGGCGTCACCACCGGCGTCGGCGCTGTCGCCTTTGACGCCAAAGTGGAGCCGGGCTCAAAGGTCGTGGTGTTCGGACTTGGCGGCATCGGGCTCAACGTCATTCAGGGCGCGCGTATGGTGGGCGCCGATCAGATCGTCGGCATCGACATAAATGAGAGCAAAGTGCCGCTCGCCGAGCAGTTCGGTATGACGGACTTCATCAACCCCAAGAACGTGGACGACGTGGTCAAGGCCGTTATCGATATCACCGGCGGCGGCGCCGATTATTCGTTCGAGTGTATCGGCAACGTCACCACCATGCGCCAGGCGCTGGAGTGCTGCCACAAGGGCTGGGGCGAAAGCGTCATCATCGGCGTGGCCGGCGCCGGGCAGGAAATCTCGACCCGGCCGTTCCAATTGGTCACCGGCCGGGTCTGGCGCGGCAGCGCTTTCGGCGGTGCGCGCGGGCGTACCGACGTGCCCAAGATCGTCGATTGGTATATGGACGGCAAGATCAACATCGACGATCTCATCACCCACACCATGCCGCTTGAGAAGATCAACGACGCCTTCGACCTGATGCACGAGGGCAAGTCGATCAGAAGCGTCGTTCTGTACGATTAGACCGCGCCATGTCCGTGGAAACCGTTTCCCAACACGCCTGCTTCGATGGCACGGTGGGCTTTTATGCGCATGAGTCGGACGAGACCAAATGCACCATGCGTTTTGCGGTCTTCGTGCCGCCACAGGCGAAGGCGGGTCCGGTTCCGGTGCTCACCTATCTCGCCGGTCTGACTTGCACGGAAGAGACCTTCATGATCAAGGCCGGCGCCCAGCGTACCGCCGCAGAACTTGGTCTCATGCTGGTGGCGCCCGATACCTCGCCGCGCGGTGACGACGTGCCCGGCGATCCCGACGGCGGATGGGATTTCGGCCACGGCGCCGGCTTCTATCTCGATGCCAGCGAAGCGCCCTATGCCGCGAACTACCGCATGTATTCCTACATCACTCGGGAATTGCGCCAGCTGATCCAATCCCACTTTCCGGCGCGGGCAGAGCGCCAGGGCATCTTCGGCCACTCGATGGGAGGTCACGGTGCTCTGACCCTTGGGGTGAAGAATCCGGACATTTACGCCAGCATTTCCGCTTTTGCGCCGATCTGTGCGCCAATGAACTGCCCGTGGGGTGAGAAAGCCCTGCTGCGCTACCTGGGTAGTCATCAGGAAACCTGGGCCGCTTACGACGCGTCGCAGCTGATCGCATCCCTGGCCCGGGACGAGGCGCATCAGCGTCCGGCACTGTTGGTCGATCAAGGCATGAACGATCCGTTCCTGGAGAGCCAGCTTCATCCCCATTTGCTCGAAAATGCCTGTTCGGAGGTCGGAATGTCACTGACCCTGCGCCACCATGCAGGCTATGATCACGGCTACTACTTCATTTCGACGTTTATGGAAGACCACCTGCGCCACCACGCGGCGGCGCTGACCTAACCCGCCGCGGCAGGCAGCCGCGCCGGATCACACGGCAAATCGAGTTCAAAAGGGGCGCCAGCCAATGGGACGCATTTTCTACGGTTGGGTTGTGTTGTTCGGTCTGTGCCTGACCTACGCCGCCTCCAATGGCATTCTGCTCTCAGCCTTGCCGCTGTTTTATCCCTCATTGATCGAAGAGTTTGGCTGGAACGAAAGCCAGGTGACTCAACCAGCAGCGCTGTCGTTTCTCGCGACCGCGATATTCTCGCTGTTCGTCGGTTATCTGGTCGACCGCTTTAAGCCTCGTCATCTGATGATCGCTGGATCGATTGTTTATGTGATCGTCCTGCTCGCGTTGCGCTACATCGACACGCTCACCCAGATGTCTGTCCTGTATGTCGGCATTTCCGTGGCGCTTGCACTCAACGGTATCTTACCGAGCATGGTGGTGACCAGCCGCTGGTTTGCCAAGCGCCGAGGCGTTGCCGTCGGTCTGTTGCTGATGGCGTCAAGTCTGGGTGCCGCGGCCATGCCGCCGATCATCACGCCGATGATCGCGGGTGAGGGCTGGCGGTATGCACTGATCACGGTCGCGAGCATCGGCTTCGTGTTCATGGTGCTGCCCTGCATTTTTCTGCTGCGTAATGATCCATCCGAAAAGAACACGGTGGTCGATGGGCAGCCGGACGGCGATGCCGTTGCCATCGAAAGCAAGGCCTTAGGGCTGCTCGCCGGAATCTCATTGGTGGATGCTATGAAGTCGCCGGTATTTTATCTGCTCGCCTTCTCGACCGGAGTGATGTGGTTCTGCATCACCGGTGTCGTCCAGCATCAGTCGATCTACATGGTTCGCGATCTCGGCATACCGCTGGAAACCTTCGGCAGCGTGTTGGCGGTCTATTTCATTGCCGCCGTCGTCGGCAAGGTGCTGTTCGGCGTGCTCAGCGACTACTTCGATAAGACCGTGATCATGATGGCAGCAACCGTCAATCTCACCATAGGGTTGCTGATTTTCCGTGTAATTCAAGGGGATAGCACGACCATCCTCTATACTTACGCTATTGTGTATGGCATCGGCTTCTCCGGTGCGTTTACGATGATTCAGTTGATGATCGCAGAGTTGTTCGCCGGCCCGACCTACGGCTCGATCCTCGGCGTCTATGTGTTCATCGACACCCTGGCGGGGGCACTCGGCATCGCAGTGCTGGGACGGATGCGTGTCGCCTTCGAGGGCTACGGTCAGGCGATCGACCTTATGATCGCCTTGTGCGTCGCGGCTTTCGCCTGCGTCGTTGCTATCAAAGTCATTGCCGCACGTGCGGCGGCCCGGCAGAGAGTCGCGGCACAGTAGGGGTTAGGGGTTAGGGGTTAGGTCATGCGAATTTTTTACGGATGGTTTGTTCTCGGCGGGCTTTTTGTGATGTACGCCGTGTCTAACGGCATTTCGACATTCACTCTTCCAGTCTTCTACTCCTCGTTCATGGATGAATACGGCTGGAATCAGGAAGAAGTCACCCGGCCGGCCGCGATCAAGTTCCTCTTCGCTTCCGTGTACAATCTTGCCGTCGGCTTTCTGCTCGACCGCTACGCGCCGCGTCCGATCATGGGGGCTGGCGCCCTGATCATGGTGCTCGGCCTGGTCTCCTTCCTGTTTATGGACTCGCTGTGGCACTTCACGCTGATCTACCTGCTGATTGCCTTCGGCCTGTCGATGTGCGGCCTGGTGCCGTCAATGCTCACGGTCAGCCGGTGGTTCACCAAGTACCGCGGCCGCGCTGTCGGTATCCTTCTCATGGCGTCCAGCTTCGGTGGCGCCGTGCTGCCGAAAGTCATCCAGGTACCGTTGTCGGAAGGCGACTGGCGTACGGCGATGATGACCCTGGCGGTCATCGGCTTTGTCGGGATGTTCCTGCCGGTGTTGTGGCCGGTCCGGTCGCGGCCTGCCGATAAGGGCCTGACGCCGGACGGCCTGCCCGAAAGCGAGAGCGAGGGATCAAGCACCAAACAGATCGGGATCGTCGGCGGACTGCCTCTGGCCGAGGTCGCGCGCCTGCCGGTCTTTTATTACCTGCTGGTCGCAACCGGAATCCTTTGGTTTTGCATCACCGGCGTCACCCAACACCACGCCGTGTATCTGGAACGGGATGCGGGGTACGACCGCTCCACCGTGATCGACGTGATTTTCGTGTTTTTCCTTTGCGCCATTATCGGCAAGTTTGCGTTCGGCTGGTTAAGCGATCATATAAATCGCCTGGTGGTGATGATCTTGGCGACAGCGAACCTGGGCATCGGTCTCGTCATTCTGCGGCTTGTCGATGGCGAAAGCACGGCCATGACCTACGCCTACGCCGTCATCTACGGCATTGGCTTTTCAGGTGCGTTTACGATGATCCAGCTGACCATTGCCGAACTGTTCGCCGGCCCGACATACGGCCGTATCCTCGGCGTCTATGTGGCCGTGGATACCATCTCCGGCGCCGCTGGGATCTTCACCCTAGGCACCATACGTGTCCGGCTAGAGAGCTACATTCCGGCCATCGACTTGATGCTGGTGATGGTGGCTATTGCGCTGCTGTGCGTTTACGCGATCAAACGCGCCGTTGATCAGGGCCGCGCCCGCCAGCCCGTGGCCGCCGAGTAGCGGTCAGCGCAATTCAGCCGGTAGGGCTTGCGCAGTCCTCCGGCTTAAATGGCGGCTCACCCATGCGGGGGAGCCGCCATGTTTTTACGCACGATCGCTTTAGCCGTGGTCCTCGCCGCGCCCGCTCTGGCGCAACCGGAGATGACCCGCGACGCACTCGCGAATGCCGACTACCGTGCCGGACGCATTGCTTTTCTGCAGCGGTGCAGTGCCTGCCACACCCTGGCGGAAGGCGCGCTCGCCCTGCAAGGGCCGAACCTGTTTCAGATGTTCGGGCGCAAAGCCGGTACCCTGCCGGACTTTTCTTACTCCGATGCTTTGGCCGCGGCAGACTTTCAGTGGACTCCGGACCGGCTGGCCGCGTGGCTGGCCGATCCTGAAGGCTATCTTCCCGGAAATTCCATGCTCATTCCTGAGGCCGTTCCGGTGGCCGATCGTCTCAACATGATTTCCTTCATGATGGTCGAGACCGGCGCCGCCGATTGGGACCGGCCAGAGATCGTTACTGCTGCCGCCGAGGACCGCACCAAACCGCCGGCCGAGCGCTTTCCCAGTTTCTGGAACCACCTTATGACCAACACCACGCGCTAACGCTGGGTTGAGGGCGACGCCGAGCTGTTGTTCGACATCTACTACAACACCGACGGGTCGGTGAGCTCCAGCCGCGAAGGTGTGTTCGGCTTTTGGCACCTCACCGAGCGCGACATGTTCTGCTACGCGCTGACCGGCCTGCCGATAGAGCCGCCCTACATGGTCCAGTGTTTTCCGGTTGCGGCAATGGCCATTCCCCGCTTCGCCGAGGAACTGTGGCAATCCAAACCGGCGGAGAACGTCACCCTTTACGGCGGCATTCTGCCGGGGCGCCCCCAATGATCCGGTTCCCGGCATTGGGTTGAGCGCGCGCCGCGCGTAAGATGCTGGCATGAGCGAGACCGCCGACAAACCGAAGAAGTTCACTGGTCCGGCCGGCGGCTGGGCGGCGTTGGCGTCCAGCGCCAAGGCGGTGATCGGGTCCGGCAATCCGCTGACCCAAGTGCGCACCCTGACCCACCTTAACCAGCCCGATGGCTTCGATTGCCCGGGTTGTGCCTGGGGCGATCCGCGCCATGCGTCGTCGTTTGAGTTCTGCGAGAACGGCGTCAAAGCGGTGTCGTGGGAGGCCACCTCCCGGCGCTGCGGACCGGAGTTCTTTGCCGCGCATCCAGTGTCGTGGCTGGCGGAGCAGGACGGCTATTTCCTTGAGCGCCAGGGCCGGCTGACCCATCCGATGCGCTACGACGCCGCGACCGACCATTATGTTCCCGTCAGTTGGGAAGACGCCTTTGCCCTGATCGCGGGCGTGCTGACCGGTTTGGACGATCCCAACGAGGCGATCTTCTACACTTCGGGCCGCACGTCTAACGAAGCGGCCTTCCTATGGCAGCTCTTCGTGCGAGCGTTCGGCACCAACAACCTGCCGGATTGCTCCAACATGTGCCACGAGGCCTCCGGTGTTGCGCTCAAGGAAACCATCGGCATCGGCAAGGGCGCGGTGCTGCTTGAAGACATCGAACACGCCGACGCGATTTTCATTTTTGGCCAAAATCCCGGAACCAATCATCCGCGCATGTTGGGTGATCTGCAAAAGGCGGCGGAGCGCGGCGCGAAGATCGTCACCGTCAATCCGCTCAAGGAGCGGGGGCTTGAGAAGTTCGCCAATCCCAAAAGCCCGCGCGATATGCTGGGCGGCGGCGGCACGGACCTCACCCACCTCTATCTTCAGCCGCAAGTCGGCGGGGACCTTGCGCTGCTCAAAGGCATGATGAAGGTGATCGTCGCGGCGGATGAGGCGGCGCGCACGGCAGGTAAACCGGCCGTCATCGATTGGACGTTCGTTGAGACCCATACGCACGGTATCGACGCGCTTATTGCCGACGTGAAAGCCGAAAGCTGGAACAAGATCATCGCCCAGTCCGGTCTGACCCAGCGCGAGATCGAGCAGGCGGCGGAGATTTACATAGCCGCCGATGCCGTGATCTGCACCTGGGCGATGGGCCTGACCCAGCACATGCGCGGGGTCGAGACCATCCAGGCGATCTCCAACCTGTTGCTCCTGCGCGGCAACATCGGGCGCAAGGGCGCCGGTCCGTGCCCCGTGCGCGGTCATTCCAACGTGCAGGGCGACCGCACCATGGGAATCACCGAGCTGCCGGCAGCGGAGTTTCTCGACAGCCTGAAGCGGGTGTTCGACTTCGAGCCGCCGCGCGATCCCGGCGTCAACACCATCGAGGCACTGGAGCGCATGGGCTCCGGCAAGGCGAAAGCGCTGCTGGCCATGGGCGGTAATTTCGCCGCCGCCTGCCCGGATACGGATCAGACCTATGCCGCGTTGCGCGGTCTCGATCTCACCGTTCATGTGTCCACCAAGCTCAACCGCAGCCATGTTATTCACGGCAAGCAGGCGCTGATCCTGCCGGCGCTCGGCCGCACCGAAATCGACGACCAAGCCTCCGGCCGCCAGGCCGTGACAGTGGAGGACTCGATGTCGATGGTGCACGCCTCGGCGGGCTTCAACCGCCCGGCGTCGGTGCATCTGCGTTCGGAGCCGTGGATCGTCGCCGGTATTGCCCGCGCCGTGCTGCCGGACTCGCGCATTCCCTGGGAAGGCTTCCGCGACGACTATGCGTTGATCCGCGACAAGATTGAGCAGGTGTTCGGCGATTTCGAAAACTACAATGAGAAGATTCTCCGCGAAGGCGGTTTCTGGCTCGGCAATTCGGCCAAGGCCCGCGAGTGGAAAACCGGTACAGGCAAGGCCAACTTCATCGTCCATGGCTTGCCCGATAAAACCATACGTGAGGCTGCGCAGGAGCGCGCGGCCTCAACGGTTTACTCGCTGATGACCTTCCGCTCGCACGATCAATACAACACCACCATTTACGGTCCGGACGACCGCTATCGCGGCGTCAAGGGCCATCGCAAGGTGGTGTTCATGAACCCGGATGACATGACCGGCGCAGGGCTGGCGGACGGCGACTGGGTGGATCTCTCCACTGTGTCGGAGGACGGGCGCACCCGCACGCTGCGCCAAATGAAAATCGTGCCCTATAACATTCCGCTCGGCTGCCTTGGCGCCTACTTCCCGGAAACCAATGTCCTTGTTCCCTTATATGCCCACGGGCCGCGCTCGGGCACACCGGCCAGCAAGGACATTCCGGTGACGCTGACGCGTGCCGAACCTCCGGCTGATCCCGACTCTGCGCGAGCGACCGGGATCACACTCAGTGATGTACCGCCTCCGCAATGACCGATCCCGTTGTGGCCGAAACGGCTATCGCCCAAATACTAGATCTCTATCCGTCGCTGACGGCTGAGGATGCTGTAGCCTTCCTATGCGTCTGTGCCGAGGATGGCCCGTCGCTCAAGGCTCTCTCCAAACGCCTTGATGTGGGGCAGAGCGTCGCCACACGCCGGGTCAGCGCGCTGGAAAGTTGCGGCGGCCATGGTCTCGGCTTGGTGCTGATGTCGCGAACGGAGGAAGGCGAGGTCCGCCGGACCGTACATCTGACGCCTGTGGGGCAGGAACTGCGCGATACACTGAGAGTGAGTCGCACATAAAAAAACCGCCGCGGGAGGGCTCCGGCGGCGGTTTGTGTTGGGTCGCTGTCGCGCGGCGTTACGAGCCGGCGGTAGCGATCTTCTGGTCGAGGAAGCGCATCCACTTCTGCGCGTCGGACTTGGTGTTCTTGAAGTCGGTTGCGCGTTGCATGGACCGCTTTGCCGCCGTGTAGCGCTCACGTTCCAGCTGGGCGATGCCGGTCAGCATCCAGATCATGCCCTTGTCGTTTTCATCCAGGCCCTTTTTATCCAGGGCGGACTGCAACCATTTTTCCGCATCGCTCCATTTTTCGTCCTGCAGGTAGGCCTGCCCGAGCCGGTAGGACAGCTTGCCTTCGTCGGAGCGATCGGCCGCTTCCTTCAGCGGCGGGATGGCTTTGTTAAACTCGCGCGCATTGAAATAAGCGTTGGCGAGGATCTCCAGGTTGTCCGGCGTGCGCTTGATGGATTCGTTCTTGAACCCGCGTTCCATGACCTCTGCCGCTTTGATCGGCGTTTCATGGAACATGTACATGCGCGCCAGACGCACCAGTTCGGACTCTTCTGTCAGGAAACCCTGCTTGTCGGCCATGACCAAGACCGAGAAGGATTCCTTTTCCTTGTTCAGTTCGCCGTACAACGCGGCCAGCTGCAGGAAGTAGGTCTTCTTGGTTGAGAAATAGTCGACCATGACTTCAAGCAGGTCGGCGCCGTTGACGTAGTCCTCCAGCTCGAAGTAGGCGGCCAGCAGCAGCTGGTACCATTGCTCACGCGGTTCCGGCTCCATGTCGATGGCCTGAACCACCAGAGGGATCGCCGTACGGTACTGTTCGGTCTGGAAATAGGCGTTGGCCAGCAGCACCAGCGCGGTGGCGTTCACCGTCTCGGCTTCACGGCGCCACTCTTCAAGTGTGCGGATGGCATCCTGGTAGCGCTCTACCACCATGTAGAGCTGGCCAAGGTTGTACTTGGTCGACAGCACCTGGCCAGCTGGCAGGCCTATGCCCTCGGCCGGGTTGCTCAGGTTGATCGCGTTCTGAAACGCGTTGATCGCGCCGTTGTAGTTTTCCTGCTCGGCGTAGAGGTAGGCGTAGGTCATGTAGACAGACGCTTTTTCGTATTCGTTGGCGTCTTCAATCGCCAGACCGGCACGCAGTTCCGTTTCCGCTCTGACGTAGTCCTTCAGTTCGATCGCTTCCTGAGCGGCGGTCAAACGGTCGAAGGTCGGCTTCTTCATCGCCTGGACCTTCACGGTCTTGGGCTTTTCCGCCGGCGCATCTTCCTGGGCCAGTGCTGCACCGGTGAAGGTGGGCACTTTGAAGTCCGCGTTCGTCGCACCGAAAAGAACGGCGAAGCTGACAAATCCCCCAAGTAAGAGTTTCGTTTTCATCGGATAAAGCCTCCTGTCGCGCTCATCTCTGCGCAAAGAACGTAAAATTCGGCGAGTCTTACTGCTCAAGCTCGAACGTGATCACCACTTGGTTGTTGTAGCGGCGGGCCGGTCGGCCATCGACGATTTTTGGTTTGTACTTCCAGCGGGACAGTGCGCGTTCAGCGGCCCGTTCGAAGTACCCGGTCGGCTCGGCGGCGACGACGACGATGTCTTCAACCCCGCCCGATTCCGTGATGGTGAATTCAAGCTGCACCCAGCCGTTGATGCCGCGAGAGGCGGCGCGCTGCGGATACTGCGGCGGCACGCGGACCAGCGGGATGGCATCGCCGTCGGTCGGCGCCGCGAGGCCCGAGCGGTCGAGGTTGAGGCCGCGGGACAAGGCCGGGGCATTGATGCCAACGCCGCCGGAGTCCGGGGCGGTGTTGTTGGCCAAATTCATCGGCGGCGGCGGCGGCGGCGTGTCAGGCTTGTCCGGGCGGTCCGGCATCTGGCGGTCCTTGGTCTGGACCGACTCATCGCGCTCGACTCGGGTGAAATCGATGGCGGCGCCAGACACCTCTTCGGTGATGGCGTCCATGCCGTTGTTGATGAGGAAATTCATCAACCAGAACAGGGCTATGGTCACTACCACTGCGAGAGGGACGGAAACCCCGATACGCATCGTGTTCGAATTCATTCTCTACTCCCTGCCTTGTCCGGGGCAGAACTGCCGTTTACGACGTTGCCCCGATGCCAAACCTTGGATCGCCACCCAGGGCACTTAACCCCCTGAGAAACCTACTCTTTTGCTGTCGCGATCGCCGTCGCCGGCGCACCGGCCTGGCGCACCTGATCCATAACCTGCATCAGGATACCAGATTTTGACTTTTCGTCAGCCTGGATCACGACCGAACCCAGCGGATTCTCGGCCAGCAGCTTTTCGACCCCGGCGCGCACGGCGCGGACATCGACTTCCTTGTTGTCCATCCACACCGAATCCCCCGGACCAATGGCGATCAGGATGCTCACGCGGCGCTGGTCTTCGGCGGTCTGGGCTTCCGGCCGGATAACTTCCAGGCCGGACTGCTTGACGAATGTTGCGGTGACGATGAAGAAGATCAACATAATGAACACGATGTCGAGCATCGGGGTCATGTCGACCGCAGCTTCATCCTTTTCCTTCTGTGCGAGGCGCGAGGCCATATCGCTGCTCCGTTTCTATTGCAGTTCGGCGATGGATACACCGGCCGCGCCGGCAAGGCGGGCCTGATCCATCACACCGACGAGCAAATTGCTTTCCGAACCGGGATCTGCCTGGACCACAACCGAACTGTCCGGATTTTCCGCGATCAGCCGCTCGACGTTGGCGCGCACGGCGCGCAGGTCGATGTCACGGCCTTCCATGGAAATCACGCCGGCTTCCGAAATGGAAATCAGGATCGTGACCGTTTGCGTTTCTGGCGGCGGTTCGTCCGAGTCCGGACGGGTCACGTCGAGGCCGCGTTCGTTGACGAAAGTCGCGGTGACGATGAAGAAGATCAGCATGATGAACACGATGTCGAGCATCGGGGTCATATCGACTTCTGCTTCGTCCGTTCCTCCTTTATGACGTCTAGCCACAAGGGTCTCCTTTAATGATCGAGCTCGAGGTGGTCGGCCACCTTGAGGACCTCCGTCTGGGCCTTGCGGGCGAGACGGAAGCTGAAATACAGGCCCGACAGGGCGGCCACCATGCCCGACATGGTCGGGATCGTGGCCTTCGACACGCCGCCCGCCATCGCGCGCGGGTTCGAAGACCCGGTGATCGCCATGACGTCAAACACTTCGACCATGCCCGTCACCGTGCCCAGCAACCCGAACATGGGGCACAGGGCCACCATGGTGCCGATCAGGCCCAGTCCCATGGTGCAGTTTTCCCGTACCGTCGAGATCAGCTGGGTGCGGATCTGGTGGGCATGCCAGCTCTTATGGTCTGAGCGGGCATGCCACCTGTCGATCACGTCCTGAACGACCTGCTTGTGGAACACGGCGAAGTAGATGAACCGCTCCACGATCAGGGCCCACATGATGAATGTGATGACCATGATCGCGTTCAGGACCGGTCCGCCCTTCTCCAGGAAGCCCTGGATCTGGCCGAAGATATCAAACGCGCCGCCCATTATTAGGCCCTCTCGGCGTGGCTCGCGACGATGCCCGCGCTTTGCTCCTCCAGGACCTCGATCACGGCCTTGGAGCGGCCGGCGGCGATGGAGTGGAGGAGAATGAGCGGGATGGCGGAGACCAGACCAAGCACGGTCGTGATCAGCGCCTGCGAGATACCGCCGGCCATCATCTTGGGATCGCCCGTGCCGAACAGGGTGATCGCCTGGAAGGTTTCGATCATCCCGGTCACGGTGCCGAGCAGGCCGAGCATCGGTGAGATGGCGGCCAGAACCTTGATGGTGGACAGGCCGCGCTCGAGGCTCGGCAGTTCCTTGAGGATCGCGTCATCCAGCTTGAGCTGCAGGTTCTCGACATCGAGACCGCGGTTTTGCTCATAGGTTTGCATGATGCGGCCCAGCGGATTATCCGGATTCGCCGTCGAGTTCTTCTTCTGGCTGCCGACCTTGGCCGCCGTCACCGACAGGCTGACAATACGTACCAGGGCGAGGATGATGCCCAGGATCAGCAGCACGATGATGACGTAACCAACCAGACCGCCTTGGTCGATGCGCTCTTGCAGCGACGGCGTCTGGACCAGCAGGCCGAGGAGGGCGCCGCGTGACGGGTCGACCGCCGCGGTTTCCACCGTGCCCGGCTGGGCGGTGAAGAAGTCATCGGCAGCGCCGACGAACACGGACTCGGGCTGGCGGGCCAGTTCCGTCAAACGCTGGGTTTCGCCCAGGTAATCGACGAACTTGCCATCAGACAGGGCCGTAAACGGACCGATGCGAACAACCGTCTGGTTGCTTTCGTTGCCTGCCACGGAGACGACCGGCGCCTGGTAGCGCACGATCTGGCCCTGTGCTGCGGCTTCTTCCATCAGCGTGTACCAAAGCTTTTCGAGCTGCGCGAGTTCAGGCAGTTCCGTGCTTTGTGCCAAAGAATCGATTTCCGCGTCACGGCCGGGCAGCTGTGAGCTGATCAGCGACTGACGCAGCTGGCCGCGTGTGTCGCCGGCAACCTGACGGACAACGCCGAACAGTTCGCCGAAGGCACCAAGGCGTTCTTCAAGCACGGCTTCCAGTTCGGCGAGACGAATCTCGTTTTCCTGGAAGGTCGCTTCAAGGCGCTCACTGCGCTGCTCTTCGCGGACGACCGCCGCTTTGGCTTCGTCCAGCAGACGTTGCTGATTGGCGCGTTGGTTGATGAATTCCTGGATGCGCTGTTCGTTGGCGCGGTTGTCGGTGGTGCGGCCTTCGCGGACGCGGCCCAACAACTCTTGCAGGGATTGAGCCGGCGCGGAGGCGTCCTGCGCGAAGCTCAGCGGAGCCGCTGCCGCCAATCCGGCGGCCACAACAACAGCGGCAGTCAGGGTTTTGGTGAAGCGGTTCATTGGGCGTTCTCCGGAGCATCGAGAGGTAACAAGAGAAGGTTCGGCGCGGCCTGCTCACGGGCAATCGACAGCGCGGCCTTCACCGGAGCGACAAATCCGGAGTCAATGGTTTCCCAGTCGCCGGTGGACGTGTTCCAGCGGGCGAGTTCGGAGTCATCCAGCGTCTTGTAGTACAACGCGACGCGGCCAACACGGAGGAAGTCCACCGTTATGGTGCGGCCGCCGCGATCAACGGTTCCGCGGACCCCTTCGATGGTCCGGCCGTATTCATTTTCAATCTGATAGGCCTCCAGCACGCGGCGGAACTTTTCGGCCGCAGACGCATCGGCTCGCTGCATCAGGGCGCGCAGGTTGGCAACGCGGTTGCGGCGCTCGGCGATCAGGAACGGCACGTCCAGTTCAACGAACTGGTCAAGGCCGTCGACCATACGCAGCATCAGCGGCACGACTTCGCGGTCGATGGTGGTGACGCGGTCAATGTCGCGCTGCACGATGACGATCTCGGCTTCCTGCGCGTTGATGAGTCCTTCCAGCTGAGCGTTGTACTGACGCAGCGTGTCGAGCTGCTGCAGCACCGCTTTGTATTCGGATTCAAGCTGCGCGGTCTGATCGTCGAGTTGGTTGATGCGCTCTTGCGCATTCACGCCCTCGGTCTGAGCCGTCTGCACTTCCGAAATATTGGACTCCAGTGCCTGGGCATAAGCAGATGACCCCGAAACCGGTGTCAGAGCCAGCCCAAGGGCTACGGCGGCGGCCGTACCGACCCAGACGCGGGCCGACATAAATGTTTGCATAGCGTTCCGCATGTGTGCGGTCCCCTTTTCCTTAACAGCGATTACCGAATCCCGCCCATAGGATGGGCCGTTTTGATTCGCCCGAGGTTGCCTGCCTTCCCCTGGCGGGCAACTTGCCCGTATCCATGGACCAGCGCCGCCCTCCGAATCAACCATTTATTCTCCGAAGCCCACAGGAATCCCTCCAAAATCATGCCGGGGAACGAAATTTCATCCTTAGGACATGGGTCTAGACAGGCTTTACCCCTCGTCAGGTTTCAATTTTCAGAGAAATCAAGAGACGATTCGCTTGCAACACTCCTTGGATCGGCAGTGTTGTTAAAAGATGACGCCCGAATTAGACATGCCGCATGCCGGGATGCGTCCGGCTCTTGAACGCCTGTTGACCAGGCGCGCGCCCGCCTCCGTCTTGGCCCTAGTCCTGGCGCTGGCTTGTGAGCCGGCCCGCGCGGACGTCTCCGGCCCGGCCTGTGTCGAGAACGGCAGTGTGCTGTCCATCAACGGCACCCGCGGCGCCGGAAAATGCAACGGCGGAACCCTGGTTAAGCTCTATGGTGTCAAAGCGCCCGCGCTCGACGCCATCTGTCCTGTGCCCGCCGACGCCAACTGGCGTTGCGGCCTCGCCTCTGCCTCGGCGCTGCTGCGCGCCGTGCGCGACAGGGAGATTGACTGCCGCGGCAACAGTAAGGACGGCGAGGGCCGGCTCATCGCTCTGTGTTTCATTGGCGAAAAAACCGTCAACGACTTCATGGTCGAAATGGGGTGGGCGGCTGCCGACAGGTCCGTGACCAGTTTGTTCAACGGGCTCGAAGCCGAGGCCAAGGCCGCCAGGCGCGGCATCTGGGCGAGCGATACGCCCGGCCTTCAGCCCGATTGACGCCCGCCGCCGCTGGGCCGCGCTTAAACACTGTCGATTTTCAGGTGGTCAATCATACGCGCGATTAAGGTGAACACCTTATCCAGGTCCGAGGCCGGCAGTCCGGCCAGCGCGCGGGCGGGGACGGCTCGGGCACGCTCCATCAGTTCTGTCTGCATGTCCTTGGCCCGATCTGTCAGATGAATGCGGGCGCGGCGCTTGTCGTCCGGATCTGCGATGCGCTTGATGAGGCCGTCGCGCTCCATGCGATTGAGCGTATTGGCCATGGTCGGCTGCTCGACGTTGATGCGTTTGCATAACTCGGCCTGAGTCAGTCCATCCTGCTCGTATAACATCACCAATGCCGGGAACTGTCCGGGCAGCACTTTGAAGGAACTCAACTCAACCTCAAGGGCCCGGTCGAACAAACGGCTTAGCAGTCCGATTTGATACCCCAACGCGTCCTGCCGCCGTATCGCCATCGCCGTTCCCCTGTGCTGCGGTAGGCGCCAGCCGGTGAACCGGCGCAGAGCATCGCAAGCGATGTTTTTACGACAGCCCGCTTCGCATGAACAGTGTCGGGATAGGATTTTTCTGAAGAGCTTTTAGCTGGCCGAAGAGCGGCGTTGGCCGGCCACGAGCGCATCGGTTGCCCTGACGGCGGCTCAGGACTCTCCTGGCCGGCGGTAGCCCTTTGACGTCATGCAGCCGGCGACCAGACGGTCATATAAAGACACTGTGTCCGAGCGCTCGGCAATGGCCATGGGGTCGTCGCCGCGCGGGTCGAACGGGCCGGGTCTGCTGGTCCCCTCGAGGCCGTAACCGGTTCTGTCGCTGCGTGTTTGCGTCAGCGTGATCTCCTCGGCCTGGGCGCGACAGTCAGCATAGTCCGCGCGGGTCGAGGCTTCGTTCCGTGCCGGCGAGCGCCAGCCGCCCACCGACGGCGCGCAAGCGCCAACCAAGAGCGAGAGGGCGAGCGCGCCCAGCGCGAACTGAACGGCCGGTGGACGGGACCGGGCCGGCGATTTGTTTCCCTTGACCATGCCGTAACGACCTGATTGTGTGCGCCGCAATAACAACACGCGGTAACATCACCATATATATAAAAGTGTGAAAGGCACCATCGCATGACACAGGGCGCGTCCACCACCGGCTATTTCTTCGAAGACCTGCAAGACGGCATGTCGGCCAGTTTTTCTAAGACGGTCACCGAGGCCGATATCGTTCTCTACGCCGGCGTTTCGGGAGACACCAATCCCGTCCATCTCGATGCTGAGTATGCCGCGACGACCATGTTCAAGGACCGCATCGCCCACGGCATGCTGACGGCTGGGTTTATCTCAGCTGTTTTCGGCACCAAAATGCCTGGCCCGGGCGCGATCTACGTCGGCCAGTCCCTCAAGTTCAAAGCACCGGTCAAGATCGGTGACACGGTCACCGCCACCGTGACCGTCACCGGCACCGTGCCGGACAAGAAATTCGTGACGTTCTCGACCGTATGCACCGTCGGCGGCAAGCCTGTGGTCGACGGCGAGGCGACGCTGATGGTCCCGTCCAAGGGCTGATCCGCTTCGAGGCCCGACCCGCCATGCGCCTGATCCGCTACACCGACGATATTCCAGCCGACCTTAAAGGCGGGGTGATTGCGTTGGGCAATTTCGACGGCCTGCACCTCGGCCACCAGCAAGTCATCGGCACGGCGATTGAACAGGCGCGCGCCAACGGAACGCTGGTGGGCGTGATGACGTTCGAGCCCCATCCGCGTGCGTTTTTCACGCCCAATCAGGATGCATTCCGCCTCAGCCCGTTCCGCATCAAGTACCGGCTGATCCAGGCCATGGGCGTCGATTTTCTTTACGTGCAGCGGTTCGACGCCAAATTCTCCGGCCACACAGCCGATCAATTCGTCGACGACTTTTTGATCGGCGGTCTTGGCGCGTCCCATGTCGTCGTCGGCTACGACTACGTGTTCGGCAACAAGCGCGGCGGCAACACGGCATTCCTCAAACAGCGCGCGGCGGACGCCGGCTTCGGCGTCACCGCGGTGGAGGAGTTCCGCATCGATGCCAGTGCTCAGGTGTCGTCCACCGCGACGCGCGAATACCTTCAGGAAGGCGCCTGCCGCGATGCGGCGGAACTGCTGGGCCGCTACTGGGAAATCGCCGGCCGCGTCGAGCACGGCGATCAGCGCGGCCGTCATCTCGGTTTTCCCACGGCCAACCTGCCGATGGGCGAGTACATTCACCCCAAACAGGGCGTCTATGCCGTGCGGGCCGGTATCGACCGCGGCCCCGACACGGTTTGGGTCGACGCCGTTGCCAACTTCGGCCGCCGCCCGACGTTCGACAAGACCGACGTGCTGTTCGAAGTGCACCTGTTCGATTTCGATGAAGATTTGTACCAGCGCCAGCTGCGCGTTGCGCTGGTGGAATTCATCCGTCCGGAGATCAAGTTTGACGGCCTCGACAGTCTCAAGGCCCAGCTGACCCGGGACTGCGATCAAGCCCGCGCGATCCTTAAAGACAAGGCCTTCCCGGCCAACCCGCAGCCGTTCGTGGCGGTGTGAGCGCCTTGCCACGCCCCCGGCACCCTGCTAAATCCCCGCACATGACGGATTTGCGCGCCATATTGCCCATCGCACGGCGAATGACTTCGCCCATCGCAGAGCGAATTATTTCCCCGGTCCTGTAAGCCAGGATCGGGTATTCCCGCGCGTCTTTTTCCCGTAAAACCGCCCTTTGCCGGCCCCACACCAAACGAGTTTCGTTGGACTCTGCGATTATGAGTGACTCTCAAACCCCCGACTACAAGTCGACCGTTTTCCTGCCCCAGACCGATTTCCCGATGAAGGCCGGCCTGCCCAATCTCGAGCCCAAGCTGCTCGCCCGCTGGGAGGGCCTCGGCCTCTACCAGCGCCTGCGCGACAGCGCCAAGGGCCGCGAGAAGTTCGTGCTGCACGACGGCCCGCCGTACGCCAACGGCAACCTGCACATCGGCCACGCGCTCAACAAAATCCTCAAGGACGTCATCGTCCGCGCCCAGCAGATGATGGGCTTCGATGCCAACTATGTGCCGGGCTGGGACTGCCACGGCCTGCCGATCGAATGGAAGATCGAAGAGGGCTACCGCAAGAAGGGCAAGAACAAGGACGAAGTGCCCGTACTCGAATTCCGCCAGGAATGCCGCGACTTCGCCGCCCACTGGATCGGCGTGCAAAAAGAGGAATTCAAGCGCCTCGGCGTCACCGGCGATTGGGACAATCCGTACACCACCATGAGCAACGCCGCCGAAGCGGCGATCGTGCGCGAGCTCGGCAAGTTCGTGATCAATGGCGGCTTGTACAAGGGCTCGAAGCCGGTGCTGTGGTCGGTGGTGGAAAAGACCGCGCTGGCCGATGCCGAAGTGGAATACGCCGATCACACCTCGACGACGGTGTGGGTCAAGTTTCCGGTCAAGGACACAAAGGTCGATGCGCTCAAAGGACACAGCATCGTCATCTGGACAACGACCCCGTGGACACTGCCCGGCAACCGCGCCATCGCGTTTGGGGCCGACATCGACTACGCCGTCGTAGAAGTCACCGCAACGGGTGAGGGTGCGCTGGCCTCCGTCGGCGACCGCTTTGCCGTCGCCGAAGCGCTTAAGGACGAAACTCTTGCGCGTGCGCATATCACCGGTCACGCGGTTGTCGCCCAGCTCAAGGGCAAGGACTTCGCCGGAACGGTCTGCGCGCATTGCCTGTACGAAGACGGCTACGATTTCGATGTGCCCCTGCATGCGGGTTCCTTCGTCACCACCGAACAGGGCACGGGCTTCGTGCACATCGCGCCGGGCCACGGCGAGGACGACTTCCTGCTCGGTCAGGACGTCGGGCTCGAGGTGCCGGACACGGTCAACGGCGACGGCGTGTATTACGACACCGTGCCGCGCTTCGCCGGCCAGCACGTGTTCAAGGTCAACCCGGTGGTGGTCGAAGCGCTTAGGGAGCGCGGCCGCCTGCTTGCCGAGGGTGTGCTCGAGCATTCCTATCCGCACTCGTGGCGCTCAAAGGCGCCGTTGATCTTCCGCAACACGCCGCAGTGGTTCATCTCGATGGAGACGAACGATCTGCGGGCCAAGGCGCTCAAGGCCATCGACGACACCCAATGGGTGCCTGCCGTCGGCCGCAACCGCATCCACGCGATGGTGGAAAGCCGGCCGGACTGGTGCGTGTCGCGCCAGCGCCAATGGGGCGTGCCGATCACCGTGTTCGTCAGCAAGAAGACCGGCGAAGTGCTGCGCGATCCCGCGGTCATCGAGCGCATCGCCCAGGCGGTTGAGGAGGAAAGTTCCGACGCCTGGCTGTCGTCCGATCCGGCGCGCTTCCTCGGCAACGAATACGACGCTGATGAATGGGAACCTGTGCAGGACATCGTCGAAGTGTGGTTCGATTCCGGATCCACCCATGCCTTCGTGCTTGAACAGCGCGCCGATCTCAAGTGGCCCGCCGATCTGTACCTTGAAGGTTCAGATCAGCACCGCGGCTGGTTCCATACCTCGCTGCTGGAAAGCTGCGGCACCCGCGGCCGCGCGCCCTACGATGCCGTGCTCACCCATGGTTTCGTGCTCGACGAAAAGGGCCGCAAGATGTCGAAGTCCCTCGGCAATGTGGTCGAACCGCAGAAGGTCATCGATCAATCCGGGGCCGACATCCTGCGCCTGTGGGTGGTCGCGTCGGATTACAGCCAGGACCTGTCCATCGGCCCGAACATCCTGAAGCAGATGTCGGACCTCTATCGCCGTCTGCGCAATACCTTCCGCTACCTTCTCGGCAACTTGAAAGACTTCGACGACAGCGAGCGTCTGCCGCTCGAAGAAATGCCGGAGCTGGAACGCTGGGTGCTGCATCGTTTGTGGCAGATGGACAAGCGCATCCGGGAAGCTTGCACCACCTACGACTTTCACGGCCTGTTCAACGAGTTGCATCACTTCTGCGCCATTGAATTGTCGGCATTCTATTTCGACGTGCGTAAGGACGTCGTCTATTGCGATGCGCCTTCCAGTGTCCGCCGCCGTGCGGCGCGCACGGTGCTCAATGCGCTGTATGAGTGTTTGGTCAAATGGCTCGCGCCGTTTGTCTGTTTTACCGCGGAAGAGGTTTGGCTGGCGCGTAATCCGTCCGACGACGGTTCCGTGCATTTGCAGCAGTTCCCGGACATTCCGGAAGGCTGGCGCAACGATGCGCTGGCGCAGAAGTGGGCGAGCGTGCGCCGTCTGCGCCGCGCCATCACCGGGGCTCTTGAGAAAGAACGCGCCGCCAAACGCATCGGATCAAGTTTACAGGCCCATCCGGTCGTCACTGCGCCGGCGAAACTGATCAAGGCGTGCGACGATCTCAATATGGCCGATGTGTGCATCACCTCCGACATCACGCTCATCGAAGGCGAACCGTCCGATGACATGTTCATCTTGGACGATGTGCCGGAAGTCGGCGTTGTCGTGAATCTGGCAGACGGCGAGAAGTGCGCGCGCTGCTGGAAAGTCCTGCCCGACGTCGGCACGCATGAGCACGCCGGGGTGTGCGGCCGCTGCAACGATGCGGTCCAGACCGTCTCGGCGGCGGCCTAACCCGCCATGCGCCTCGGTCTGATCATCGCCGCCGCCGCATTCATGGCGGATCAGATCTCGAAGCGGATCATGCTCGACGTGTTCCGTCCGCCCGGTGTGACGGAAACGCCGTTTTATTCGCCCCGGCTGATTGACGTGCTGCCCGTGTTCAATCTGCGCCTGGCCTGGAACACCGGGATCAGTTTCAGCTTGTTCAGCGACAGCGGCGAGGTCGGCCGTGTTCTGCTCATCGCCGGACAGCTCACCATCGTCGGCGTGCTGCTGTGGTGGCTGCGGTCCGCCCAGACCGTGTGGATGAAAGCCGGCATCGGGCTGATTGTGGGCGGCGCGCTCGGAAATATCCTCGATCGCCTTATTTACGGCGCAGTTGTGGATTTCCTTGATTTTCATGCCGCCGGTGCGCATTTTCCGACCTTCAATCTGGCCGACACGGCCATCAGCGTCGGTGTCGGCTGTTGGCTGCTTGACGCCTACCTGACCCGGCACCAGGATGGCGTCACACCCGAGACCAAATGAGGCATTCATGACCGTTTCCGCCCCGATCAGACATCTGGCCCTGGCCGCCCTCGCGGCGTTGGCCCTGAGCGGCTGCGAAGACACCAAGCGGGCCTTGGGCATCAACAAATCGATTCCCGACGAATTCGCGGTGATCCGCCGCGCACCGCTGGTCATGCCGCCGGACTACAACCTGCGCCCGCCGGCTCCCGGTTCGGAGCGCCCCCAGGAAGGCACCACCGCCGATCAGGCCCGCAACGCGCTGATCGGACGCAACCGCATCGATGGCTACCGTGTGCGCGGGTTCAGCCCCGGGGAAGTCGAACTGCTGGCCCAGGCTGGCGCCGATCAGATCATTCCCGGCATCCGCGACACGCTCGACCGCGAAACCTCCGCCTTCGCCAAGGAAAGCGACAGCTTCACCGACCGGCTGGTGTTCTGGGGCGACGACAACCGTCAGCTCGGCACGCCCATCGATCCGGTCGCCGAGCAGAAACGCCTGAACGAAAATCTGGCGCTCGGCAGGGATGCCAACGAAGGCCCGATCCCGGTGATCACCAAGGGCGGCGGCTCCCTGTTGGGGATTTTCTAAGCCTTAAAAATGACCTGCAGCGCGCCCGAACCCGGGTTGCGCACCGTGAAGGCTTCCACCTGTCCCAGCCCCGGAATGTCGTACATCGCGCGCGGCGCATAGCTCTCCGCGTCTAAGTCCGCGCAGGTCTGTTCGCAGTGATCGAGATCGGTGACTTCGAACAGCTGTGCGATATAGCCGGTGTTGGGCGCATGGGCGTCCGGCACCAGCGCATGGCAGTCGTAGTTCAGTGGCTGAGACAGGGCGATCTTGCCGAACATGTGATTGCCCTGCATGAACTTGACCGCCGTCTTGGCATCTTCCGGCAGGTTGAGGAAGTGATTCTGCGCCGGGTTGCCGAGCACCTCGTCAATCAGCACGCCGGATTTCAGCACCTTTTGGTAGAACGCCACGGCCTTGTCCAAATCGTGCGCCTGATGGGACGTGGTCACCACCGGAGTGAAGCCCTTCGGCGTGCGGCCGTGTTCTTTAACATAGGCACGCATCTGGCCGACACGGGAATTGGGATCGTCACCGGTCAGCTCCACCAGATTGATCGCCACCGAGTCCGGGCCATCGAAAATCACTTCCGTTGGCGCGCCCTGGCCGCCGGTCATTTCGTAGAACGTCGGTTCCGACCAGAACTTGAATCCTTCCGCTTGCAGCTTCTTGGTGTCGGCGCGGATGTCGTCCGTATAGAAGTTGAGGTTGACCAAACCGTACGCGCGTTTGGTGTCTGCGGGGCGGATGTGCTTTTTCTCCACGTCGCCGAAGTCGAGCAGAAGCACGCGCCCGACCGGGCAGCCGGGCAATTCCAGAAACACCGCCTCGGCCTTCGACCCGCTCGGCATGTGCCACAGCCGTTCGAACTCCGGACCTGACCACGTTACCGCTTTGTGCGCCTTGAGGCCGATGAGATCGCGGTAAAACCGCAGCGAGGCGTCCATATCCTCCGCGCCGATCACGGCGACACTGAGCGGGCTGCCCTCCGGTGCGACGATTTCTCCCATGATCCGGTGTCCCTTTCGTAAAGTTTATCCCTGGCGCAGACGCGCCGCCTATTTCTGGCGCAGACGCGCCGCCTATTTCTGGCGCAGACGCGCCGCCTATTTCTGGCGCAGACGCGCCGCCTATCCCAACCGCTGACGCACGAAAGCGCCGATGCCGGCAAGGGCACGGCGGCCGTCGATCAACCGGTCGGCCATCATATGCCAAACATGAATCATGCCCGTCCATTCCTCCAGCGTCACTTGAACGTCGTCGGCGCGCGCGCGCACAGCCAGCTTGCGGCTGTCGTCCAAGAGCACCTCCCGGGTGCCGACCTGAATCAGCAAAGGCGGCAATCCGCGCAGGTCGCCGTAAATGGGCGAGACCAACGGATCCTTGATGTCGTGGCCTTGCAGATAGTCGCTCGCGGCGCGCAAAAGAGTCTCCGCATTGCCGATGGGATCTTCTTTGGCTTTGGTCTCCATAGTCTCGCCGTCGCAGGCGAGATTGACCCACGGTGACAGCGCGACCAGCGCCGCCGGCTGGTCGAGGCTTTCCCCTTTGAGGCGCAGCGCGGTCGAAATGGTCAAGCCGCCCCCGGCTGAGTCGCCGGCGATGACGATGTGTCCCGGCTTGAAGCCGTTATTGAGCAGCCAGCGGTAGGCCGTGACGCAATCGTCGAGACCGGCAGGGTAGGGGTGCTCCGGCGCCAGTCGGTAATCGGGCAGCAGCACCCGTGTCCCGCACATTGCGCTCAGGTCCGCCGCCAACCGCTGGTGCGACGCAATGCTTCCGGCACTGAACCCGCCGCCGTGGAGCAGCAGGACGACCTTCTCGACATCTGAGTCCGGCATCACGACCCAGCGGGCGGGGATGCCGTCCACGTCGAGGTCTTCGGTCAGAGCCTCGCCGGGCATTTTGTATTGGCTGAAGTAGCCGTCGATGATGGTGCGCGTGTCCGCCGCCGTTTCGCGCGGCTTGCCGTCGATGAACGCAAGCAGACCGGCGATGACCTCGTCGATATCGTCCGCCGGCTGTTCTTCCGGCGGCGGCTCGGGAACCGGCGTATCGGGATCGGGTTCAGCCGGATGAGGCACCGGCATCGCCCCTTGCGCCTGTCCCGCCATTTGCTCGGCAATGCGGTTGTAGACGAACGCGAACAGCGTCGCTGGAAAACTCAGCACCAAGAGACTGCCGATGGTGTTGACGACAATGCCGAGTGCCACGCCGACCGACTGTCCGGCGCCGGCTGAAAACGTACCGACAATCGCCGACATCAGGAGGACGACGAACTGCAAAGGAATGGTCAATACCAGCGCGAGTAAAACGCACAATGCGAAGATCCCGGCCATGCGCGCGCCGAGCCCCTGCGTCCGCGTCCACGCTTCCAGCATCACCGCGGGCCGGTCGGTCGCCGCCATGGCAATGACCAGGGACAAGCGGCACAGCACGGCAATGACCGCAACGGCCAGCGCACCGAGCAAGACGGCCTGAAGGGTCTGAGCCGTGGGGCCGGGAATGATCCGGTCGAGTGTGTCGATGGCCAGGACGCCGAACACCATCACCGATGCGGCGATAATCGCAATGACGACCTGCCAAACCATCACCCAGCCCTCGCGGGCCCCGAACCCGAACACGGGACGCTGCATGAGGTCAGCGTCACCGAGGATGATCATGCGGTACCAGGTCACCATAAACGGCAGGAAAATCACCGTATTGATAAAGTTCAGAGCGAGGAACGCCGGGCTGGTGATGTCGGTCAGGCCGATCCCCATCAGCGCTCCGGCCAGGTTTAAGGCGCACACCAACGCTAGCGGCACGGCGGCGTGTGTGACCATCACGCGCCGGCGCGCCCAGCAGTATTCCAGGATTTCCCCGGTTGTTTGAAACACCGGCAGGTGCATAACTCGAACTCTCTTCCGGTTTGGGACCCGACCCTACACAGAGCCCGCGCCAAAGTGAACGGCTCAGCGTGGTCGCGCCGCGGCCAGCGGTTGACCCGGCCCGGCCCCGGGTCCAAATACATACCACCGGATCTGACCGCGAATTTGTACAGCGAAGGAATACCCATGCGTTCACTCGGCTTTTTTGCCCTGGCTCTGGTTCTGGCCGCCGCTCTCATGCTGCCGCGCGCACCGGCGCGGGCCGACGTCTTCGGCGCTGAGACCTTTATGCTCGACAACGGCATGCAGGTGGTCGTCATCCCCAACCATCGTGTGCCAATCGTCAGTCACATGGTCTGGTACAAGGTCGGCTCCGCCGACGAGGAGCCGGGCAAGGCCGGCATCGCGCACTTTCTCGAACACTTGATGTTCAAAGGTACGCCGACCTACCCGGCCGGCGAGATCACGGATCTCGTCGCGCGCAACGGCGGCCAGCAGAACGCGTTCACGTCTTACGACTACACCGCTTACTACCAGAATATCGCTGTCGACCGTCTGCCTAAGATGATGGAACTGGAAGCGGACCGCATGCGCAATCTGATCCTCAGTGAGGAAGATGTGCGCGTCGAACGCGATGTGGTCGTCGAAGAACGGCGCATGCGTGTCGACAGCCAGCCGGCTTCGATTTTGTCGGAGCGCATGAACGCGGCGCTGTGGGTGACCAACCGCTACGGGACGCCGGTGATCGGATGGATGGAGGAAATCGAGGCGCTCAATCGTGACGACGCCTTCGACTTTTATTATCGGTGGTATGCGCCGAAGAACGCCATTCTGGTCGTCGCCGGTGACATCACCGCGAAGGAACTCAAGCCGCTGGCGGAAAAAACGTACGGCAAGATCGAGCCGGTCGACGCGGTGACGCTGCGCGATCGCTCCACGTTTCTGCCCCAGTCCGCCGCCGTGCGCGTCACCATGGAGGACCCGCGTGTGCGTCAACCGCGGTGGCAGCGCACCTATGTCGCGCCGAGCGTCAATGTCGGCAGCCTCGAAGACACCTACGCTTTGAGCGTGTTTTCCGAAATCTTCGGCGGCGGTGCGACCAGCCGGCTATACCAGGCGCTTGTTGTCGATCAGGGCATCGCCGCATCGGCCGGGTCATTCTATTCCAAAAACGCCGTCAGCTACGGCTCGTTCACGCTGTATGCCGCGCCCAGTCCGGGCGCCGATGTTGCCGATGTCGAAGCGGCCATCGATGCCGAAATCGCCAAGATCGTCGCCGAAGGTGTGAGCGCGGAAGAGGTGGAGCGTGCCAAAGCCCGCGCGCTCGCCGAGGTCATCTATGCCAAGGACTCCCCCATTACCGCGGCGCGCACGGTCGGCGCGCTGCTGTCCGTCGGTATGACGCTCGACCAAATCGAAGACTGGCCCGAGCATTTGGATAAGGTGACGACCGAACAGGTCAATGCCGCCGCCCGGGCGTTGTTCGCGGATGCGCCCAACGGCACCAGCGTGTTGCTGCCTGAGGGAGACGTCTAAATGACCCGCATTCCCGCCTTCCTCGCCGCAGCCGCCATTATCCTGTTCGGCGCCGTCGCCCCGTCTCAGGCGATTGACGTTCAGGAAGTCAAAACCGGTAGCGGCATCACCGCCTATCTCGCCGAGGATCACACCAACCCGATCATTGCCGTCAGCTTTTCCTTTGCCGGCGGGGCCAGTATCGATCCCGAAGACAAACTCGGGTTGTCCTACATGGTGTCTGGCCTGCTCGACGAGGGAGCCGGCGATCTCGACTCTTTTGCCTTTCAATCGAAACTGGCCGACCTTGCCATCAAGCTCGGTTTCAATTCCAACCGTGAGTCTTTCGATGGGTCGTTGACGACCGTCACCGCCAACGCGGACGACGCATTCGAGATGCTGACGCTGGCGCTGACAGCGCCGCGCTTCGATGAAGAGCCGGTTGAGCGTATCCGCCGCCAGATCCTGGTCGGACTTGCCCGCGATGCCGAGAACCCCGGCAGCATCGCCAGTCAAACCCTGTTCGAAAGTGTGTTCCCGGGCCATCCCTACGGCCGTCCGACGGAAGGCACGCCGGAAACCGTTCAGGCGCTGACCCGTGACGATCTCGCCGGCTATGCCGCCAGCCGTTTCGCCAAGGACCGCCTGCTCATCGGAGTGTCCGGCGACATCACGCCCCGGCAGCTGCGCAAGCGCCTCGATCAGGTGTTCGGTCACCTGCCCGAGACAGTCGACACGCCGCGTCAGGTGCCGCAAACGGAGCTGGTGCACGCGGGAACCGTGGTGGTCGACAAGGCGATTCCGCAAAGCACTGTATATCTGGCGCAACCGGGCATCTCGCGCGCCGATCCGGATTGGTACACCGCGTTGGTCGCCGACTACATTCTCGGCGGCGGCTCGTTCGCCTCGCGCCTGATGGACGAAGTGCGCGAGAAGCGCGGTCTCGCGTACGGTGTCGGCACAAGTCTCGCGCCATTCGATTCCGCGCCGATGATTTTTGCCTCGGTCGGCACCAGGAACGACGCCGTCGCGGAGAGCATTCAGGTCATCCGCGATGAGTGGCGCAAGTTCCAGCAGGACGGCCCGACCGCCGACGAGGTCGAAGGGGCCAAGCAATACCTCATGGGCTCGTGGCCGCTGCGTTTTACGTCGTCCGGCAGCGTCGCAAGCATTCTCGTCGCGGTGCAGCGTGACAACCTCGGGCTCGATTACCTCGACCGCCGCAACGATTACATCGAGGCGATCACGGTTGAGGACGTGCGCCGGGTGGCGGCGGATCTCTACAAGCCGGATGAGTTGACGGTCGTTGTCGTCGGCCAGCCGGTTGGCGTCACGGCGACCGCGCCAGACAGTGAGGCAACGGCGGACGGTGGAGACGGCTGACGGACGGACCGCACTTCGTTAGAGTGTCCGGCATGTCCATACCCGATCCGTCCGCCACAGAAGCCTGGGCCGCCCTCGCGCAGCACCGCGACGTCATGCGGGATACGTCGCTGCTGTCTCTGTTCCAACAGAACCCTGGACGCTTTAACGAGTTTTGCGTCGAGGCCGCCGGCATCAGGGCCGATCTGTCGAAACAGCGCCTCACCCGGGATACGATCGCGCGGCTGCTCGATCTGGCGAAGACAATGAACGTCGAGGGCGCCCGCGCGGCGATGTTCGCCGGCGGAAAGCTCAACGTCACGGAAGACCGCGCCGTGCTTCATGCGGCGCTGCGCGACCCGTCCGGGCGCGCCTATGTCGTCGATGGCGCAGATGTCGCGCCCCTCATAAAAGAGACGCACGCCAAGGTCGCGGCCTTCGCCGAGGACGTGCTCGCCGGAAAACGCACCGGCCACACCGGCCTGCCGTTCGAACGTGTCGTCAACATCGGCGTCGGCGGCTCAAACTTGGGAACGCGCTGCATCGTCACCGCGCTTGCCGGGAGTATCCAGCGCGGTCTGGATATCGATTTCGTCGCCACGCCGGACGGGGCCGCTCTCAAGGATGTGCTCGACGGCTGCAATCCGGACAGCACATTGTTCATCATCTGCTCCAAGAGTTTCTCAACCTACGAAACGCTCGTGAACGCGCGGGCCGCTCGCGCCTGGCTGGTCGCCGCACTGGGCGAACCGGCCGTTGCGGATCACATTGTCGCGGTGTCGTCGAACGTCGATGCGGCGGTCGAATTCGGCATCGCGCCGGAGAACATCTTCCCGCTGTGGGACTGGGTCGGTGGACGGTATTCGCTGTGGTCGGCGATCGGGCTGACGATTGCTCTGAGTTGCGGCCCGGAGGTGTTCGACCGCCTGCGTGCCGGCGCGCACGTCATGGACCGGCATTTCGAATCCGCGCCCCTCGACGAAAACTTGCCGGTGTTGCTGGCGCTGATCACCATCTGGAACCGCAATTTCTGGGATTGTCCGGCTGTCGCGGTTCTGCCCTACGACCACCGCCTGCGCCTATTGCCCGATCACCTTCAGCAGATCGTCATGGAGAGCAACGGCAAGAGCGTGCGCAGCGATGGAACGCCCGTGTCCTACGCGACCTCGCCGGTGATCTTCGGCACCTCCGGGCCGGACAGTCAGCACTCGTTTATGCAGATGATTCACCAGTCACCAATGGTTGTGCCGGTTGAATTTGTTGTCGCGTTAAACGGGCAGGACGACCCCCACCGCGACCATATTTTTGCAAATTGTTTGGCCCAGTCGGAGGCCCTGATGCGGGGCGTCTCGGCGGACGAAGTCGCACAGGATTCCGCCGAAAATCTGATTCCTCACAGGGTCTGTCCGGGCGGCCGGCCAAGCACGACCCTCGTGGTTGATTCGTTGACCTCCGAAACCATCGGGTCTCTTATCGCGTTATACGAGCATCGTACGTTCGTGGAAGGGACGCTATGGGGACTCAACTCCTTCGATCAGTGGGGAGTGGAACTGGGCAAGAGGCTGGCGAAGAAACTGCTGCCGACATTGCGACCGGACAATCCACACGCCCACGGCCCCAACCGAGCCGGCAATGGGCACGACTCCTCGACGATGGGGCTCTCGACCGCCTATCGCGACGGCAGGAAGACGCCGCGCCGATGACCCTGCGCGTCCTGCCGCCCAATCTCGTCAACCAGATCGCAGCCGGCGAAGTGGTCGAACGGCCGGCGTCGGTGGTTAAGGAACTCGTCGAGAATGCGCTCGACGCCGGGGCCAAGCACATCGACGTCACCATGAACGACGGCGGCCGCGCGCTTATTGTCGTGTCCGACGACGGCAGCGGCATGTCCGACCGCGAGCTCGGCCTCGCCATCGAACGTCACGCGACATCCAAGCTGCCGGACGACGATCTTACCGACATCGGTTTTCTTGGCTTCCGCGGCGAGGCGCTGCCGTCCATCGGCGCGGTCGCCCGCCTGACCATCACCAGTCGCACGCCCGACGGCACCAGCGCCTGGTACATCCGTGTCGAAGGCGGCCGCCGCGAGGGACCGGTGCCGACGCCGCATCCGCGCGGCACCCGCGTCGAAGTGCGCGATCTGTTTTATGCCACGCCAGCGCGGCTCAAATTTCTCAAGTCGCCGCGGACGGAACTCAATCACGCTGTCGATACGCTCGAACGTCTGGCGATGGCGCATCCCGATGTCGCCTTCACGCTCACCGCCGACGGCAAGGCCCGGCTGTCGCTCGAGGCCGCCGCGGACAAGAAGGGCAAGGACCTGTTCGATGTCCGGCTCGACCGCCTCGGCGCGGTCATGGGCAGGGATTTCGTGCCCAATGCCGTCCCGGTCAACGCCGAGCGCGACGGCTTCCGTCTCACCGGATATGTCGGCGTACCGACCTACAACCGCGGCAACGCCATGGCCCAGTACATGTTCGTCAACGGCCGCCCGGTGCGCGACCGTCTGCTGCAGGGCGCGGTGCGCGGCGCCTATCAGGACTTCCTCGCGTCCAACCGCCATCCTTATCTCGCGCTGTTTCTCGAATGCCCGGCGCGCGACGTCGACGTCAACGTCCACCCAGCCAAGGCGGAAGTGCGCTTCCGCGACACCGGTCTGGTGCGCGGGCTGATCGTCGGCGCGCTGAAACACGCGCTCGCCGAGGCCGGCCACAAAGCCTCTACCACCGTGAGCCAGGCCGCTTTGGGGGCGATGCGGCCGGAAGGGCAGGACGGACCCCGCCCGTCACCGTCGCTGTTCCGTGCTGCGAACCGCGCGCAGGCTCCGCTTCCTACAAACACGGGTTTGGCTGAAGATCAGCACGCTTACGCGTTTGACGGCGATGCGCCCAGCGCCGCGGCCGTCGAGGACAGCGAAGACACCGGCGACTATCCGCTCGGTGTTGCCCGCGCTCAGATGCACGAAACCTACATCGTTGCACAGACTGCCGACGGCTTGGTCATCGTTGATCAGCATGCCGCCCATGAGCGTCTGGTTTACGAGCGCATGAAGGCGATGCTCGACGCCAACGGCATCGCCCGCCAGATCCTGCTGCTGCCCGAAGTCGTCGACCTCGACGCACAGGCCGCCGGGACGCTGGTGGCCCGGGCAGCGGAGCTGGCCGAGCTCGGCCTCGTGCTCGAAGCCTTCGGCGACGGCTCCGTCATTGTGCGCGAAGTGCCCGCCCTGCTTGGCGAAACCGACGTCCAGGGCCTGATTCGCGATCTCGCCGATGAGCTCTCGGACCTCGGCGAGGCCCTGGCGCTCAAGGACCGCATGGCGGATGTCTGCGGTACAATGGCCTGCCACGGCTCGATCCGGGCCGGCCGCCGTCTCGGCGGGGCCGAGATGAACGCCCTGCTGCGTGATATGGAACGCACCCCCCATGCCGGGCAGTGCAACCATGGACGACCGACCTATGTCACCCTTAAACTGGCGGATATCGAACGGTTGTTCGGCCGCAGATAAGAGGTGAGATATGTTAGCGGAACTGTTCCGCTATTGGACGACGTTCGCACCCGAACGGGTGCGTAAGTACGGCTATCTGCGCCGTCTGATTGCCCTCGAATTCCAGCATAAGCGCAACGAACACGCCTGGCAGGAGCATGTGATGAACTGCCGCACGTTCATCGCCGAATCCGCCGAGAAATGTCCGCGCCATAAAATCGCGGTGGTGCTGGGCTCCGGCCTGCTCCTCGAAGTGCCGCTGCGCACGCTCGCCGATCATTTCGAGCGCGTGTACCTGGTCGATATGTTCCACATGCCGCAGGTGCGCGCTGAGGTGAAAAAGTACCTCAACGCCAAAATGCTCTACGGCGACATCACCGGCATCTTCGCCATGATGGCTGAGGGCGAGTATCCCGGCGACGGTATTCCCGCCCCCGCCGCGCGCATTCCGCATCTCAATGACGCCGACTTCATCGTTTCCGCCAACTGCCTGACTCATCTGGCGCCGCCGTTTTGCGATTACCTCGGCGAGGCGCGCTACATGACCGAATTCGACCAGGACAAACTGACTCTGCAGATCATGGATGCCCACGTCGGCGCCATTGTCGACAACACGCCCGCCGTCAGCGCGATCATCACCGACACCGAACGCTTTGTGCTTGCCGGCAACCGGGTCGTGCGCCGCAAGAGCCTGATCCCCGGCTTCCGCTGGCCCGATGGCGCGACGCTGGCGCAAAGTCTGGAATGGCAGTGGTTGATCTCGCCCGCCGGCAACCGCAACGACCGCACGGATATCGAGCACACCGTCGTCACCCGCCTGTACGAACACCTCGCCCCCGCGGAAGACGAAGACCAGGGCGACGGTCTCGAGGATGATGACAATTCCCGTCTCGGCGAGGCGATGACCGACGAGAAGGGCAGTCTTGGCGACGGCCTCGAAGACGTCTGAGGTCGTCCGATATGAAAACGCTGCTCCGCATCGCCGCCGCTGTTGTGCTGGCGGTTGCCGTGCAGTGGGCGTCATTCGCTGCGGACCGCCCCAACGTCCTGCTCATTATGACCGACAACCAGAGTGCCAATCTGCTCGGCGCTTATGGCAACGCCGACATCGCCACGCCCAACATCGACCGGCTCGCCGCAGAAGGCCTCTTGTTCGAACACGCCTATGCCGCTTCAGGGGTGTGCTCCCCGTCGCGCGCGGTGCTGATGACCGGGCTGCTGCCGTCGACCAACGGCGTGCACAACGGCTTGCCGGCGCGTTACCCCGTCGCGGGCTACTCGGCCATCGCCGAATTCCGCAACTGGCCGCAGACGCTGGCCGATGCCGGGTATTACACCGGGCTGGTCGGCAAGTATCACCTCGGTGTGCACGAGGAACCCACACTCGGCTTTCAATGGTGGACCACCTTTCGCGGCGGCCATACCTCCAGCTTCATCGACGCGCAGGTTTTCGATAACGGCGAGACTTTCAACGTCCTCGACCGCGACGAACACCTGACCGATTTCTGGACCCGCCGCTCGGTCGATTTCCTCGAGCACTATGCGGCGGAGGAGTCCGATGCGCCGTTTTTCCTGTGGCTGTCCTACAACGGCCCCTACATCCTGCCGCCGGCGGTCAACCAGCCGCCGGTGTCGCGCTTCGCTGAACGGTACGTCGATAACGTGCCGGCGATGCCGCAGAACCGCGTTCACCCGTACATGCGCGCCTGGGCGATGAACAACACCGCGCCCGCGCCGGAAGACGTGCCCGGCGGCACCTATCCTTGGGCGGCCATCGATGCGCTCAACAACGCCACTGCGATGATCAACATCGCCGCCGAGACCACCCATGTCGACGACGGCGTGGGGCGCGTGCTCGCCGCGCTCGACGAGCTCGGCCTGAGCGAGAACACGCTGGTGATTTTTCTGTCCGACCAAGGCTCAAGCTGGGGCCAGCTCGGCATGTGGGGCAATTCCTCCTGGGGCGACCCGGAGCCTGGCTATAACGCCAACATGCAGGTGCCGCTGATCGTCCGCCACCCCGGCCGCATCCCCGCCGGCGCGCGCGAAGACGCCATGATCAACCAGTTCGATGTGCTGCCGACGGTGCTGGATTACCTCGGCATGGGCGATCTCGAACTGGCCGGTTCGCTCGGCGAGAGTTTCGCGCCGATGCTGCGCGGGCAGGACATGGCCTGGGACGACGAAATCTTTTTCGAATACATCTCCACCCGCGTCATCCAGACGCGGCAGTGGAAGTACACCAAGCGCTTCAAAGCCTCGCCGAACGAACTCTACGACATGACCAACGACCCCGGCGAGACCGCCAACCTCATCGATGATCCCGCCTATGCCGAAATCGCCGCTAAGCTGGACGCCCGCTTGACCGAATTCTGGGGCAAATACGCCGCGCCGGAATTCGACGTCTGGCACGGCGGCACCGGCAAGGCGCTGGTCTATTACGGCCGGCGCAACGACAAATTCCGCGAGGCCTTCCCCGATTGGCGCGAGCCCTTCATCGAAGCCCGCGGCGCGTTCAGGGATGAGTAAACGTTGATGCCCCGCCTGCCTGACGGTCTCATTGCCGGGGACGACGGCCAGCCGCGCTGCTTCTGGTGCGCCGGTCATGCCGACTACGAGGCCTATCACGACGATGAATGGGGCTATCCGGTCAAGGACGACACCCGCCTGTTCGAAAAGCTATGCCTGGAGGGCTTTCAGTCCGGCCTGTCGTGGCTGACCATCCTGCGCAAGCGCGACAACTTCCGCGCCGCGTTCGCCGGGTTCGACTTCGAAAAGGTCGCCCGTTTCGGCGTGCGCGATGTCACCCGGCTGTTGCAGGACGCCGGTATCGTCCGCCACCGCGGCAAGATCGAAGCCGCCATCAACAATGCCAAGCGCGCCTGCGATCTGGTGGACGAGACCGGCTCTCTCGCGGCCTACATCTGGCGTTACGAGGTCGACCTCAAAAGCCGGCCGAAGAAAATCACTCGCGCCGCGTTGCGCACTATGACCACCGCCCCCGAAAGCGTCGCCCTCAGCAAGGACCTGAAAAAGCGCGGCTGGAAGTTTGTCGGCCCGACAACGATGTACGCCTTTATGCAGTCCATGGGTCTGGTCAACGACCATCTGCACAGCTGCGCCTCGCGCGCCAAAGTCGAGACGGCCTTGGCGAAATTCAAACGGCCGCGCTAGGCTGCGGGGCATGACCCGCATCGCTGCTCCGTTTTTCATTCTGATCGCCCTCGCGTCCGCGTCCGCCCATGCCATCGACTCGCCGCAAACGCGCGAGGAAGGCTTCGCGCCTATCGCCTTCATGGCCGGGTCGTGCTGGGAAGGGCCGATCCCTACCTTCGTCGCCGACTCCCTCGGCAGCGGCCCGGTCAACGTCGTCCACTGTGTCGAGTGGCGCATCAAAGGCACGGTGCTGACCGACACGCTCACCATCCCCGCCGTCGACCCCAACGCCGCCGGAGAAACCCACTACTGGTGGGATCCGGAAGCCAAGACCGTGCGCTACATCTACTGGGGTTCGGGCGGGCAGGTGTCCACCGGCACGATGAAGTCCGACGGCCCGGTGATGATCTTCGACGACGAACGCGTCACTGGCGGCTCACGCGGTCCGATCCAGTTCGTCACCACCTGGACGCCCGATGAGACAAGCCCACCGCAGTCCTTCACCCAGGTGCGCCGCCGCCAGAACGCCGACGGCGTGTGGACGGACACCGCCACCAGCGTGTTCAAACGCCAACCGCTGGAGTAACCTCCAGGGCAGGAGGGCCGCCATGACCTATCGCATTACACGCCGTTCGATCCTCGCCGCGCTCACCGCCGCCGCGCTGATGCCGCGCGCTGCGTTTGCTCAAGAAAATAAGGGACGCGTCCTCGTCCTCGGCGCCACCGGGCGCATCGGCCGCTTCATCGCCGAGACCATTCGGGAGGCCGGATACACCGTGCGCGGGGTCACCCGCGATGCGGCGCGCGCCGAAAGCCGCTGGCCGAGAATGTACGAGTGGGTCGAGGCCGATGTGCGCGATCCCCGCACGCTGACCGCACCGCTGGAGGGCGTCGATTACATCGTCTCATCGATCCGCTCGTCCGAATGGTCCGGCCCGTACAATCCGGAATTCGTCGACTATGTCGGCATACGCAATCTGGTCGACGCCGCCAAGGCCGCGCACATCAAACACTTCGTGCTGGTGTCCACCGCCACCTCCGGCCCGCAGGTCGATCAAAGCCAAAACCCGGCCAAGAACTACGTGCGCTATTTCAAAACCAAGGGCGAAGAGTACGTGCGCGAGAGCGGGCTGAGCTGGACGATCATCGCGCCGGGCCGCGTGCCGGAGGAACCGGGCGGCCAGACCGGCATGATCCTGCATGCCCGCAAGGATTACTTCATTTCCAACATCGCCGCCGGCGACGTCGCCCTCGTGGCGCTGGATGCGCTGACCAATCCGGCGGCGCGCGGCAAGGCCTTCGCCCTGCGTAACGATCCCGACGTGCCGCTCGACGCCTGGCGCGATCAGTACGCCGGTCTGCCGGACAAGTAGGAGTGCGGATATGAAACATTTGTTTTTGGTTATCGCGCTCACGTTGAGCGGTGCCGCGTTCGCTCAAGACTCAAGCGATCCGGCGCAGATGATGCGCGACCTCGATCCCGATCTCGGCCCCGGCGTGTTCCGCGACTGCGCCGTCTGCCCGGAAATGAAAATCCTGCCGGCCGGCTCCTACACCATGGGGTCGCCGGCCGCCCTGCTCGACGAGCTGCCGTGGGAACGCCACATCTCAGGTGTGCGCATCCTGTGGGAGTCGCCGCAGGTCGACATCACCATCGCCAAACCCTTCGCCATCGGCCGCTTCGAAGTCACCCGCGATCAGTTCGCGGAATTTGTCAAAGCCACGGGCCATGAGACGCTGGAACATTGCGTCGTCTGGGCCGGCGACTGGGACACGTCGGACAACGGCAAAACATGGCGCGACCCCGGCATCCCCCAGGCCGCCGATCATCCTGCCGTGTGTGTGTCGTACAATGACGCGCAAGCGTATGCGGCCTGGCTGAGCGAGATCACCGGGCGCGCCTACCGCCTGCCCACGGAAGCGGAGTGGGAATACGCCTCGCGCGCCGGCAGCACGTCCGCCTATCCCTGGGGCGACGACGGCATGAACGTCTGCGAATACGGCAACGTCGCCGACGCCACCTTGGGCGCCGCCCATCCCGCCCGCGCCCACATCGCCTGCGACGATACTTGGCTCTACACCTCGCCCGCCGGGATGCTGAAGCCCAATGCCTGGGGTCTCTACGACATGATCGGCAACGCCTGGGAATGGGTGGCGGACTGCTGGATGCCGAACCACGACGCCATGCCCACGGACGGCGCGGCGGTCAGCGGGGGCTTCTGCACCGACAGGCCGCTGCGCGGCGGCGCTTACGGTACCGGGCCGCTGTTCCACCGCTCGGCGTCCCGCGGCGGACCGGACAAACTCGACGTGCGCCAAAGCTGGATCGGCTTCCGGGTGGCCGCCGAGGCGGAGTAGGCGCTCAGTCCAAAGTTTGTTCTAAGAACCCCACCGTCCGCTCCCACGCCAACGCCGCCGCTTCGGCGTTGTAGGTCTCCTGCGCCGGATTGAAGAAGGCATGTCCCGCGCCGGGATAGACATGCACCTCCGCTTCGGGGTGGCGCACGGCGATCTCCTCCACCGTCGCCAGCGGCACGACGTGATCAGCGGTGCCGTAATGTAAAATCGTTGGGCAGCGCGGCGTCAGCTCAATGTGCTGGGCGATGTGACTGCCGTAGAAGGTCGCGTGCGCGGCGAAGGTCATGTCTTCGCGCGCTGCCGCCCGCCACGCCCACGTGCCGCCGGAGCAAAAGCCGGAAATCACCGCCGGGCCGTCCGGGTTTGCTTTCGCTGCTGCCGCACGGATGTCGGCGAAAATCTGATCCTCGCTCAGCGCGGCATAGCGTTTGCCGCCCTCCGCCGGTGCGCTGTACGGAAACACCAGACCCGGTTCGAGGCGGTCGAATAACGCCGGGGCGACGGCGCGGTAACCGGCCTGCGCCCACTTGGCGCAGACATCGCCCATATGCGGGGTCGCGCCATAGACCGCGTGCAGCACCACCACGCCGCCTTTTGCGTCGCCCTGCGGTTCGGCCAACCACGCCGTCAGCGTGTGGCCGTCCTCCGCCGCCAGGGTGATCTGTTCGGCGGCCATGCGCCCGTTACCCGCCAATCACTCGACGGTGTAGTCGGTCAGCACGTAGTCCTCGCCGTTGTAGGTCTGCTTGACGAGGACGCGGTCGCCCTTCATCGCCCAGATCTCCAGCGTGCCGGTGGAGTAATGCACCGTTTCGAACGTGCCGGCGGGCACGGTGACGGTTTCCTCGCCGATACGCTTGAGCGTCGATTGCGTGATCACGCCGAGCACAGGGCCGTCACCGTCCTTGGGCGGGGAGATGAAGTAAGACGTGCGCGCCATTTCCGACGGACCGTAATCGCCGCCCTCGACATCGGGGTCGAGCACGGACGCGCTCCACGAATTCAGCCCTTCGCCGTGAGTCACAACAACGATCGTTTCAGGCACCGTGTGTTCGTCGAGGACATGGCCGACCGGGCTGAAGGACTGCGCGGTCAGCGTGTCGCCATCGATCACCACCCGCACCGAGCCCTTGTTGCCGGTCGGGTAGCGGTACATGCCGAACGCCTCTAGCGGGCGGAAGCGGTCGTCGACGCGCATAACGATGGTGTGCTGGCGGTCGGTGCCGAAGGTGTCCTTGGTGATGTTCATCGTCCGCGTGCCGTCCTGGTGGACGATCATGCGCCAGTATTCACGGCCGCGCAGGGTGACGCCGTCCTTTTCGTAGAAACTGTGGGTGCCGTGGGCAATACGTTCGATGTTGACGTTGCGCGTGCCTTCGACCTCGTCAGCGGCAAGGGCGGGCAAAGTGATGGCGCTGAGCAGCGCGGCGAGGGGCAAGACGAGACGCATGAGGGTGCTCCTGAACTCGGGGCGATGAGGGGGTCGGTCAGGCGGCATCTTCCCCGCTCCCCGCGCGGTCAGGCAAGCCCGCGGAAACCGGCGCTCTCCCAGCGTGCATGGGCTCGTTCGTATAAAAAATAAGCAATTGGAATCATTGGCGGATTCAGCCAAAGAGCAAGTTACGGGCCGCGTGCATGGGCTCGTTCCTCGCATTTTCCGGCGCAGATAATTTCTTAGCTGCGGATGAGGGCGGGTCGAACCCGCATGAGATATGTCAGCGCGCCGCGCCCGTAGCCGCGCACGTCCTCGATCTCAAGCCCGTCCGGCGCTGACAGGGTCTCGTCCTTGCCGGTCTCGGCGACGATCAACCCGTGCTCGGCCAGCCAGCCCTTTGCCGCCACCGCGTCGACCGCGCGCTGAGTGAGACTTTCTCCACACGGCGAAGTCGTCACACCATACGGCGCATCCATCAGAATCAGTCCGTAAGGCTGCGCCGCCGCAGGCAGGGCCGCTGCGTCCAGGGTTAGCACCGTTGTCTTGTCCTCGACGCCGAGTGCAGAGATGTTGTCTTTCAGATGTGTCGCGCGTGCGATCTCGACGAAGGTCACATGCGCCGCGCCGCGGCTGAGCGCTTCCAGGCCCAACGCCCCGGTGCCGGCGAACAGGTCCGCCACCCGCGCGCGACGCAGACGGAATCCGTAATCCTGAAAGCTGTGCTCGAGCCGGTTGAACATCGCCTGCCGCGCGCGCTCCGATGTCGGCCGCACCGCCTCGCCCTCGGGCACTTTCAGCGCCCGGTTCTTGAATGCGCCGGCGGTGATGCGCAGTTTGCCGCTCATCTCAGGTCTTGGCTTTGCCTGCGCGGGATTTGCCGCCGCCCGGCTTGGCGCTGCGCAGAGTCATCTTGGTGCGCGGCGTGGGCGACGCCTTGCGCCCTTCCGGCGACGCCTTGCGCCCCTTGGCGTCTGCCTGCGGGGCTCTGGTCGCGCTGCGTTTGCGCGCGGCCGGTGGTTTCTTGCCCGGTCCGGGCTGTGCCTTCGCCGCCCCGGCGGCGGGGTGCTGCTTGCCCGTGCCGGGATCGGATGCGTTCAGCGATGTGCCGAGCTGTTCGCGCAGCACCTTGCCGGGCACTTCCTGCAGATCGCCCGGCTTCAGGTTGCCGAGCTGGAACGGGCCGTAGGCCGTGCGGATCAGCCGGTTCACCTTGAGCCCGACGTGCTCCATCACCCTGCGGATTTCGCGGTTCTTGCCTTCCTTGATGCGCACCGTCAGCCACACGTTCGCGCCCGGCTTGCGGTCCACGCTGACATCGACGGGGCCGTAGTTCACGCCGTCGACGGTCACGCCCTTGGCCAGCGGCGCGAACATCGCCTCGGTCACCGTGCCATGCACGCGCACGCGATAACGCCGTGTCCAGCCCCGCGACGGATGCTCAAGCTCACGCGCGAGACCGCCGTCGTTCGTCAGCAGCAGTAGGCCTTCCGAATTGAGGTCAAGGCGTCCGATCGAGATCACCCGCGGCAGATGCTCGGGCAGGCTGTCGAATACGGTCGTGCGTCCGCGCTCGTCCTTGTGTGACGTCACCAGACCCAGGGGCTTATGATAGCGCCACAGACGCGGCGGTTCGCGGGCAGGCAGGACCTCGCCGTCGATGCGGATCTCGTCACTGTCCGTGACTTTAACGCCCGGCGCATCAAGGGTTTCGCCGTTGACGGTCACCCGGCCCTGGTCGATCAGCTTTTCCGCTTCGCGGCGCGAGCACACGCCGGCGCGGGCTATGACCTTGGCGATGCGCTCGCCCTCGTGACTCTCGGCTGCGTCGCTCATGCGCAGGCCCTGACGAACGACTCATACAGCTTGCGGTCGCCGTCGGAGATGAAGAACTCCGGATGCCATTGTACGCCCAGGCACCAGCGTTTCGCTGGATCCTCGATGCCTTCGATCACCCCGTCCGGAGCGGTGGCGTCGATGACGATGGCGTCGGGCACAGTCTTCACGGCCTGATGATGGGCGCTGTTCACCGCCAGCGTGTCGGCCTTGACGATGTCATGCAGGCGAGTACCGGCTTTGATCGCGACCTCGTGCCCGGCCTCGTCGCGCGGGTTGGGCTGCTCGTGCGCGAGCGCGCCGTCGACCTCGTCGGGAATGTGCTGAATCAGGGTGCCGCCCAGCGCGACAGCGAGTAATTGCTGGCCGCCGCAGATGCCGAACAGCGGCCTGTCTTCGTCCAGAAACCGGCGGGTCAGGGCCAGTTCGAAGTCGGTGCGGTCGGCTTTCAGCACCACGGTCTCGTGCGTGGTGGACTCACCGAACAGTGCCGGATCGACATCGAACGCGCCGCCGGAAACGATCAGGCCATCGATCATGCCGGCGTAAGCATCGACGAGGCTCACATCCGCCGGCAGGATCACCGGCACGCCGCCGGCCTCGCGCACGGAGGAACAGTAGTTCACCCGCAGGGCGTACCAGGGAAACTTCGAATAGCCGCCGGGCTCTTCCCGGTCGGCCGTGATGCCAATGATGGGTGCGGACATGGCCGGGCTTTACGCTGTCTGTTGCCCGGCCGTCAAGGCGAGCAGAGGACTTAGACCGCGGTGCGCGATCCGCCGGAGCGTTCGCCACTCGCCGCGGAGCGATACGCTTTCTCCGCCTGGGCGGCTGAGACCAGCGCGTCGCGGTCGAACGCCTGGGTCAGCACGCCGGTCCAGTCGTCGCCCTGGAACCCGCCCGGGGTCATGGCGAAGGGGTCGTCAATCATCTGCATCGGCTGGGCGGCGAACATCTGGGCCAGCATTTCCAGCAGGTACATCGATACGCCCATCTGGTTCATGTCGCCGCTGCGTTTCGCGGCGCCGAGATCGAACAGATCGTTGGCCGAAGGCTCGTCGCGCATCGCCGGCGCGGGATCGCGCGTGGCTGCGCCCGGTTCGAACAGCGAGGCGATGTCGGCGGTCTGATCCAGGCGCTCGGTGAACTTGTCCTTAAGCCAGCCGATCACATCCGACGCCGTGCGGGCGAGGCCGCCGGCGGTGAAGAACACATTCTTGTTGGCGTGGGCTGCGGCGGGCAGAACGTCGACCGCAGGCTTGCCTGGGTCCTGTTCGGCCGTGGTCACCAGCGCGGTCGCGCCCCAGGCGCCGAGGAAGTGGGCCAGATACAGCTCGGCCGGTGTCGCTTCGCGGCCCAGCGAGGTCTGCAGCGTCCGGGCGTTGTCGCCGGCGAAGAGTGCCGCAAATTGCGACGACACCTCCGGATTGCGGCGTAGGGCCAGCATCTCGATCTCGGCGTCTTCGTTGAGGACGGTCAGGCGGCCGGTCGCACTCTCTTTGATTTGCCCGGCCAGCTCTCCAAAGCCGAGGGCGTCGCCGTGGCGGCGCATCATGTCCAGCCAGGTGCCGCGGGTGAACTGAAACAGCCCGGTGGCGCTCGAGGTCGACGCCTTGGCCGCCGTATCGAATCCGCTCTCCTGAGCCGCTTTGGCCAGAAGATAGTGGAAGCTGACGCCGCTCTTCGCGCTCGCCGTCTGAATGCCGTCTAGGGTGCGCCGTTCGACCTGATGGCCGCCGATCCGCACCACGTCTGCGCCGTGGTCGATCATGGCAGAACCGTCCCTTACATTTTGTCCCGCCTAAACTCTACGCCCCAGTGGTTACCAGAACCTTACCGCCGCCGCGGCGGCGCGGGAGTGCAGAATACTGCGGTCTTGACGGGACCTGCCTGGGTCCCGATTGTCCGCCCATGACCGAAACATCCGATCGGAGCTACATGGCGCTCGCCCTCGAAGAGGCCCGTGCCGCTGCGTCCCGCGGCGAGGTGCCGGTAGGCGCCGTGCTGGTCGATTCAGCGTCCGGCGAGGTTGTCGCCCGCGCCGGCAACCGGGTCGAGGCGGACCACGATCCGACCGCCCATGCCGAGGTGCTGGTCTTGCGCGAAGCCGCCGCGGCCAGCGAGTCGGTCCGTCTGCCGGAGTTTGACCTCTATGTCACCCTCGAGCCGTGCGCGATGTGCGCCGCCGCGATCTCCTTCGCCCGGCTGCGCCGGGTTGAATTCGGGGCCTATGATCCCAAGGGCGGCGGCGTCGAGCACGGCCCGCGCATATTCGACCAACCGACCTGCCATCACCGCCCCGAAGTGATTGGCGGCGTGTGCGAAGCCGATGCGGCGGCGCTGCTCAAGGCGTTCTTTGCGGAGCGTCGTTAGCGCGTTAGGATGAGTCCATGACATCTCGCTACTCCATCATCATTGGCATGTGTGCCGCGCTCGCCTTCGCAGCGCCGGCGCACGCACAAAGCGACGAAGAAGATATCCGCCCCCGGTTGTTCGTCGGGCGCTACATTCAGCTCAACCCCATGATGGTGCCGTTCCAAACCCCGCGCGGCATCCGCTATGAAGTGATTACCGTGCGCCTTGTGATCGGTGAGAACTCGACCGCGCGCCAGGCGTGCTGGATCGCGCCGAAAATGCATGAAGAGATCATGTTTTATTTATGGGGCCGCAGATTGACGATGGCGGATTTCCAGGAAGACAAACGCGGCAAGCTGGCGCTGGATATCCTTGAGTTCGTCGAGTCCAAGTCGGACACGCGGTACTACGACGCCGTTGAGCTTGCCGGCGGCTATGACGAAATGGATCAGGAATCCGACAACCTGTCGGACCTCTGTAAGTAGCTCCCGTCCTCCAGAGCGCTGAGGCCGTCCAGCCCGCGCTGCCATACCGCCATGCTGCGCGCGTACACGGCCTCCCGCCACTCTGCCGAGTCCGGGCAGAACGCTTCCTTCAAGTCTTGTTTGACGTGTCTCGCGAAGTCCGAGTTGAGGTCGCCGTGCAGGTGTAACCAGTTGTCGGCGCGCAAGGCGCGGTACACGGTCTCAAGCGGATGCGTGCCGAATTCCAGTGTGTTGCCATAAAACTTCACCGGTGCCAGTTCGCGAGCGATGCCGGTCAGGTTGTAGCCGTCGTGCGTCTGCCGGCCCGGTTCCGACGCCATGATCGCGACGCCGTCCGTGCCCCAGATGTCTTCGCTGCGTTCCACGCCTGGGTCGCCGATATTTCCGACAATATAACATTCGCCGTGACCGGACGGCCCGAGACCGGTGTGGAAGTCGATCAATGCAACGTGCTGGGCGCCTGCGGTATGCCGTTTCAAGATGTCGAGGATCTTCATGCGCGACCACGTTGGCGCGGTGCCGCCGAAGAACACGCCGTCTGGGCGGCTGAACTGTCCGCCCATGACCACACGGTTGAGCGTCTTCTGGCCGTGCTCCTCAGCGTACGCGGTGAGCACGCCCTCAGCCGCGGCGAGCGACGCGTCCGTCCAGTCGTCGGGGCAGATCGCTGGATGCAGGTTGTCGTACTCAGGCTTGTCCGGCAGCGGTTCGGCGAAGTCGAGGAAATTGCGGTTGAGGTCGATGTTGCCTTCAGTCACGCGGCGCAGCCAGGCAAAGCCGTGCGGGTTTGCAGCATGGAGCAACACAACACGCAGGCCGTCCGGGATGTCCCGGTACCGCCCCTCGCTGAGCCAGCCGACCTGCGCCGCAGACCCGAGGAATCCTTCGCCGCCGTGGGTGCCAGACATGGTCACAAAGACTTTCGCGGCGTCCGCCGGACCGAAGGCCGCGACATCCAGCGATAGCGCCTCGCCCGATGGTCCCTTCAACGGATGGACGTGGTGCTCCGTTTCCGCCCCGCTCTCGTCCGCGGCCGCGACAAACCGGTCTCGCGCCGCAGCGTACGACGGCGAGAAATACGAATGCGGTGAAACAGACATATGTTGAATTACGCGTTGTGTTCGCGTTTGACCGCACGCCAGCCGATGTCACGGCGGCAGAATCCGCCCGGCCAATCGATAGCATCTACGGCAGCGTATGTGTTGTTCTGAGCTTCCGTGACTGAGGCTCCCAAGGCCGTCACGCCGAGGACGCGTCCCCCCGAGGCGAGCAGCTTTCCGCCATCCGCCTTGGTGCCGGCGTGGAAAACAACCACGCCGTCCATCGCCTCGGCCGATTCAACGCCTTTAATCTCGGTGCCATTTTCGTATGCGCCCGGATATCCGTTGGCAGCCAGTACAACCACCATCGCCGTGTCATCGTGCCAGCGTAGATCGAAATAGTCGAGCTGGCCGTCGGCAGACGCGATCAAGGCCGGCAAGAGGTCGGATTTAAGGCGCCGCATCAGCACCTGACATTCCGGATCGCCGAAGCGCACATTGTATTCAAGAATCTTTGGACCTTTCGGCGTGATCATCAGTCCGGCGAACAGTACGCCTACATATGGCGTGCCCATGTCGGCCATGGTTTTGACCGTCGGCGCGATGATCGTCTCCATGATCTCTGCTTCAAGCGCATCGTTCATGACCGGCGCCGGCGAATACGCTCCCATGCCGCCCGTGTTCGGTCCGGTGTCGCCATCGCCGACGGCCTTGTGATCCTGTGCGGAGATCAGGGGTAGGGCGTGCGTGCCGTCTACGAGGGCAAAGAAACTGATCTCTTCGCCATCGAGGAACTCCTCAATGACGATTTCATCCCCGGCATCGCCGAAGGCTTTGTCCGACATCATCGTGTCGACAGCGGCGTAGGCGTCCTCGACCGTATCGCAGAGGATAACGCCTTTGCCCGCCGCGAGCCCGTCGGTCTTTACGACAATCGGTGCGCCCTGTTCGGCGATATATGCCTTGGCCGCATTGATGTCGGTGAAGCGGCCGTAGGCTGCCGTCGGCACGCCGCTCTTGGCCAGCAGGTCCTTCATGTAGCCCTTTGAGCCTTCGATCTGTGCCGCAGCCGCGCTCGGGCCGAATACCTTGATCCCCGCCTGGGTTAATGCATCGGCCAGGCCGAGCACCAGCGGTGCTTCCGGTCCGACGACGACGAAATCGATGGCGTTGCCATTCGCGAAAGCGACCAGGGCGTCGATATCTTCGGCGCCGATGGCAATGCACTCTGCCTCGCGCGCAATTCCCGCATTGCCGGGCGCGCAATAGAGCTTGTCGCACAAAGGAGACGCTGCGATCGCCCAGCACAACGCATGTTCCCGGCCTCCGCCGCCGACCACCAGCACTTTCATTTTGACAACTCCATCGCGACGTCAGCCCGAGTATTCAGTCAAAGGGATTTATACATAGACCCTTGACCAGTAAGCGCTAGACTGCCCCCGAGTCAAACACCGTAGCCGCTGAGAAGCACCCAATCCATGAGCGAACTCTATTCTCCCGTGCGTGTCGCGGATTTATGTGACGCAATTATCGGCGGTCGCCCGGTTCCCGCCGACGCTGACGCGATCATCGCGCGTTACCTTGACGAAACCCCTTTCGACGTCCCGAACTCTGAAGACGTCATCCTGACCCTACTCAAGAAAGATCAGGATTTCGCGGGTCTTTTGGCGGCGGCGGGGCAGGGGGACGAGCGAACTCTTGAAGCGCTTTTCGACCAAGGCGTTGCGCTGCGCTTTATAACATCGCCGCTGACGCAGGTGGCTTTCAGGTCTCTCTTTCTTAGAAACTTCGCTATTGAGCGATTGGCGACCTTCCTGCGCCGCAAGTACTTGTCTTTGGTTCGCGAACCAGAGACCGAACTGGGGCAGGAGCATAGCGCTGCGATCGCATCGATTGCGGTCCAGTCCTTTCTGACCGAGTACATCTACTACGAGTCTGCGCAGGAAAGCCTTCAGGTTGATATCTTGGAGTCGGCCATCGCCTCCGCGGCCGCCGATCAGTTGAGTATGTCATCGGTAGCGCTGCTGGCATGCTATAGATCGCTCGAGTCATCGGGTCTTGTGAAAAAGCTCCGGCGCGCACCCTGGTTCGAAGACGAAGACGCACCGATTCACTGCGTCATGCGCCAGCAGATCGAAAACCGGGAAAAAGAACGCAAAATCCGTGCGTCACTTTCTACCGTTACGCCTCTCGAGAACGATTTTTCTGCGCGCGTTCGGACGCAATATGAAGAAAATCCGTATCCTAGGTGGACGCGCATCCCGTTTTTCGAACCTGAATCGCCTCTGGAGGTCATCATGCCTGCGGTCCCGTCCGTCGACCGCGACGCGTTCGCTGCGAGTGACGAGATCGCCATTCTTAACGCTGGTTGTGGAACCGGCATGCTTCCGATCATCCGCAGCATGTCATGGCCGAGATCGAAGATAACAGCTGTCGACCTTTCTTCGGCCAGCCTGAGCTATGCTTCGCGCATGGCTGAGGAGTACGGTGCCGCCAATATCGAATTCGTGCAGGGCGATGTGTTGGAGTTGCCAGTTCTAAACCGACACTACGACCTTATCGACTGTACCGGAGTCCTGCACCACATGGCCGACCCTGCGGCGGGTCTCGCCGCGCTCATTGAGGTCTGTAGGCCGGGTGGTCTTATTCACCTCGGTTTGTACAGCACGTACGCGCGAGTCGGGATCAAAAAATGGCGCGACGAAAATGTTGCAGTGGTCAAGGACACCAGTGCGCGTCAATTACGAAGTGCGCGAAGGCAGATCATAGACAGCGGCCTTTCGCGACGCCTTCCGGACCCATTTTTCGTGCGACTTACGTCGTTCATTGACTTTTATTCGATGTCTATGTTTCGGGACTTATTGTTCCACGTACATGAAGTGAGTTTTACGCCAACGAGCCTCGCTGAATGGATCGCGCCGTTCGATGTCGATTTCTGCGGATTTTGTAATCTTCCGCAGCATGTCTGGGAGCGATACCGAGAATTCACATCCGATGATCCGTATGCGTTGGATTTGTCGATCTGGGAAAAGTTTGAGCGGAAGTACCCTGAAACGTTTATGTCTATGTATGATTTCATTTTGCAAAAACGAGGTGCATAGAGTGATCTGGCGCAGGCCTCACGCGGCACGGACCTTGGAAAGACCTGCCGACATGCGGCCGGGTTGCGCCGCCTACGCTTCGGCCCGATTGTGGATTTTTCTGTTGGCATTCGCGCTGTTGTCAGTGGGGAAGGTGTCGACGCCACATGCACAAAGCGAAATCCGGCTGGCAGTCACAAACCTACCGCCCAGCCAATTCAATCCCTACCGCAACACCGGCCTTCCATACGTATACACATGGAGTGCGGTGTTCGATGGTCTCACGGCCATTGATGAAAACGGTGATGTTCAACCGGCTCTGGCCAAATCCTGGGAAAACATCGACCCGCTGACCTGGGTTTTTCATCTGCGCGACGACGTGACATTTTCAAATGGGAGGCCGTTTACCGCCGACGCGGCTGTGTTTGCCGTAAATTTCTTGCGCAGCGAACAGGCGGCGCGGGAAGTCGTCGGCCGAATGATGAGCTTTCTCGCCGGCGCCCGCGCGCTAGATGACCACACGATTGAAATCACGACGTCCGTGCCGACGCCGCTGCTGCCGCGCTTTTTCCCGCAGCTGTATATGGTCGAGCCCGATCACTTCGCAGCGCTCGGCCTCGAAGGCTTTGCGGCAGACCCAATCGCCACGGGCCCGTTCATCGTCGACGACATCGGGCCCGCCCGCGTCATGTTTCGCGCCTTTCGCGACGGCTGGCGGGCGCCCATTGCTGACAGCCTCGAAATTCTTGGCGTGCCGGACAACGCCACACGCGCACTTTCGGTGAACGCCGGGGCGCTAGATGTGGCTTTGTCGCTTGGGCCGGAAGAGGCGCGCACCATCCGCAGTGCCGGTGGGACATCCGTCAGCTGGCGTGATGCTGCGATCTGGGCGTACAACTTCATCGGCGGACGCGAACCGGCGCTTGACGATATCCGCGTGCGCGAGGCGCTTAATCTTGCGGTCGACCGCGACGCCATTATCGAAGCCTTGCTCGATGGCGCGACAATTCCGGCTACGCAGCCCGCGCCGCCGAAGGTATACGGCTTCAATCCGGATCTCCCGCCGATCCCGTATGATCCAGACCGTGCAAAGGCATTGCTAGTGGAAGCCGGTTACGCGGACGGCTTCGATATCGTTGTCGAAGGCTCCGCCGGATCGAGCGCGAACGACAGCGCGGTCAATCTTACCGTGGCTCAGTTTCTAGGCCAGGTCGGCGTGCGCATGGAGGTGCAGACAGTCAACGTCAATCAGTTGATCCGCAACGTCGTTGAGGGCACCTGGAACGGCCAGGCCTTTGCTTTGCACTACAATCACGAACCGACCTCAGAGGTTCTGCGCGCGCTTGATACGCATTCTTGCTTGTGGTCCAAGCCGTGGTACTGCAATCAAGCCGTTATGCCGTTGATTACAGCGGCGCAGACCGAATTCGATCCCGCGCTGAACCTCAAATTGCGCCAGGACGTGATGGCTTTTTACCGCAATGACTGGGCTGCGCTATTTATGTATCAGGCGCCCCGGTTCGCAGGGTTGGCTCCCGGTGTCTCAGGTTTGACTGTCGTTAACAATGTAGTGTCCTATGACACGCTCTCGCCGGCCTCTGAGGCTGGCCCACAGGACTGACCGATATGAGTCTTATTGTCTGGATCATAGCTCTGGTCGTGTTGTTTTTCATCGCCCGCGCCTGGTTGCAACGCCGCGCGGAGGATGACGGACGCATTGCCGGGCTGGTGCCGCCGCCGCACAGCGATACGATTGAAGTGCTTGAGTGGCCTGTCGTCGGCGAGACCCAAATGAATGCTGACCATACGTCCCGGCAACAGGCTCTTGCGCAGTGCGTCGAAGGCATGCCGGTCGATATCGATTTTCACCACGGCGGTCCGGGTGCAGCCAGTACCGCCCGGGTGATCACGGAGCACGGCGAGATCGGCACTTTGCGCAAAGATGCCATTGATAAAATGGATCAGCTGCGCCGCCATCATCAAAAGGTTGAGGCTTTTATTCTGAGTCTCGAAGGCGGCACGGAGGAGCACCGTATCCGGTCGGCCACTCTGCAAATTTACGTCTATAAAGATAAGTCATAGCGACGCGACGGATAAATGTCCGACTCACCGACAGCCGTAAACGTTCCAGAATTTTCCGTGTCCGAGATTTCGGCCGCGCTCAAACGCACGGTTGAGGACGCCTACGGGTATGTACGCATCCGCGGTGAGATTTCCCAACCGAAAGTCGCTGCATCTGGACATTGCTATTTGCGGCTCAAAGATGATCGCGCGGTCATCGACGCCATCATCTGGCGCGGCAACATGTCAAAACAGCCGCATCGGCCGGAAGAGGGTATGGAGGTCATTGCCTCGGGCAAGCTGACGACCTATCCGGGCCGATCCTCATACCAGATCATTATCGAATCGTTCGAACTGGCTGGCGAGGGCGCGCTGCTCAAGCTGCTGGAAGACCGGCGGAAAGCCCTGGCCGCCGAAGGTCTGTTCGGAGAGGATCGAAAAGTCGCGTTGCCGCGCCTTCCTGAAGTCATTGGCGTAGTGACGTCGCCGACCGGGGCCGTGATTCGCGATATTCTGCATCGCCTGCAGGACCGCTTCCCCCGCCACGTGATCCTGTGGCCGGTGCGTGTCCAGGGAGAAGGGGCGGCAGGGGAAATCGCTGCTGCGATCAGCGGTTTCAACGGACTCACATCCGGTGGCAAGATTCCGCGACCCGATGTGCTGATCGTTGCACGCGGAGGCGGGTCTCTCGAAGATTTGTGGGCCTTCAATGAAGAGATCGTAGTTCGAGCCGCGGCTGAGTCGGTTATCCCTCTCATTTCTGCGGTAGGTCACGAAACCGACACCACGCTCATTGATTATGCCGCCGACCGCCGTGCGCCGACTCCTACCGCTGCCGCGGAGATGGCGGTGCCGGTGCGCATGGAACTTGCGGCGCAAGTGCAGGAACGCACGGCGCGTCTCGGCCAGGGTCTCAACCGGATGCTAACGGAGCAGCGTATTCACCTTGAGGGGCTCTCACGCGGCTTGCCTAATCTCACTCAGCTGGTCGAGCAGCGTCAGCAGGATTTGGACGGTCTCACGGAGCGTTTAGCATCCGGGCCGGCGCGATTCATTGCCACCAAAACGCAGGATTTGTCGCTTGCTGCGGCGGGGCTCAAACCCGCGCATCTCAGCCGTGACGTGAAACGCTATGAGGAAGCGGTCAAGGATTGGGGTGCGCGTCTAGGATCCGCGTTGAAACGCTCTTCGGATCGTGCCGGAGAAAGACTGGAAAGTCTGTTTGCCAGGCTCGAGTCCGTGTCTCCGAAACGGGTCCTGGAACGTGGGTATGCGCTGGTGACGGATACAGCCGGTAACGCGGTGACAGCCGTCGCCGGCGCAGACGCAGGTGCAACTTGGTCCGTCGAGTTCAGTGACGGCAAGGTTGGGGTCGTCGTGGGTGGCGAGGCGCCGGCGCCAAGACGCACCACGAAAAAACCGAAATCCGATGGCAAAGAGTCCAAACAAGGGAGTCTGCTTTAGTGAATATGGCTCGGTGGTCCGTTCTAGGTCTGTTTCTCAGTTTTGGCGTAGGCGCGTTCGCGCAGGCTGAAGGCATTGCTCTTGATGGCCGGATGGAGCAGGGCGGCCTTGTCTTTGGCACGGTGCCTCCGGGCACTCAACTGGCTCTCGAAGGCCGGGCGGTGTCCGTTTCGGAGCGGGGGCGGTTTGTGTTCGGTCTCGACCGCGACGCTAAGTCATCGGCGGCGCTGGAGGCGAAGTTTCCCGACGGGTCCGTGACGACGCAAACGCTTATCGTTGCGCCGCGGGACTGGATTGTTGAGCGGGTCGATGGACTGCCGCAGAACACTGTCACGCCTGATCCAGAGACGGTGAAGCGCATGCGCGCCGAAGGCGGCATGATCGTGGCGGCGCGCAACAGGACCGAACCGCTGCCATTTTTTGAGACGGGGTTTCTCCTGCCGGCGGAGGGGCGCATATCAGGTGTATTCGGAAGTCAGCGTATTCTCAACGGACAGCCGCGCTCGCCCCATTCAGGTTTGGACATCGCCGCACCGATCGGTACGCCGATCCGGGCCACCGCCGACGGCATTGTCAGTCTGGTCCATGACGGCATGGTCCTCACCGGAAAAACCATCATGATTGATCACGGTTTTGGGTTGGATTCCGTCTACATTCATATGAATGAAATCAACGTGTCATTGGGTCAACGCGTCCGTCAGGGCGATGTGATCGGCGCCATCGGCATGACTGGGCGCACCAACGGTCCCCACCTGCATTTCGGCATATCCTGGTACGGCGCAAAGCTTGATCCGCAAACTGCTATGGCTGCGTTACCCGCGGTTCAGCAGGCGGTCGAGTAAGGCGTCCAACGCGCCGGCGTTTTTCCAAGTCACACCGATGCGCAGCACATTGACCTGCTGTCGCTGATCCGGCGACAGCCTCATCGCATCTTTCTCGGTGGTCACCGGCATCGCGCCGATCGAAAAGGCCTCGTCCAAGATCGGTTGAATGTCGGCAGGTTGATACAGATGATGATCGTCGAAGGGATGGGCCGCGACGACATTGGCCCCCAAGTCTCTCAATGTTTCAAAGAACTTTTCCGGCTGCCCGAGTCCGGCAAAGGCGACAACTTTTTGCCGCCGGAGATGGACGGCTTCCGATGCGGGTTCCAGATCGCCCTGAAGCACGGGCAAGTCATCGGCGATTCTGCCGGTAACCCGTGTATTATCTGGGCCGAGGATGGCCAGCAGGTCCGCGCGGGCCAGACCGGCCCGGACATCCTCGCGCAACGGACCCGCCGGGAGAATCCGATGATTTCCGAATCCGCGGCGCCCGTCGACGACAATGATGCTGGCATCTTTCTTCAGCGTGGTGTGCTGGTGAGCGTCGTCGAGAACAATAATCTCTGCGCCCTCCGATGTCGCCGCGCGCGCACCGGCCGCGCGGTTCCGCGCAACCCAGGTCATGCCGTCGCGCGCGTGGAGGAGCGCCTCGTCGCCGACATCGAGCGCGGTATGAACAGAAGTGTCTACCTTAACCGGTCCCGCGAGCCGTCCGCCGTAGCCGCGCAATACAACGGCGGTGCGGATGTCTCGAGATTTCAGTCGCTGGACAATTTCGCGCACGACCGGTGTCTTGCCTGTACCGCCGACAGTCAAGTTTCCGATGGACACTACCGGCACGCTGGCATCGGCAGGGGAGCTGTGACGCACGCGCCATGCGGTCACCGCGCCGTACATGTGTCCGAACGGAGATAATGCGCGGGCGAGCGGCCCGTCGGTGAACCAAAACTCAGGCGGATGCATGGCCGTTGCCTTCGGCGTCAGCGGCCCTAATCGGGTCTTGACCGACGAGTGCGTCCGCATCCTGGCTGGCTTGGGTCAGAGCGTCTTCCAATTGCCGCGTCAGAATCGAAATGTCGTCCGGTAGCGCATCGCTGGGAATGGCGATCGGCGTTCCCCATACCCGTGCCCCGCGCGAAAAGGGAAAGGGCAAAATCAACTTGTCCCATGTGCTCAGAACGCGGCGCCGGCTCGTCGCCGCCGCCGCAGGGATGATCACCGCACCGCTTAGCCGGGCAAGAGCGGCAGCCCCGTCGCCAGCGCGCATACGTGGACCGCGCGGACCGTCCGGCGTAATGCCGACGGACTGTCCTTGTTTTAACATTTTGATCAGTGCCCGCGTCGCTTCCGTACCGCCTTTGGATGTCGACCCCGTGACCGTCGAAATGCCGAACCAGGAAACGATTTTCGATATGAGCCGGCCGTCGGCATGGGCCGATATCAGCATGTGAAATGGCGCACGCGACTGCCAGCAGTAAGGCATCATAAACAGGCGGTTGTGCCAGAACGCTATGATGACCGGCTGCGATCCGGACCACGCGTCTTGCGTGTGGCCGCGGTTGATATCGGTCCACGTCGTTGTGACGCGTACAAGCCAGATGTACGCCGCCGCCAGAGCGCCAAGCACGGATTGCACCGCCGGTGAGCGGAATATGGCCTTACGCAGGCGCTTCATGACGGTTCGGCTTTCCCTTGCGATGTGCGATAATCTACCTAGGTCATTATGGAACGACAAGGAACCGGCCGGTTAGAGCCGCGTCTGCTGGCCAAAGAGGGAGGCCGGTGAGTACTGATTTATCAACAACATGAGAGGGAAAACCGATGACAAGTAATAAAGGCCCAGTGTGGGCGATTCTAATCGGCATCGTGCTTGTGGTGGCGATCGCGTATGTCTTGGGCTCCGGCGGTGATGATATGGGCTCCATGCCAGATTCCGTGGATGAGGTCATGGACGATGCCGGAGATGCGATGGACGACGCCATGGACGAAGCATCTGATGAAATGTCCAACTCCGACTCCATGGGCGATCAAATGCGTGAAGCCGCCGATGAAGCGATGGAGGCCGTTGGCGATGCAGCAGAGGATGCCGCCGACGCCATGGAAGAGGCCGCTGAAGATATAAAGGAAGGCGCGGAAGAAATGATGGAGGACATGGAAGACGCCATGCCTAATCCGCAGTAAGCTATTCCAGCCCTTCAAGGCAACTCAAAGGCGGCGCTCACGCGCCGCCTTTTTGTTGTTCAATATTTAATAATCGCTTTTGGTGCTTGTTCTTCCTCAGTGTTTGGTTCCGTGCCCGCCGCAGGAAACACGTCATCAGGGTCGAATGGGCAAGCGTTGTTCAGAAACTGATTCACACTCGTGTCCCAGGAATACCCCAGAGCGTATGCGCGGCAGTCATCCGGGTTGGCTAACAGAGCCATTCGGACAGCGCTTCCCAGATCTTCATCCAGGCATCCCACGTTTGCATTGCCAATGACGTCCAGAGGCCCCGCGACGGGGTAGGCAGCGACGGGAATGCCGGATGCCAGCGCTTCCAGTAAAACCAGTCCGAAGGTATCGGTACGGCTGGGAAACACGAACACATCTGAGCTTGCGAAGTGCTGCGCTAGTTCCTCGCCCGTTTTGGCGCCGGTGAAGTGCACTTCAGGATATTTCTTTTTCAATTGCGCAAGCTGCGGACCATCTCCCACCACCACCTTCGATCCGTCGAGGTTGAGGTCCAAGAACGCTTCGATATTTTTCTCCACGGCGACCCGGCCGACATACAGCGAAATCGGCCGCGGCAGATCGAGAAACGCCTTGTCGCGCGGCTTAAACAATTCCGTATCGACACCGCGCGTCCAGCGCTTGATGTTGCCGATACCCCATCTCTTGAGTTCGTCTTCAATCGTCTTAGTGGCGACCATGACGCCTTGGGATTTGCCGTGGAACCAACGCACTATTTTGTAGATCCAGGCAACCGGGATCTTGAAACGGGCGTGGACGTATTCTGGAAACTTGGTATGAAACGCGGTGGTGAACGGAATGTCGCGTCTCACGCAGTAGCGGCGCGCCGCCATGCCGAGGGGGCCCTCCGTCGCGATATGAACGACACACGGATGGAATTTCTCGATCATGCGCCGCATCGCTCGGCCGACAAAAAGAGATAGTCGAATTTCCGGATAGGTCGGGCACGGGATCGTCCCGAACTGCTGGGGTGTCACGAAGACAACTTGGTGTCCGCCGCGTATCAGGTGCGACTTGAGTGTGTCTAAAGTTCGGACGACGCCGTTGACTTGCGGGTACCAGGCGTCGGTGACGACGAGTATTCGCATTCTTTTGCTTTACCGTAAGCTTCGAGGGGGGAAAGGTGGCGCATGTCCGTCCAGGTCAGGATTTCCATGCGCCCGTCGTAGTGTTCGACCAGGGCTGTACAGCTTTCGACCCAGTCGCCGTCATTGCAGTACGTGATGCCGTCGATGTCTTTGATATCGGCGTGGTGGATGTGGCCGCAGATTACGCCGTCCGTGCCTTTACGCTTGGCCAGCGCAACCATGCCCGTTTCGTAATCCGACATGAACTGAACGACGTTCTTGACCTTGTGTTTCAGGTACGCCGACAGCGACCAATAGGGCAGGCCAAGTGTGCGCCGTATGACGTTGAACCAGTGATTGGCTGATAGTGCGAGCACATATGCATAGTCGCCTAGGACCGCGAGCCAGCGCGCATAGAGAATGACCCCGTCGCACTCGTCTCCGTGCATAACAAGAAAACGGCGGCCGTCTGCCGCCGTGTGGATGATTTCGCGTCGCACTTTGACGTGGCCGAATTCGTTATCCACGTAATCGCGGGCGAATTCGTCGTGGTTGCCGGGAACAAAAAAGACCTTTGTCCCCTTGCGTGCCTTGCGCAGCAACTTCTGGATTACGTCATTGTGGGCCTGTGGCCAGAACCAATTCCGCTTCAGCCGCCATCCGTCGAAGATGTCGCCAACGAGATACAAAGAGTCTGATTCTGAGTGGCGCAAGAAGTCGAGGAGAAACTCTGCCTTGCAGCCACGTGTTCCGAGGTGAACGTCCGAAATAAAAATCGAACGGAATCTGAGAGTTTCTCCAATGGCCTTCATGGGGGCCCGCTACGTCGTTCGAATGAGCCTCTGGATAAGGTGTTTCTAGATCAAAAGTACATACACCCGGGGCGAATGACTCCAAATGTTCACTCTCCTGTAACGAAAATGAAAGGTATCGCGCCCGCGGCGAGGCGTTTCCTGAGCCGTTAGCTCCCGGCGATGGTCATCCCATCGACCCGTACCGTCGGCGCGTCGACGCCGTAGCGCAGGACGAGGTCGTCGGCCGGCGTCAACGCCTTGAACATCTCCTTGAGATTGCCTGCGATTGTGATCTCGTTGATCGGGTAGGCGAGTTCGCCGTTTTCAATCCAGAAGCCGGCAATGCCGCGGCTGTAATCGCCGGTGACGCCGTTAACGCCCTGACCGAAGGCGTCGGTCACGTACACGCCTTGCTCGATCTCGCCGATCAAGCCCTCCGGCGACGTGTTTCCCGCCATCAGATTGACGTTCGTTGCCGACGGGCTCGGCGGAGAAGACGGACTGCGTCCCGCATGTCCGGTTGGCTTCAACCCGAGTTTGCGCGCCGTGCGCAGATCCAGCACCCAGGTCGTCAGTACACCGGCATCAATCAGTTTGCGGCGCGTGTTCGGCAGCCCTTCGGCATCGCACGGCTTTGACCTTAACCCGCGCGCCCGATGGGGATCTTCCACGATGGTAATGCCGGCGCCGAACACCGCGTCGCCCATGCGGTCTTTCAGGAAAGTCGTTCCGCGGGCCACGGCGGCGCCGTTGATGGCGCCGAGGAAGTGGCTGACCAGTCCGCGTGCGGTGCGGTTCTCGAAGATCACCGGATACTTGCCGCTCTTCACCTTGCGCGCGCCCAGCTTGCGTATCGAGCGTTCGCCGGCGGTCCGGCCAACGTCTTCCGGACTGCGCAGGTCAGCAGCGTAGACGGCGGAGGTGTAGTCGTAATCGGTTTCCATGCCGGCATCGCTGTCGCCTGCCAGGACCGACGCGGAATACGACCCCCCCGTGCTTTCATAAGCCCGGTGAAACCCATTGCTTGCGGCGATGGCGACGCGGGACCGCCCCCAGCTCGCATGGGCCCCCTCCGAATTGGTCACGCCTTTGACGGCGCGGGCAGCGTCTTCGCAGGCCTTCGCCGCCTCGATCAGCTGTTCGGCACTGACGTCGTGGGGGTCGCACATATCAAGGTCAGGGAGCTCGGTGATGAGCTGGTCGGGATCGGCGAGGCCGAGAAACTCATCGTCCGGCACGGTCTTCGCCATGGCAATCGCCCGGTCGACCAATTCTGTCAGAGCTTCCGGCGAGCGGTCCGAGGACGACACTATCGCCTGTTTCGTGCCGACCAATACACGCAGGCCGATATCGCCGCCTTCGGAATGTTCAAGCTGTTCCAGTTCGCCCAAACGAAACGACACGGACGTCGATGCGCCATCCGCAAGGATGGCATCGGCGGCATCGGCGCCGGCCATTTTCGCTTTGTCGATTAAATCCGTCAGCAGGGTCAGCGACTCTTCAGACACACCAAACTCCAAACATCCAAAATTACGTTTTGTCTTTCCAAATCGGCGCGCCGCTTCCGGGCACGCCGTAGTCCGCCCATTTGCGTGTGACGAGGTCGATGATGTCATCGCTCATGCGGATTTTCGTACCCCACGCCCGATGGGTTTCGCCGGGCAGTTTATTGGTGGCATCGAGGCCGAGCTTGCCGCCCAAACCGGGTTCGGGCGAGGCGAAGTCGAGATAATCGATCGGGGTGTTGTCGACCACCGTGATGTCACGCGCCGGGTCCATGCGGGTGGACACCGCCCACATCACATCCTTCCAGTCGCGCGCATTGATGTCGTCGTCCACGACGATAACGAACTTGGTGTACACGAACTGGCGCAGGAAACTCCACACCCCCATCATCACGCGCTTGGCGTGGCCGGCATAAGATTTCTTCATACTGACGACGGCGATGCGATAGCTGCACCCCTCCGGCGGCAGCCAAAAATCGACGATCTCCGGGAACTGCTGCGTCAGCAGCGGGATAAAGACCTCGTTGAGCGCTTCGCCCAGGATGCTCGGCTCGTCGGGCGGGCGGCCTGTAAACGTCGACAGGTAGATAGGGTTGTTCCGCATGGTGATTGCGGAAACCTTGAACACCGGAAACGGCTCGACCGCGTTGTAGTAGCCGGTATGGTCGCCGTAGGGGCCTTCATCGCCATGCACATCAAGCAGCACATGGCCCTCGAGCACGATCTCCGCTTCCGCCGGGACCTGCAGCGGGATGGTTTTACAGTCGACCAGATCGACTTTGCGTCCGCGCAGGAGGCCGGCGAATTGATATTCCGACAAGGTATCGGGCACCGGCGTAACGGCGGCCAGCAGCGTGCCCGGGTCGGCGCCGATGACCGCAGCGGCGGGCAGCGGTTCGCGTTTCTGTTCTTTCCACCGGTCGAACTGGCCCGCGCCGCCCCTGTGCTTGAGCCAGCGCATCAGCGTCGTGTCTTTCCCGGTCACCTGCATGCGGTATATGCCGAGGTTCGCGATGTCGCGCTTGTCGCCGCCGGGACCTTTGGTCACGACCAGCGGCCAGGTGATCAGCGGGGCCGGTTCGCCCGGCCAGCACCCTTGGATGGGCAGGCGGCCGAGGTCGATCTGGTCGCCTGTCAGCACAACCTCCTGACAGGGTGCTTTGCTGACTGTTCGGGGCTTCATGGCCATCACGGTCTTGAGTAATGGCAGCATGTCGATGGCTTCCCGCCAGCCGCCCGGCGGTTCGGGCTGTTTGAGAAACGCCAGCGTTTCACCGACCTCGCGCAGTTGGTCTGGCGTCCGGTCCATACCCATGGCAACACGCTCGACCGTGCCGAACAGATTGGTCAGAACCGGCATTTCCGCCGGCTGCCCATCCGCGCCTGTGACGTTTTCGAAAAGCAGGGCGGGCCCACTCTCAGCCAGCACACGGGTTTGAATTTCGGTCATCTCGAGTTGCGTCGACACGGGTGCCGAGACGCGGACCAACTGGCCCGCGGCATCTAGGCGGTCGATGAAATCACGCAGGGACGAGAAAGGCATACAGGCTGGCCGAATCCGGTTTGGCGAAGTGGGGCTTGGGCTTAGCGGTCCCCAATAGGCGGCGTCAAGCACAGGTCATCTCGACCGTAGGGGGTGAAATCGCCGAACCCGGCGCCCACTTCAGCCTGCGCGCCACAACCAGCAATGGATTACTCACATTGCCATAAGGCATTTTGCGTGTTCCAATGGGTGTTATCGGGATATTCTAGTGGTGGTGGAGAATTCGCGACTGGCTCGTCCCGGGAGAGGGCTGAAGCCAGAAAACGATGCAACGGCAATGACTTGGCGCCGTTTTTGGTCCATACTACATCGGTGGTGAGGGTGCAGCGGCCAGCGTGGCGCCCTGGGTGACGCAAAACAGAACGAACAGACACAGCTGTGGCTGAAGCAGAACAAACATCCTCTAGAGGCTTTGAAAAGCTTATTGATCTGGGTATCGCGCTCTCGGCGGAGCGCGATCACGACCGCCTGACCGAGCGCATTCTGCTCGAGGCCAAGGAGCTCACCAACGCCGACGGCGGCACTCTCTACCTGCGCGAAGACAACGACACTCTGTCTTTCCAGATTGTCCGGACAGAAAGCCTCAACATCGCCATGGGCGGCACCACGGGCGTTCCGATCCCGTTCCCGCCCTTGCAGATGTACAACCCGGAAACCAAGCAGCCCAATTACAACAACGTTTCTACGGCTGCGGCGCTGACGGGCGAAGCGATTAACATCGAAGATGCGTACGAAGCGGAAGGGTACGACTTTTCGGGCACCAAAAAGTTCGATGAAGGGACGGGTTTCCGTTCTAAATCCTTCCTGACCATTCCACTTAAGAATTATTCCGACGAAGTCATCGGCGTCCTGCAGCTGATCAACGCTCAGGACGAAACGACCGGCGATGTCATTCCATTCTCCAAGTCGGTGCAGCGCCTGGTTGAAGCTTTGGCCTCCCAGGCCGCCGTCGCCATCGACAACCAGCAGCTGATCGACGCCCAGCGGGCGTTGATGGACAGCTTGATCAAGGTCATGGCCCACGCCATTGACGCCAAGTCGCCTTACACCGGCGGTCACTGTCAGCGCGTGCCTGAGTTGACCAAGATGCTGGCGCAGGAATGCGCCAAGGCGACCGACGGCACGTTCAAGGATTTCGATCTCGATGAGCAGCAATGGTACGAGCTGCACGTCGCGGCCTGGTTGCATGACATCGGCAAGGTGACAACGCCGGAATATGTCGTCGATAAAGCCACCAAGCTGCAGACGATTTTCGACCGTGTCCACGAAGTGCGCATGCGTTTCTAGGTGCTGCGCCGCGATGCCGAGATCAAGATGCTCAAGGCGATCAACAAGGGTGCCGACGAAAAGGAAGAGAAGAAAAAGTTCAAGAAACGCTGCAAGGAACTCGACGAGCAGTGGGACTTTGTTTCCGACGTCAACATCGGCGGGGAATTCCTGCCCGATGAGAAGCAGGATCTGGTCAAGAAGCTGGCCAAGCAGAAATGGTACCGCCACTTCGATCGCAGCAAGGGCCTGTCGTGGACCGAATCTTCCCTGCTTGAAAAAGCCCCTCCGCCGGCCAAGGGTTGGGAGCAGCTGTTGGCTGATTTGCCCGAGCACAGCGAGGCGGAATACGATCTCGGCGAAATCCGCAATCTTTGTATCTCACGCGGCACGCTGAACGACGACGAGCGCCGCAAGATCAACGACCACATCGTGCTGACCATCGAAATGCTCGAGGAACTGCCGTTCCCGAAAACGCTGCGCCGGGTGCCGAAGTACGCGGGCGGTCACCACGAAAAGATGGACGGCACCGGTTATCCGCGCGGCCTCACCGGCGAGCAGATGTCCGTGCCGGCGCGCATCATGGCCATCGCCGATATCTTCGAGGCGCTGACTGCCGCCGACCGGCCGTACAAGAAGGCCAAGAAGCTCAGTGAAGCGGTCAAGATTCTGTGGTTCATGAAGAAAGACAAACACGTCGACGCGGAACTGTTCGAATTTTTCCTGACGTCCGGCATGTACAAAGAGTACGCCGAGCAATTCCTGCGCCCTGATCAGATCGACGAAGTGGATATCTCTCAGTACATAGAAACCAAACAGGCGGCGGAATAACGCCCGTCAGTAAACGATTGCCGCGTACATGGCTGCGGCGATCAGCAAACCCGTATCCCGGTTGGATTTAAATCGCGCCAGGCAGTTCGCCGCATCATCGATGTCGAGTGACGCCACCTGCCAGGTCATGTGAAATGCGGCGGCGAGCAGCAATGCCATGGCGGCCCACGAAAACGTCGTCAAACCGATCGCCAGGGCAAGCAGCGCGATCGCTGCCGTATAGCAGCCGATGACAAACGGCACGGTCTGTCCGCCCAGTGCCAGGGCAGACGACTTCACGCCAACAAGGGCGTCGTCCTCTTTGTCCTGATGGGCGTAGATGGTGTCGTACCCGAGGGTCCAGAAAAACCCTGCTGCGTAGACGGCCAGCGCCGTCCACGCGAAGGATCCGGTCACCGCCGTCCAGCCGACCAACGCACCCCAGTTGAAGGTCAGGCCAAGCCACGCCTGCGGCCAATAGGTGATGCGCTTCATAAACGGGTACGTCAGCACCAGCACCATCGAGCCGAAGCCGACAGCGATGGTCAGCCCGTTGAATTGCACCAGGACGGTCAGTCCGCACATCAATTGCAGCACCAGGAAGACGGTGGCGCCGCGGACGCTGACGGCGCCCGCCGGGATCGGCCGGGCCGCCGTCCGTGCCACTTTGGCGTCGAAGTCACGGTCGATGATGTCGTTATAGGTGCAGCCGGCGCCGCGCATGACGAAGGCACCGACGCCAAACAGGAGAATCGCACCGGCCGGTGGAGCATGTCCCGTTGTCGCAGCGGCCAGCAGGGCCGACCATACGCAGGGCCAAAACAACAGCCAGGTGCCGATCGGCCGGTCGACGCGGGCGAGCTTCAGGTATCCGCGAATCCACGCCGGCATGTATCGATCGATCCAGCCGTCCGGCGGGCTGTCCGAGCGATCCGCCTGATCGGCAGTAGATGGTTTGGTCTCGGTCATGACCGGGCTACACTACGAAGAACCGCGCGCCGCAACAATCATTGGCTGTTTCTTCCGCTGTGTCGTATTCGCCTTCACTTCGTCTTTTTGTGCCTGACGACCTTGCACCGGACAGCGCTTTTGCGTTGACCGCAGACCAGGCTCGCTACCTCGGTCAGGTGATGCGCCGCAGTGCCGGCGAAAGGGTCGATCTGTTTAACGGACGCGACGGCGAATGGCAGGCGGAGATCACGGAACTCGGCAAGAAAAATGCTGTCGTCACGCCGGTGTCCCAGCTGCGTTCGCAGGCTTCGCTTAAACCGCTCACTTTGCTGTTCGCGCCGGTTAAGCGTGGTGCGATCGATCTTATCGCACAAAAGGCAACGGAACTCGGTGTCACTGGCCTCCGCCCCGTCATCACCGGTCGCACCAACGTGGATCGCGTCAACACGGAACGCCTGACATCGATTGCGATCGAAGCGGCGGAACAGTCGAGGCGCATGTGCGTGCCCGTTGTCTGGGCGCCCGCATCCTTGTCCGATGTGGTCGCAGATTGGTCGCCGGAGACGCCGCTATACCTGATGGATGAAACGGGCGAGGGCGCGCCAGTGGGCGAGGTTCTGGCCTCAGGCGAGGCGCGCAATGCGGACAGCGCCGCATTTTTGATCGGGCCCGAAGGCGGTTTCACCGACACGGAGCTTGACCTGCTGCGCGCTCTGCCGTTTTCTAAGTCCATCTCACTCGGCACACGGATATTGCGTGCCGACACGGCGGCCCTTGCGGCGCTGACATGCTGGCAAGCGCTGTGCGGAGATTGGCGTCGCCCGGCTTGAAAATCGCCTAACAGATCCTAAAGCCGCGACCAACATCTGAACCAGGGCCGCAAAGACCAGCACATGACTTCGTTTCCGTCCCAAGATTCCGCACCCATCACGGGGAAAGACCAGCTTGTCGCTTATGCCGAAAAGGGCTGCCGCCCGCCGGCGCAATGGCGGGTTGGAACCGAGCACGAAAAATTTCTGTATTGCCGCGAGAGTTACAAAGCCCTGCGCTACGACGGTGACCGCGGAATTCGGGCGTTCCTGGACGGACTGACCCGGTTCGGTTGGGAGCCTGTCGAGGAGGGTGGCAATGTCATCGCCCTCAAGGCACCCGGCAAGGGGTCCGTTACGCTGGAACCGGGCGGCCAGCTCGAATTGTCGGGCGCGCCGCTTGAGACCGTGCATCAGACCTGCCGCGAAGTGACGGAACATCGCAACGAGGTGCGGGAGGTTGCGGAAGACCTCGACATGGGTCTGTTGGGATTGGGCATGACGCCCAACTGGTCGCGCGAAGATGTCCATTGGATGCCCAAGGGCCGCTACAAGATTATGCGCGACTACATGCCCAAGGTCGGCAAGCTCGGTATCGACATGATGACCCGTACCTGCACGGTACAGGTCAACCTCGACTATTCTTCCGAAGCCGACATGGTCAAGAAGCTGCGCGTTTCTCTCGCCCTGCAGCCGATCGCAACGGCGCTGTGGGCAAACTCACCTTTCACGGAAGGCAAGCCCAACGGCAATCTCAGCCAGCGCGCCATGATCTGGCAGGACACCGACAACGCGCGCACCGGCATGCTGCCTTTTGCGTTCGAAGATGGCATGGGCTTTGAGCGATACGTTGACTTTGTGCTCGATGCGCCGATGTATTTCGTCTATCGCAACGGTTACATCGACGCAGCCGGCCAGTCCTTCCGGGATTTCATGAACGGCACCCTGCCTGCGTTGCCCGGTCAGACACCGACGATGGCCGACTGGGAAGATCATCTCTCGACCGTGTTTCCTGAAGTGCGTCTCAAACGGTTCCTGGAGATGCGCGGGACGGATTCCGGCCCGTGGGCCCGGTTGTGCGCCTTGCCGGCCTTTTGGATGGGTCTGCTCTACGACGATCAGGCGCTTGACGCGGCTTGGGATCTCGTCAAAGCGTGGACTGAGGCGGACAGGGAAGGGCTTTACCGGACCGTGCCGAAGGTGGCGCTGAAGGCGCAGATCGCGGGCCGGACGGCCCAGGCCGTGGCGCTCGACGTTCTGGAGATCGCCAGGGCGGGGCTGAGCCGCCGCGCGCGCCTTGATTCCGCCGGAAACGACGAAAGCGGATTCCTCTCACCCTTGCAAGAAATCGCCGCATCGGGGATAACCCCGGCAGAGCGGATGCTCGAGGCCTACAACACTACGTGGCAGGGCGATGTCACGAAGGTCTTTTCTGAGTACAGCTACTGATCGGAAGCCATGAACGATCAAAAAGACAGCGACGGCCCGTGGTTGGAGGAATGCGAGTCCCTCGACCAAGTGCGCGATCATATCGACCGGCTCGATAAACAAATCGTTCCGCTTCTGGTCGAGCGCCATCACTACGTCCTGCAAGCGGCGAAGCTCAAAGGCGACCCGGACGCGGCGCGCGTGCCGTCCCGGATTGAGGATGTCGTCGCCAAAGTGCGCGCCGTCGCCGAGGAGCGCGGCAGCAATCCGGAAATCGTCGAGGCTATCTACCGGGCGATGATTGAGATCAATATCGAGCTCGAACGCGACCAGATCGCCAAGAGGACCGGCGAGGGCTGATTATGCCGTCCGCCCCGGCCACCGTTGTCCGCGGCGATGGCTATTCGTTCCGGCCTATGCAAACAGGTGATGCCGGGCCGCTTTCGGCGGTCGCGGCCGATGAACGCTATTGGCGCTATCTGTCCGATGGCCCGCGGTCGCCCGAGCAGGTGACGGCCTTCGTTGACGACGCCGTTGCCCGTTCTGCCGATCCTGCATCCGGTCACGTGTGGTGGGCGATTGAGCATCCGGACACGGCGGTCTTTCTCGGCACAGCTAATCTGAAGCGGATCGGTGCCGATCAGCATCGCGCCTGTTCCGTCGGATGCGCTCTGGTTCCAGACGCGCAGGGGCACGGGCTTGGACAGCGCATCGGGTGGGCCCTTATTGCATTGGCCTTCGACACGTTTGAGATGCACCGGGTCGAATGCACCTGCGCCGTGGAAAACGAAGCCTCATGTCACATCATGCGTGACGTCTTCGGAATGACCTACGAAGGCATCCGGCGAGACTACAAGCTTACGCCGCGCGGCTGGTGGAGCTCGCACGTCTTCTCAATTCTGGAAGATGAATTTGCGGCGCGCGATGAATCACTCGAAGCGCGCCAGATTTAAATTCCCGGGTCGCTGAAGAACTTAGGATAATCGCCGTTGATGCGTTTGGTCAGCCACGTCGGAATGTTTTCGACGGTTTCGACCTTTTCGGCCAGGTAACGCATGAACATGTGTCCCGGCACATCCTCCATCTCCAGCCAGCCCGACCATGGCACATCGGCGGCGATCAGCGCGAAGCTCTTTGCGCTGAGATTCTCGGGATTCTGTACGTCGCGGATATCGGCGGAGAAAGTGATGAGCTCTGTCATCTGCAAATCGACCGACCGCGGATTGCCAGAGGGAAGCGGTGCGTCGCTCGCCGGCCGATAAATCACGATATCATTGTTGAAAAAGACACGGCCTTCGCCGAACAACGGCGGACCGACGCGGTTTTCGAATTTGGCCGGCGGCTCCCATGTGATGTCCGGGTTCGTGCCGCCGGTTGGGCCGATGCGCACCAGGGGTCCGGGCACCGGGCGCTGGTGACGCACGGGCACGAGCTTTCCCGTTATCGGGTTGTCGTAAAATTCATCGATCAGCGCTCCGGTCTCCGGGTGCTGGGTGTAATTGCACTCGACATATTGAAGATCGACGGTGCGGTCCTCGCGTACCGTCATGCGGTGCTGACTGACGCCTTCACGCTTGAACATCAGTTGCGGCGCGGCGCCATCGGGAACGCCATAAATATGAGCGACGTAATGATATAGACCGACGCCGCCGTCGAGACGGCCACGTACTTTGGCGTAGGCGGTCAGCCAGTCGTACGGGTTGGTGAAATCGTAGGGACCGGCCAGCGGACCGTCTTTGCGGTCTTGCGCCCAGGCAGCGGGTGCGCCGCTTAAGGCCGCCACGCCTGCGGCCTGGGAGAGGAATCTGCGGCGCGGCAGATGAGTTGTCATTTGATTTATCCTTATGGCTGGAAATTCTTGAAGCTTGGGCGCACGGTACACAAAGCGCAGGCGCGACCCAAGAGCACGCAAACCTGTTATTGCCGCCGCGGTCCTGTCCACCCCTTGAGCAGCGGAGCCTCAGCCAGATGATACCGTGGTACGGGCGCGCTTAGGGTGCGTTTCCGCCGCATTTCGGCTCCAGCCCCTAGCCTCGCGAGCCTCATTTCAGGAGATACACAGATGACCTTTAAAGGAACCGGCGTCCCCCTTGTCAACCGCCGTCAGGCCCTGCAATTCGGAGCCGGCCTCGGTTTCGCGGGTGCGGCCTCTTCAATCCTCACCACACCGGCCGAAGCTGTTGGCGGCCCAGGTGACGATCCGCGCATCACCGGTCCTTTTATCGATCTCACGACCAAGGAAGGAAATCTTGTCGCGAGCGGACGTATCTACGGCAACACCGATGTCGGTGTGCCTAAGTACGGATGGTACGACGGCTACGTCATGGGGGTCGCGCCGGGTGGTCCGGTGAAAAACATATGCGGCTTCAAGGGTATGAGCTCGGCCAAGCTGATTCCTTATGAAGACAAACCCGGCTGGCGCAAGGTCCTGCGCGAAGTCGGGTTCTACTACGACCTCAAGACCGGCGAGATCTTGGAAGAAATGGTCAATCCGTACACGGACGAAAACGTGCGCGTGGTTCACGTGGCCAACGATCCGTTTAATCAGTCGATCGAGGAATACTACCCGCCGCCGCCGAATTATGGCGGCCTCAACGATGGCGATGAGCGGCCCCGGGTTCCCATCATTCTCACCTGGAACGTGTCTGGCGACGAGCGGCTGTTAATGGAGCGCCACATCCACCTGTACTACAGAGCGGCGCTCGATCCGGCAAAGTGGGTGCGGGAAAGCTCTGGACCGATGAATCGCGTGTCCGAGATGTTCTTCTTTAATATGTCACTTGAAGACATGCAGAACCCGGATCTCACCTCCATCGAGTATTCCGGCACCTGGGCGCGGATTACCCCGTGGCTGCCGTGGATGCTGATGGGGCAGGCGCCGGGGCACGTCGTTTACCAGACATTCATGGGCGGCTACGACAAGCTCGAGGACATTCCGAAGGACATCGTCAATTATACGGCGGCCAACTATGAGAAGTACCTGACGCCGCCGCCGGACGATTATGGTCCGTCGCTTTCCAGCCTGGAAAACTACGCCCGCGAACAGGAGCCAGCGCCGCCGGGCGGTGTGTAGCAGCAGGGCAATTTGAGCTGATGAAACCGGGGTCTCAGGGCCCCGGTTTTGTTTTGAGCGCAGGGAATGGAATTTCTTTGGTCTGATCCGGCGCGAGGCCACCGAATCGCCTCATTTTCCTGCATGACAGGTGCTTCGATATGCTATGTCGCTGCGCAATGACCCCAACCACCGTTCTTGCTCGCCTGTTCTCGGGCGGGCGCGCTCTTTTTATCGTATCGGCTCTTGCTGTGGTCTGTCCCGATTCAGCGGATGCTCAGGATGGCGCAGGGCCACGCGTGCCCTATACGGTCGCCTTTGAAGGTCTTCCCAGCAAGGATGTGGACACACTGGTCCGGGCTGGGTCGCAACTGCTGCGACTGAAAGACTCTCCACCGGCAAGCGTGCTCGGTCTGCGCCGGCGTTTGCGTGCCGATGAGCGGCGGGTCGAAGAGGTCTTGAAGTCCCAGGGCTATTATGGCGCGCGCATCACCGCGACACTGCAACGGCCTGACGAAGAGGCGGCCGAGCCCGGTCCGGCGGCAGTGACCGTCACGGTCAATCCCGGCCAACAGTATTCCTATGCGGTCGAGCCGGTTGAGCTTGCGCCCGGCTTGCCTGCTCCACCGGCCGGATATGACGCAGCTGCCTTGGCTTTGAATGGCAAACCTGCGGCAGCGTCCGCCGCCATTGCCGCGGAACGCGCAGCTGTCACCGCATTGGCGGAAGCCGGGTATCCGTTTGCGCGCGCACTTCCGCGGCGCGCGGAGGTCGACCACGCGCGCTTAACCATCGTGCTCACAGTGCGTATCGATCCAGGCGCATATCGCACCTTCGGAACCGTGAATTACACGGGTCTGGATACGGTCGAGGCCGTCTATCCGGACCGTTTGGTTCCGTGGTCGCCGACTGCGGCATTTAACCGTTCCGCGCTCACCGCGTACCGCCAGACCTTGATCGATACTCAGTTGTTCACCTCTGTGAAGGTCGAGCCTGTGGAAACGGCGAATGGAGGCCAAAGCGGACCGCTCGATGTCGCCGTATCGGTGGCGGAGGGATCGCTGCGGACCATCGGCGCATCCGTCAGTTATGCCCGCGATGAGGGGTTCGGCGGAGGCGTCTCCTGGCAGCACCGCAATTTCTTGGGTCAGGCCGAGACCCTTGATCTCGCCCTCAATGCGTCAGAGCTCAATCAAGACATCTCGGCCGCGCTCAGTAAGCCGGCCTTCCGCCGTCCGGATCAGGTGCTAACCACAGGGGTCAGCCTGCTGCACGAAGACGGCGATGCGTTCGAAGAATACTCCGCGACCGTCCGTACCGGTCTGGAGCGCGATTTGTGGACGGCCTGGCGTGGCGGCCTGGGCGTAACTCTGGAAGCCGCAGAACTGCGTGATTCCTTCGGGAAGCAACGTTCCTATCTGATTGGCGTGCCTGTCACATTGGCCCAGGACCGCACGGACAGTTTGCTCGATCCAAAACGCGGCCACCGTCTGGCGCTGGAAGTTACGCCCTATGCAGGGCAGTTCTCGGGGACAGCGTTGTTCGCGCGGACATCGGTGACAGGCAGTTACTACTGGCCCGTATCGGACTCGGATCGCCCGGTGGTCTTGGCGGTGCGCGCCAAGATTGGCAGCGTGCTCGGCGAGGCCTCCGCAGAAATACCTGCGAACAAAAGGTTCTACGCCGGCGGTGGCGGGTCCGTTCGCGGCTTTGCCTACCAGCTCATCGGACCTCTCGATACCGATAACGATCCGCGCGGCGGCCGGTCTCTGGTGGAGACGGCCCTGGAAGCCCGCGTGCCGGTAACCGACACCATCTCCGTTGTGCCGTTCATCGATGCCGGCCTTGTCTCGACCAATGTTGTTCCGGACCTGTCCGAAACGATCCGCTACGGTGCGGGCCTGGGCGGCCGCTACGAAACACCGGTCGGGCCGCTGCGTGTCGACATCGCCATTCCCGTCAACCGCCGGCGCGGTGTCGACAACAGTTTTCAGTTTTACATCAGCTTTGGGCAGGCATTCTGATCATGGCTGATTCACACCCGGTCCGAAACATGCTTTGGCTTCGCCGCCTGTTCTACAGTCTTGGCGCTGTCGCCGCTTTGATCGCCGTTGCTGTCGCGACGATTTGGCTTTTTCTTAAATCTCCTTACGGCGAAGCGCTGGTGATCGACGCCATCGCCGGCTTGTTGAGTGAAACGCGCGCGGTCGATGTCGAAGTCGCGGATATCGAGGGCGACCTGCCTGGCCGGATGACGTTGCGGGACGTCATGTTGCGAGATCCCTCCGGCCAATGGTTGACCATCGATCGGATCAGCGTCGAGTGGAGTCCGCTCGCCTTGTTGACAGGCCGTGTTGTCATCAATCGTATCGACGCCGGTCGCGTCGATGTTGAGCGACTGCCCGACCTGCCGGCCCCGTCACGCGCTTCGAGTCAGTCGACGGACTTCGATGAGCTCGCCGCTGTCCTGACGCGGCTGCGCTTGGAGTCCGCAGTCGTCGAACAGTTAACGTTACCGTGGCGTATTGGCGGGCAGCCGGTCTTCGGCCGTCTCACCGCGTCTCTGGCGGTCAATGACAGCAACCGTCCCGAGTTTGAGGTCGCGATAGATAACGCGCAATCCGGTGGCCGGATTGACGTGACGGCGGCTTTGGGCCGGGCCGGAACAGTCGCTGTCTCTGTCAACGGGGCTTACGCGGATTCGTCGCTGTCCCTCCGCGGCACGGTAAACGTGCGCACGGAAGCCGTAGACGCTCAGGGTCAAGCCATTCTGGTTTCATCGCTGCTGCCGCCCGGTGTCAATGTCACCTTCGATTCCGCGACTGCGGACATCGCTGTATTCGGCAATTTGAACGCTCCGCAGGGCCGGATTGGCTACAGCGTTACCGGGGTCAGGTCGGGCGAGGCGCGTTTCCCAAAGCTCGACGGTATCGCCGAGGGCCAATGGACCGGCAACGCCGTCGCTATTGATGTCGCAGGCGGCATCACAGGCTTGTCGGCCCTCGCGCCGGACCTTGGTGGCATTCTTCGCGACGAAGTTTTGTATGCGCTGACCGGAACACTAACGCCCGACGCGGACGCGCCACTCGACATAGATGTGACGTCCGCGTCCCTTGAAAGCGGGACTGTCAGCCTCGGGCTTTCCGGGCGCGCGGAACTCGAAACCCCGTCTTTTTCAGGCCAGGCAACGCTCAGTGTCGGCGGCGCCGGCCGAATGATCGGCTGGCAAGACGACTCGAGCCGTACGGCGCTTGCGCTTACGGTCCAATCGCTCACACCCAGCGGGATATCTGCCACGTTATCGGGAAGCATTGCCGACGTGGCCGCACCCAACACCGCTGTCGACCGCCTGCTTGACGGCCAATTGACGGTCGCGGGAACGCTTGATGTGCAGGGCGCGCAAGTCTCGGTTACCGATTTCGAAATCACGGGAAACAATTTAACAGCGACCGCGACCGCACGGATCGCGCTTGACAGCGAAACAGTTGATGCCTCGACGGAATGGACCGTGCCCGCACTTGATGTTGTCTCGTCCGACCTCTCCGGATCGTTGACGGGCCGTGGCACCGTGCGCGGACCGCTCGCCGGGCCGGCTCTCGCCTTCCGCCTCACTAGCGGCTCTGTAGGTGTTCGACAGGAGACGTTCAGCGAAATCGACCTTCAAGTCTCCGCAGAGACGTCCGACGCGTCCTGGCCGGTCCGTGTGAGCGGTGCTGTCACGATCGCGGAGGGTGGGCTCGCTGTCTCCGCCGGTGCGATGGTCGAACCTGGGTCTGCCATTTCCGTTGAGGACATCTCTGTCACGGGCGCGGGGGTAAGCCTGACCGGCGCGCTTGACATCGATCTCGTAACCTCCCTCACCATCGGTACGTTATCCGCTACGTTTGACTCGCTCGCTCTTCCGGCAGCCCTTACCGGTGTGCCGCTCAGCGGAAGCGGTCACGCGAAAGTCGATCTGACGGCGGAGGATGACACACAAACGGTTTTCGTAACCGGGCGCGGTGAAGGACTTCGGTACCAAGGTGCCCGAGCTGGCGCCGGAAGCGCAGACGTCGAGGGTCGCTGGACCAGCGGTGACGTTCCAGTCATTAACATCGCCGTGCGCGCCGGCAACGGCTTCTATGCCGGCCAAGCCATAGCTGAGGCGGAGGTGGACGCATCCGGTCCTCTATCGGAACTCAAAGTGCGCGCCGCCTTGCGCGCCCCGGATGACTCCTTGCGGGCCTCCGCTGCGGGATTGCTCACTGTTGCGGACGGTGAAACCATTGTGCGGGCCGACTCCCTGGCCGTTGCCGATGACTGGGGCGCGTTGAACCTGGTACAGCCGATGACTGTTCGAGTCTCATCGGATCGCCTCTCGGCTGAGGATGTTGTGCTTAGTGCGAACGGTGGAACGTTGACCGCCGCGTTCGATCTCGACCGGTCCGCCGGCACAGTTGCCGCAAAAGTAGATGCTGTGGCATTGCCATTCGATATTCTGTCGACGATCGACCCCGATCTGCCCGTCAGTGGTCACTTTTCGCTTGCTGCCCAGATTGAAGGCGCTCTCGCGTCCCCGTCCGGGACGGTTACCCTTACGACCACGGACATCAGTCTGCCGGACACAGGCCTTGATGGCGTGGGAGCAAGACTCGTTGCCGCCTTACGCGACCGCCGGGTCGACATTGACGTTACCGTCGACGGCCTGTCGGAGACGCCTGCGACGTTGACCGGATCAGTGCCGTTTATTCTCGATCTCGCCGAAAGCCGGATACGGGCGCCCCTCGAAGAGCAAGCGGAGCTCGACCTGACGTGGGCTGGAGCGATCGACCCGATCTGGGCGCTGCTGCCGTTGGTCGCGCATCGCATGACCGGTGAGGCGGACATCGATCTCGCGCTGAGAGGAACTCTTGCTGAGCCGCGGGTTTCTGGTTACGCGCGTCTGACGCGGGGAACGTACGAGAATCTAGATCTCGGCACACTGTTGAACGACGTCGTCGCGGAGCTCGACGCGCAGTCTCTGTCGGCCTTGTCGCTGACGACGACGGCGAGGGATGGTGACGACGGCAGTATTTCTGGCAGTGGAAAGATAACCCGCGACACCGCCGGAGATTTATCCGGCGACTTCACGTTGACGCTCAATAACGCGCGCCTGGTGCGCCGAGATGACGTCAAGCTGCGCGGCGAAGGCAGTGTGACATATACATTGACACCCGAGCGCGACCGCCTGGACGGTGATATTTCGGTGCGATCGGCCGAAATCAGCCTGAACGCCTCTTATGTCGATTCCGTACCGGTCCTCGATGTTGTGGACCCGGATGCGCCAGCGCCCGCCGCCAGGGTGCGTGCCGGTAAGGAAACGGACCTCAATGTCCAGGTTAACGCACCCAGCGGGATCGACGTCGTTGGCCGCGGTCTCGACTCTGAATGGACGGCGGACATCACTGTCGGCGGAACGCTGGCAGCGCCGGAATTGACCGGCAGCCTCAATGTGCTGCGCGGCGAGTTCACGTTTTTAGGGGAGCTATTCGCTTTGACGCGCGGTCAGGTGTCCTTTACGGGCGGCGGAGAGATAGACCCTGGACTATCCGTTGTTGCCAGCCGCGCGACAGGTGGAGTCACCGCGCGGGTCGAACTCGGCGGTCGCGCGTCAGCGCCGACAATCGCCCTGGCGTCGGATCCGCCGTTGCCCCAGGACGAAATTCTCGCACGCATTCTGTTCGGCAAATCCGCCGGGCAGCTTGGGCCGCTTGAAGCCGTGCAACTGGCCAACGCGGCGACGGAATTGACCGGACTGGCCGGGCGCGGCGGCGTCGTTGGTACGTTGCGGCGCGGCGTCGGGCTCGACGTGTTGCGTTTCGGTTCCGATGCAGGCGGCAGCACGGTGGTTGTCGGCGAGCGGTTGTCGCGGAACATATTCGTTGGTGTCGAGCAGGGCCTTGAAGGGCAAGGCAGTCAGCTGATCATCGAATGGCAACTGACGGATAATCTGGCGGTCAAGTCGACCACTCATCAGGACACCGGGTCCGACATCGGCCTCAAGTGGAGCCGCGACTACTGATCCGCGCGCTCTATTTGTCCGGTTTCTGGTCGAGCGGAAAGTCGACGTGAACGTGATTGCCGTCCGGGTCGCGGAAATTGACCTGCACCAGCCCTACGGCCGGCACGTCGGCGAGCTGATACTCCGTATTCTCCGCGTCCAAGCGGGCAAGAAATTCCGCCATGCCCGTGGCGGTGAACGCGAAATGCTCGACTTGTAGGTTTGCCTGATCGACGGAGACGGCGGGCACTTGGACGAAGTGAACCCACGCCGCGCGATAATCGCCTCTGACCTCGTCGAGGCGATCGGTGATGTTCTCCTCCGCGTACAGCCACGCGCCGGGTGCGCCGAAATCGGGTCTCGCACCGGGCTTGAGGTCAAGCACGCGGGCATAAAACCCGAGCATCGCCTCCATGTCAGAGGTGCGGATGTTGATGTGATCGAGGGTGAGCTTGAACCCCATCGCCGGCTAAAGCGCTTCCGGGGCGATGGCGAAGCGGCGGCAGTCGCTGCCCTTTTGCGAAATGATCCGCCCGGCGGTCGGTCCGGAAAAGTGCGCCGCCAGCAGCGTCACATCGCGATCGGTGAGGTCGTCAACCAACGCCGCCCGCGTGGCGTTGGCCATTTCCTTGTTCTCGCAGAACGTTGTCGTCCATTCCGGATGCGCAATGCCGACCGCGCAGTGCAGGGTGTCGCCGGTGAAGATCCCTTTGCGCCCGCCGGCGTCGATGTCGATGCAGTAGTGGCCGGGTGTATGACCATGCGCCGGGCGCACCGACAAAGCATCGTCGAGCGCGAAGTCTGTGTCGATAATCTGCGCCTGGCGCGCTTCGATCACCGGCAGCACGCTTTCCTGATAGGATGGCGCGATGTAAGCCGTTTGCGGGTTCTTCGCGCGTTCTGCGGACGCGTCGAGATCGGCCCGTGCGAAGACGTATTTGGCGCGCGGGAATGTCGGCACCCAGCGGCCGTCCTTCAGTTGGGTGTTCCAGCCGACGTGATCGGCGTGCAAGTGCGTGCACATCACATAATCGATTTCTTCCGGCTTCACGCCCGCAGCCGCCAGATTCTCTATGAACGGACCAGAGCGCTTGCCCCATTTCTCAAGCATACCGCCAAAGGTCTTGTGATTGCCGATGCAGGTGTCGACCAGAATGGTGTGGTAGGGCGTGCGGATCAGGTAGCTGTGAAAGCTCAGGATGATCGCCTTGGCATCGACATCGAAGAAATACGGTTCCAGCCAGTCGCGGTAGCCCTCGACCGGGCTCAAATCCGCGCCCGGATAGGCCCGCGCCGCATCGAACGGCTCGATCATGTCGATGATCTTCTCAACGGTCACGTCGCCGAATACTTGGGTCTTCACGGTTGTCCCTCCGCGTCAATCTGCGCTGCTGTCGAGCTCGATCAGGTGATACATCAAGCGGTCATTCATTGGCTCCCACCGCGTGACGCGCTTGTGCACACCGTCAAGTCCGAGGGCGGGAAACAGGTACAAAGACTGAGCCTCTTCCGCGTAGCGCCGCACGACATCGCGGGTAAGCCGGGCCCGCTCTTCCATGTTAAAGGTGCGCGACGCCGTGTCGATCATCGATTGGATCTCCCGGTCGCAAAACCAGGGTGTGCCCGGTCCGTTGCACGTATGGTTCGTGTCGAGCACGCCGCGCAGCGCATCGGCATATCGGTTGGTGAAATCCATGAGAAAACCGTCGCCACCTAGCTCGCCCAGCAGGGTGCGGCGCAGCAGTTGCGGATAGGTGATGAGCTGAACTTCCATATTCATACCGGCGCGTGCGGCGTCCGATGTAATTTGCTGCAAGATCGCGGTGTCGTTCGGCAGCGTTCCCGACGGAGACTCAATGACGAATGAGACGCCGTCTTCGTACCCGGCTTCTTTGAGCAGTGCGCGCGCGCGGTCCGGATCGTAGGGAAATGGATCGAAATCTTCGAGGTAGCCGACCGAAAACGGGGTCGCGCCCTGTGTCGCAGGCTCCACCAGGCCACCGAGCAGGATTTCGGTGATCACCTGCTTGTTGACGGCGAAGTTAAAGGCTTTGCGCACGCGCACGTCGCTGAACGGGGAGGCGGGGTCCGTCGACTTTAGGGCAAACACGATGATGCGCGTTGGATTGCGGGTCACAGCGCGGTGGCCCGCGGCTTCCAGCATACCGATTTGATCGGGGCTGATGGCCACGGCCGCGTCGACCTGGCCGGTCAGAAGCGCTTGCAGGCGCGCTGATGAGTCAGGCACGAACTTGGCCTCGATCGCATCGACCTTCGGTTGACGCCAGGAGGTCGGATTGCGCGAGAGCACAACCTGATCCGGTTCCCAGCTGTCGACGACGAACGGGCCGGTGCCGACCGGCGCGTTGATCAGCCCACCGATACCTTTGTCCTTAACGACACCCGATGGCACAACGAAGTATGACGACAGGTATGCCGGGGCCATGGCGTTTGGATATTCGGTGTGAAACGCAACCGTATGCTCGTCGATGATGTCGACTCGCGGAAACTGAGTGCTGGTCCGGAACCAGGTCAGGGCGTTAACGGCATCCTCGCGCGTTGCGTCGAAGCCAGTTTTCACGGTCTCGGCCGTTAGCGGTTCGCCGTTGGAAAACACGACATCGTCGCGCAGGTGGAAGTGCCACTCGGTCTCGCTGACCGCTTCCCAGGATTCGGCCAGCTGCGGCACGATATTGCCGTCGTTGTCGATGTCGGTCAGCCGGTCGTAGATCGCCGTCCAGAACAACTGCGGTGTCGTGCCGACGGTGGACAATGGATTGCCCTTACTCGGCGGCGCCGCGGTCAAGGCGATGCGGAACGTTGTATCCGCGTTCGCAGGTCCACCCAAGGCCAGACAGATGGAGGCACACAAGAGTGCAGTATGGGCACCGTTTCTCATAAACCTATGGTAGTCCCTAATACGTGGCGAAAAGAAGGATGTTTCAAATGGCCGGCTATCCTCCCGATTTGAAGGCGGCGCAGATTGCCCCCATTACCGCAAAGGCCACAATCATATAGCCGCCATCGATATACAGCAGTCGGCGAGGCCGCGCGGCGAAGGCGTAGTTCATCCCCAATGCGGCTGCCGCTGCGACGCCGATGATGAGTCCGCCGCTGATGTGGGCGATCATACCCAGAGTGCGGTCGAGCAGCAGGTTGGCGGCAAGGGAGCCGATCAGCACAAATATGGTGGCGGTGACAAAGACGCTGGTGACAGATCCGATCTTGTCGTCTGTCATGCCGGTGTCCTCTTTCCAGGCCGCACCGAACAACGGGCCATACCAAAGAAAACCAATGGCAAAGGATCCGGCTGCGCCAAGCACCACGCTCACCCAATTAAGTTCACCCATCTGCGTTCTCCCTCAAACTCTATCCACGAAGCATCAAGTTGACACACCGCCGCGACGAGAAAAACCCCGCCCTTGCTGTCGCAGGGACGGGGTTTTCGTTGAACCCGCCTTTGGTCAGCCGGTTCAGGTCTTGATGGCGGTGTAGTTCGGGTGCAGGCCACTGCCTTCGAACTTATCCACCTTGAAGCCGGCTCTGCGCATCTCGCCGGGGAAGTCCACCTGATGCCAGTCCAGGTACCAGTCTTCGTGGTTCCAACGGTAGTTATACCAGCGCGTGAACTTGTTATGCGCCGTCACCATGTCATCGTTCTGGTCGGTGGCGGAGAACACGCCGCCCGGCCGCAACATGCGCGAGACTTCGTGAATGATGTCCCGTGACGCCTGTTCGGTGACCTCGTGGAACAATAGGTTGGAGGTGACGATATCGAAGTGTTCGTCCGGGAACTTGGTGTCTTCGGCCAGGCGCTGGGCGAAGTTGACGTCCACACCCATGTCGACAGCCTTCATGTGGGCGTAGCGCACCATCGGTGCGCCGATGTCGACGCCCCAGACTTCGGCGTCCGGGTATTTGCGCTTCATCGAAGTCGCAAACTGACCGATGGATGTGCCGATATCCAGAATGCGCTTTACCTTGCCGTCCGCAGGTTCCAAGGCATTCCGCGCCATGGTCATGTGGATGCGGTCATGGAAGTTGACGTCGACGTAGGCGCCCAAGTCAGTTCCCGCGTGATACATGTGGCCGGCAAACTCGTCGCCAACGTAACCGCCCGGCATGGAGTGGATTTCATGGGCGGTGTATTCGGGGATATGCATGTCGAGGTTCAGTTCCAGCCGCTCGGCGTGGGTTTTGTCCGCACGCTCCATTTCCTCCAGAAACGGATCGGCCATCTTGTGGTACTCTTTCTGAAGCATGTCGTATTTAAGCTTCTGGTGGGTATGCCGCATGCGTCCGGTCATGGCGATGATCGGGTCGGCCTCCAGCAGCGCAACCGCTTCCTCCCAAGACATGTCGGGATCATCCTCGATACCTTTGGCGTTTAGCACTTCGACCGCGCGCACCGCAGCGGCTTTTTCAAGTGAGTTCAGACGCCAGGCATACACACCGGCATAAAAATCGCCCTTGGTTTCCATGCCCATGTTGGGAAAGCGCACGTATTTGCGGATGCGTCCGCGTACGTCCATCGTGCGCGGAGAGACGGTCTCCGCGTACTGGGTGAGTTCGTTGATTTCCTTGGCCTGACTATGGGAGTCCATCATGGCGACGGACGCCATCGCAGCCGCCGAAGTGAACAGGTCACGGCGTTTCATCATCGGAAATAAGCTATCGGTCATGTCTGATCTCCTTACTTCTTCGCCGTGGGGCCTTTGGTGTTCCCCGCTTCGGACCGGTTAAGGGCCGGCGGATGGAACGACGAGGCATAATCAATGTCGCCGGACAGCATGAATGGCTCATAAATTTCGGCGACGAATGCATTGCGCTGCTTCTGAATCGCAACCTGCTCGTCCTCGTCCGGGATGTATTGCTCGATCATGTCCCGGGTTATGGAGCCGTGTTTTTCTAAAAGCATCTCGGTCGTATCGACACGCCGCTGCAGCGACCACACGTTGGCAGCCAATGCCGTCAGCGAAGTGAAAATGCTGTCGATCATCGGGTCTTTAAGAAAATACGCGCGGTCATAGTCTGCTTTGACGAACTCCGCGGCCACGCCTTTGCGGCCGCCGGTGTCCGGGGCGGGCTTCGCCTTTGCCATATCAAGGTCTCCTTTGAGGGTGGGATGAGGGGAAACGGTCTGAAATCGGATGCGAAAGTCTCGCGCCACTCTGCGAACAGAGTCAATCGTGTGCGTCCCGGGCCCAATTTGTCCTTTCACCAGGAGACCGCTTCCCGCCTGCGGTGGCGCTGCAAAATCCCTTGCGTACCAAGCCCTGCGCGCTGTTAGTTGCCTTGACGGGAGTCAATGCCGCCGGGGGTGTGCTGCGGTACGTCTTGGCCGGTGTGGAGCGGACTGCGCAAGGGAGGACGACTCATGGATGGCTCTGGAACAACCCAGGTGCGCGAGGCGGTCGGCGTATTTCATTCGACCAGAGACTTCGACGCCGCAGTTGATGACCTGCTGACGTCGGGTTTCGACCGGGCTCAGATCAGTGTTCTGGCGACCACGGATGCCGTGACGGAAAAACTGGGCGACCGCTTCAATCGGATCGCGGATCTAGAAGATAATCCTGAAGTTCCCCGCGTGGCCTATGTCTCGCGTGAGGCGGTTGGCGACGCGCAAGGTGCAGTGATCGGCGGTTTTGTCTACGTCGGCGCGTTGGCGGGCATCGGTGCCGTGGTGTCCAGCGGCGGCGCTCTCCTGCCTTTGATCGCGGCTGCGGCGGCCGGCGGGGCTGGCGGTCTGACACTTGGCAGTTTAATCGCCCGTGCCGTCGGCGACGCCTATGCCACCTACATGAATGACCAGCTTGATCGGGGCGGACTCCTGATCTGGGTGAGGGCATTCGACGCCGAGCAGGAAAACAAGGCTGTCGGCGTTCTCAAGCGCCATTCCGCAGATGACGTCCACGTCCATGGATTGCAGGAAACGGAAGCGCAGTCGGAGACGCATAACGGCGTTGACATTAGCTGGTACGATGAGACGATGTATTGGATCGGTAACGTGCCGTTCGATACCCTTGAGGATGCGCGTGCATTTGCGAAGGGCGTACACGGAATTTAGCTGCCTTAAAGGTTGATAATTGACGACAGCATTTACGCCCGTTCTCGCCGCAATTGGCGGCGCTCTTATCGGCCTCGCCGTAGTGCTGACTATGGCGCTGTTGGGGCGTATCGCCGGGATAAGCGGCATCATTGGCGGGCTGCTACGGCCCAAGCGTGGTGATCTCGGCTGGCGCGCTACCTTTCTGATTGGGCTGGCAGCCGCGCCGTTATTGCATTTGGCCGTTTTCGGCAACTGGCCGGCGTTCAGGCTTTCGACGCCGACCGGAGTCATTATCGTCGCCGGTCTGCTTGTTGGCTTGGGCACGCGGCTGGGATCCGGGTGTACCAGCGGCCACGGTGTATGCGGCATGGCGCGGCTGTCGCTGAGGTCTGTCGTCGCGACGGCCATTTTTATGGGAACGGCACTCGTGACCGTGTTCCTGGTGCGTCATGCCGCGGAGATCTTTTGACATGATCGCGAAAGCGGCCGGTTTCATATGCGGGTTGATCTTCGGCCTTGGCTTGACCGTGTCGGGAATGTCTAACCCGGCCAAGGTGCTCAATTTTCTGGATGTTCTGGGAACCTGGGATCCGAGCCTGCTCGTCGTAATGGCGGCCGCTTTGATTGTGACGTTTGTTGGTTATCGTCTCGTTTGGCGCCGCGCCGCGCCAGTGTGTGCGGCCGATTTCCAAAAACCTCAGGCCATGAAGGTGGACCGGCGTTTGGTTTCCGGGTCTGTCATGTTCGGGGTCGGCTGGGGACTGGTTGGTTTGTGCCCTGGTCCGGCGATCACGGCCCTGATCATTGGTGGCGAACCTGCTCTGTATTTTTTCCTGGCCATGATCGTCGGCATGGGGTTGGCAGAGGTCTTGTTCCTCGGCCCGCAGGTGCAGCCGGCAGGCCAACACGCCAAGCATCGGCGGCACCACAAGTAATCTCCCCAGCGTAAAAAAAGCGCCCGCAGGTTACGGCAGACGCTTCTCTTAAGTGCGATGGTTTTTTGTGCCTAGGCTTAGCCGGTCAATCAGGCCGCCATACCATCCAGCATTCCCGCCAAATCGTCGGCGTGTTCTTCTTCCATCTTCAGGATGTCTTCAATAATGCGCCGGTCAGCGCGCCGTCCGACATTTTCTTGCGGGCGCGGTCACGAATCTTTTTCAGATCGGTTTTGAAAGGCTGTTTGGTCGCCATGGCGTCCTCTATGGTTTTGTGAGAAAGCTTAAGAGTTTATAGATTAGAATCATTCTAATCTAATATCAAGGGGGGGGGGTGAGATCAACCGCTGCCACCTAGAGGTAAACAGCCAGCTGAGTCCGTGTTTTCTTCCAGTGCGGCGTGCTAGCTTTTACTCATCGCTCAACGAAAAAATGATCAGGGAGATGCTTGATGACAGATTCGTTCAATCCGGCCGGTGGCCCGAACGGCAATATGGAGGTCCGGACGGGCCTTATTGTCGAAGACTATGACAGCCTCGGCGGTCCGGAAACGGCACTGACGCGGCGCCAGGCGTTAACAGGCAGCGCCGGCTTAGGCGCCATGACTGGCATGGCCGCGCTTGGTTCAGGTCCCGCCAATGCGGCGCTCGGGCCGGAGTATTCAAAACGCATCGAGGGCGCGTCGCTGACCGGTCCTTATCTCGACCTGACGACGGCGGAAGGCAATATGATCGCGATGGCGCGGATCGATTCCGACATCGATATGAAAACGACAACCTACGGCTGGTACGACGGTTTGGTCATGGGCGTGGCGCCGGGTGGTCCGGTCAGGAACATCTGCGGCTTCAAGGGCATGAGTTGCAAGCGACTGATTCCCTATGAAGAGGGCAATGGTTGGCGCAAGCTGTTGCGCGAAGTCGGCTTCTACTACGATCTCGCGACCGGCGAAATTCTCGAGGAAATGGTCAACCCGTACACCGATGAGAAGGTCAGGGTCGTCCATGTTGCCAACGATCCGTTTAACGGCATCATCCGCGATGTTATCCCGCCGGGTCCGTCTTACGGTGGTCTTAACTCGGCCAAGCGAGAGCCGAAGCCGTTTATTCTGGACTGGCAGATAAAGGATGAATGGCTGCTGTTCCAGCGCCACATTCACCTCTATTACAAGAACGCTCTCGACCCGGAAAAATGGGTGCGCGAGAGCGCCGGACCGATGAACCGGGTATCTGAACTGTTCTTCCACGTTCATTCGCTCAATCAAATTCAGAATGAAGATCTGACCCATGTCTACGGCACGGGCACCTGGGCGCGGATTACGCCGTGGCTGCCGTGGATGCTCATGGGGCAGGCCCCAGGGCACGTGGTGTATCAGACGTTCATGGGCAGCCGTCATTCGCTTGATGACATCCCGCAGGACATCGTCGAGTACACGGCTAAGAACTATCCAAAGTATCTCGAGGCGCCGGACGTCTGGGAAGAACCCTCGTTATCGTCGATTGAGCGCTACTCGCGTGAACAGGAACCGGCGCCGCCGGGAGGGGTATAGCGCCTGCATAGTGAAACGACGCCGCGTCCGGCGTGGCGTCATTTCAGGACGTGGCCGGTGCAAATAACAAGAGGAACAATGCTCATGACAGACTCAATTCACAACTTTCCCGGCAGGCCGCTTGAGGTCGCGATCGACCGCCGGACGGCGCTGGCCGGGGGGCTCGCACTCGGCGGGTCCCTGTTCGCCGGCGGTGACGCGCATGCGACCTTCATCACGCCGGACGGTCTGTCGCTAAAAGGCGATCTCTACGACCTCACCACGGCGGCCGGCAACGTCGATGCCTATGCCAAGATCACCTCCAACCTGGATATGAAGACCACCCATTACGGCTGGCTCGACGGCTATGTCATGGGGGTCGCGCCTGGCGGCGCGATCAAGACATTCGCAGGATTCCGAGGTCTCGGGACGACGCGGCTGCTACCGCTCGAGGGCGAACACGGCTACCGCCGCGTGCTGCGCGAGGTGGTGTTCTACACCGACCTCGAGACCGGCGAAGTGCTCGAGGAAATGGAAAACCCGTTCACCAGTGAGAAGGTGCGTGTCGTTCCCGTTGCCAACGATCCGTTCAACCGCATCATCCGGGAGGCTGAGCTGTCCCGGCCGACTTTCGGCGGTCTGAACACGAACGAAAAGCTCGAAGCCAAGCCGTTCATCCTGAACTGGAAGCTGTTTCCGGGCGACCGGCTGATGATGGAGCGCCATATCAATCTGTATTACCCGAACGCCCTCGATCCGAAGGTGTGGGTGAGGGAAAGCGCGGGGCCAATGAACCAGGTCACCGAAACCTACGTCTATAATCTGCGCATGAGCGATCTGCAGAACCCCGACCTGACGACAGTGGATTGCACCACGGTGTGGGGCCGTCATACCCCATGGCTGCCGTGGATGCTGATGGGCCAGGCGCCGGGCCACTGCCTGTACAACGTCATGGCGGCCAGCCTGCATTCGCTGGACGAAGCGCCGGACCAGCGAATCATCGAGTACATCGCCAAGCACTATCCCAAGTACCTGGATGCGCCGACGGAATGGGAAGAGCCGTCCTTGTCGTCGCTCGAGTGGTACGCCCGTGAACAGGAACCCGTGCCGCCGGGCGGTGTATAAGCCTCAATGCCGACTCTAATTTCCGAAGACTATCGACGTCTGAACGCAAAGCTGCACGAGGACGAGCCTAACTTTGGCGCCAGGTCTTATGACGACATTGGCATCATCGTGCGCGCGATCCAGCAGAACGGCTTTCGCGGCGTGCTCGACTACGGCTGCGGCAAGGGCACCTTTAAAGTGAGGTTGGCGGAGCACTTGCCTGAAGTTCATGTTGAAGAGTACGACCCGGCAATTTCTGGCAAAGACGGCGATCCCAAACCCCAAGACCTCGTCATCGTCATGGACGTGATGGAGCACATCGAATCCGATTGCGTCGACGCCGTTCTCGCCCATATTGGCGAAAAGTCCTTGGTGAGTGCGATATTTTTGATTTCCAACAAGCCTGCTTCCAAAACACTGCCGGATGGACGCAATGCGCACCTCACTGTCGAGGCGCCGGAGTGGTGGGAGAGCAAAATCAACGCCCATTTTGATGTTCTACAACTCGAGGATATGGGCGGACGATGTTTAATGGGCTGCGCTCGCAAGCGTGTTTAGCAAGAAAAAAGGGCCGCTCACCGGAGCGGCCCTTTTCGTTCGGGATGTCTGACGCGCGGCTTACGCGATGACGTCGAAACGGTCGTTCATCATCACCTTGGTCCACGCCGCGGCGAAGTCGTTGACGAATTTCTCGCCCGCGTCGCTCTGGCCGTAGACCTCGCTGATCGCGCGCAGCTGGGAGTTCGAGCCGAACACCAGATCGACGCGCGTACCGGTCCACTTCACTTCTCCGGATTCACGGTCGCGGCCTTCATAGATGCCGTCCTCGCCGTCCTTGGCATTCCACACCGTGCCCATGTCGAGCAAGTTGGTGAAGAAGTCGTTGGTCAACTGACCCTTACGTCCGGTGAACACGCCGTGTCTCGCGCCGCCGTGGTTGGCACCGAGGACACGCAGCCCGCCAATCAGCACGGTCATTTCCGGCGCGCTGAGTTTGAGCAGCTGAGCCTTGTCCACCAGCATCTTCTCCGGGGCGACGCTGTAGGTCGCCTTGCGGAAGTTGCGGAAGCCGTCGGCTTCGGGCTCAAGCCACTTCATGTTGTCGGCGTCGGTCATTTCCGCGGTCGCATCCGTGCGGCCGGGAGTGAACGGCACATCGATGTCGTAGCCTGCGTCCTTGGCGGCCTTTTCCACAGCAGCGTTACCGCCGAGCACGATCAGATCGGCCAGCGAGACTTTCTTGCCGCCGCGGGCCTTTTCGTTGAACCCGGTCTGGATCTCTTCCAGCTTCGCAATCACCTTTGACACACGGGCCGGCTCGTTGGCCGCCCAGTTCTTCTGCGGAGCCAGACGGATGCGCGCGCCATTGGCGCCGCCGCGATTGTCGGAGCCGCGGAAGGTCGAGGATGCCGCCCAGGCCGTGAACACAAGGTCGCTGACCGCCAGGCCGCTGTCGAGGATGTCGTCCTTCAGGTTCTTGATGTCGCGGTCGCCGACCAGCTTGTGATCGACGGCGGGAACCGGATCCTGCCACAGCAGGTCTTCTTCCGGCACTTCAGGACCGAGGTACCGGGACTTCGGACCCATGTCGCGGTGCAGGAGTTTGAACCATGCGCGAGCAAAGGCGTCGGCGAATTCATCGGGGTTTTCGTAGAAACGGCGCGAAATCTTTTCATAGATCGGGTCGAACTTCAGCGAGAGGTCCGCCGTCGTCATCATCGGCGGATGGAGCTTGGAGGGATCGTGCGCGTCCGGAATCAAGTTCTCCGGCTTAGGATTGATCGGCGTCCACTGCGGATTGCCGGACGGGCTCTGCGTCAGTTCCCAATCATAGGTGAACAGCATTTCGAAGTAGCCGTTGTCCCATTGGGTCGGGTTTGGCTTCCAAGCGCCTTCAAAGCCGCTGGTCGTGGTGTACACGCCCTTACCGGTTTCGAGAGCGTTCTTCCAGCCGAAGCCCATCTCTTCGATGGGGGCGGCTTCCGGGTCCGGGCCGACCAGGTCCGGATCGCCGGCACCGTGGGCTTTACCGAAGGTGTGACCGCCAGCCACCAAGGCGACGGTTTCTTCGTCGTTCATGCCCATGCGGCCGAAGGTTTCACGCACGTCGCGGCCTGAGGCGACCGGGTCGGGGTTACCGTCCGGGCCAGCCGGATTGACATAAATGAGACCCATCTGAACCGCCGCCAGTGGGTCTTCCAGGTCGCGGTCGCCGCTGTAGCGTTCGTTGGCGAGCCACTCTGCTTCCGGACCCCAATAAATGTCTTCTTCCGGGGCGTAGATGTCTTCGCGGCCGCCGCCGAAGCCGAAAGTCTTGAAGCCCATGGTTTCCATGGCGACGTTGCCGGCGAGAATGATCAAGTCGGCCCAGGAAATCTTGTTGCCGTATTTGACCTTGATCGGCCACAGCAGCCGGCGCGCCTTGTCCAGGTTGCCGTTGTCGGGCCAGCTGTTGGTCGGCGCGAAGCGCTGCGCGCCGGTGCCACCGCCACCACGGCCGTCGCCGGAGCGGTAGGTTCCGGCCGCGTGCCAGGTCATGCGGATGAACAGACCGCCGTAGTGACCCCAGTCCGCCGGCCACCAATCCTGAGAGTCGGTCATCAGGTCGGCCAGGTCTTTCTTGATGGCGTCGAAGTCGAGCTTCTTGAATTCTTCGCGATAATCGAAGTCCGCGCCCAGCGGGTTCGACACCGGCTGGTGCTGATGCAGGATGCTGAGGTTCAGCTGGTTCGGCCACCACTCATTGTTGGACAGCATGCCGCCCACGGCGGCGCCGGTGGAATCGTCCATGGCCTGGGCCGACGCACCGGTTGGAGCCATGGCTCCGGCGGCTGCGAGGGCGGTCGTACCGGCCAGCACGGTGCGGCGGCTGGTCCCCGTGTGACCGAACGGACATTTGGATAGCGACGTCATAGCAATCTCCTTGAACTGGTGGCGCGCGGCGTGCTGGCGTCCGCGATCGGTGAAGGGCTCGCCGGCACTGAGGTCGGTTTAAACAACCTTTTAGTTAGAATAATTAAAATCGCTAGCAGATAATTTAGAAATATTCTAGACTGAGAATTGACGAATTTCGCAGGGTGATCTTTTTTGGCCGCGTCGCGGGTCAGGGTTCCGGCGCAATAGCCTCAATCGAAGAAGGGCCGCGACGGACAGCAGCCCTCCCACGCCGATCCGGTAGATGGTTCGTCTCGACCCGGGAAGTGCTTCTTTGTGTTACTAGAGAATGCAGGCGCAGCCCGTTAATCTTCGCATCACTTTGGTGCCGCCTCCGGGTCACTTTTTCTGCCAACTATTTGCCGGGATAAGCCGAATCGATGACTTCATTCGCGTGCGGCATGTCTAAGGTCTGGAAACGGGCAGCGTCCTCTGCCATCACTGGCCAGCGTTGCAGTCAATCACAGAGGCCGTGTCACCCGTTATGCTGACGTTTCGTCTTCGCTATGTCCTAGCGCTTCTCCTGTGCTGCCTCAGCGTGTCGCTCAGCGCATGCGGTGACGATAATGAACCGGGTCCGGCACCGGCAGACGCGATCTATGTCCAGCCCCATATGGAATCTCAACCGGCCGCCGGTGCGACCGATGCGGCGATTTGGGTCAATCCGGACGATCCTGATAGCAGCCTTGTGGTCGCGTCATATGACGACGGTCTGTTGGTTTACGACTTCTCCGGTGACATTGTGTTTCGCAATGCCGACGGGCGCATGAACAACGTCGATCTGCGTGCCGGTGTCACAATTACAACCGGCAATGCCGATCCCAGCACGGCGAGGGAGGTCATTCTCGTCGCCGCCACAAACCGCACGCAAAAAACCATCGGCGTCTACGTGCTGGAGCCGGAAACCGGTGAACTGAGTCCGTTCCTGGACGAACCAATTCCGTCCAACTTCGAAGAGCCTTACGGTCTGTGTCTGTACCGAAGCGCCGTTAACGGCAATCTCTATGTCTTCGCCAGCGAGACCGGCGGCACGGTCAGCCAATGGTTCCTTTACGACACGGGGCGCGGCTCAATGCGCGGCACCATTCAGCGCACCTGGAAAGTCGGGCGCCGGACTGGGGGCTGCGTCGCCGACGATGCCAATGGTGTCGTCTATCTCGACGAGGCGGGTGCCGGCATCTGGCGTTATGGCGCCGAACCGAAAGACTCCTTCGGCGAGCGCGCTCAGGTCGCATCCGCCGGCGCCGGCTTCGGAGCCGCCGGAGGTTTATCCGCCGATGTTGAAGGTCTCTCGCTCTACATTCCCGATGCGGCCGCTCCCGAAGCCGGGTATCTCATCGCCTCCAACCGGGGCGCCTTCGCCTACGTTGTATACGACCGCGCGCCGCCGCATGCCTATCGCGGCACATTCCGGATCACCGATAATACGGCGCGAGGCGTCGATGGCGCGCAAGGTACCGGCGGCCTGGACGTAGTTGCCGTCCCGGTCGGACCTGACTACCCCGAAGGTCTTTTGGTGGCGCAAGACGGGCTCAACAAGAACCCGGATGGCTCCGGCGCGACCCCGAACTTCAAGCTGATCTCATGGGCCGATGTGGCCGAGGCGTTAGGGTTGGAATAGCCCGCGCGGTTGGCCCGCCGCCCGCCCGCTGCCGTTTGACAATTGTCATGGCCAAGCCCGTGTGCCCCTTCCTAGTCTGTCGGCGATGTTGAGCGCTGTCTGCACAGGAGCACCCTGCCATGGCCAGGCCGCATATCGAGTTCATTCATACCCAGCAGCTGCCGTGGGCAGCCGGCGTGCTGCCTGCGCGGCCCAGGGTTGCGGCCAAGATGCTCAGCGCCGACAGCGAGACCGGGGCCTGCAGCGTGCTGTTGCGCTATCCGCCCGGCTGGACTCAGGATGGTGCGGTGCATCTCACCGCCGGCGAGGAGTTTTACGTTCTCGATGGTGCGCTCACCGTCAACGGCCGCGCGTACGGCCTCGACTGTTTCGCCTATCTGCCCGCCGGCTACGTGCGCACGTCGGCCGCCAGTCCTGGCGGCTGCGATGTCATCGCCTTTTTCGATGCCGCGCCGCACTGCGTCGCCGGAGTGCCGGCCGGTGGCGGGTACGACACCTCCGCCGCGGTTCCTTACCTCAACGCCCACGACATGATCTGGGAGTCCGAGGGCATGGATCCTTACTACAGTGATTGGGGCATGAAGTGGAAAATTCTCAACCACGATCCGGTGACCAATGCGACGGCCATGCTGGTTGCCGTGCCGCCGCAGATGCACCCGGAAAACTGGCAGGGGCCGCAGGAAATCCACGACTGCATGGAAGAGGCGTTTGTCCTCGCCGGCGACCTGCACACCCACAACGGCGTGTTCTACAACGGCATGTATTTTTACCGTCCGCCGCGCATCTATCACGGCCCCTTCGCCACCCGCTTCGGCAGCCTCATGTTGGTGCGTGTCGACGGTGTGCTGGAAAACAACTGGACCAAGGAGGAAACCAAGTTGCGGCTATATCCGGACCACAAACCGTATCTGCCCGACGACCTGCGTGCCGTCGCTGGCACGGCGTGGCAGCCGGAAGCGCGCTACTAGCCGCGCCGGAAGTCGGCGTCAGCTCGCGTTCCTCGGTTTAGTCAAACCGTTCTGACGCGCCGGCCCTAGCCCGCCTGACCCGGTGTGCTCTATTGGTCTTGGTTCGTCGCGTTTTGACGGCGCGCATAAAAGATGTGCTCGCCCATACGAACCGTTTCATGGAACACGTCTGACCAGCCCGGATCGACCGACGTGTGATGATAAAACAATGCGCCGCCGGTGGGATCTTGATCCGGGGCAGCGAGAACGTCTTGAGCGATTTCAACAGCAAGCGCCCAGGCCGTCGCATTGAACGGCGTGTCGCTGAGACCGTCGCAATACCACGAGAACTGGCATGCGCCGCCCGGTCCGCCGTCGCGGATGACACGGCAGACCGAATCCGGGAAGGCGCTGTTCGCCACCCGATTGAGCACCACATGCGACACGGCGCGCTGCGCGTCCTCGTGTTCCGATCGCGCTTCCCAATATATGTTTTGAGCCAGGCAGACGGTCTCAGCCGGCATGTCTTTCGGCGCGTCCGGCCAGGGCACCTGCGCGAATGCGCCGCACGGCCATATCCCAAGAACGCATGCGGTTATTATCAACCTTTTCATCGTCCGGTTTTACGCCAAGTGTCCGGTCCGGCCTAGTCGCCGATGATCCCATCAAGCTGCGCGGCACGCGCCGCGAGGGCATCCGCAGACGCCTCGATGACGTTGCCGCCGAGCGGGGTCGGGGCCCAGGTTTGCGCGCGGGGCACGCGGTCCGCGTCATCTCCGACCGCGGCCGTCCGCACCGTCACCTGCGGGAGCTTGTCCGCCAGCGGGTAGGCCCAGTAGGCGTCGAACGCTTTGTGCATGGTCGGCGCCATCTTGACCTGCTCGACAAATGCCGTGTGCAGAATGTCGGCGGGCGGCAGTCCGCGCCCACGCAGGTTCTCCGCGCCCTTCTTGAACCAAGGCAGGTAAGTATTGAGATCGCGTAGCCGGTTCCACAGAAACACGACATACAATCCAGCCTGGTCAGGCACGACCTTCGGCACATGGCCCTCGGCCCACATCTGTAAGGTCTCGCCTTCGTGAAACACCATGCGATTGAGGATCAGCGTGTGAAAACGGTCCGGCTGCTGCAGTGCCATCTCCACGCCGATGCGCGCGCTCAGGTTGGAGCCGTAAAAGGCGAAGCGGTCCAGACCCGCAGTGTCGGCAAAGCGAAGCACGGCGTCGGCGAAGTAGCTCAGATCGGGGGACTCCCCCGCGCTGGCCGCAGGCGGGGAGGAGTCGCCCATGCCCATGACATCAGGCGCATACACCGGGCGCAGCGCTGCAATCGCATCGAGCAGCGGTTTCTGTGTGCGTGCCGAATGTGGGCCGGGGTGCAAAAACAACAGCGGCACTTTCTCCGACGCGGCAGGCCCGCCTTGCCAGTAGTGCACTTGCCCTTCGGCAATGTCGGCAAAGCGCCGTCTGACCTCTCCCTGCATCGCCACCGGCGGCGGCGCGGTCATCTGGCCTGGCACAGGATCAGCCGTTGTCTGGGTTATCTCTCGCGCGATCTGCCAAGGTCCGCCAGCAGTGCGTGTGAGTTCCATATGGTATCTGCCCGAGCGCTGCCACCCTGGCCGGCCGTCTTTCGGCGTAAGGGTCGACGTGTACGTGCCCTGCATCAGGCCGTGGTCGCCGTGCGCGGTCAGCACTTCTGCGCTGACGTCCATGCGTACGTCGTAGTTTTCAAGAAATGCGCGGTAGCTGTCGCCGACCGTATCCCGTCCGGTCATCGTGACGGCGCCCATCGGGTGGTAGATCGTGTCCACGGTTAGCCGGGCGACCAAGCCCTCGGCATCACCGGTGTTCCAGGCATTGAAAAAGGCGTCGTGAAAGGCGCGGACAGTTTGATCGTTCTCGGCGGCCAGGGGTGCTGTCAGCACGAAGCAGAGAAAACTCAATATAATCGGGCGCATGGTTCTTCCCCCGTCATAGCGCTGGGATGTCTTTCGGCAGCGTAAGGCGGCCTATTGATCTGGCGCAATGATCCACCATGGGGATCCGGGCGTAAACTTGTTATAGTAGTATGATGATTGTTCGGTGGTTATCAGGTCCGCCGCCGGGAAAGGAACCGAAATGCTCATCAACAACTGGTATGTCGCCGCCACCAGCGACGAGGTCAAAGATAAGCCCCACCGCACCCGTATGCTGGGCGCTGATTTCGTGCTCTTCCGCACCGGAGACGGCACGCTCAACTGCCTGTCCGATGTGTGCTGTCACCGTGGCGGCGCGCTGCACCGCGGCGAGATCGTCGGCGGCTGTATTGCTTGCCCGTATCACGGCTGGGAATTCGATGGTGCGGGCACATGCACCAAGATTCCGGCCATGGGCGATGACATCACGATTCCAAAACGCGCCCGGATCGATTCCTACCCGGTCGAAGAGCGCATGGGTTTGATCTGGGTGTTCATCGGCGATCAGGCCGAAGCGGACCGGCCGGACATTCCGGACTGGTTCGCGCCCTATCTCGACAACCCGGATTGGCGCGTCGTGCGCTATTCCTATGAATGGACGGAGTGCAACTGGGAACGCCTGTGCGAGAATTCGTTGGATACGTCGCATCCGTCTTTCGTTCACAAGCGCTTTGGCAGCCGTATCTCGCCTAAGGCGGCCATTGTTCCCATCGAGCGGACTGAACACGGCGCGAAAGTGTCGCGCGAACGGGCCGCGCCCCAGGCCAGCCAGAAGCGCGGCGCCATCGCCAAGCTATTGCCGAAGGATCGCAAAACCACGCGGGTCACCGTCGAGTGGAGCATGATCGCGCTCGTCGAGATGCTGTTCCAGGAGATGACCACGGAAATGACGCAGGTGCTTTATTCGGTGCGCACCCCGGTCGATGACAACACGGTGCGGTCCTATGGCTTCCAGGCGCGCAATTTCTTGATGGAGCCGGAGCACGACGCCGACCGCGTTGCGGGTCTGTACGAGGCGATCAAGGAAGATCACGATATCGTCCGCTTCCTTAAGCCGCGATTTACCGTGTCGTCGAACGCGCGCGAAATGCTCATTGAATCCGATGGCATGGAGCTGGCGTTCCGCACCAAGGTCGGTGAGTGGCGCGACCTGGGCCGTTATGTGGACGGCGATGCACTGGAGCGTCTCGGTAAGCGGGAGGTGTTCGTTGCGCCGTCACCGGGCCGGGCCGCGGACCCCAAAGGTTGGGTGCATCAAACCCTGCCGCTGCTTCCGGCCAAGGGCAAAGTCGCCGCCGCGGCGGAGTAAGGGATCAGGCGTTCACGCCTTTGGCGGCTTCGAGCCCGGTGCTGAGCACGCTGTTGCCGCCGAGTTCCTGGATCAGAATGTCGAGCGCGATCGGCGTGTCCCGCAGTTCGGTGGTCGAGGCGATCAGCGCAACGCGCATGGCCACAGCATTGACGCTGGCGCCGGCCGCGCCCGCCGGGGCCTCAGTGGCGGCGCGCTTGCGTGCGCCCTGACCAGGGGTCGATTCGCTCGCGGGGGCGGCGTCCGACGGAGGCATGGCGGGTCAACTTCGACGCTGAAGCTGTGCCCATACTGCTTGAATCCCGGGCTGATTCAAGAAAAAGTTACCATACGGTAATATTTCTTGCCTGTTGGGTTTCCTTGTGTATTGGATCATCATCGCACCGAGGTGCGCCCCGGACGACACGGCGGCGCTGGAGAGAGGACCATCCCTATGCTTGGCAAGTTTTACCGCCCACCGTTCGTCGGCATCATCGCGTTCGTCACCGTGCTCATGGCCCAGCCGCTCGGCCATGCGTTGTTCGTGTCAATGAAAAGCCTGGCCGGTTCGCCGGACGAGACATCGTTCTGGGTCAGTTTCATTTGCGGTCTGATCGGTTTCTGCATGGTGTGGATCGGTCTCAAGAAACAGGAAACCGCGGCGACGTGGCTCGGTTTTGTCGGCGCGATCCTGATCTGGACCGGCTGGTTCGAGTTCACCTGGGAATTCTTCGCCCACCTGCTCAACGTCCAGCCGCTCATGAACGAGGAAACCGGCGAGTTGATCATGAGCCCGGGTCTTCAGATCATTCAGGTCTCGGGCATCCTCATGCTGGCCGTGACCATACTGCTGTATTTCAACCGCGATACCCGCTGCACGGCGTTCCGCTGGCTGCACAAGAACGCACATATGAATCCCGGCAAGGTTGGTGCGTGGAAGGACCGCGACTTCGCCCGCATCACGGCGCTCGAAACCATCTTCGTTATTTGGTTCATCTACGTCGTCAATCTGACGCTGTACGATGAGCGCATTCTCGGCGCCTACCATCCGGTGACCTACGCCGTGTTCTTCGGCTTCCTGGTCTGGGCGGTGTATCTCAACACCCGGCTGATCAAGTACGCCCGCATGGCGCCGGCTGTGCGCTACGCCATTCCGACGACGGTGATCACCTGGCTGGACGTCGAAGTGCTAAGCCGCTGGGGTCTGCTGAACGAGTTCTGGGTCCACCCAGCGGATTACGCACTGGAAATGGGTCTGGTGGTCGCGGCATTTGTAATTGCCGGCGTGGCGATCTATCTAACCCCGGAGCGCGGCGAGGAGAAAGCCGTCTAACCGCAGCAGACGAGGATCACATGAAACATACAGTCATTTGGGGTTTGATGGTGGCCGTGTGGGCCGGGGTGGCGGGCGTGTCCATGCCCGCCCAGGCTGACGTCTTCCCGACGATAAAGGCGAATACCCTCAACAAAGACCGGTTTACGGTTCCTGAGGATTTCACGAAGACGCGCAACATCCTGCTCGCCTCCATGGATCAAGGGTTAGAGGACGCGATCGATGCCTGGGATGCTGCGCTGGCCCCTCTGCGCGGTAGCTCGGAAGACATCGAAGTTTACAACACCCCGCTAATCAAGAAGCCCGGTGCGCTGATACGCGGGTTCATCAATGGCGGATTCCGGGGCATCTACAAAGAAGATGACGTGCGCGACCGGGTGATCATTCTTTACCTGGAAGATCAGGACGCGGTTTTCACTGCGCTCGGCATAACCGAAACAGACAAAGCCGCGCCGATGATTTTTGTCACCGACCAGACCGGCACCATCCTCGGCCGCGTGCCGGGAGAGGCGACGCCCGAGAACGTCGCCGCCGTCACAGAGCTGGCATCACCCGCCAATTAGGCGCGCCGCGTTAGGCCCACGGATTTTCGATAAAGCCCGGCTGGCGGTCCTCCAGAAAGGCCCGTACCCGCGCAGGAATTTCATCCGTACGCGACAGCTTGCGCCCGGACAGCTCAAAGCTGCAGACGCCGGCCCTTTGACCCATGCGCATCCAAGGGTACCAGCTGCTCATGGACTGGTAATGCATGGTCGTCGGCACGAAGTCCTTGTCCAGGTCGGCCACATTCGAGAGGTACGTCACCAGCGACGTGCCGGTGCGGATCGGACCGGCATAGGTTAGCGGATCGTCGCCCGGCTCCGGTTCCGGCCGGTCGAATTTCATGATCAGCCGTTCCTGCGACCATATCACCGGACCTTGAACGATCGGCTCCTCGATCACGCCTTCGATATGACGCATTGCGGCGCGGCGTTCTTCCGGAACCTCCCACTGGCCGTCGGGATCGAAAGAGATGATTTGCGACGACCTGAAATGCACCGGATTGCACTGTAGGCCGTTCATCGGGTTGACCCAGTCGTCGGCCAGTTCGCCGGTGTCCGGGTCCTGCCAGAAACCGCACTCGATCATTTTCTGATCGACACCGCCGTCGCTGCGCAAAATCACGGAATTGAAGCTGAGGCCGTCGACGCGAAACAATTCGCGCGCGATTTCGCCCTGCGGTTTACCCCAATACGATCCGGTATAGGCCCACAGACCGTCACTGCCGCCGAGAATGCCGCGCAGCTGCACATACACCTTGTTCTTATTGAGGTGACCGTCCGCGCGGGCGCGGCCCAAGCCGAAAGCCGCCCCGACCAATCCCGCGCCGCCGCCGGCCAGCGCGGTCCGGCGTGTCAGGATTCGTGTTGGTGTGATGCGCATTTCGCCACTTCCTATCCGAACATCGCCATCAGCGTGCCGATCAGCGCGCCGAGGGTGAGGATGATGGTTGCCAGCGACGCGATGCCGAAGCCGCGGCTGCGTTTCTCCGCAGCCTCGTAATACCCGCGGGCGTAGAGAATACGCCCGACGGCAAACACGAAACCCAGAATGCCGGCCCAAAGATCGCCCCAGGCCGCGGCGAACAGCCACAGCGCCGGCAGATGCATCACCAGTTGCTCGACCATGTTCTGATGGACGCGGTTCACACGCAGGAACTCTTCCGGTCCTTCGGTCGAGGGCGGCTTTATACCGAGCTTCATGCGGGTCCGGCCCACCATGATCATGCAGTAAAAATAAACGAACAGCGCGGCGATGGTGGCCAGCGCGGTGAGGGGAAATTGCTCTAGGATCATGGCTTCGTCCTTCTTGGATTGTCGGTGGTTTTTGCCGGGCGCTCTGTCATTATGGGCGCATTATGAAAGGCTGCCGGCGCGGCGGCAATACGGAGAAAAAGGTATGACCGAACGCACCAGTCCTGTGAAACGCACCACGATTTTCTGCCGTGATATCGAAAAATCGCTGGCGCTCTACCGGGATATCCTGGGATTTCAAATCGCTGAGGACAAAACTGTCGCCGGACCGGCGATGGCCAAGATGATCGGCTTGGACGACTGCAGCATGCACATCGTCCATCTGCGCTCGCAAAACAGCGAGGACGGGCTGATCGGATTATATGAGATCACCGCCGACAACGTGCCTGAAACCTCGCCGCCGCCGGTCGGAAAGATTCACTTGGGGCAAGTCGCGGTCGTCGTCACGACTTTTCAGCCCGACGACATTTACGCCGACCTGAAAGCCAACGGCTACGATTTCCTCACCCCACCCACCAAGTACACCAAAGAAGAAGACAGCGAGTACATGAAGGCCGGCACCTATACGGAAATGATTTTTTACGATCCGGATGGCGTCCTGGTCAGCGTCATGGGATTTGAGCCCAAGTAAGCCCGCTAAGGAGGGGTCATCATGAAAGGTCTTTACGCATGGGTGGCTGCCGCGCTGTTGGCCGGATCGCCGGCGGCGGCTCAAACATTCCCGAAAGGGGAGCTCGAGGGTCACCTGCGCCTGATGATGCAGTGGTGGCCCGGCGAATACGACAACCATGAGCAGATCGTGCGCCAGTCCGGCGGCGGGCTGGGGGCGCCGGTGTTCGAGCCGGTTTTCCGCATTCACTCCCATTACATCACGCTCGACCTGCCGGAGCTCGGCGAAAACGTTCTTTATGTTGAGGAATTCCTCAACGGAGATCCGGCCGAGATCTCACGCATCCGCGTCTATTCTTTGTCGGTTGATGAAGCCGAGCAGGCCGTCAAAGTGAAGCTGTATGCGTTTAAGGATGGTCACGACGAATTGATCGGCGCGCGGCTCGATGCGGATCGCCTCGCCGCGATTGAGGCGTCGGATCTCCGCGCGTTTTCCGATCCGTGCGACGTCTACATGCGCTTCGAGGGCGGGCAGTTTCGTGGCGGCATGAAAGAGGCGTCCTGCGGCGGCGACGAGTGGTTCGAATACCAGGTCGTGCTCGGGCCGGAACACAACTGGACGCGCGACCGGCGGATCAGCCGCGAGACCGGCGAGGTGACCTGGGAGCAAAATCCCGGTTCCGGGTACGCCTGGGTGCAAATGACCAAAGCGCGGCGGTTCATCTGTACGGTCAACTACAATCTCGATGGCGATATGACCAAGACCGAGTTTCTCACCGAGATCGAAGTCCACGATCAAGGCGGCGCGGCGGATATTGCCTGGCCCGACGGACGTACACTTGAATTCCAGCTGCATGACCGGGAATTTTCTTCGCCGTCGGAGCGCACGTTCCCGCTGTTCCGCATCCACGAAAAGGGCAACCATATTCCGATTGCGTATGCGTACGCGGTCGATGATGCGGACCGCTTCGGCCTTAATCTCGGCTGGTTCTACACTCTGTGCCGGTTGAAGGAGCAAGGCGCGCCGCGACCGTAACGCCGAAGAGATTTCCGATGGATGGAGCAGGACGGATAGACGAGGTTGTCGCTGCGCTGCAGTCGCAGTTTGCGGAGCGCTGTTCTGTAAACCGCGACGTGCTTGAGCGTCACGGTCAAGGTGAGTCCTGGCATGCCAGCGCGCCGCCCGATGCCGTGGTGTATCCGCGAACGACCGAAGAGGTCTCAGATATCGTGCGCCAGTGCAGCGCGGCCGGAGTTCCGGTGATTCCGTTCGGCGCCGGCACGTCGCTCGAGGGTCAGGTGCAGGCACTTCACGGCGGCGTGTGCATAGACCTCTCGCAGATGGACAAAATCATTGCCGTTCACGCGGAAGATATGGACTGCATTATTCAGCCCGGTGTAACGCGCGCTGCGCTGAACAGTCATTTGCGCGATACGGGTTTGTTTTTTCCGATCGACCCCGGTGCGGAATGCACCATTGGCGGCATGGTCGGCACCCGGGCATCCGGCACCAATGCCGTGCGCTACGGTACGATGCGCGAGAATGTCCTCGGCCTGACGGTGGTCATGGCTGATGGTGCCACCATCAAGACCGGCGGACGGGCGCGTAAGTCGTCGGCGGGTTACGATCTCACCCGGCTGTTCATTGGTTCCGAAGGCACGCTCGGCGTTGTCACGGAAATCATTCTCAAGCTGCATGGCGTGCCAGAAGCGACCGCCGTGGCTGTGGTGTCTTTTCCAACCATCGACGAGGCCGTCACGACCGTCATCGAAACCATCCAATGCGGAGTTCCCATCGCGCGCATTGAATTGATGGACGACGTCAGTGTCGACGCCGTCAACCGGTATGCCAAGTTGGACCTCGAGGTCGCGCCGACACTGTTCATGGAATTCCATGGTTCGGAGAACGGTGTCCGCGAGCAGGCGGAGACGGTACAGGACATCGCGGGAGCGCACCAAGGCGGCAGTTTTGTCTGGTCCGACAAGCCGGAGGACCGGTCCAAGCTATGGCAGGCCCGTCATGCGGCTTACTACGCCGCGCTGGCCTTAAAGCCTGATTCAAAAGGTTTGGCGACCGATGTGTGCGTGCCGATTTCGCGTCTGGGTGATTGCATCCGCGAAACCAAGGCGGACCTGGACGCCTGTCCGATGCCCGCGCCGCTGTTGGGACATGTCGGAGACGGCAACTTCCATGTGGTTTTCATTATGGATCCGGATGACGAAAGTCAGGTGCACGAGGCGGAGCGGCTGCACACGCGCATGGTCGAGCGCGCGCTGGCCATGGGCGGCACCTGCACCGGCGAGCACGGAATCGGATTCGGCAAACGCGACCTGCTCGCGGCCGAGGCCGGCAACGCGGTTGGCGTGATGGAGTTGATCAAGCATGCGCTCGATCCCGGCGGCATCCTCAACCCCGGCAAACTGTTTTAGGCGGTTCGCACCCAGCATGACCTTTCAACGTATCTGTATAGTCGGGCCTGGCGCGATCGGCGGCATGATGGCGGTCAAGTTGATCCGTGCCGGGTTTGACGTCTCGGCGCTGGTGCGTGCCCCCCGTGTGTATGACCTCAAGACGTCGGGCATTACCTTGCATGACGAGGGCGAGACGTTCACGAAGACCTTAGACGCCAGTTCCAATGCCGAAACGCTCGGGCCCCATGACCTGGTCGTCATTACGGTTAAGGAAAACGGCATGCGGAGCATCGCTCCGCAGGTTTCGGCGCTGTGCCGCGATGACGCGCCTGTCGTGCAGATCACCAATGGCATTCCCTGGTGGTTTTTCAATCACTTCGGCGGCGCTCTCGAAGGGACGCGCTTGCAGGCCGTAGATCCGGACGGCGCCGTGTCCCAGCATTTCGATGTGTCGCGTCATATTGGCGGAGTCATCAACTGCGGCGTTTCATGGCAGGCGGACGGGTCGATTCGCCACGATCACTCCAACCACCTCGCCTTGGGCCGCCCCGATAATCGTCAGGACGGGATGGAGCCCATCCGGGCTGTTTTCGAAAAAGCCGGCTACAACACCGAGGTGGCAGGCAACATTCATCAGAATGTGATCAACAAGCTGCTCGCCAATATCAGTTTTAACCCGGTCAGCGCATTGGCGATGTCCACCTTGGATAAGTTGATGGCCGACCCTCTTGTTCGCGAGTTACTTTATGGCTTGATGAACGAGTCGCGGGCTCTGGCGACTGCGCTGGCGCTCGACCCGGGTCCCGACCCGTCGGAGCGCTTTTCCAGCGCCGGCAACATGGGCCCGTCAAAGACGTCCATGCTGCAGGATATGGAGGCCGGAAATCCATTGGAGCTTGATGCAATCCTCGGGGCCGCGATTGAGATCGGCGAGTTGACCAATACGCCCATGCCGCTGAGCCGCGCCATGCTGGGTCTCCTGCGCACGCTGGCATCGGTTGACCAGAGGTCAGACTCATGAGTGTTGCGGACCTGCGCCTGAAACCGATTGCAGACGCCATTGCGGACGGACGCTGTGATGTGCTGTCGGTCGATATCTTCGACACGCTGATCTGGCGCCGGGTGCCGGAGCCGAAAGATATCTTTGCCCATGTCGCTGCGGCGTTGGCCAACGATGGGCTGATCCGGGCAGGCGTCAGCGCTGTGCAGTTCACCGACCTTCGGTCGGCGGCTGAAAAGGCGGCGCGGGCCGAGGCGGAAGCAAAATCGGGGTCACGCGAGGTGGTGCTCACGGACATCTACGACGCGCTGCCCGGTCATTTATGGACATCGCCCGATGCGAGGACTCACGCCATCGCCGCTGAGGTCGCCTGTGAGGCCGCCGCAATGGTGTTGGATGAAGATGTCGTCGTCCTCATGCGGTCGGCAAGTGACGCCGGCGTCAAAGTTATTCTGACGTCCGATACCTATTTTACGCGAGAACAACTGACGCTGTTTCTCGACCAAGCCGGTCTGGCTGCCCAAGACCTGCCGGACACGCTCTACATTTCCAACGAATACGGCCGGCCGAAATGGCGTGACCTGTTCGATCTGGTGATGAAGGACCTGAACGTGCCGGCGGAAAAGGTGATTCACGTCGGAGACAATTACGACGCCGATGTCGCGCCCTGTGTGATACGCGGGATCTCCCACGTTCATTACGACAAATGGCTCGCCTTGCCGCGCACCCGGTCAGGCGAACTGCCGGGCGATGCGGCGGCGCGGGCCGAATGGATTGCCGATGGCGGCTGCGGCGGCCTCACGGGACTGCGCTCGCGCTTAAGTCATAGACCGCCGCCGAGTTTAGCGGCGGATAGGGTGCCCTATTGGGCTTATGGCGCTGCCGTCCTCGCGCCGCTGTTCGCCTGCTATGCGCGCTTCGTGGCACGAGAGATTGCCGCTATCGCCGATGCCAAGACATACGGCGTCATGCGCGAAGGCAGATTTCTGGACAAGCTGGTCGGACATGTTGCGCCCGAGGTGGATCCGGGTGAGCTGTGGTTGTCGCGCCGCTTGCCGTTTCCGCTGCCGGCCGGGGCGAAATGACGGTGCCAATCAAGGCTTTCGGCGCCGATGCGTTTACTTCTGTCACCATTGCATGGCCAAAAGCACATTCGATTGTGTCGCTGGCTCTCTGCGGCGTGGTGTTTCAGGGTGAAGGTGTGCAAAACGTAGTCGATCTCACGGGTAAGGTGGCGTACGACGGGGACATGATCGCGCACTCGAATTTTGTCGAGATGGGACCGAACGGAGCGGCTATGCGCCTTGACCTCGGCGCCTCCATTCCATCTTGGCCGCACAGCGTCAGTGTCGTGCTGCGTTTCACATACGCTCGTCTCGGCCAGTTGATCTGAGGACGGTATGACATCAGGCGCCCCGTCCCGCATGACTATGGTCACCGTCAACTACAACTACGCGGACTACTTGGCCGACTGCATGTCGTCGATCATCGACCAGGTGGCATTTGACCGGGTCGACTATGTCGTCATGGACGGGGGATCAACGGACGGATCCGTGGACCTCATCAAAGGTCAGGAATCAAAGCTTTATCATTGGCAGTCTGAGCCGGACGGCGGCATGTATCACGCTATTGAAGCCGGCTTCGGCAAGTCCGACGGCGAGATCATGGGCTGGCTCAACTCCGACGACATGCTGGCGCCCTGGGCGATCCAAACCGTGCTCGATATTTTCGATCACTTGCCCGACGTGCAGTGGATCACATCCCGCTTTCCCATGCAGGCGCGCAAGGACGGCACGGTCATCAAGGCCGATTTTGTGCCCGGTGTCGATCAATGGGGTTTTTACAACGGCGAACACATTAAGTCGTCTGGTCTGCCGACGTCCGGTTGGATCGTGCAGGACTCCACGTTTTGGCGCCGCTCGCTGTGGGACGAAGTCGGAGGCTGCTTCGATCACTCTTTTTCCCTGGCCTGCGACTTTGAATTATGGGCGCGGTTCATTGAAAAAACCGACTGCTATATCGCGCCGGTGCCGCTTGGCATCTACCGCTATCAGGGCGACAACAAGGCTGTCGTCCAGCGCGATGCCTATCGCGACGAATGTGTCGCGGTGTTGCAGCGCTATACGCCGATCATTCCCGAGGACGCCAATCGTCTCGGCGAACGCGTGTTCGCCAAACACCTCAGTGCGCTCGGATTCGGCCATCTGGTCGATCCGTCGCGCAAGCCGCATTTCAAGTCGGTGGTGTTCAGCCACGAAGACGGCCGCTATCACGCCGTTGAGGTTTAACGCACGGTGACCAACGTTTTAGTCACCGGGGGCGCGGGATATATCGGCAGCCACATTTGTAAGGCGTTGGCCGGGGCAGGGCACACACCGGTCGCCTATGACGACCTGAGCCGCGGTCACCGGAGCTTCGTTAAATGGGGTCTGCTGATCGAAGCCGATGTCCTGGATACGTCGGCACTGGTCCGGGCGCTGACGGCGCATGGCATTGAGGCGGTCATCCATTGCGCGGCGCTGGCCTATGTCGGTGAGTCCTGGGAGCGGCCGCTCGATTACTTCCGCATCAACGTCAACGGCGCTGTCAGTCTGATGGACGCGATGAAGCACACCGGCGTTGACCGCCTGGTGCTGTCGAGCTCGTGTTCAGTTTACGGGGCGCCGGATGTCCTTCCGGTAACCGAAGACGCGCCGCTCGAGCCGATTTCGCCTTACGGCCGAACCAAGGCGCTGGTCGAGCAGATGACCGAGACCTGTGCGACGGCTTACGGCTTCAAAGTGACTGCACTGCGCTACTTCAATGCGGCCGGGGCCGATCCGGACGGCGAGATCGGCGAAATCCACGATCCCGAAACCCACGTCATTCCAAACGCCATGCGCGCCGCGTTGGACGATGACTATCGCCTGCCGGTGCTCGGAACCGACTTCGGCACGCCTGACGGCTCCGCAATCCGCGATTTCATCCATGTCAGCGATCTGGCCGACGGTCATGTGTCGGCGCTCGATAAATTGAGCGCAGGATTTACGGCTTATAATCTCGGGACCGGCCAAGGATATTCGGTGCTGGAAATTGTTGCCGCGGTCGAGGCCGCGCTCGGCAAGCCGGTCAAGCACGACGCCCATCCGCGCCGGCCGGGCGATCCCGCCCATCTGGTTGCGGCGGCCGATAAGGCGCGGGCGCATCTCGGCTGGACGCCGCAGCGCTCAGACCTCGCCACCATGATTGCAGATGCTGCGCGCTTCGCCGGGACCCTCCGTTAGCCTCTGAGTTCCGTTTCCAGAATGTCTTTCAGCCAGATGGCGCGGCTCTTGAGGTCGTGGTCGGCGAGGCAGCGCGTCTGACCTGCCAGGGCAATGCGTTCGCGTGCTGTGTCGTCATCCAGGAAATGGCGGAGTTTCGCCACCAGTTCCGCTGGCGTGCGGAAGGTCTCTATTTCCTCGCCGGGCGCGAAAAACTCGGGCAGCTGCGGATGGTCCGGCGTCAGCAGGAACGCGCCCGCGCCGGTCGCCTCGATCAGGCGCATGTTGGGCGGCTGATTATCGAATGCATCGACGTCGATGTTCACGACAATCTTGGCCCGCCGCAGCGTCGCGATCATCTCGTTGCCCCACACCGCGCCGCGGTTGAGCGCCGCAACCGTCGGGTCGAGGGCGCTGGCATCGTTCATGAACAGCCCGAAGGCGAAGCCGTCCGGCTCCGGCAGGCGGCTCAGGCCACCGAGATAATTCAGCAGCTGAATGCGGTAGCTGTGCTGGCGGGTGACGCTGCCGGAAAACACGACGTCGAGATCGGGTGCGCGCGGCGTGGCGATCGCCGGACAGTCGCGCGGGAAACCGGGGTGAAACCGGATGACCTTTTTCGCGCCGCGCGCTTTTGCCCAGTCGAACATCTTATCGAAGCTGGTGAGAATGGCGTCGAACGCTGTCCAGTCCGTCGCGTCGGGCGGCGGAAAGCCCCGCCAGCCGATCACCAGTTTCGGCTTATGGGTTAGGGTGCGCACAAAGACGCTGTCGAAGGTGATGCAGTCGTTGATGTACAGCACGTCGGGTTTCAGCGCGTCGATTTGCATGCGGAGCGCGTCATGTTCCGATTGCAGGACGCCGCCAGCGCCATTTTCTCTCAGCCAGGCCGCCTGCGCGGGGCCGCAGTTGGCGATGATCTGGGTGGCCTCGACCCCGAGCGCCTCCAGCGGGCGGGTGAACATATGCGGATCGGAAAATCCCATATCCAGAAGCCAGCCGATCTGATCTGCATACGGCGCGTCCGCCTTGCCCGGCGCGGCAGCGTAGGCGTCGTTCAAAAAGCCCGGATAGAACGTGTTGACCTGGACAAGGGAAAAAGACATCGGATCACTATAGCGCAGGCGGTGGCGCGGTCATGCCCAAATGCAAAC
>JAYQVH010000005.1:0-182538 GCA_038148375.1 Rhodospirillaceae bacterium | reverse complement strand
TTACTCCCTTACGCAATCACCCCAATCTGTCCCATTGGTGCTGACGGGGGACACGCAGTAGACCAATAGCGTGCCGACACCGTGCGCGCGAAGGTCTGAAACAGAGCCCGCCAACTTGCCCTTGGTGGACACGTCCGCCCGGCTTTGTGTTCTGCAATACGCGGATCATTTCAAGTATCCGCACATACACTCTTTATCCGTCTATGTCGCTAGCTTAAACGTGGTGTTGCGGGATAGGACTCACACCATTGGTATTGAATGTCTCACTAATAGAGATAAATCACGTTCTTGTCGGGAATAGATAGCCTAATCTTATTGCTCCAGCTCCCAATATCGTGATGTAAGACATCTAAATCCGGCTTGTAGTAATTATCGAAGTCAAACCCAAACAACCTAATATCATCAGCCCACTTTTCATACACTTTGGTGATAAGTTTATCTGTGTAATAGGTCCTATAGTCTTCAAATACATTTTGATTCTTATGACCAATGCTACGCGTAAGATTTAGGTCAAATTTTAAGGCCATTTCTGATATGTCGTCCGATAGAAACTCGAGACGGTTGATCCAATTTACCGCTATTTCTCCGGAAGGCTGAGCGAAAACCTGAATGTTTATTAGGCCTTCGCCAACCCAGCTTTCGCTTTCTTCAACTAGGTACTCGATGAAGTCCGAAAAATTGTATTTCCTGGACACTATCGAGTCATGCAGTGATGATTCGGAGAGCCAAAGGCGGCGACAATCGTGGTAGTAGCTAATTAGAAACGCAAAAATGTTTCGAACGTTGGTAAAGCAAACCGCGCCGGACAATTTAGTTCGCTCAACACTTCCCGGTGCTACCTGTGAATATGAATCGTCTTCATATCCAATAGGCCCGTCATTGATTATCCGATGCCCTAATGAAACTCCAACATCCTTGATTGCGCTAATTACCGAAGTGCCACCGGTTTTAGGCAAATGTAGAAATACCAAAGGTTTGTTTTTGACTTCAGCAAGCGCAGATGCGAGTTCTGCCCTGTCTTTTTCCGCTACTAGTTCTCTATAACGCGGAACCAGCTTCTGTGTGCACTTAATGTCTCCCTGATTGAACGACGCTAGAGCAAGTTCGGCAATCCATTGCGCGTTATTTGGGTCCTGCGTAAGCGCTTCACGAGTCACCAAAATTACTTCAGGATCAAGGAAATGGGAGCGGCAGTAAGATACCAAGACCTCGAACATATCATTACCTTTGATCGACGGAATAAGCATTCGCGCACACTTTTCGGCTTTGGCAAATGCTCCCATATGAATATGGATGATTACTAACGCAGCTAGACAAATGTCTTGATATGCTTCCCCATCGCTCTCTTGTTGAAGCAATTTGACAACACCGCGCTGACTAAGAACATGAACTGCCAATTCGAGAGCGCTACTATTCCACGCCGTGTTTGCAGTCCGCAAACTCATTAGTACTTCGAGCGATTCAAAAAAAGTTTTACGGTCTCCGGCACCAAATGCAGCCGCCACGCGTAAAGCCGCAGCAGCAACGTTGTCACCAAGCGCGGCTTTCCTGGCTAGAAGCATATTAAGCGCGTCAACAAAATGACCGCTCTTGATAGCTTCTAAAGCCGATACCAAGGCCTTTTCGATTTCATCTACCAATTACGTACTTCACCGAATGTGCATACGAGAAAAATAAAGATAGCTCATGAAATCGATTTTGGCCCAATTTGGCGCAAATGATTTAATTTCTTAGACTATCTAGTCGTTGATCACAGGCCTATAACATACCATCTAACATACCATCTAACATACCATCAGCATTGACCATGGCTTTGGTGGGGTCCGCATATTCCGCGCGCTGGTCAATGAGTGGCTTAGCTGAGAGATACATGTCTGTGTCTGAAACCAATTTTGATCCGAAGAGTCAGATTTGTATAAAGTTGAAAAAAGAGTGCATTCGATGGTCTGTGGAATTATAGGACCAGTGCGCGCGAGTGAGAATTACCTATCGGGCAGCAAACAGAAAAAGCAGTGCCCAGCCCAAAAGAAAAAAGAACGTTCCGACGCCTTCCTAGTAGAAGACTGAATATTCTGTCTCCGGCTTCAAAAAGAGCCGTGCTCATTCGCGCCGCAACCGCAAATACGGCAATGCCAAAGAATCCCCACCAGCAAATTAGCCCAAAACGCTGAGTCATAGTTGAGCCATTCGAGAATGAGGTGTCGGGCCAGAGAAATACCTTAAGCATCTCCAAATCTTATTACAGGACTCTCGGGAGCCAAATCAGTGAATTTTAGATGGGTAGAAAGATGGGTAGAATATATGGAAAAACGTCAACCTATTGAAATAAATTACTTAATATAGGTTTTTGGCGGATGGGGTGGGATTCGAACCCACGAGACGCGTTAACGCCTGCTGGTTTTCAAGACCAGTGCCTTCAACCGCTCGGCCACCCATCCGCAGTCGAACAGCGGGATACTAGACCCGCACCGGCCGGTCAAGCGACAGCATACACCCTGCATACCACACCGCTTCACTCCGGCTTGCACACACACCGCGCTGTGGCAGACTGATGGCATTGTTGACCGGAGAACGTGCCATGACTCATTCCGCGAGCCCCCCTGTGATCGGTATTATCGGCGGCTCCGGTCTTTACGATCTTGAGGGCTTGGGCGACACGACCTGGGTCGACGTCGAAACGCCGTTCGGAGCGCCATCCGACGCGCTGCTCACCGGCATCCTCGACGGTCAGAAAATGGTGTTTTTACCGCGCCACGGCCGCGGTCACCGGCTGTCACCGTCCGATCTCAATTTCAGGGCCAATATCTTTGCGCTGAAGGCGCTCGGTGTCACCGAAATCTTGTCGCTCAGTGCGTGCGGATCATTCAAGGAGAACCTGCCGCCCGGGACCTTCGTTCTGGTCGACCAATTCATCGACCGCACGTTCGCGCGCCAGAAAACATTCTTCGGCGAGGGCTTCGTCGCCCATGTGTCAGTCGCGCACCCGACGTGCAGCCGGTTAGGAGACGCTCTAGAGGCGGCGACGACCGGACTTGGCATTCCACAACAGCGCGGCGGGACATACCTGACCATGGAGGGGCCGCAATTTTCAACTTTGGCGGAGTCGAACCTTTATCGCTCTTGGGGATGTGATGTTATCGGCATGACCAACATGCCCGAGGCCAAACTCGCCCGCGAAGCGGAGATGTGTTACGCGACCGTCGCCATGGTGACCGACTTCGATTGCTGGCATCCGGATCACGATGCGGTGACGGTGGAGCAAGTCATCGCCACGTTGCTGTCCAACGCGGATCAGGCGCGCGCGCTGGTCAAAGCGGTGGTGCCACGGCTCAAAGGCCGGGATCACGTGTGCAGCGCCGGCTGCCAGACGGCTCTAGACCATGCCGTTATCACTGCGCCGGATCAGCAAGACCCAGACGCCGTAAAGCGTCTCGCGCCGATCATCGGCCGCGTGCTCGGCAAGGGATGAGTACGGAAGCGTGGACGTCAACGGCACTCCCTACCGCACGATCTGGACCGCGTCTGACGAGCGTACGGTTTCGATCATCGACCAAACCAAACTGCCGCACGCGTTCGTCACAGTAGAATTGACGTCCGTTGAGGATGCCGCGCATGCGATACGTGACATGCTGGTCCGGGGCGCGCCCCTGATCGGCGCGACCGGAGCCTATGGCTTAGCACTTGCCCTGCGCGACGACCCGAGTGATGAGAATCTGCAGGCGGCCTTCGATGCACTGTTAAAGACCCGTCCGACGGCGAGCAACCTGGGCTGGGCGCTGCGCGATGTCGCCGGGGCGGTAAAGCCATTGGCACCAGAGGAGCGGGAAGCCGCCGCGTATGAACGCGCGGCGCAAATCTGCGAGGACGATGTCGCGACCTGCCGTGCGATCGGTGAACACGGCGCGGATGTTATCGAGGCCCTTTGGCGCGACAAGGGCCGGCCGGCACAAATCAACATGCTGACTCATTGCAACGCCGGCTGGCTCGCGACGGTGGACTGGGGTACGGCTCTGGCGCCGGTTTACGTTGCCAAGGAGCGCGGCATTCCGGTTCATGTCTGGGTGGATGAGACTCGGCCGCGGAATCAGGGCGCGAGCCTCACGGCTTGGGAACTCGGCACCCACGGCGTGCCCCATACGGTGATTGTGGACAATGCCGGAGGGCATCTCATGCAGCACGGCGAGGTTGATCTGTGCATCGTCGGCACCGACCGTACAACGGCACACGGCGACGTGTGCAACAAAGTGGGCACGTATTTGAAGGCTCTGGCGGCTTACGATAACGCCGTCCCGTTTTACGTCGCCCTACCGCACTCAACCATAGACTGGTCGATCACGGATGGTCTTCGGGACATTCCCATTGAAACCCGGGACGGCCGGGAGATTACTCACATCGCCGGCAAGCTTGCCGATGGCACGGTCGCCGAGGTGCAGCTTACGCCGGACAATACCGGCGCTTTGAATATTGCTTTCGATGTCACACCGTCGCGTTATGTCTCCGGTCTGATCACGGAGCGCGGTGTGTGCGAGGCCACTGCCGGCGGTTTGCGGTCCCTGTATCCGGAGCACGCGGCATGAGCGCGCACGATTTGGATCTGCGCACGGCTCTCATCCAGACGTGCCGTGCCATGACGGCCGGCGGGCTGAGCTTCGGCACGTCGGGCAACGCCAGCGTTCGGTTGGACTCTTCACGCATGCTCATTACACCGACCGGTATGGCATATGAGTCGTTACAGCCGGACGACATCGTTGAAGTGTCATTGAGCGGCCACGTGCGCGGGCGGCGGCGGCCCTCGTCGGAGTGGCGCTTCCATCGAGACATCCTTGCGGCGCGGACCGAAATCAATGCCGTTGTTCACAGCCATTCGCCGTTCGCGACAGCGCTGGCGTGCCGCGGAGAAGGAATTCCGGCCTTTCATTACATGGTGGCGGTTGCGGGTGGACCGGACATCCGGTGCGCCCCGTATGCCACCTTTGGGACCGAAGAATTATCCGAACACGCAGTCAGGGCGCTGGCGGATCGCCGGGCCTGTCTTCTCGCCAATCACGGACAGATCGCTCTCGGCACGGATCTGCCAGCGGCGCTTAAATTAGCCGGAGAAGTGGAAACTCTCGCCGCGCAGTATTGGCGCGCCTGTCAGGGCGGGACCCCCATTCTTTTGGATGACGCGGAAATGATCCGCGTGGCTGAAAAGTTCCGCGGCTACGGCGACCAGTCGGCGCCTTTGGACGAAGGCCTGGTGTCTGACCCGGATTAGAGCCGCTCAAGGAATCTGAAATTCGCGGCGGCCCGGTCCGTCAACGCCTGGCGTGTCGATTTGGACACTGTCTGGGCCTGCTTGCATAAGGCCTGTTCCACTCTGGCAGCAAAATCGAGGGCTGCGTCTGGCGTCGCAGCCAAGGGCGCCGGCAAGTCGAGCGCTTCACACAAACCGGTGTTTTTCGGTGTCCCGGCGGCGAACACCACGGCCGGCGTTCCGGCACAGGCGGCTGCAATGGTGTGATGAAACCTTCCTGAGATCAGGGCGTCGGCATTGGCGATGGTGGACCGCCAGTCCTCAAAAGACGCGGTGACGCGGTGCTCGATGTTCAGCCTGGATGCCTTGAGAACTTCGATGAAGGGCGTGTCGTCGTTTGCGGGCTGGCCATTGGCGCCCGTGACATAGACCAAGGTGTAGCCGCGTAGGATATCCTTTGCCCCTTCGAGAAGGGTCAGCATGACTTCGGGGGTCAGCCCGAATCCGCCTCCGAGGATAACCTCTCCTGACTGAGCTGCAGTCGTGTCCGGTGGTCCGGTTCTCGCCCAGTACCGCGGCAGGCAATCGAATGACAGGGTGGCCTCAAGACCGCATGTCTCCGCAACGCCGAGTGAGGCGGACTCGCGGACGATCAGGTGATCCGCGCTGCCCAGCATGGTGCGATACAACCGCGCGGCGCCGTCATCGTGAGCGCCGTTGCCGTAGGGAAATACCGAAGTGTTGATAACCGCAACGGGTTTGCCAAACACCGCATCCGCCAGCCGTATCAAGTAAAGCAGATTAAAGGACGCGCGGCGTAGACCGTGAAGAGTTCCTTCGCCATTGACGACAACGATGTCTGCCTTTTCGAGCTGACCGGCGATATCCGGGTTGTCGTGAAGAAAGGCGCGCCGGAATCCCTCATCGCTAAACTGCGGTTCCGCCAGCGGACCGGGCGACAGGTTATGAATGTCGGCAACGGGGATCGATGAGACGGCATATCCGGACTCTTCCAGAGTCAATCGAATCTCCGTCGCCGTGGCGTAACATCCCCAGTGATACGCTTCCGAAGTGTCATTAATGAGAAGCGCGGTCGAGGTCACCGAGTTCTACCCTTGTGTGTTATCGAGGACGCTGTCATGCCAATGCCGCAACAGACGATGTGACACCCAGTTGAGCGCTCCATAAAGGGCGTAACCGGTCACACTGAGTAGCACGAAACAGGCCAGCGCGCGCGCCAGTTCAAGCCGGTAGCTGGCCTCGAGCAGACGCGCGGCCAGTCCAGAGCTTTGCCCGCTGGTGCCGGCCACCATTTCCGCAACCACGGTGCCGATCAAGGCGAGACCCCCGCTGATTCTCAAGCCGCCGAGGAAATAGGGCAGGGCGGACGGAATCAGCAGACGCCGCAAAGTTTGAGCTCGGGTCGCGCCGTACAGGCGGAACAGATCTCTTAGATTCCGGTCGGCGCTTTTAAGACCGAGTAGCGTGTTTGAAATGATCGGGAATACGGCGGCCATCCACGCCAGGATCAGCAGTACAACGAAAACGGAATCGACCCAAATGATGATGAACGGAGCGACGGTGACAATCGGCGTGACTTGTAGGAATACCGCGTACGGCATCAGCATTCGTTCGAGAGTATCGGACTGCACGAGCAGCACAGCGAGGCCGGTGCCGGTCAGGCACGCCAACAGAAGGGCGGCGAGGGTGACTTGCAAGGTCACCGCCAGCGCACTCAGCAAACCCGGCCCGTCGACCCATAAGGAAAATGCGATATCACTGGGCGCTGGCAGAATGTACGGAGGCACGTCGTTCAGCACGACCAAGGCCTGCCATAGACCAAGAACGGCCATGCCGAACACCAGGGGCAGGATCGAACGAGTCAATGCGGCGATCATGCAATGTCCATCAGGGCTTCGCCCAAAGTTGTGGCAATGCCTGCGCAGAAGTCCGTAAAGGCATGATCATCTCGGAGCGCGAGGCGCCGCGGGTGAGGAAACGGAACGGAGACGTCGGCAATGATCCGGCCGGGCCGCGGAGACATCACGACGATTCTGTCCGACAGGTAAGCCGCTTCGCGGATGCTATGAGTGACGAATACGGCCGTCCAGCGTTGATCTTCCCAAAGAGCCAGCAGATCTTCGTTTAGCTTGGCTCGGGTGAATTCGTCGAGCGCGGCGAAAGGCTCATCCAGCAGGAGGAGATCAGGCTGCATTATTAAGGCGCGGGCAATCGAGACCCGCATCTTCATACCGCCCGAGAGTTCTCGTGGATACGCCGATGCAAACTCAGTCAAACCCACCAACTCGATTGCGTCCGCTGCCCGTGTCCGGCTGTCTGCCGTGCGTCCTTTCAGTTCCACCGGCAGCAGGACGTTCTCGGTCACGGTGGCCCAGGGCATCAGGGTGGGTTCTTGGAACACGAACCCGATTTCCGGCTGAGGCTTCGAACCGATTGCAATTGTTCCGGTCGTCGCTGCCGACAATCCGGCGGCGAGCCTGAGCAATGTGGATTTACCGCAACCCGATGGCCCGACCAGCGAAACGAATTCACCCTGGGCGATATTCAGGCTCACAGGCGCGACGGCATGAGTGCCATTGGAGAATGTTTTGCTGACGCCGGAAAATTCGATGGCGGCGGAAGGTGACGGGTTCGTCATGCCGGCCTAATTGGCGCCCCGGCGGACCATATCCATGCCGACCTGGTTGCCGACGAATTGCAATGTGTAAGCCTTGGTGAAATCGAGATCCGCCGGATAGACGTTGTCCTCGGCCATGATGTCGAAGAAGGCCCGCCATCTGTCCTGCGTCATCGCGCCGATGCCGTACCGGGCTGCGTCGCCGCTATCCACCAATCCGTATCGCCGCAACATCTCGTGTCCATATGCAAGCAATTCGTCCGTCATGTCCGGATTGTCGCGCTTGATCAATGCATAGGCCGGCGAGGGGTCGTCGTACAGAAAGCTGTACCAGCCGCGAATGCTGGCATCGACAAAACGCTGCACAAGGTCAGGGTTGCGGTCGATCATGCGCTGAGATGTTTGAATCACGGCGGCGTAGCTGGCGTACCCGGAGTCGGCGAGGAGGAACACGTCTGGCTGCACGTCGGCGTTGCGGATCAGGAAAGGCTCGCTTGTCAGGTAGCCCTGCTGGACGGCGGTCGGATCGGCCAGGAAAGGAGCGATGTTGAACGTGTACGGCGCGATTTGAGTGTCGGTAAAGCCGAAGCGGACTTTGAGAAACCGCCAGAACCCGATGCGCGTGTCCGGTGATATCATGATCCGCTCGCCTTTCAGGTCTGCCAACGTTTCATGTCCGCGCGCCGCATGGGCAATGAGAACGGCAGGGTCTTTCTGGAACATCGCCGCAACGGCGACGACCGGAATCTCCTGAAAGGCGAAATTCAGCGGAATAAACGAGTTCGGAGACATGCCGAAATCGAGACGGCCGGCGGCAAGAAGCTGAGAATGGTTAATTTGAGGGCCGCCCTGACGAATGGTGACCTCCAAGTCCGCATCGTCATACAGGCCGAGAGCCTGGGCCTGGTAAAATCCACCGTGCTCCGCTTGGGCGCGCCAGTCTGTGCCGAATGAGACCTTGTCGGCACTGTATGCCGAACGTGCCGCATACAACGACAATACGGCGCAGACCAGCGCCCCGAACCATGCGCCATGTTTTCGGGCTGTCGCTTTGAATGTCATCGGTCAGATTAGATTTTGAACGTGCCGCCGCCGCCACCTGCGGGTGCGCCACCACCGCCACCGCCGCCGGAGGCCGGTACTTTGACGGTGCCGCCGCCGCCGCCGGTCGGTTTCGCGGCTGTGTCTTCGAGGGGGAAGACCTTAAACAGTTCGGGTGGCTGGGCGATGTTTTTCATCGGCTGGCGGCCAACGCTAACGAAGTGGGCAGGGAACTTATTCTTCGCTTCCTGCTGAATCACTTCAGACACCAGAATGCCGTCAGCGTCCGCTTTAGGCTCGATACCAGCTGCAATATTCACCCCTTCGCCAAACACGTCAGTGCCGGTGAGCATGACTTCCCCCATGTGGCAACCGATGCGCACATGGAATTGGTCGTCCGGGGTCTTGGTTTTGTTGTATTCACCAATCGCTTTCTGAATATCCATGGCGCACCGAACGGTATTGGTGGCGCTTCGGAATTTAACCATGAAGGCGTCGCCGATCGTCTTAATGATCGTGCCACGATTGCGCACGATCTGGTTGCGCAGGATTTCGTTGTGGATTTGCAGCTTCTTGTAAATGCCGGCTTCGTCGGTGCCCATTTGTTTACTGTAGCCGACGATGTCCGTCATCATAATGGCTGTCTTCTGGCGCTTGGGATCCTTGGCTGACCCGGCGTTGAAGGCGTCTTCGATTTCGTCGAGTTCGGCTTCGCTCTTGCGGACGAGGTTCAGCAGTTTAATCGGGTTCAGATAGCTGAGGGCCGCACCCAAACCGACGGCGAGCAGTGTCGAATAAATAACCTCGAATACCCTGGAGACACCCCAAACCAAGACAACCGTGAACAAAAAGGCGTACCACATGGTCATGCCGGTCGCGACCCAGCTTGCGGTGGCAGCCTCTAGGATAAGGGGCGATCCGCTAAACAGCGCGTAAGATTGAATGCCGGAGTAGATATAAAGACCGATGACGCCGAGTGTTTTGATCGGGTCATAGAAATACACACGTAGGATAACCAGGCCGAATACAATGCCGAGGTAGAGAAGGATGAACGTCGGTGACTGGGCCTGAAGGTCCAATGTCGCCGCGAACATGTTGAAAAACCATTCGGAGAGAAAACCGCCGCTTTCCGCTGCTGCCTCAACAGCGACTTCTTCCTGACCGTCCATGTGTTCCTACCCCTTGCTCAACGCAGTCTGATCTGGACCGCGGAATTACGCCCCGGTGGCTGCATCGGATTTTCCAGCTCCGGACACCGCCAACGGCTTGAAATAAATGCGATTTCATACCGCGATGCAACACGTTTGAGTTTAGACCAGCGCCTCTTTCAAAGCCATAAGGCGTGACCGCAGTTATACCTTTTCAGGCCACCGCCTTCGCGGTAAGACAGGGGATGCCAGAAAAAGGGCAAAAGCTATTGAATTTTAGGGCTTTTTTGATCGCGGTCGCGATTGCTGCCGGAGCGTCAGGCGGTCTCACCGCGCAGGAAACCGAGAATACGCCGTCGCCACCCAGCGACCCTTTCGAAACGTGGCTTGCCGACCTTGCAACAGAAGCGGAATCCCGCGGTATTTCTGCCGCTACGTTAGAGGCGGCTTTGGCCGGCGTCGAACCGATTCCCAGGGTGATCGAGCTCGACCGGCAACAGCCGGAGTTCACTCAGACCTTCTGGCGCTACTTAGACACCCGCGTGTCGGAAAAACGTATTCAAGAAGGCGGCGCACTTCTAAAAAAGCATCGCGATCTGCTCAACAAGATTGAAGCTAGATACGGCGTTCAAGGTCGCTTTCTCGTCGCGTTCTGGGGACTGGAAACGAACTTCGGACAATTCTTGGGCGGGTTTCCCGTTATCGACGCGTTGGCGACCCTGGCCTTCGATGAACGGCGCAGCGCTTTCTTTCGCGCCGAGCTCTTTGATGCGTTGACCGTCCTCGAAGGCGGCCATATCGCGCGCGAGAACATGGTCGGCTCCTGGGCCGGTGCAATGGGTCAGCCGCAATTCATGCCGTCAACGTTTGCCCGTCATGCCGTCGACGAAGATGGCGACGGCCGTAAGGACATTTGGGGCACCTTGCCGGACGTGTTTGGCTCAGCCGCGAACTACCTGAGCTCGTCAGGGTGGGATAACGATTACACGTGGGGCCGTGAGGTTCGTTTGCCGGAGGATTTCGATCTCGACCTGGCCGATCTGCGCCTTAAAAAGCCGTTGGCGGAGTGGCAGTCGATTGGGGTGAGACGGATCGATGGCCGCGACCTGCCGAACGCCCAGATCGAAGGAGCCGTCATCCTGCCCGCTGGCATTCGCGGACCGGCGTTCCTCGTTTACGGCAATTTTGATGCCATCATGAATTGGAACCGATCGCTTCTGTACGCCATATCCGTTGGTCATTTGGCCGACCGTCTGATCGGCATTGGCGCTTTGCAGTCTCCGCGGCGTGCAGAAGAACCGTTGTCGCGGGATGATGTTACGGCACTGCAAGCTGGATTGAATGCCCTTGGGTTCGACACGGGAGAGCCCGACGGCCAGGCGGGGCCGCGGACCCGGGCCGCCGTTAAAGCCTTTCAAAAAGAAGCGAATTTGCCCGCCGATGGGTATCCCAACCGCGCCGTGCTCGATGCCGTGCAGACCGAGGTTGCCGGGGCGGACCCGGCAATATCTCCAGCCGAGTAGGCGATTCCTTGCTTTGCGGCGTACGCCCCAATAATATGCCATATCCTGTACCGGACGAAGGGTAGACCACAAAATGCGGGGTATTCGACACGCGTTCTGCAGGCTTGGCGCCTTTGCGATCCTCGCAATTCTGGCTGCCTGTTCGACCGGCAAGCAATCGCTGGTCGATCCGGACTTACCGGCTCACTTGCAATTTGGCCGCGACCCGCGAGGCAATGTCGTCACCATCTACAAAGTCGGCAATCCCTATGAGGTCGCCGGTATCTGGTATTACCCGGCGGAGGACTTCGGTTACCGCGAGGAGGGGATCGCATCGTGGTATGGCCCGGGCTTTCACGGCAAACGCACGGCCAACGGCGAGAAGTACGATATGAATGCGCTGACCGCCGCGCACAAAACACTCCCGATGCCGAGTGTCGTTCAAGTCACAAACCTCGAAAACGGCCGTGCCATCAAACTGCGGATCAACGATCGCGGGCCCTTTGTCGAAGGCCGGATCATCGATCTGTCACGCCGCGCGGCGCAGCTGCTCGATGTTGAACGGCACGGCGTCGCGAGAGTCCGTGTCGAGCTGGTGCCCGAGGACTCGCTCACCCTCAAAAACATGGCTCTTGGCGCGACCGGTGCGTTTACCACCGCGGAGATGCCGCCGGTCACGGCGGCGCCTCGCGGAACAATCGTTTCCGAGTCCTTGGCGCCGCCGCCGGCTCAGCCAATGCCCGTCGCTCAATCCTCTTCAGCGCAGGTGGCTTCAGCCCCGATCACGAGCACTCCACTGCCGCCGCCCACGCCCGTGGCGCCGGAGCCGGTCGCGCTGGCTGCATTGCCCGTGCCATCCGGGCCGGGGCTGTATATTCAGGCCGGCGCTTTTACCGATCTCAACAATGCCCGCCGCCTCGAAGCCCAGCTGTCCGAAATGGGCAACGCGTTTGTGGCCCAGGCGGATGTCGGCGGCCGTACATTCCATCGCGTGCGTATCGGCCCGTTGCCCGACGAAGCGACGGCCCAGCAACTGTTGTCCGACATGATCGCGCAAGGATATGACGGCGCGCGCATTATCGACGAATAGACCGGCGTAGACTGGGCACGCCGAACCGGGCGTGTCATGCAATCGCCGCAATCGGAGGTCAAACCCTACCGCCATGACTGTTCAAACTACTTTTTTACTCCGCTCATTGTGCTGTGCGATTGCCGCTTTGGTACTTGTCGCCGCACCGGCGCGGGCGATCGAGATCAATGCCCGCGAGTATGTCCTGTATGATTTCTCGACCTGGACACCCCTGGAACAGCGTAACGCCACTGAGAGCATGCCACCGTCGTCGATGTCCAAGCTGATGACGGCCTACATGGTGTTCGAAGCGATTCATTCCGGAGCGTTGTCACTGGACGACGAATTCATGGTCAGTGAAAACGCGTGGGAGAAGGGCGGGGCGGCGTCCGGTGGTTCGACCATGTTCCTTGAGCCGAACACCATGGTTCGCGTCGAGGATTTGCTGCGCGGAATTATCATACAATCAGGCAACGATGCCTGCATCGTGGTGGCGGAAAACATGGCCGGCAGCGAAGAGGCTTTTGCCATCGAAATGACGGAACGGGCGCGGGAACTTGGCCTGACCGGCAGTAATTTCACCAATGCGACCGGTTTGCCCGATCCAAACCACTATATGACGGCGGCGGACTTGGCAGTCCTAACGCGCCGCATCATTTCAGATTTTCCTGAGTACTACTCGCTCTATCAGGAAACGGAGTTTACCTTCAACGAGATCAAGCAGTTCAATCGCAACCCGTTGCTCTATCGTCCGGGCGGCGCCGACGGGCTTAAGACCGGGCACACCGACGCCGCGGGCTACGGGCTGACAGCCTCCGCCCTGCGCGATGGCCGCCGGTTGGTCCTTGTCGCCAATGGCATGGAAAGCACTCAGGCCCGCGCCGAGGAGACAGCCAAGCTGATGGACTGGGGCTTCCGCAATTTCACCAACAGAGATCTGTTCCGCGCCGGAGAAATGGTCAGCGACGCAGAGGTTTGGCTCGGCGTTGAGGAGACGATTCCGCTGATCATCGAGGAAGACGTCACTGTGACCATCCCGCGCCAAGCCTGGCGGACACTCGAAGTCAAAGCGGTGTACGAAGGCCCGATTGCCGCTCCAGTGGAGCAGGGGGCCAAGGTTGCCAAACTGGTTGTCTCCGGTGACGAAATGGAACCGCTGGAATACGACCTCGTCGCTGGCGCGTCGGTCGCCCAATTGGGTTTTAGCGGACGGGTTAAGGCCGCCGCTTCGCAAATATTGTTCGGTTTCACCGGCGGCGGACGCTGAGCTGACGGTGGGCAAGGGCCTGTTCATCACTTTTGAAGGCGGCGAGGGCAGCGGCAAATCGACACAGATCAAACGTCTGGCCGCGTCGCTCGAAGCGGACGGCCGCACGGTATTGCAAACCCGTGAACCCGGAGGATCGCCGGGGGCGGAAGCCATCCGGGCGTTACTGGTCACGGGCGATCCCGAGCGCTGGGACGGCATGACAGAAGCATTGCTGCATTACGCGGCGCGCCGGGATCACGTCGAACGCACCATCAAGCCGGCTCTCAATGCGGGCAAAATCGTGCTGTGCGACCGCTTCTCCGATTCAACCATGGCCTATCAGGGCTACGGCCACGGCCTTGGACGTGACGCCATCACACGCATTCATTCGGTGACCTTGGGATCGTTCAAGCCGGATTTGACTCTGATCCTCGATCTGCCGGTGGAGGAGGGACTCAAGCGCGCGGCCGGGCGCGGCGGCGATGAACGCCGCTACGAAGACATGGACGTCGCGTTTCATGAACGCTTACGAGCAGGTTTCATGGAGATCGCGGAGGCAGAGTCCGGTCGCTGCCGCGTCATCGATGCGTCGGGCAGTGAAGTTGAGGTCGCCGCGCGCTTGAATGAAGCCGTCACTCCGGTGTTAAAGTCGACGAATGCCTAGAAAGACCCGCGCACCGGAACCGGACTTTGACATCCCGTTGCCCCGCGACAATCCGTACTTCACGGGTCATGCGGAGGCCGAGACCGACTTCCTCAATGCCTGGACGTCTGGACGGCTCGCCCACGCCTGGCTGATCTGCGGTCCACGCGGCATTGGCAAAGCAACCCTGGCGTACCGCATGGCCCGCTTCGCGCTCTCTCAAAAAGACCCGGTTGACGAGGGCCCCGGTCTGTTCGGTGACGAGGCTCCTGCCGCGTTGTCCTTGCAGATGTCCGCCGAGCATCCCGTGTTCAAACGCATCGCGGCGCAGGGACATGGAGATTTCCGCGCCATTGAGCGGGCCTGGGCCGACACCAAGATGACCAAGCGCAAGGCGACGATCTCGGTCAACGAGGTCCGCGGCATCGGCCAGTTCCTGCGGCTCACGCCGGCGGAAGGCGGCTGGCGCGTGGTCATTATCGACGCCGCCGACGAGATGAACCGCAATGCCGAGAACGCGGTGCTAAAAGTGCTCGAGGAACCGCCTGCGCGCGCTTTGATTTTTCTGGTGTCCCACAATCCGGCCAGGCTGCTGCCGACCATCCGTTCGCGCTGCCGGCGCCTGGATCTGGCGCCTTTAGCAACGGCAACGGTCGAAGCTCTGGTCGGACGGTATCGCCCAGATATTGCGACAAAGGATATTCATCCGCTGGCTGTACTGGCCGAGGGCTCTGTCGGGCGTGCGATTGAACTCGCCGACGCCGGCGGCCTCAATCTCTTCCGCAGCCTCATCGGCGTGCTGGCGACCATGCCCAAAATGGACATCGGCATGGCACACGCCCTCTCAGACTCAGCGCTCAAGGGAGATGGCTTCCGCACGCTGGCCGAGCTCTTGACCTGGTGGCTGGCCCGCATGGTCACCACCGGCGCCCGAGGGGAATGGGCCCATACGGCGGAAATCGTGCCGGGAGAACACGCCATTTCCGACCGCTTGAGCGCTTCGGCTGGCCTTGATCAATGGGTGGAGGTGTGGGAAAAGGTCGCGCGCCTGTTCGAGCGTGCGGATGCGGTGCATCTCGATAAAAAACGGACTGTTCTCAACGCGTTACTCGCCATCGAGCAGCGTGCCGCCAGCTAGGCCGGTCCTCGGCTCAGCGACGGCGGTCGGAGTTGGTAATGACACCCGGATCACATAAGACCTTCTACGTCACGACGCCGATCTATTACGTCAACGACAAGCCCCACACGGGCCATGCGTACACAACCATAGCCTGCGATGCTTTGGCGCGCTTCAAGCGCCTCGACGGCTATGACGTCAAGTTTCTCACCGGCACCGACGAGCACGGCCAGAAGGTCGCCAAAGCCGCGGCGGCTAAAGGTGTATCGCCCCAGGCGTTCACCGACGAAGTCTCGCAGACTTTCCGCGATCTGACGGACACGCTCGACATCACCAACGACGATTTCATCCGCACCACCGAACAGCGCCACATCGCGGCTTGCCAGGAACTGTGGCGGCGCATCGCCGCGAATAAAGCGCCGGACGGCACGCCGTGGATCGAGCTCGACACCTACGCCGGCTGGTACGCGGTGCGCGATGAGGCCTATTACACCGAGGACGAGCTGATCGACGGGCCGGATGGCAAGATCGCGCCCTCCGGCGCGCCGGTGGAATGGGTGGAGGAGGAGAGCTACTTCTTCCGCCTATCCATGGCCAAGCCGCTGCTGCTGGACTATTACGACAGCCATCCCGACTTCATAGCGCCCAAGAGCCGCCGCAACGAGGTGGTCAGCTTCGTCAGCGGCGATTTGCAGGACGTTTCCATCTCCCGCACGACCTTCGACTGGGGAGTGCCGGTGCCCGGCGACGACAAACACGTCATGTACGTGTGGATCGACGCGCTCACAAATTACATCACGGCGACCGGCTATCTATCTGATAACGAAAATAAAAATAAGGAATTCTGGCCGGCCGATCTGCATATGATCGGCAAGGACATCATCCGCTTTCACTGCGTCTATTGGCCGGCGTTTCTGCTCGCGGCGGATTTGCCGCTGCCCAAGCGCATTTTCGCCCACGGCTGGTGGACCATCGAAGGCCAGAAAATGTCGAAATCTCTGGGCAATGCGATCGATCCCAATGTGCTTGTCGAACAGTTCGGCCTGGACCAGCTGCGCTATTTCCTGCTGCGCGAGGTCACTTTTGGATCGGACGGCGACTTCGCCAAGGCGGCTCTGGTCCAACGTGCCAACGGCGAGCTCGCCAACGATCTCGGTAACCTGGCCCAGCGCGTGCTGTCGATGATCCACAAGAACTGCGAAGCCAAGGTGCCGGAGCCCGACGAACTCACCGGCGACGACGACGAAATCCTCAACGCCGCGGCCGGGCTGATTGATCCCGTGCGAGACGCCATGGACCGTCAGGCCTTCAATGAGGCCCTGGAGACGATCTGGACCGTGGTGCGAAGCGCCAACGCCTATGTCGACCGTCAGGCGCCGTGGGTACTGCGCAAGGAAAACCCGGCGCGCATGGCCACGGTTCTCTATGTGCTCAGCGATGTCATCCGCATGCTCGCCTTGATGATGCAGCCGTTCACGCCCCACGCGGCGGAGGAGATTCTCGACCAGCTGTCCGTGCCCGACGATCAGCGGGACTTCGACGCCTTCGGGCCGGGTCACGCACCGGTGCCGGGTGAGGATCTGCCCAAGCCCGAGCCGGTGTTCCAAAAACTCGAGCTCGAAGCCTCAGAAGAGGGGGCCTGACGGGGCGCCATGCTGGTCGATAGCCACTGCCATCTCGACTTCCCGGATTTTCAGGAGGACCTGGACGGCGTAGTCGGGCGTGCCCGCGCGGCCGGCGTTGGCCACTTCCTCACCATCTGCACCCATATCACCAAGTTCGAACAGGTGCGCGCCGTGGCGGAGAAGTTCGACGACATGCATTGCACCGTCGGTATTCACCCCCACGAAGCGGGCAGCGAGCCGGAAGTCGACACTGCGCGGCTCATCGGCCTGGCGGAGAACGATCCCAAGGTCGTCGCCTTTGGCGAAACCGGCCTGGATTTCTTTTACGAGCACAGTCCGCGCGACGTTCAGGACCGTCAGTTCCGCACCCATATCCGCGCCAGCCGCGAAGCCGGGCTGCCCGTCGTCATTCACACCCGCGACGCCGATGCGGAAATGCAGGCGATCCTGGAACAGGAAATGGCGGAAGGGCCGTTCACCGGAGTCATACATTGCTTTAGCTCCGGCCCGGAACTCGCTGAAAAGGCAGTGGAATTGGGATTCTATATCTCGCTGTCGGGCATCGTGACCTTTAAGAAAGCCGACGAATTGCGTGAGACCGCCAGACGCGTGCCGCTGGACCGGCTGCTGGTGGAAACGGACGCACCCTACCTCGCGCCCGTGCCTAAGCGCGGTAAACGCAACGAACCCGCGTTCATGGCCCATACCGCTGCCTGCGTGGCGGAACTGCATGGCCTGACACCGGATGAACTGGCGGCAAAGACGACGGAGAACTTTTTCCGATTGTTTTCCAAGGCCGCGGCGTGAGTCGGAGTCTCGTGTATGGCTGAAGCCGCAGAGCGCCTGGATCCGGTCCCCGAACTTAAGATTACCGTACTGGGCTGCGGCGGAGCAGGGGGGGTGCCCACCGTTTCGCGCGGGTGGGGCGTGTGTAACCCGGATAACCCGAAGAACCACCGCCTGCGCGCCTCGCTGCTGATTGAGAGCGGCACGACCAAGGTCCTCATCGACGCCTCGCCCGATCTGCGGCAGCAGTGCCTGACCTACGGCATCCGTGAACTCGATGCTGTGGTGTTTACCCATGCTCATGCGGACCACATTCATGGCCTGGATGAACTGCGGGAAATCAATCGCGTGCTGCATGGGCCGCTGAATGTTTGGGCCGACGCGACCACGCTGAGAGACGTGGAAACCCGCTTCGACTATGCCTTCGAAGGGCTAGAGCCCGACGCACCGACAATCTACAGGCCGTGGCTGATTGCAAATCTGATCGACACGCCGGCACCGTTTCGCATCGGCGACTTGACCTTCGAGCCGTTCATTCAGGATCACGCCGTAATGGAAACCCTTGGTTTTCGGATCGGAGATTTTGCCTATTCGACAGATCTGGTGCGGCTGCCGCCGCCGGCGCGCTCAGCCCTGCAGGGGTTGGATTTATGGATGGTCGGCGCGCTGACCGATCAACCGAATCATCTGACACACGTCAGCGTCACCGAAGCGCTGGAGTGGATCGCGGAGATCAAGCCGCAACGCGCCGTGATCACGCATATGGGCGCCGGGCTGGATTACGACGCGGTGCTGGAGCGGTGCCCGCCGGGCGTGACACCGGCATACGATGGAATGGTGATCCAGGTCTGACCGGCGCGGGCGAACCTGGGTTACGACGCCCAGCCGCGCCGTCGGCAGTATTCCTCTCCGGCCCGAATCGCTTCGTCTTTTTCTCTGTACGTCGTTGGTAAGGCGACGCGTTCGCCCCGGTAGGTGACTTGAACCACGCCGGTTTTTTCGTCGTAGGTGATTTGCATGCCTTGCTCGTACATCTTTGGATTTTCCTTAGGAAAAGGGCGCTTTGGCTGACTGCAAAGCGGAGGTGACATCCGTCACTTTTGGCGCTTCGGCAGGCTTAACGTCTTGAATTCACCAAATAATATTCAAGATATGACAAATATTTCTCATATATATGGGAAGTATTATAAAGCATTATAACATGGTATAGTACTCAGGCTGTTTTTAAATTACTGCTTGCCGCCGCTTTCTTGCGATCGTCCGTTCTCCAAATAGTTTGGAGCCTTTCTTTCACGTGTGCGTCGTTGATCATTCGACGTGGAGAGTCCTATTCGGACCATTACATCCGAGGTCACGTTCGACAGACCATTCAGGGTTGATGGTTTTGAACGACTCTTGCCGTCCGGTCAGTACGACATCGAAACCGATCATGAACGTCTCTTAGGTCTCTCGTGCGCCTATCGGCGCACCGAGGTCAGACTGCATATCCCCACCTCGGGATCGCGTCACCCGGGCCGGGAGAGCATCCTGCATTTCGATCCGGCGGCCTTTGACAAACTTCTGAATTACGAGGGCAGGGCGCGGGACAGTTATCGCAACCAAGGGCATTGAGGGCTATTGGCGCGGCGATTGATATGAGCGGATTCGAACGGAATGGTGGATGACGTGGGCCGGACGAAAACAATATGAGTGCTGATACACGAAAAGGCGGAAACGGATCGAAGCAAAGCTTTCGCGCCAGATTCTCAACGGCCGGGCGGATTGCGCCGATTGAAACGTGGTTGCAGGCCAACGCCAAGGGGCGCTGGCGGGTGAAAATGGAAAGCGTTTCGGATGATATGGCGCAAAAAAACTATTCGATTTTGTTTGAGGATGAAGAGGATCGCGACCGCTTTCGGTCGAGATTCACGCTCGGGAAAACCGCATATGACAAACAAATGGCACCGCCGGAAAAATCCGGCCTGTTCGCCAAGTTTGCTGGCGCATTCGGCCCCGTGAAACCGAAGCCGCGTAAGTGACGCCGGGGCGCGGCGGACTCTCAATCACCTCATGAGACCATGCGTGCGTCGGGTTTCCGCTGCGTTATAGTTTCCTTGTCTCTGACTGGAAAGCGCGCAACTGAAAGCCGGCCCATATGTCTATGAAATCACAGGGTATTATTCTGTTAACTGCCTTGGCTGCCGGTTCCGTGCTCGCGCAAGGTCTGTCCCAACAAAGCGTTCCCATCTATGACGGAGCCATTGTGTCGCCGCTGACGCGCACGACCCTGTTTGTCCGCGACATCGATGAATCCCTTAAGCTGTACCGGGATATCCTGGGCCTGCAGCCGAGGCGGCCGGAGATGACTCTTGAAGGGCCGTTCTGGAGCGAGGCCATAGGTGCGGCCGGCGAAAACAAGGTCCAGCGGGTCGTGGTCCTTAACACCACCGGGCCCGGCGGCGAGATGGTCGGCAATATCGGGCTGTTTCAGTTCATCGACGAGAACGCCGGACCGCCGGTGTACAAGCCCGCACGCCTGCAAACCGGCGATATGGCGCTGGTGATGGTCACCCAGAACATCCACGACATCTACGAGAAGGTTAAAGCCGCCGGATACACAATTATCACGCCGCCGATGTCGCCAAAGCCCCAAGACGTGCCGGGTATGGACCCGGGCATGCTGGCTGAACTTTACGAGATGCTGTTCTTTGACCGCGACGGCATTGCGATCAACCTGATCCAGTCGCCGGGTAACGGGGCGTGAGAGGTGATGGCGATAGCGCCGACCGAGCAACGCGAGTAAAGTGAGTCAGATCAACCATTTAGGGTGCTGGTCTTGACTCAAGAACTGAAGTCTATCGCGGGCTATCTGGCACGCAAACAACGCAAAGCAGACCGTGACGACGATGCGCGGCGTGAGAGGCTATCCGAAGTTCGCAGTGGCATCGCAATGGTCATAGGCGGCAATGTTGCCGGACTGGCGTTCTTAATCTCGCAACTGATGACGGATGTCATCAAGGAGCCTGCGACCAGCTTATTTGCTTACGGTTTCGCGTTTTCGTTTGCCGTCGGCTTAGTGCTGTCGTCGGTCGCTCTGATCCAAATAAAAACCATGGCTACTGGCGCTGAGGGAGGTTTACCGGCGCTCCAGGATTGGGAAAAAACTTGGTTCGTTTTCTTAGCCTTAGGCGGATGGGCCGGATTTCTTTTACCGGTTGCGCTGATGGCAGGGATGCTTTTCACAATATTCGTAAGGTTGGCGACGAGCTGAGAAGCGCTAATTTCTGCCGTTTTGACAACACTAAAATAAGTCATAATATACATTATGCGACAAATAGATGTTTCAAACTGGATAGTGTTCGCCGGACCTCATGGCTCCCTATTCATTTGAAAGACTTGCGTGTTCCCGTGCGTGCTGCGCGCACTCCGCAGCTTTCGCAGCAGGCCGCTGCCGCTACGCCTTCACCACTTTCTGGCGCGCGAGCGTAAACGCCTGAGTCAGACGCGAGACCAGGTGAACGTAATCGTCGGTCGCGGTTTCATACTGCGCGGCCATGGTCTCGATGCGCGTGGCGAGCGATAAACACGTGCCGCGCAGATCCGGCTGGTGCAGCGCATCGGCGATTTTGGCGGCGTCGCGCAGATCGGCGGACAGTTCTTCAAGGGTGGCCCGCACCTTGGGCCCGACGTTTCGATGCTTATAGGCCTCAAGCACCAGATGACAGTTGTACTCCAGGCGCAGGCCGAGGCTATCGAGTTGTGTCCCCTTCACTTTCTTGGTGCTGGCGGTCACCGCATCGAGCAGCGTTGAAAGCGTGAACGTCTTGCCCTCCATCTTGTCGCGGAGCGTGTTGAGCACCGTGACCAGAGGTGTCCTTGGGTGCAGGCCAAGCTGTTTGCGGAACGGCCCGATGTAGTCTTTTGTCGCCGCAAATGGCGCAGGCGGTTGTAAGCGATGTACTTCGCCCGCTCGACCACTTTGCGCGGCACCACCGGTTTGAGCAGAATGTCATCGGCGCCGCAGATCATCGCGCGCTTGAGCGATCGTGCATTGGTCTGATCAACCATCACCGTGATCACGGTGAACGGGTTCGGTCCCGCATCGTTCATCCGAATGCTGCGCAGGAACCGGAATATCTCGGGATCGATATCGTCGGCGGCGACAATGAGATCGTAGGGATGCTCCTTCACCGCCGCGCGCAACCGCTTGGGGTCATGCACGCCACGACAGGCATTAATTCCCTGCTGCTTGAGCATGGCAAGCATGGCGGCGCGGATCGGCTCACCGGGCTCCGCGATCAAGACGCTGACGTTATCCAGTTTCATTTTTGACGCCTGCCGAAACGAGCACGGGCTTTGATTATTCTGCGAATCATTCGCTTTTAAAGCGCAATAAATGGCGCCAAAACGCAGCCCCCAGCCTTGCCAGACGGCGCAATTTTCTGCGGTTTTGCTAGCGACTCAAAATATATACGCGCCGTCAAGCGGGACTCTCTCTAACCGATACTAATATGGGTTGTATCAGTCACGCGAATGTCCCAAACGTCAATGTATCGAATTGTGTGCATCACGTCGGGAAGACACGGGGACTCGGCCAAAAGCGTTCAAACTATTTGCGGCTCAATACGTTAAGTGCTTCCACTAAGCGATAAAGCAAGGGGGCAGCGTGATACGGCTGCCCCCTTGCCCGGGTTCCCCTCCCGTTGTTCTTCTCGTCAAAGTCTATGCCGGTTTTGTGCCAACCGTGTTGTGGCGGCTGCCGCGGCGCGATGGCGGACCTTCCGGGTTGACGTCAAAGCCGGCCTTGCGCATCGCCTCGTTGAAACCGTCGAAATCAAGCTTGGCATACTCCAGTCGCCACGGCTCACAATTCCAGCGGCTGTCCCACCATTGCCGGTATTTGCTGTAGACCGACGTTGGCGCGTGGGTCCCCGTATAGAAATCCATCGGATAGAACACACCGCCGGGCCTTAGCACGCGGAAAGATTCCTCAATAATGTCGTGTAACGCGTCCGTCGTCACCTCGTGGAACATGATGTTGTTGGTGACGATGTCGAAATGACTGTCCGGGAACTTGGAGTCCTCCGCTAGACGCTGGGCGAAGTGCGCTTCGATGCCGATGTCGACGGCGCGCATGTGAGCGTAGCGCACCATCGGCCCGCCGACGTCGATCCCCCACACTTCCGCTTCGGGGAACCGCTCGGCCAAAGCACAGGTCAGCTGACCCGTGCTGCAGCCCTGATCGAGTACACGCAGGACCTTGCCGTCGTCGGGTACCGGCACGGCGCCCGCATATTCCTTGTGCATCTCGTCCTGGTCGTTGCGGCCCATATAGAAGTTGTTGGTGCCATAATGGTAGATGTGTCCGGCGAACGGATCGCCAACATATCCCCCCGGCTGAATGTGAATCTCGTGCGCGGTGTAATCGGGAATTTCCATATCCGGGTTAAGTTCCAGAGTGCCCGGACCGGCAGCGTCCGCCGCTTCCATTTCCGCCAGATATGCCTCTTCCTTGCCGTGGAATTCTTCATACAAGGTGCGCCAATTGATTTGCTGAGCGCTCAGCCACAAACGCGCCGAGTTGGCGATTACCGGATCGTCGCCGATGTCGGCGAGGATTTCCTCGATCGGCAGATCGTCGATCGGCGTCTTGCCTTTGGCGAGCATGATTTCGGCGATGCGGCCGCGCGCGGCGCGGGTCATGTCGCGATTGGCGAAGACGCGGAAGCCGGTAATGAAATCGTGCTGGCCATCCAGATGCTGTGTCGGCAAGCGTTCCAGCCGGCCGATCTGGCCACGTGGTTGCAGGTCATGTTCGGCGAAGCTGGACGCCTTGGCGGCGGATGATGTTGCGGCTTCGGCTTTGCGCTTCCCGAACAGAGAACCGACGAAGGAGGCGGTGGCGGCAGTGGCGCCAAACAATGTGCGACGGTCAATCATGGTTCGTCTCTCCCCTTACATGCCGCTCGACGCGGGTTCGTCCTCGCGGGACGCCCGGCTGTCACGCGGACCTTCGAACGCATCTTCGTTCAGTGCGGTGCGGTCTTCCGTTTCGCGGGCCATATGGCCGTAGGCGATCTTGATGAAGGCGTCGCGTTCCGCTTTGAGTTCTGCTTCTTCTTCCTCGGTTGGCACATAGGCCTCGACCATGTCTTTGGTCACCGCACCCTTTTTCTCCATCAGGAGCTCAATGATGCGCACGCGACGGCGGCTGGCCCACACTTCCGCGCCGAGCGCGACCAGCGTAGTCATCATGTCGTCCATCAGCGGATTGCCGAGGAACACAGCCTGATCAGTGTCCGACTTGAAGAAATCGTGCGTGTATGTTTTGCGCCCGCTCTTGGACGTGGCGCCATACTCTTTGGCCATGGGAGTGCCTCCGGAATAAGAGCTCAAAAGGATACGATTATGGCTGAAGCGTGCGCCCTCACCCGGCAGGATTCAAGGGCTTAGGCAGACGCGCTCACGCAGCGAGAAACGGCTCAGAGGCCGCTCAGGCAGGAGCTTGACCAGCATACCACCACGCAGCCCGCGTTACCCGCGCTTGAGGCCGATCCGCCGACGGCGTTGTTGGCGCCGCACTGGCCGGTGAGATCGGTGTCGGAGCCATTCCCCGCGCTCGTGCCGGACCCTGCCGGCAAGACGGAATTGGTCAGATCGATGGTGCGCAAATAGCCGGAACCGCCACCACCGCCACCGACATTGGTGCCGCTGTCATGGCCGCCGCCACCGCCGCCGGCATATCCGTCGCCGCCGCCGCCGCACGCTCCAAGGCCTGCGCCGCCGCTCGTTCCGCCACCGGCGCCAGCTGCTGCTGCCGTCGCGGTGCCGGACGCACCGCCGCCGACCGAAGTCCCGCCGCCGCCGGATCCACCCCACGCCTTGACGCGGACCTGGGGAATGTCCAAAGGCAAATTCAATGTGTCGTCGGATGTAAACACGCAGGCGTAGCTGTTAGACGTATGTTCGTTGCCGGGGCACGCGACATTGGCCTGCGTATTAAATGGCGACGGTGCGCCGACGAACTCTGCGACTGTTGCCGAAGCGCCAGTGCATGCCGATCCCGAACACGCATCAGTCGTCGTGCCAAACCCGCCGACCATGTCGTAAACATATCTGGGTGTGCCGGTCACCGAATCCTGGCGATATTGATAGCGGTTAGAAATGCCGCTCGAATTGATTGCCGGGGACCATAGTCTGGCTTCACTAAACTGTGTTTGCACACCCGTGATGCCGTACAACTCTTCCGGAGAGGGTGATGTTTCTTCAAAAGAACATGTTGTCGACGAGTTGCTTCCTACGCTGCTGCCGTTGATGAACAACTCAAGCGTTGTCGTGCCCGCGTCGCAGTCGTACGCAATATGTGTCCAGCCGTTCTGTGAAAGACTTAGGTTCGAGTACCCCACAGTGACCGACCCCGTGGATGTCAATGTTGCTTGATCCGGCCCGGTCGTAATGTTCAGGACCGGACTGATCGCCGGTGTTGCCGTTCCCTGAACTTGCCCGGCGATCGCCGAGGATACGCTTGCAGTCGGACGCATCCAGTATTCGAATGTCCAATCGTTAATGACTATCACGCCTCCGGGCCGGACTGTGATCGAATCCGAGGTCGGGTTGCGGTTCTCAGCCACGACCGAGCCTAATGCGACCAGCAAGTTGTCCAGGGTGCTCTGCGCGCCGGTCGTGTCGTCGTGCAGGAAAATCACCTGGTTCGGCGTTGCCAGGTCGGAGGTGTTGGTTGTGAATACCGTCGCGCGGTTTGTGGTGTCGTTCGACTGCGTGATTCGGCCCCAGATCGCTGAGCCGTTGTCAAAGACCTCAATCAGGTAGGTCGTGCTGAGATTGAGGTCGTACGTGCCGCTGCTGGTCGCAAGGTTCGATCCGTTTGCCTGGATGGCAATGTTCTGGTTGTTGGCCGGGTCGCCGTCACTGAAGAAATCAATGGTCAGGCCGTCGGTGTAGTTGCTTGTGCCTGAAGATCTTGTGCCGGAGTCCGCGCGGGTGATGATTGAAAATCCGGTCGTTGTCGTTGCTGCTGTTGGCGTCCACTCAATTGCGACATAGATCGGTGTCACACTCGGAGTGAACGACGAGTTCACGGTTTCGATTTCTACTTCCTCAACGACGGCGAGACTTCCACCGCTTTCAGTCGAACTGCTGCTGCCGCTGCCGACGCTGATTGTGATGTCAGAATTCGATCCGTTGCCCGCGGCGCTGCTGAAGTCGTCTGTGATGAATGTGCGTGTATCCGATTTGGCGTTGATCGACTCGCATTCGGTCCCAAAAGTGTCAGCCAAAGAGATTTCGCGCACGATATCGTCGAAAAATGTCGAACCTGACGTATCGCTTATCGGTCCGGACCGGAAGCCGTCGACGCTGCTGGCGGTGCAGCTACCCGAAACCGTCGCGCAGTTAGCAGACTCATTCGTTGAGGCCTGGCCCGGGTTAACTTGGGCATTCGAACGGTAATTAAACGAGCCAAAGCCGTTGGACCCATGACTCACGAGGACAAAACCCGCGCTGCCGCCGTTTGCATCGGATAGTGCATCTGTTTCCGCACGGTCGCCATCACATGCCCGCGTCTGCGTACTGTTCACAATATACGTCAGATAGTTGCCGTTGCTGTCGATGACATCGGCTTCGGCGAGCCCGAGGGTGCTCCAGGGTACCGCGCCGCGATTATCACCGCTTGAGGAATTGCAGCCGTTTCCGTTGTGGGATCTGGCTGTCCCTGTCCCCGCGGTCGGATCGGCCGGACACGGCAACAGAAAATCACTGTTGCTCGTCGCCGTATCCTGAATGGCATAAAGCTCTATCGCCGCAATCACCTTCGCGAAATTGGCGCGGGTCTCGAGTTCCGTGTTGAGTTCTTTTTTTTGAATTATCCAGCGACAGCTGGCTCGTCGCCACTCCGGCAGCGATCACGACCAGTGTAATGATCACCAAAGCGCCCTGGCCGGACTCGTCCCGCACCGGCGCGCATGCCAGTAACGCCTTAAGCAGTTTGCCACACCGCTTGATCAATCGCGTCCCCTTCCACCGGTCCACGCCGGTGCCGCAATCGCAAAAACGTGCGTACTTTTTGCTAAAGCCGTTTCAACCGATCGGTTGAATTAGCTCTAAGCAAGGCTACCAGAGAAGTTTACTGCCCAACAACTCCGTTTGGCGCCGAAACGGTTGTTATTAGAAATTAAGCTGATGCTGTCGCGGGTCGTGTTTGGGTTGTTTTGCTGCCAGTGGTGGTTGGACACTCTCGGCCGCAAACCCGCTCCCGTTATAAGGGTGGCAAATCTGCCGCAGCGGCCCGGGGGGAGTATCGGGCACCAGCCAGATGTCCAGCGTGGTGGCATCGAGAATAACCGGCATGCGCTCATGGATCTCCGCGGCGACGTCGTTGGCCTCGGTGGTGACGACGACAAAGCGCCGTTGCCGCGTGGCATGATCGACCATGAACAGTCCGGCCAGCGCGAACAGGGCTGGCTCCGCCCCGCGTTCGGTTCCGGCATTGATCGAAAACCGCCACAGGGACCGGCTGCCGTCGACCTCGCGTTTCCATTCGTAATACCCGGTCACCGGCACGGCACAGCGGTAGCGCAGGAACGAGGTGCGGAAACTGGGCAGCACGTGCATGGTCTCGCAGCGGGCGTTGATCGGCGGCCGTCCCCTGCCCTTACGCGGCGGAAATCCCCATGTGGCGACGTCGAGAACGTATTGGTTGGGGACAAAGCGAATGATCGGCTGCTGGCTTGCCGGGGCAATCATATCGGCAGGCTCGATCCCTGCCCTTTTGAGCGGTTCGGACGGGAGCAATCTGTACCAGTCCCGCATTTCCTGCCACGTCCGCATGCCTGATAGCCTCCCGCACATCGCCGTATTCCTCGACTTATCGATGAGAACAAAAATGGAACATTAGCGCGTTGCTCTCCCTCGCGTCAAAGATTACGGTGCATTCGAATTGTTCCGTTTATTGCTGTGGACCCGAAGCCTATGCCCGTCCCCTTACCGCCTGATTCACGCTGCCTGTTCCGGCACGGTATGACGCCGGAGATCACCCATGACGAAGCGGCGCGCATCAACGCGCTGTCGTCCCTCAATGCGTCCGTGGCGGCGACCCTGAGCCGGGGCGTCAAACTCGCCTACGACCACGAAGCGGCGCCGAAACTGAGTCCGGAGGAATTGGATTTATCGGACGCGAAAGTCAGGACCGGAGCGACCGTGCGAGAGGCGATGCGCCCAAGCCCGGTGTATCAGGCATGGGCCGGGCTACGCCGCAGCATTCAGGAAATGAACCGTCAGATGGCGCGTCACATCGCGCTGCGCCAAAAAGATGAACTTAAAGACCGCGCCGCGCATCTCAGCGGTACCGGCGAGAGCCTCTCGCTCGATCCGTCGCTAGACATTCCCAGGTATCTCGCCAAGGCCGACAACCATTTGCAGCCTGGTGGCTATCATGCGGAGATCGAACCCGGCGATATGACGGCCGCCGCAACCTACGATATTTCCACCTTCGTCACGGCGATGGGAATGTTCGGTGCCAAAGGGGATTCAGGCGGCCGCGGCATCGTCAAATGGGTGAGAGAGCACTATCCGGACTTCAAGCCCAAACGCATCCTCGACCTCGGCGCGGCCCATGGCAACAACACCCTGCCACTCGCAGCTGCCTTTCCCGAGGCGGAGGTTGTCGCGGTCGACGCCGGGGCGCCGATGTTGCGCTACGGACACGCCCGCGCGCAGTCGATGGGCATCACAAACGTGCGCTTTGTTCAAGCGGCGGCCGAGGATCTTGATGAGTCTCTCGGGACATTCGATTGGATTCAAAGCACGATGTTCTTCCACGAAACATCGGGCCCGGCGATGCGCGGCATCCTGAAACGGATATACGCACTGCTCAATCCGGGTGGTGTGACCCTCAATCTGGAACAGCCAAATTTCACGTCGGAGACTCCTCCGTTTGACCGATTCCTGCGCAATTGGGATGCCTGGTACAACAACGAACCTTTTTGGGTGCAGTTGCATGGCATGGATGTCATTGCCGAACTGCAGGCAGCGGGGTTTGATCCGGGTAAATGCATCGAAGGCGGCGTCAATCCAGATCTTGAGCCTGGAAATTACCCGGCGTGGGCTGGGAAGATCAGTCGCCACGACCATGAGCACGCCAAGCCCCAAGAGGGCAAGTCCGGCTACAACGGCGAAACCTGGTTTCTGTTCGGCGCGTGGAAATGAAAAACTCTTCGGCCGCGGACGGTAAGCACTCCCTGGAGGATCTGCTTACTGTGATGGCCCGGCTGCGTGATCCCAACGGCGGGTGTCCATGGGACATCGAGCAGGACTTTGCCTCTATAGCGCCGTACACCATTGAAGAGGCCTATGAAGTTGCCGACGCGATCGCGCGCGGAGACATGCCGGCGCTTAAAGATGAGCTCGGCGATTTGCTGCTTCAGGTCGTCTACCACGCGCGAATGGCGGAAGAAGGTGATCTGTTTGATTTTCAAGACGTCACTGCGGCCATTACCGCCAAGATGATTCGCCGTCATCCGCACGTATTCGGAAATGCCGTGGTCAAAGATGCCGCCAGCCAAACGGAGTCCTGGGAATCCATCAAGGCGGCCGAGCGTGAAGCCAAGTCCGGTGCGGATGCGCTTATGAGCGTGCTTGATGATGTTCCGGCTGGCCTTCCGGCAATGAAGCGCGCAGAGAAACTCCAGAAGCGCGCGGCCCGGGTCGGTTTCGACTGGCCGGCTGCATCGCCCGTGATTGACAAAATCCGCGAGGAAGTGGCGGAACTCGAACATGAGATACAAGACGGCGATGATACCGGTAAAATTGTGGAGGAACTCGGGGACTTGCTGTTCGCGGTCGTCAACCTTGCCCGAAAACTCAGTATCGATCCGGGCAGCGCCTTGCGCGACACCAATTTAAAGTTTGAGCGGCGTTTCCGCTTCATAGAGCGTATGCTGGCCGAGGAAGGTCGCACGCCGGACCAGGCATCGCTGGATGAGATGGAGTCTTTGTGGCAAAGGGCCAAAACACAGTCATGAAACTGACCGTTGCGAATTCTTTCCGTTTGATTGCTTTTGCCGCAACGATGGTGGCGCTGTCGTCCTGTTACGTTCCCGATGATTACGCGGCGGAAATCCGAATCACGCGTAGCGGGAACTACGGCATTTCATATACAGGCACGCTGACATGGGCACCGTTGTTCGGCCAGATCGCACGGCGCGAAATTGACGCGGCAGCGGCAGCTGAGCAATCCCCCGGTTTCCTGCGCGCGCTTAAAGAAGATGGCAATTTCACATCGGTGGTGAGTCTAGGCAAAGGTCAGTACGACGTCCGCCATGACCGGCGCGGCCGGTTTACCCGTACACAAATGGTCAGTTTCGTCCGGCGCAACGCCCGCATTTTTCAGATTAGGGCGATTGAAGATGGGCGTATCTTTGTGTTCGGCACGCGTGCCGGATCGTCGCAGGCAGATCAGTGGAAGCTGCCGGTCTGACTACCCAAGGCCTTGTTCGCGTGGTTACTGACGCGCCTGTCCTCGAACATAACGCGATGTCCGTGCGGCCGTCGCCGACACCTGGTTACTCCATTTACGAATGGCGCCAGTCATCATTTCGCCAGCCGGCACCTAAGCTGACACTTAAGATCGACGGCAAACTGGCGACGACGGCTCCGGGCTAACGTATCTGGTTAAATCCGGGTCTCATCTGCCAATGCGCGCACCGTATCCCAAATCGTTCGCGAAGGCGCATTGAGCAAGCCGCGTTTGTCTGTGTCTCCCGGCGTATAGGGCGAGCCATCAAGCATCGCGCTATAACCACCCGCTTCCGTATGGATGAGGACACCGGCTGCGTGATCCCACGGCTTCAGGCGGCTAAAGCTCGAAACGTGCAAGCGGTTTGCCGCCAGTTGCCAGTATTCATGAGCCGCGCTGCCAAGCTTCTCGGTTTGCCCGAACTGGGCGTTGGCGTCCTTAAACGCGCGGTGATAAAGCGCTGCGTGCATGTCTTGCAGGCTGGCGCCCTCGTCTAACGCGACACTTAACCTGACATCTTTTTCCCATGTGCCCTCGCCGCGCGCAGCCCACACGGTTGTGGTCTTGCATGGGCTGTGAATCCAGCCCATGCGCGTTTCGCCGTTTTCAACAAGCGCAACGACGACGGCAAATGCATCGCGCCCGGCAACGAAATTTCCGGTGCCGTCGATCGGGTCGATGACCCATGTCTGGCCGGGGGACGTGAGACGGGCAATCAGGTCTGGATTCGCCGCGGCGGCCTCTTCTCCCACAACGGCTGCGCCGGGAAGAAGAGATGTGAGCCTTTCGTCCAAAAAATGTTCGGCTTCGGTATCGGCGACCGTCACATAGTCGGTTGGACCAGATTTGGTCGCGATATCAGAATCATCCAGTTTTTGAAATCGAGGGAGGATGATGTCTTTTGCGGCGCAGCGAATCATATCCTCGACGGCGTATCGTAAGTCCTGCGACTCACCTGGCATGGTCGTCACAGCATGCGAACGCCGGCATTCGACGCCAGCCTGTCGGCGTCGGCGGGATCAAGCAGAACCTGCAAGGTTGTTTCGTCATCTCCGTCCTGGCGCGCGAGCACTTCGCCCTCGCGGTAGAGCCACGCGAGCGTCTTCCCGTCGGCTATTGGAATGGCGACGTCCAGTTGGCGCCTGCCGCTCGAGATAATGTCGTCGATCGCGCCAAGCAGCGTTTCGGTTCCCTCACCGGTCAGGCCTGAGACCAAAACCGGCGCGAAAAGCCCCTCACCCGGCTCGAGAATTTTTCCGCGCGCATTGGCATCGAGCAAATCGACTTTGTTCAGCGCCTCAAGGATAGGATGCCCGTCGCTTGCCTCGATATCCATGCGGGCGAGAACTTCCTCTACATCCCGTTTTTGATCCTCGGTATCAGGATGCGAAATGTCGCGGACATGAACTATGACGTCCGCTTCCACGACCTCTTCCAATGTCGCGCGGAAGGCAGCGACCAATTCGTGCGGCAGATCTGAAACGAATCCAACCGTATCGGAAAGAATGACTTTGCGCCCCGACGGAAGTTCAAGCCCGCGCATCGTCGGATCGAGAGTGGCAAAGAGCTGGTCTTCGGCATAGACCTCAGCGCGCGTCAGAGTGTTGAACAGAGTCGACTTGCCGGCGTTGGTATAGCCGACCAAAGCCACAACCGGATACGGCACACGTTTGCGCGCGGCGCGGTGAAGGTCACGCGTGCGCACGACCTTCTCTAAATCTTTCTTGATGCGGGTGATGCGCTCGCCGATCAGGCGGCGGTCGATTTCAATCTGTGTTTCACCCGGTCCGCCGAGAAAACCGGAGCCCCCACGTTGCCGTTCCAAGTGAGTCCAACTGCGAACCAGCCGGCTCTTTTGATAGGTCAGATGGGCAAGTTCGACTTGGAGCTGGCCCTCCCGCGTCCGCGCCCGTTCGCCGAAGATTTCCAGAATGAGTCCGGTACGGTCGATGACCTTCGTCTTCCATGCTTTTTCAAGATTGCGCTGCTGGCCTGGCGACAACGTGTGGTCGACAATGACCAATTCTGCTTCCAAACCGGCGACTAATCCGGCCAACCTTTCGACGACGCCTTTACCGAACAGAGTCGACGGCCGTGGTGAGTTCAGGGTGACATGTTCCGCATGGACGACATCCAGAGAGATCGCGAGCGCGAGCCCACAGGCTTCATCAAGGCGCGCGCGTACGTCCACCGGACCGTTACGGGACGGAAGTTCGGGATGCACCACCACGGCACGGGTCGGGACCGGTGCCGTGCTGTGAGAGTCGATAGGAGTACCGTTAGCGGTCACACAAGACTAAGCCTAGTCGGCTGCCTCTTCCTTTGCCGCATTGCCGTCAGTTTCCGGCTCGAACAGTTGCAGCGGACCTAACGGCATCACCGTCGAAATCGCATGCTTGTACACCAGTTGGGTATGACCGTCGCGGCGTAGCAACATCGAGAAATTATCGAACCAGGTGACAATGCCTTGAAGCTTTACCCCGTTTACAAGAAAGACCGTAACGGGGGTTTTGTTCTTCCGGATCGTATTGAGAAAAACGTCCTGAACGTTTTGAGATTTTTCGCCAGACATGGGTTTAAACCTTGTTTTATTTATTCTTGTCCACTGGCCTTGGGCGTACAAGGACCATCGCCCGTTTCTAGAAGGTTTCGGCTCTGCGGGTCAACCGCGCCAATGCCACAACCGTGTTTTAGATGGGGTTGAGGGCGGAAAATATCAGTGTTTGCAGGGAGTCCAGGCTGGTCACCCGGTGGTCAGGTTCGGGTTCGCTGGGGCTGTCACCGACTAATATCGTCGTGCAGCCGGCGGCTCGGCCGCAGGCGACATCGACCGCATTGTCGCCGATAAACCAGACCGTTCCACCGCCACCGTGCCTGAGATGATCAATCGCCTTGAGTGCCGGGTCCGGAGCGGGCTTGTCGCGTGCCGCATCGCCGGCGCCGACAAGCGCGGAGAAATGATCACCCCATCCAAGTTTGTCAATTTCCTTGAGCAGAAAAGGACCGGATTTATTGGTGACGACACCAAGCTTGAGCGGAGCCGGCTTCAAAGCTGCGATAAGCGTATCGGCGTAAGGGATCAACGCCAGCGCATCCATATGGGCGTCAGCGTATGCCCCATAATACTTTTTGCGCGCTTCTTCCCAATCATCGCCGAACACTTGCGGAAAAGCGTCGCGCGCCGATGCGCCGAGCCAATCTTGCCACTGCTTAAAGGTCCAAGGCTCTTTATCGAACGCCGCGAGGGTGATGTTCATGGCTTTCGCGAGCACCGGATGACTGTCGACCAGGGTGCCGTCCCAGTCGAACAAAAGGACTTCCGGTTTCGGCAACTGCGGCGCAAGCTTGTCAGCTGACACGCCAGCTCTCCTCTTCCCGCAGCCCGTCCAGATACGTCAGATATGACTGGCGTAAACTACGCGCAGTTTCACCCGGATGGCCGTTGGCGATGGTATGCTCGTCCACTTGCGTGACTGGGAGGACAAAAGTCGTCGTCCCGGTGAGAAAGACTTCCCGCGCGCTCAGGACGTCGTCAAGCGCAAATGATGTTTCTTCGACCTTCAGTCCATTCCGTGCCGCGAGGTCGATAACGCGTGCTCGCGTGATGCCGCCAAGTATTTCTGGACCGAGTGGACGTGTTTTGAGAGTCCCGTCCTTGTCGACGATCCATACATTTGCCGCGCTGGCTTCGGTGACGGTTTCATCCGGATCGATCAAAAGTGCCTCGAAGGCGCCCTGCTCTTTCGCGCGTTGTTTATTTAAGACATTGGCGAGCAAGCCGACTGTCTTAATGTCGCGTCGCCTCCAGCGGATGTCCGGCTGGACGCTCAGCGCCACACCGTTTTCCGCCTGAGCAGCGGAAGGACCTAAACCGCTACGAGCCGTCATCACGACAGAGCAGCCTTGAGAGTCCATTGGAAACGGATGATTGCGCGGTGCGGTACCCCGGTTAATCTGTATGTACAGAATTCCGCGTTTCACTTTATTGCGCCGAACGGTTTCCCGCGCGATGACCCCAAGGGCATGTCGGTGTGGTGGCGTTGCGAAACGCAATTCACTCATTGACCGGTCGAGGCGATCCATATGGGGCGCGAGATCGACAGCGCAGCCATTCCAGATGGCGACAACTTCGTAGACGCCGTCTGCGAATTGATATCCACGGTCCTCAATTGACACGGTGGCGTCGCTATGCGGGACATAGCGGCCGTTGACGTAGGCAACCCTGCTCATGTCTAGAAGTATTCGAGCCGGACGGAGAACAGTTTTTCAACCTTGCGGACGGCTTCCTTAGCAGCGAACAGAATAATCCGGTCGCCGCCCTCAATCACAGTCTGCGGCCGCGGCACAATGATCTGATCTTCGCGAATGATGGCACCGAACCGGGTATTGCCTGGCAGGTCCACGTCCTTCAATGGCTTGCCGACGATGCTTGATGTTTCCAAGGCGTCGGCCTCGATAAGCTCGCCAAAATTTTCTTGCACGGAATATACCGCATGCACGCGTCCGCGCCGAACGTACGACAAGATCTGTGACACTGTAATCGATCGCGGATTGACGACCACATCGACGCCGAGCGGGCCCATCAAAGGATTGTATGTCGATTTGTTAACGAGCGTAATCGCGCGTTTCGCCCCGCATTTCTTTGCGAGGAGTGAGGATAGGATATTTGTTTCGTCATCTTCCGTTACCGCGATGACTGTTTCGGCTTTATCGACACCGGCTTCGAGTAAGATTTCCGGATCGAGGATGCTGCCATTAATCACCACAGTATTGTTGAGTTCGGCTGATACAAATTCTGCGCGTGTGCGGTTCAATTCGATCACCTTGACGTTAATCTCCGGATGCTCGCGTTCTAACTCCGCAGCCAAGAATAAACCTATGTTGCCGCCGCCGAAAATGACGGCGCGCCGGGTTTCGGGTTCCTCGTGACCGAACGCAGCCATGGCCCGCTCACATTGGTCGGAGGCAACAACAAAATAGACCTCGTCGCCGGGGAACATTTCGTCTTCTGCGTGGGGCACGATCGCTGAGTCGCCGCGTTTGATGCCAACGACCATGATCTGCATTTCCGGGAACAGACTGGTGAGCTGCCGCAAGGGCGTATTGATCAGCGGTGTATCTTCCGTCATGCGCACGCCGACCAGGCGGACTTTGTCATCAGACAAGGGTATGACTTCCATGGCGCCAGGCACCTCGAGACGGCGCGTGACGGCGCGTGCGATTTCCACTTCCGGCGAGATGACGACGTCGATGGGCAGATGATCGCGCGTGAACATTTGCGACCAAACGGGTTGGAGGTAACTTTGACTGCGAATGCGAGCAATTTTTGTCGGCACTTCGAACAGCGAATGGGCGACCTGACATGCAACCATGTTGACTTCGTCGGTATATGTTACGGCAATCAGCATGTCGGCATCGCGTATGCCGGCTCTTTCAAGGACGTCGGGCTGAGAGGCGTGGCCGACCATGCCGGTCACGTCCAGTGTTTCGGACAAGGCCCGGATCAAATCGGAACTTTGATCAATAACGGTGACGTCATTGGCCTCCGTCGCCAAGTATTTGGCGATATTGGATCCAACCTCTCCGGCGCCGCAGATGATTACCTTCATATCGTCGTCTCCGCGCCCTAGCCGTTTTCAGCTGGAAGTTCAGGGATGCCGTTTCCCGTGCTTTCGCGCCGCATTCTAACTTCTGTCGTGACACCGAGCGACTTCAGTTTGCGATGGAGCGCCGACCGCTCCATGCCGACAAATTCCGCTGTCCGTGAGATATTGCCGCCAAACCGGATTACCTGCGCCATAAGATACTCACGTTCGAACATTTCCCGCGCCTCGCGTAACGAAAGGAGCATTATTTCGTCGGAACGTTCTAAACGAAGCATTTGAGGTGCGTCGCTGGACAGGTCCGCCGGCAGCATGTCAGCGCGGATCGGATCGGTGTTCGATCCAGGCGCCATGATCAGCAACCAGTCAATGACGTTACGCAACTGCCGTGCGTTTCCGGGCCAAAGATGAGTTTGCAACGCCGCGATTGTGTCTTCCGCCAAGGTGCGCGGATGAATGCCCGCAGTCTTCGCCCCTTTTTCCATGAAATACCGCGCAAGTTCCGGAATGTCTTCGCGGCGGTCGGCCATGGATGGCACTTCGACCGGCACAACACTTAGCCGGTAGAACAATTCCTCGCGGAAGCGGCCGTCTTTGATCTCCTGCTTCAGATTGCGATTGGTTGTCGCGATGACGCGAACATCCACATCTACCGGACCTTGGCCGCCGCTGCGTTCAAACCTTTGTTCCTGCAAGATGCGAATGACACGGCTTTGAGTCTCGCGCGGCATGTCGCCCACTTCATCTAGCAGTAACGTGCCGCCATCCGCCTGGTCGAATAATCCGCCGTTTACGGACTCCCCGTCGCCGCCAAACAGAATTTCGTTCAACCTGTCGGGTTGCAGTGACGCACAGTTCGCAACAACGAACGGTGCTGCCGCACGCTTGGAATGACGATGAATAAGCCGCGCGACGACCTCTTTCCCGGAACCAGCGGGCCCTGAAATAAGTACGCGAGATCCTGTAGGAGCAACGCGCTGGATGGTCCGGCGCAGATTGTTGACCACGGTGCACTCGCCGATCAGTTCTTCCGGTTCGCCGGCGAGAGCCCGGAGTTCCAGATTTTCACGGCGAAGCTTTGCCGCTTCAATGGCGCGCTCAACGAGAAGGAGCAAGCGGTCGGATTCGAACGGCTTTTCGACGAATTCGTAGGCACCGAGCTTGATCGCCTTAACCGCCGTCTCAATGGTGCCGTGGCCGCTGATCATGATGATCTGAGTCTGAGGCCGAAGTTCTTTGATGGCTTTGAGCAGGTCAATGCCATCCATGGAACTGCCTTCAAGCCAGATATCGAGCAATATAACCGCGGGCGCCCGAGCCCTCACCTCGCGTAACGCTTGGTCGGAATTCGCGGCCTGACGTGTTTCGAAGCCTTCGTCTTCCAGCACGCCGGCAATCAACGTGCGGATATCGACTTCGTCATCAACAATAAGGATATCGCCTGACATTGTTCTTTATGTACCTGTCGCTGCGGCGGGAAAGGGCGTTACTGCCCCGGAGGTTTCATCGTCTTCAACGCTTTCCGCGTTCGGAAAATAGAAGGCTACGCGGGCGCCTCCGCCCGGAGCGTCTTCCATCGCCAAGCGGCCGCGATGATCTTCCAAAATCTTCCAGACAATGGCCAAGCCAAGACCTGTGCCCTTGGCCCGTGTCGTGATGTAGGGCTCCGTTAATCGCTGACGAACTTCGTCCTCAGGTAATCCAACGCCATCGTCGATCACTTCAAGACAGTGCTCGGGGCCATCTGACCAGACCCTTACCGAAATGGAACCGGCCCCTTTATCGCGTTTGTCTCCGATCTTTGCATCTATGGCTTCGACGGCATTCTTGAGAATATTTGAGATTGCCTGACGTATCTGCGTCGCATCGCAGGAGATCATTACCGGATCTTCGGGCAAGTCGAGATGAACGGTGATGTAAGGGTAAGCCGTCTGCGGCAATACAACGGAACTGCGCACCAAAGCGACCAAATCCCTGGTTTTCATTGACGGTTGAGGCATACGCGCGAACGCGGAGAACTCATCAACCATCTGACCGATTTCGCCGACGTGGCGAATGATCGTGTCGGTACATAATTCAAACGCTTCTGTGTCTGATCCCACGCGGTCTAAGTACCGCTTTTTGAGGCGTTCCGCCGATAATTGAATGGGTGTCAGGGGATTCTTGATTTCATGGGCAATACGGCGCGCCACATCCGCCCAGGCAGCCTTGCGCTGAGCCGCCTGCAATACGGTGATGTCGTCGAACGTGAAAACATACCCCACCGTCTGGTCGTTATCTTGTTCCGCCGTCAGACGAACAAGAAACACACGTGTTTTATTATCACGCTTGGTCCGGATTTCCTGCTGCACGGACTTCGCCGTCGTGGTGCGGACATCCTCAAACAGCGGCGCGAACTCTGGAACCAGCGCGGGTAAGGACTCACCGATGCTGTCTTCCAGATTGAGCCCGAGTAAGTCAGAAGCCGCGCGGTTTGGCAGGGTGATCCGCTTTTGCGGATCGAGACCGATCACGCCAGCGGTCATTCCCGTCAAGACGGCTTCGGTGAAACGACGCCGTTCATCAAGCTGATTATTGGCATCGACCAGCGCTTCGCGCTGTATCGAAAGCCTACTGGTCATGCGGTTGAATGCGCGGCTTAGGGATGCGACTTCGTCTGTTGCAGCCCGCTCCTCCACACGTACGGTGAGGTCTCCTTGGCGTACCCTTTCCGAGGCCTGGATCAGGTCAACGATTGGCGTCGCCAAGCGGGTGGCCAAACTGAGTCCGAACCAGACAGCGGCCATTAGGAGCAATAGGGTTACGACGATAAACAGCAAGGTGAAACTGATCTCGATTTCGCTACGTCGTCCCTCAAGTAAGAGGTATTCGTCTACCGCATCTTGCGTGCGCGAAACTCGGGACAGCACGGTCGCATCGAGGAATCGGCCGACATAGAGATAACTGTCCGTCAGCGCGGTCAGCCGGACCAACGCCCGGACTCGATCACCAGACTCCCCCGTCACCACGGCGACCTCGCCCATATCCGCTTGAAACAGCGCACGCTGCGGGATCAATTCCCCGGATTGAAGGGCGAAGATGTACCCGGCCTGGGCAATGACTTTGTCGTTTTGGAAAATGACAGCTTCGGTGAGACCACGCAGCGCAGCCTGGGTGGACAGGAACCGGTTAAGCACGTCTTCGGACCGCATTAACTGCGGCCATTGCCGGTCGATGTCGTTAGCGACGGCGAGCGCATCGGCGCGGATCAACTGGGTGTGTTCTTCCAGATAGGCTTCCGCGACTTCTGAGGATTCGACAAGCGCGGTTCGGACCCGTTCACTGAACCAGCTTTCGACACCGAGAGAGAACAAGAGCGCGGCAAAAACCATCATGATGATCGCAGGTGTGACCGCGACGACACCGAAGAGCAACGCAAGGCGCACATGAAGCTGAGATCCGCTCGTGCCTGAGCGCCGGTCGCTCCAAAGTTTCGCGACCCGGCGCGCTACCAAGATGCCCAGCACAAGCAGCAGCAAGAGATCGATATTGAGTAGGATTAGGACCGTATTCGCGCTTGGTCCGCTCTCTCCCCACGACGACAGCGCCACATAGGTCGCGACGCCTGAGATCACGGCGGCCATGGACAATATCATGGCCAACGCGTTCACCAGTTTGATCCGGCGCGACCAAATAAGAAAACGCAGCCACAACCTGCGGGCTGACAGAGGGCGTGCCGCTATGTCCATGCGCCCCCCATTTCAACGCACCCCCCGCACGACGTTGATGCTGAGGTCTTTGATTTTCTTGCGCAACGTATTGCGATTGAGGCCAAGTACCTTCGCGGCCTTGAGTTGGTTGCCGGCGGTTGCGCTTAGGGTGAGCGAGACGAGTGGCCGTTCCACTTCCTTCAAGATCCGGTCGTACAAACCATCGGGTGGCAGATCCGCTCCGTACCGGCTGAAGTAGGCCTGCAGATGTTTTTCAACAGCATCAGCCATTGTGTCGGTCGCCGAAGCGGACGCAGCCGGGATCGCTGTGGCAGACGCCAACTCCATTTCTACCGTTTCCTGGGTGATGTTTTCTTCTGCGTACAGGACCGCTAAACGCTTAACCAGGTTTTCGAGCTCTCTGACGTTGCCCGGCCAGCGGTACGATTTTAAGCGTTCCATCGCATCGCGGTCGATTGACTTCGGCTGTAAACCGTCTTCGATAGCCTGAAAGAGGAAATGCTGAACCAGTTCAGGAATGTCTTCTGCCCGTTGCCGCAAAGGAGGCAGCCGCAACGGCACAACGTTCAGCCGATAGAACAGATCCTCGCGGAACAGCCCCATCTTGATCAATTCGTTCAGGTCGCGATGCGTCGCCGCGATAATGCGGACATCCGCTTTCATGGCAACACGTCCGCCGACGCTGGTGTATTCGCCTTCCTGCAAGACGCGTAGCAAACGTGTTTGAGCTTCCGGCGGCATGTCGCCAATTTCGTCCAGGAAGAGCGTCCCGCCGGAGGCCTGCTCAAACTTACCAGATGACCGCTGGGCCGCTCCGGTAAATGCCCCCTTCTCATGGCCGAATAATTCACTTTCGATGAGCTCGCGCGGAATAGCCGCCATATTAACGGCGACGAACGGTCCACTGCGCCGGCGTCCGTAATCATGCAGTGCGCGCGCAACAAGTTCCTTACCGGTGCCGGATTCGCCGGTGATCATTACCGTTAGGTCTGTGTTTATCAGTCGCGCGACCGACCGGTAGACCTCCTGCATTGCGGTCGACCGCCCGATCAACGGCAGGCGTTCCTCCGTACCGGCCGGTCGCTTACGGACCGCCTGCTCTGACGGCGCTTCCAGTGCGCGCTTAACGACAGCGACCAGCTCGCTGAGATCAAACGGCTTCGGCAGGTATTCAAACGCCCCCCGCTCCGCCGCTTTGACTGCTGTTAACAAAGTATTTTGCGCACTCATAACAATGATGCGCAGGTCAGGCCGCATCTTGCGGATGCGCGGAATCAGGTCGAGACCATTTTCGTCGGGCATGACGACATCCGTAATCACAAGGTCGCCCGCGCCGTCTTCAATCCAATTCCACAGAGTCGCTGCGTTGCCAGTGGCACGAACATTGTATCCGGCGCGCCCGAGCGCCTGATTGAGCACCGTGCGAATACCGGTGTCGTCGTCGGCTATGAGAATGGATGCTTCAGTCATCGACAAAAACCGTATCGTCGAGGATCGGCAGCATTACGCGAAACGCTGTACCGCGCGCGCCGCTTTCGAATTCAATGACACCGCCGTGATCAGCGACGATCTTAGCCACAAGTGCCAGTCCCAAACCGGAGCCGTTCGGCTTTGTCGTCACAAACGGATCGAACAGGTGCGGTTGCATATCGTCGGGCACCCCGGGCCCATTATCCTTGACCGTCACGACCAGCGGCAGTTGCAGGCGCTTTTTCAAGCCGGGTACACGCACGCGCACTCCGGGCTGGTACCCGGTACTCAAAACGATTTCACCGCCGTCGCCGGAAACCGCTTCAGCGGCATTCTTCAGCAAATTGAGGAACACTTGAATGAGCTGATCCTGATTGCCGTGCACCAGCGGCAAGGACGGGTCATACCTTTCGACGTGTGATATACCCTTTCCAAAACCGTTTTCGGACAGCCGCCGTACGTGTTCAAGAACGTGGTGAATATTGACCCCTTCGCGCTCGAGCGGCCGGTCGTCGGAAAACACCTCCATGCGGTCGACAAGCGCAACGATGCGGTCCGCTTCGTTGCAAATAAGGCGCGTTAGGGCGACGTCCTCTCCGTCTGCATTTTGTTCCAGAAGCTGCGCAGCACCGCGAATTCCAGACAGTGGATTCTTCACCTCATGGGCGAGCAGAGACGCCATCGCCGTAACCGAACGCACTGAGTTCCGGTTTTCGAGCTGTTGGCCGATTTTGATCGCACGCGTTTGTTCCTGCATAGAAACAACGACGGCATCTGGCCTTTCCGCAAGCGGCGCCGCATAGACGGACATGATGCGCAAACCCGTGCGCGGCGTATCCAGTGTTACACCGTATTCGGTGACCGGAGCCTCGTCGCGGAAAACCTGGTCGATAACCGCGGTTACCGGACCATCCGCAGGCAGGACATCGTCCACGTGCTGCCCGATCAAACTCATTGCGCTGCTTTGAAACAATTGCTCCGCGGCTGCATTGACATATCGAAGGGTGTGTTCGTGATCCACGACAAAGGTTGCCGAGCCCAAAGCAGAGAGAATTTCCTCAGCTTTGATCTGAATTGGCAGGTCGACGATGGAAGACACTTCCGCCATCAGGCCGCCTCAGCAAGCGGCGGACAGAGATGATGTTCGCGAAAGAGGTCCTTGATCAAGGTCCGCACGCGGTCTGGATCATCTTCCGTATTTATCGCCGCTCGCACGGCGTTGGCATTACGCAATCCGTAGACAGACCATGCGATATGTTTCCGGGCGACGCGAATGCCCTTGCCGGTGCCGTAGTGACTTAAGATTTCATCGTAGTGGTTGAGCAGGATGTCCCGGCGCGCGTCAACGCTAGGATCTGCCTTGCGGTTTCCCGTCGCGATGTAGTGCGCGATCTTATCCGGAAACCAAGGCCTGCCGTAACATCCGCGTCCAACCATTACGCCGACCGCTCCGGATGCTTCGAGCGCTTGCGCGGCAGTATCCTCGCAAATGATGTCGCCGTTGACGATGAGCGGTACGCTCACAGCCTCTTTCACGGCTTTCACCGCAGTCCAGTTTGCGCTGCCTGTGTACATTTGCATGCGTGTACGGCCGTGGACGGTGATCATCCTGATGCCTGCGGCTTCTGCCTTCGCCGCGAGAGATGGCGCATTCAAGGAGTTTTCGTCCCAGCCAAGACGCATCTTTAATGTGACCGGAACATCTACCGCCTTCACCACGGCTTCGATGATCCTCAGGGCTTTGGTTTCGTCGCGCATGAGAGCGGAACCGGCCCAGCCCTTCACCACCTTCTTCACCGGACATCCCATGTTGATGTCGATCAGTGCCGCACCCCGGTCTTGATTGATCCGGGCAGCTTCGGCCATCACTGATGGTTCGCAGCCGGCCAGTTGCACCGCCAGCGGCGCTTCGTCGTCACAGGGCTGACTCATGCGCAGCGTCTCACGATGAGCGCAGACCATTTGTTGGCTGGCGATCATCTCGGAGAACACAAGGCCAACCCCGAATCGGCGGACAAGCCGTCGGAACGGCTGGTCGCTCACGCCAGACATCGGCGCCAATAGCACTGGCGTATCGATTGCAATGTCGCCGATGGAAAAAGTCATGGAGATCCGAGCGGGTGGGTGCCTATTTCTTGGGCATTTGCGACTGAAAATCGCGGGAAATCAAGCGGTTTCCGAGGTTTCTGGCCTCACCGAAGTGCGGAATCGCATAATTCTGCGGATTTTCGAACACGGTAATTGATGTATTTCGGCAACTCTGGCTGCCTGAGATGCCACATGATAAGGACAAGCGACAGTCATCTTCTGGATCGGATAGTTCCGCCTCATGTCTTCGTGTGCCGCTCTTGTTGTTGCCGCCGGGCGCGGGTCGCGGTTCGGCGGATCCGTCCCTAAACAATATGCAGATCTCGCCGGTCAGCCAGTTATCCGTCACACCCTGTGGGCACTGCTGGCTCATCCCGAGATCCTCGCCGTGCAACCGGTCATTCATCCCGACGATCACGCCCTGTTTGCCGATGCGGCCAAGGGGTTACCGGTCCTGCCTGCTGTTTTCGGTGGCGCGACCCGCCAAGAATCCGTGCGCCTCGGTCTCAGCGCCTTAAGCGAGTGCGCACCGGACTTCGTTCTGGTCCATGACGGCGCCCGTCCTCGTGTCGCTGCCGGCGTCATTGATCGGGTGGTCGGTGCGTTAAAACGCTCTGCCGCCGGTGTCATTCCCGTTATCCCGGTGTCGGAAACGCTCAAGCGCATCGATACCGGGTCACGCATTACGGAAACAGTGGCACGGCAGAACATCGTCCGCGCGCAAACACCGCAAGGTTTTCAGTTTGCGGCGCTTAAGGAAGCGCACGAGCGTGCCGCGGGACAATCCCTCACCGACGATGCTGCGGTTATGGAAGCGTCTGGACACCCTGTCATGACCGTTGCAGGCGATATCGACAACATCAAGATCACCGGTACGGAAGACCTGCTCCGCGTGGCCGAGCTCATGCGAGAAACGCGTACGGGAATCGGCTTTGACGTTCACCGTTTTGGATCAGGCGACGGCATCACTCTTGGCGGGGTCCTGATTCCCATGGATAAGGCTTTGGTCGGTCATTCCGATGCCGATGTGGTGTTGCACGCGGCGACAGACGCCATTCTAGGCGCCCTTGGCGATGGGGACATCGGCTTACACTTTCCACCAAGCGATCCGGCCTACAAAGGCGCGCCATCCCGCATGTTCCTGGAGTTCGCCATGGCGAGGTTGCGGACGCAGGCCGGCGAGCTCAAGCATCTGGACATTACGGTGATTTGCGAGCGCCCCAAGATATCGCCGTTGCGCGACGCCCTGCGGGCATCTATCGCAGAAATCGCTGGTGTGACCGTCGGGCGTGTCAGCGTCAAAGCGACGACGACCGAAGGTTTGGGATTTACCGGCCGCGGCGAAGGGATTGCCTGCCAGGCTCTTGCGACGGTACAGGCCTTCCCCATCTCCGATTAGGCTGGCGCCGTTTCTTCCGCAATCCATGACAAATACGGCGGTAAACCTCCCGCCATGTCGTAGGCGACGGCGCAGGGTGTGTCGTAGGAATGCAGTTCCGCCAGCCGCGCCAGCGCGGCATCCCGGCGCGCCCGGCTCGTCTTGAGGACCAGGATACTCTCCTCATCCATTTCGACCTGACCGTTCCACCGGTACATTGACGTGGCCCCATCGATGATGTTGGCGCAGGCGATAAGCCGCTCAGATAGAAGCGTTTTTGCCAGTGTTCTCGCCTCTTCGGGCCCGCTGGCGGTGGCGTAAATCATGCATGCAGTCATAAGGACTCACCCTTAGAAGTCTTCGTGCTATAGTTTCTTAACTATCATGTTCGTAAAGTTACAAAAAACGCACAGGTCCAACGGCAAGTGGGGACGCGCCATGGACGCAAACGTTGTTCGCTCCATACAGCCGTCTACGGCACAAAGGAAATGGCTGACCCGCGGGCTTACTCAGCCCGGCGGCAAGTTGCCTCTGTTCGATGAGAACGGCAAAAAGATCAATCCACAAGTCGTACGCAAATGTGTCGAGCTTGGTTGGGCAGAGCCTTGGTTCGCTAATCAGCTAAAACCGGACTGGCTTGTCTGTAAATTGACGGACGAAGGGCGGTCTGTTGTCAGCGAGTGCAAGTAAAGGAATGGCTCAGGCTTAGACCTGAAGTTCAAGAACTTCGCCTTTGGCGGCAAAGGCCGGCGTTATTTCAAAACTGTTCTGAACATAAGCCGCGCTGGCAGCGGCGTAGCGATCCGCCTCCGCACTGAACGGCTTGCTCTCATTTGCGGACGAAGCCGATGTGTGTGTCTTGCCGGAGAGATAAGAGTACGCCGCAGAGACATCCTCGTTCGATAATGAAATCGGTTCGCTAGCGGGACGCTTTTCCGGCCGGACAAAGTCGGTTGCTGAGATCGCCCCAATGTCAGAGGGCTTGCCAAGTTCGCGGGTAAGCCCGGCCGCAGTGGCGTCCGACAATATCGATCGGAACACGGCTTTGTTTTGGCCAGCGCTCTCGTTTCCGGATTGGTTTTGCCGCCGGTCTTCCTGGGCACGGTCGCCGCTTTGCGGCGGCGCAACAGGCACACGCTTCGCCGGCGTTGGAACGAAAACAGCGCCGACGTTGTATAGACCAGATGTGTCAGGTTGGACGAGCAAGGCCCGCTCCTGATGGTTCAATCACGACACTTAATAGTTTAGTTGGAACGCCATCCAGCAGCAATAGACGCTCCAATCTCCCTCAAACCCGATATCAGAAACCACAGATAAGTAACTGAAATCAAATAAAATGGTCGGAGCGGCGGGATTTGAACCCACGACCCCCACACCCCCAGTGTGGTGCGCTACCAGACTGCGCTACGCTCCGACCGGCCCGGTCTCATCCAGCGCGGATGAGCGGCGGCGCGGACTATACCCACGCGTCCCAGACAAAACAACGGCGGATCGTATGAGAATTCAGCGCTTTCAGCACGCGCGGAGGGCGTTGCGCAGTTCCGTGCGCAGGCCTTTGAGTTCGGACAGCAACGCGGTCAACTCTGGGGATGGACCCGCCGGCGCTGCCGCCAATGCTGTTTGCTGTTCCCGGTTCACCGGAGTACCGGGAACGGGCATTGCCTTCGGCTCGACCACAGCTTTGACACCGTGATCTCGGAAGAGTTTCTGCACGCCCTTGATGGTCAAGCCATCGTCGTACAAAAGAGTGCGGATGCGCCTGAGCAGAACGACGTCTTCCGGCCGGTAGTAGCGCCGCCCGCCGCCGCGCTTGAGCGGCCTCACTTGACTGAATTTGGACTCCCAAAATCGCAAGACATGTTGAGGCACGTCGAGATCTGTTGCGACTTCACTGATCGTCCTGAAGGCGCCTTCTGATTTCTGCTGGCGATTGGACGAAGATGTGTCTTTAGCGCTCACGATTCAGGTGGCCGAAATCCCGAAGGTGGTGGAGCAGATGGCGCTGGCGTATCTTCGTTTTCTTCATCGATCATGCCGGCGATGTTCTCGCCGCGGATACGAGCTTTCAGCAATTGAGAGGGGCGGAACACCAATACCTTGCGCGGCAAGATAGGCACTTCTTCGCCCGTCTTGGGATTGCGGCCGATGCGTTGCCCTTTTTGCCGGACAGAGAAACTGCCGAACGACGAAATTTTTACGGTGTCACCACGCACGAGCGACGACGAAATTTCGCCGAGCACCATCTCCAGAAGTTCGGCGGATTCATTCCGAGAAAGACCGACTTCCTGGTAGATCGCTTCGCTCAATTGCGCGCGGGTCATTGTGCGTGTCATGTCGCACGTCCCCCTGTTTTGGCCTCGGTTTTTCGATGCGCACGAAGGCTAACGTTAGCCCGGTTCCGCTCGCGCCGTCAATACGAGTTTCTATTTTATTGCAATGCGTTAGCGGACATTTTTCTGGCGTTTAGAAGCGTACCAATGCGGAACCCCAGGTGAACCCGCCGCCCATGGCTTCGAGCAGCAGAAGCTGTCCTGGCTGGATGCGCCCGTCATCGACCGCGGCGGCCCAGGCCAGCGGAATCGAGGCGGCGGATGTGTTGGCGTGGCGGTCCACGGTGACAATGACCTTGTCGGCGGGAATGCGGAGCTTCTTCGCCGTTGAATCGAGGATGCGTTTGTTGGCCTGGTGCGGCACCAGCCAATCGATATCATCTATGGTGACGCCGTTGGCAGCCATGGCTTCATTTACGGTATCAGCCAGATTGACGACGGCGTGGCGGAAGACCTCTCGGCCTTCCATACGCACATGCCCGGTTGTCTGCGTGCTTGATGCGCCGCCATCGACATAGAGAAGATCATGATGCCGGCCATCTGAATGCAGGTGCGTCGACAAAACGCCGCGATCCGCGGACGTTCCATTACCCTCTTCCGCAGTCAGCACGACCGCACCGGCGCCATCGCCGAACAGCACACAGGTTGCGCGGTCTTCCCAATCGAGAATGCGCGAAAAAGTTTCAGCGCCGATGAAAAGGGCGCTTTTGACCTGGCCGCAGCGTAGGAAATTATCAACCACCGCTAAGCCATAGACAAAACCCGAGCACACGGCCTGCACGTCGAAAGCAGGTATGCCGGGACGCCCCAGGGCTGCCTGAACCTTAGCCGCCGTGGCGGGAAAAGTGTGATCGGGCGTCGCTGTGGCGACAACGATCAGGTCCAGGTCCGTTCCGGCGATACCGGCACGTTCCAGCGCCTGACGCGCCGCCGCGATGGCGAGATCGGACGTGGTTTCACCCTCGGCGGCGATATGCCGTTGCTTGATTCCGGTGCGCTCCTGAATCCACTCGTCCGACGTGTCGACGATCTTGGACAGATCCTCGTTGGTCAGGATTTTGGCCGGCAGATAAGAGCCGACGCCGCGGACAACAGACCGAACAGTCATGCGTTAGAAGCCACCGCCACCGTTTCAATGGAGTCCAGATCAACATGGGTAAGCTGCTCGCCGATCGCCTTGTTCAGGTCCCGGTCAACCATATCCACCGCAACACCAATGGCGTTGGCGAAGCCCAGCGCATCCGTGCCTCCGTGACTTTTGACCGCGACGCCATTGAGGCCGACAAAAAGGGCGCCGTTATAGCGGCGGGGATCTGTCCGGGTCATCACCTGGGTGAGTACCGGTTTAATCAATAAATAGCCGAGCCTGGCCACCAGCGAGCTCTTGAACGCAGCCTTGAGAAACCCGGTATACAGCTTTGCCGTCCCTTCCGCCGTCTTCAGAGACACATTGCCGGTAAACCCGTCGGTCACCACCACATCAACAGTGCCCTTGGTGATGTCGTCGCCTTCTATGAAACCATGAAAATCGAGGTCCAGGTCCGCCTCGCGCAGGATCGCCGCGGCATCACGCAGCAGATCGGTTCCTTTGAGGTCTTCCGACCCGATGTTGAGCAGGCCGACCCGTGGTTTGTCTAAGCCCGTCATGGACCGCACAAAACATGCCCCCATGACCGCAAACTCGACCAAATTGCGCACATCGCATTGGGCATTTGCGCCCAGATCAAGCATCGCCGTTTCGCCTATCTGGTTGGGAAACAGCGAACAAATGGCAGGGCGATCGATCCCAGGAAGCATACGCAGATTGAGTTTCGCCATAGCCATTAGAGCGCCGGTGTTGCCGGCGGAGACCACACCGCTGGCGTCACCGGATTTCACAGCCTCTATTGCCTTCCACATACTTGAGTCGCGTCCCTGCCGGATCGCCTGAGAGACCTTTTGGTCTCCGGTGATTACTGTGTCGGCTTGGCGCACCTCGCAGCATTCGCGCAGCATGGAACTGCCGTCGAGGTACGGCTGTATGGCGTCGGTCCTGCCGAAGACCAGATAACGGACGTGAGGATAGCGGATGCGGGCTTGGGCGATCCCGTCCATGACAATCTGCGGAGCCGCATCGCCGCCCATCGCATCAATCGATAGGGTGATCTGTCTGCTCACTGATATGCCCCTAACCCTCTCCCGGCACCGCAGACTCAGGACCGCAGGAGCGGTGACGGGTTAATCCCGTTTCGATACGTGAGCCTTACGAAAATGCGCCGAAAATCGGCGCAGCCCCTGATTATAGGACAGATTCAGCAGGTTCTACCACGTCGCGGTCGTTATACGAGCCGCAGGCTTGGCAGACATGATGCGGGCGCTTGAGTTCGCCGCAATTCGGACATTCCTGATGTGCACTGGCGCTCAGCGCGTCGTGGGCGCGGCGCATGTCCCTCTTTGACTTCGAGACTTTCTTCTTAGGTACGGCCATGGTTCAAAATTCCTGGAATTCCGGTGTTTTTAGCCCTCTTTTCTGTGGGCCGCCAACGAAGGGCGAGTACATACCGAAAACCGGCTGCGGGGGCAAGGCCCGAGAGGCGGTTTCGGGAAAGGCAATCCGGCGCGATTACCCGCCGTTTTTCCCGTTATTTAGCCCAGAAAATACCGCGAATGGGCTATTCACGGCCGGAGGGAGATCGTCGCCGTCCCCGGAGCTCGCAGTCGCAAAGGCCGCCCCCGGTTTGCGGGGATAAGGATCGAGATTCAGCGCGAGATGTTCACAGGCCAGCGCGCCCACGTCGATTTCGCCGTTCTCGACCGCTTCCGGGGGATCGGCATCGTCGACGTCGATCTCCACTTCGCTTTGGGACCGCTCCGGATCCAATGTGAATGTCAGCGCGAAATCCGCATCGACCTGATTGGTGACGGGCTCAAGCGTGACACAGCATTCCTGGACGACTTCAGCGTCGATGTGCCCCTGGACGGCGATAAGCGGCCCGCCGGCTCTACCGAGCGTAATGACTGCTTTCAGGCTGTTGCACGCGACGAGCCCAAAGTTTTCGGCAATGGCCGCACATTCGCCGGGTGTGGCCGTCACCGCGACTTCCCGGCCATCGGCCGGCAGCGACGTTACGGGAATTGTGTGGGTCAGTGGCGCCGCGGACAACGTCATGCGGCAGGCTCTGTCAGCGAAGGTGCGACGAAGTCAGGGGCGCCGGTGAGGAAGCCGTCAATGTCGTGGGCTGCAAGATGGCTGTCCTGAGCCATGACGTAATCCGCCAGCGCGGCGAGATGGTCGTCAACCGGAGTGACCGCGCGGTAAACCGTGTCGGCTAGGTTTTGACGCAATTGCTCTACGCCTGAATCCATCCCAGTCTCCCAGGTCTCAGCACGGCCATAGAACGCTTTAGCCATCTTCTTGACGTGTTTGCCGACGCTGAGATCGCCGATGCCCATTTCGCGCAGATTACGGTCCATGTCGGCGAACAGCAGATTCAACAAAGCCTGGCAGACCTCGGCCGCCACCTTTCCATTGCCTCGCGCACGGCGTATCAATAGCATGGTATGGAGTATGATCATGTCGAAGCGCCCGTCGACCGTATCCGGGACACCCCAATCGGTGAAGAATTTTGGATGGCGCGCCTGCTCTACCGCCGCAGCGTAAAGCAGCCCGGCGGCGTCATTGCGGCGGTGGTTGGCCCGGAAAGAGTCGAAAAGCCCCATAAAGTGTCTCGGCGCGGCCAGAGATTGAGGTTAAACGGCGCTCTATGTGACGTACGCAGGAGCGGAAGTCAACGGCTTGACGCCGCCTTTGAACATGGTCCCAGCCCTGCCACATTTTGGCGTCTACCATGGTGAAAACCGATCTGATATAAGGCCGACATGATTGCCAATTCACCATTCCTATCCCATTTAAAGAATACCATCGCTTGTGGGTTATGTATTTCCGCGCTGGCGCTCGGCGGCTGTGCCAAGGATATAAACGCACGCGGCAACCTGCCCACAGACGATGCGCTCGCCCAGCTTCAGCCTGGTCAGCAAACCCGCCAGGACGTTGAGTTGATTATGGGCACTCCGTCGCATACATCAATGTTCGAGCAGGAAACCTGGTACTACATCAGCGCGGTAACGACTCAGTTCGCGTTTTACTCGGTCGAGGAAGTTGAACGGGATATCTACGCGCTGTCTTTCGACGAGCGTGGCATTCTCCAGGAGGTCAAAACCTATGGCCTTGATGACGCAGAAGACATTCAGGTCGTCCAGCGGGAAACTCCGACCATGGGCCGGGACTACAGTCTGATCGAGCAACTGATCGGGAATCTCGGACGTTTCGACCGCGGCGCCCCGGAAGCAGGCCCCTAGTTCTCTCGGGTCGTACACAGAAAAAAACCCCGGTGTTTCCACCGGGGTTTTTTGTGTGTCCGTGAGACCAAAGCCGATCAGGCTGCCAATATAGCCAGCAGCAGGATCGCAACGATGTTGGCGATCTTGATCATCGGGTTGATGGCCGGACCGGCTGTATCCTTATACGGATCGCCGACGGTGTCGCCGGTGACCGCAGCCTTGTGGGCTTCGGAGCCCTTGCCGCCGTGGTTGCCGTCTTCAATGTACTTCTTGGCGTTGTCCCACGCACCGCCACCCGATGTCATCGAGATGGCGACGAACAGACCGGTGACGATAGTGCCGAGCAACATCGCGCCAAGGGCGATGAAGCCCTGGGCCTGACCGGCGGTCAGAGCAACGACGAAGTACAGCGCTACCGGTGCGAGAACCGGCAACATCGACGGCACAACCATTTCTTTGATGGCCGCTTTGGTCAGCATGTCGACGAGCACGCCGTATTCCGGTTTTTCTGTGCCCTGCATGATGCCAGGCTTTTCCTTGAATTGACGGCGCACCTCGATCACGACCGCGCCCCCTGCCCGGCCGACCGCTTGCATGCCCATCGACCCAAACAGGTACGGCAACATGCCGCCGATAAACAGGCCGATCACGACATACGGATCCTTAAGGGAGAACGCGATGCCGGCGAGTTCGGGGAAGTAGAACTCAAGGTCGGACGTATATGCGGCGAACAGGACCAGTGCAGCCAGACCGGCGGAGCCGATGGCATAGCCCTTGGTCACGGCCTTGGTTGTGTTGCCAACCGCATCAAGCGTATCGGTTATGTTGCGCACTTCGTCCGGCAATTCCGCCATTTCGGCGATACCGCCGGCATTGTCGGTGACCGGACCATACGCGTCGAGCGCGACGACCATACCGGCCAGAGCCAACATGGTGGTCGCCGCAATGGCGATACCGAACAGACCGGCCTGCAGGAAGGCAACGATGATCGCTGCGGAGATCAACAGCACCGGCAGCGCCGTCGATTCCATGGAGATGGCCAGACCCTGAATCACGTTGGTGCCGTGGCCGGTGGTCGATGCCTCGGCAACGCTCTTCACCGGACGATAGTTGGTGCCGGTGTAGTATTCCGTGATCCAAATGATGAGACCCGTAACCGCAAGACCGACCACCGCGCAGGTGATCATCTGCCCACCGGTAATCATCCGGCCATCGTTCATTTCGATCGCGCTGCCGAACATCATATTAGTTACGACGACGATCAGAACGGCAGAGACAACGGCGCAAACGATGAAGCCGCGGTACAGCGCGCTCATTACCTTGCCGCCGTCCTTCACGCCCGCGAAAAACGTACCGACAATTGAACCGAGGATGCAGACGCCGCCGATAACCAGCGGATAAAGCATCGCCGTATCCTGCGCGGCACCGTTGAAGAAAATGGTGCCGAGCAGCATCGTTGCGACAACAGTCACCGCATAAGTTTCGAACAGGTCCGCGGCCATGCCGGCGCAGTCACCAACGTTGTCACCAACGTTGTCGGCGATCACGGCCGGGTTACGGGGATCGTCTTCCGGAATTCCGGCTTCGACCTTACCCACCAAATCAGCGCCGACGTCAGCGCCTTTGGTGAAAATGCCGCCGCCGAGACGGGCAAAAATGGAAATCAGGGAGGCGCCGAATGAGAGCGCGACCAGTGCTTCGATCAGCTCACGCTCGTCGGTATCCATGCCGAGCAGAGCAAAGTAGTAGCCGCCGACTGCGAGCAGACCGAGCCCGACCACCAGCATGCCGGTGACACCGCCCGACTTGAACGCAACAGCGTGGGCTGCGGACATGCCGCTGCTCCGCGCCGCTTCCGCCGTGCGCACATTGGCGCGGACCGAGACGTTCATCCCGACGTAGCCGGCGATGCCGGAGCATACGGCGCCGAGGACAAACCCGACCGCCGAGAGTATGCCGAGCGTGACGGCGAGGATGATGGTTACAACAACGCCAACCATGGCGATGGTGGTGTATTGGCGATTGAGATAGGCGCTTGCGCCTTCCTGGATCGCGCCTGCGATTTCGACCATCCGGTCCGTACCGGTTCCGACAGCCAGCAGGCTGCGTGTGGTGAAGATGCCGTACAGGATGGCGACAACGCCGCTGCCCAGGACGATTAGTTCGAGAGTGCTCATGCTCATTCCATTCGATTCGTAAACCAGGCCGGCGGACGCCGGCCCCAAGACCCGAAAAGTTCTTTCAGATCAGATAGATAGGAGTAATCCCCACTGCCTTTCCCGCGGTCCGCCCACGTAAAGCGCGCGGAGGGTGCCAGAATGGACGTCGCGGTGCAACATTACAGACTGCCGAAAGTGGCGGAGAACCGCGGTAGCGGCCATGTCGTCTTGGGATTACTGCTCAAAAACCGTTAACAGCAGCACGTCTTTGACGCGGTCGCCGTAGACCGTTTGCGCCGCCATCTGCATTTCCCGTTTGATGCCGCGTGGGTCGATCAGGCGATTCTTCGAGAAGTGCTCCTGAAGGTAGGACAAGAGACGTTGATTAATGGCGTTTTCAAACCGCGGCATTCCGTTCTGGATCAGGGCAAAGTTACCCTGCACGATGTGGATGCGCGCGGTGATGTAGACCCGTTTGGTGACACGCCCGTCAAGTATGACGGGAACGATAATATCCTCGAGCGGAATGATAACAGGTGCTCTCTCCGGAGGCTCGAAACCGGGTGCCGCGGTAGGTGGACCCGCCACCTCTTCTTCGCTGTCGGTTTCGGCAAACGGATTGGGAATCATTTCGAAGTAAATGAGCCCAAAGATACCGCCGCCGGCGATAACGAGCATAATGATGACAATGAGGAAAACGCGTTTCATGACGTGAGCCTGCCTTGAAAAATCCGGGACGTAAACCGGTCGGTTTCAAACATGCCGATATCCGCCGCTCGGGATAGGGATTCTGTCGCCGTTTCGATCACGCACCTCAACGTCGTGACCGGAAACAAAAGTGCCGATGGATGAGATCTGGATGCTTGCTGCGGCCGCCAAGTGTCTGATCTGTTCGGCTGCACGCTCTGGAGCCGCAAACGCGAGCTCATAATCGTCGCCGCCGGTTAGGATATCGACAAGCACGTCGCTGTTCTGTGCCAACACCGCTCGCACGGCTGGCGATACCGGTACCTTTTCCGATTGGATTACGCATCCGAGCGCGGACCCTGCACAGATGTGCCCTACGTCGGCCACGAGACCGTCCGACACGTCGATACACGCATGCGCGAGACCGATCAGACGGACACCCAGTTTGGTGCGCGGCTGCGGAATACAGTACCGGTCGACCAGATATTCCTGATCAGCCGTCTTCAAACCGGATAGCTGCCCTGTCGCCGCTCTCAACCCCAGCGCAGCGTCACCGATGGTGCCGGTGATCCACAATGTATCCCCAATTTGCGCACCCGATCGCCGGAGCATGCGGTCACGCGGCGCATGACCGAACGCCGTTATGGAAACAATGAACGGACCAGGCTGCCGGATAATATCGCCGCCCATCAGCGCGACATCGAAGGTCTTGAGATCGGCGCCTAGTCCCGTGCAAAAGGCTTGAACAAAAGACTCGTCGGTATCTGCACCCAAACACAGCGCCATGAAAAGTCCGATCGGCCGCGCCCCCATTGCAGCGAGATCGGACAAATTTACGCGCAAAGCTTTGCGGGCCATGTCCGCCGGTGACTCGTCAGACCGCATATGAACGCCGGCCGCCAGTGCATCTTTTGTAACAACATAAGCGTGGCCCGACGGAAGATCAGGTAATACGGCGGCATCGTCGCTGAGCGCAAAAGCACCGGGTGCGGAAGCCGCCAAAGGCTTCAGATATTTCGCGATGACATCGAATTCCGAGATACCGGTCATGACAAATGTCCCCGGTTACTCGATCAAGAGGCGGCCAGTTCCCGGCCGCGGAGCGCATGGGCGATCTTGTCGAGAACTGCATTTACGAGTTTGGGTTCCGGTCCGCTGTAAAAAGCATGCGCGATATCGACGTATTCAGAAATCGTGACACGGACGGGTGTATCTAACGCGCCCATCAGTTCCGCGATTGCCGCGCGCAGAATGGCCCGGAGAATCGTCTCCAACCGGTCTGCCGGCCATTCGGCACTCAGGTTGGCGTCGATCATGGCATCAATGTCTTCTTGCTGCGCGACGGCTTCCGCCACAAGCCGGGAAAATGTGCCGTGATCTATCTCTGCAAGCAGCACTTGGGTCTCGTCCTCGGTATCGGGGTCTTCCTCAATCGCTAATCCGCCGAGGCGGCCCATGAGAAAATCACGCACGACTTTGGTGTAGTCGGCGTCTGTGGTCGCGACCAAATACAGCGCCTGAACAGCCGCAAGGCGTGATGCACTTAAGGTCTGGCTGGAAGGTTGAGTCACCCTTCAACTCCAAGCGCGAGCCGAATTTCAATGAGGCGTATACATGCTTCTGCCGCGCGGCCGCCAAAATTGCGCCGGGCGGGGTCTGCCCGTTCTTCCGCCAGAGCTCGCGTCGGACACGTCAAAATGCCGTTGCCGACAGGAAACGCGTGCGCCAGTGCGACGTCCTGCGTACCCCTCATGGATTCACCGCAGACATGCTCATAGTGATCGGTTTCGCCCTTGATCGCACATCCGAGCACGACAGCGCCGTCGAACATCTGACCGTTGTCGGGATTGCCCTGTCCTTCAATGGCAAACTGCAACGCCGCCGGTATCTCCAGAATGCCCGGTACGGTGATGCGGTAGATGCTCCCGCCGGCTGCTTCGATAGCGGCGATCGCTCCTGCCGCCAACTGGTCGGAGATGTCCTCGTAGAAACGGGCTTCGATCACGACGATGTTTGGCGTAGCTGTCATGGTGACACTTAGTCCTCAACCGGAATTGGACGCTGTTCAACGACTTTTAGACCGTAACCATCAAGCCCGATGATGGTGCGCGGTGTGTTACTGAGCAGAATCATATTATGAATACCGAGATCGACCAAAATCTGGGCGCCGACGCCATAGTCGATCAGGCGTGCGGGCGGGTCGTCGCCGCTGATCTGGGCTTTAATGCGTTCGCTGATCTGCGGTGTCCCCATCTCGCGCAAAACCACAACCGCGCCATGTCCGTGGTCGGAGACCATCGCCATCGCCCGGTGAAGCTCACCGGTTTTCGGGCTGTCCGCATCCCAGAACATATCGCTCAACACGTTGACTTGGTGCATGCGCACCATTGGGGCTTTCGAACCGTCAAGCTCGCCCTTGACGAGAGCTAGGTGTTCAACGTCCGAGAGGACGTTCTTGTATATCCGCAGCGTCCAGCCGCGGCCGAACTTGGAATTGAACGGCCGCTCCGCTGTCATCTCGATGTATTTCTCGGTCCGTCGGCGATAGGCGATGAGTTCGGCGATGGTGGCAATTTTCAAGCCATGTTTTTGCGCAAACGGAATCAAATCCGGCAGGCGCGCCATTTCCCCATTGTCGTTCATGATCTCGCAGATCACGCCGGCGGCGGTCAGTCCGGACATTCGGCAGATGTCTACAGCGGCTTCCGTATGCCCCGCTCGCACCAGCACCCCTCCGTTACGCGCCATCAGCGGAAACACATGGCCCGGCGTGGCGAGGTCGCTCTTGCCTTTTGACGGGTCGATCGCGACCGAAATCGTATGCGCTCTGTCCGAGGCCGAAATGCCCGTTGTCACGCCATCGCGCGCTTCGATGCTGACGGTAAACGCCGTCGCCAAACGCGACTGATTGTGCGCTTCCATCAGCGGCAAGTTGAGTTCGCGGCAGCGATCTTGCGTCAGTGCCAGGCAAATCAGGCCGCGGCCATGCTTGGCCATGAAATTGACCGCGTCCGGTGTCGCCATCTGCGCCGGGACAATCAGATCCCCCTCGTTCTCCCGGTCTTCGTCGTCGACCAGGATAAACATGCGCCCATTGCGGGCGTCTTCGAGGATTTCCTCTATCGAGGACAGGTAATCGGTATCGGACACGGACGGCTCAGGAGCGGTTGAGAAGGCGCGCAACATAGCGCGCAAGCATGTCGATTTCTATGTTTACCGCATCACCGGCACGCAGTGCCCCGAGCGTCGTAACCTGTTGAGTATGGGGGATAATATTGACCCCGAAGGAGTCCTCGCCGACTTCATTGACCGTTAGTGAGACGCCATCAACGGCGACAGACCCCTTTTCCGCAATGAAGTGCGCGAACGCCGAAGGCACCTTGAAGGTGTAACGCACGGAGTCACCGTCGCGCCGGACGTCAATCACTTCCGCAACACAGTCGACATGGCCCGAGACCAAATGCCCGCCGAGTTCGTCGCCCAGTTTCAAAGAGCGCTCAAGATTTATCCGGCGTCCCGACTGCCAATGGCGCAGCGTCGTACGGTTCAGCGTTTCATGTGAAACGTCGACAGCGAAACTGCCTGGCTTGAGATCGAGGGCCGTCAGACAGCATCCATTGCAGGCTATGGATGCCCCCATCTCGAGCGTAGAGGTGTCATACGCGGTTCCGATAACGAAGCGCGTGCCGCCGTCGCCCGTCGCAACGTCTTTAATCTCGCCGAGATCGGTGATGAGACCGGTAAACATGACTAAACAGTGGGGCTTTGGTCGAGAATTTCAAGGAGGTCGTCGCCAAGCCGCCGCTGATCGGACCGGATGAACACCGGCGCCTCATCAAGAGATTTCAGGTTTAGGTCTGCCATGGCGGCGCGTCCGTCAGCGCCAAGAATGCTGCCAGAGCGCACCGCGTAGACCCGGTCGATCAAGCCGTCGTGCAGAAATGACGCCGCGATTTGGCCTCCGCCTTCGATCAACACGCGATTCAGGCCCTGCTCAGCCAACAGCGAGGCCGCCGCGCGGGCGAATGCGTGATCGCTTGGGTCCGCGGCAGTAAGAATACGGACGCCGGTGTTTTCCAGTTCCGTGCTTTTCGATTTGTCCGCTGTGGCGCTGGTCACGACCCAGGTGGGAACTTCGCGGGCTGAGGCCGCCACGGCGGCATCAGGTTTGATCCGCAGGCGCCGGTCGAGCACGACGCGCACCGGATGCGGCCCTTGAAATCCCGGCAACCGGCAGGTGAGTTGCGGGTTATCGGCAAGAACCGTTCCGGAGCCGACGACGATTGCGTCATAGGACGCCCGCAGTAAGTGGCCGTAGCGCCGTGCAACCGTTCCGGTGATCCATTGACTGGAGCCGTTGGCAAGCGCGATGCGGCCATCCAAGCTGCTCGCGCTTTTCAACGCGATGAACGGCAACCCAGTCCGCGTGCGTTTGAAAAAACCGGCGTTGACTTCAAGAGCTTCCGCCTCGCGCACGCCGGTGACCACGTCCAATCCCGCGTCTTCCAATGCGGCGACCCCGCCGCCGTCGACGCGGTCGTCAGGATCTGAAACAGCGATGACAACGCGCGCAACGCCGGCATTGATTAAGGCGTCGGTGCAAGGTGGGGTTTGCCCGGTGTGACAGCAGGGTTCAAGCGTGACGTAGGCGGTTGCGTTCTTGGCTGCCGCGCCCGCCCGCTTCAGCGCTTCAGTTTCCGCGTGAGGCCGCCCACCGGGCTGAGTCCAGCCGCGTCCGACGATCGCACCGTCTTTCACCACGATGCAGCCGACCGCGGGGTTGGGCGCCGAATTGCCCAAACCGCGCTGCGCCAAGGCAAGCGCCGTACCCATGAAGGCGTGATCGCTAGCGGCCGACGCTGTCATGGTTTTCCGCCGGCCCTACGGCTCAGTCGTCGCTGGAACTGTCTTCAGATATATTATCAATTAGACTTTCGAAGTCTTTGATTTCTCTGAAGTTTTTGTAAACAGATGCGAAGCGGATGTAGGCCACTTTGTCGAGCCCTTCGAGTGCCTCCATGACCATCTCACCTATCGCTTCGGACGGAATTTCGGTCTCGCCCATGCTTTCCAGACGGCGCTGGATGCCGTTGACGACGCGCTCTATACGGTCCTCCTCTACCGGCCGCTTTCGGCAGGCGATGAACAGAGAGCGGGCAAGCTTATCGCGATCAAAGGGCACACGCTGGCCACCCTTCTTGGTAACGATGAGATCGCGCAACTGAACCCGTTCGAAGGTCGTGAAGCGAGCGGCACAGGCCGGGCAAAAGCGCCGCCGCCGGATCGCCGCGTTGTCTTCGGTCGGACGTGAGTCCTTGACCTGGGTGTCAAGCCCCCCGCAATACGGACAGCGCATGGTTCCCCTCCCCTGAGCCCGTCACGAATAAATCGGATATTTTTTGCACAGTGCTTCGGCGCGTTCGCGCACACTGGCTTCCACCGCAGCGGTTTCGTCAGGATCCGCGGCCATAGCGTCGAGTACTTGTATAATCATTTCACCGACATGACGGAACTCGTCGGCGCCGAAGCCCCGCGTTGTTCCGGCCGGCGTCCCGAGGCGCACGCCTGACGTCACCATCGGTTTTTCGGGATCGAACGGAATTCCATTCTTGTTACAGGTCATCCCGGCGCGTTCGAGCGCTTTCTCAACCGCGTTGCCCTTTAGACCCTTTGGCCGGAGATCGACCAGCATGAGGTGCGTGTCGGTGCCGCCGGTGACGATATCGACGCCGCCTTTAACCAGTGTTTCCGCCAACGCCTGGGCGTTTTCGACGACCTGACTGGCGTACGTCTTGAACTCCGGTTTGAGTGCTTCGCCGAAGGCTACGGCCTTGCCGGCGATGACGTGCATCAGCGGCCCGCCTTGGAGGCCAGGGAAAATCGCCGAGTTCAGCTTCTTCACGAAATCCTCGTTATTTGAGAGGATCATGCCGCCGCGCGGCCCGCGCAGGGTTTTGTGGGTTGTCGTCGTCACCACATCGGCGATCGGCAGCGGGCTTGGATGCACGCCCGCCGCGACCAGCCCGGCGAAGTGGGCCATGTCGACCATGAGATACGCCCCGACGCTGTCGGCGATCTCACGGAACTTCTTGAAATCGATGACGCGCGGATAGGCCGAGCCTCCGGCCACGATGAGCTTCGGTTTATGCTCTTTGGCCAAGCTTTCGACCTGATCGAAATCGATCAGATTGTCCTGCCGTCGCACGCCGTACTGCACCGCGTTGAACCACTTGCCGGAGATGTTCGGGGGCGCACCGTGGGTCAGGTGACCGCCGGCATCCAGCGACATGCCCATGATCGTGTCGCCCGGCTTGATCAGGGCCAGATAGACAGCCTCATTGGCTTGAGCGCCGGCATGGGGTTGGACGTTGGCGTACACACAGTTGAACAGCTTCTTGGCGCGGTCGATCGCGAGATTTTCGGCGATGTCCACGGCTTCGCAGCCGCCGTAGTAGCGTTTGCCCGGATAACCTTCGGCGTACTTATTGGTCAGTGCTGTCCCGACCGCTTCAAGCACCGCCTTAGAGACAATATTTTCGGAGGCGATCAGTTCGATCTGGTTCTGCTGACGGGCGAGTTCTTCGCTGATCGCGCTCATCACATCGGGGTCGCTCTCTGATAAGGAGGTCCCGAAGAATGAGGGCTGAACGACGTAGTTCATGTCTGATCGATCCTTTTCGTGTGGCTTACGCAGCGCCGAGCTTTTCGACGCGGCGGGTATGGCGCCCACCTTCGAACGGCGTTGCGAAAAACGTCTTGAGGCAGGCCCTGGCAGTCGCTTCATCGGTGACTCTGGCGCCGACCGCCATCACATTGGCATTGTTGTGAGCCCGCCCCATTTCGGCGGTCAATTCGTTGTGCACCAGAGCTGCGCGGACCGTCGGGATGCGATTGGCAGCAATCGAGATGCCGATCCCTGTCCCGCACACGAGCACGCCGGCCTTGGCCTTTCCCCCGGCGACCACTTCTGCGAGCCCGCGTCCAAAATCAGGGTAGTCGACGGAGGTATCGGAGTTGGTGCCGAGATCGGCAACCACATATCCTAGGCCCTCAAGCTCTTGTTTGAGCACGGTTTTCAACTCGTAGCCGGCATGATCGCTGGCGATCGCCACAGTGTCTCCCGGCTGTACGAGAAGGTCATTCGTCATGTCGGAATCGCCTGCGTCTGCCGCAGGCTCCTTGCGTCCCAATATATGGTGTTGCGTACCACATCTGGAGTCGCCTTGCCAATGGACCACAAGCCCTTTGGCGGTAACGTTATGGCCGGCAATCAGCAACGGTTTTCTGCCCTTTTCTTGGCGATGACGTACTTCAGTTTACGCATCGCATTGATCTTCAGGGAATACATGCTCATGTACGGCGCGCCGATAACGATCACTTCCGTATTCGTGATCGGATCGATGGCGGCAACTCTGACGGAGTTGCCGACCCGATGCATCTCGAACAGCACCTCGCGCAGATCCACCTCGTCCTGCGGGTTTCGCGCCATCTTAAAGTACACTCTCGCTTACGCCTTCACGCGACCGTCATAAGCCGGCGGCCGAGAAATCAGGTAAAAGATACGCGTCCCGTACAACCGCGCAATGGATTCCATGATCTGGCTTAGACGTATCGGCTTTGGGTTTGCCGCGGTGGTCGCGCTTATTGCCATGGCTGCCGCCTTACTGATTTGGACGTCCCTGCCGCAAACCTCCGGCGCCGCGGTACTGCCGGGGCCGTCCGCAGATATCGAAATCCGGCGCGATGCCCGCGGGGTGCCCGATATCCGCGCCGCCAGCGAGTCCGACGCCTTCTTTGCCCTTGGCTACGTTCACGCCCAGTACCGGTTGTTCCAGATGGAGCTCATGCGCCGTCTCGGCGCCGGACGCCTGGCGGAGGTGCTCGGCGCATCGGCGCTTGGTTCCGACCGCTTCATGCGCACGCTCGGCCTTTACCGTCATGCCGAAGCGAATGTGAATATGCTCGAACCGAATGCCCGCGCGGCCATTGACAGTTACAGCGCCGGCATCAACGCGTTCCTGGACACGCGATCACGGCCCTTGCCGCCGGAATTTCAACTTCTCGCCTATACGCCTGACCCCTGGCGTCCTGCCGACACCATGGTGTGGCAAAAAAGTTGATGAGCCTGTCCCTCGCCGGTAACTGGCGGGACGAGCTGCTGCGCAGCCGCTTGCTGAAAGATCTGCCGGCGGAGCGTGTCACCGCGTTATGGCCGGACCTTGACCCGAGCTCTCCGACAACGCTGGCCGCCGGTCCATCTGAAGTGCCGCTGGGCCTGGCGCAAACCTTGCTTGCACAGATCGATGCGCATGCGCCGCCGACGCTGGCCTCGAACGTCTGGGTCATCGACGGCCAGCACACCGCGTCAGGTCAACCGCTGCTGGCCAGCGATCCGCACCTCGGATTTCAGGCTCCGGTCCTCTGGTATCTGGCCAGACTGGAATGGCCGGGAGGCCAGCTCGCCGGCGCGACAGCACCCGGCGTGCCCTTCACGATCATCGGGCACAACGGCCATGCGGCGTGGGGAATGACGACAACCCATGCGGATCTGCAGGACCTGTTCATCGAACGGGTGACCGCGGACGGGCGCTACGACACTCCCGATGGTCCGCAAGCCTTCGCCATCCGCGAGGAGGTTTTGGACATCCGCTTCGGCGAGCCGGAAGCGCTGACGGTCCGGACGACCCGGCACGGCCCGGTGGTCAGCGACCTCGACGCGTTTTCATCCGCCACCAGCCCGGACATTGTGCTCGCGTTGTCCGCGACCATGCTGCGCGACGACGACGGCACCGCCAATGCGGTCTATGCGATCGGCCAAAGCCGTACGGTCGCGGAGATCAAAGCCGCACTGGCGGGGTTCGAAGGTCCGCAACAGAACTTTATGTATGCCGACACGTCCGGCGGCATCGGGTTTTCGTCGCCGGCACTGGTGCCGATCCGCAAAGCCGGTGACGGAACCGTGCCCGTACCCGGCTGGTCGGGCGACTACGACTGGCAGGGCTGGGTGTCATATGACGATCTGCCTCACAGCCTCAATCCTGAGGGCGGGCGTCTGGTCAATGCCAACAACCGGCCGGTCCCGCCGGACTATCCTCACCTCATCGCGGCAACCTTCCCCGAAGGGTATCGCGCCCAGCGGATTCTGGATTTGCTTCAGGAAATCGCGCCCGGAGCGGCAACCTGGCAGGACATGCTCGGCATCCAGATCGACAGCCGCTCGGAGATGGCGCGCGATCTCCTGCCCTTCCTGATAAACGTTGTTGAGCCGCGCATTGACACGGCGAAGCGCGCTCTGGCACTAGTCGCCGCCTGGGACGGCACCATGGACCGCGCCCGACCGGAACCGCTCCTGTTCCTGACCTGGATGGATTTCGTCAAAGAGGAGCTTCTCGCCGACGATCTCGGGACAGCCTTCACTTCTTTCTTCGGTGATCATCCCATCCTGATCCGCACGGCGCTCACTGACGACCCGTCCTGGTGCGGCGGCACTCTGGACGCCTGCTCCGATGTCGTGAGCACCGCTTTTGAGCGAAGCCTGGGATGGCTCTCACAGCGGGACGAAACAGCAGCCAAAGATCTCTCCGAGTGGCGCTGGGGAGATTTTCACCGCGCTCGGTTTTCGCATCCTGTTTTCGGGTTTGTTCCGATACTGTCAGGCCTGACCACTCTAGAAATCGAAACCGACGGCGCGGACCATACGGTCAACCGGGGCGGGTTCCGCTCCGCGCGCGGCCGCGCACCCTTCCGGCATAGTCACGGCGCCGGCGGCATGCTTGGTGGCCAAGCCATCGGCGAAGGCGCGATGCAATCCCAAACCGGAGCGGTATCGGTGGTCGCTCTTCCTCCGCCGACAATCGGTCAGGGCGGCGAGGATCTCACCGATCCCAACGAGGGACCGTCGCGCGATCCGACTGAGGAAGACATCGACGAAGCCTTGCGCGCGCGGGAACAGGCCCAGTTCGAGCAGGCCGCTGATGAACTTGAACAACTGATCCAAGGTATTCCGGAGCTCGATCAGCTCTCAGACAGCCTGATGATCGACAACACTCCCGAAGGGCTGCGGATTCAGATCGTCGATCAGGACGGCTTGCCCCTTTTCCCGTCGGGTAGCGCTGCGATGTACGGTTACACACGCAGGATCATCGGACTTGTCGCCCGCGTTGTGTCGCGGCTGCCGAACGAGATCAGCATTTCCGGTCACACCGATGCGACGCCGTTCAACGACGCGAGCGGGCTACACGAACTGGGAATTGAGCGCCGACAGGGCGCTGGCAACCCGGCGGACGCTGCAAGACTTCGGCGTCACGGAAGCCAGGGTGGCGAAGGTCACCGGTCAGGCGTCGAACGAGCCGCTGCTTGAAGATGACCCGCGCGCGCCGCAGAACCGCGGCATCAGCATCGTCCTGCTGCGCAGCGACGAAAGCACGGCGGACGCGATCAACCGCCTTCCCGACTTCCTGGAAGCGCCGACCCCGCGCTAGCACAGGGGCCTGACCCCATATTTTCTGCGGGTTACGGCGTCTTCACCCCTTGCTAACTCCTGAGCAGCTATGCATTGTGGAGATCGTTGCTCCGGCTTCTAGGCGTCTATGGAACAAACCGCCCTTAAACGTCCGCAGTTTTTCTTCACCACGGCGCCCCTGCCCTGCCCGTATCTATCTGACCGCCTCGAACGGAAAATCGTCACCGAGCTGACCGGCCCGCAGTCGGAAAGCCTGCATGAAGTGCTGGCCAAAGGCGGATTCCGCCGCAGTCATTCGATCGCGTATGCGCCGGCCTGTCCCGGCTGCAAAGCCTGCGTGCCGGTGCGGGTCAACGTCGAGCAGTTCGAGATGAAGCGTTCGCTGACGCGGACCTGGAAACGCAACAGGGATATCACGGCGCATGTCGTACCCGCCCGCGCGACGGCGGAACAGTTCGAGCTGTTCAACGAGTATCAGCGCTCCCGCCACTCGGCGAGCGACATGGCCAACATGGGCTTTTACGAGTACAGCGCCATGGTCGAGGACAGCCCGATCGACACCTACCTGATCGAGTTCCGCAATCCTTCGAGCGATCTTGTCGCCGTCTGCCTGACGGATCAGACCGACGATGGCCTGTCCGCGGTCTACAGCTTCTTCTCGTCCGACTACACCGGAGATGGTCTCGGCAACTTCGTCATCCTCTGGCTGATCGAGTATGCCCGCGCGCAGAATCTGCCGTATGTCTATCTTGGCTACTGGATCGAAGAGAGCCCGAAGATGGCTTACAAGGTCCGCTTCCGTCCGCTCGAAGCCCTCGGTCCGCAAGGCTGGGGTCCGATTGAGGACGCGTACCCGAATACGGTTTGACCGGTTCACCGGACTACGGTTTGACCGGTTCACCGGTCCGCGCTCTGACCGGCGCGTCTGCCAAGCTTTTTAGTGTCTCAGAAAACGCGAGGAACGAGCCCATGCACGCGGCGGGTAAGTGATCTTTTGCCCGAAAACGCGTTTGATTTCAGAGCCTTGGATTGTCCCCCGTCAGCACCAATGGGACAGATTGGGGTGATTGCGTAAGGGTGTCAGTCGGCATGTCGGTTCCTCCCGCTCGCTAGGGCCGGTCCCGACGTCCAAACATATCTGGCTACGCTCTACTGGGCGGCGGCCGGCGATTGGAACTAAGGGGCAAAGTATACACCCTTGGCCGGTCCTATGGCCATGGCGCGATTCAGCGGAAAATCGCCCTCATCTGAACGTGTTGGTGGTGGAGAAGCCGCGCGGGGCAATGCGGCCGGCCTGGGCGCGCTTGCCCATCCAAGCACGCAAGTCTTCCTCGGTGCGTTGCCGGTCACCGGTCTGCCAGGTCAGACCTTCGGCGAGAACGAACGATTTGACGTCCGACAGGCCACCGTCCTTGTATTTTTGCAGAATCACCCCGCGGCCCCGGTTCATCTCGGGAATTTCCTCAAGCGGGAAAATGATCAGCTTGCGGTTCTGGCCGACAACGGCGGCGTGATCGTCGTCAGCTTCCATCGGATAACAGGCGCGAGCCGTTTCGCCCTTGGCGAGATTGAGCACCTGTTTTCCGTTCTTGGTCTGCGCAAAGACCTGCTCTTCCGGAACGATGAAGCCGCGCCCGGTGCTGGATGCGACCAGAAGCCGGCCGTCCTTCTCCCAGATTTTCATCTCGACGACGTGGGCGTCGTTGGGCAAGTCGATCATGAGGCGCAGCGGTTCGCCAAATCCCCTGCCCTGTGGCAAGCGGTCGCCCGGGATCGCGTAGAAGCGCCCATCCGAGCCGAAGAACAGAATCTTATCGACGGTGGTTGTCTGCAACGCGAAGTCCCAGTTGTCGCCTTCCTTGAATTTGAGGTCGGAGATGTCATCGCGGTGGCCTTTGAGGGCACGGATCCAGCCCTTGCTGGACAGCACGACGGTGATCGGCTCCTTCTCGACCAGCGCTTCGATGGGAACGACAACGGCGGTTGGCGCCTCGCCGAGTTCCGTGCGGCGTTTGCCCAGCGGGGTGCCCTGCCCGAACGCTTTCTTGGCTTCCTTGAGCTGATCTCCGATCGTTGCCCACTGCTTTTTCTTGTCGCGCAGCAAGGCGTTCAGCGTTTTCATTTCTTTGGAGAGGACATCGTGTTCGCGCTTGATTTCCATTTCCTCAAGCTTGCGCAAGGACCGCAGGCGCATGTTCAGGATCGCTTCGGCCTGAACGTCGGTGAGCTTGAATCGCTTCATCAGCACGGGCTTGGGCTCATCCTTTTCGCGGATGATCTTGATCACCTCATCGAGGTTTAGATAGGCGATCAGGTAGCCTTCGAGGACTTCCAGGCGGTGTTTGATCTTGTCCAGGCGGTGCTTTGAGCGGCGCTCCAACACCACGCGCCGGTGATCGAGATAGGCCTGCAGCACTTCGCGCAAACTTTGCACCCGGGGCACGCCGTCCGCGCAGAGCACATTCATGTTGAGGCCGAAGCGCACTTCCAGGTCGGTTTGCCGGAAAATCTGCTCCATCAGCATGTCCGGCTCGACCGAACGGCTTTTCGGCTCGAGGACGATACGCACGTCCTCGGCGGACTCATCGCGCACGTCGGCCAGGAACGGCAGCTTGCGCTGCTCCATGAGCTCCGCGATGCGCTCAATCACCTTCGCCTTCTGCACCTGATAGGGCATCTCGGTAATAATGATGTTGAATTGGCCGCGGCCCAAATTCTCGACTTCATAGCGGGCGCGCACGCGGAAACTCCCGCGTCCGGTTTTATAAGCTTCGGCCACGGTGGCGGCATCCTCGGCCAGGACACCTCCGGTCGGAAAGTCCGGACCGGGCACGTATTTCAGCAGCGTTGAGTCGAGAATTTCAGGCCGCCCGCCCGTCTGTTCGGCTTTCTTGGGATCTTTCTCGCGCACGCCTGCCATATGGATCAGTGCATCGCACAGCTCGCCGACATTGTGCGGGGGAATGTTCGTCGCCATGCCGACCGCGATCCCCGCCGCGCCGTTGGCAAGCAGGTTGGGTACGGCCGCGGGCATGACCACCGGTTCACGCTCCTCGCCGTCATAGGTTGCGCGATAATCGACCGCGTCTTCGTCGAGCCCCTCCATCAGCGCGATGGCATAGGGCGTCAACCGCGCTTCCGTGTAACGCATGGCCGCGGCGTTATCGCCATCGATGTTGCCGAAGTTGCCCTGTCCCTCGACCATCGGATAGCGGACGGCAAAATCCTGCGCCAGACGCACCATGGCATCGTACACCGCGACATCGCCGTGGGGATGATACTTACCGATGACATCGCCGACCACGCGGGCGCATTTCTTGAAGCCCTGGTCCGGATTGAGCTTGAGCTCGCGCATGGCGAACAGCAGCCGGCGGTGCACCGGCTTGAGGCCGTCGCGGACGTCCGGCAGCGAGCGCGAGACAATCGTCGACATCGCATAGGCGAGATAGCGCTGCGACAGGGCGTCGCCGAGCGGCATATCGACAATGCGTTCCGAGGTGGGAGCTTTCTTAGGGGTGCGGGTGCGGGCCATGGGTTTCAGGTCGTGCGGGCGGGACTGCGATCAGGACGCCACAAGATGCAGAGGTTGGACGCTCAAGTAAACACGAAATATAGAGATTCCGGGCCATTCCTGCCACACGAAGCACGGGTAATAGCGGCACGCAACCACAACCTTGCTGGGTTCGTTGATGAGTCAAGGCGGCGGGCTTACGCCCGGCCACCTTGATCGTGCTGCGTGCGCTTTCCAAGCATCGCGGCAGCATGAGGATGTGCCCCGCTTTTACCCTTGCCCGGGAGCGGGGCACATTTGCGACTAGGATACGGGTTTTGTCCCTTCGAGGCGAAAGGTTTCTGGTTTTCCTCCAGCGCAATGGGTTCGCCACATCCGGCGCAAAGCCTCTTCCAGATTGCGGCAGAATCTCTGTGTATCGAACAGGGCCGCGGTCGTCCGATTGGCCATCACGTCCTGTTTCAGTTGAGCGGAACGGCCGGGAGTTGTGGCGATCTCTATTGCGAGGGCCTCATAGGCCTCTGCGGACTCTGTAATCAGGTGCTCCATGTTCATCGCCGCGAGCAGACTCGCTCCGACGCGGGCGGCGAACGTCTGGCCTGCTCGAGTGACCACCGGCAGGCCTGCCCACAGGGCATCGCTCGCTGTGGTGTGCGCGCCATAGGGAAAGGTGTCGAGAAACAAATCGGCTCTGGAAATGCGCGCCAAATGCTTGTCCGGCGCCATTGACGGCGCAAAGGCGAGACGCGCCGTGTCGACGCCCGCCTCTTGCGCTCGGGCCAGTAATGCGGCTTTCGCATTTGAATTGGTTTCAAACAGCCACAACACGCTGCCCGGCACCGCCATCACAATTCGCATCCAAGACGCAAAAATGTCAGGCGTGATTTTGTAGGACCGGTTGAAACAGGCGAAGACGAATGCATCTTCGGGCAATCCACACGCGGCGCGCGACGGCACGGCCTCGGCGATGACGCGTTTGCTGTCATTGACCTGATAGCAATCGGGCAGGTACGCGATGGCTTCGGTGTAATACTGCGCCTGGTCTTCGGGAATGACCCACGGATCGGCGATCACGTAGTCGATGAACGGTGCGCCCATCGAACCGGGATACCCGAGGTAATGGGCCTGCACCGGCGCCGGGCGCGACGCCAGAATGCCCGGCCGGGAGTCGGTGGTGTGCCCCTTTAGATCAATGGCGATATCGATTTGCCTGGCACGCAGCAGGTGGGCGATCTGGGCGTCCGAATGCGACCGAACGTCATAAAATTCCGGCACCGCATCGATGAGGCGTTTGCGCAGGGGCGACGTCCTGTCATCGGGGCCAAGCGATACGGCATGGATTTCGAAATTCGACCGGTCGTGCAGTTCGAATAACTCCGCCATCAGCATCAGCGTGGCATGCTGATGAAAATCCGACGACAGGTAAGCGATCTTGAGTTTCCGATCCGGATCGCTGCCGGTTCGTGCCGGTCCGGCACCGCCCTGCCCCGGAATCGCACGGGAAAAGGCTTGAGCGATCTTAAGATGAACGGCTGCATCGTCGACCATGGCCAGCACCGGAAACGGCGCCATGGCATGGTTCACCTCACCGCGCTCACTTGCCTCCGCCAGCCGGGCGATCTCACGCACCATGTCATCGTTGCCGGACCAATCGCAGCAGTACTGGCGCAGATGCCAGTAGCGCACGGCGGCGTTGCCATCGTGCGGATCCGTGTCGCAGGCCCTGCGATAGCTCTCTATCGCTTGCGTGAACTGCCCGGCGCGCTCCTGGGCAAAGCCCAGGTTGCTGTGAATCTGGGCCAGTGACGGATCGAGCTGCGCCGCCTTTTGATACGACAAAATTGCCGCTTTCAATTTGCCGCGCTGTTCGAGCACGACGGCCAGATTGTTGTGCAGCCGCGCCTTCTCCGGTTGCAGCTTGATGGCCTCCCGGAGCAACCGTTCGGCATCCTTGAATTTGCCGATGGCGGCGCAGGCCGCGGCGACCAATGTCTTTCCCGTCGCCTCGGCCGGATACGCGTTGACGTAGCGCGTGCCGTATTTGACGACATCGGCGTAGCGGCCCTGGGCGTAGAGCGCCGATAGATCCTGCAAAGTTGGCAGGCGTGTACCCGCTTGCGGAGGATTAGCCATGCTCAGATACGACTAAACGGCCATCGCCGGAGTTCCGGCGGGGTCTGCCAGCACGAGCGTGCGCAATCGCTGCCGGGCATCGGGCAAGGAATCCCGATGCGGCGCGAAGACATAACGCTCAAGGAAGTATCCGGTGAGGTCCAATCCGGCAGCGATCTCCTCCATGGCGGGCAGCACGCCATCGCCGGTGATAACGAACCCCGGCAGCGCAAGCAGTTGTCCGCGGTACGGGGCCCCCGCCGCCCGCGATACCGCGCGGCCGCTTTTGGGTGAAACATAGACAAGATCCTCCGCCGCGCCGGTCGCGGCACAGGACGTCAGGTCCAGCCCGAACCCGAGTTCATTCAGGAGATGCACCTCCCACAGCACGTACTCCGCCGCCCAGCCGTCCTGCCCGAGAGTCTCAAGCAGATGGCAGGCCTGACGATAGGCCAAGGGGTGGGATTCGCGTTCCGGTAAGACGGCCTGTGCCATGGCGCAGAGTGCGGTCAGTGCCGTGAGCGACTGGCGGGAGAGCATCGCCTCGGCGGCATAAATCCGCTCGACCTCTCCTGTGAAAGTTCCCAAATGTTCGTCGAGCCGGGCCCGCCAGCGGACCTGCAGGAGATTGCCCGGCTGATACATGCCGCGCGCCTTACGGCCCGCGCCGCCCTTGACCACGCCGGCATGACGCCCGTGCTCTTCAGTCAGAATCTGGGCAATGATGTCGTGCTCGCCATGGCGCCGCACGGAGAGAACGATGCCGCGATCGATCCATTCAATGGCCATAAGAGAAGCCTACCCGAATTTCGGGAGAAAGATGAGAGCCAGCCCTGCGATCATGCCGGCAATGCCGGTGAAGAGCATAAGGTAGTCGGTCCAGCGTACGCCACGGTGGCGGTTCCGCCGCCACACGACGACGATCAGCGCCATCGCGCCCGCCCAGAATAAGACGACTCCCCACCGATCCTGATCCACGCAATTCCCCGTAACCGGCGTTACCGTATATCCTATAATTCGAATTTAAGCGTCAAAGTCGAGCCCCCACGCGGTGTAATGGGCCCGGCGCTCGCGCCAGTTGGGTTCCACTTTGACATATAAAAACAAATGGAGCCTGCGGCCTAAAAGGTCTTCCAGTTCCTTACGGGCGGAAGCGCCGATCTGTTTCAGCCGCTGCCCTCCCTTGCCGAGAACGATGGGTTTCTGGCTGTCCCGGGTGACATAGATGACCTGATCGATCCGCGCCGATCCGTCGTCCCGCTCCTGCCACTGTTCGGTCTCGACGGTGCAGTCGTACGGTAACTCCTGGCGCAAAGCGAAAAAGAGTTTCTCTCGCGTAATCTCTGCGGCCAGCAGACGTTGCGGCATATCCGACACATCGTCTTCCGGGTAGAGCCATGGGCTTTCGGGCATCGCGCGCGCCAGCGTATCGAGCACGGTATCCGTCCCGTCCGCTTCAAGCGCCGAGATAAGAAACGTTTCTTCAAACGGGAGTTTTTCATTGAGGTGCGCAGTCATCTCTAGCAACAAAGATTTATCTGCGGCATCGACCTTGTTGATGGCCAACATCAGACGCGGCGCGTTCTCGCCGGACCGCTCGGCGAGCTTCTCGATGATCGCGTTGGTGTCGGCCTCCAGCTTACGGGCCCCATCGACGACCAACAGGATAACGTCGGCATCTTGCGCACCGGTCCAGGCTGCAGAAACCATCGCCCGCTCGAGACGTTTTTTCGCACCCTCGAAAATCCCCGGCGTATCGACAAAAACGATCTGGCTGCCTTTATGCAGCGCAATGCCGCGCAGGATCGTCCGGGTGGTTTGCACCTTCGGCGATACGATCGAGACTTTCGTTCCGACCAACGCGTTGACCAGAGTCGATTTGCCCGCATTGGGCGCGCCCACGACGGCGACAAAACCGCATCGCGTGCTGGATGAATTGTCCGTCATAAGACCTGGGCGAGCATCGCCACCGCCGCCGCCTGAGTTGCTTCGCGCTTCGAGGAACCAGTGCCTTCGGTTGGTTTCTGTCCTTTAACATCAGCCGACATCCGGAACACCGGCGCATGGTCCGGCCCGCTGGTCTCGATCAGACGGTATTCGGGTAAGGGCAGCCCCTGCCCCTGAGCCCATTCCTGCAACTCCGTTTTGGCATCCTTCGGAGGGGCGACGGCGCTTTCGACAAGAGGCGTCCATAAGCGCACGACGCAAGCCCTTGCGGCGTCGAACCCGGCGTCGAGAAAAACCGCGCCGATCATCGCTTCGCACGCGTTTCCGGCAATCGCACTCATCCCTGATGGTGGCAATGTCTCGTTCGGTCCTAAGACGATACTTGAGGCAATGTCGAGATCCGTTGCGATACGATCCAGCGTCACCGCGCTAACCAGCGCGGCGAAGCGTTTGGCGAGACTGCCCTCATCCTCACCGGGGAATGTTTCATACAGCAGGGAGGCGACCGACAATCCGAGGACGCGGTCGCCCAAGAATTCGAGGCGTTCATTGCTGGACGACTTCGTGCCGGGATCGACGCCGCTGCGATGCGTCAGCGCGAGGTCAAGGAGTTCTCTGTCTGCAAAACTGTGCCCTAAGCGGCGTTCCAGCTGAGTACGTGCGTCCATCGGTGCGGTTAATCGAGCAGATTGAAAAATCTGCTGAACCGCGTCGCTGACGGCCACTTCCAGAATTCAAATATCGATGCCGTGCCATCCGTCGAGAAAAACAAGATCTCGGCCCGGCCGACCAAATTCTCTGCCGGCACGAACCCGACTTGGCTGCGACTGTCTTCTGAGTTGTCGCGGTTATCACCCATCATGAAGTAATGCCCGGACGGAACCTTGAATTCGCGGGTGTTGTCGAAGCGCCGGTTGTCGCCCTCTTCGAGAATAAGGTGCTGCTTGCCGCCCGGCAGCGTTTCGATAAATTGAGCAACGCGCACCTGACTGCCGTATGGATTGCGGTAGGAGAAATCATCGATGCGTTCGCGCTGAACCAACTCGCCATTAATAAAGAGCCGCCCATCCTGAACTTGGATGGTGTCGCCCGGCAGTCCGATCACGCGCTTGATGTAATCGGTCTTATTATCGCGCGGCAGCTTGAACACGGCCACATCGCCGCGCTCAGGACGCTCCGAGAAAATACGTCCGCTGATCGGCATGAAACTCAGCGGAAAGGAATGCCGGCTGTACCCATAGGAATACTTCGACACAAACAGATAGTCGCCGACGAGCAAGGTCGGACGCATGGAGCCGGATGGAATGTTGAACGGCTCGAACAGGAACGTCCGGATCGCGAGCGCGAAAAGGATGGCATAGAAGACCGTCCGGATGGTTTCCCAGAACCCGTCGTTCTTCTTCTTGGACATGGGTCCCGTACGGTCTGACACGATGTGCTGCACATCCGAATGTGATTTGGTTTCGAAGGGCGGTGAGATGATCCGCCCCGATTCCTTGCTCGCGGATAAAACCGGGCCGCTTCCGCCCTGTCAACCTACAGCCTTGTCAGAATAGGGATTTATCGGGTTTTTGGGACCGCTGTGATAATGACCATGGCCTCGGCGATGGGAAATTCATCTGTAATGGTCAATTCAACCCGCGCCTCCATGCCGTCTGGCGTCATGGCCGCCAGGCGTTCTGCGGCGCCACCGGTCATTTGGACGGTCGGTTTGCCCGACGGCAGATTTACCACGCCCAGGTCACGCCAATAGACTCCTTGGCGAAACCCGGTGCCCAAAGCTTTGGACGCCGCCTCTTTCGCCGCATAACGCTTGGCGTAGGTGGCGGCGTAGGCCTGACCCGCGCCCTTGCGGCGATCCGCTTTGGCCCGCTCGACGTCGGTGTATACCCGCGCGATGAATCGCTCGCCGAACCGTTCCAGTGTCTTCTCGATGCGCCGGATGTCGATGAGGTCGTTGCCGATGCCGAGGATCATGACGCCGCGTCCTGTGCCTTTGTGCTGCGGGCCGTATCCATCAGCCGCCGCATTTCCTGAATGGCCGGGACTAGACCCCTGTAGATAGCCTCCCCGACAAGGAAGTGACCGATATTGAGTTCCTTCAATGTCGTAATCGATGCAATCTTTGTCACCGTCTCAAAACTGATGCCGTGACCTGCATGGCACTCGAGGCCCAGTTCTTCTGCTCTGGCGGCGGCGGCGACAATGCGCGCAAAATGATGGTCGCGCTCCGTGGCCGTACCTGCCTCGCAATACGCTCCGACATGCAATTCGATCACCGGCGCGCCTAGCCGGTCAGCCGCGTCCACCTGAGCGATATCCGGTTCGATAAACAGAGACACGCGAATATCAGCCTCAGACATCTCGCGTACAAAACGCGATAAATGATTGTGACCGCCGACAGCATCGAGACCACCTTCGGTTGTGCGCTCTTCACGTTTTTCAGGCACGATACAGGCGGCTGCGGGACAATGACGCAGCGCGATCTTGAGCATCTCATCGGTCGCCGCCATTTCCAAATTGAGCGGCAGAGTGATTTCGCGGCCTAAGCGTTCGATGTCGGCGTCGGAGATATGCCGGCGGTCTTCGCGCAGATGCGCCGTTATACCGTCCGCCCCGGCATCCGCAGCCAGAATGGCCGCGCGTACAGGGTCCGGATGGAGACCGCCGCGCGCGTTCCGGATGGTAGCGACATGATCGATATTCACACCAAGCCGGAGGTGGTTACTCATGTCTGCTGCTCTACGGATGCGTGCTGCTGTTGACGCGACAGGCGCTTCGCCCGCCGCCGAACCTGATACACCTCAATCGGACGATAGAACAGGGTATAGACACCTATCCAGGCGATCAGGGTCAACGGTATGCAGCCGAGAATCATCGGCCACCACACGGGCCACACCTGATCGAGAAACAAGTCGCCATCGCCTTCGATCAGCGACCGCACCAGAGCCGAAAACATGTCGCTGAAGTTGTGCCCTCCGGCGGCGGCTGCCGACTCTTCCCCCAGCATCCATGTGCCAATCCGGTGGCTCGAGATCCAGATCACGGGAAATGTCCACGGGTTGCCAGCAATCGTGCCGAAGGCGGAGGCGAGAACGTTACCGCGGATAAGCCAGGCCAAGCCGCCGGCCATAAAAAAATGCACGCCGATAAACGGAGTCATCGACATGGCGACGCCGCTAGCCAGACCCGCCGCTATCGAATAAGGCGTGCCCGGCAAGCGATGTAGCCGGTGCATCAGATATCCACCCGCGCGCCGCCAGCCCGATTTTGGCCAAACAACCTTGGTGATTAGGGATAAAACGGACGGCCTTGCCCGGCTGCGAAACATCTCTGCCAGGTCTCCTATCCGCGCGCGCGCTCTACCGAATTGACGGCCGGGGATGCGCGCAACGCCGCAATAATGTTCGTTAAATGCTTCACACCTGTGACCTCAATGTCGAGGTCCATCTCGAAAAAATCGTTTGAGCGGCTAGCGATCTTCAAGTTCGAAATATTGCCGCCGTTCTGGGCGATGACTGTCGACAGCGCCCCCAGACTCCCCGGTTCGTTCAAGACGATCAAATTGACCCGGCCGAGATGCATGTTGCCGACTTTGTTGGTGTCCCAAACGACGTCCAGCCACCGCTCCGTTTCATCTGAGAATGGAACAAGGGACTCACAATCGATCGCATGTATGTCGACCCCCTTGCCGGGCATGAGAATCCCAACAATCCGGTCGCCGGGTAGCGGATGACAGCATTCCGACAAATGTACGGCCATACCCGGCGTGAGGCCTTTGATCGGGATGGCTGATTTCTCGGCCCCATCGGCTTTGCCGCGGGCGCTCGCGAAGTTGACGACTTTGGTCTCTCCGTGCGACCGGATGCCGGGATAGACGGCCTCCAATACCTGCCGTGCCATCAAACGGCCCTCACCGACACCCGCATATATCTCATTTTTATCTGCACAGCCGAGTTTGTCACTTGCCTCGGTGAGTCCGTCGGAGGTCAGATCGTAGCCTTCTTTTTCGAACATCTTGGCCAGGATCTCCTTGCCGAGCTTGGCGTACTCATTGTGGGCGTCCATCCGGATGCGCCGGCGGATGTGCGCCCGGGCTTTGCCAGTCACTATGAAACCTTCCCATTCGGGAGACGGCTTTTGACCTTTCGAGGTGACGATCTCGACCTGATCGCCGGTGTGCAATTCGACCCTCAACGGGACGATACGTCCGTTCACCTTTGCACCGACACAGGTATTGCCGATCTCCGTGTGCACCGCGTAAGCAAAATCAACTGGACTGGCGCCGCGCGGCAAGGTGATCAACTCGCCCTTCGGCGTAAAACAGAACACTTGGTCCTGGAACATTTCCAGCTTGGTGTGTTCCAGAAACTCCTGCGGCGACTGCGCATGCTCCATGATGTCCAGGAGTTCGCGCAACCAGCTGTACTGATTGCCGGCGACGGGTGTGACGCCCTGCTTGTATTGCCAGTGCGCGGCGACACCCAGTTCAGCAATTTCATGCATGCGATGGGTGCGGATCTGAATTTCAATGCGGTGGCGTGCCGGACCGATGACGCTGGTGTGGATGGACTGGTAGCCGTTTCGTTTCGGCGTCGAGATATGATCCTTAAACCGGCCGGGCACAGTGCGGTAGGTGGTGTGAATCACGCCCAGGGCTCGGTAACAGTCTTCCTGATTTTCGACCATGATGCGGAACGCCATGATGTCCGAGAGCTGCTCGAAGCTGACATCCTTGATCTGCATCTTGCGCCAGATCGAATAGGGCGTTTTTTCGCGGCCGGAGACGTATCCGGTCAGCCCGGACTCACGAATGGTTTGATCCAGTTCATCCATGATGCGCCCGACCAGATCACCCCCTTCCCGTTCCAGGTAGCGTAACCGGGTCAGGATCGACGCGCGCGCTTCCGGGTGGAGTTCAGCGAACGACAGATCCTCCAGCTCGGTCTTGATCTCCTGCATCCCGAGGCGCTCGGCCAAGGGAGCATAGATTTCCATGGTCTCAAGTGCGATGGCCTTGCGTTTGTCGGCTTTCTTGATGTGGTTCAGGGTGCGCATGTTATGCAGACGGTCGGCCAGTTTAACGAGCAGCACGCGAATGTCTTCCGACATCGCCACCAGGAGCTTGCGGAAGTTCTCCGCCTGCTTGGCCTCAACGTTTTGCAGCTGAATGCGGGTCAGCTTTGTGACGCCGTCAACAAGTTTGGCAACCTCTTCCCCGAACATTTTGGTAATGTCCTCGGTCGTCGCGCCGGTGTCCTCAACGGTGTCGTGCAGCAGCGCGGTGACTATGGAGGCGGAGTCCAAACGGTAGTTGGTGAGGATGCCCGCAACCTCGATCGGATGCGAGAAATACGGGTCGCCCGAGGCCCGCATTTGCGAGCCGTGCATTTTCATGGCGTAGACGTAGGCACGGTTGATGGCGTCTTCGTCCGCATTGGGGTCGTAAGACTTTACCCGCTCAACCAATTCAAATTGGCGCAGCATGCCATTGACGTCCTAGTTGTCTAACCAGGACATAGTAACACAGCAGGCGATGCAAAAGGACCACCGCAAACAAAACCGCGCCGGACTGGCTGTCGCGGCGCGGCTGAACGGTTTCAGACGGTTGGCTTGTCTTAGCCGCGCTGGAGCGCCGCCGCCTCGTCGCTGGTGACATCTTCATAGCTGACAGCCGGATGCGGGTCGTCGCCGTCATCCGCGCTGCCACCTTCGATGGTCATGCCCGTCGCCGCGGCAACCTCGTCGGTGTATTCCTGCTCGGCCCCGGTGATGTTGCGGCCATCGGCAATGGCGTCAAATCCGTCTTCTTCCGGCTCATCGACCTCGACATGGCGCTGCATGCCCTGGATCACGCCGTTCATCAATTCGTCCGGAACCACTTTGTCCTCGGCGATTTCACGCAGCGCGATTACCGGGTTTTTATCGTTGTCGCGGTCCAGGAGCGGCTCGCCGCCGGCTGAAATTTCACGCGAGCGCTGTGCCGCTACAACGACCAGTTCGAACCGGTTTGAAACCTTTTCAACGCAATCCTCGACGGTAACGCGAGCCATAAGTCCATCCTGATGCTGGAAGGCGCAGACGCAGCCTGTTTACGGCTGCTCGCGGTCAAATTCCTGCCGCGCGCCTGTTGGTTTGAGATTGGCCGCGTGTTTAAAGAGAAAGTGGCGGAAAAACAAGGCTTTTTCGCTTTTCCCCATTCGGTTGGGCCTCAGCCTGATACCCGGATCGCCTGGGAGTCCGGGGCTTTCAGGCGGGCCAGCAGGTCCGGAACTGCCAGATTCAGGACCGGATGGACCCATTCCGGCGCGATCTCAAACAGGGGAAGCAAGACAAAGGCCCGCTCCGCCATACGGGGATGGGGCAGAATGGGCGGCCCGTCCTGCACCACCGTGCCATAGGCGATCAGATCGAGATCGAGGCTGCGGGGGGCGTTTTTCTCATCGCCGCGCTCCCGGCCGAATTGACGCTCAATGTCCAAGAGGTCTGCAAGTAAGAGGTCCGGCGGCAGGGCCGTCACCACCTCGAGGACGCCGTTGATGTAGTTCGGCTGCCCGGACGGGGGAACCGGTGCGGTTTCAAACAATGCTGAGCGGCGCACCGGCTCGATGCTGCGCCGGGCCAGTTCCGCCAGCGCCGCAGCAATGGTTTCGCGCGGCGATCCCACCGGACTGTCGAGGTTTGCGCCAAACGCAATCAGAATCACCGCAACAGACTCCGGCTTGAATGCTTCAACGGACAAGCTATAAGTAATCGCATAGTTGGTTTGTGTTTTATCATTACCGAGACCGGCGACTTTAGTTGCTGATATTTCGAGCTTTTTAACGCAACCCTGTTTTGTAACTTACTCAATATTCAAGGAGATATTTCAATGCTTTTCTATCCCAATGAACGCATGGCCCTTTTTGTCGACGGGGCAAACTTGTATTCCGCGGCCAAAGCCCTCGGGTTCGACATCGATTACCGGCGTCTGCTCGATCTGTTCATCTCCAAAGGGCAGCTGGTGCGGGCTTTCTATTACACCGCGCTGATGGAAGACCAGGATTACTCGCCCATCCGCCCGCTCGTGGACTGGCTGGATTACAACGGGTTCACCATGGTCACCAAACCCGCCAAGGAGTTCACCGATCACCAGGGCCGGCGCAAGGTCAAGGGCAACATGGACATCGAACTAGCCGTCGATGTGATGGAGATGGCCGAGCACGTTCAACACATCGTCATTTTCTCCGGCGACGGCGATTTCCGCAGCCTGGTCGAAGCGGTCCAACGCAAGGGCGTGCGCGTTTCCGTGGTCAGTACGATCCGGTCTCAACCGCCCATGGTCGCCGATGAGTTGCGTCGCCAAGCCGATAACTTCATCGATATGGCCGATCTGCAAAAAGCGATTGCCCGCGCCGGCCACGGCGGAGGCAGAAACCAAAGCGCCAACGCCCCGGACGACGAGGACGATAGCGACTATGACGACGACGATTACGACGACGATTACGAGTCCAATTCCTGACGGATGGCATCCCCACCGCAAGATCCGCCACGCGACTGCCAGTTTTGCCCCCGGCTTGCCGAGTTTCGGGACGCCAATCGCGCCGCCCATCCTGATTGGTTCAACGCACCAGTGCCCGCCTTCGGTGTGCCGGACTGCGAATTGCTGATTGTCGGGCTGGCACCCGGTCTGCAAGGGGCGAACCGCACAGGGCGGCCGTTCACCGGCGATTACGCCGGCGATCTTCTGTACCCGACCCTAATCAAGTTCGGCTGGGCCGAAGGCGCATACGGACAGTCACCGGACGACGGCCTGCGCATGGTCAAGAGCCGGATCACCAATGCCGTGCGCTGCGTGCCGCCGCAGAACAAACCGACCGGTGCCGAACAGAAGGCCTGCCGTCCTTTCCTGGTCGACGAGATCAACGCCCTTCCATCTTTGCGCACGATCATCGCCTTGGGACGCATCGCGCACGAAGCGGTGCTATCGACACTGGGGCTGCGGAAGAAGGATCACCCGTTTGGTCACGCCGCCTGCCATCCGCTGCCGGACGGCCGACGCCTCATCGACAGCTATCACTGCTCGCGTTACAACGTGAATACGGGCCGTCTCACGACCGCAATGTTTGAGGCCGTGTTCAATCTCGTTTAGGCGCCGCATAAGGCCACCGTATCACGGAGATCGCTATGTCCTCGACGATCGGTCACCACACCCTTCACTCCACGCACTCCCATTGTAGCTGGGACAACTCGATTGCGCCGGTCCTGACCGTGGCACCGGGAGAGCGCGTGACCTTCGAGTGCAAAGACGCCTCCAACGGTCAGATTGACCCCGCCTCCACAGTCGCCGGTTTGGCGGCATTCGATATGAGCCTCGCAAATCCGGTAACCGGCCCGGTTTTTGTTGACGGTGCGGAGCCGGGTGACGGCTTGGTCGTCAAGATTCTCGATATCGCACCGTCAGGATGGGGATGGACGGCGATCTTTCCCGGATTTGGGCTGCTGGCCGACGATTTTGACGAGCCGGCGCTTCATACATGGTCATACGACACGGCTGGACGCGAACCGGCCTTGTGGAACGCGCTGGCAAAAGTTCCGATCAAACCCTTCACCGGAACGATCGGGGTTGCGCCTGAAGAGGCCGGTGCGCACAGCATGATCCCGCCACGGCGAACAGGTGGAAATATCGACACACGCGATGTTTCTGTCGGAACCGAACTTGTTCTCCCGGTTGAGGTTCAGGGTGCGCTGTTTTCGGTTGGCGATATGCATGCCGCCCAAGGCGACGGCGAAATTTGCGGCACCGCCATTGAAAGCCCGATGACCGTTTCTCTGCAATTTGACTTAATCAAGAGGGGCGCGCCGCGGGCGCCGCAATTTTCCACGCCCGGTCCCGTCACCCGCCACCTGGATGCAGAGGGATATTGGGTGACGACCGGCGTTGGACCCGACCTAATGGCGGGTGCGCGCGACGCGTGCCGGGCCATGGTCGACCTGCTGGTGCGTGAACAGAAATGCGCCCCCGCGGATGCCTACATGCTGATGAGCGTGTGCGGCGACCTGCGGATCACCGAGATCGTCGATCAGCCGAATTGGGTTGTCGCGTTCTATTTCCCGAGACTCGTGTTCTCGTAAGAAAAGGCCGCCGGTATTTCTGCCGGCGGCCTCCGAACTTGAAACGGATTCGGTGCTTATTTGGCCAGCGCCGCCTCTACCGACGAGACGATATCTTTGCTCATCGGCTCAACTTTGCTTGGGAACGCCGCCAAGAGCGAACCGTCCGGACCGACCAGGTACTTGTGGAAGTTCCAGCGCGGCGCATTTTCCGCGCCCTTCTCAGCCGCGGCCCATTGATAGAACGGATGCGCATCGCCACCCTTCACGACTTGCTTGGCCGTGAGCGGGAAGTCGACGTCGAAATTGGCTTCACAGAAATCTTTGATTTCTTCCGCTGAGCCCGGCTCCTGGGCGCCAAAGTCATTGGACGGCACACCGAGAACAACGAGGCCTTTATCTTTGTACTCGCTCCACAGGCTTTGCAGGCCTTCGTACTGCGGCGTGTAGCCACAGAAAGACGCCGTGTTCACGACCAGCACGGCTTTGCCTTCATAGCTCGACATTGTGATCGCGCCGCCATCGATGGACTCGAATGAGAAATCGTGTGCCGTATCAGCCATCGCGGTTGAGCCCCCCGTCAAAGCCACTGCTGCGGAAAAAAATATGGATGCCACTGTGCGTCGAAGCATGGAAAAGTCCTTTCGGGATACGACCGTCCGGTTGAATTGCGGTACCGGCCATGGGTTCGGTTTCGAAGCCAACATTGATACCCTAGTCTCGCCAAGTCCCCAGGACATTGCAATCCTGTGCCCGATGAAAAGGATGTGAACACCCCCATGGCAGAGGACAGCCCTTCCGCGCCGCCCCAGGCGGCTATTCTAAAGATTACCGGTCAGGTCCTGCCGGCGCGATGCATCGGCGTCGTCGCCGAACTGAACGTAGCCGAGCATCTGGCAAACGAGCCAAAAACGGCGGCAGACCTCGCCAAGAAATGTGGCGCTCACGCTCCGACGCTGTACCGTATTTTACGCTACCTCGCGTCGATCGGTATTTTCGAAGAGCGCCCGGACGGGACCTTTGTCAATACGCCGCAGTCCGATGTACTGCGCGACGGTGTGCCGGGATCGGTCCGCATGCTGGTCCGTCAGCGATGGCAGGACGTGACTTGGGACGTCTACCGCGCCCTTCCCGAAGCCGTTGCGTCGCCCACCGGCATTCCGGCGTTCGATCTCGCCCACGGCAATCCGTTTTTCGATTTCCTGGCCGAGAACCCCGACCTCAACGCGCTGTTCGACGCCGCCATGGCGATGATGTCAGGGCCTGAAAACGACGTGATCGCGGCCACTTTCCCGTTCGAGGGTGTTCGTCGCGTCTGCGACATCGGCGGCGGCCAGGGCGGACTGCTGGCCGCTATCCTCAAACGGCATTCCAATATTCACGGCGTCCTGTTCGATCAAAGTCAGGTGATCGCCGAACCTGCGCACCTCAACGCCGCGGGTATGATTGATCGCTGTGATCTGATTGCTGGCGACTTCTTTGAAACCGCTCCACCGGATTGCGACGTATACCTCCTGAAGCGTATTTTGCACGACTGGTCCGACGCCGATGCCGGACGCATCCTGACCTCGGTACGTGAGGCGATGCCCGGCGATGGGCGCGTCGTCATCATCGATGCCTTGCTGAAACCAGGGAACGAACCCGACCCCAACAAGTTTCTCGACCTTGGAATTATGACTCTGTTGCGGGGACGCGAACGCACCGAATCTGAAATGAAGGACGTACTCAATTCGGCAAGGTTTGAATTGGAGACCGTGTATCCGCCGGAAGCCCCGTCAACACTTTCTATGACGGTCGGCAAACCCGCCTAGCCGCCGTAGCGTTCTTCTTTCCAGGGGTCGCCGACGGCGTGATAGCCACGCGCCTCCCAGTAGCCGGGCGCATCTTTTTCCATGAACGTGATGTGCCGGACCCACTTGGCCGATTTCCAGAAGTACAATTTGGGTATGACCAGGCGCACCGGACCACCATGGTCCCGCGTCAGCGGGGCACCGTTCCATGTATGAGCAAGAAGAACATCGTCGTCATCGAACCAGGACAGCGGAACATTGGTCGCATAGCCGTCGAAACTGCGGACCATAAGATAAGCGGCGGTTGGCTTCGGCTGACACTCCGATAACAAATGCTTGGCGCTCACACCTTTCCACCGGTTGTCGTAGCGTGACCACGTCGTGACACAATGGATGTCGCAGGTCAGTTCCACTTGGGGCTGCTTCATCAGATCATCGAAGGACCAGCGCACCGGCCGCCCGATCTGGCCCGCCGTGGTCAATGTCCATTCCCGCTGGCTGAGATTCGGCTGATCGCCCAGATCCAAAACGGGAAAGTCTTTGACGATATGCTGCCCAGGCGGAAGGCGAGATTTGGTGGGATCGGACTCCGTGCCGGTCAGCGCGCGGCCGTCCCGCGCCCACTGTTCCTTGGTCTTGATGAGTTTTTCATTGCGCGGTGGATCCGCCATAAACCAGCTAGCCTTTGTCCCGCAACAGGCGTGACTTTTGCCGGTTCCAGTCACGTTCCTTGATGGTTTCCCGGCGGTCGATGTTGGTCTTGCCGCGCGCCAGACCAAGTTTCAGCTTCGCAATGCCGCGGTCATTGAAATACAGCGCGAGCGGCACGAGCGTCATACCCTTACGGGCGGTCTCGGCGGACAGCTTGTCGATTTCGCGCTGATGCAACAGGAGTTTACGCTTGCGCCTCGGTTCATGCCCGAAGTGCTTGGCCCCTTCGTACTCCGGGATATAAGCGTTGATGAGGTATAGCCCGCCGTCTTCAGCGGCGGCATACGATTCCTGAATATTACCCCGTCCGAGGCGCAGCGATTTGACTTCTGTTCCCGTTAAAACGAGGCCGGCCTCGATTGTATCTTCAATCGCGTAGTCGTGACGCGCCTTACGGTTCTGGGCAACCGTACCCGTCGAAATCCACCCTGCCTTCGCCATGTTTATGGTGCCTTAGTCGAACAGGCCAACGTCGCGCATAGCCTCTTCCACGCGCGCCATGGATTTGGTCGACAGCGGGACCATCGGCAGCCGCGCGTCGGGCAGACACTTGCCCAGCATGCTGCACGCGAACTTCACTGGCGCCGGATTGGGTTCGCAGAACAAAGCCGCATTAAGGGGATAAAGTATGTCGCGTATGCGCCATACATCATCGAAGCGGTCGTTGCGCCAGGCGTCATGCATTTCGGCGTTGAGTCTGGGGGCGACGTTAGAGCATACGGAAATACACCCGAAACCGCCCTGAGCAAGATAAGCCACGGCCGTGTCGTCATCGCCAGACAACAGACAAAACTCGCGTCCGATCTCGATACGCGACGCCAACGGGCGGGCCAGATCACCGGTCGCATCTTTCACACCGACAATATTGGGATGCTCCGCGAGAACGGCCATGGTCTCAACAGACATGTCCGCAACCGTACGCCCCGGGACGTTGTAGATGATGATCGGCAAATCGCTGCAATCCGCCACAGCGCGGAAGTGCGCAATCATCCCGCCTTGGGTCGGTTTGTTGTAATAGGGCACGACAACCAGCGCCGCGTCGGCACCGGCTTTTGCGGCGTGTTTGGTGAAGTCTATCGCCTCCTCGGTGGAGTTCGATCCCGTGCCGGCGATTACCGGAATTTTTTCCTTGGCGACTTCAATACACAATTCAATGACACGCTTATGCTCGTCGTGAGACAGCACGGGAGATTCACCCGTCGTACCGCAGGGCACGACAGCGTGCGTCCCTTCAGCGATCTGCCACTCGATAAATTCCTGAAAAGCAGATTCATCGACGGCGCCATCTTTGAATGGGGTGATGAGGGCAGTAATTGAGCCAGTGAACATGAACTCGTCTCTCGAAGGCCACGCGTGCGCCTGGATTACACGTCACGGTCGCTGCGTCGCACATTTCTTAGGATGCCGCACCATAGCTTTGGTGGCTATTGACGGCAAGCAAACGGGCCGCCGCAGAGGGCTAAATATTTGAAGCCTCTACCGAAACACCACGAGACTTGGTATCCTTTGCGGGTGTTCTTTTCAACATGATGTGTTTGAGTTTATGGCCGTACGCGTGAACTGGTTTAAGCCCGGTGCCGGTTTCGCCGCCGGAGTGCTTCTTCTGTCGGCCACGGCACATGCCGCCGATGCGCCCGTACTGCCCGTCGCCAAACCGGACGGTCCGGCGATACGAACCGTCGCTGCCCCGGTATTGCCAACCCGCAAGCCGCCTTATTTCGGCCCGTTTGGCGCTGATTACGCCTACCTTCTGGAGAAGGACGACCGCGAGACGTTTTCGCGCGCGCTGTCAGCTGCGGAGCGCAGGCGCTGGGCAAGTGCCATCGACCTTGTCGAAGAAATTGAAAACCCCCTGCCCGGACACGTCATCGCTTGGCTGTATCTCCGTGAAACCGGCGCGCGCACGCCGTTCAAGGCGAGAACCGAATTCATCCGGGCGCACGCGGATTGGCCGGACATTACGTCGATACGCCAGCGCTCCGAGGATGTCGCAAGAGACGGAACCCTTTCGGACGAAGACTTGATTGCATGGTTCGAAGATTTTCCGCCTTTGACCGGTTCGGGCATGGCTCAACTGGCGTATGCGTACAAAAACACCGGACGCGAAAAGGATGCCGTAGACCTTGCCCATACGGCGTGGCGAGAGGGTACATTTACGAGTGCGGAGGAACGTGAATTTCTCCGGGAATTCGATGATGCCCTAACGCCCGAAGATCATAAGGCGAGACTCAATCGCCTGTTGTGGGACGAGCACACGACCGGGGCCAATCGCATGCTGCGCCGCGTCGACGAGGACACACGGAAGCTTGCTCAAGCCCGCATCGCGTTGATGACGTCGTCTTACGGTGTCGACAGCGCCATCGCTAAGGTGCCCGCCGCGCTCCAATCGGACTCGGGTCTTGTTTACGACCGTCTGAAATGGCGGCGTAAACGCAGCCGCTATGACAGCGCTGCCGAACTCCTCGGCGCGGAAAATGTGGATCAGGAGCGGCCCGACCTGTGGTGGAAAGAGCGTCATATCCTGGCGCGCGAAGCGCTGTCAGAAGGCCGCGTTACGGACGCTTACGACATCGCATCCCGACATAAGGCAACGGACGCGCTGTCTGTGTTCGAGGCGGAGTGGCTGGCCGGTTGGATTCAATTGCGGTTCCTCAAGGATCCCGAACAGGCCTTGCCGCACTTCTACAAAGTTTACGACGCGGTGGCCTTCCCCGTCAGCCTGTCACGCGGCGCCTACTGGATTGGCCGCGCGGCGGAAGCCGGCGGCGATGCGGACCTCGCCCGCAGCTGGTACGAAAAGGCCGCGATTCATGTCACCACCTATTACGGCCAGCTCGCATTGGCGAAACTGACCGGTGGCACCCTGCCCCAGCTTCCGTTGGACCCACTGCCGACCATGACGGAACGCAATACGTTCCATCAAAGCGATTTGGCGCAGGTCGTGCGCATGCTGGTGGAAATCGGCAACACGGATTACCTGCGCAGTTTCGTCTTAGCCGCGGCGGATGCCTCGGATTTTGCCACCGAGCGCCACCTCGCCGCCGAAATGGTGAGCAGGTTCAACCGCCCGGACCTGGGGGTGTGGATCGCCCGGAGGGCGGCGCAAGAGCATATCGTCCTTCTGAAATACGGCTTTCCGGCCCCGCAATTGGAATACCCGGACGAGCCTGAACGCGCGTTGCTGCTGGCCATCACACGCCAGGAAAGCAATTTCGATGTCGCCGCGCGCAGCTGGGCGGGCGCGCGAGGGCTGATGCAGCTGATGCCCGCAACGGCCCGCGTGGTCTCGCGTCAGCTCAATGAACGGTATGACCGCGACGCTCTCACGGTCGACGCGGCATACAATGTCCGTCTTGGCTCAAAGTATCTGGGCGATCTGATCGACCAATTCGACGGCTCGTATATCATGGCGATCGCCGGCTATAACGCCGGACCGCACAGGGTCCGACGATGGATCAGGGAATTCGGCGATCCGCGGACTCCTGAAGTCGACCCGATCGATTGGGTCGAGCAAATTCCGTTTACGGAAACCCGGAACTACGTGCAGCGGGTTATGGAAAACCTGCAGGTCTACCGCGCCGTGCTCGACAATACGCAGCAATTGGCCCAGACCCTGCCATCCGACCTGTCACGCCCGGCGACACCTGCGGTCAATTAGGCATAGAAAAAGGCCGGCATTGGCCGGCCTTGTTTCATTCTCGATGAATGACGTGTTACGACGCCGCTGCTTGGGCGACAGCCGCCTCCTCCAGTTTTGCCGGACGGAGGTTTGCTTTGATTTCCACTGGTTCGGACTTAGCCGGTTGCGGCGCTTCCGTGGCGATGCGTTTGCAATGCCCTTCCATGAACGCGCCGGGCTCGATGGCAACGCTTTCGTGCTCGATGTCGCCTGACATCTGAGCGGTCGATGCCAAAAACACCGACTTGGCTTTGACTTGGCCTTTGATGCTGCCGTGAATACGCACGGTCTGTGCTTTCACTTCTCCGCTGACGGATCCCTTTGTCCCGACGATGAGAGCCTTGCATGCAATATCGCCGTTGACGGTGCCATCAACCTGGATTTCGCCGTTGCTCGACAAATTACCCTGAACGGACAAATCGATGCTGATAATCGACGGAACAGATTTGGTTTGACCTTCGCTCATGCGTGCGCCCTGTCCTTGTGCTTGCCCGTTTGTTTTATTTGAGAACATCGCTGCCAGCTCTGATGAACTTGAGTGGGTTCAACTGTTTCCCACCGTAAAGCACTTCGAAATGAAGGTGCGGCCCAGAGCTCCGGCCGCTGTTTCCCAGGAGGCCAAGTTCGGTTCCGCGACCGACATATTCCCCTTCTTCTACAGAAACTTTGGCCAAATGGCCATAGCGGGAGGTTAACCCCATGCCGTGGTCGACCTCGACCATACGGCCATATTTCCCGCGCCATCCGGCGTGGATTACCTTGCCCTCGCCCGGACTTAAAACCGGGGATTTATACGGACCGCCAAAATCCAGGCCGAGATGGCGGGCATATCCGCCGGTAAACGGGTCTTTTCGCACCCCAAAACCGCTGGTGATCCAGTATTTCGACAATGGCTTTTCCAAGGGCATGACGGCGGCCAGGTTTTGCAGCTCCGTCAAGCGCTCGAGCTGAAGATTCAGCGACACCAGCGACTCATGGAGCGGCCCCTGCTCCCGCGGCACGGATTCGAGCGGGATAAACGGACCACCGCTGCCGAACTCACCGCGGCGGTTTTCCAGCAAGGCGTCGACCTCTAGCCCGGTTCCATCGAGCGATGCTTCGATGTGCTCGATCTTTTCGTCGGCCACTTCCGCGAAACGATGGAACAGCAGAAGTTGCGTGCTCTCCATTTCGCGAATTTGATCTTCGAGTTCAACGACCTTTGAATTCAGCGTGTCACGCTCACTTGCCGCGAGATCGCGCTCTATAACGAGCTGGCGAACGTCCAAGGCATTCGGATCGATGTAATCAGTCCCCGCGTGCACGCGCGACACGTCGGTCATGTCAGTTTTGAGCTGGGTCAGCTGCTGGCGCAACGCCGCGCGCTCTTCGGCAACGCGCAGACGTTCGAGTTCAACTCGGCCAATCGCGACCTCGATCTCCTCCGGATCCGTTGTCCAATCCGCATCGTCTGAATTGCGGCTTTCGAGGTCAGGTTTGCGCTGGCGCGCTGCCGAGGCCAATGCGCCTTGGGGTGTTTTCCGATCCAGCAGCGTCACCTGCCGGTCGATGAGATTGACCATACGCGAGTTGTTGTCGTTGAGGTCGTCTGTAATTGAGTCGATGCGCTTCTTGTATACGGTTAACTGAGCGAGCAATTGTTCATAGCCGGATCGCGCGTCTTTGATTTCACTTTCCTTCGCGCGGATGCGGTCACTGTGACTGACAACCAATCCGGAACTGATCAGCAACCAGACGCCGACCACGGAAACAAAACACGTCGCGATGGCCTGACGCATCGTCGTGAGCCGCAACGTGCGCATCCGCTCTTCGGTGCGCAATATGATTTGCCGCTCTGGAAAGAATCTTTGCAGTCGTCGCTGAAACGACGAAAGGCTGCGGTCATTCGGATCAAACTTCGACATGCGCTTCCCCAAGAACACAACTCCACCGTCCGCTAACCCAAAGCGACAAGGCAATCGGCAGCAGGTGATGGGCGAACTTAATTTTTATTTCAGGCCCCGTCCGCTGAGGGTGTGCCCCGAATGTATTAAGAAACCCCACATACATGGACCGGCCGTCCGGTCCAGATAGCCCAATGGGCGGATTGTGTCGATTTTTGGTAGATATTTCAAACACAAAGACGCCACACGCCACTTCTGGTACAAACTTTGTCGCTCCTGACACCGGCCAGTGCCCTATTACACATGATCCGAGCGTTAGGCGGACCGTTGTCAGATATGCGCACGCATGGCGATTAGATAGAGAAAGAACGCGGAAAACGTGAATTTTTTAGCCAGATTGACGCTTTCATGGTTCGGAACCGGATACGCTCCGAAAGCGCCCGGAACCGCAGGATCGTTGGCGGCACTACCCTTCGCCTGGATCATTTTCAGCACTTGGGGACCGATCGGACTGGTTGCAGCCGCCGGTCTGGCGTTCCTCATTGGCTGGGCCGTTGCCGCCAAGACGCCAGACGCCGGCCACGACCCGGGCTGGGTTGTCATTGACGAAGTGGCCGGCCAATGGCTGACGCTCGCTTTTGTCACGCCCGAGCCCCTGATCTACGCCGTTGGATTCATCGCGTTTCGGGTATTTGACATTTTCAAGCCCTGGCCGATCCGGACCTTGGAGCGCAACGTCCCAGGCGCGCTCGGCGTTATGATTGACGATATCGCGGCCGCAGTTTATGCGGGTCTGCTCACATACGTTGTCTCGCTGGCATTGGGTTCTTGAATTTGGCGACGCTCCCGGACGATCTCACAAGTATGGCCGCCGCCGTCATCCAGGCTGCGGCAGATCACGGCAAATGCCTGGCAACGGCTGAGTCCTGCACGGGCGGACTGATCTCAAGTTGTCTCACAGCCGTCCCCGGCTCCTCAGATGTATTTATTTCTGGATTTGTGACCTACGCGAACGAATCTAAGACACGCCTGCTGGGTGTGCCATCCGATGCGATCTCGGAGTTCGGCGCGGTGAGTGACATCGTCGCCGCGGCCATGGCCGAAGGTGCCGTCGCGCATTCAGGCGCGGACATCGCGGTCGCCGTCACCGGCATTGCCGGTCCCGGCGGCGGCTCCGCCGACAAACCGGTCGGACTTGTCTATCTGTCGCTCGCGGAACGCGGCGAGGACGCGGTGGTGAAACGATACGTTTTTGCCGGAACGCGTGACGATATCCGCCGTTCAACCGTTGGCGCCGCCCTTGAATTAATGCTCAGCCGCCTCGAAGAACCCGATGAATATTTTGAGGACGACGAAGAAGACGAGATGCAGGCCTGATCAGGACCCGTAAAGCTCTTTGGCGCGGGCTTCAAACGCGCCCACCATGCGCCGCACCGCCTCCTCGAACAGCACGCCGATAATCGACTGCAGCATGCGCGACCGGAATTCGAATTCCAGGTGGAAGTCGACCTGCGTCCCCTTCCCGTCGGGACCGGGCTTAAAATTCCAAGTGTTGCTGAGATAGCTAAACGGTCCGTCTTTGTAGCCCACGACAATCTTGTCCGGCCGGTTCAAAGTCACGCGGGATGAAAACTTCTCCCGCACCATCTTAAATCCAATCGCAAGGTCGGCTTCAAAACCGTCGTCAAGACGTTTGGTGATGCGGCAGGCCACGCACCACGGCAGGAATTGCGGATAGCGCTCGACGTCGGCGACGAGCTCAAACACCTGTTCCGGTGTGTAAGGAAGAATGCGCGTTTCGTTGTGAACAGCCATGGGCGCGCGGTGTTCCGGGCTTAGCGGGCGGCGGCGAGTTTCGCCTCCCGGGCATCGCGCAGGCGCGCGAAATCGGCATCGGCGTGGTAGGACGAGCGTGTCAGCGGGCTGGCCGAAACCATCAGGAAACCCTTGGCGCGGGCCAATTTTTCGTATTCGGCGAATTCATCCGGTGTGACGAACCGGTCGACCGGCGCGTGGCGCGGCGTCGGCTGCAGGTACTGGCCGATGGTCAGGAAATCGACGTCAGCGGCGCGCATATCGTCCATGACCTGCAGCACCTCGTCTTTCTCTTCGCCGAGGCCGACCATGATGCCGCTCTTGGTAAACACCGACGGGACCACTTCCTTGACGCGCTCAAGCAAGCGCAGGCTCGTGAAGTATCGGGCCCCGGGGCGAATGCTGCGGTACAGCCGCGGCACGGTCTCAAGATTATGGTTGAACACGTCCGGCTTCGCCGCCGCGACCAAATCCGTCGAGCCGAGTTTCTTGCGGAAGTCGGGCGTCAGGACTTCGATGGTCGTGTCCGGGCATGCGGCGCGGACGGCTTCGATGACCGCAACCCAGTGCGCGGCGCCGCCGTCCTCGAGGTCATCGCGGTCAACGGACGTGATAACCACGTGACGCAGTCCGAGATTGGCGACCGCTTCGGCGACATGTTGAGGTTCGTCCGCATCCACCTTGTTCGGCTTGCCGGTCTTGATGTTGCAGAAGGCGCAGGCGCGGGTGCAGGTGTCCCCTAGGATCATCATGGTCGCGTGCTTTTGCGCCCAGCACTCCCCGATGTTCGGACAGGCCGCCTCTTCGCACACCGTGTGCAGGTTCAGATCGCGCATCAGCTTGCGGGTCTGACCGTACTCCGGCGACGTCGGCGCCTTCACCCGAAGCCAATCCGGCTTGGGCGCGCGCTTGGGCTGGTCCTTTATGGGGGCTACTTCGGTCATGGCTTATAAATGGATCACCCGGCCGTACGCATCAAGCACAGCTTCGTGCATCATCTCCGAGAGGGTCGGATGCGGGAACACGGTTTCCAACAGTTCCGCCTCGGTGGTTTCGAGGGTTTGCGCCACGGCATAACCCTGAATCAGCTCGGTCACTTCGGCCCCGACCATGTGCGCGCCCAGAAGCTCCCCGGTCTTGTCGTCGAATATGGTCTTCACCAGCCCCTGGTCATCGCCCAGGGCAATCGCCTTGCCGTTGCCGACGAAGGAAAAGCGGCCGACGCGAACCTTATGGCCCGCCTCCTTGGCTTTGGCTTCGGTCATGCCGACGCTGGCGATCTGCGGATGGCAGTATGTACAGCCAGGGATGCGCGACGTGTTGAGCGGGTGCGGATTCTGGCCAGCGATCTTCTCAACGCAGATCACCCCTTCATGGCTCGCCTTGTGCGCCAGCCACGGCGGACCGGTGAGATCGCCGATGGCGTAAACGCCCGGCTCATCCGTCTCGCTGTATTTTCCGGTGACGACGTGGGTCTTCTCGACCTTCACCTTGGTGTTTTCGAGGCCGATGTTTTCCACATTGCCGACGATGCCGACAGCGAGGATCACCCGGTCGACCGTCACCTTCTCGGTCTTACCGCCCTTGTCGATGGTCGCGGTGACGTTGTCCTTGCCGGTCTTGAGCTCCTTCACCGACGCGCCGGTGATGATGTTCATGCCCTGCTTCTTGAAAGCTTTGTGGGCGAACGCTGAAATTTCCTCGTCTTCGACCGGAAGGATCCGGTCGAGCACTTCGACCACGGTCACCTCTGCGCCGAGAGTCCGATAGAAGCTCGCGAACTCGATCCCGATGGCGCCCGATCCGATAACCAGCAGCGACTTCGGCATGGACTCAGGCACCATGGCTTCTTTGTACGTCCAGATCAGTTTGCCGTCCGGCTCCAGGCCGGGCAGCGTGCGCGCCCGCGCGCCGGTCGCCAGGATGATGTGCTTGGCCTTCAGGGTCGCAACGTCTTTCTTGTCCTTGGCGACTTTGACCTGCCCTTTGCCAGCGAGAGCGCCGTGGCCGTCGAACACTTGAATCTTATTCTTCTTCATCAGCATGCCGACGCCGCCGGACAGACGCCCGGCGACTTTGCGTGAGCGTTCGACGACTTTCTTGATGTCGAACTTTACGTCTTTCACCGACAGGCCAAAGTCCTCGGCATGCTGCATCAGGTGATAGACTTCCGACGTCCGCAGCAACGCTTTGGTGGGTATGCAGCCCCAGTTCAGGCAAATGCCGCCGAGATGTTCGCGTTCGACCAGCGCGGTCTTCATCCCGAGTTGGGAACCGCGGATCGCGGTGACGTAACCGCCGGGCCCGCCGCCAATAACAATGAGGTCGAAATTTGTATCTGCCATGTCCGTCCCGCCTACAGCATCAGGCTCAGCGGATCTTCAATCAGCGGCTTGAAGGCGGCGAGAAACTCGGCACCCACCGCTCCATCGACAACGCGGTGGTCGCAAGACAGCGTGCAGGTCATCACAGTCGCGACGGCCAGCGCGCCATCTTTGACAACCGGGCGCTGCTCACCAGCCCCAACCGCTAAGATCGCGCTTTGCGGCGGATTGATGATCGCGGAAAATTCCTTGATGCCGTACATGCCGAGATTCGAAATCGAGAACCCGCCTCCTTGGTATTCTTCCGGCGCGAGTTTGTTGTCGCGGGCGCGGCCGGCCAGTTCCTTCATCTCATTTGAGATGGCGGCCAGGCCTTTTCGATCGGCGTTGCGGATGATCGGGGTGATTAACCCGCCGTCCGTGGCCACAGCGACGGACACATCGACGTTGTCATACAGACGGATCGCTTCGTCGGTCCACGTCGCGTTGGCCATCGGAACTTTCTTCATCGCCAACGCACACGCCTTGATGACGAAGTCGTTGACCGACAGCTTGTAATCGGCGCCGTCGCGCGCGTTCAAGGACTTGCGCAGGCCGAGCAGATCATCGATGACGCAATCAATGGTGAGATAGAAATGCGGGATCGTCTGCTTCGCTTCCAGCAAGCGCCGCGCGATGATCTTGCGCACGGACGAGTTCGGTTCCTCGGTGTACGCCTGACCGTAATCCGGAACATCAGCAGAGGCGCTGCTGACCGCCGATGCAGGCGCTGCGGCCGCGCCCTTTTTCGCCGTGCCGCCAGAGATCGCGGCTTCGACATCGGCTTTGACAATGCGGCCATTCGGTCCGCTGCCTTTGATTGAGCCGAGATCCACACCCGCATTCTCAGCAATACGCTTGGCCAGCGGGCTTGCCACGACGCGGTCTGAGTCAGCAGACGGCGGCGCGGTCGTAGGCGCAGGTGCAGATTTCTTTGGCTCCGGCGCAGGCTCCGCTTTCGCCGGCGCTTCGGCTTTCTGTTCCTTCTTTTCTTTCTTCGGTACCGGTGCAGAAGCGGCGGCCGCAGCGTCGCCTATGTCGCCGGCGTCCTCTCCTTCTTCCAGCAGCACGCCGATGGGCTTGTTGACCTCGACGCCTTCCGTGCCCTCGGACACAAGAATTTTGCCAATCTTGCCTTCGTCGACGGCTTCCAATTCCATCGTCGCTTTGTCGGTCTCGATCTCGGCGATGATGTCACCGGACGAAACGTCGTCCCCCTCTTTGACCAGCCACTTGGCGAGTTTCCCTTCCGTCATGGTGGGAGACAGAGCTGGCATCAGAATATTGATAGGCATAGGTTCGGTCCTTTAAACCGCGATCAGTCGCGGTAACACACGGCTTTGGCTGCAGCGACGATGTTGTCGACTTGCGGCAGCGCGAGTTTTTCTAAATTAGCGGCGTACGGCATCGGCACGTCTTCGCCGGTGACACGGGTCACAGGCGCGTCGAGATAATCAAACGCGCTTTCCATAATTTGCGCGGAGATTTCGGCGCCGATACCGGAGAACGGAAAACCTTCTTCGCAGGAGACACACCGGTTGGTTTTCTGCACCGACTTGATGATCGTTGCGGAGTCCAGCGGGCGCAGGCTGCGCAGATTGATGACCTCGGCGGAGATTCCCTCGTCCGCCAGTCTCTCCGCGGCTTCCAACGCCTTGCCGACCATGATCGTAAAGGCCGTGATGGTGACGTCGGACCCTTCGCGCTCGATCTTTGCCTTGCCGATCGGGAGAACGTAGTCGTCGCTCACCGGGACATCGAACTTCTGGCCGTAGAGCAATTCGTTTTCCAGCACGATGACCGGGTTCGGATCGCGGATCGCGGCTTTCAGCAACCCCTTGGCATCCGCACCGGACCAAGGCGCCACGACCTTGTGGCCGGGCACGTGCGCGTACCACGCCGCATAACATTGCGAGTGCTGCGCCCCGACACGTGACGCCGCGCCGTTCGGTCCGCGGAAAACAATCGGGCAGCCCATCTGGCCGCCGGACATATACAGTGTCTTGGCAGCGGAGTTGATGATCTGGTCAATCGCCTGCATGGCGAAGTTGAAGGTCATGAATTCGACAATGGGTTTGAGTTTGCCGAAGGCCGCGCCAACGCCGAGACCGGCAAAGCCATGCTCGGTGATCGGTGTGTCGATGACGCGCTTGGCGCCGAATTCATCCAGCAGACCCTGGCTGACTTTGTAAGCGCCCTGGTATTCGGCGACTTCCTCGCCCATCAGGAACACCTTGTCGTCCTTGCGCATTTCCTCGGCCATCGCATCGCGCAAGGCTTCGCGCACCGTCAGTTCCTGGGTTTCGCCAAGGTCCGGTTCATCCGCGTCGATCACCGGTTTCGGTGCCGCCGGACGGCGCGGCGCCTGTTCTGCCGGCTCGGCATCTGTTTCTGGCTCAGACTCAGCGGCCGGCTTGGCGTTAGAAGATACCTCGCTATCTATATCGGAGGCGTCCTCACCCTCTTCCAGCAACACGCCGATCGGCTTGTTGACCTCGACGCCTTCCGTGCCCTCGGACACCAGAATCTTGCCGAGTGTTCCTTCGTCGACAGCCTCGAGTTCAATCGTCGCTTTGTCGGTTTCGATCTCGGCAATGACATCCCCCGCCGACACCGTGTCGCCTTCCTTCACCAGCCACTTCGAGAGCGTGCCCTCGGTCATGGTCGGCGATAACGCAGGCATTAGAATTTCCGTCGCCAAGGATTGGTTCTCCCTTGCAAAACCCTTGCAGGCATGTTGCGCACTCAGTGTGATCGAGTGCTTTGCTTATTGTTGCTACGCAACGTCGCGCAGAATGTCGGTAAACAGCTCACTGGCATCCGGTTCCGGAGACGATTGTGCGAATTCGGCCGCTTCGGTCACCCGGGCCTTGATGTCTTTGTCGATCTGTTTGAATTCGTCTTCGCCCATCACCTTTTCGTCGATCAGTTTCTGGCGCAACCGGTCAATCGGGTCGTTTTCTGTGCGCATCTTCGACAATTCGTCTTTTGAACGGTACTTCGCCGGATCGGACATGGAGTGCCCACGGTACCGGTATGTTTTCATCTCGAGGATGATCGGTCCCTTGCCGCTTTTGATGTGAGCGACGGCTTCCTGGCCGGCTTTGTAGACCTCGGAAACGTCCATGCCGTTGACGACTTTGCCCGGAATTCCGTAGGCCTCACCCCGGCGGTGCAGATCCGTTGACGCGGACGCCCGTTCGACCGATGTGCCCATGCCGTACTTGTTGTTTTCGATGACGTACACGACAGGCAGTTTCCACAGCGCCGCCATGTTGAACGCTTCATACACCTGGCCTTGATTGACCGCGCCGTCGCCGAAGTAGCAGTAATTGATTCCGCCGTCTTCGTTGTATTTGTGGGAAAAGGCCAAACCAGTGCCGATCGGCACCGAAGCGCCGACAATGCCGTGGCCGCCGAAAAATCCTTTTTCGCGGCTGAACATGTGCATCGAGCCGCCTTTACCGCGCGAGTAACCGTCTTCGCGGCCCGTCAGTTCCGCCATCACGCCTTTCGGATCCATGCCGCAGGCGAGCATATGACCGTGATCACGATAGGTGGTGATGACCGTATCGGCGTCGGCCACATTGGCTTGCAACCCGACGACGACAGCTTCCTGCCCGATGTACAAATGGCAGAAGCCCCCGATCAAACCCATGCCGTACAATTGCCCGGCACGCTCCTCGAAGCGGCGGATCAACAGCATATCTTTATAAAATTTGATTTTCGTCTCGGCGCTGGGCTCCGAAGACGTTGATTTGGACGCGGCCTTGTTCTGGCTTTTTTTCGCCGGCGCCTTCTTGGACGTGGACTTTGCAGTGGCGGATTTGCGAGCGGCCATGCTGTCTCCCCGGTAAGTCATTCACCCTTTTTGCCCAGGGCGTTTGGTGGCCGAGTTATCGCAGTGACGGAGAGCCCGCGCAAGAGAAACAATAGTTAAGTAACTGTTTGCACTGCACAAATTCGTGATAAACCCGTTATCGGTTAATCGTAAGCGTTCCTGCCTTCAAGTAACATCATAACATTTCTCTATGGCGCAATAAAATTACACTGAGAGACCGTTCAAGACGCTGAATTGTCGGAAACAGGATAAAAAAAGACGGTTCATTAGGCCGCCAAAAGCATCCTAAACGGAGCGATAATCTAGTTTTGGATGATCAGGAGCTCGTTCGGCCTTGCCAAAGCCAACACGTCACGTGTTTCTTCGTCGAGCATATCCAAGTCGAGGCTTTCGGGCCGCATGAGGGAGATCCGGTGCGTCAATTGGGCGCGCTCATCGGTCACCCGCGCCAAGTCTTGGTCCGCCGCTTCAATCTGATAACGCAGTTGCCACCAGGCCAGCAGACCACGGTCCCCTTGCACCATGTGATAGGCAAAATAGGCAATCAACGCGGACCCAAGCAACGGAGCCAGAACATGGCGAATTCTCTTAGACTGATCAGACGCGCGTTTCATGGTGTTAGGGAATCACGGCCGAGTCTGGAGGTCAAGCGCCGCGAGCGAGATTCCGTCAATAGAATCAAGGGTGTGACAATTCCGACTCACATTGATTCGAGGGCAATCCAACGTCGCGGCCGTACACCATAACCCTAATCGGTGTGCGCCAATTGTCCGCTAGGAAGTCTGCACGCGCTGATGCTTTTGCACACGGGAGGACTCGCCCGACACTGCCCGCGCATATCAATTCGGGGAGCACCGGGGACGAACCATGATCATCACACTGGGATATCTTGTAATCGCGGCAGCGGCCTTCGCGTGTTTGGTTTGGTGCCTCAAGGCCTATTTGGCCGAGCGGTCGACCATCCTGCTGCTGACTCTCATCCCGCTTCTGTTCCTGTGGTTTGACTCTTTCGCCATCGCCGTGGGTCAGTGGATCGGCGAAGGCCCGGTGCTGCTGACCTTCACATATATGCGGTACGGCATGCATTGGGGCGCCCTGCCCCTTTTGTTCATCGTCGCGGGTATGTTGTTGCGCCGCGCCGGTTTTAAGTTCGCCGAAAACAAGTTCGTCATGGGAGCGTTCTGCGTTGTTGCGGTGTTCTTCATTATCGAAGACTTCCGCCACATCTTTATCGTCGACTTCTATCCGGCCTGTTTCGCCGAAACACTGCGCTACGTCACAAAAGTAGCCGAAAGCCAGGCCTGTACGCCGGAGATGGCCGGCGTTGGGATGAATGTCTCGCCGGCCGCCGCGATCCTGGTCAATCTCTCGCTCATGTTGGTCGGCATCGCCATTTGGATCCGTCACAAGTGGCCGTGGCTGGCCCTCGGGTGCATCGTGATGTTCGCCGCGGCGGCGACGCCACAGAGCCTGGTTGGTCCGATCCTCGGCAACGCCGGAGAGCCGATCTTCAACTTTGCCGTGGTCGCCGCAGTGATCAGGTTCGGTAAAGGCGACAGCCGGCCAGCAAAGGCAGAGCCCGCCGCCGCTTAGTTTTCGCGCGGTTTGACGGTCTGTCCGATTGGCCGCAGGTGGTCGCACTCCGCGTCGAGATCATCCGTCTCGGCGAACCGGCGGCAGCGCCAATGGTTGTATTCCGGCCAAAGCGTGTCGTCCGTGGCGTGGTAGGTCTTATTGGCGCAGCCTGACGCCCCGAGGCAGCGCGCCATAAGGACCGCCAAGTCGTCGTAGGTGATCGGCCCCATGACCGTTTGGTCTTCCGTGAAATAGCCGCGGCCGGTCCCGGGCGGCGGCTCCCGGCCGAACTCGACGAGGATCGAGCCGGATCGGATGATGGTGTAGGCCACCGGGCTCGCCCGCAGCGCGTCTTCGACCCGCCCTTTTCGGGCCAGCCCTTCCGCAAAGAGGTCGAAATTTATATCCGGATAGAGGGCGCGTTTTTCCTCGGTATCGGGCCCGGCGCCCACCGAACTCAGGTAAATGAACTGCTTGGTTCCGTGCTGCTCCGCCAGGTCCACCATCCGCACCTCGGGTTCGCCGTGCGGGCTCGGTTGGCCGCGCCGGCTCTGCAGGACGGCAATCACCACTTCGGGTTTCGACCGTTCGAAAGCCGCGGAGACCGTCTCCGGCTCAGTTACGTCGCCGACGGCGTAGTCGACGTCGTAACCTGTCAGCCGTGACCGGGTTGACGTCGGCCGCACGAATGCCGTGACATCATGTCCGGCCGTCGCCAGATGTTTGACGATGCGCGATCCCGTGTTCCCCGTCGCGCCGAAGACAATCACCCGCTCGGCCTGAGCAGGCCCCGCCGCCACGCCCAGACTTAGTGCCAAAACCGCTAGATACCGCATGCGACGCCCCTGTTGTTTGCCCGCCTTGCCAGTCTAGTTGGGACCCGCGCGGCCCTCAAACCTGTTCTTCACTGGGTGGACGGCGGCCCCGGGGGCACGATACCGGCTTGCGCGAAGTCAGCCGGAGCGGTCATTCTGAAGCGCATCAGCAGCACGGAGAGAGCAGAGCCAATGAGCAAGATACTAAAGGGCAGTGCGGCTATCGCCGTAGTTATCGGCGCCGCATTTGGCGGATGGCTTCTCCTTCTGACCAACGGCGCGTTCGACATTTCAATCGAAGACCTCCGTACAAAATACGAAACACCCAATTCGCAGTACATCGACCTCGACGGTGTCGAAGTGCACTACATCGACGAAGGCGAAGGTCCGCCTGTCGTTCTGTCACACGCCTCCTATCACAGCACGCGGGCGTGGGACGGCATGGCCGCGGCGCTGACGGATCGCTACCGCGTCATTCGGTTCGATTATCCGAATGCCGGCCTCACGGGGCTGGATGCGAAAAACCGCTACTCCGTTGAATTCTATCAGGACCTCATCACCCAGCTCACCGAAGCCCTGGGCATTGAGACATTTCATCTCGTCGGAACATCATCGGGCGGCACGGTTGCCTTCCGCTATGCCGCGAACAATTCGGATAAGGTTGAGCGGCTAATTCTCATCAACTCCGCCGGAATGCCGCGCACCGCGGTGACCAACCCCAACCGCCCGCGCGGTTCAGCCTTTAGCCGCTGGGTTAACAGCCATCACCAGGATTGGGATTACTGGGTCACCGCGTTATCGCAAACCGTAACCTCGCGCCCGCCGACCGAAGACCACATCGAGATGGCCTATGATATGAACCGCCGCGAAGGCCGCCGGGAGCCGGCGCGCACGTTCATGCGTAATTACGTGACCGGCGATCCGTCGCAGGTGCTCGACGACATAATAGCGCCGACGCTGATCCTGTGGGGAATGGAAAACCCGACGGTGATGCACCTGGAAGCCAACATCATTCAGTTGTGGATGACCGGTGCACCGACCATGGTGAAGAAGTATCCCAAGCTCGGCCATTACCCCTACATCGAAGAGCCCGAATTGGTGGCCAAGGACGTCGCCGCGTTTCTCGCTGGCGACTATGATGACCAGCTGCGCCAGACTCAGCGCCTGACGCCGGACGAAATTGCGAAGCTCGCGGCGGAATAAAAAACACCGGCCCTTGGGTTAACCAAGGGCCGGCGCTGTATTAGCTCGGTAACAGCTGACGGAAGATTATTCGGCGGCTTCGCGGACTGGCTCGGGTTCGCCAAGGCCCTGGTAGACAGGAGCCGGATCCAGCACCCAGGCCTTGCTGTCCCGGCGTGCCGGGCACGGGATGGCGGTCACGACGTTGCCGCGGCCTGACATCGCGTTCAGTTCCTCATGATTGAGACGCCAGCCTTTCTCGTCCCATTCCTTGAGTTTGCCACGGTACTGAACCAACACCCGGTCGTGCGGCATCATCACTTCCTTGGTGGTCGTCGGCGGAGTCAGCTTAGGCTCCAGTTTTTCCACCACCGCAATGTCTTCGCTGGCGACGAACATGTTGCGTTCCATGATTTTCTTATCGAGGAACTTGTTCAGCCACTCGTATTTGGTGATGCCCATGCTGCGCAGGTTGACGAGGAAGATCCGCGTTTGATCTTCTTCGATCGGCGCTTCGAACATGTACTGATGCATCGACATGCCCTTGGACAAGTGGATGTAGGTCCACATCTGATTGGGCCCATAGGTGCCTGAGCCCGCCTGCATCTTGCCGCCGGCCGGACGGAAGCGCTTCATCAGCCAATTCTTGAGCGGTGGGGCGTCGAAGGTGTGCATGAATCCGTAGCCCCAGTCGTTGTTCTTGTAGGGCTCGAGTTCGTTGACTTTGTATTCCTCTTCCTTCTCGCCCTTATAGCCGTGGGTCGAGTGCACATACTCATTGTGCGCCGGGTCGAGGCCATTCTCGATGGAGCGTTCATAGTTGTACTTGACGTCGAAGGTCTGGATCGTCGCGCGCCAGCCATCGGTGCCGTATTCGTCGATCGGCATGATCGGCGGACGTTCGGCTTCGGGCAGATCGCCGATGAATGCGAAGACCAAGCCGTATTTGTCTTCAGTCGGATACGCATCGACACGCGCGCGCGGCGGAATCTTGCCGTTGATGCCGAGCGACGGTATACGCGTGCATTCGCCGTCGCGGGTAAAGCGCCAGCCGTGATAAGGGCACTGGACCGTCCCGTCTTCCTTGCATTTACCTCCGGACAGGGCGCCACCGCGGTGAACGCAGGTGTCGGATAGCAGCGCCGGCCTGCCCTCGTTATCCCGGAATGCCACAAAATTGTGCTTCAGGATTCGCACCCGGATCGGCTTATCGGTCAGCTCGCTCGTCTTACAGACCGGATACCAGAAATTCATGTACATGGCGGACGTGTCCTCTCTCAGCCAGATGTCCTCAATATAGGAAATTATACGAGATTTATGGGGAATTAGCTCTTTCGTCTGTTTGATCGGGATCAAATTTTACCAGAATATTTCAGTGTATGCGGCTCGAAACTGGGCCATCCGCCTCGCGGTCCGCATGCGTTCGCCCCTTAAAATCGCAAGATTTTGCTTTGCAATTCACGGATCAGACGCCGATAAGAAGCCCCGCCCGTTCTTCGGTCAGGCCGGACACCACAGGATCCAAAGTGATCGGACTCGGGCCGGTTCTTCGTAGGGATAAGTGCCGTGCCGCGGACATTTTGTTAAGGCCCCTTTGTTTATGTCAGACGCCTCCACCTCCGCCGCTTACGAACCGGGATCGCTGCCGAAACTGACAGGATTGGTGCTGTCCTACGGCATGCTGATCAGCGCCATCGGCAACAACTTCCTGATCACCATCTTGCCGCCGCTCGGACGCGAAATGGGCTTTATCGAGTGGCAGGTCGGCGTGATCCTCGCCGTCGGCGGCGTGTTCATGCTGATTACCGGACCCGTGTGGGGCCGGGTCAGCGAGGACTGGGGCCGCAGAAAAGTCATTCTATTGGGCGCCGTCGGATACGTGGTGACGACAGCCATATTTGCGTTGACCATTGATCTTCGCCTGTCCGGCGTGATGAGCGCGATCACATGCTTCCTGCTGCTCACGGCGATCCGTGGCCTTTACACCCTTACATCGGGCGCGATTTACCCGGCGACCATGGCGTTGGTCGCCGACATGACCAGCCGTGACAAACGGGCGGCTGGCGTCGCGGTGATCAGCGCAGCCTGGGCTTTCGGCTCGGTGATCGGCCCGGCGATGGCCGCGATCTTTTCAGCTCTCACGCCGACGGCACCGTTCTACGCGGTGACACTCATGGGTGTGGCCGCCATCGGCATGTATATGTACTGGCTGCACGAGCCCGCACGCCACAAAGCACCCGACAGAGTCCGGTTCCGTAACGTCCTGACGCCCCTGATCCTGAGCATTTCCGGCGGGTTCATGGTGTTGATCCTCGGCAACGTTGCGCTGATTACGGCGCTCGGCTTCCATTTTCAGGACGCCTTCGAACTCAACGCGGCACAGACGGCCCGCGATGTCGGCATTGCTCTGTCCGCATCCGCGATCATGCAAATCGTGATTCAGGTCGCCTTCATAACCCGCGTGAAATGGCCGCCGCGCCGCATGGTTACCGTCGGGCTGCCCATCGCAACGGTTGCCGTGTTCATTGTCATGAACGCGCACAGCATGCCGGTTGTGGTTGGCGGGATGATGCTGTTCGGCATCGGCGGCGGCGTGGGCTGGCCGGCCTACATGACAGCGGCGTCCCTCGCCGCGGGCCCGGAAAATCAGGGCAGCGTCGCCGGTTTGACGTCGGCGTTCCAGGCCATCGCATTTATGATTGGACCGCTGCTTGGGACGATTTCTTATCAGATAAACTCGCAAGCGCCGTTTTACATTTGCGCCGGGCTTTTGGTTCTGGCCGTCATCCTCGCGAACGTACTGCCCATGCCGAAGCCGGACGAAACGCACGCCTAATTGAGGAGCTGCTCTTCATGACGATCCGTATTTCTGTCGCAATCGTGGCCGGCCTGGGCCTTAACGCAGCCGTGGCCAGTGGTGCCGCGTTCGCGGGCCAAACCGAAATCTCAGACGAGTTCTGCAACGCCATGCAGAATTCGATCATGAGCAACTCAGTACCGGCGGTGACCAAGATCCACCCGACCTGGGACGACTTCCTGGAATCCAAGGCGTCGGTCGACCCGCTGCGCAATGAACAGTTCACGACGCTCGGGCCGAATGGCGAACCAAGGATGGTATCGTGCAAGTTCAAAGCGGCCGACCATATCCGCGAAGTGTACGGCGACAATGCCGCAGTCGAGGAGCCGCGCACCTGCGAAGCCCTGAATCGCGAGAACGTCGCCGCGGTGATTGCCGCTTTCACCCCTGAAGAAGCCGAACGCCGCGTGCTGTCTGACGATGAGATCATGTTCGAAGAAGACACCACGGTCTTCATGGGAGTGAAATGGGTTGAGCCGTATACTTATGCCTGGCGCGGCGAAAGCGGCGCCCTGCACATTCAATCGAAGCGCCTTCAAGTGGATTGGACCAACCTGCTTTTCAAAATGACGCCGGAAGCCTTCCGCGGCGCGTTGTATTGTCACCTGATCGCACCGGAATATGCCAAGGCCCTCATTCTCGGCGACGCCGATGTTCCTCCTCCCTCCGACGGCTGAGTTCGTGCGCAACGTGCGCGCCTTAAAAACTGCGCACGTAATTCAGGCTCATCGTACGCGGCCGCAGCGGGTTGTACTGCGACGTTGCGTTTAAGCTAAAACTATTGCCGAAGGCGAAGGTGTTGCCCCGCGTATTGAACACATTGGTCACGGACAGCGCGAGCTGCCACAACTCGTTCTGCAGGCCTGCGCGAATACCTAGGCGGTGAAAGTCGCCCATCCTCGGTGACAAATCCTTATGGAAAAAAAGCGACGACGACCCGACGTACGTGTAGTCGGCGCTTGCCGCGAACTCGACGCCGCGACGCACCGGCTGCTCATACGCAACGCTCAACCCGCCGGTGAACGACGCAATGGCGGGCAGCCGGTCGCCTTTCGCCGCATTGAGAAAGCCGTTGCCTTCGACCAAATGCGGATCGTTCCAGATCGCCGCCGCGGTCACGGTAATTCGGTCGTTCAACTGCCCAGCGAATTGAAGTTCGACACCATAGTTCTTTGCATTGCCGGCATTGGTGACAAACAGGAAGCCGGTCGGAAGCAGCTGATCGGTCTGAATGTCATCCCACTTGATGTAAAATCCGGCGAGAGACGTCTCCAGCCGGCCATCGAACGCCCGAGCCTTCACGCCGAGCTCGTAGTTCCATACCGAGTCCTCTGTAAAAGTCTGGGTTTTCAGCGCTTCATCAGGATCGAGGCCAGGATCGAACAACGCTGAAATCATCGTGTTGATGTTGACCCCGCCGATACGGAAGCCTTTTGCCGCCTGCGCATACAGGTGCAAGTGGTCGGAGGGACGAAAACTGATCGCCACACGCGGCGTAACGCTTGTCTTGGCGTTTTGCAGATCGATTTCGTCCTCGCGTCCGCTGATCACTCCGGTCGTCAGCGATGACACATCGAGCGCGCCGCGGCTCGCGCGCAGACCGGCGGAGACTTCCCACCGCGCATTGAGGTGCATGGCGATATCTCCGAATACCGCATATTCCTTGATATCGTCGTCTCGGTTCTCGGCAAACACTTCGTTCGACGGAAATCCGTCGCCGGCAAAGGCGAGACCCGCCCCCGGCACCACAAACGACGTTTTCAGGTTTTGCGCCCTACTGAGATAAAACCCGCCGACCAGCCAGTCCATCCGGCGCCCCTGATGGGCCAGCCGCACTTCCTGCGCCAGCGTGCGGATTTTGTCCCTGGATGTGAACGGGCTTGGCTGAAGATCCAGCCCCAGCAAGTTTGGGACCGCCTGCGACGCATCCGACTGATTTGAAATCCGCCGATAAACGATGGTCGATGCAGATGTCAGGTCCGCCCAGCCGAGATCGCCATCGACGACAACGCCTGCCTGATAGATACGATCCTTGCGGGGCTCGGGAACGAGATTTGATCGTGTCAGCACGCCGACGTCCGGAGAAAAATACTGCGTGTCGTCGAGATCGATCTGCTGGCCGTTCACCGTGATCAATAAAGACCACCGGTCATTAAGACCGTTTGCATAAGAAATGCGCGCCCCGGCAATTTTCGTATCGTTGACGTTTTGCTCACGGAGGCCAGCATCGTCGATAAAGCCGCCATAGCGGTCATAAAACGCAGCCAGCCTGATTGCCGATCGACGCGGGGACAGCGGGACGTTGTTCATTCCGTCGGCGGCGAAATTCGGATCGCCGCGTTGGACAAACCCCGCGGACGCTCCGACACGCGCGGCGATGGTGTGAGGATCGGGCTTGGCCGTGATGATGCGATACGTCCCGCCAAGCGACCCCGCGCCGAACAGCGTGCCTTGGGGCCCGCGCAGCACTTCCACCCGCTCGACATCGATCAGACGGAAATCCGGATTGGTATCGCTGAACACCAGCGGGGATTCATCGATGTAAACGCCGACAGTGGATTGAGTGCGCTCCGCCAACGGACCATCGGACTGACCGCGCAAGAACATCTTGTTCCGTCCGGGCCCCAGATTGGTCATGCTGAGTCCCGCGACCAGGGGTGCGAGATCCGTCGTCTCCCGCACGTTCAAACACGCCATGCGTTCAGCCGAAACACTGGTAATGCCCATCGGCAGGTCCTGCGGGTCCTCTTCCCGTTTGGTGGAGGTTACGATCACCTCTTCCAATTCGGCCTAGCGTGCAGCCGAAGCGAGACGGGGCTGACGGCGGACCCCTCGCCGCACCGGCATCGCTGACTGGCTCTCGAAGATGCGTACGGTGACGGGATCGACAAAGCGGTACGTTAGTCCGCTGTCCTGAAGCAGCCGGCGCAGGCCGTCATGAACGGTGAATAGCCCACTGAGGCGCGGGACGTCGCCTTGTGCAAGACGTGGATCGTCTACCCCGATCGACAGATTTCCCTGAAGCGCGAAAGCGATCAATGCGTCCGCCAGCCGCTGAGACGCCACCTCGAAATAGATCAAGCGCGATGGGTCTTGAAGGTGCGACGGAAAAAGCACGGGTGTCTGGGCCTGCGCCAGCCCGGCAGTCATCAGCACCAGGACCGCGCAAACGCGAGCGGCCATGACTCTACTTTTGGCGCGAGATACTGATCGTCCCACTTTCGTCGGCAACGGCATGAAGGTCCATCAGTTCAATCAGGCGTTCCACCATAGCATCTGGCACATCGGTGGTGAGGACGCCGGTAAATAGTTCGCTTGAGAGTTCAGAATCATCCAGGACGATGTTTGCGCCGACATACCGGGAAATATCGCCAATCACCTCAGCGAGCGGAGCATCCCGGTAGATGAGCTGTCCGCGGCGCCAGGCCGAGATCGCGTCCGCATCCACGGGGAACAATGTTAAAGCCGCGATGCGGGTGTCAACGTCCGCCGCCTGATCGGGTGTCAAAACCTGCGAATTGGCATCGGGCAGATCCGGTGTCGGGCTGACTGCGACGCGTCCTTCCGTAACCGCGACGGTAAACCCATGCTCGGTCAGACGCATATTGAAGGCGGTGCCGAGAACGGCAACCCGGCCGTCACCGGCTTCGATGACAAACGGCCGGGACTCATCGCGCGCCACATCGAAATAGGCCTCACCTGCCCGCAACCGAACATTGCGCTGACCGGAGTCAAAAGAGACCGCCATTTCGGCATTCACGTTGAGCGTCACACGTGTACCGTCGTCAAGCTCAACATCCCGGCGCACATCCGCTCCCGCTCGGTAAGCAATGATATCGGTCGATGATGGCGCCGGCGGTTGTAGCGCGACGATTACGATCGCCACAGCGGCGGCAACAGTCGCCGCGAACCGCGGCGTCAATCCGGGACGCAAGAACGCCAGAACTGCGGCCGACAGGCTTGAGGGCGCGTCATCCGCCCGCGCTTCGGGTCCGAATCGGGCACGAATGTCGCCCGCAGCGTCTGCCGTCGCGATCCAGGCGGCATCCAATCGCCGGAACGCATCGGCGTGCGCGGAGTCCGCCTCCATCCACTCCACATAGGCTTCCATGTCCTGGTCGGACAGGTCGCCCGTATTCATGCGTTCGACCCAATGAAGCGCTTCGGCCTCTATGCGTTCATGTTCCGTCATATCTCATGTCTCACCGCACCGGTCTCGAGAAGACCCGCGCTTTCAAGGTATAGACGCCGCCGACGCCGTCCCGCCTCCATGTGGCGGCCAGTCACATAGGTGAATCCGATCATCGCAGCACCTCTCCGACCCGGCGCAATGCCTTGATCATGTGTTTTTCTACTGTGCTCTTGGACAATCCCATGCGGTCCGCCACCTCCGCGTAGGACAACCCGTCGATTTTATGCAGGACAAAGGCCCGGCGCACCTTGGGCGACAGTCCGTCCAAGGCATTCAAGACGAGGTCGATCTGTTACCGGCCGGACATCTGTTGTTCAGGTCCGGGCTGGCGGTCGACAAAATCATCCCCTGCCCGCTCTGTTTGTGTTTCCCCGTACGCCGAGTCACGCGATTTGGCGCGCGCCGAGCGGCGGACAATGTCCACCGACACGTTTCGCGCAATCGTAAACGCGAACGCTTTTGGATTGTCGATCTCACCGCCGGCCATGGCGGCATGCAACTTGATCAATGTGTCCTGAAGGGCATCGTCGGCATCCGCTTCGTTGCCGAGCCGGGCAACAAGGAAGCGCCGCAACAGCGGCTGAAACGACGCGATCACCGCCTGGAACTGGCTGTCATCGTTCATGCCCTGCGTTCTCTCCTCTGCCCTTTGGCTATCCTACCGCAACACGCGGTTGCGGACGACTCTGTCCGAGAAAAGAAAATGGAGGTGACGCCGCTCCGGTGCCGTCTAGGTATCGAGACCACAGGACTTGGGGCCGGCCCATCCTTCCGGTTTCGCGACAATTCAAATCGAGCTGAAGGAGCGAGACGATGAAACTCAATAATTTATTTAAGCGCCGGCGGACGGAGTCACGAGGCGGCGAGTCACAGGGATATCTACTTGCGTGGGCTCTGAATGTGTTTGCCGTTTTGGTGATGTTATCCGCAATCGTATCCCTGTCATTGCGCGCACATGCAGATGAATTCGAAGACGAATTCGACGGTGTGCAAATGGACATCGAAGATGCGGACGACATCATCGAAGATCTGGATGGTCAGCTGGACGCGTATGACGCCGTCGTCGCGGACCTCATTTCATTCGCGGAAGACGTCACCGACGAGAGCGATGCGGACCCCGCGTTTTGCACCCAGACGGCCCGTCTCGCGTATGTCGCGTGCGGTTACGATGCGGCGGACGATTTCTGGACGGCGCAGTCGAATTGCACGAACGTTAGCGATCCCATCGGTCACGCGGATTGCCGTCACTTCGCCTACGAAGATTTTGAGGAAACGACGGAAGAGTGCGAAGCCGTACTTGAAGCCCGCGAAGACGTCTGCGGCAATCTCGGCGAGTCCCGCTTCGAAGTCTCAATCGACCCCGAGAACTTCGTCAATCCTGCCGATATCGGCGTCACCGTCGATCCGAACCCCTACTTTCCCCTGGTCGCGGGCACGATGTGGACCTACGAAGGTGACGGCGAAGTCATTCAGGTGACGGTCACCGAAGACGTCTTTGAAATCCTGGATGTTCCTGTTGTCGTGGTGCGTGACCTCGTCACCGAAGACGGCGTCGAGATCGAAGACACCAGGGACTATTACGCTCAGGATTTGGACGGCAACGTCTGGTACTTCGGCGAAATCGCACTGAATTATGAAGACGGCCGCATCGTCGATATCGACGGATCGTGGACCGCCGGTGTCGACAGCGCGCAACCCGGCATCCTGATGTTTGCCAACCCGATGACTGGCCTGACCTACCGCCAAGAGTACTTGGTGTCAGAAGCTGAGGATGTCGCTGACATCGTCGATACCGAAGGGTCAGCGGTCGTGCCCGCGGCGATGTGTGCCGGCACCTGCCTGGTCACCCGCGATTACACCCCGCTCGAACCCGGTGTCACCGAACTGAAGTACTACGCGCCTGGTGTCGGTATGATCCTCGAAACCAAAGCCGTCGAACCGGAAGATGAAGAGGATGCCGGCGAAGACGACGGTGATGAAGCGGACGACCCTGACGCGGAAGGCGAGGAAGAAGACGGAGATGAGGACGAGGAAGAAACTCTCATCCGCATCGAACTCACCGAGTTCTTCACGCCGTAACTCCAATCACCGCTGCGGGGAACCAATCTGGAAATTGGTTCCCCACCCTATTCTTCACACATAGGAGATTTAAATGATGAACCGGAAATCAATCTATTCGACTCTCTTCAGCCTGACTATCGCCCTGACGTGGACGAACCAGTCCTCCGCCGCCGATTTCGATCCGATGAACGCCTGGGATGTCCGGGGCGGCACGACCGGCATGGTGTATTTCAAAGTACCGCTCCACGCTGAAGACCATCAGTCCGGGCCGGAATATGGCTTTGCGCTCTCGCAGATGCCCATCAGCGGCCGCAGTCAAAACCTGCGACTGATGTTCGACTCTCCGCAGCTGATGAACGTCAGCTTTACAGCGCAAGGCCTTGATGACGTGCAACTGGCCAACAGGTCATTGCTGCCGTCACGTTTGGACGATCCCGACGGCACCCGGCATTCGGTCCTCGGCATGGGACCGCAAGGCTGGTTCGTCGTCGCCGGCGGTCTCGCCTTGGCCACCTTTGGCATCTTGGAACTTGCGGACAGCGACAGTGTCGACGACACCGATCCCGACTAACGGGGACGCCAGCAGTCCAACCCCCGTCCGGCGTGAGGCGACCCAACCCCTCCCCGCGGCCTCAGCCGGAAACAAAGAGCCCCGTCACTTTCGTGGCGGGGCTCAATGTGTTTTACGTGCTGACGGGTAAATTTTAGGCCGGCTTGACCGCCATGATGGCGCCGTGGCCGCGGCGGGCCGCCGGAATGTCTTCGTTGACTTCGAAGCCGTGGCTGCGGATGACGTCGGCGAAATCACGCGACGCATATTCTAAACGCCAGGGCTCGCCGTTGAAACGATGATCCCACCACGTCGAGAACGCGCGGTAGGCGTCGCCTTTGCCGGCTTGCTTGCCGGTCCGGAAATCGATCGGGAAGAACACGCCGCCCGGACGTAGGATGCGCATGGCTTCGGCGACGATCTGATCCTGGGCTTCCGACGTCACTTCGTGGAACAGGATATAGGCCGCCACCAAATCGAAATGATTGTCCGGGAACCGGGTGTCCTCAGCCGGGCGCTGAACGTAGTGAATGTCCTTGCCGAGATCGACCGAGCGGGTATGGGCGAAGCGGACCATCGGTCCGCCGACGTCCAGACCCCAGACTTCGGCATCGGGGAAGCGGTCCTTGAGCGCGATGGTCAGACGGCCCGTGGCGCAGCCGATGTCGAGGATGCGGTTGACCTTGCCGTCCGGCGGAGTCTGCACCCGCTCGGCAATCGACGCCTGCACTTCGTCGTTGTAGTTGCTGCCGCCATAGAAGTTATTGACGCCGTAGTAGTTAATATAGCCCGCGAATTCGTCGCCGACGTAGCCACCCGGCTGGATGTGAATTTCATGCTTGGTGTATTCCGGCTCGACACCCGGATTGAGTTCAAGCGAGCCCGGTCCGGAGGTATCGGCCGATTCCATCTCGGCGAGGTAGGTCTCAGCATTGGCGTGGAAGTAATCCTGAACCTGCTTCCAGGTCAGCTGCTGATTTGAAACCCAGCCGCGCACGCTCATCATCAGGATCGGGTCTTTCTCGACCAGCGGCAACACGACCTCCATGGACAGATCTTCCTTGGGATCGAGGCCGTTGGCTTCGAGCAGCTTGGTGAACCGGCGCAGGGTCACCTGGCGCATGTCGCGGTTGACGAAGTTGCGGAAGCCGGTGAGGAAGTCCTGGCTGCTTTCGAGGTCCAGCGCCGGCAGACGCTCAAGGCGGCCCATGGTGCCGCGCTTCTCGACATCCTGGAAGGTTACGGCAGCGCTGGTCGCGGCTTTCGGCGCGCGGCCCTTGAACAGGGAGGAGACGAAAGCGGATGTGGCGGCTGTGGCGCCAAACAGAGTACGGCGGTCGAGCATGGAGCGGTGTCCTGAGCTGGTGTCGATGCGGATTTGTTATGTCGGGATGATGAAGCGTCGGCCCTGGAAAATCAAAGGGAATTCAAGGGCCAGGTTTGTGGGCGAACGCCCCTGCGAACAGCGTCAATCGTAGAATTTTGTTCCAATGCGGGACTCCGCGTCGAACGACCCCATGCACGGCCTGCCACGGTCTTTGAACATTGTGTAAAAAAGCCCCGATAACCCACTGTTATAAATAGAAGTTTTAGAGCTCATGGGCCTTGGATGGCGCCCGCCTACGTCAATGACGCAAGAGGCTCGGCTAGCCCTTCTTGCGCTGGCTCCGCACGGTCCGGCGGTCCTTTGCATGTGAGCGCTTGTCGCCGATCACCTTCGCCATGCGCTCCAAGAGATGACGGCGTTCCTTATCGTTTGCCGCCGCCTCCAGAGCGTGACGCAGGGCCAATATCGTCTCCGCATACATATTGTGCCAATCCGCGATCGTATCCGCCGGATCGATGAGCGGAGGCCGTTTCGCCAGGGTCTTGGCCGGCTTGGATTTGCTCAGGCTGACCGTCTCCCCCATCACCGGCAACCGCAGCGGCAAATCCGCGCCAAAGCGTTCCCGTGCCGCCGCGGCGAAGGCCACGCGGGACGGTTCCTCGCCATGGACCAAGAAGATGTCGTTGTGAACCGGCAGCCTGTCACCGAGCCATGCCAACAGCGCACGGTCGTCGGCGTGACCGGAATACTCGTCAATCATGACAATTTCGGCTTTGACCGAGATTTCCTCACCGTGAATTCGCACCATCTTGCGCCCGTTGCACAGCAAGTGTCCCATCGTCCCAGGCGCCTGATAGCCGACCAGCAAGACGGTCGTATTGGTTTTATGCAGGTTGTTGCGCAGGTGATGGCGAATGCGGCCCGCATCGGCCATGCCGCTGCCGGCCATGATAATCGCCCCGCCGCTCAGGCGGCTGAGACCCTTGCTCTCCTCGACGTCTTTGACGAACCGGACGTTGCCGCGCCGGAACGGATGGGTTGGTCCATCATCGGCGAGGTCTTCCAGATGTCTGTCAAATACCTCGGTCGCACGCGTTGCCAGTGGGGAATCGACGTAAACTGGCACCTCGGGAAGCGCACGCGAATCAAACAATGCGTCGAGATCAACCAACAGCTCCTGGGTGCGTTCGACGGCGAAACAGGGAATCAGAATAAGGCCCCCCTTTCCCAGTCCCCGCTGAATGACATCGCCAAGGTGAGCGCGGCGTTGCTCCGGTGTTAAATCATCGCGCTCCCGGTCGCCGTACGTTGTCTCCATGATCACCGCATCGATGTCATGCGGCGCATCGGGATCGTCATGGAGCACTTTACCGCCAGGCCCGATATCTCCCGAAAACAGAAGCGACAGCGGTTTGTCTTCATCGGGTAATTCGACGGCGAGTTCCAGGCTGGCCGAACCCAGAATATGCCCGGCGTCCCAATACCGGCCGCGCATGCCCGGCGCGATGTCAAACCACTCCTGGTACTCCTTGGGCACAATACGGGAGAGCGCGTCTTCGGCATCCTTGCGGGTGTAAATCGGCGACACCGGCGGTTGACCGCGCCGGCGATTGCGCCAGTTCAGGCGCTCGACTTCGATTTCCTGGATGTGACCGCTGTCGGGCAGCACATAACTCAGCAGATCGCCGGTTGCGGGTGTCGCGAAGATATCGCCTTTGAACCCGCTGCGCACCAGCTTGGGCACAAGCCCGCAGTGATCGATATGGGCATGGGTCAGCACGGTTGCGGCGATGCTTTTCGGGTCAAACGGCAGCGGCCCGTAGTTCAGATTGCGCACCGTCTTGGTCCCCTGGAACAACCCGCATTCGATCAGCACGGTCGCCTTGGCGGTGCTCAGCCGAAAACAGGATCCGGTGACAATGCCGCATGCACCGTGAAAGGTCAGAGTTACAGACATGACTGAACAGCCTCAGCCAGAACAGGGGCAAGGGCAATGCCGTTTGTGGCGTGGGGGACGCCATCGCATGAAACGAACGACGCCACTCCCGCGTCCCGCATGCGCGCCTCATCCTCACCGCTGAACAATGCGTGGGTGGTGTAGACCAGTATCTCCGCCGCGCCCGCGTCCTTTGCCGCTTGAGCCACGGCGCAAACCGTGGTGCCCGAACTCACGACATCGTCGAAGATCACCGCCGTCCGGCAGGCCAGTTTGGGCTCGTCAGGGAGAGTCAGCTCGACCTGGCGGTCGCCGCTGCGACGTTTGGTCCCGGCCATCCACGCGCAACCCGCTGCTTCCCCGAGCAAGCGCACCAAAGGCGTGGACTCCTCATCCGGCCCGATCACAACAGCGCGGCCGCTGTCGAGGCGAGTTTTAACCGCCTGAGCGACCAACGGCGCGGCGGAGACAGCGGCGGTCTTAAGTCCTGTAAACACCTCTTGCAGGTCATTCACCCGGTGCAAATGGGGATCGACGGTTACAAGGCCGTCGATCCGGCCTGCCAGCAGTGCGCCCAACACCTGCTGGCTCACGGCCTCGCCGGAGTGAAACGCTTTGTCCTGGCGCATGTAGGGCAAGTAGGGGACTACCAGCACAATGCGTCGGACACCGCGGCGGCGCAGCGCGTCCACCGCCAGACACAGATCGAAGATCTTGGCGTTGGGGCGATCAAGAGCGGCGTACAGCACGACTGTCTCCGGGCACTCCGGCGCGCGCACCAACGACTCCCCATCGGGAAACGTGTGACGTTCGATCATCCCGAAGTCGCAGGTCAGCGCCTGCGCCAACCGCGTGGCCGCTTGGGCGTCCTGCTCGAACCCTACGACGCCAACCTTTTGTGCCGGCACCGTCATCAGATCGCCTGAATGGCATAGGCGTTGTCCGCCTCAACCATCGCCAGTGCATTCGCGGCGTCTGATTCGATCACGGAATAAAGGGTATACAGAGGCTCATCGCGCTCGACCGGATCGCCGACCTTGCGATGCAGATCAAGTCCCGCGCCCTTGAACACCGGTGCGCCGGCAGCGCGCGCGATGCGCGCGATCCGGTAGCAATCAATGGCCGTCACGACGCCGCTGGCCGGCGCCGTGACGGCGTGACACAACTCGCCGAGCGCGTACGCCTCCGGCGGCGGGCCCTGATAGTCCATGATCCGTTCCATCGTCCGCAGTGCCGCTCCGCTTTCGAGCAACTCGCGTGCCCTGTTGAAACCTTCGCCGCCATGAAGGCTGGTATCAAATTCGAGCACGTGTCCCGCCAGCAAAAGCGCACGGTCGCGGAGGTCAGCCGGCGCTGAGTCTTCGCCGCGCAGGACCGCCATAACGTCGCGCGCCTCCAGCACCGGGCCAATGCCGTTGCCGATGGGCTGAGTCCCGTCGGTGATCACGACGTCCAAATTCAGGCCCACTTCGTGACCGACAAATTCAAAGAGTTTGCGCAGCTTCACGGCCTGGTGGTGCGAGCGAACCTTGGCCGTGGGCCCAACCGGCATGTCGATCACCATATGCGTCGATCCGGCGGCGATTTTCTTGGACAGAATGGACGCCACCATCTGTTCCGGCGTGTCGATGGCCAGCGGCCGCTCGACCGAAATCAGAATATCGTCCGCCGGGGACAGATTGACGTGACCGCCCCACGCCAAGCACCCTTTGATCTCCGCGACCATATCGATCATGCGGTCGATCGGCACATCGACATTGGCCAGCACTTCCATGGTGTCCGCTGTGCCCGCCGGAGATGTAATCGCCCGTGACGAGGTTTTCGGAATGGGCAGTCCGTGCGCGGCGACGATGGGCACGACAATCATCGACGTGCGGTTGCCGGGCAAGCCGCCGATGCAATGTTTATCGACGACGATCTCCTGCTTCCAGTCGAGGCGGCTGCCCACCTCGGCCATCGCAAGCGTCAGATCGAGCACTTCCTCGGTCGTCATGAACGCGGCGCAGGCCATCAGAAATGCCGTGATTTCCATGCGAGAGTACCGGTGCCCGGCGATGTCTGTGACGATTTCCAGCAACTGGGCACGGGTGAGCGTTTGGCCGTAAACTTTATTGCGGACGTAATCCATGCTGGCCGGCGACAAGGTCGGGTTCAGGACGACTTGCGTACCTTCGCTCAGTCCCAATTCTTCGAAAGCGTCGGTGCAAAGCCCGACTTCGTCCGGTTCAAGGAGATGATTGCCGTGAACGACGTTGATGACGGCTATGACCTGGCGTCCGCTGGCACCGACTTCGACTTTGTTGCCGCCTTTGAATGCGTCGACGCGATAGACTTGGCAGAGGTCGGACAGGTAAACGACGTTTTCCCCAAGCGTATCGATCGGTATGCGGCGAATTTTCAACATGGCACATGTGACGTAGTTAACTGAGGGGGGTATCATAGGCTTGCACGGCGTCCCGCGCTTTAATTAAAATCAATCGGTCTCACGCCCGGCAGGAGTTGTGAATGGGCGCCATAAAAACACTTGGCATTCTCACCAGCGGCGGCGACTGCCCCGGTCTCAATGCCGTGATCCGCGGTGTCGTCCAGCACGCCATCGAACATTTCGGCTGCGAGGTCATTGGCATTAACGAAGCCCAGCACGGCTTGCTCGCCGATCCGCCGCGATTTCAGCGATTGACGCTCGGCCTGTTCGAGGGCGAACTCCTGCGCGCCGGCGGCACGATGCTGGGGGCCACAACCCAAGGCGATCCCTGGGCCTATCCCGACGAAAGCGGCGGCACGTCCGATCGCTCCGGCGATATCATAAAGGCCATTCGCCACCTCGGCGTAGACGCCATGGTCGTGATCGGTGGCGACGGCAGCATGCGCATCTTCGACAAACTCCTCACGCCGTCGGGCATCCCCTGGGTGGGCGTACCCAAGACCATCGACAATGACGTTCCGGGCACGGATTTCTCCGTGGGCTTCATCACCGCCGTCGATATCGTCGGCTCCGCGCTCGACCGGCTGCACACCACGGCGACCAGCCATCGCCGCATCATGGTGCTGGAAACCATGGGCCGGGAGTCCGGCTTTCTTGCCTTGTACGGCGGTGTCGCCGGCGGCGCCGACGCCATCCTGATGCCGGAACTGCGGTACGACATCACTGACCTGATCGCGCACATTAAACGCATCCGCGCGAAAGAACGCGCCCATATCCTGGTCGTCGTCGCCGAAGGCACCCCGGATCCCAAGGGCGCACTGATCGGCATGCCTTATTTCGGCTCCAACCGCGCGCTGGGCGGGGTCGGCACGGTGCTGGCCGATGCCTTGGCGAAGGGAACAGGCGTGTCGACGCGCTGTACCGTCCTCGGTCATCTGCAACGGGGTGGCACGCCGGCCGTGTTCGACCGCCTGCTCGGCTCTGCGATGGGCGTCAACGCCGTCGACACCTTGATGAAAGGCGAGACACGAAAAATGTCTGCCTGGACCGGCGGCCATGTCACCACCGTCGATATGGACGTGGCGATCACCGGACCGCGGGTGGTCGATCCGCATCATGAGATGCTCGAGACCGCGCGCGGCCTCGGCATCTACGTCGGAACGCCTAGAAAGACCGATTAAGCGGGCTTGATGCCGATCAGGTTGTTCGGCCCGATCCAGGCCGGCGGCCCCTGGTCCGTAGCGTCGAACCCGGCATCCTTCATCGCCGCCAGCATGTCGAGGTTTTCGTATTCGTCCCACCACACTTCGTTGTTCCAGCGCATATCCCAGTAGTGGCGGTACTTGCGGTGGGCGAGCGGCGACGGCTTGTTGCCGCCGGTGTAGAAGTCGATCGGGAAGAACACGCCGCCCGGTCGCAGCACCCGGAAGGCTTCGCGAATGTGCTGCTTGGAAATCTCAGCCGGCATTTCGTGGTGCAGGATGTACGACGTCACGATGTCGAAGCTGTTGTCTTCGAACTTCATGTCTTCGGCCAGACGCTGCGCGAAGTTGACATCCACGCCGAGGTCGACGGCGAGCATGTGGCCGTAGCGCAGCATCGGGCCGCCGGCGTCGATGCCCCAAACTTCTGAGTCCTTGAACCGCTCCTTGAGGGCGATGGTCATCTGGCCGATGGTGCAGCCGACTTCGAGGACGCGACTGACTTTACCGTCTTCGGGAACCGGCACGGAGTCCGCATAGACCTGATGCAGTTCGTCCTGGTTGTTGCGGTTGGTGTAGAAGTTGTTGGTGCCGTGATGGAAGACGTAGCCGCCCAACGGGTCGCCGACGTAGCCGCCGGGCATGATGTGAATTTCGTGTTTGGTGTGATCCGGCAGATCCATATCCGGATTCAGTTCCAGCGTTCCCGGACCGGTCTTGTCAGCTGCTTCGAGTTCGTCGAAATAGCGGTCGGCGTCGGCATGGAAATGATCCTGAATGGTTTTCCAGGTCAGATACTGGCAGTTCAGCCAGGTGTGCGCGGCCAAGCCGAGCACGGTGTCGTTGTCGGCGATGTCTTTAACGATATCAATCGGCGGGTCGGACTTCGGGTCGATGCCGCGCTCTTCCAGCCGCTGATCCATACGTTTCGGCGCAAGAGTGCGGAAACCCTGCTGGGTCCAGTTGCGAAAACCGGTAAGAAAGTCCTGCTGGCTTTCGAGATCCAGAGTCGGCAGGCGTTCGTGGCGGCCCTTGCTGCCGCGCATTTCAACATCGCCTTTGAAGCCGGATTTAGCGGCCTTGGCCTTGCGGCCTCCGACAAGCTGGGATGCGGCGGTCGCGCCGGCAGCGGCGGTGGAAAACAGGGTTCTGCGGTCGAGCATACTGGGCCTCCTTGAAACTCGCCCAAACATAGGCGCGTTGGCGGATAACCGCCAATTTAAAACTCGGAAGCAGCTATAGGCCGCAGTTATGGCTTGGGCAGCCGGAATTAGACCGGCTTGGTCCCCATCAACGACGCCTGGGCGATCATGCCGCCCTCGAACGGCGAGCCGACCTTGAATCCGGCATCGGAGAGCATCTTCGGATAGTTGTTCGACCGGTGCTCGCGCTGCCAGACCTCGTGGTTCCAACGGTTGATCCAGAAGCTCTGGTATTTCTGGAAGGCGGTGGCCGGCGGCAGCTTATCCCAGTCGCGCTGATCGCGGGAATAGAACACCCCGCCCGGCCGCAGCACGCGGTAACCTTCCTTGATGATGTCGTCCGCCCCTTCCGAGCTGACTTCATGGAACAGCAGGAAGGATGTCACCATGTCGAAATAGCCGTCGGGGAACCCGGTGTCCTCTGCCAGGGCCTGGCGGAAGTTCGCACCGATGCCGAGATCGACGGCACGCATGTGGGCGTAACGGACCATCGGGCCGCCAACATCGACGCCCCAGACCTCGGCGTCGGGGAAGCGTTCCTGAATGCGCAGGGTCAGCTGACCGGCGCTGCACCCCATGTGCAGGATGCGTTTGACCTTGCCGTCCGCCGGGGTCGGAATGGCGTCGGCCAGTTGCTTGTCCATCTCGTCCTGGCTGTTGCGGCCTTCCCAGAAGTTGTTGGTGCCGTAGTGATAGACATAGCCGCCTAAGGGATCGCCGACATAACCGCCCGGCTGCATGTGAATCTCATGCTTGCAGTATTTCGGGATGTACATGTCCGGATTGAGTTCGAGCTTGCCCGGACCGGCGTTATCCGCCGCTTCCATCTCATCCAGGTAAGCGTCGGCGTTGTCGTAGAAGGCGGTTTGCAGGTTCTTCCACATCAGCTGCTGGGCACTAATCCAGGCCCGGCCGCTCAGCCCGACGATGTGGTCGTCGCCGATCAACTCAACCGCTTCCTCGTAGGTGATGTCCGCGCGCGGATCGAGCCCCTTGGCTGCCATGATCTTATCGCCGCGCTCCGATGCGGCGCGGCGGACGTCTCCGTTCACCCAGATGCGAAAGCGGGTGAGAAAATCCTCGCGGCTTTCCACATCCAGTTCAGGCAACCGCTCAAGACGGCGATCCGTGCCGCGCGGTTCGACGTCGGCCGAAGCCGGCAGCTTGGCCTGTGACGCGCGGCTGCCGAACAGTCCGGCGACACCACCGGCGACAGCGGCAGCGGTCTGAAATGCGGTTCTGCGATCGGGCATTGAACTGACTCCTAAGCGGGCTTGATGCCCATAAGGTTCCCGCGGGATCCGGGCTCTGAATAAAGTCCGCCCATGCGCACGACCGGACCTCTCACGACCTCGAACCCGGCGTCGCGCATCGCCCCTTCCATGTCGAGATCGGTGTATTCCATGCGCCACACTTCCTCGTTCCAGCGGAAATCCCGCCACGCCCAGAACTTGCCGAAAGCACTCTTGCTCGGCGGATTGGCGGTGAACTGATCGATGGGGAAGTAAATGCCGCCGGGACGCAAGGTGCGGAAGCCCTCATTGATGATGCCGCGGGCCATGTCCGCCGGGACTTCGTGGAACAAGAGATTGTTGGTGACCACGTCGAAGTGGTTGTCCGGGAAGTTACTCTTTTCACTGAGCTCATGCATGTAATGGGTCTCGATGCCGAGCTCGACCGAACGCATGTGGGCGTAGCGGATCATCGGCGTGCCGACGTCGGAGCCCCACACCTCCGCCTGCGGCCATTTGAGCTTGAGCGCCACAGTGAACTGACCGGAACTGCAGCCCTGTTCGAGTACGCGGTTGACGGTGCCGTCCGGCGGTGCCGGGACGCGCGTGGCCAGCATGCGCTGGGCGTTGTCCTGGTAGTTGCCGTTGCTGAACACGACGTTCTCGCCGTGCACGTAGATGTAGCCGGCGAACGGGTCGCCGACATACCCGCCGGGCTGGAGGTGAATTTCGAAACTGGCGTAGGGCGGAATGCGCATTTCGGGATGCAGTTCGATGCTGCCCGGACCGAGCTTTTCCGCCGCCTCCATTTCATCCAGATAGAGGTCGGCTTCGCGGTGATAGGTGTCCTGAATCTGGCGCCACATAGCCAGCTGTGTATTTTGCCAGGTGAGCACGCACAGCCCCATGATGTGATCGTTTTCCATCAGCGCCATGACCTGATCCATGGGAATCTCTTCGTCCGGCGCGATGCCGTTCTCGGCCAGGATTTCCAAAGCCCGCTTGCGTGCCGCGTTGATGACGTCGCTGTTAATCCAGCGGCGAAAGCCGCGGTAAAAATCCTGATCGCTCTCGACGTCGAGATACGGCAGACGCTCGAAGATGCCGTTAGTGCCACGCCATTCGACGTCCCACTCCGCCGCCTCGGCCAGAGCCTTGAGCGACGGCAGCGCCACTGCGGCAGCCGCGGTCGTGCCGGCCAGAAACGCGCGGCGGGATGTTGTCGTGTCTTTGAACAAGCGGGACATGGCGGACCTCCGGTGATAGGGGCGCAGGCCAGCCCCTTTTCGGCCCGCGCGGTTGGTCACGGCAACGTGTCTGCTGGCAAGCCTCGCGCCGTTCGTATCGCCGTGCAAGAGATACCGGCGCGCCGGTCGTAAGCCGGGCGCACGCCGGATGAGCGGTCTAGGCTTAAAACTCTATTTTTATTATGATAATTATATTAGGAAACGAGAGTTTTTGTTGATATTGCAGTACGTTAAGGAACCCGGCCGTGAATAAGGTCTTGGTCGTGGACGACGAGGAAAGCTTTACCGACCTCGTCTCGCGGATCGTGGAAAAACATGGACTAACGGTCCGAACCGCATCCTCCGCCGATGAATTTGAAGACATCTTCTTTGAGTTTGAGCCACAGGTGGCGGTTATCGACATCGTCATGCCGGAGCGGGACGGTTTTGAGCTGATCGATTGGCTGAAACACTAAGCGCACCGTTGCGCCGTGATACTGGTCTCGGGCAAGAGTCAGGATTATGTGCGCCAGGCCGGAATTTTGGCGGAAACGGGCGGGCTCAAGGTGGCCGGCACCATGACCAAACCGATCGACGCCGGTCAGTTGCTTGCGGCCATCGCGTCCGCCAAGGCATAGCGCACGAGCCTTCCCTCGGATGCGACCGGGTATCAACCGCTCTATCGGGGCGCGTCTCCCTGCGCTAATCTGCCATCAAATCCGACCAGGGAGAGACCAATGTCCAAGATTTCCGATTCGTGGCTGACCCATTTCAAGCCTTTGGCGCAACGCCTGACCAAGCGCGAATTCCTGTCCGGCGCGGTCGCCGCCATGACCGCAGCAACCATGAGCAAAGGCGCGCGCGCCGACGGCCATGAGACGCAATACGATGCGGTTATCGTCGGCGGCGGCACGGCCGGTTTGCCAGCGGCAATTTTCGCTGCCGAACGCGGCGCAAAGGTGCTGATCATCGAAGCCGCTTCGAGCATCGGCGGCACCTTGTTTCTATCCTCCGCGCAAATGAGCGCCGCCGGCTCCAAGCTGCAGAAGTCCAAGGGCATTACGGAAGACAGCTGGCAGTCTCACTACGACGATGTCATGCGCATAAGCAACAACACTGCCGATCCGGACATTCTGCGTCTGGCCACGCAAAACGCGGCAGCTGCTTTCGACTGGCTTATGGATAGCGGCCTGGAAGTGTATCCGCATCATCCGGTCACCGGCACGACGCACGAGCCATATAGTCATGCGCGCTATGCCTGGAGCCCGAAATTCGGTCTTGGCGTACTCGAAATCTTCGAACAGAAACTGGCACCGCACATTGAGTCCGGCACGGTCACCGTCAAGACCAACACCGAGGCGAAAGAACTGCTGACCAATGACAAGGGCAACGTCATCGGTGTCGGCACTGTGAATGCCGACGGCAAGGCTGAGAAATTCATGGGCAAGAATGTCTTGCTGACCAGCGGCGGCTATGCCTCCAACGCGCAGATGTTCGAAGAACTGGAAGGCGTGAAGGATTATTCCGACGTGTCGTATCCCTACAGCCAGGGTGCGGGCATCAAGCTGGGTCAGTCGGTCGGCGGCTACGTGCGGTACGGTGAGAACCACCTGCCGCTGTGGGGCGCGATCCTCGCGGACGACAACTTCCCCTCGCCGATGGCCGCTGTGGCGCGCCACTTCCCCGGCGACCGCCCGCCGTGGGAGATCATCGTCGATGCCGACGGCAAGCGCTTCCTGCAGGAAGACGTGCTGAGTCACGCGGTTTACGAAGAAGCCCTGGTCGAGCAGCCTGGCGAAGAATGCTGGGCGGTGTGGGATCAGGAAATCGCCGACAACGCCCCGAAATACGTTTCGACGAGTTTCGGCACAATGCTGGCCGAAGACCTGCCGGTGGCGTTCGAAGAGGGCTGGACCAATTTCTACAAGGCCGACACCATCGAAGAACTCGCCACCAAGATGGGCATCAGTGCAGCAGGTCTGGCGGCGACGGTCGCTAAGTACAATACGTCGGTAGAAACGGGAGTGGATGAAGACTTCGGCCGCACCCATATGCCGCTGCCGATCGAGAAAGGCCCGTTCTACGGCATCCACATGCGCAGCTGGTTCCTGACCACCACAGCCGGCTTGGCCGTGAACAAGGATCTGGAAGTCATCAATCAGGACGGCAAGGCGATCGGCAATCTCTACGCCGCGGGTGAATTGCTCGGCACCGGCGCGACGTCCGGCCGGGCGATCTGCGGTGGGATGCTGGTCACCCCGGCGATTGCCTTCGGCAAGCTGCTCGGTGAGCGCATCATGAAGTTCGACATATAGGCGGACACAGCCGTCCGTGCCGCGTCTCATCTCCGGCAAAATCTCGTATTGCCTGAACCCGCCGGGCAAACCTGAGACCGAATTCGGCCGCGAAGTCTTCTCGATGAGTGTGCAGGCCAACGGCCTGCGCACTCTCAGGGTGCTGTGCGAATTCGACGACATCGGTTTGACCCGCGACGTCACCTACACCGTGGATGCGGACTGGCATCCGGTCGAAGCCTACGTACGCATCGCCGAGGAAGACCGCGCGCTCGGCAGCGGGTGGTTCCGCTTCACCGACACCTATGCGGAAGGCGAAGGCTTTACGGTGTCCGAAGGACGCTTCCACCAGCGCATCAGCCTCGACCGCCCGCTCAACGCCTTCGGCAGCCACCCGATCTGCTCCGATATCTGGAAACTTGCCCGATTGCCCAAGGCCAAGGTGGGCGAAACCGTGATCCTGGACAACGCGGTCAACACCTCGCCGCTGGCCTCGGGCGAGTCCGGCCCGATCATGGCGATGCGCAGCTATCCCTATGTTTACAAGGGAGAGGAAACCATTGAGGTCAGGTCGGGTACGTATACCTGCCAGCGTTGGGATTGGCCGGTGCGCGACGGCAAGACCCTGTGCATGTGGACGACGGCGGGCGAAGATTTCCTGCCGATCCGCATGACGTTCCCGGAAGGGAACAAGATTTACGACTTGGTTGAGTTAAACGTCCGCGACTAACGCTTAAGACGCCGCGCCGGTGATGCGGTCGACTTCAGCCATGATGTCCTCCAGCGGCGGACGGTCCTTGTAGCCTTCCATCGCCAGCTTGCCCTGCACCGTACCCGACGGGTCGATAATGAAGATCGCCGGCTGCGGCACGCCATGCGCCATTGACTCAGGCCCGTACTGCGGGTCGCGAATGTTGAACGCGTCAATGACGACAGAGTCCTCGTCGGACAGCAGTGTGTAGGTGATGCCCTGCTTTTTGGCGAACTGATCGAGGATCTTCGGTTCGTCGTAGCTCAACACCGCGAGCGTATAACCGCGCGCGGCAAGATCGGCGGCGATGTTTTGCAGGTCCTTCATCTGTGTCTGGCAGAACGGACACCAACTGGCCGAGCGCACGAAGCCGAGCACGACACTTTTTTCGCCAACGATGTTGGGCAGACCCAGAGTTTCCCCGGTCGCGTCCTTGGCGGCAAAGCCGTCCGGGATCGGTGCGCCGACTTCTGGGCCGACGTCGATCCATTCGCTCGCCTGTACGGGAGCGGCAAACAGAAGAGCAACGGCAACGATGACTTTGAGCGCGTTCATGGCGAACCTCACGGATTGAATTTCATGAGGTCAGTCTAACATCACGGGCGGGAGCAGTCCGTCACAACTGCGCGACCTTAATTGCGTCAGGAAATCAGACGTTTCCGGAATACTTGCAGGTGTTGATGCCGAGCATGTTGTAGATCCAGCAATAGGCCAGCGCCCCCGAAACCACGAGCGACAGGCCGATCAGGCCGGCGACCACTTCCATCAGTTCCCTCACCCATTCGCCGTTGGTCGGCACGACAAACGGAATAGCCGCGAGTCCTGCGCCGACGATCACACGAATCACGCGGTCGACAGCATTAACATTCGGTTCCAAAGCCATACGAGAATCTCCCCTGTTGTTGGCGCATATTACTCAAATATATGCCGCTTGGGCTAGGCGCACAGGAAACAACCGCCTACCGGCTGTGGATAAGTCCTGGCGCCGTTGACCCTGGGCGCGCGCAGGTCTTAAGGTCGAAGCCACCAAAGGGGAGCCCCACCGGCGCGAGGTGCGCATCGGGGTTGAGAGGTCACAAGAGGTTTTCCGGCGTGACGACCCTTCGAACCTGATCCAGGTCAACTGGCGTAGGGATGGTCCATAGGCTTCCGGCTGAACCGCCACCCCGTCTGTCTTTCCCGGATCGACATTTCCGCATCATTGCGGCCTAGGAAAGAGCAACGATGAACCACCTCAGTCCGTCAAATCCGTCCGTCACAACCGGCCCCCTGCCCGCGTCGGAGAAAATCTACAAGCCCGGTGTTCTGCACCCGGACCTGCGCGTGCCGATGCGCCAGATCAGCCTGCATCCGACAGCGAACGAGCCGCCGCAAGTTGTGTACGACTGCTCCGGCCCGTATTCCGATCCGGCGGTAACGACAGATATCAGCGCCGGGCTGCCGCGTCTGCGTGAGGCCTGGATCAATGCGCGCGGTGACGTCGAGCGGTATGACGGACGCCCGGTGACGGCGGCGGACAACGGCTTCGTCTCCGAAGAAAAGAGAGCGCCGGAGTTTCCGGTCAGCAACCGCCCCTACCGCGCCACCGGCGGCAAAGCGGTGACACAGATCGCCTATGCCCGCGCCGGCATCATCACGCCGGAAATGGAATACATCGCCATTCGCGAAAACCTCGGGCGCGAACACGCGAAGGAAAAACTGGAGCGCGATGGCAATGATTGGGGCGCAGAGATTCCGGATTACATCACGCCGGAATTCGTCCGCGACGAGGTCGCGCGCGGCCGCGCCATCATCCCGGCGAACATCAATCACCCGGAAACGGAACCGATGATCATCGGCCGTAACTTCCTGGTAAAGATCAACGCCAACATCGGCAACTCGGCGGTAACGTCGTCCATGGCGGAGGAAGTCGAGAAAATGGTGTGGGCGATCCGCTGGGGGGCCGACACCGTGATGGACCTGTCGACGGGGCGCAACATTCACAACATCCGCGACTGGATCATCCGCAACAGCCCGGTGCCGATCGGCACGGTGCCGATCTATCAGGCGCTGGAAAAGGTCGGCGGGATTGCCGAGGACCTGACCTGGGACATCTTCCGCGAAACCCTGATCGAACAGGCCGAACAGGGCGTGGACTATTTCACCATCCATGCCGGCGTACGCCTACCTTACGTCCCGCTGACCGCAGACCGCGTCACCGGTATCGTCTCGCGCGGCGGCTCAATCATGGCCAAGTGGTGCCTGCATCACCACAAGGAGTCGTTCCTCTACGAGCACTTCGAGGAAATCTGCGACATCTGCCGCGCGTACGATGTGAGTTTCTCGCTCGGCGACGGCTTGCGCCCCGGTTCCATCGCCGACGCGAACGACAAAGCGCAGTTCGCCGAACTGGAAACCCTCGGCGAGTTGACCGAAGTCGCCTGGAAGAAAGACTGTCAGGTGATGATCGAAGGCCCCGGCCACGTGCCGATGCACAAGATCAAGGTCAACATGGAGAAGCAGCTCAAGGAGTGCGGCGAAGCGCCGTTCTACACCCTCGGGCCGCTGACCACGGACATTGCGCCGGGCTACGATCACATCACCTCAGGCATCGGCGCGGCAATGATCGGCTGGTTCGGCACGGCCATGCTCTGCTACGTCACGCCGAAGGAGCACCTGGGCCTGCCCGACCGCGAGGATGTGAAGGTCGGTGTGATCACCTACAAGATCGCGGCGCACGCCGCCGATCTGGCCAAAGGCCATCCCGGGGCGCAGGACCGCGACGATGCGCTGTCACGTGCGCGCTTCGAATTCCGCTGGGAGGATCAGTTCAATCTGTCGCTCGATCCGGAAACGGCGCGGCTCTATCACGACCAGACGTTACCGAAAGAAGCGCATAAGGTCGCGCACTTCTGCTCCATGTGCGGGCCGAAGTTCTGCTCGATGAAAATCTCCCAGGATATCCGCGACGAATACGGCAAGGTCGATGTCAAGAAAGGCATGGAGGAAATGGCCGAGCGTTATCGCGCCGGTGGCGATCTCTATATGCCCGCGGACAAAGTTCAAACCGAGGCGGCGGAGTAAAATCAGATGAAAGCGATACTCGGTATTCTGACGATCTGCGCGATCAGCCTCCCGGCACTGGCCGAACAGCAGCGCCGTGGCGGTACGGAGGCGCAGTACGCCGCCGTGCAGACGTTCCATGACGACGCCATCGTCAAATTCAATTCCGGCGACGTCGATGGCGCGGTCGGCGATTATCTCGACCGCCTTCGCGTCGCGCATACCACGGGCATGGAAATCACCGGCCGCGAGACGCTGGAAGAAAGCTGGAGTTCGGCGTTTGCGGATGGCAAGACGACAAAGCCCATACTGGTGTCCGAAGTTCTGGAGATGGAGGTTAATGGCGACGATATCGGCGACTGGGCCTACATCCTGTGCGGTTACGCTACCGTCACCGTCGACCGGGAAACCAATCAGCCCGTGGGCGATTTCGTCAATGGCCGCTACATCCCACTCCTGGAAATGACCGAGGACGGCTGGAAGGTGCTGCTCGATATCGATAATGGCGCGATCGGCGCGGCGCCGCACCTTGAGGCACAGTTGAAGGCGCAGCTCGGACTCTGATGCGCACACTCCTTGCCATCGGAGCGTTCGCGCTTCTATCGGCCTGTGCGTCCGGGCCAGGCGCGCCCGGCAGCACATTCAAAGACTGCAGCGACTGCCCGGAGATGACGGTGATTCCGGCGGGCACGTTCCAGATGGGCGCCCCGGACGACGAACCCGACCACGGTCCGGATGAAGGCCCGGTGCGCACCGTCACCTTCGCGCAGCCCTACGCCATCGGCAGCACGGAAGTCACCCGCGATCAGTACCAAGACTTCATCGAAGCCACAGGCCATTGGAACACCCAAGGGTGTCTGGTGTGGACCGGCGAGAAATTGGCATTCGATCCAACGAAATCCTGGGTCGATCCCGGCCATCCGGTCACCGGCGATCATCCGGTGTCTTGCGTGTCCTGGTGGGATGCCACGGCCTACACCAAGTGGCTGTCGCATATCACCGGCGAAACCTACCGCCTGCCGTCGGAAGCGGAGTGGGAATACGCCACCCGCGGCGGCACCCAAACCGCCTACCCCTTTGGCGATGAGATCAACGCCTGCGACTACGGCAACGTCTCTGACGTAAGCGCCAAGGCCGACGTGCCGCAGTGGAATTACATCGACTGCGACGACGGGGTCGGCTTGGGCACGGCGCCGGTCGCGTCCTATCTACCCAACGGCTACGGCCTATACGATACCATCGGCAATTTGTGGGTGTGGCAGGCGGATTGCTATCAGGAGTCCTTCGCCGGCGCGCCGACGGACGGTTCGGCCTGGGGCTCCGGCGGAAAGTGCGGCATTGTACTCCACCGCGGCGGCGGCTTCAGCAACGTCTTTCCGGGACATCTGCGCGCCGCCAACCGCAGCCGCGCGCCCTCGCCGCATGTCGCTGCCTATTCGCTCGGCTTTCGTGTCGTCCGGGATATTGCAGTCACCGACTAACCGGCGATTTCCTGCTCAAGCTTCGCTTTCAAGAACGCCCAACCTGTACCGTCGGGCGGACGGACGCGCTGGACCGCCGGCCACCACAGCGGCGCGCCGGCACTCTCGGTCCAGTACCAGAACGTATAACGCCCAAAGGGCAACAAAACCCACGCGGGATGCTGCATGGCGCCGGCGATGTGAATCGTCGTGGTGCTGACACTCATCACCAAGTCCGTCGCGGCGATCAGCGCGGCCTGATGCTCCGGGTCTCTGAGCATGGCGTCATCGACCGGCGGCACGAGATCGATTCCGGTGTCGGCGGCCCATCCGACAAGATCATGTCCGGCCGTGCCGTATTGCAGAGAGACGAGGCACAGGTCGTCGATATCGCCGAGCCAGGCCAATTGTGACAGCGGCACGCTTTTGAAGGCGCCGATCGGCGAACCGGGACTGGCATGGCTGAGACCGGCGACGAACTTGCCGTTCGCGTGCTCCCGGACCACCCGCGCGTAGTGGTCCACGAGGGACGCATCGGGAAGAAGTTTCGGCGGCGTATGGGTGAAGTCGTCGGCGGTGCGGCGGACGGCTGCGGCAAAGTCACCCGCCGTCGACCAGTAATCGGCCTCGCCCTGCGAGATATCCGCATGGGCCGGTTTCGACCACGGAACGATGTTGATGCCCGGATACGTGCGCTGCGCCAGCGCCAGCAGCGGCGGATCGACTTCCGCAGCGGCAATATCGCAGAGAGCGTGCAGGTCCGGCATAAGAGACAGGAACATGAGTTGCTCCCCCAGTCCCTGGTATTTGGTGAGAAACAATCGCTTGCCATCGAGTGGCTGCCCGGTCCAGCGCAGCTGCCCGCGGCGGCGCAACGCAAGCCCGGTCGACCCGACACGCTCGTTGGCGGGACGCAGCAGCGGCCAGGCGTCTTCGATGCGGCCCACGCTGAACAGCAAACCGGCAAGCCGGTTGGCATACTCCAGGCGGTCCGGGTGCGCGCTCCTCAATGGGTGAAGAAGTTGCAGCGCCGCCTCGTTCTCACTCTGGGCAATAAGAAAATCCGCGTAACGGATGCGCACGGACACACTGCCCGGATGCGTGTGGACCGCCTGTTCAAACGCCGCGGCGGCGGCATCGGTATCCCCGCAGAACCACAATGCCTCTGCACGCAAGAACGCGTGGTCTGACGATTTAAGAATGATGTCCTCATGAGACTGCACCAGATCGAGGGCGTCCCTGCACCGGCCCAAACTGAGAAGAGTCTGTGCCGCGTCATATAAGACGGCCGGCTCCTGCGGCATCAGCGCCACGGCCCGCTCAAACGCCGCCATGGCGGGCTCGAACCGGCATTCCGTGCGGCAGCACTGCCCCAACTGATACCATCCGGGCCCCTGAGCGGGATCGATCGCCGTGGCCTTGGAGAAGGCATCGGTGGCCGCATCGAGCACACCAGCGCGTCTGAGGGTCAGGCCGTAATCGAACCACACCTCGGCGTTATTCGGGTCGTGCTGCAGTACGGCCGTGAATGCGCGCTCGGCGGCCTTAAGGCTGCCGCTGTCCCGTTCCGCGACACCCAGCATGTGCCGGGCAGCGGCGTTCTCAGGATCTTGATCGAGCGCCTTGCGATACAGGGACTTCGCGGTTTCAAGATCGCCGGTGCGATGGGCGGCGACCGCGGCGCTGAGCGCGTCGTCATCCGCCACCGCTTTTCCTCCCCGCCGGCGTCAGAGTCCCCAGCGCTGCTTCAGCGCCGGGCCGGCGTAACGCGCCGCCGGGCCGAGCGCTTCGGCAATACGAATGAGCTGGTTGTATTTCGCCAAACGGTCCGAGCGCGACAACGAGCCGGTCTTGATTTGCCCGCAGTTGGTGGCAACGGCCAGGTCGGCGATGGTGGAATCTTCCGTCTCGCCGGAGCGGTGCGACATCACTGCTGTGTAGCTCGCCTTGTGCGCCATCTCAACCGCTTCCAGAGTTTCGGTCAGCGTGCCGATTTGGTTGACCTTCACCAGGATCGAGTTACCGACACCTTTGGCGATGCCGTCGCGCAAACGCGCCGGATTGGTCACGAACAGGTCGTCGCCAACCAACTGCACCTTGCCGCCGATGGCATCGGTCAGGGCCTTCCAGCCGTCCCAGTCGTCCTCAGCCATGCCATCTTCAATGGAGACGATAGGATAGCGCGAGGTCAGGTCTTCGTAGAACTTCACCATGCCTGCGGCGTCGAGTGTCTTGCCCTCGCCGGCCATGTCATACGTGCCGTCCTTGTAAAATTCCGTGGACGCGGCATCGAGGGCGAGAACAACGTCGTCGCCGGGTTTATAGCCCGCCGCCTCGATGGACTTCATGATAAAGCCGAGCGCGGCATCGGCGCTGTCGAGGTTCGGCGCAAAGCCGCCTTCATCTCCGACATTGGTGTTGTGACCGGCTTCGCCGAGCTGCTTCTTGAGCGCGTGGAACACTTCCGCGCCGACGCGGATCGCCTCGACACCGTCTTCGGCGCCGACCGGCATAACCATGAATTCCTGAATGTCGATGGGATTGTCGGCGTGCTCGCCGCCGTTGATGATGTTCATCATCGGCACCGGCAGCACATGGGCCGCAGCCCCGCCGACATAGCGATAGAGGTCGAGTCCGGCGTCATCCGCCGCCGCCTTTGCCACCGCGAGCGACACGCCGAGAATTGCATTGGCGCCGAGACGTGCTTTGTTCGGCGTGCCGTCGAGATCGATGAGAGTTTGGTCGAGGTGGCGCTGGTCGTCGGCATCGAAGCCGGACAGCGCCTGAAAGATTTCACCGTTGACCGCGTCGACCGCTTGCAACACGCCCTTGCCGTTGAAGCGATCTTTGTCACCATCGCGCAGTTCCACCGCTTCGTGCGCGCCCGTGGACGCCCCCGATGGCACTGCGGCGCGGCCGGTGGCGCCCGTATCCAGAATGACATCCACTTCGACAGTGGGATTGCCGCGGCTGTCCAGTATTTCCCGCGCGGCAATATCGATAATGGCGCTCATGTCAGTCCTCTTTGCTTAACGTTTTTGGTTTAAATCTCAACCGGGTTGGCTTTGGCGAGATCGTCGAAGGCTTTCAATGTCGCCAAAATCTTCGGCATGTCTTTCAGAAAAATCATGTTCGGTCCATCGGAAGACTTGGTGTTTTCCGGGTCGGGGTGCGTTTCCATGAACACCGCCGCGACACCGGCGGCCACGGCAGACCGCGCGATCACCGGAGCAAACTTCCGGTTGCCGCCCGAACTTGTGCCTTTTCCACCGGGTTGTTGGACGGCATGGGTTGCATCGATGACGACGGGATAGCCCGTCTTTGCCATTTGCGGCAGGGACAGCATGTCGGTCACCAAGGCGTTGTATCCGAACGAGGAGCCGCGCTCCGTCAGGATGATGTTCTCATTGCCCGTCGAGGCGACCTTGGCGGCGACATTGGCCATGTCCCACGGCGCGAGAAACTGTCCCTTCTTGACGTTGATCACCGCACCGGTTTCACCGGCGGCGATCAACAGATCCGTCTGACGGCACAGAAACGCCGGGATTTGCAGAACGTCGACGACTTCCGCAACCGGTGCACAGTGTTCTTTTTCATGCACATCCGTCAGCGTCGGCAATCCTGTGGCGGCCTTTACGTCTGCGAGAACAGACAAGGACTTATCAAGCCCCAAACCACGCGTTGCACTAACGCTCGTCCGATTGGCCTTATCGTAAGAGCTTTTGTAGATGATGGGGATGCCGGCGGCCTCGCCCATTTCCTTGAGCGCACTGGACACTTCAAGCGCGTGATCGCGGCTTTCGATCTGGCACGGCCCGGCAATGACCACAAACGGTAAGTCATTCCCTACCGTGTACGGGCCGACGGTGACGTGACGCTGAGCCTGTGCTGTATCAGCCATATATTTTACTCTCGCAGAGCGCGTGTACCCGCACCGCGGGTCCTAACATTATACCAGCCGCGACTGGGCGACGGCCGCCGAAATAAACGAAGTGAACAGCGGATGGGGGTCGAACGGCTTCGACTTCAGTTCCGGGTGGAACTGGACGCCGATAAACCATGGATGGTCTTCATATTCAACGATTTCCGGCAGCACACCGTCGGGAGACAGACCGGAGAAAATCAGCCCGGCCTGTTCGAGTTGCTCCCGGTACGTGATGTTCACTTCGTAGCGGTGGCGATGGCGCTCGGAGATCGATTGCGAGCGATAAATGTCCGCCACCTTGGTACACTTCACCAGATCGCAAGGATAGGCGCCCAAGCGCATGGTGCCGCCGAGATCGTCGTCCTCGCCGCGCATCTCTTTTTGATTGCCCTTCGCCCATTCGGTCATCAGACCAACCACGGGCTCTTTGGCATGACCGAACTCGGTCGAGCTGGCCCCTTTAAGATTGGCAAGGTTACGCGCGGCTTCAATCACCGCCATCTGCATGCCGAAGCAGATTCCAAAATACGGCACCTTGCGTTCGCGCGCGAATTGCACGGCCTTGATCTTGCCTTCCGCGCCTCGCTCGCCGAAGCCGCCGGGTACTAGGATACCGTGGACATCGTCAAGATGCTGGACCGCATCTTCCTGCTCGAAGATTTCGGAATCGATCCAGGCCATATTGACTTTGACGTTATTGGCGATGCCGCCGTGGGTGAGCGCCTCCGAGAGCGATTTATAGGCATCGGGCAGCTGCACATACTTACCGACAACCGCGATGGTGACCTCGCCTTCCGGACGGCGGACCGCGCCCACGATGTCGTTCCAGATGGTCAGCGACGGTTTCTTGTCGATGGGCAAACGGAAATGGCGGCAGACAACGGTATCCAATCCCTGCGCATGGTATTCATTCGGTACGGCATAAATGGAATCGACGTCCTGGGCCGGTATGACGCAGTCCTGGCGAACGTTGCAGAACAGCGCGATCTTGCGCCGCTCCGCCTCGGGCATCGGTTGTTCCATGCGGCAGATCAAAATCTGCGGCTGAATACCGAGGCCGAGCAATTCCTTGACCGAGTGCTGCGTCGGCTTGGTCTTGAGCTCTCCGGCGGCGGCGATAAAGGGCACCAGAGTGAGATGCATGAACATCGAGCGGTCCGGGCCGAGCTCGTTGCCGAGCTGACGGATCGCTTCGAGGAACGGCAGGCTCTCGATGTCACCGACCGTGCCGCCGATCTCGCACAGCACGAAGTCCTCGCCGTTGAGGTCGGCCTGCACGAATTCCTTAATGGCATCGGTGACATGCGGAATCACCTGCACGGTCGCACCGAGGTAATCGCCGCGCCGTTCCTTGGCAATGACATCGGAATAGATGCGTCCGGTGGTGACGTTGTCGCTTTGGCGTGACGGCACACCGGTGAATCGCTCGTAATGGCCGAGATCGAGATCGGTCTCAGCCCCGTCGTCGGTGACGTAGACCTCGCCATGCTGATACGGGCTCATCGTGCCCGGATCGACGTTCAGGTAGGGATCGAGTTTGCGGAGGCGGACCGAATATCCGCGGGCCTGGAGCAGTGCCCCGAGGGCAGCTGACGCGAGACCTTTGCCGAGGGAGGAAACAACACCGCCAGTGATGAAAATGAAACGCGTCATGACGGGAGACAAATGTATCCGGTTTTTTCCCAACCGCAAGCACAGAGGTGGCTGTCCCGGCCTTTATCTTGGGTCGGGGCGGTGGAAGCGTATCTCATCGCGAATAGTCCGGATCAGCCGTCTGTCGGAACGCTGGGAACGGCGGGCGCAGACCCTCCATCGGGCACGGCTGGAACGACCGGAACCGTCGGCAACGTGCCGCCATCTTCCTGCACCGGTGCGGTCTCGAAGATCGATGTCGGGGTATCCGACGGGCGTGCGAGCATCGCCAGAGCCAGGCTGGTCCCGAAAAAGCAAATACCCAGGATCGTCGTCGCCCGGGTGATCGGCGTCGCCTTGACGCGGGACTGGGCCATGCCCGTCGCCGAGGCCCCGCCTGTCAGACCGCCGCCCATGGCACCGCCCTCGCTCTTTTGCAGCAAAATGACGCCTATCATGGCGATGGCGATGAGCAAATGGATAACGAGAATGACGGTGATCATTGGTCTTGGGCTCGAATTCGACGTGATGCCGGCCGGCCACACGCAGGTGCAGCGCCGGATGTTGCTGAGGTTTTAGTCATCTTTTCGCAGGTTCGCTAGGGGCAACTTGAAATAATTCCCCAGAAGTCATCCACGGTCAGGCTGGCGCCCCCCACCAGCGCACCGTCGACCCCAGAAATACTCAGGATTTGAGAGGCGTTCCCTGGTTTGACGGACCCCCCGTATTGAATACGCAACCCCTCCCGAAGACCATGGCTCTGCGCCGCTCGGTCTCGGATAAAGGCATGAACCGCCTCGATTTCCTCAAGCGTCGGGGTCTTGCCGGTGCCAATCGCCCAAACCGGCTCGTAAGCGACGACGACGGTCTGCGCGGTGGCGCCGGCCGGCAGGGACGCGTCTATTTGCGCGCCCACAACCGCTTCCGTCTGTCCTGCTTCGCGCTCCTCAAGCGTTTCGCCGACACACACGATTGCCGTTAAACCGGCGGCCTGGGCCGCCTCGGCCTTTACCCGGACCTGTTCGCTGGTTTCACCGTGGTCGGCGCGCCGCTCGGAATGGCCGACAATGACACAGGCGCAGCCGATGTCCTTAAGCAGAACCGCGCTTGTATCGCCGGTATGGGCTCCGCTCTCGGCGGCATGGCAATCTTGGCCTCCGACCCAGATGCCGCTCCCCTCAACGGCCTTGAGGACGGGTGCGATCAACGGCGCCGGCGGGCAGAGTGCGACGTCGGGACCGTCCGGATGGGCCGTAACCTGGGCGGCGACGCCTGCGGCGAGCGCTTTGGCGCTGGCGACCGACCCGTTCATTTTCCAATTGCCTGCTATGAGTTTGCGCATTGCCCATCCCGTCTCTGTCTTGCGGTTGCTACCCTCGGTTTCGCTCTAGCACAGCCTCCGGTTTTAATCCAAGGCAGGCGGGTTAGCCGCGATCCCTGAGGCGCTCTTGCCCCACAGAGTCTTGGCGCGTACAACCCCGAACGCTATATACCTGCAAACGATTTTGCCGGTGGTCAGGAATTTCTTTTGCCCCGGTGCGAGACCATAGAGCACTCGAAGGACCGACATGATTCAAGGATTGAAAGACGCGATCGGCAGCAGTTGGCTCCTGAAGGGATTCCTGGGCCTGGCGATGATCAGTTTCGCCGTATTCGGGATCGGCGATGCGGTCAATCCTGCCGCTGACCCCAACGTCGCCATTAAAGTGGACCAGTTCGAGGTGCGGTCGGAAGAATTGCAGCGCCGGTTCAACAGTCAATACGAAGATCTGCGCGATGCACTCGGCCCCGATTTTACCGCGCGAGACGCCGTTGAGCTTGGCATTATGGACTCGCTGATTGCCGAGCTTTCGCAAATGGCTGCCCTGCAAGCTGCTTCCGTGGACCTCAATGTCGACGTTGCGGACGACACCCTTCGCCGTGTTGCGATGGACCAGCCAGCATTCAAGGACCAATTCGGCAATTTCAGCCGCATGCAGCTAAACGCTGTGTTGGCGGCGAATAATCTGACCGAACAGGCGTTCATTGATCTCCTTCGCGCGGACGTCACGCGCCAGACCCTACTGCAGCCTGTCGCCGCCAATGCCGATGCCCCAGCGCCGATGGTTGATGCCTTGTTTCAGTACAGAGCCGAACAGCGTGTCGCCAACCTCCTTTACGTCGCTGACGAATTGATTTCGATCGAAGACGAGGCAGACGAAGACGCCATACGTGCCGTCTACGATGAAAATATCTCGTCTTTCACGGCGCCTGAATTCAGGACGGCTGAAATGATTGTGATCCGGCCGCGTGACTTGGTTCCGCCGGAGAGTATTTCCCAGGAAGAGCTGCAATCGTTTTACGACGAAAACATCGACCGCTACCGCACACCGCCCACCCGCACGGTGCGTCAGCTCATATTCCCGACCGAAGCGGACGCGCAGGCCGCGTTGGACAGTCGGGAAGACGGAGACACTTTGGTCGAGGTCGGGGAACGCAGCGGCGCCGGAGCTCCGATTGATCTTGGCACACTTAATGAAACAGATTCCATCGGCTTTGACCTGAGCCCGATCTTCGCCGTCACCGACACATCCATCGCCGGTCCGGTCGAGACAGACTTCGGCTGGCATCTGTTTGAGGTCATGGATCTGACGGTCGGCACTATCAAAGCCCTTCCCGTCGTGCGCGATGAAATAGTCGACTTCATAATTCAAGATCGGGCCTTCGATGAAATGTACGAGGCGACGGTCTATCTTGAGGACCAGTTGGCCGGTGGTGTTCCGATGGCCGAAATTGGCGAGACCCCTGGATACACCTATGTCCGGTACGACTCCCTCAATCGCGATGGCCGTGACATCAACGGCTCGCCTCAGACCTTTCCCGTCGATCGCGAACGCTTTCTCATCCAGGTGTTCGCGGCCGATCCCGGAATTGAATCCCCGCTCGTCGAGACAATGGAGTACGCCTATGTCTTGCGTGTGACGGACGTCATTCCGCCGGCCCCGAAGCCGTTCGAAGTGGTGCGCGCAGAAGTCGAAGCGTTGTGGGAGAGCGAAGCGCGGGCGGCGGCGTCTCAATCAAAGGCAGAAGAAATGATGGCTGAAATCGGGCCATCAACGAATCTGCCGGACCTAGCCGCCACCGACGACGCCGTTGAATACGCGATCCTGGGACCGGTTACGCGCTTCGGCGACAGCCTGCGTTTGGATTACATTATTCCCGCGCGTTTGGTCAGCCCGGCCTTTATGGACACGCTGTTTGCAGCTGAAGTTGGCGATCTCGTGTCGGCCCGTGTGGCCAACGGTCATATCGCCGCGCGTCTGGTCGAAGTCATCGAACCGTCTGACCCCGACTTGGAAAACTTACGCGCGCAGATAAGTACGTCCGTGAGTTCGACTCTCGCAAATGATCTCGTCGCGGCATTTTCCGATGCGGTGACCGCGCCTTATGACGTATTCGTTAACCGCGAAGCCGTCGACGCGTTAACGCCGCAATAATCCGACGGGCAGCGCCACAGCCATGGACGTTTTTCCGGACTTTGCGGCGTTTGCCAAAACATATAACGAGGGCAAGCCCCAGGTCGCCTGGACGGAGCTCGTTGCCGACCTCGACACGCCAGTTTCCGCAGCTTTAAAGCTCGGCCCACAGGAGCCGTTTGTCTCGTTGCTTGAGTCCGTTGAGGGCGGCGCGACGCGCGGTCGGTATTCCTTTATTTCCCTGCGGCCTGATATCGTGTGGCGCTGTAACGGCCAAGCGGCCGAAATCAGCCGCGACGCAACCGGCACGCACACCACGTATGAACCCATGGCGCAGCCGACCTTGGATGCCCTGCGGGCGCTGGTCGATGAATCGCGTATCGACCTGCCCGCCGGTCTGCCGCCAATGGCGGCGGGTCTAATCGGCTATATGGGCTACGACACCATTCGGCTGATCGAAGACATACCCAACGCCAATCCGGACACTATTGGAATTCCGGAGGGACTGTTCATGCGTCCGACGGTGATGGTGATCTTCGATTGCATCGCCGACACCATGACCATTGTCACGCCTGTGCGCCCGCAGCAGGATTTAGATGCAAAAGCTGCCTATGACGCCGCGACATCGAGGCTGGAAGACGTCATCAAGGCCCTTGATCGTCCGCTCGTCCACCGGCCCGCATCCGGCGCCGGCGCGGCGGAGGAGTCCGTTGCGGCCGTGTCCAATGTCGGCCGCGAGGGTTATCACCGGATGGTCAAGGCAGCGAAGGAGTACATCCTCGCCGGTGACATATTTCAGGTCGTTCCGTCACAGCGTTTGCGCCGTCCCTTCGCACATCCCTCGTTTTCCTTATACCGAGCACTGCGCCGGCTGAACCCCTCGCCGTTTCTCTTCTTTCTGAACTTCGATGGATTCTCGATTGTCGGGTCCAGCCCTGAGATTCTGGTGCGGGTGCGCGGTGGCAAAGTCAGTATCCGCCCCATCGCCGGAACACGGCCGCGCGGGGCCACCAAGGCCGAAGACGATCAGCTGGCGCAGGATCTGCTTCACGATCCCAAAGAACTCGCCGAACACCTCATGCTGCTCGACCTCGGGCGCAACGATGTCGGGCGGGTTGTCAAAACCGGGACCGTCGACGTGACCGAGGAAATGGTTATCGAATACTATAGCCACGTCATGCATATCGTCTCGAACGTCGATGGCGAACTGCGCGACGATCGCGATGCCATGGACGCACTGATGGCCGGGTTCCCGGCGGGAACGGTCTCCGGCGCACCGAAGGTCCGCGCGATGGAAATCATCGACGACCTGGAGACGGAGCGGCGGAGCTTCTACGCCGGCGCGATTGGGTATCTCGCCGCCAACGGCGACCTCGACACCTGCATTGCCTTGCGCACCGCCTTGATCAAGGACGGTGAGCTCATTGTTCAGGCTGGCGGTGGGATCGTTGCGGATTCAGATCCGGAGACCGAATTTCAGGAAACGGAAAACAAAGCGCGCGCCATTTTGAAAGCCGCGGATCAGGCCGGCCGGTACAGCAGCAACGGCTGACGCTATTTCGCGCCGAACCCGCTCCGGGTCATACTGCCCCAGCCGGACTTGCCGCGCATGAACTCCCACCAGCCGACGACGCGCCACCAATTGTTCAGTTGCCGGTAACCGAAGTTTTCCAACACCGCGGCGTATGTCAGCACCGCCAGATGCCACGCCTTGGGATAGCGCTTGAGCTCCATCTCTTCGAGAATCAGTGAGCCGACACTGAGGAACACGCCGAAGACGAAGGTCAGCGCCAGATAGGCCAGGAAGAAATCAAGGTTGAGCAAACCAAACGCGTAAAGAATCGGCATGGTGATGTAGCCGAGGACTTCCAACGGCGGCCCCATGACATCGGTAATGAGAATATTGATGTAGCCGATCGTTCCGGCGAGACCGTATTTCCGTTTGCCGAACATCGAGCGGTGGCGGAAGAAAGTCTCTAGGCTCCCCCGCTCCCACCTTTTCCGTTGACTGGCCATGTCGCGCAGGCGCCGAGGGAAAATCCATCGGTGACATCTTTTTCCAGACTGCGCGCGGTCAGCATGATCACCGGGATGTCCCGCGTTGCGTCGTCGTCTTTGAGCGCGCGAAGCACCTCGAAGCCGTCCATGCCGGGCAACATTCCGTCCAGAATGATGGCATCGGGCTTGAGCGACTTGACCTCGTCAACCGCTGCGATGCCGTCCTCAACCACCACAGTCTTATGACCGTCCCGCTTCAGGCGGTGCTCAATCAACTCCGCCATAAGGGAGTCGTCCTCCGCGATCAGTATGGTTTTTTCTGACATATCCAACGTATTTGTGGACAGCGACCGTTCGATACAAAATACCAAACGTCGGAAACAGCGTCGATAGTACCGTTCCTGGCACCGATAGCCATCACGAATAGCACCGATTCACGATGTCAGATTTATTGTTCCGCTCTGCGGTTCAGGACTTCGGAGACAGGGGCGATCGCAATCCCTTTACCGCCAAGCGTTGGCAGCCACCGTTTGAGAGCAGCGGTGGTGAAGTCGCGGGGATGGCCGATTGCAACCGCAAATCCCTGCTGCCGTGCAATTGCCTCAACCTTCGCCAGCTGTCCCAGAATGGCGTCTATATCGTCCTCATTGTCGAGGAATACATCCCGCCCGAGATGCGGCACACCGTATTCGGCGGCCAGCGCCTCGCCGACGGTGTTGGCGTCGGTCCGCGAATCCAGCCACATCAGCCCGCGCGCACGGAGTTCGGACATGACAACGGACATCGCCTCCCGGTCCGCCGTGAGTTTGCTGCCCATGTGGTTGTTGATCCCGACATAACCCGACCAGTCATCCAGATAGGCCGCCATCTGCCCCCGCAAGTTCTCCGGATCTTCATCAAGCAGCAAAGCCCCCGGCCCCGGGTCGGCGCTGCCAAGCGGCTCCATCGGAATGTGGGCCATCACTTCGTGCCCGGCGTCGCGGGCGCGCTTGGCCTGGGCAGTCAGGTCATCGGCATAGGTCAGAAAGGACACGGTCAATGGCCCTGGCAATTCGAGGACCTTCTCCGACCGCGCGCGATCGATACCCATATCATCGATTACGATGGCGATGACCGGCCAGTCATCGGGCGCATCGCTCTCGATTGCGTGCATCGCAAGTGGCGTGAGGCCGGACCGGATATCGTCCGCCGTGTCCGGAGCCGGGTCAGCGTCGAAAATCGACGGCGCGCGCGGTGCCTCGATGCGCGGCGGCGGGACGTTGGGGTCTGGCCGCACGGTTTGCACAGGTTTGGGCTGTGCCGGAACAGGTGGCGGCGCGCTTGGCCGGGTCGAGACATCGAACACGATACCGCCCGTCACACCCAGCAGAAGCATGACCACACCCAGGGCGATCATCGCCGCGGGCCGTAACACCGAAGATCTTTCCGGGATCGGCTTTTGATCAGCCGGCCTGGGCTGCCTACGCGGCTTGCGGGCCATGACGGAGAGTCCCTAACGCAATGAGAAACAAACAGCGCAGGCGTTTAACCCGCGCCTCGGCCAAGATCAACTGGCCGCATGCAGCTTGGCGCGCGCCTTAGTGTAACTCCCGCACCACCCGCACGCCGAGGGTGCTGGCCCGGAACTCTGGTGCCTCGCGGCTGCGGCCGGCCGGTCTGTTAAACCAGTTGCGCCCGTACCAGCTGCCGCCGCGCACGATCCGGCGGTCGCAGTCCGGCGCATCGAGCCAGGCGCTGCCGTCCGTCGGTCCGTCGTCATAGCCGACGACGAAACAATCCTGCACCCAATCCCAGATATTGCCGACCATGTCGTAAAGACCGAACTGGTTCGGCAGAAAGGAGCCCACCGGTGATGCGTAGACGTACCCGTCGTTACACAACGAAAACCGGGTCGGATTGTCTTCCAGTCCGCCGTGCGCGTTTGCCCGGCTGAGGTCTGAGACGTTGGCGTAGGCGCAGACGTTGTCCATGTCATCGCTCCAATACTGAAGCGAAGACGTCCCGGCCCGTGCCGCGTATTCCCATTCCGCTTCGGTGGGAATGCGATAGCTCTGACCGCTGATCTCCGACAGCCAGGCGACATAAGCCTCAGCCTCGGGCAAGTCGACACACCCGACCGGGTGAGAGTCGGTCTGTTCGTATCCCGGCTGCCACCAGTTCGCGCCGGCAACGACCTGCCATGTGTTGGCCGCCACGTCCCAGGTCAGGCATTCCGTTCCGGGGGCACGTCCTGTGGCGTCCGTAAACGTCCGCCACTCGGATACCTTCACATGAAAGCGTCCCATGGCAAAGTCATTTGCAATCGTCACGCGGCGTGGCGGCTGCTCGCGCGTGCGGTCCTGTTCACGCACGCCGCCACGGACGGTTTCTTCCGCCGTGGATCCCATGATGAACGACCCCGCTGGAATCACGACCACCTCCGGGCACTCGTCGCAATCTTTCAGAACCGCACCGGCAGGCTCATGTGCGCCGGCTGCCGCAACCCAAAACACCGCGCACAAAAACGTGATGATCCTAATCATGTGACACTCCTATCCAATTGGCCTTAGCCTAATGCACCAACACGTGCGCCGATAGGGCCGCACCCGCAACCGAACACTGTCTCACTATCAGATACGAGGACGTACCATGGACTTCCCGATTCACACCACCAAGACCGCGCAAGAGCCCGCCAAGCACATCCTTGAAGGGATCGAAAAAGGCCTCAAATTCGTTCCCAATTTGATCGGGGTCATGGCCGAATCGCCAGCGCTGGTTGCCGGTTACACGACGCTATCGCGGATTTTCGACCAGACGTCCTTCGATGCGACGGAGAAACAAATCATCTTGCTGACCGTCAGCTCCGAGAACGGGTGCACCTACTGTGTCGCCGCCCACACGGTGATTGCCGGAATGCAAAGCGTACCAGAGGACGTGGTCAACGCCATCCGCGACAACCAGCCGCTTGCCAACCCCAAATACGAAGCACTGCGGCAATTTACTCAAGCCGTGGTGGAGACCCGCGGCTGGCCCGACGCCGGCCAGATCGCGGACTTCCTCGGCGCGGGATATGAGAAACGTCACATCTTGGACGTGGTTCTGGGCGTAGGCGTGAAAACGCTCTCCAACTACACCAATCATATTGCGCAAACACCGCTGGACGATGCCTTTGCCAGTGCGAAATGGCACAAAGCCGACTAGACTGTCGCCATGATCAGATTCGCCATACGACACGTCATCCTGATTGCCGCCGCCAGCGGCGCATCCCTTGCGCTGATCGCGGAGCCCTCGCTGGCTCAGACGCCGGGTGACTCGCTGCGCGACTGCGAGACCTGCCCAGAGATGGTGGTCGTTCCGGCGGGTTCGTTCGTCATGGGGTCCAATCACGACGAACCGATGCGCGGCGGTGAAATGCGCCCTCAAGGACCGGAGCGCGATGTCACGATTGCCGCTCCGTTCGCCATCGGCAAATACGAAGTCACGGTCGGTGAATGGCGCGCCTTTGTCGACGCCACCGGACATCCCGCGGCGGATTGTAGCGTGTGGGGCGGCGACCGCCGCGAATGGGGGCACACGTGGCACGATCCGGACTACGGCAGACCGATCGCCGACGATGATCCCATCGTCTGCGTCTATTGGACCGATGCGGTCGCATACGCGGAATGGCTCAGCGATGTGACCGGCGAGGCATATCGTTTGCCGACGGAAGCCGAATGGGAGTATGCGGCGTCCGGCGGTGTTAAAACCGTCTGGCCCTGGGGCGATGACCCCGGCCAGATCTGTGAATACGGCAACATCCTCGATCAGGACGCCATCAAGGACCCCCGTTTGATTTCAGGTTCAGGGACGCAATCGGACATGGCCGCGGCCTGCTCGGACGGATACGCGCTGGTCGCACCTGTCGGTCAGTTCAAACCGAATGGATTTGGTCTGTACGATACGGTCGGAAACGTGTGGGAGTGGGCGCAGGATTGCTCGCTTAAATTTTATCCGCCGGAGCCTGTCGACGGCACCGCCGTCGAGGTGGACGGCCCGTGCGAAAAGCGCGCCGTGCGCAGCGGCAGCTGGCGCACCCGCGTCGAGCGCAACCGCCCGACCTTCCGCGGCCGCGACCCGGAACCGACGGCGTATCATTTATTCGGGTTTCGTGTCGCACGCGATGTGGATTAAGTGTCGCACGCGATGTGCGCTATCAAGGCGCACGCGACGTAAAATAAGTATGGCGCGGGACATTGAATAGGCTGAACGGGCTGTTAGCCAACAAACGCCACCAGATTGACCGCGGCGAATGCAGCGCTTGATATTGCGCCAGCGACTGGCACCCACACCGGAATCTCAAATACCTCTTCGACCGGATCAGCAAGGTGACGTTTTACCCGCACCAGCGCGATATTGACGAACGTGAAGATAATCAGAATCACAATGGACGTGAGACGCGCCAACTCGACAAGCGGCAACCACAACGCAAACGCAATCACGGCCAGAACGGACAGCCAGGTTGCGAACAACGGCGTTTGTGTGCGGCGGGACACCCGCCCCAACACCGCCGGCAGCCATCCGGCTGATGCCGCGCCGTACAAAACACGCGCTGCCATCACAATCTGAATCAGCGCCCCGTTCAGCACGGCAAACAATGCGATTACGCCGATGACCCGGCCAGCCGCTTCCATCTGGTGCCCTGCGATCTCGGCAAGCGGCGCCTGACTGGACGCCAAGATCTCAACCGGCATGGACCGTACGGCGACAACGGCCACGGTCACATAAAGAACGGTTGTAATGACCAATGCCAATACGATGGCGCGTGGCATCGTCCGGCGCACGCCTTTGACCTCTTCGGCGACATTGACCATGTCTTCGAAACCGATGAAGGCATAAAACGCCAGGCCCGCGCCCGCCAACACGCCAAACGCACTGAACGGCACATCCGGCGTGCCAGACTCGGCGCCTGACAGTCCGGTACCGGCCACGGCGTCGGGCAACGCCAGCGCGACGACCAGAAGCAGCCCCCCAACTTCGATGAGTGTCAGAACGGTCGCCAGCATCACGGATTGGGTGATCCCCCATGCCGCCGTAAATCCGAGCACGATGCAAATAACCGGTATGACAACGGCATCCGGTACGGTTACGAACTGCGCGAGGTAGCCTGCAAAACCATTGACCAAAGTTGCGCATGACACGACACCGGTCAGCACCACCAGCAATCCGGTTAAGCGCGAAAACCAGGCGCGACCGAAGGCGCGATCGACATAGACCGCCTCACCGGCGCTGAACGGAAAGCGGCTGGAGAGTTCGGCGAACGACAGCCCGGTCATCGCCGCCAGCACCGCGGCAATGAGAAACGACACCGGCGCCCAAACACCGGCTTCGCCAGCGACGCCGCCGACCAGAACGTATATTCCCGCGCCAAGGATGGTGCCAACGCCGTAAAACGTCAACTGCGTGAGACTTAACACGCGCTTCAGAGGCGGACGGACGCTCGGCATCGCATCAATCCTTTAATCGTTTGAGGGTCGCTTCATCACGCACCCCACCATAGAAGGCATCGAGGGCGGCGTCGAATGGCGCGGATTGACCCGCCGCAAGCGTGAACAGGGTCATGCACGACTGAAACTTCTGTGCGTCGATGCCGCCGAAGATCGCGGCCGCGGATGCATGGGTATGGCCGAGCACGAGTTCGGTGCACTCCCGCAGGCGCGCGCCAAGAACCGGATGGTGCAAATAGGCTTTGGCCTCGCCCAATCCGCCGATGGCATAGCGGTGCGACATGGAACTCATGCCGAGCCCCGCGATCTGCGGAAAGACGAACCACATCCAATGGCTGGTTTTACGCCCGCTGCGCAATTGATCCGTCACCCGGGCATACACCGGGTCTTGCGCATCGACAAACCGCTGCAAATCAAACGGGTCGCTCATGACCCCTTTATAGCATGCAACGCGATTAGAATTCGTAGAGCACGCCGATCCCGAACAGACCCTGAAAACTATCTCCGTCCTCGCGGACGAGAGGCGAGTTCTTGGCCGCGCCGAGTAGAAGCCCGGCCTCGCCGCGCATGATCAGCTGCCAGTTCTCATCCAGGTCGTAAAACGACGTCAGACGCAAAGCCGCCGTCTCGAACGCCGAACCGGGCTCGTACGGTGTGTACCCAGTTGCCGCCGCCGCGGACACGGGCACGCCGTAATAGGCATCCATGAACTTGTCGCTCTGCCACTCGACCGCGATTTCCGGAATCAGCCGGACGGAGTCCGTGCGCAGGATCGTTCCGACCGCAGCGGAGAGATTCAGTCCGCCATGGCCACCCGCGAATTCCTGCCGGGCGCGCAGGCGGAAAGCCGCGTACTTCGCGAACTGACCTTCATAAGTGATGTTGAAATTGACGCCGGTGCCGACGTCCGGCAGCAGCCGCGCGCGGCTGTCCTTGTCGGGTGTGCGGCCGGTGGAAATACCCAGCCCCGCGAGCAGGCGGCAGCAGTCGCTGCTCCACACCGCGAAACGCGCCCCCAAGGGATCGATCCACAAGTCGTCCTTGTAACGGACCTGGAAAACCGGGAGGCCTTTGACCTCATACTGATTGGACCCGGAATAGTCGGGCGCGGTGCCGATCGCGGCGCCGATCCGCACGCGCCAATCCTCAGGCGAGAACTCGCCCATTTCCTCCAGGTATTGGGCTAGGTCGTCATAAGCGGATTCCAGGGCGCTCATGCCGAACCCTTGGGCAAACGCCGGACGCACGCCGCCGGTCACCGCTGCGGCGGCGAACGCGAAAACAACAATGAAGTTGAGGACGGGAAAACGGGGGGTAAGAAACAACCGCGGCACGTTCGTAAACCTCTGATAACTCGCTTTTAACTCGTCCTACCCAAGACAATTTTGCCACCAACATTTGGCAAAGCAAACGAAAGTTTTCAGCTACCCCACCCCGGTAAAGGTGCCGAAAATCCGGTTGCCGATGCCTTGAGGAAACGAAGTCGACGTCGAAAAGGTTGCGCCGGAAATCTGATCGAAGGTCAGGGCCTGGGCGCCGCGCAGGTCCGCACCGGCAATATTCGCCTGATTGAAATTGGCATTCTCCACATAGGCGTTGATGAACTGGGCATTGGTCAGATCCGCCCCGGAGAAATTGGCGCCGGAAAGGATGGTGCCGTTGAAGACAGCGCCCGACAGATTCTGCCCGAGGAATATGGAGCCGCTGAGGTCCACCTGCCCGAACTGCGCGCCTGCCCCGATACCATTGATCAGTTGCGTGATCCCGGCGGTGCGGCTGTCGAACCCACCCGAGTTCACCTGACCCAATAACGCGCGCGCATCGCTGCTGAGCGTGACGTTGTCCACCACCACGCCCAGCCGACCGCTGCGCGTGGTCGCGCCGCCGGTGGAACTGATACCGCGCTGGTTGAACGGGGCGATGCCGAAATCGGACGCCGCCGGTGCCGTCAGGATGCGTGCCGATGTGATGGTCAGGTCGGACATGGGGGGAGTTTACGAAGGTTCCGACCGCCGCCCAAGACCCTGCCCGCGCAACAATGTTGTGCATGGGCTCGTGTGTTAAAAATCTAAGCCTCTGAGTCCAAACCCGTATTTAGGTAAAAGTGAAGTTACGGGGCGCGTGCATGGGCTCGTTCCGCGCGTTTTTGCCGCAGACTAAATTCTGGGCCTGGATGACTGGTTCATCGGGCCGCGGACTCCAGCTTCGCCAACTCTGCCAGACTGGCCAGGATCTGCTTCAATCCGGCCATGCGTTCGTCCACGGCGTACCACGGGCGCATGATGACGATCTTGTGGTCGGGCCGCACTTTCACCGTTCCGGCCTGCTGGGAGATGAACTCGACCAGACCGGCCGGGTTCGGGAACTCGTTCTTGTGCAGGGTGAACACGCCGCCCTTAGGCCCGGCGTCGACCTTCTCCACGTTCGCCGCACGGCACATCGCCTTGATCGCTACGACGTCGAGCAGGTTTTCGACCTCCTCCGGCAGTTTGCCGAAGCGGTCTTCCAGCTCGGCGGCAAAGTCGTCGATCTCCGCCCGGTCGGCAAGGTCGGCGGCGCGGCGGTACAAGCCCAAGCGCGTGCCGAGGTCTTTGACATAGGTGTCGGGGATGAGCACCGGCGCGCCGAGGGTGATCTGCGGCGAGAAGGTTTCGGCCTGGGCCGCCGCGTCTTCCGCGTCCCCTTCCCGCGCTGCCGTCACCGCTTCTTCCAGCAGCTGCTGATAAAGCTCGATGCCAACTTCCTTGATGTGACCGGACTGTTCGTCGCCGAGCAGGTTGCCGGCGCCGCGGATATCCAGATCGTGACTGGCGAGCGAGAACCCGGCGCCGAGGCTGTCCAGGGTCTGCATGACGTCGAGGCGTTTCTCCGCCGTCGCGGTGAGTTTCTTGCCCGACGGCACGGTGAGATACGCATAGGCGCGCGTCTTGGAGCGCCCGACCCGGCCGCGCAGCTGATAGAGCTGCGACAGGCCGAACATGTCCGAGCGGTGCAGAATGATGGTGTTGACCCGTGGCAAGTCGAGCCCGGACTCAATAATGTTGGTGGCGAGCAGGATATCGTACTCCCCGTCGGCGAAGGCGGTCATGACATCTTCGAGCGCACTCGGCGCCATCTGGCCGTGAGCCATGGCGAAGGACACATCCGGCACCAGCTTGCGCAGAGCCTGGGCAACCGCCGTGAGGTCTTTGACGCGCGGACACACATAGAACGTCTGCCCGCCGCGGAAGCGCTCGCGCATGATGGCCTCGCGAATGACCACCGGATCGTAGGGCAGCACGAAGGTGCGCACGGCCAGGCGGTCAACCGGCGGCGTGGCGATGAGGCTGAGATCGCGCACCCCGGTCAGTGCCATCTGCAGCGTGCGCGGGATCGGCGTCGCCGTGAGCGTCAGCACATGAACGTCGGCTTTGAGTTGCTTGAGGCGTTCCTTATGCGCCACGCCGAAGTGCTGCTCCTCGTCGACAATCAGCAGACCCAGATTGGCGAACTCGATGGACTTGGCGAGCAATGCGTGGGTGCCGATGACGATGTCGATCTCGCCGGACTTGAGCCCGTCGCGCACCTTGTCCGCGTCCTTGGCCGAGACCAGCCGCGACAGCTGTCGCACCTTGACCGGGAAGCCTTCGAACCGTTCCTTGAATGTGGCGTGGTGCTGGCGCGCCAGCAGGGTCGTCGGCACCACCACAGCGACCTGCACGCCGGTCAGGGCGGCGACGAACGAGGCCCGCAGCGCCACTTCGGTCTTGCCGAAGCCGACGTCACCGCACACCAGACGGTCCATCGGCCGGCCCTTGGCGAAGTCTTCCATGACATCGGAGATGGCGCGCAGCTGGTCATCGGTCTCGGCGAAGGGGAAACGCGCGCAGAATTCGTCGTAAGCGCCTTCGGGCGGGCTGAAGGTTTCCGCCGGCTTGAGCTCGCGCGCTGCGGCGATGCGGATCAGAGCCTCCGCCATTTCGCGGATGCGCTCTTTGAGCTTAGCCTTGCGCGCCTGCCAGGCAACGCCGCCGAGCTTGTCGAGAACCATGCCCTCCTGCTCGGAACCGAAGCGCGACAGTACTTCGATGTTTTCCACCGGCACGAACAGCCGGTCATCGCCGTGATACGTGACCTTGAGGCAGTCGTGCGGCGCACCGCCGACATCGAGCGTCACCAGCCCGCCGTAGCGGCCGATGCCGTGCTCGATGTGCACCACCAGATCATCTTCGCTGAGCTGGGACGCGTCGGCGATGAAGGCTTCCGCCTTGCGCCGCCGCTTGGGCCGCCGCGACAGCCGTTCGCCGAGGAGGTCCTGTTCGGTGACAACCGCGAGATCGCCGGTGACGAAGCCCCGGTCGAGCGGCAGAATCGCCAGCGCGATCTCCGCCGGGTTCATGTCCTCGATCTCGGCGTAGCGGTCGATTTCCTTCGCCGTCGCCAGACCGTGATCGTGCAGCAGGTTGAGCATGCGCCGGCGCGACCCTTCCGTATGCACGGTGACCAGCAGTTTGCGGTTCTGGCCGCGTAGGCCGGCGGCGTGTTCTTTCAGGGCCTCAAAAACATTCGCATCCGGCCGTGCTCGCACGTCGGCGAAGTCCCGTCCCGGCCGCGCGCCGGCGTCCTCAGCGCTGACATCCGCGTCCGCTGCCGCGAAGGGACGCAGTTCGAAGGGCTTGCGGTCGGCGAGATAGCGTGCCCATTCCTGCGCCGTGAGAAACAGGCGATCCGGAGGCACCGGATGATAGACCGCGCCCCCCTCTTCCAGGCCGAGCTTGGCGCCGCCGCTGGCCGGGTCGGCAAGACGCCGGCTCTCGTAATAGTCCCGGATCAGCTCGTGGCGGGCGTCGACCGCCTCTTCGATCTGGTGATCAAGAGAGACCGTCGCTTCGGGCACATAGGCGAACAGCGTATCCAAACCGGGATGGAACAGCGGCAGCCAGTGCTCCAGACCGGGATAGGTCTGCCCCTGAGACACCGCCTCGTAGAGCGGATCGCTGCTCGACACCGCGCCGAACAGCTCGCGGTAGCCGGTGCGGAAGCGCTCGATCGCCTCCCTTGACAGAATCACCTCGCTCATCGGCTTGAGCCGCAGGGTCTTCAGGGAGCCCGTGGTGCGCTGGCTGACCGGATCGAAAGTGCGCAGGGTCTCGACCTCGTCGCCGAACAGATCGATGCGCACCGGATCGTCCTGGCCCGGCGGGAACAGGTCGATGAGTCCGCCGCGCAGGGCGAACTCCCCCGGTTCCATCACCTGCTCGGCACGCTGATAGCCGTTGCGGGTGAGGTCCTGGGCGAAGGCGTCGCTGTTGAGCTGCGAATCGGATTTGATCTCCCGCACCATGCCGCGGAAGGCCGTCAGCGGCGGCACCTTCTGCAAGATCGCGCTGGCCGTGGTCAGCAGAATACGCGGACCGGTCTCGGAATCGGCACCCACCGCCGCCAAACGCAGCAGCACATCCATGCGCTCGGCCACCACATCGGCATGGGGTGAGACCCGGTCATAGGGCACGCAATCCCAAGCCGGAAACGTCAGCACAGTCACATCGGGCGAAAAGAATCGCAGGCTATCCTTCACCACCGACAGGCGCACGTCGTCGCGCACCACGTGAATGTGGCCGCCGTTGGATGTCCGCGCCCGCTGCGCCAGCACGAAGGCTTCCGAACCCTCCGGCGCTCCGGCCACGACCGGCCAAACCACCTGCTTTATTTCGTTCATTAAATCAATCCGTTAGCAGGCGTTGCTGATATGCTTTTAGAAGCTGCATCAGGTGCCAGGTCTGGTCCACGGGCATGGGGCGGCGGCCGCGCAGCCAGTCCATGATGTCTGCGTCTGGGCGGTTGAGCAGGTCTTCCAGCGCATCCAATTGGGCTCCATCGAGGATTTCGATGTTGGCCTTCACGAAGCCGCCGACGATGGCGTCCGCCTCTTTTGTGCCGCGATGTGTGGCCCGGTAAAGCAGGCGTTTGCGCTGTATGTCCCGATTGATCTCAGCCGTCACGCCAATGCGCTCCGCAGAATCCAGACCACCGGCTCAAGCCAGAAACTGGGTTTCCGGCCGCCGGTCCGGCAGCGGGTATAGCGGTCCGGGGGCTGCTTCGCAATTGCCCCTTGAATTCGGCTTGGGGGCGGATACCGGGGCGGGTACAACAGTGCGGTCATGGCTCTGCGTCCCACCGTTCTCAACCCCCTGTTTGCCGCTGCCGACACCCTGCCGGGGATCGGCCCGAAGGTGTTCAAGCTGGTTGAGAAACTCGCGGGGCCGCATGTCATCGACCTGATCTGGCACCTGCCGTCGAGCCTGGTGGACCGGCGCTTTTCGCCCAAGGTCGGCGACGCCCCGGCGGGCAAGATCTGCACCCTGGAGGTCGACGTGCTGGCCCATACGCCGCCGCCGAACCGCAATTCCCGCCTGCCCTATAAGATCATCTGTGGCGACGACACCGGGCGTATTACCCTGACCTTTTTCCACGCCCAAGGCGATTACCTGCAACGCACCCTGCCGGTGGGCGAAACACGGGTGATCAGCGGCAAGATCGAGGTCTATGACGGTCAGAGGCAAATGGCCCATCCGGATCACATCGTCCTGCCGAGCCAGAAGGCCGTGATCCAGCGGGTCGAACCGGTCTATCCGATGACCGCCGGTCTATCGCCGAAGACCATGGTAAAAGCCATCGAGGCGGCGATGGAAATACTTCCCGCCCTGGCCGAATGGCTCGACCCCGCCCAGCGCGAGCGCGACCGCTGGCCGGCCTGGGCCGAGGCACTCGATCACGCCCACCATCCGGAGGGTCCCGCCGATCTGGAGCCGATGAACATCTCCCGGCAACGCCTCGCCTACGACGAACTGCTGTCGAACCAACTCGCTCTGGCGCTGGTTCGCGCCAAGGCCCGCAAGCTGTCCAGCCGGGCGCTGAAAGGCGACGGCAGCTTGCGCGGCAAAGTTACCGCCTCCCTGCCCTATACCCTGACCGGAGCGCAACAGCGCACGCTTGGCGAAATCGACGCAGACCTGGCCGGTGAGTCCCGTATGTTGCGTTTGCTCCAGGGCGATGTCGGCAGCGGAAAGACCGTGGTCGCTTTACTTGCCATGCTCACGGCGGTTGAGGCCGGCGGACAGGCCGCCCTGATGGTTCCCACGGAAATCCTCGCCCAGCAGCATTTGGAAACTTTAGAGCCGTTGTGTGCCGCCTGCGGCGTGGCGGTCGCTTTCCTCAGCGGCCGCATCAAAGGCAAAGCCCGGGACACCGTCCTCTCAGACGTCGCAGAGGGCAAGATTTCCATTCTCATCGGCACCCACGCGCTGTTCCAGAAGGACGTGGAATTCAAGGACCTCATGATCGCGGTGATAGACGAACAGCACCGCTTCGGCGTCCACCAGCGCCTGGAACTGGCCAACAAAGGGCGCGGTGTCGACATGCTGGTCATGACCGCGACGCCAATCCCGCGCACCCTCACCCTCACCGCCTACGGCGACATGGAGGTCTCCCGCCTCGACGAAAAACCGCCCGGTCGCAAGCCCGTGGATACGCGCCTGATCAATCTGGAACGCCTGGCCGAAACCATGGGCGCGGTGCAGCGGGCGGTGTCCTCCGGGGCCAAGGTTTATTGGGTCTGCCCGCTGGTCGAAGAGTCCGAAACCAGCGACCTTGCCGCCGCCGAGGCCCGCCATCGCGACCTCGCGGGTTTTCTGGGCGCGGATAAAGTCGCGCTGGTGCACGGCAAGATGAAGGGCCCGGACAAGGACGCCGCCATGGCCGCCTTCGCCGGACAGGACCCGCATGGTCCCAAGGTCCTGGTTGCCACAACGGTGATCGAAGTCGGCGTCAACGTGCCGGAAGCAACGGTGATGATCGTCGAACATGCGGAGCGCTTTGGGCTGGCCCAGCTGCATCAATTGCGCGGCCGCATCGGCCGCGGCGATAAGCCCTCGACCTGTCTGTTGCTGTATCAGGCGCCGCTGACCGAAACCGCTAAGGCGCGCCTAAACATCATGCGCGAGACCGAAGACGGTTTCGTTATCGCCGAGGAAGACTTGAAGCTGCGCGGCGGCGGCGAAGTACTCGGCACGCGCCAAAGTGGCCTGCCCGAGTTTCGCCTCGCCGACCTCGCGGCACACAGCGGGCTCCTGCTTATGGCTCGCGACGACACCCAGCTGATATTAGGCAAAGACCCAGAATTGAAAACGGAACGGGGCGAAGCCCTGCGCACGCTGCTTTATCTGTTCGAGCAGGATGCCGCGATCCAGACCCTTCGATCAGGATAATTGGGACGTCAGAACGTCGTCTTTGCGATTGGCATCGTCGCGTTTGTCGGGCGGCGTAATGATGCCGCCGGAGACGACCATCTTGATCCCTTCCTCCACCGTCATGTGCAGTTTCGTGAGATCCTTGCGCGGTACGAAGAGCAGAAACCCCGACGTCGGGTTCGGCGTCGTCGGCACGAACACGTTGACGATTTCGTCGGCTGTCAGGTTCTGCACCTCGCCTTTGGTGGTGCCGGAGACGAAGCCGATGCTCCACACGCCCTGGCGCGGGTACTCCAGCAACACAACATCTCTGAACGCGTTCGATTGGCTTTGCAGCACCGTTTCCAGAATCTGTTTAATCGCGCCATAGATGTTGCGGATCACGGGCATGCGATCGAGCACCGCCTCACCCCATTTGAGCAGTAAGCGCCCCAAGAAGTTGGCGGTGAGGAACCCGACAATAACCAAACCCGTCACCAGCACCAGAATACCGATGCCGGGCACACTGAACGGCAAATAACTGTTGGGGTTGTAGAGGTCCGGCAACAATCCGGTGACGGTGCCGTCGATGAACGATACGACGACGTACGCTCCATAGAACGTGATCACCAGAGGCGCAGTCACCAACACGCCGGTGAGAAAGTAGTTGCGCAGGCGCGCCACCGGACCCATCGTTGGCGTGATGATGCCAACGCTTTCAGAACTGTCCGAGTTACCGTCTTCGTCGCTCATGCGAACTCCGTTACAAATCTGTCTTAACCTGATGCGCCACAATACAGCATAATTCGCTCCCAGATCATGACAGTTGCCAAACCACACAAACAAGCCGGGATCGGCGATGCGCACATGACAACGCACCTGCCGCAGGTCGGTGTCGGTGTTGTGGTTCTGAATGTTTATAACGAAGTCCTGCTGATCCGCCGCGGCGAGGAGCCCAACAAAGGTCTGTGGACCATTCCGGGCGGCCGGCAGGAACCGGGCGAAGCGCTGGCACAAACCGCGCATCGTGAAATTCTGGAAGAGACGAACGTGACAATCTCCGACCCTGTCCTCATCGACGTGGTTGATCTCATCCGCCATGACCCACATGGCAATCTGATCCGTCACTACACTTTGGTCGATTACGCCGCCCGATATGCCGATGGCACACCAAAACCCGGCGGGGACGCGGACGCGATCCAATGGGTTCCGGCGCGCGATATCGAGGCGTTCGTCGAATGGTCGGAAACCGTGCGTATCGTCCAAGAGGCGGTTCGGAAACTCACAGCAAAAGATTGAGTTCCGCGGCCATTCCGCTTAGATAGCGATCATGTTTGAAGCCGATTTTATTCCTCAGCAGAAGCCGCTGTTCAACGTGCGCATGTGCATCAACAAGCGCCTGAACACTGACAACGTGCCGTCGTGCGCCGGACGCGGCAGCCGTGACCTTGCCGACAAACTGGAGAAACTGCTGCTGGCTCAGGGCATTCCGGCCAAAATCGTTCGCAGCCCGTGCATGAACAACTGCCGCATCGGCCCGAATCTCAAGATCCAGGGCGGAGACCTTTACAACGAGGTCGGCGAAGAGTCTCTGCCCGATATTTTGGACGCGATCAAAGCGGAAGCGGAGCGCCGTCTGGCAGATACCGCGGCGGCGGAATGACAACCTGGGGCATCTTCGCCGTGCTTGTAATCGGCGTCCCCGTTTTGCTGATCGGGCTCGCGGCGATGCTGCCATGCGAAGGCTGCCGCCTTCGTCGCGAGCGCATAGCCCGCGGACTGGATAAACTCCGCGCCCGTAATCAGAACCAGAACGGCTAGAACAGGCCCGTTATCGACCCCATCAGCGTTTCGGTAAAGAACGTGGATATGCGGCCCCACTGCGCATAGGGCCAGATAAACGCGCGCACCATCGCATCGCCCATCGGCACCTTATCGTACATCATATCTTGTATGAAAAAGCCGATACCGCTCAGGCAGTAGAATGCCTGAATTAGCCAAAAATTCAGCATCTAATCCCCCGTCTCCTAAGGGCAAGCACGCAGGACTTTTAGCCTTTTTGGCGTGCAGCTCAGAGACTATACAACCGCCCGGTTCGCTGACAAAGCGAAGAGAGGTATTTAGACGCCACTATCTTCGGGTTCGCGCACAAAATCGTCCATGCGCTTTTTGATCCCTGCCACTTCATAACCAGGGAGCTGATACACCCATCCTTCAGCGCGTGCATTGAGCTCGGCGATAGCCTGTGTCCAATCAGTCTGCGCTTCGGCCGCTGGGGCTTCCGTCGGCGGTGTGCCGGTGAGCTTGATCCAGTTGACGTCGCCGTCTTCAATGAGATCCATGGTGACGGTAAATCCTGCGAAGCCTTCAAACACAGCGCGTATGGTTTTGTCGGCCGGAAATTCGACACTGTCCGCCGCTTTGACGTCGTCGAGGAGAAGATTGGAGAGTACGCGGCCCGAATCGTTGGCAATGGTGTCCCGCCGCAACTCCCGGTCGGCAGGAATGTCAGCGACCTGGTAGTTGGCGTCCTCGGGCGCGTCCTTGAACACCGTGACGGTTTCTCCGTCCGGGTGGGTGATGGTGACGCGGGCAATGTCGTCGTCTTTAATGTCCGACACTTCGCGCAGCAGCCAGTCACGCGGACGTGCGCCGGGAGTCAGTTCACCGGTGACCAGCCAGGTCTGAGCCTCGTCGGGATGCTTGATATAGGTGCCGCCCTCATCCGTGCCCAAGGTGAACTTGCGCTTGCCAACCAGCACACCGGCGATCACATCGCCGGCTGCATTGAGCAGTGTCACCTCCTTGGCGCGGGTGTCATCCTTATCCGCCGGACTGACAAGATCGAGCCGGTCGTAGCGTTCCGGCAACTCGGTCTTGGGTTCGACTTTTTCCATACGGGTCAGCTTGATCAGCAATTCGCCAATCTTGTCGTCCTGCACGGGATAATTATCGCGCTCCGCGAACACCCAGCCGTCGGCAGTGGAGTTAAGCGTAAACGTGCCGTCCTTATGCTCGATCCGGATCGCCGAAAGCATATTGAGGTCATCGATCAGACCCGGAAACACAAGCGATCCGTCGAAATCGGACGCCTCGATGGCCGGGCGGGTCGAGACAGCCCAGGCAGCGGCGATGACCGCCACCAGTGTGACCGCACACAGTGAAAAGAAAGACTTCTGTGTCATTGACCGGGCTCCCTTAGACCGATGCCGTTTGCGCGGCGCGGCGACGCCACAGCGCCACAAGAACCATCAGAATGCCGAAGATTATCGGCACGCCGGCGATATTGATGAATTTCAACGTGCCTTCAAGACGGTCGATATCCTCGCGCAGACTACGCTGTACTTCGCGCAGTTCTTTTCGGGTGGCGAGAATCTCCGCGCGGTAATTGCGGATTGCATCCTGGTTTTCTTCGCTGATCAGCGATTCGCCCTGTCCATCCTGACGCACTTCGATGGCGTTGATCTGTTCCTGCAAGGTGTCGAGACGTCCAAGCAGTTCCGTTTCCTTGGCGCGGAAGTTTTGCTCCGCATCGAGGCGCAAATCCTCGACCACGGTAAACGGCCGGCTGATCTGCCCTCGGCCGCGCAGGCTCGAAAGCGCGGGCGATCCGGTGAGGTTTTCGAGCGCATTAATCAGGAAGGCCGCGTTGTCTGCCGTCGGCACCATCAAACGCTGTCCGAAGAAGTTGCTCTCCTGAACCCAGAAGCGATCGGCGAGCAGGTCCGCATCCGATACGACGATCACCTGAACAGGCGCTGCCGCCTCACTCAGATGCGGCGCCAGTGCGCTGCCCTCTTCTTCATCCACAGCGGATTCTTCAGCCGGAGGGGCGCCATCCGCAAAGGCGGTTTCGGCCAGGCCCGTGACCCGCGCACCCAGCATCAACCGCTCGCCCGAGGGCTCAAACTCGCGGAACAAGGCAACCACGTCGGGCAGACCCTGAACCTTATCCGCAGCGATCTTCATCGAATCCGTGCTGGTTTGTATCAATGGGCGGACATCGAGCCCGGACTCTTCGAACGCGCTCAATACACCCGCAGTCGCCAGTGTCATGTTCTTTAGGTCGCCGGTGATGGCGTCGTCCTGCGCCAAAGCATCCGCCTGCAGATTCATCCACGCCGGGTAATCGGAAATGACGGGACGCCCACCCATCGCCGTATTGACCCGCACGGCGGCCTGGATATCACCGGCAATGACATCGGCGTCCAATGTCACGCCCCACGCGGTGAGCAACTTCTTGAGGTTGGTCATGTCCGGACCGCCAGGCATCTGGCCTTGCGGATTGTTACCCGATTCCAGATTGGGGTCGGCGAACACAAGCACAGGACCGCCGCGCAGAACCCATTGGTCAATCGCGTACGTCGCGCTGTCGCTCAATGCGTCGGGCTGGGCCAACACCAGGACATCGATGTCGTCCGGCACCGCATCGATCTGCGCATCTAAGCGTTCGACCTCGAAGAAGTCGCGCATCTGATCCATGATCTGCCACGGCGGCGTCGGTGTGCCGCCCATCCCGCCCATGCCGGGAGTCATGCCGCCGTCGACGGGCAGCGATGTGATCAGCCCGATCTTGGGCTGATCCGGATTGGACAGCGTATAAACAAGCTTGGTCAGGTCGTATTCGATGAAGGCTTCGCGCTCGAGATTGAAAAACGGAATCACTTCCTGATCGTCGGTCGAGTTGGTGGCCGCCAACCCGAAGTAGCCGACCTCGCCGACATTGCCGAGCGGCACAGCCTGCAAGCCGAAACCGACGGCACGGTCTTCCACATCCGAGAACGGCTCGGGATCGAAGTATTGAACCTGCAGCATGCCGCCGGACAGCGCTGAGTACTGGCTCAGCAAGTCGCGGATACGCTGGAAATAGACGCCGTGGCGTGGGCTCGCTTCCGATAGCGCCTGTGAAAAATACACACGCACGACGATCGGTTCTTTGATGTCCTGGAAGATCGGAATGGTCTCTTCGGACAGTGTGTAGATATTGCCGTCGGTGACGTCGAGACGCGCGGCGCTGAAGACGGTCTGCGCGATGATGTTGACGGCAAGGAATAGAACCGCTGCGACAGCGACGGCAATCAGAGCAAGACGGCTTTTGTCGGCTGATGTCATCTCTCCCTCCTCACGCCGCTTTCTTGGCATCGACGGCGACGGTATTGGCGAACAGCCAAAACGCCATCATCGACAGGAAGAACACGACGTCGCGCAATTCGATGACGCCGCGCGTTATCGACTCAAACCGCACCAGGAAGCTCAGAGCGGATATCGTGTCGACCAGGAATGCCGGCGCCCAGGTGCGGAAGAAATTGAGCACCAGATCGAGGCCGCTCATGGTGAAAATGAAACACACCGCCGCCGCGGCGATAAACGCAATGATCTGGTTACGGGTCAGGGCCGACATGCACGAGCCCACAGCCAGGAAAGCGCCAGCCATCAACAAGCTGCCGATGTAACTGGTGAAGATCACGCCGTTATCCGGCACACCTAGGTGATTCACGGTGATCCAGATCGGAAAAGTCAGCGCCAGCGCGACACCGCAAAACAGCCAGGCGGCCAGGAACTTGCCAAGCACCGCCTGGCCGGTGGTGATCGGCAGCGTCAGCAGTTGTTCGATGGTGCCGCTCTTGCGCTCCTCCGCCCAGAGCCGCATGGCCACAGCCGGAACGAGCAGCAGATACAGCCACGGATGGAAGCTGAAGAAAGACTCCAGTGTCGCCTGGCCGCGGTCGAAAAAGCGGCCGATATAAAAAGTAAACGCGCCGGTTAGGGCGACGAAGATGGCAATAAAGATAAACGCCATCGGCGTTGTGAAGTACGCGTACAGCTCGCGCTTGGTGATGGTCCAGACATTAGCCATGGGCCGCACCTCCTTGGCCGCCTTCCGGCGCCGTGATCTGCCGGAACACGGCATCAAGATCGCCGCGGTGTTCGTAAAGCTGATTGAAAGCAACACCGCTGCCGCGCAACGCATCGGCAACCGGCTGAAGGATCTCGGTCCCATTGGACGGCAGGCAGCGCAGTTCGACATCACCGTTTGGTAGCGCCACGTGGGTCACCTCGCCGACACCCGCAACGTCCTGCGCAGCGGCCGCTGCGGCCTGGGCGTTTGCGCCGGCGACAACAACGCAGACGGCTTTGTGATCCGGCAAACGAGTCAGCAGGTCTTCCGAAGTTCCGTCCGCGAGCAGCCGGCCATTGCCGATGATGACGGCGCGCGTACACACGGCTTCGACTTCTTCCAGAATATGGGTCGAAACGATAATCGCCTTTTCCGCCGCCATTTCCTTGATGAGCGATCGCACTTGGTGCTTCTGATTGGGATCGAGCCCATCGGTGGGCTCGTCGAGTATAAGCACCGGCGGATCATGCAGAATGGCCTGGGCCAGTCCGACGCGGCGCTTGTAACCCTTCGATAACACTTCGATGGGGCGGTCAATTACCGCGCTGAGGTCGATCTTGTCGACAACTTCGGCGATGCGGTTTCGCGCCGCGGCTTTTGGCAGGCCGCGCACGTCGGCGATGAAGGACAGAAACGCGCGGACGGTCATGTCTTCGTAAGACGGTGACCCTTCGGCCATGTAACCGATCACGCTTTTAACGCTGACCGGATCGGACGAGACGTCGTGACCGCACACCTTTGCCGTACCCGACGTCGGTGCCAGAAATCCGGCGACCATGCGCATGGTGGTCGATTTACCTGCACCGTTCGGGCCTAAGAAACCAAGCACCTCGCCTTTGCGCACCGTTAGACTGATGCCGCCCACCGCGACGAACGGACCGAAATGTTTTGACAGCCGTTCTAGCTCGACCATGACATCCATTGTGCCTGTCTCCCTCAAAGCGCACGCACGCACTGGATTTTTCGCCTGGCACCACCCGGATCGGGCGGCCCGGCAACCCGCGTGCGGCACACATGTGGCAGCCCAGGCAGCGAATTTCAAGGGGGCGTCGACAGCAATTCCGCCGGGATTTCAGGAGTTTAATGCGCGCGCGGGCCCATTTGTCCGGTCAAAGAAAAACCCGGCCGTGGGGAATACGGCCGGGTTGAAGGTGCTGAACAGGTTTCTTGGTGCGCGCCGGCTTACAGTTTCTGCGAGCCGCGGCCGAATTCCGGATAGGCTTCGAGGCCCAGTTCCGCCCGGTCGAGACCCATCTCTTCTTCTTCCGCCGAAACACGGATGCCGATGGTCGCTTTAAGAACATACCAGACGACGAAGCTGACGGCGGTCACGAACACGCCGACCGCGACGACGCCGGTCAGCTGCGCGACAAAGCTGCCCGAACCGAAAATGCCGACCGCCAGGGTACCCCATATCCCGGCCACAAGGTGCACGGGAATGGCGCCGACGACGTCGTCGATCTTGAGTTTGTCGAGCACGGGCACGGCGAACACGGCCAGGGCCGCGCCGATTCCGCCGACGACCAACGCGAGGAAATGGTTCTGCAAATCCGGCCCTGCGGTGATGGCGACGAGGCCCGCCAATGCTCCGTTCAAGCACATGGTCAAATCCATTTTACCGTAAAGCACCTGGGTCAGGATCATCGCGGTGACCACACCGGCCGCAGCGGCCAGATTGGTGTTGACGTAGACGATGGCCATGGCCGCGGCATCCATCGCGCTGCCAAGCGCAAGTTGAGAGCCGCCGTTGAATCCAAACCACCCGAACCACAGAACGAAGGTCCCCAGAGTGGCAAGGGGCAGATTGGCACCCGGCATCGGCCTCACTCCCGCGCCGGAGTAACGGCCGGTGCGTGCGCCGAGCAGAAAGGCCCCGGCCAGCGCGGCCCAACCACCGGTACTGTGCACCAGCGTCGACCCCGCAAAGTCGGTAAAGCCCAATTCGGCCAGGAATCCGCCGCCCCAAGTCCAGGACGCCTGGATCGGGTAGATGAAGGCGCTCAAGATCACGACGAAGATGATGAACGGCCAAACCTTGATGCGTTCGGCCAGCGTGCCGGAAACAATCGACGCCGTGGTGGCGACAAACACCATCTGGAAGAACCAGTCGGACATCACCGAGTAGCCGTTGCCGACAACCTCCGCGACCATTTCGTCGGTCGCCTCCTCGGCGTTGATCAGGGCCAACTCGGCATCGGACGGATTGTACAGCAGGCTGAATGATCCGATGTAACTGCCAACATCGACGTACATGAGGTTGTAGCCGATGACGTAAAACATGATTCCCGCGACCGAATACAGAGCAATGTTTTTCAGGCAAATCGCGGCGGTATTCTTTGTGCGAACCAGGCCGGACTCGAGCATGGCGAAGCCAGCGGCCATAAGCATGACCAGGAAGCCGTGAACCAGAAACGAAAACGTATTCAGAACGAACGCCGTTTCGTCCGTCACAGCGGCCGAAGCGGGCGCGGCCAAAAGAGCAGTGACGCCCAAGACCGCTGCAGCCGCCAGCGAGACTTTCTTCAAGAGTTTCATAGGTATCCCCTTTAAATGGTGATCGGACAGAGTGAGGGTTAGAGCGCTTCGGCGCCGGTCTCACCCGTGCGGATGCGCAATGCGGACTCGGCATCGAGGACGAAGATCTTGCCGTCACCGATGCTTTCGGATTTCGCCGTCGAGGCAATCAAGTCCACAGCCTGCCCGGCCACAGCCTCGTCCACGACGGTTTCGATTTTGATCTTGGGCACAAATGCGACTTCGTATTCGGCACCGCGGTAAATTTCCTTATGGCCCATTTGACGGCCGAAGCCTTTGACTTCGCTAACAGTCATGCCCTGCACGCCAATGTCCACGAGTGCCTCGCGGACCGCATCGAGCTTGGCGGGCTTAATGATCGCCACGATATATTTCATGCGTGTGGTCCTCCTTACTTGTGAAACGCGTCAGAAGCTTCTTGTGCTTGAGAAAACAACCCGGCTGTCACACACGTTGGTGCACGCGGAAATGTCGGCATCGAAATACCGCAGGTCAGCGTCGAACCATTCGAGAGACAGCGTCGCCCCGATGTTCCAATCGAGGTAATCCTGGCCGAACGCCGGATCGACATCGTAGTAGTTCAGGTTGGCATCAATACTGAACCGGTCGGTGACCGGCACGCTGACGCCGCTTTGGTAGTAAATACCGTCATCGGTATCACCGAAGTTCTCAGGCGTGTACGCGATGCCGAAAGAAACGGAGGCGGCGCCGAAGTCGTAACCGACCGATCCGTAAGCTTCCCAAAAGTCGTAATTCAATGTACCGGCCGCACCCGGATACCAGTAATAGACAAGGCCGACGTCGTAGGAGAAATTGTCGATCTCTCCGGCGTAGCCACCGTAGAGATCGATTTCGATACTCGCTTCGTCGCCATCGTTGAAATCGACGTTGGACGCCCATGTTCCGACGTAAAAACCGCCATCGGACTCCCAGGCAAACCCGCCTTCGACAGCTGGGTCACCATCCGTTTGAGTAAATCCGCGAAAGATGTAGTCGGTCGTGAAAGTGACTTCGCCGGAAAATGTTCCGGGAAGGCCGCTGTCTTGCGCCTGTGTCTGCGCACTCATCAGCGTCAGCGCTGTTATCGCCGTAAGGAAGATGCCCTTGAAAATATGCCTGTGCCGCGAGTTGTACCGTGCCTGCATTACCACCCCGTGTTTCCATTGGGGTCGCGCATTAGCGACGCCCTGGTAGAGAGGTAGCAAACTTCGTGCCAGCTTTTATGCGGCGCACAAAATATCTGTGGATAAATATCCTTTTAATTTCAGTGCATTACAATTTAGCACGGGCGGCGCACAATACCGCTGCGGGAATATGCGTAAATTATAGGCATCTCGCACGCCGTCGCGCAGCATACGCCTACTTTTTAATCAATCGGAGAGAGCGCCTGACTAAAAGTCCTATGCTCTCCCGGCCCAGCACGGGCTCACTAATGAACCGTGCGTCGTTTCCAAAGGGCGTACACCGCAGGCAACACCATCAGGGTGAGGATAAGTGCCGTGACCATCCCGCCGACCATCGGCGCGGCAATCCGGCTCATGACTTCCGAGCCCGTACCTTCGCCCAACATAACCGTTATCAACCCAACGATTATCGTGGACACCGTCATCATTATGGGGCGGACCCGCAACACGGCGCCGTCGCGCACTGAATCGATGACGTCCTGTGCCGTCAACGCCCTGCCCTCCTGGTCGGCCAGTTCCTGCTGCTGTTGGAACGCCCGGTCCAAGTAGGTCAGCATCAATACGCCCGTTTCAACAGCGACGCCGGCCAAGGCAATGAAGCCGACGCCGACGGCGACAGACAGGTCATAGTCGAGCAGATACAGCAGCCAAACACCGCCGACTAATGCCAACGGTGCGGTTAAGACAACCATCGCGACTTCGGCCACATTACGGAAATTGAGGAACAGCAGAACCAGTATGACGGCGAACACGGCCGGTATCACGATTGTCAGCCGCTGCTTTGCCCGCTCGATATATTCGTACTGACCAGACCACGAAATCGAATACTGAGGCGGCAACTCGACTTGATCGGCGACATACCCGGATGACCGCACCATGTACTCGGCCTCGGCCATTTCCACCACAGACCCGCCGACTTCCTGATTTCCTCTCTCAATGGCGGCCTTAACCGCGGAAAGATGCAGGCCGTGGGCCCGCAGGCTGTTGGGATCAACGACGACCTGATATTGGCGCACCATGCCGCCAATGGAGGCGACTTCGGAGACACCCGGAACCGTCTGCAATTCAAACTTAAGAAACCAATCCTGCAACGACCTGAGCTGGGCGAGATCATATGTCCCGGTTCTGTCCACCAAAGCGTATTGGTAAATCCAGCCGACGCCCGTTGCATCCGGACCGATAACGGGCTTCGCTTCGGCAGGCAGTTTTGCGGCAGCCTGATTCAGGTATTCAAGGATACGCGCCCGCGCCCAATACAAATCCGTTCCATCTTCAAAAATGACGTAGACATAGGAATCGCCGAAGAATGAGTAGCCTCGCACCGAGACCGCTTTCGGGACGGCCAGCATCGCGGTTGTCAGCGGATAGCTTACCTGATCCTCGACGACCTGCGGCGCTTGGCCCGGATACGTGGTCTTAACAATGACCTGGACATCGGACAGGTCGGGAATGGCATCAATCGGCGTCCGTTGGAGAGCATAAACACCCCACCCCGTCAGCATGATGGCGAGAAGCACGACGACAAAACGGTTTTCGACCGATGATTTGATGACGGCCGCAATCATCGTCGACCCTCCTGTACTGAGGAGGTATCGCCGTCATCTGCGGGAAGCTCCATCCGCTGAAACGCAGCCGCTAGGTTGCTTTCCGAATCGATCAGAAACTGACCTGATACAACGATGCGATCCTCTGGGTTTACGCCCTCGAGTATCTCAACGAAGTCGTCGCTTTCCTGTCCGGTTACCACCTCACGCGATCTGTACCTGCCATCGCCAAGCGAGACGACCACGCGGTCGGATAGACCGGTGCGGATTAATGCTTCGCTCGGGACAACCAGACTGTTGCGCCCTGCCTCGGCCTGTATTCGCACATCAGCGAACATGTTGGGCTTTAGCAGCCCGTCTGGATTGTCGAATCTCAGCCGCGCCTTCAGCGTTCGTGTTTTCGGATCCAGTGTCGGATATACGTAATCCACAACACCTTCGCGCATGACCTCCGAGAGATAGGTAAGGCGCAACGATGCAGGCTGCCCCTCCCTGATCCACGGCGTTTGATTCTCAAAAATATCGATCATGACCCAAACAGAAGACAATTCGGCGACCGTCATGGCAGTCATGTCCGGTTTGACGAACATGCCCTCACCCACATTCATCGAAATAATTACACCGCTAGCGGGCGAGAGAATCGATGTGCGCCGCGGCACCGGCTCGCCATTACGTATGGCCTCGATTTCGTTGGCCGGAACATCGAGCAGAGCGAGACGGCTTAGAGTGACGGCCAACATGTCCTTTTCATCGCGGCGTTGAAACTGCGCCAATTCCCCTAGCGCGACATGTATGTCGGGAGCGTAATACCCAAACAGGGGCTGAGCTTCTCGAACTCTCTCTCCAACCGCCTTTACAGCCAATTCCTCAATCCACCCTTCGGCTCGCACATGAACGTGGCTGATCAGGTTATCGTCGGGCGCGACATATCCAACCGACCTGATGGTTCGGCTCAAATACCTGCGCTCGACCGGCGCCGTCCGCACCCCAAGGTTTTGAATCATGACCGGTGAAATAAAGACGTCAGTCCCACCATCTCCTGCCGCCGATACGTCACCCTCATAAACGGGGACCAAATCCATCCCCATCGGCGACTTGCCCGGTTCGGCGCGCCTGTAATTCGGGTCCATCGGAGCGACCCAATACAGCACTCGACGGTTGTCTGTTTCACTTGACGGCGGAACGACGTTACCGGACTCCATTACAAACAATGCAGCGAGCGAAAGTCCGACACCGACTGCAACTCCTGCGGCCGCAATCATTAATGAACTGGTTTTCATGTCCGTATTCCTTATGCGGACCAAAGCACACTTCGGATGGCCGGGCTTGCACGCAACCCATTCGGCACCGACTGAGAGTCGGTGGCGGCCATCCATGAGACTTAAATTCTGATTATGCTTTCGGCGGATGCGCCGGCGGCCTGACCGTCCGCCCAAAAAGGACAACACCGGAGTCATCTCTGCTCGGTGCAGACGTGGCAACGTTGGTTGTGTCAGGTGCGCCAAGGAATGCCATTACTTGACCAAGAGTGGTTGAGCATGCCGCTAAGTCACATAGTGCGGGTAGGCAGTCACCGCAGTCCTCAAGCTTGAGGGGCTGCTCCGCCGTCATGCAATCCTGCGAACTGAGCTCCATCTGGCATTGGGGAAAAGCGGCTGAAACAATGCCACAACGAAAAAAACGTTGTGATAACGGTTACCCAACGTTGCGTGTTCATTGATGGCGATCGTGTCTGGGCGCTTCGGCTCATGCACCAAAACTTTCACATGCCAATTTTAGGCGCAAGCTTGAATAGGGCGGGTGACCGATCTGTAGAATAGGTACCCGCCCCGTGATCAATACCCCTGAGGGCAGCCAGCCCACCTTGCTGGCCGGCCTTATCACCGGGGAACGCTGGAAAGCCTCGCTGCGTTTTCTAGCGAAACAAGCTGAGCAACGAATACCCGGCTGTCAGTGGATAATAATTGCTTGCTATAGAAGAGCGCCCTCGCGCCGGGAGGCGAATTCAGTCACGAATATTTTTCTGAATGCCTTACGGGCGCGAGACACGCGGGAAAAATGGTGAGCCCGGTGGGACTCGAACCCACGACCACCGGATTAAAAGTCCGATGCTCTACCAGCTGAGCTACGGGCTCACAGGGCCGCGCCGGACCTCCGGCAACCGGGTCGGTCGGGCGAAGCGCGGCGCACCATAGGGAGGGGGCCTGAGCCGGTCAAGCTTTAGCCCCGTCCTGTGCTCAATGTTATTCCGATTCGTCGGCAGCGACCTGCATTTGGATGATGCGGTCCGGGTAGGTGACCGTACCGTTGCGGGCCGGGTTGCCTTTCCGGATCTGATCAACGAATTCCATGCCTGCGACAACCTGGCCGAAGTACGTGTACTGGCCGTTCAGGTGCGGCGCATCGTCAAATACGATGTAAAACTGGCTGTTGGCGGAATTGACGTCTGCCGCACGTGCCATGGAAAGGGCCCCTCGCACGTGTTTGCCGTCGTTGAATTCGGCTTGCAGGTCGGGCAGGTCTGAACCGCCTGTGCCGTCTCCGTTGGGGTCGCCGGTCTGGGCCATGAAGCCTTCGATGACGCGATGGAAGGTCAGACCATCGTAAAAGCCCTGGCGCGTCAGGTGCTTGAAGCGTTCGACATGTCCCGGAGCCAAATCCGGACGCAATTCGATCACCACCCGGCCGTACTCCAGATCCAGGTAAATCGTGTTTTCGGGATCAAGGTCGGCCGGCTGGCCATTGGCTGCTGCTGTCATCGCGAAAAGGGCCCCCGCCACCCACGTCATCAATTTATTCATTCGAAAATCTCCAACACAGTTGCGACCTTCGGTGCGCGTCTCCGGTTTACGCCATCCCGTCCAGCGGCTCAAGCCTCGAAAGTACATATAAACTGCCGGTTATGTGGCCAAAATTAGGCGCGCTCGATCGCCGCCATCACCGCAGCGGCGACGTCCTTGGGCACGAAGTGAGTCAGATCCCCACCGAAACGGGCTATCTCCTTAACGAACCGAGACGAGATGAACTGGTTGCGTTCCGACGCCATCAGGAACAGCGTTTCCACTTTCGGGTTCAGACGCGCATTCATTCCCGCCATCTGGAATTCGTATTCGAAGTCCGATACGGCGCGCAGACCGCGGATAATAACCCGCCCGCCAATTTCAGTGACAAAGTCCATCAATAACTTATCGAACGGCACGACTTCGACCGGCACCTGAACGGTGTCCTTCGGCAGTGCCGCGACCTGGGCTTGGCACATGGCGACGCGTTCTTCCAACTGAAACAATGGGCCCTTGCCGATATTCACGGCGACGCCAATCACCAGCTTGTCGACCACTTTGGTCGCACGGGTGATGATGTCCAGATGCCCATTTGTTATCGGATCGAACGTCCCCGGATAGACACCGATCAGCGGCCGAGCTTCGATATCACTCATCGCCGACCGCATTTCCGGCAACCTCGTCCGCCGTCTCACCGGCGTTTTCGGCGGTTTCGATGCCGGTCTCATCGTCAGCATCGGCCTCATCATCGTGCGGCAGATGGGCGACGGACATCACTTTTTCGTCTTCGGCGGTATGGAACAGGGTCACACCCTGAGTTGCGCGACCGGCGATACGAATATCGCCCACCGGAATACGGATCAGCTTGCCGGCATCGGTGATCATCATCACCTGATCTTCGCCATCGACCGGGAACGCCGCAACAACCGAGCCGTTGCGCTTGCTGGTGGCAATCGCAGTGAGTCCCTGCCCGCCACGTTTTGTGACCCGATACTCGTAGGCGGACGTGCGTTTTCCGTAACCTCGGAGCGTAACCGTGAGAATGAACTCCTCGCCCTCGGACATGCGCGCGAAATCTTCTTCGGAAATATCGGGCACTTCAATTTCGTCAGCGCCGTTTTCCAACTCGTCTTCGTCGAGACCGCGCAGCTTGCGAGATATTTTGAGGTAGGCATCGCGTGTCCCGGTGTCGAAATCGACGTGGCGCAATATGGTCATGGAAATGACCTTATCGTCTTTGCCGAGGCGGATGCCACGCACGCCGACCGACGAGCGTCCGGCAAACACACGCACGTCTCCAACGGTAAAGCGGATCGCCTTGCCGGCCTGGGTCGACAGCAGCACGTCATTGGAGTCATCGCAGACCGCGACGCCGACCAGCCGGTCCCCGTCGTTCAGCTTCATCGCAATCTTGCCGTTACGCATGACATTGGTGAAATCGGACAGCGCATTTCGGCGCACATTGCCGGACTGGGTGGCAAACATAACGTTGTAGTTGCCCCAGGTGTCTTCATCCTCCGGCAGCGGCATAACAGTAGAGATGGTCTCGCCTTCGCTCAGCGGCAGCAAATTCACCATTGCCTTACCGCGCGACTGCGGCGTGCCCAGCGGCAGCTTATAGACCTTCAAGGTGTAGACCATGCCGAAGGTCGAGAAGAACAACAGCGGCGTATGGGTGTTGACGACGTAAAGAGAGGTGACGAAATCCTCGTCCTTGGTCGCCATGCCAGCACGGCCTTTGCCACCGCGGCGCTGGGCGCGGTAGGTCGACAGCGGCACGCGCTTGATGTACCCGGCGTTGGTCACCGTGCAGACCATATCTTCGCGCTGTATCAGGTCTTCAATGTCGGTTTCGAATTCGTCTGTCGAAATCTCCGTGCGCCGCGGCGTCGCGTACTCGTCCTTCATCTCGGTGAGTTCGTCTCGCATAATGCCGTAGAGGCGTTCGCGCGACCGCAGAATGTCCAGGAAATCGATAATCTGTTCACCGAGATCTCTGAGTTCACTGTGAATCTTTTCGCGCTCCAGGCCGGTCAAACGATGCAGACGCAATTCCAAAATCGCGCGGGCCTGCGCCTCGGACAACTGATAGGCGCCGTCAACAACCTTGCGATCCGGCTCGTCGATGATCTGGATCAGGGGCTCGACGTCGGCGGCCGGCCACGGCTTGGCCATGAGCTGCTCGCGCGCCGTCTGGGGGTCCGGCGCGGCGCGGATCAGCGCGATCACCTCATCCAAATTGGCGACGGCGATGGCCAGCCCAACCAAGGTGTGGGCCCGGTCGCGCGCCTGTCCGAGTTCGTACACGGTGCGACGGCGGATGACCTCTTCACGAAACTTGATGAACGCCTCTAGAATCTGGCGCAGGTTCATCAGTTCCGGACGGCCACCGTTAATCGCCAGCATGTTGACGCCGAAGCTGGTCTGCAACGGGGTGAAGCGGTACAGCTGATTCAGCACGACGTCGGCCTGGACATCGCGTTTGATCTCGACGACGACACGAATGCCGTGGCGATCGGACTCGTCGCGCAGATCTGAAATGCCTTCGATCCGCTTGTCGCGTACAAGTTCGGCGATCTTCTCGACCATGGAGGCCTTGTTGACCTGATAAGGCACTTCCGTGATGACAATGGCCTCACGATCCTTGCCCCAGTCCTCGATCTCCGCGCGGCCGCGGATGACCACCGAACCGCGCCCGGTGGCGTAGGCCGAACGGCTGCCGGTCTGACCGAGAATGATCGCGCCGGTCGGGAAGTCGGGGCCAGGCACGATTTCCATCAGGTCCGCGTCGGAAGTCTCAGGATTGTCGATCAGTGCGTGGCAGGCGTCGATGATCTCGCCCAAATTATGGGGCGGGATGTTGGTCGCCATACCGACGGCAATACCGCCAGCGCCGTTGATCAGCAGATTGGGGAACCGCGCCGGCAGCACCACCGGCTCGTACACGGTCTCGTCATAGTTAGGCTGAAAGTCGACGGTTTCCTTGTCGATATCGTCGAGCAGGCTATGCGCCGCCTTGGCCATCCGGGCTTCGGTGTAACGCATGGCAGCCGGCGGATCGCCGTCCATGGAACCGAAGTTGCCCTGCCCGTCGATCAGCTGCAGGCGCATGGAGAATTCCTGCGCCATGCGCACCATGGCATCGTAAATCGCCTGGTCGCCGTGCGGGTGGTACTTACCCATGACGTCGCCGACGATGCGCGCGGACTTGCGGTAGGGCTTGTTGTACTCGTAGCCGTTTTCCTTCATTGCATAAAGGATGCGGCGGTGCACCGGCTTAAGGCCGTCACGGACGTCTGGCAGGGCCCGGCTGACGATCACGCTCATGGCGTAATCCAGGTAGGACCGTTTCATCTCGTCTTCGATGGTGACGCTGGATAATTCCGGGGTCGGGCCCGGCGGAGGCGCTTCTGTGGGTTCGCTCAAGGGATCACTCTAGGGTCTTAACTCAGGTACGTTGTCGCGTGAAATCGGGCCGGCGGTAGCACTCAAATTTTGCATTGCACACTTTGGAACCGGGGTCTGCCCCGGAGCCCGCGGAAGGACGGTTGCGGACGGCTGTGACGGTTTGATTTCAACGCAAAAATGTACCAGAGAACCGGTCGGATTACCAACCAACTGATGCGCGTTAAGGCGCTTTTTCTGCCGCCTCTTTTCGGCACCGCAGCATCGCCAAAAACGTTATAAATAATAAACTGTTAGGGAGCCAGAGCCGAAGCCTATGCGCAATTCGGAATTGGGCCTGGATGGGGATGACGCTCAAGCCAGGGTGATGTCAGCTTCGAGAGTGAAAATTCCGCCGGTCAGCCACCCGTAAGATGGCCTGCCAATTCGATAGCGTCCAATACATTTTCGGTAAATCCGTCAGCACCCAAATCCCGCCATAGGTCCGGCATTGCTCTCAATCCATTGCCGCCGACCATAATTTTTGCGTCTGTACCGCAGGCTGCCCGGATCTCTGCAATCGTCTTTTTTAATGCACTGAGCTGCGTGCTCAACGCGATAGACAGCATCACCAAATCAGCCTCATAAAACTTCACCGCTGCCGGTAAATCACTGCGCGGCATGTCGGAACCGAGAAAAATGGTCCGCCACCCCTGCATTTCCATGAGATAAGCGATCGCCCTTATGCCGATGTCGTGGGCGTTACCGGCAACGGCGGAAGCGATGACGGTCTTTCCCCTGTCTGGCTTGCGGCCGGCATGTGTTGATAGGACAGCCATCAGACGTTGGGTCGTGGATGAAACCAGGTGCTCCTCGGCAACCGTGATTTCATTGAGATGCCACAAGCGGCCCACTTCGGCCTGAGCCGGCAACAGGACCTTGAGATACAAGTCTTCTACGCTGCTTCCCGTGTCCAAGGCATCGAGTACGGTTTGCATGCCGGGCCATACATTGCCAGCGACGACCATCTGAACGTAGCGAAGGGCCAGCCTGTCGAGCGGCAATGTGGGATCGAGGGCCGACTCCCAACCGCTGGTGTCCCCTGCGTTGAATTGTGTCAGCGCGTTGTCGAGACAGATCAAAGCGGAATCGCTCGCGTCGTCAGTCAGAACGGACTCGATCGCGTGCCGAAGGCTTAAAAACGTCGCATCAAGATAGGTCGTATCCAATGTTCGAGCCGCCATGGCCTGACTGGCCCATTTGACGTGAGCGGCAAAGATTTGCGGTTCGCCTGTTGCAAGGGATTCAGACAACTCCTCGACGCGATCCATAAAGTGATCGCGCCAGTGCCCCAAGGGATCTTCATGAAAGCGATCCTTGATCGCCGGATAGGTCCTGAGTAAATGTTCAGTGGCCAGCGCCGCAATCTTCTGACCGTGCAAAGCAAGCGTCTCGGCGTGCGTGGGTTTAGGCCTGTTCATTTATCCGTGTCCTTAGCCGCCTCACGCACCAGCGTCGGGTCTGATCTCGTCAGCACACGGCGTTTCAACCCCGGTAGAATATCCTCGGGACGATGTGACTTGATCCACACCGCCACGCCGCTGGTAACGCGGGTTAGGCGTTTGTTGGCCCCCTCAATTCCAACCAAAAACGCGGGCAGTATAAACAACACGATCAGTGTGCCAAAAATCAGTCCAAACCCGATCGAGATAACCATCGGCTTCAGAAATTGTGCGTCTTCAGACGTTTCGAATAAGAGTGGCAATACACCGGCAACGGTGGTTACGGACGTTAGAAATACCGGCCGCAACCGGCGGCATGCTGAATCGACCGCGGCGTCTACAACGTCAACACCCTTCGCCCGCATGTCCTTGAATACAGAAACCAGGATGATCGAGCCATTGATAACAATTCCCGAAAGGCCAAAAAAACCGAAGATCGACAGCATGGTGACATCGAACCCGAGCAGCCAATGGCCAAACACCGCGCCGACCAGTCCGAACGGAATGACACTTAACACTGCCAGAGGCCAGACGTACGATGCGAACACCCAGGCAAGTATGATGTAGATCAGGATCAGGGCGAGTGGTAACGCCAGTGACAAACCGCCCGTCGTCTCAGCCTGGTTTTCGGCCTGCCCGCGGAATCGTGTCGTGACACCGTACTTCGCCGAGAGCTCCGGCAAGACCGTACGGCTCAACTGCGCCCTCAGTGTGTTTGCGTTGCTCTGGGTTGCATCCACATCGGCCGTGACGCGCACGGCGAGCAGCCCCTCACTGTGTTTGAGTGCATCGAAGCCGCGCTTGTACCTCAATTGAGCAACGTTAGAGAGAATGGCGGTTTGTTGGTTCGGCAGCAGGATGGGTAGCGTCTCCAGCGAGCTGAGGTTATCACGCTCTCGTGCGGCCAACCGGATACGCACTTCGACCTCTTCCCCTTCGTCCTGAAAAATCTGCACCAAGTCACCGTCGAAATTTGCGCGCAATTGTTCCCCGAGGCTTTGCGCAGTCAGACCCACGGCACGGCCAACGGGCGATAACTCGAAAATCAATTGTTCCTTGCCGTAGCTGGTATCGTCGCGTACGCCGCTGACACCGGTGTACTGGCGCAGCAGTTCTTGCACTTCCAAAGCTGCAGACTTCAACGTGTCAGGATCCGCACCGGCGAGTTGGATATCGATATCCGAGCCCGGCGGTCCGCCGCGGGCATTGAGCACCAAGAACGATTCCAGACCCGGCGGCTGCGTCACCCGGCGTTGCCACGCGCGGATGAAGTCGGAGTTAGACCACGACCGCGAGTCCGGCGGCGTCAACTCGACATCGATTTGCCCGACATTGGATCCCGTTATTCCACGGCTCTGCCGTCCGATGTTCACGACTACAAGTCTAACGATATCCTCGCCCGACAATTTCTCGACCGCGTATAAATTCTCGACCGCATCCTGAAGGAACTCGTCAATGCGCTGCTCGGGCGACCCAGACACGAAACGTGCCGTTGCGGTCACGGTAGTGCCATCCGGTTGTGGAAAGAATGAGAACCCGACCAGCCCGCCACCCAACAGGCCGACGATGAGAATAAGACTAGCGATGGCGGAACTGAGCACGATCCAAAGATTAGCCACACACCAGCTCACCGCCTGCCTAAAACGGCCGTCGCGGAACCTCCCGATGGCAACATCGATGGCGCGCCGGTACCGCGGCAGAGGACGCTCGGCGGTCCCGACCAGGGAATGCTTGAGGTGGCCCGGCAGCACAATGAAACACTCGACGAGAGACGCCAGCACAACGCACATAACGATGAGCGGAATCGAAAACAGGATCGTTCCGGTCGTCCCTTCCAACGTGATGAGAGGTAAAAACGCCGCGATGGTAGTCAGGGAGGCTGCCATCACCGGGGCAAACATACTAATCGCCGCTTTCTCTGCGGCTGCGCCTGGCCCCATCCCCTCATGGTAAAGTGTCACCGCCTCTTCCCCCACGACGATAGCATCATCGACGATGACGCCGAATGTCATCACCAAGGCGAACAACGACATGATGTTGATCGATCCGCCGAGCAGGTACAGAGCCATCAACGCTGCGAGCACAGAGACGGGAATACCGACCGCGACCCAGAACGCAACGCGGCCATTGAGAAAGATGTAGAGCATGACCAACACCAAAACGAGGCCGGACAGCGCGTTCTCTACCATCAAGTCGATGCGGTCATCGACAGTCCTCCACGTTTCCGCGAAGGAGGATATTTCTACATTGGACGGCGCTGCGGACCGGGCGCTGTCGATCCACGCGTTAAGGCGCTCCGCCATCACCAATGAGTCTTCGGTTTCGGAGCGGCTAACCGCGATCTCCACCGCCGGGCGTCCGTCCACAAAAAGTCGAATTTGCTCAGGTAAAGATTGACGTACTATTTGGGCGATATCGCCGAGACGCAGAAAGCCGCCTTGTTCGTCGGCGAGGATTGGCAGGCGCTCGAACCCCTGTGCGGTTCTAACCTGATCCAGACTTCGCAACTGCCGTGCAATATCACGCTCGCCAACGGTGCCTGCCGGCACATCCAAACTTGCGCTTCGTACCCGTGATGCGACATCGCGCAATGATAATCCGAGTTCGCCGAGCCGCTGCGCCGACAATTCTATCGAAATTTCCTCTTCGGGTAACCCGGTCACAGTAAGGCGAGACAGGCCGCGTGCTCTTAATTCTCGTTCGTACCCGCGCACCAAGGGTCGCAATTGTTCGAGGTTCGGTCCGCTGACGACAACCTTAGCGACCGGTTCGCTGCGGCTCAGCAGCGTGACCCGTGGTTCTTCGGCCGTGTCGGGAAGGTTTCGAATTTGCGCGACAAGGTCTTTGACCTGGTCGAGGGCGGCGCCCATTTCAGCGCCCTCGGGAAACTCAAGGTCGAGTTGCGCGAGTCCGTCCCGCGAGGTTGAACTCATACCGGTGAGTTCATCCAAAGCCAGCAGTTGATCCTCAAGCGGCTGAGTGATCGATGCCTCAACGTCTTCAGCGGAACTGCCGGGCCACACGACCTGAATAGTGACGACATTGAGCGCGAAGGTCGGCATGACCTGGCGAGTCAATTGTCCGGTCGCCCAGACCCCCGCCAGAATCATCACCACCATGGCGAGGTTTGGGGCGACCGGGTGCCGTACAAATGCCTGAATGAGCCTGGTCATGTCCGGCCCACTCTCTCAATTTGTCTAGACTTCACGGAGCGCCCCCCGGAGTGGCAACGGGCGATTGCCGCTGCGCCGGCGACGCGATCTGGACGAGCAAACCGTCGGTCGCATTCGACAATTTTGTCGCTATAACCTTGTCGGAGTTTTGCAAAGCCGGTGAACGTACGATGACCTCAGTGCTTCCGTCAAGCCGAAAGCGCTCGCCGAGCCGTTCGACCTCAACCGACTGCATACGGTCACCGGCAACTTTAAAGAGACGATCCTGGCCATAAATGGCCTCTGCGGGAATAGCGATCACGCCCTCTTCGGGTGGCAGCTTTAGAACCACGCGCACCGTGCTGCCCAATCTAAGTCCGACCGGCGGACGATCAAATCCAATATACCCATCGACGCCACCGCTGCCCTCACGGATCTGCCCGGAAAGACGGGTCAGCTGACCAATGAGAGAGCCTGTCATTGTATCGACGGTAGCAGTCATCCCGATCCCTTGTCTCAACCCGGCATTGATCGTCGGCGCATAACTTGCGGGGATTTGCGTGCGAATTTCCACGGATTCCGGGTTTTGCAGACGCATCAGCTCATCGCCGACGCGCACCCGATCACCTTGAGATACCTGCATGTCCGACACCACGCCGCCGAACGGCGCGACCACGCGCGTGCGGTCGACATCTAGCTGGGCCTGACCCAGTTGGGCCTCGGCGCGGGCCAACTGCGCTTGACGCTCCCGCAGACGTACGTCGCTTTCTTCTGTCGACAATTCGGACCGGCTGAGCGCCAGCCGCTGCCGTGTTAAATTCTCGGTCGCATTCTCATAGTCGGAGCGGGATAAACGTCCGAGATCAAAAAGTTCCTTAGCCCGATTGAACCGGCTTTGGGAAATTTCGAGTAACTCTTTCTCCTGCGCAAAGCTAAGCCGGTTGATTTCATTCTGCCGCTCGGTGAAGGCCAGTTGCGCCTTGATCTCTGCAACGTCGGCTTGGCGCTGGCGCAGGGTTAGGACAGCGTCTTGTTCGTCTAACACCACTAACAACTGTCCAGCCGTTACAGTCTCACCGTCCCGGACAGGAACGCGGTCAACCGTTGCCTCAATACCTGCGCTCAATGTCGCGTCCTGGGGTGAACGAACGCTGCCAAAAAGTTCGAGGGTCGGTTCAAGGGACTCATAGAAGACGGTCAGAACGTCGACCACCCAGGCCTTCTCTCCACGAGGTGGAGGAACATCCCGGTCCCGAGCGGCGATCAAAGCCACAGTAAGAACGAGGGCCCCTCCAAGGATGACAAGCGGCAATCTCTTTTGAGCTGCCGTGCGTAAGCGCTCCCAAACTGATTTCAAAACAAACGAACCCACCCTGGCGGCCATCTGGACTCTTTACCTCGCTCACAGCATTGTTTACGTGTGATCGCCGTTTGGCGATCACACAGGTGCCGCATTTGGTTAAAATTTACAGGGATTGGCCGCTTCTCGTCGATATGACCGTCTGATGACGCCGAGCACCCCGTCCCATTTAGATAGTGCGCTATTTAAAACGGGATTTCGTCGTCCATATCGCCACTCGGACCGGAATCCCAGCCACCGTCGGACGGGCCGTCGGAGCCGTAATCACCGCCGCCGCCTCCACCGCCAGCTCCATCGCCGCGGCCGTCAAGCATGGTCAGTTCGCCATTGAAGCCCTGCAGCACTACTTCTGTCGTGTATTTGTCCTGGCCGGACTGGTCCTGCCACTTGCGCGTTTGCAAAGAGCCGGAGACGTATACCTTTGACCCCTTCTTCAGGTAGCGCTCGGCAATGTCAGCCAGGTTGCCGAAGATCACAACCCGGTGCCATTCGGTTTTTTCGCGCCGCTCGCCGGTGTTCTTGTCCTTCCAGCTGTCCGAGGTCGCGAGGCTGAGATTGGCAACCTTGGTGCCGTTCTGTGTGGTCCGCACCTCCGGATCCCGGCCTAGATTACCGATGAGAATGACTTTATTGACGCTGCCAGCCATGCCGGAACTCCTGAAAATGATCTTCGAATTGGGCTCACGATAGCGCCCGTCGCGACGTTTACAAGTCCCAGAATTTTGCCCTGTGGATAACCGCGGCCCGGGCACTGCATTCGCATTCCTCGATCGTGGTTCGACGTCGAAAGTGGTTGCGCTGAGTCAATGCGAAATGCTCAAATCGCCGTCAAATAAAAGACCCTTTGGCCACTGATCGCGCGTGCGCGAAAAGCACCGCCGGCCATCGGCATACAGGGACCGGTGTTTGATGGACATGACGTCGCCTCGTTTAGATGCGGGGACGGAAGCCCAGACCGAGCTTGAGCTCAAGCTGACGTGCGATCCCGCGCGTCTGTCTAAGCTATTGAAATCCTTGACTAAGGCCGGTGGCGTCGACCTCAAGAACCGCAAAACCGCGCGCGTGGTCTCCACCTACTACGATACCGAAGACCGCCGCCTGCGCCGCCGCGGCCTAACCCTGCGCATCCGGAAGAAAAGCGGTAAACTTGAGCAGACCATCAAGAGTACGGGCGTCAGCGTGTCCGGCATCCTGGCCCGCGAAGAATGGACGGTGCCGGTCACCTCCAAGACCCCGGATCTGTCGGCCGTCCAGTCCGCCGACGTGCGCGGGCGTATGGGCCTGATTCTGCCCCAGGAACTGACGCCGGTTTTCACGACCGACATCAAGCGCACCACCCTCCTCGTCGAACATGCCGTCAGTCCCGGCAACAGCGCCACTGTGGAGTTGGCTTTCGACCAGGGCAAGGTGAACGCCGGACAAAAGAGCCGGCCCATTTCTGAGCTCGAACTGGAACTGGTCAGCGGCACCATGTCGGCGATGCTCGATCTCGCCGTGACTCTGTCCCGCCAGACCAAAATGGTCCTCACCCAGACCAGCAAGGTTGAAGGCGGCTTCGAACTGGCCGACGGCACCTACCCGCGAGCGACAATGGCGAGCAAGATTCCGCTGACCCGGGCGGCGTCCATTGAGGACGCGATGGTCAAGGTGTTCTCCGCCTCCCTCGGGCAGTTGCTGGCCAACCGGGCGGCGGCCGCCTGCGGCACCGACATTGAGGGCGTCCACCAGGCCCGCATCGCCATCCGGCGCATGAAATCAGCGTTTTCGGTGTTCAAGAAGTTCCTCGTCTGCCCGGAGGTCCCGTCCATCAAAGCGGAGCTGACGTGGCTGATGGACATCCTCGGCCCGGCCCGCGATCTCGATGTCTTTCTTGACGAAGTGCTGCCGGCGGTGATGGCGGACCGGCCCGACGATCCTGACCTCGCCGCGCTGGCGAATGTTGCCGCAAAGGCGCACAGCGCCGCCTACCGCAAAGTCAGGTCGGCCCTTAACTCTGCCCGCTACAGCGCCTTGGCGCTGACCATGGCGTCGTGGATCGAGCATCGGGCGTGGCGCGACCATGTCGCCCAAGACGCGCTCGACGCACCGCTCGTTGAACTCGCCGGTCCGCTGCTCACCAAGCGTCAGCGGCACGTGATGAAACGCGGCAAGGGCTTCCGCAAGCTGACAGCCGCCGAACGGCATCAGGTCCGCATCGCCCTGAAAAAGCACCGCTACGCCATGGAGTTCTTCTCCGGACTCTATCCGGACAGCCACACCCGACCCTTTATCGCGGCCATGCGGATACTGCAGCACGCCCTTGGTGCGGCCAACGACGTCGCCACGGCCGAGCACCTCACCGCGTTCCTGATCGACCGTGCCGAGGCCGGTGGAAAAGACACCGACAAAGTGCGCTCCGGCGCGGGCAAGGTTTTGGGCTGGCATACGCACGCCGCCGCCGAAGCGGAACGCGGTATTGTGTCGCTGTGGACGCACTACGCGGAGAGCCGGCCGTTCTGGCACTCGGCCTGACGGCAACTGAAAGGGTACGCCGCACATGCTTCCCGTTCTAGTCGCCAATCCCAAAGGGGGCTGCGGCAAAACGACTTTGGCGACCAACCTCGCCGCGGCGTTCGCCAACGGCGGTTTGAAAACCGCCATCGCCGACGTCGATAAACAGAAAAGCTCGCTGACCTGGCTGAAAATGCGGCCCAAGGACGCGGCCAAGATCTACGGCATGAATTGGTCCAAGGACGAAGGCGAGACGGTCAAGGGCCTCCAGCGCCTGGTCATCGACGCCGGTGCCGGCCTGACCAAATCCCATTTCGACGCCCTGCTTAAAGCCGCCGACGTGGTGATCGTACCGGTGCTGCCGTCGGTCTTCGACGAACGCACCACCGCGACCTTCCTGAAAAAGATCGACAGCCTCAAACCGATCCGCAAGGGCCGCAAGCCGCTGGCGATCATCGGCAACCGCATGCGCGCCAACACCCGCGCCGCCGCCCGGCTGGAGGATTTCCTCGACGGCGTCGGCCATCCGGTCGTCTCGCGCCTGTCCGACCGCTCCGGTTATTCGGAGATGGCCTGCCAGGGTCTGTCGATCTTCGACCGCCCGGGCACGTACTCGGACCTCATCACCGACGACTGGGTGCCCATCATCCAGTTCATCGAGAGCCAGGCGTAAGGCTGACTTTTTCTCGACAGGCCCGTCCCTTTCGGCGGCGCTTTCGTATATCAAGGGAAGAGACTTGCGCTCCCGGTGGACTCCCAAATCCAGGTGCGCTACACCTAACGCACGATAGAACATAAGTAGAACATTTACGTGAACAAGCCCCTCAAATCGGCCAAGCCCAAACGCGCGAAACCCGCCGCTTCGAAGGCCTCGAAGGCGTCTGACCCGGTTGACTCCAAAGTTATCGCGGTGCGCGGCGCGCGCGAGCACAACCTGCAGAACGTCACGGTCGAGATCCCGCGCAACGAGCTGGTGGTGATCACCGGCCTGTCCGGCTCGGGCAAATCGTCGCTGGCCTTCGACACCATCTATGCCGAGGGCCAGCGCCGCTATGTGGAGAGCCTGTCCGCCTACGCGCGCCAGTTCCTGGAGCTGATGCAGAAGCCGGATGTGGATTCCATTGACGGCCTGTCGCCGGCCATCTCCATCGAGCAGAAGACCACCAGCCGCAACCCGCGCTCCACCGTCGGCACGGTGACGGAAATTCACGACTACATGCGCCTGTTGTGGGCGCGCATCGGCGTGCCCTACTCGCCCGCCACCGGCCTGCCGATCGAGGCGCAGACGGTCAGCCAGATGGTCGACCGGATCATGGCCATGGGCGATGGCACCCGGCTGTATCTGCTGGCCCCCATCGTCCGCGGGCGTAAGGGCGAATACAAAAAGGACCTCGCCGAGCTGCAAAAGAAGGGCTTCCAGCGCGTCAAGGTCGACGGCACCTTGTATGAAATCGACGACGTGCCCGCGCTCAACAAAAAGCTCAAGCACGACATCGAGGTGGTGGTCGACCGCGTGGTCGTGCGCGAGGGCCTGGAAAGCCGCCTCGCCGACAGCCTGGAAACCGCGCTCGGCCTGACCGACGGCATCGCCTTCGCCGAGGACGCCGACAAAGAGGGCGATGCGGCGCGCACCGTGTTCTCCGCCAAGTTCGCCTGCCCGGTCTCCGGCTTCACGATTGACGAAATTGAGCCGCGGCTCTTCTCCTTCAACAACCCGTTCGGCGCTTGCCCGGCCTGCGACGGCCTCGGCGTGCGCATGACATTCGACCCCGACCTCGTCGTCCCCGACCCGGATAAGACCCTGGCCGAAGGCGCGGTCGCGCCGTGGTCCAACGCCTCGCCGCCGTCACCATATTATTTACAGGCGCTCAAGGGCGTTGCGGCGCTGTTCAAAGCCAACATCGACACGCCGTGGAAGAAGCTGCCCAAGAAGGTGCGCGACGCCATCCTGTTCGGCAGCGGCGACGAGCCCATCACCATCAAATTCAGCGACGGCACCCGCAAGTTCGAGACCCGCAAGCCGTTCGAAGGCGTGATCAACAACCTGACCCGGCGCTGGCGCGACACCGATTCCGCGTGGATCCGCGAGGAACTTTCCAAGTATCAGACCAGCCAGACCTGCGAAGCCTGCACCGGCTACCGCCTCAAGCCCGAGGCCCTGGCGGTGAAGGTCGGCAGCAAGCACATCGGCGAGATTTCCGAACTGTCCATCGCCGACGCCCACGCCTGGTTCGCAGCCCTCATCGACGGCCTGTCCGACAAAGACACCGAGATTGCGCGCAGAATTTTAAGGGAAATCGACGAACGCCTGGGCTTCCTCAACAACGTCGGGCTCGACTATCTCACGCTCTCCCGCAACTCCGGCACCCTGTCCGGCGGCGAGAGCCAGCGCATCCGCCTCGCCTCGCAGATCGGCTCCGGCCTCACCGGCGTGCTTTATGTGCTCGACGAGCCGTCCATCGGCCTCCACCAGCGCGACAACGACCGCCTGCTGCAAACCCTGCGCCGCCTGCGCGACATCGGCAACACCGTGATCGTGGTCGAACACGACGAGGACGCCATCCGCTCCGCCGATCATCTGATCGACATGGGCCCCGGCGCCGGCGTGCACGGCGGCCGCGTCGTCGCCCAAGGCACGCCCGCGCAGGTGATGCAGAGCAAGCGCTCCCTCACCGCCGCTTACCTGACCGGCCTCAAGTCCATCCCCGTGCCCAAGCAGCGCCGCGAGGGCAACGGTAAGGCGATGAAGGTCATTGGCGCGGAGACCAACAACCTCAAACAGGTCGACGCCGAATTCCCCCTCGGCACCTTTACCTGCGTCACCGGCGTGTCCGGCGGCGGCAAGTCCTCCCTGGTGCTGGAGACGCTCTACAAGGCGCTGGCCAAAACCCTGCACGGCGCGCGCGACATTCCCGGCCCGCACAAGAAGATCGACGGCCTCACCTTCATCGACAAGATCGTCGACATCGACCAGAGCCCCATCGGCCGCACGCCGCGCTCCAACCCGGCCACCTACACCGGCGCGTTCACGCCGATCCGCGACTGGTTCGCCGAACTGCCGGAGGCCAAGGCGCGCGGCTACAAGCCGGGGCGCTTCTCGTTCAATGTGAAGGGCGGGCGCTGCGAGGCCTGCCAGGGCGACGGCGTCATCAAGATCGAGATGCACTTCCTGCCCGACGTCTA